>CAKREY010000007.1:0-103485 GCA_934318045.1 uncultured Lachnospiraceae bacterium
AAGCGGGCAGGAGTAAAATGTCAAAAAACCGGAAGATTACTCCAAGTGTAAAGTAATAAGAATCAAGCGTGTAGGAGTAAAATGTCGAAAAACCGGAAGATTGCTCCAAGTGTAAAGTAATAGGAATCAAGCGTGTAGGAGCAAAGTGTCGAAAAACCGGAAGATTGCTCCAAGTGTAAAGTAATAGGAATCAAGCGTGTAGGAGCAAAGTGCCAAAAAAACGGAAGATTACTCCAAGTGTAAAGTAATAAGAATCAAACGTGTAGGAGCAAAGTGCCAAAAAAACGGAAGATTACTCCAAGTGTAAAGCAATGGGAAATAAGCGTGTAGGAGCAAAGTGGCGAAAAAACGGAAGATTGCTCCAAGTGTAAAGTAATAGGAATCAAGCGTGTAGGAGCAAAGTGCCAAAAAACCGGAAGATTACTCCAAGTGTAAAGTAATAGGAATCAAGCGGGCAGGAGTAAAATGTCAAAAAACCGGAAGATTACTCCAAGTGTAAAGTAATAAGAATCAAGCGTGTAGGAGCAAAGTGCCAAAAAACCGGAAGATTACTCCAAGTGGAAAGCAATGGGAAATAAGCGTGTAGGAGTAAAATGTCGAAAAACCGGAAGATTACTCCAAGTGGAAAGCAATAGGGAAGCAAGCTGGTTGGGGAGAAAAGCTGGGAAAACCGGAAAAATTCCCCAACCAGCACAAAAATTCAGTTGAAACATGTAGGAGGGTTGGATATAATATAACCATATATGGAAAAAGAGGCTTCATTATGGAGAAAGTAAAAGAACAACTCGAACGGCTGCTCCCACAGATGACGCGGGTCATCGTGAGCAACCGGATGGATAAGATATATCAATATCGGAAAGTGGAAGTCACGTGGACGACGGTACGCGGAAAAGAGCTGTGCCAGATTGCGGCGTACACAGAAAAACAGGTTTTTCAGGAGAATGTCAGCTTAGATGAACTTGCAGACAAGTTGTTCGTACATTTTCCGGAGCATCTGTGCCAGATGAATATATTCACAGAAGAAAAAGAATATAGCTTCAAGATGACAAAGAAGGGGAAACTGCTGACGAACGCAACCAGACTTCCGGCGAAGCAGTCCGGTGCGTCGAAGCTTGCAAAGACAAGTGGCAGTGATGTGGCAGACCTGGCGGATAAGATGAATAGCCGCCGGGGCGAACACAACCGCAAGAAAAATTATATTCTGCAGGAGGGTATGACAGTTCCTCCACTTGTGGATATGGGGATATTCACGAAAGATGGAAAGGTTGTCCGTTCCATGTATGACAAGTACAAACAGATCAATCGGTTCGTGGAGCTTGTCGATGATGTGTTGAAGAATGAGACGAAGGACGAGATCCATATCCTTGACTTTGGATGCGGCAAATCGTACCTGACGTTTGTCCTCTATTATTATATAGTAGAAATCCGTAAGAAAAAGGCAGAGATTATCGGACTGGATCTGAAAGCAGATGTGATAAAACACTGTAACGAGGCGGCGGAGAAGTACGGCTATGATCATCTGCATTTTGAACTAGGCGACATCAACGGCTACAAGACGAAGATGCCGGTCGATATGGTTGTAACCTTGCATGCGTGCGATACGGCGACCGACTATGCGCTTTTTAATGCTGTACAGTGGAACGCCAGATACATCCTGTCTGTGCCGTGCTGTCAGCATGAGGTAAATGGTCAGATCAAGAGCGAATTGTTCGCGCCGATGATGGAATATGGTATCATCAAAGAACGCATGGCGGCACTTGCGACAGATGCGATACGTGCCAATATGTTGACGTACCGTGGGTACAAGACACAGATTCTGGAGTTTGTCGATTTTGCACACTCACCGAAGAATCTGCTGATCCGCGCTGTAAAATCTGCAATCCCGAAAGAAAAACGGGAACGCAGCTTACAGGAAGTTGAGCGTATGTGCGAGGAGATGCACATCGTTCCTTCTATATATAATCTACTAAAGTAGAAGAGAGAGGAGGAGTCCGATGAAACGAAGTTTCATTAATACAAATGGCTCCGACGAAATGCCGCCGAGCGGCAAAACACAAAGAGGAGGGAAATTATGCAACCAAAGAAAGAGAACAAAAAAGGCGGGGCAGTCTTAAGCCTGGTGATTGGAATTATATTTGTGCTTTTTGCAGGTATACTTTTCATCGGCGACATGGATTATCTGCTCGGCGGAAAAGCAAAGGATCTGAATGAGATCGCGGCAAATGTCTGCCCGCAGAAGGATGATCACGTAAGAACAGACAGCTATCTTGTGCTTGGAAACTTTGCAGAGACACAGCATAAGATCAACGGAATCATTCCGGTAGGGAAAGAACAGCATTATGCGATTGTCCTTGGCGATGATAACATGACGGATATTGCCGAGGCAAAGGTGATTGTGCTTACAGTCAAGAACAAGAAGACAATCGAAAAACTCGATGAACTTGCAAATGATGATAATGCAAACTTCAGCGATGCAATTGCGATTGAAGGACAGATCCGTACACTGGATCCGAAAATTGCAGGATACTACAGAGACGCTCTGAGTGATTCCGGTATCACAGATTATTGCGATTATTATACAGTCGCACTTGATGCAACCCAGACAAGATTATTCGGCTGGCTTCTGGTGATTGGCGCACTGGCAGTCGGTGTGCTCTGTATTGTAGCATTTGCAAAGATTAACAAGCAGATTAAAAATGAGAAGAATCTTGCTTATACAAATGCAACACCGGCAATGGGACAGCCGGGCAATCCTTATGTAAATCCAGTAACCGGACAGCCGTATGATGCAGGCGTAGTAAATCCTGTCACGGGACAGACGTACAACCAGACACCGGATGGTGCACCGAGTGTGCCATATACACCGGGACAGAATACAGACAACAATCCGTATTCATAACAGACATTATTAGAAGAAATACAGAAAAATATCAAAAAGATACGGAATCTGGAAGACAATACCTGCGTATCAAAAAAAATACAAAAAAATAAAAAAAACTCTTGCATTTACAGATGGTATTGAGTATAATAACCCTTGCTGTGACATTGATAGCGTAGAAGCGAAGGTTGCTATGCATATATGACATAGGTTTTTCGTGGAGCGAATGTCAATTAACGATAACTGGCGACAAGTCACTGTACTCAATAACCATCTGGCAGATGCCAGAGATGACGTGTGAGGATATACGATCTGTAGAAAAGCGGTTCAAGGATATGAAACATATCTGCGAACAACGCGGGTTGCGGGTTTTGGTAGGAAACACACGGGAAAGTTGTACAGTCACCACTTGTCGTACTACAAAAAGTGCGAAAAGGAGGCGGCTTTTTTTATGGCAAGTCAAGTAATGAGAATCACATTGAAGGCGTACGATCACAAGTTAATCGATCAGGCTGCAAAGCAGATCATCGAGACGATCAAGAGTACAGGAGCAAAGGTTTCAGGTCCTGTTCCAATGCCGACAAAGGTTGAGAAGATCACAATCCTCAGAGCTGTTCATAAGTATAAGGATTCCAGAGAACAGTTCGAGCAGAGAACTCACAAGAGACTCATTGATGTACTTACACCATCACAGAAGACAATCGATGCTCTTCAGAAGCTTGATGTTTCAGCTGGTGTATATGTTAATGTAAAGATGAAGTAATTCATCAATTCAAAATGTTTATTGCAGTACCTAATTACGCGAAAGCGAATTTAGAATGATTGCTCCGGCAATCCGCTGTGAATTAAAATTAGGAGGAAAAATTTCATGAAGAAGGCTATTTTAGCAACAAAAGTCGGAATGACTCAAATCTTCAACGAAGACGGTGTGTTAACACCAGTAACAGTATTACAGGCTGGACCATGTGTTGTAACTCAGGTAAAAACAGTTGATAACGACGGTTACGATGCAGTACAGGTTGGTTTCGGCGAAAAGAAAGAAAAAGTAACAACAAAGGATGTTTCTGGAAAGAAAGTAATCAGAAACCCACATGGCGCTGGTAAGGCTGAGGTTGGCCACTTCAAGAAGGCCGGCACAACACCTAAGAAGTTCGTTCGCGAGTTCAGACTTGAGAATGCAGCTGATTTCAACGCAGGTGATGAGATTAAGGCTGATATCTTTGCAGAGGGTGACAAGATTGATGTTACTGCAAAGTCAAAGGGTAAGGGATACGCAGGCGGTATCAAGAGATTTGGTATGAAGTCCGGCCCATCCGCTCATGGTTCCAAGTATCATCGTCATGCAGGTTCCAATGGTTCTGCAACTACACCAGGTAGAGTATTCAAAGGAAAGAAGATGCCTGGACATATGGGTAATGTAAGAGTTACAGTACAGAACCTTGAGATTGTTAAGATAGATGTAGAAAACAACGTAATCTTGGTAAAGGGTGCCGTACCTGGACCAAAGAAATCATTAGTAATGATTAAGGAAACAGTAAAGACTGGCAAATAAGCCGGGCTTTCAGGAAGGAGGATCATTAGATGGCAACAGTAGCAGTTTATAACATCGAAGGTAAAGAAGTAGATAAGCTTGAGCTTAACGACAACGTATTCGGTGTTGAGATAAATGAGCATTTAGTACATCTGGCAGTTGTAAGCCAGTTAGCAAACAGTCGTCAGGGCACACAGAGCGCAAAGACACGTTCTGAAGTATCTGGTGGCGGAAGAAAGCCTTGGAGACAGAAAGGAACTGGTCATGCAAGACAGGGTTCTACAAGATCTCCACAGTGGACAGGCGGTGGTGTTGTATTCGCACCAAAGCCAAGAGATTACTCTATGAAGATGAACAAGAGAGAAAAGCAGATCGCTATGAAGTCTGCACTCACATCAAAAGTTCAGGATTCTAAGCTTATCGTAGTAGATGAGTTCAAACTTGATGAGATTAAGACATCCAAGTTTGCTCAGATCCTTGACAACTTAAAAGCTCCTAAGGCTTTGGTTGTAACAAAGGATAAGGATGAGAAGGTTGTTCTTTCAGCCAGAAACATCCCTACAGTTAAGACAACAATGACAAACGCAATCAACGTATACGACATCCTCAAGTATGATTCACTTGTACTTACAAAGGATGCAGTTGCAGCAATCGAGGAGGTGTATGCATAATGGCAGATATTAAGTATTATGACGTTATCCTTAAGCCGGTTCTTACAGAGAAGAGTATGAACGCTATGGCAGAGAAGAAGTACACTTTCCTTGTACATCCGGAAGCTACAAAGGCTCAGGTTAAGGAAGCTGTAGAGAAGATGTTCGAGGGAGCAAAGGTTGCCAAGGTCAACACACTGAATCAGGATGGTAAGACAAAGAGACGTGGAATGACATATGGCAAGACAGCAAAGACTAAGAAAGCAATCGTTCAGCTGACAGCTGAGAGTGCAGATATCGAGTTATTCGAAGGTCTTTAAGATTTAACACTATGTGCAATAAAAGCACGATAATAAATTGAGATTCGAAAGGAGAACAACAATGGGAATTAAGTCATATAACCCATATACACCTTCCAGACGAAACATGACAGGTCTTGATTTCGTTGAAATTACAAAGAGTGTTCCTGAAAAGTCTCTTCTTGCAAAGAAGAATAAGACAGCAGGACGTAACAGTCAGGGTAAGATTACAGTAAGACATATCGGTGGTGGAAATAGACAGAAGTACAGAGTCATCGACTTCAAGAGAACGAAGGACGATATCCCTGCAAAGGTTGCAGCTATCGAGTACGATCCAAACAGAACAGCAAACATCGCATTGCTTCACTATGCAGACGGTGAGAAGGCATACATCATTGCTCCAGTTGGACTGAAAGTCGGCGACGAGCTGATGAACGGTGCAAATGCTGAAATCAAGGTTGGTAACTGCTTACCACTTGAGAACATCCCAGTTGGTACTGAGATTCACAATATTGAGCTTTATCCTGGAAAGGGCGCACAGCTTGTACGTTCCGCAGGTAACTCCGCACAGCTCATGGCGAAGGAAGGCAAGTATGCAACACTCAGACTTCCATCCGGAGAAATGAGACTCGTTCCTATCGTATGCCGTGCAACAATCGGTCAGGTTGGTAACATCGAGCACGGACTTGTTAATATCGGTAAAGCAGGACGTAAGCGTCACATGGGTATCCGCCCTACAGTACGTGGTTCTGTTATGAACCCGAACGATCACCCACATGGTGGTGGTGAAGGTAGAGCACCGATCGGTCGTTCTGGCCCATCTACTCCTTGGGGTAAGCCGGCACTGGGACTTAAGACCAGAAAGAAGAACAAGCAGTCTAACAAGTACATTGTAAGAACAAGAGACGGTAAGAACGTTAAGTAAGGAGGTAAGTTATGGCTCGTTCATTGAAGAAAGGACCATTTGCAGATGGTTATTTATTAAAGAAGATAGATGCTATGAACGCTGACAACAAGAAGGACGTCATTAAGACATGGTCACGTCGTTCAACAATCTTCCCATCATTCGTTGGCCATACAATCGCTGTATATGATGGAAGAAAGCATGTGCCTGTATATGTAACAGAGGATATGGTTGGTCATAAACTCGGTGAGTTCGTTGCAACAAGAACATACAGAGGACATGGCAAAGATGAAAAGAAAGCAAAGAAGAGATAAGTCGAAAGGAGGACACATTCATGGCAAAAGGACATAGATCCCAGGTTAAGAGACTCAGAAATGAGAATAAAGATACAAGACCAAAGGCTACTGTTTCATACGCAAGAATTTCAGTAACCAAGGCATGTTTCGTATTAGATGCGATCAGAGGCAAGGATGTAACTTCAGCACTTGGTATTCTTGCTTACAACAATCGTTATGCATCAAAGGTAATTGAGAAGTTATTGAAGTCCGCTATTGCAAATGCAGAGAACAACAACGGAATGAAGGTAGAAGACCTTTACATCGCTGAGTGTTATGCAAACAAAGGACCAACAATGAAGAGAATTCAGCCGAGAGCACAGGGTAGAGCTTACAGAATCGAGAAGAGAACAAGCCACATCACTGTTGTGCTGGATGCGAGATAGGAGGTAAGCAATGGGACAGAAAGTTAATCCACATGGTTTAAGAGTCGGTGTCATCAAGGATTGGGATTCAAAGTGGTATGCAGATACCAAGAACGGTGAATTCTCAGATAACCTTGTTGAGGATTACAAGATTCGTGAGTTTTTGAAGAAAGAACTCTATTCTGCAAATATCTCAAAGATTGAAATCGAGAGAACAGCAGATAAGGTAAGAGTAAACTTATATACAGCAAAGCCTGGTGTCGTAATTGGTAAGGGTGGCGCTGGAATCAACGAGATCAAGGCAAAACTTCAGAAGTTTACTTCTAAGAAGCTCTTTATCGACATCAAGGAGATTAAGAAGCCAGATCTCGATGCACAGTTAGTAGCAGAGAATATTGCACAGCAGCTTGAGAACCGTATCTCATTCAGACGTGCTATGAAGTCCTGCATGAGCAGAACAATGAAGATGGGTGCCGACGGTATCAAGGCTTGCTGCTCCGGACGTCTTGGCGGTGCTGATATGGCAAGAACAGAGTTCTATACAGAGGGTAAGATTCCTCTTCAGACACTCCGTGCAAACATCGACTATGGTTTTGCAGAGGCAAACACAACTTACGGTAAAGTTGGTGTTAAGGTATGGGTTTACCACGGTGAAGTACTTCCTACTAAAGGAAACAAGGAAGGGAGCGATAAATAATGTTAATGCCTAAGAGAGTAAAGCGTCGTAAGCAGTTCAGAGGTTCTATGGCTGGTAAAGCGCTTCGTGGAAATAAGATTACAAATGGCGAATATGGTATCGTAGCATTAGAGCCAGCATGGGTAAAGTCCAATCAGATTGAGGCTGCCCGTATCGCTATGACAAGATATGTAAAGCGTAATGGTAAAGTCTGGATCAAGATTTTCCCAGACAAGCCGGTTACAGCAAAGCCTGCTGAAACTCGTATGGGTTCCGGTAAGGGCGCTCTTGAATACTGGGTAGCAGTTGTAAAACCGGGCAGAGTTCTGTTTGAGATTGCCGGTGTGCCTGAAGATGTTGCAAAAGAAGCACTTCGTCTCGCTACACACAAGCTGCCAGTGAAGTGTAAGATCGTATCAAAAGCAGATTTAGACAAGGAGGTTAATGGCGGTGAAGCTTAAGGATTATAAGAACGAATTAAACGCAAAGTCTCTGGAAGAATTGCAGAGCGAGTTAGTAGCTGCTAAGAAGGAATTATTCAATTTGAGATTCCAGAACGCCACTAACCAGCTTGAGAACACAAGCAGAATCAAGGTTGTTCGTAAGAACATTGCCCGGATTCAGACATTGATCGCTCAGAAGGCGAACGCATAATTATCGTAAAAGGAGGAACATATTGTGGACAGAAATCTGAGAAAAACACGTGTAGGTTTAGTTACAAGTGATAAGATGGACAAGACAATCGTTGTGTCAATCGTTGATAATGTAAAGCATCCTCTTTACGGTAAGATTGTAAAGAGAACATATAAGCTCAAGGCTCATGATGAGAACAATGAGTGTAAAGTTGGCGATAGAGTAAGAGTTATGGAGACAAGACCTTTGTCAAAGGATAAGAGATGGAGACTTGTCGAGATTATCGAGAAGGCTAAGTAAGGAGGCGCAGACAAAATGGTACAGCAGGAAACAAGACTTAGAGTTGCTGATAACACAGGTGCTAAGGAAATCCTCTGCATTCGCGTGTTAGGCGGTTCTACAAGAAGATATGCAAATATCGGTGATGTCATCGTTGCCTCAGTCAAAGACGCAACACCAGGCGGAGTTGTAAAAAAAGGTGATGTTGTGAAAGCCGTAGTTGTACGTTCTAAGAAGGGTGCACGTCGTAAGGACGGTTCCTACATCAAGTTTGATGAAAACGCAGCAGTTATTATTAAGGATGACGGAAATCCAAGAGGAACACGTATTTTTGGACCTGTCGCTAGAGAATTGAGAGACAAGAAGTTCATGAAGATCGTGTCTCTTGCACCAGAAGTATTATAGGAGGTAGCGACGATGGCAACTATGAAGATTAAAAAAGATGATATGGTTCAGGTCATTGCCGGTAAGGATAAGGGCAAAGAAGGTAAGGTTTTATCTGTAGATGCTAAGAACAACAAAGTACTTGTTGAGGGTGTAAACATCGTTCACAAGCACAGCAAGCCAAGCATGCAGAACCAGCAGGGCGGAATCATTGATAAGGAAGCTCCGATCGACCTTTCAAACGTTATGTATCTCTACAAGGGTAAGCCAGTTCGCGTTGGCTTCCAGGGAGAGAAGAAAGATAAAGTCAGAGTAGCCAAGATCGATGGCAAGACAGAAGTTATCGATTAATATAGGGAAGGAGGCAGAAGATTTTGAGCAGACTGAAAGATTTATATAGCAACGAAATTAAAGATGCTATGGTTAAGAAGTTTGGATATAAGAATGTAATGCAGATTCCAAAGCTCGATAAGATCGTTATCAACATGGGCGTTGGAGAAGCAAAGGAAAACGCAAAGGTTTTAGATACTGCAATCAAGGATCTTGAGACAATTACAGGTCAGAAGGCAGTTGTGACACGTGCTAAGAAGTCCGTAGCGAACTTCAAGTTAAGAGAAGGTATGCCTATCGGATGTAAGGTAACACTTCGTGGCGAGAAAATGTATGAGTTTACAGACAGACTTGTAAACCTTGCACTTCCACGAGTACGTGACTTTAGAGGTGTAAATCCGGATGCTTTTGATGGTAGAGGTAACTACGCATTAGGTATCAAGGAGCAGCTTATTTTCCCTGAAATCGAGTACGATAAAGTTGATAAGGTAAGAGGTATGGATATTATCTTCGTTACCACAGCTGAGACAGACGAGGAAGCTCGTGAGTTATTGACTTTGTTCGGTATGCCATTTAAGAAGTAGGAGGAAATGAACTATGGCTAAAACATCTATGAAGGTTAAGCAGCAGCGTCCTCAGAAGTTTTCTACCAGAGAGTACACTCGTTGCAAGATTTGTGGTCGTCCACATTCAGTTTTGAGAAAATATGGAATTTGCAGAGTATGTTTCCGTGAACTGGCATACAAGGGACAGATTCCAGGCGTTAAGAAGTCAAGCTGGTAAGAGTGAAGAATAAATAAGGAGGAAACAAAGCTATGTCAATGAGCGATCCAATTGCAGATATGCTTACAAGAATCCGTAATGCAAATACTGCAAAACATGATACAGTAGATATACCTGCTTCTAAGATGAAGCTGGCGATTGCAGACATTCTCCTCAAGGAAGGATATGTTAAGGCAGTTGACGTTGTTGAGGAAGGAAACTTCAAGACAATCAAGATTACACTGAAATACGGTGCAAACAAGAATGAGAAGATCCTGACAGGACTTAAGAGAATCTCTAAGCCGGGTCTTCGTGTATACGCATCAAAGGATGAGCTTCCAAAGGTACTCGGTGGCCTCGGTACAGCAATCATCTCAACAAACAAGGGTGTATTAACAGACAAGGAAGCAAGAAAAGAAAATGTTGGTGGAGAAGTACTGGCTTTCATTTGGTAGTCGGGATTTTCCACAAGAGAATAATTAAGGAGGACAAGGCGAAATGTCACGAATCGGAAGAATGCCTATCGCTATTCCGGCAGGCGTAACTGTTGAGATAGCAGAAAATAATAAGGTGACTGTAAAGGGACCAAAGGGAACTCTTGAGAGAGTACTTCCAGCAGAGATGGAGATCAAGCAGGAAGGCGAAGAGATTCTCGTAAACAGACCAAACGACTTGAAGAAGATGCGTTCACTTCATGGTCTTACAAGAACTCTGATCCACAACATGGTTATTGGTGTAACAGAGGGATATTCAAAGGTTTTGGAAGTTAACGGTGTTGGTTACAGAGCAGCAAAGCAGGGAAACAAGCTGAACCTTGCACTTGGTTACTCACATCCGGTTGAAATGGTTGATCCGGAAGGTATCACAACAACGGTAGATGGTAACAAGATCACTGTTAGCGGTATCGATAAGGAAAAGGTTGGCCAGTACGCTGCCGAGATCCGCGAGAAGAGATCCCCAGAGCCATATAAGGGCAAGGGTATCAAGTACGTTGATGAAGTAATCAGACGTAAAGTTGGTAAGACTGGTAAGAAATAATAAGGGAGTGAAAAGATATGATTAAAAAGGAATCAAGAAGTGCTATCCGTGTAAAGAAGCATTTAAGAGTTCGTAACCGTTTTAACGGCACTGCTGAAAGACCAAGACTTGCTGTATTCAGAAGTAACAATCATATGTACGCTCAGATTATTGACGATACAGTTGGTAATACTTTAGTGTCAGCTTCTACAGTACAGAAAGACGTAAAGGATCAGCTTGAGAAGACAAATGATGTTGCAGCTGCAGCATACCTTGGAAAGGTAATTGCACAGAAGGCACTTGACGCAGGCATCAAGGAAGTTGTATTCGACAGAGGCGGTTTTATATATCAGGGTAAGATTCAGGCTTTGGCAGATGCTGCCAGAGAAGCTGGTCTTGAATTCTAATAGGGAGGAGAACAACGCATGAAACGTGAAATTATCGATGCTTCTAATTTAGAATTGGAAGATAGCGTAGTAAACATTAAGCGTGTCACCAAGGTTGTAAAAGGTGGACGTAACATGAGATTTGCTGCTCTTGTAGTTGTCGGAGATAAGAACGGACACGTAGGTGCCGGCTTAGGAAAGGCAGCTGAGGTCCCTGAGGCAATCCGCAAGGCAAAAGAGGATGCAATCAAGAAACTTGTTAAGGTTGATATCAACGAGAACGGAAGTATTCCATATGACTATACAGGAGAGTTTGGCAGTGCAAGCGTATTGCTGAAGTCTTCTCCGGAAGGTACTGGTATCATCGCCGGTGGTCCTGCACGTAAGGTATTGGAACTTGCAGGATTCAAGAACATCCGTACAAAGTCTCTCGGCTCTAACAACAAGCAGAATGTTGTTCTTGCTACAATCGAGGGTCTTAAGGCAATTAAGTCCCCTGAAGAGATTGCAAAACTCCGTGGTAAGTCTTTAGACGAGATTCTTAACTAAGGAGGAAAATAAGATGGCAGATAAGGTAAAAGTAACATTAGTAAAGTCACCAATCGGTGCAATTCCTAAGCATAGAGCAACTGTTAAGGCACTTGGTCTTACAAAGATGCATAAGACTGTAGAACTTCCAAACAATGCTGCTACAATGGGAATGGTACAGCAGGTTCGTCACTTAGTAAAAGTAGAAGAAGCGTAAATTTGTTAGAAGGAGGAACAGTCATGAATTTATCAAGTTTAAAGCCAGCTGAGGGCGCTGTTTCAAGCGATAGCTTCAGAAGAGGCCGTGGACATGGTTCAGGAAATGGCAAGACTGCCGGTAAGGGTCACAAGGGTCAGAAAGCTCGTTCAGGAGCACCAAGACCAGGCTTTGAAGGTGGACAGATGCCACTCTACAGAAGACTTCCAAAGAGAGGCTTCACAAGTAGAAATCATAAGGAAATCGTTGCAATCAATCTTTCAGCACTTGAGCAGTTCGAGGATGGCGCAGAAGTATCTGTAGCTACATTGATCGAGGCTGGTGTTGTAAAGAATGCAAGAGATGGTGTTAAGATTTTAGGAAATGGAGAGTTGACGAAAAAGCTTACTGTAAAGGCAAACGCATTTAGTAAGTCTGCTACTGAGAAGATTGAAGCTCTTGGTGGAAAAGCAGAGGTGATCTAGTATGTTTAAAACCTTACGTGACGCTTTTAAAGTCAAAGAAATCCGTCTCGGATTACTCTTTACATTCTTTGTACTGATTGTTGTCAGACTTGGTTCTTTGATTCCGGTACCGGGATTAAATACAGTTGCAATTAAGGAATATCTGGAGAGCGCGCTTGGAGATGCAAACAGCTTCTTAAGCTCGTTCACCGGTGGATCCTTCACACAGATGTCAATCTTTGCATTGAATGTAACACCATATATCACATCATCCATCATTATTCAGCTTCTTACGATTGCGATTCCGGCACTCGAAGAAATGCAGAAAGATGGGGAAGATGGTAGAAAAAAAATCACAGCAATCACAAGATATGTAACAATCTTCCTTGCTGTAGTGGAAAGTCTCGGACTTGTAATCGGGTTTGGACGTGGCCATTATATGACTGTAACCGGACCGCTTGGATACATCCTTGTTATTGTTACACTGACAACCGGCAGCGCATTTGTTATGTGGCTTGGTGAACGTGTGACAGAAAAGGGCGTAGGAAATGGTATTTCCATTATCCTTCTGATCAATATCGTATCCAGAATGCCGAGCGATTTTTCAGACTTATATGTAAAATTTATGAAGGGACAGGACATTGTAGATATGGTGATTGCAGGAGCAATTATCCTTGCAGTCATTCTTATTACAACGATTCTTGTTGTTCTTCTCCAGGGCGGAGTCAGAAAGATTCCTGTCCAGCATGCACAGAAGGTGCAGGGAAGACGTATGATGGGCGGCCAGCAGAGCCACATTCCACTCAAGGTAAATACGTCAAGCGTTATCCCGGTTATCTTTGCATCCTCCATTCTGTCTGTGCCAATGGTAATTATAAACCTGTTCAATATTAACACTACAGGCGTGTGGGCAAAGATTTTGAGAGGCATGAATTCGAATTACTGGTTTAACCCTGCATACCCATGGGCGAGCATAGGTCTGATCATATATATCCTGTTAGTTGTATTCTTTGCATACTTCTATACATCGGTTACATTTAATCCGATGGAAGTTGCAAACAACTTAAAGAAGAGCGGTGGATTTATCCCTGGTATTCGTCCGGGTAAGCCGACACAGGATTACTTAAATAAAATATTGAATTACATCGTATTTATTGGTGCAGTTGGTCTGCTGATCGTTGCAATCATCCCAATCTTCTTTAACGGAATGTTTGGCGCAGATGTATCGTTTGGCGGAACATCACTCATCATTATCGTAGGTGTAGTTCTTGAGACACTTGATCAGATTGAGTCAAAGATGATTGTGCGTAATTATTCGGGATTCTTGAATGATTAATGTCGATAAAAGGGAGCAGGAGTGTACTTTTTGGTACATTCCTATTCCTGGTTATAGGGATATTTGAGTTCTGCGTGAACAAAAAACAAACAAAGAAAACGTATGGAGGGCAATATATGAAGATTATTATGTTAGGCGCACCTGGTGCAGGTAAGGGAACACAGGCAAAGATGTTAGCTGAGAAATACGGAATTCCGCACATCTCTACGGGTGATATCTTCCGTGCAAACATCAAGAACGGAACAGAGCTTGGCGCAAAAGCAAAAGAATACATGGATAAGGGATTGCTTGTTCCGGATGAGCTGGTTGTAGACCTGATTATGGACCGTTTCAAAGCAGATGACTGCAAGAACGGTTACATCCTGGATGGATTCCCAAGAACGATTCCACAGGCAGAGGCGCTTGACGCTGCGCTTGCTGCAAATGGTGAGAAGATCGATTATGCAGTGAATGTAGAAGTACCGGATGAAAATATTGTAAACAGAATGTCCGGCAGACGTGCCTGTGTTGGCTGCGGCGCTACTTATCATATTGTATACAATGCGCCAAAAGTAGAAGGCAAATGTGACACATGTGGTGCTGATCTGATTCTGCGTGACGATGATAAGCCGGAGACAGTTTTAAATCGTTTGAACGTTTACCATGAGCAGACACAGCCGCTCATTGACTTCTATACAAAGAAGGGTGTTATCGCCGAAGTAGACGGAACAAAGGATATGAAAGATGTATTTGATGCGATTGTAGCGATTTTGGGATAATATCTGTATCGGAGTTCAAAATGGCAATCATAATCAAAACAGAACATGAGATAGAGCTTATGCGTAAGGCGGGAGAAATTCTCGCCAAAACGCATGAGGAGTTGAAGAAAATTATAAAGCCGGGCATATCCACCTATGACATTGACAAATGCGGTGAGAATTTTATCCGGAGCTGTGGATGCGTACCGTCGTTTTTGAATTATCAGGGGTATCCAGCTTCCGTCTGCGTATCCGTCAACGACGAAGTTGTGCATGGCATTCCTTCCAAGGACCGGATTCTCAAGGAAGGAGACATCGTAAGTCTGGATGCAGGCGTTATATACGAAGGGTATCATTCGGATGCGGCAAGAACCTATGGCGTTGGTAAAATTGATACAAAATCCGAGCAGCTGATTCAGGTCACAAAGGAAAGTTTCTTTCAGGCGTTGCAAAAATGCAAAGCAGGGAATCATATCAATGATATATCAAAAGCTGTATTTGAATATGTTACAAAAAGAGGGTATTCGGCAGTCCGTGATCTTGTCGGACACGGCGTGGGAGCACATCTCCATGAAGAACCCAATGTACCAAATTACCCAAAGGTTTTCCGTGGACCAAAACTGAAGCCGGGAATGGTCATTGCCATCGAACCGATGATCAATATCGGAAGCTATAAAGTTGGCTGGCTGAACGACGACTGGACGGTAGTCACGATGGATGGATCCAGGTCCGCACATTATGAAAATACGGTACTCATCACAGAGGGAGAACCGGAAATCCTGTCAAGGGCAGAAGGAATCGAATTGTAATGGAAATCAATAAATCATGGAGTCATCGGACCAGATCAGATGACAAAAAATAAGGAGGATATGGTTATGCCAAAGGCAGACGAAATCGAAATGGAAGGAACCGTATTGGAAAAACTTCCAAATGCAATGTTCCAGGTAGAATTAGAGAATGGGCTGAAGGTACTTGCCCATATCAGTGGAAAGCTCAGAATGAATTACATCAAAATCCTTCCGGGCGACAAAGTAACAGTGGTTTTATCTCCATATGATCTGACAAAAGGAAGAATCACCTGGAGAGCAAAATAAATTTACATTTTCACTTGCATTTCGCTATGGAAAATGGTATTATAGGTTTTCGTAGCGGACTTTTTGGAAAGGAGAGTATTTTAATGAAGGTTAGAGCATCAGTTAAACCAATTTGCGATAAGTGCAAAGTCATTAAAAGAAAAGGCAGTATTCGTATAATCTGCGAAAATCCAAAGCACAAACAGCGTCAGGGTTAATTCATGTCATATTTGCTGTTTCGTCATTAACAGCAGGCAGAACATGGGTCATTGTTAGACATTAGGTCTTACAATCTGACAGGACAGTTGGAACAAGGTATGTAGGATGATAGCCCATCTATAACTATGCCTTGTATTTGTGCGTGTAATGGTATTCCACATTACATACCAACTTCGATTGACGCCACGCCGGTATCCGGGTGGACGACAATGGACATCAGCTCTTGGCTGGAGTTGATAAAAGCGGCTGGGCACGTAGGTGCCAAAAATTGTTTCATTAAGTTATTTTACGGAGGTATAATTAGAATGGCTCGTATTTCAGGTGTTGATTTACCAAGAGAAAAGCGAATCGAAATCGGACTTACCTATATCTATGGTATAGGAAAAACATCAGCTACAAGAATTCTGAAAGAAGCAAACGTAAATCCGGACACAAGAGTTCGTGATCTGACTGACGATGAGGTTAAGAGACTCAGCGAAGTAATCAACGAAACTCAGGTTGTAGAAGGTGATCTGCGTAGAGAAGTAGCTCTGAACATTAAGCGTTTACAGGAAATCGGTTGCTACCGTGGTATCCGTCACAGAAGAGGATTACCTGTTCGTGGACAGAAGACAAAGACAAATGCTAGAACTCGTAAGGGTCCTAAGAAGACAGTAGCAAATAAGAAGAAGTAATGGAGGTTCAGGTTAATGGCTAAGAAAGTTACTACTAAGAAAGTGGCTAAGAAGCGTGTTAGAAAGAATGTTGATCGTGGACAGGCTCATATTCAGTCATCTTTTAACAATACAATCGTTACATTGACAGATGCCGAAGGTAATGCTTTATCTTGGGCAAGTGCAGGTGGACTTGGTTTCAGAGGTTCCAGAAAGTCTACACCTTATGCTGCACAGATGGCAGCAGAGACAGCTACAAAGGCAGCACTTCCTTATGGATTGAAGTCTGTAGATGTCATGGTTAAGGGACCAGGTTCAGGTAGAGAGGCAGCTATCCGTGCACTCGCAGCCTGCGGTTTGGAAGTATTAAGTATCAGAGACGTAACTCCGGTTCCACATAACGGATGTCGTCCACCAAAGAGAAGAAGAGTCTAATAATAAGGAGGTACATGATAATGGCAGTAGATAGAACACCCGTTCTCAAGAGATGTAGATCCTTAGATATGGATCCAGTCGTTCTCGGTGTAAATAAGAAGTCAAAAAGAAAGCTCACAAGAGCAAATAGAAAAGTAAGCGAGTATGGTTTACAGCTTCGTGAGAAGCAGAAGGCAAAGTTTATTTACGGTATGCTTGAGAAGCCTTTCCGTAACCTGTATGTAAAGGCAGAGCGTATGCCAGGTCTTACAGGACCAAACCTTATGATCCTTCTCGAGTCCAGACTCGACAATGTTGTTTTCCGTATGGGATTCGCAAGAACAAGACGTGAGGCTAGACAGATCGTTGATCACAAGCATGTACTGGTTAATGGCAAGTGCGTAAATATTCCTTCATACAGAATCAGTGCTGGTGACAAGATTGAAATCAAAGAGAAGAGCAAGTCTCTTCAGGGATTTAAGAATATCGTAGAGGCAAACGCAGGCGTTGTAGCTCCAGCTTGGATGGAGTCAGACGTTGAGACATTGACAGGAACAGTAAAAGAGCTTCCTTTAAGAGAGCAGATTGATGTACCTGTAAATGATACACTTATCGTCGAGTTGTACTCTAAGTAATTCGCGTAAGTAACGGGTTTGTAGCTAAGTAACACCAGTTATCCAGAAGGAGGGTCAGTCGTGTTTGAATTTGAAAAACCTAGAATTGAAATCGCAGAGATTTCAGACGACAACAAATATGGAAAATTCGTAGTAGAACCATTGGAAAGAGGTTATGGCATTACACTTGGTAATTCACTTCGTAGAATTATGTTGTCATCACTTCCGGGAACTGCGGTCAGCCAGATCAAGATCAAGGGCGTATTGCATGAGTTTTCGTCTCTTCCGGGTGTGAAGGAAGATGTGACAGAGATCGTGATGAATATCAAGGATCTGTGTATTAAGAACAATGCTACTACAAATGAGCCAAAGGTTGCATATATTGATGCTTCAGGTGATAAGGTTGTGACAGCTGGTGATATTCAGGTAGATGGAGATCTTGAAATCTTGAATAAGGATCTTGTAATCGCAAATCTGAGTGGTCCGGAAGCAAAGCTTGAGATGGAGCTTCTGATCACAAATGGTCGAGGTTATGTTGGTTCTGATAAAAATAAGGGATTGGATTCCTCTATTGATGCAATCGCAGTTGATTCCATCTATACACCTGTTGAGCGCGTAAATCTGACTGTTGAGAACACACGTGTCGGACAGGTCACAGATTATGATAAGCTCACACTTGATGTATATACAAATGGAACATTGGCACCGGATGAGGCAGTCAGCCTTGCAGCAAAAGTGCTTAGTGAGCATTTGAATCTCTTCATCGATCTTTCAGAGAATGCCAAGTCTGTTGACGTTATGGTAGAGAAGGAAGACGATCAGAAGGAAAAGGTACTTGAGATGAGTATCGACGAACTGGAGCTTTCCGTTCGTTCTTATAACTGCTTGAAGCGAGCAGGTATTAATACAGTCGAAGAATTGACAAATAAGACTCCGGACGATATGATGAAGGTTCGTAACCTTGGTCGTAAGTCTCTCGATGAAGTTTATGCGAAATTAAAAGAACTTGGTTTGTCACTTCGTACCGGTGATGAATAATATCCACTTAAGCCGAAGGATTAGTAAGCAAAGTGAAGACCCGAAAGGGTAAGGAGGAAAATTAAAATGGCAATGTATAGAAAACTTGGTAAAAAGTCTGATCAGAGAATCGCATTACTTCGTAATCAGGTAACACAGCTTCTCTATCATGGAAAGATTGAGACAACAGAGGCTAGAGCGAAGGAAGTTCGTAAGATCGCTGAGCATCTTATCACACTGGCTGTTAAGGAGAAGGATAACTTCGACGAGATCAAGGTAACAGCTAAGGTTGCTAAGAAGGACAAAGATGGCAAGCGTATCAAGGAAGTTGTAGATGGTAAGAAGGTTACACAGTACGACGAAGTTGAGAAGACAGTTAAGAAGGATCAGCCTTCCAGACTGCACGCTAGACGTCAGATGCTTAAGGTTCTCTACCCGGTAGTTGAGGTTCCTGCAGATGCAGCAGGAAAGAAAGCTGCTACAAAGAAGGTAGACCTTACATCTAAGCTCTTCGACGAGTATGCTGCAAAGTATGCTAGCCGTAAGGGTGGTTACACACGTATCGTTAAGATTGGCGAGCGTCGTGGTGACGGTGCTATGAAGGTTATTCTTGAGTTAGTTTAATCTATATAAAACCAGACGGGTTGTCGAAAGGCAGCCCGTTTATTTTTTCATGGAGAATAATTATGACTAGAGAAAAATTGAAATCGTAATCGGTGCAGAATTGTAATTTTTTGTTGTGCATTTTATGGAAATACGTTTGCCTTACTGCGCATATGATGATATGATGACTGTAGTTATGGAAAGTTCGACATATGCGGGGTAGAGGTATGAAGAAGAGAAGAGGTATTTCAGGAAATGCAGGCTTTACACTAGTAGAGCTGATTATTGCAATTGCGATTATGGCGATACTGGCGGGAGCGGTAGGTCTGATGGTGATTCGGTACATCCGGAAGGCACGTGCATCGAATGCAACGGAAGAATTGCGGACAATCGTGCAGGCAGTTGAGACCGGATTGACCTCGAGTTATGCGGAAGAGCATGATATGAATCTGAACAAGACGTATACGGATTCTGCCGGTAGAACAGTGCCTTGTGGAGTGCTGACGAATTACATGATCAGCCGGGCGCAGAATCAGAGTAAGAATGGTGTTACTGCAGCGAATGAACTGGAGTATTATTTCGCAGAGAAGGTCTTGGAGGAGTTGGATGCCAAGAACGGCAGTGAGTATAAGTTCTTCAATTTCCACGGAGATGAATACGAACCGCAGGGTATGAACTGCGACAGCTTCTACGGACAGTTTGGCTGCCCGGGTGTGATCGTTGTGTACGGTGGCGAAGGTAAGGTATTGTTTGCACAGTATTATAATTCCGGCTGCCTGATCCAGTATAGGGCAGGCGAGGGTTATACATATCTGGAAGATACGAACAAGTTCGCTGGAAGCGAGACGATTCATTAGAACGGTTTGCTTAAACCTGCCGATGCAGACGGTGCAATAATTGGTGAGAATATATTATGAATATAAAAGGAAAAAGGATTGACTGTATAGATACAGCTAATCCTTTTTTTATCCGTTATGTGAGATTGCATTGACTGCCGGTCAGGCCGGCGTATTGAATACCTGGCGCGGGTCTACGGCTCCATAGATTTCGCGTCAACCATCTGGATAGCGGCGGCGAGGTTTCCATGGAAATAGTTGCTGATGTCGTCAGAGTAGCCATAGACGATACCCTTTCTGTATGGGAATAACAGGTTTTTCAGCTGGGCAACCGCTTCGTCCAGCGGTGCTTTCTTGGAGAAACCACCGGTTGTGATCTGCCCGAGTGAATAAGTTCCGCCATCTCGCGCAAGCAGATATAAGGTATGGAATTTGCTTGTCGGAATAAAATTCATCGTCTGTTTAACTACATTTCCATAAATCCACATGATATCGCGAACCGGAATCACGCGCACCGTCTTTGCCTCATAGACGAGAATAGCGGTCGGCGTTGCAACGAATGAGAACGCTTCCACGCCGTATGGAATCTGCTGGTCAAGCATTGTAATCTCCTGTGGCGAAAGCAGATTCCATGATGCTTCAGCGGCTGCGTATTTTTTCTTGTTAAATGCAGTCTGTTTGATACCGCCCCAGGCAGTAATCCGTGCGTTAATGTTTGGAAAATTTGAAAAATCCATGTGTACCCTCCCGATGTGTGAAAAATAAATGTTAAACCATACAAATTATAGCATAGAGGAGACAAAAATTCTAATTCTTTTGAGAAAAAATTGCGGGAAGTACCGGAAAAATGGTATAGTAATAAATAATTCTTAAGTGAAGCATCACAGATTGGACAATAAAAAGAGTAAAATGCGGTTACTTCTGTAAATTTGGACGATAGAAAAGGACACCATGATAAAAATCAGAGATCTTACATTTGAATATTTTGACCGGGATGAAGAAGGGAATCTGACCGAGATGGTAAATGCCATCCGTGGGATTAATTTTGATGCGGATGAGGGGGAATTTATCGTTGTAGCGGGGGTGAACGGAAGCGGGAAGAGCACATTTGCCAAGATATTAAATCGGTTGTTGCTGCCGATTGAAGGGACGGTTCTGATTGGCGGACTTGATGCGATGCAGGAGGAAAATATCATCCCGATCCGGAAGATGGTTGGCATGGTGTTTCAGAATCCCGATGATCAGTTGATCGGAAGTGTCGTGGAAGAGGATGTTGCTTTTGGCGCGGAGAATATCGGTGTGCCACACAAGGAACTGGTGAAGCGGGTGGAGGATGCACTTGCACAGGTAGGTCTTGTGGCATCTATGCGGATTGAGGAATTGTCCGGCGGTGGAAAGCAGAAGGTGGCGATTGCGGGGGTACTTGCGATGAAACCGCGCTGTATCGTGCTCGATGAGGCGACCAGCATGCTTGATCCGAAATCCAGACGGGATGTGCTGCAGTTGATGAAGGAACTGCAGAAGCAGGGAATCACGATCATTCTGATCACGCATCTGATGGAGGAGCTTTTGCTGGCGGACTGGATCTATGTGATGCATCAGGGCATGCTTGCCATGAAGGGCAGCCGGGAAGCGATTTTTACACAACCGGAAAAGCTGCGGGCGTTTGGCCTGGAATTGCCGATGACCGTGCAACTGGCACATGCTTTAGCAAAGTGCGGGTGCGTGCGGACGAAGGATTTGTTCTCAACTGAGGCAATTGCGGATCGTATATACAAGGAACATCCCTATGCATTTCTGAAGGAGAAGACGATGGAACCTGCACCGTCTGGGAAGAAAGCGAAAGCATCGGCACAGGCGATTGTATTTCAACAGGTGAATTTGTCATATGGGAAGAAGCCGATACTGACCGATGTTTCCTGCTCGATCGCAAAAGGCAGCTATACAGCAATCATCGGACCATCCGGAGCTGGCAAATCAACGCTTCTGCAGATGATTCCGGCACTGATTTCTCCAACAGACGGAAGTATCTATGTGGATGGAGTGGAAGTGACGGATGCTTCTGCGGACATTGTGGCTCTGCGTAAGAAAATCGGGTTTATCTTCCAGTATCCGGAGCAGCAGTTATTTGCAAAAAATGTATACGAAGATGTAGTGTTTGGACCGCGGAATGTCGGTATTAGCGAGGTCGAAGCGGAGAAGCGGGCGTATGAGGCGATTCGCTTTGTCGGACTGCCGCAGGATGTCTATGATCTGCCGATGGATAAGCTGTCGGGTGGGCAGAAACGGCGAGTGGCATTAGCGGGCGTAATCGCGATGCAGCCGGATTATCTGATTTTGGATGAACCGTTGGCAGGGCTTGATCCGGTTGGAAAGAAAAAGATGCTGGAGATCCTGCGTGCATTACACCGGGATGCAGGGATTACAGTAGTTGTGGTCAGCCACGATGCGGATGCAGTTGTGGAGGACGCAGAGCAGGTGCTCTATCTGAAAGATGGAAGAATCGTGGAGCAGGGTGCACCTGCGGATATATTCTACCGGTTATGGCTGCGGGAGATGGAACATGTGATGCGGGATGATCCCTCGGGGCTGACGGGCGGACAGACGTTAGATAAAAACGTAGGACGGCCGGCTGCCGGACAGACAGGGGACAAAAACGCAGGACAGTTGGTTCACGGACAGACAGGAGACAAAAGCACCCGGAAGTCAGCCGGAGAAGTACTCTCCGAAGTACTCTGTGAGCTTCCGGTCTGCATGCAGCTATTAATCCGCCTGCGTATCATGGGGCTTCCGGTATCGTGCAAGCATACACAGCCTGCGGAGACCGTGCAGGCAATCGCGGATGCGGTTGGAAGATGATTTCGTAATGTCTAAAAAGAGGTAGGAACATGATGAAGGACATCACATGGGGACAGTATCACAGCGTGGATTCGATGATCCACCGGCTGGATCCCCGTGTCAAAATTCGATTTATAATTGTATATATTATCCTGCTTTTGCTGGATCGGAATCTTCCGCTTTTTGTGTTTCTCACCGCAGTATTTGCCGGTGTGTGGGCGTGCAGCCGGGTGCCGATGCGCAAGATGATACGCGGAACACGCGGGATATTTTTGTTTATACTGATCTGTAGTGCCTTAAATGCATTTACCGTGCATGGAACGACGCTGGTAAAGCTTGGCGTGCTTACGATTACGAAGGAAGGTTTAATGAAAGCGGGATTCGTATTCTGGCGGATGCTGCTTTTGATTCTGATGTCGAGTCTGCTGATGTATACAACGACACCGACGCGGCTCACGGATGGCATGGAGAAGTGTATGCATCTAAGCGGCGGCGTGGCGATGGGAATCACGATCGCGCTCCGGTTTGTACCGATATTATTTGGAGAGTTAGACCGGATCATGAAAGCGCAGATGGCGCGTGGCGCGGACTTTAAGAAGGGCAATCCGGTCATACGCTTAAAGAAGCTGCGGACGGTGATATTGCCGCTGTTTCAGAATGCGATTTTGCGTGCCGGGCATCTGGGGGATGCGATGGACAGCCGTTGTTATGCAGGGGGCAAAGGACGGACGAAGCTGCATCCACTCGTGTATGAGAGACGCGACGTGGTCGCGTATGTGTGCGTGCTGGTGATGACGGCTGTGGCGATTATCTTAATTATTAAATTTTGAGAAAGGAGATTCGCTCCATGAAACGAATCAAATTAACCGTCGCGTATGACGGTACCAATTACTGCGGCTGGCAGATTCAGGATAACGGAATTACGATCGAGGAGGTCTTAAACCGCGAACTGTCGAAACTGTTGCAGGAAGATATCAAGATCATTGGCGCAAGCCGGACGGATTCCGGTGTGCATGCGCTTGGAAATGTGGCGGTCTTTGATACGGAGACACGAATCCCGCCGGAGAAGATCAGCTTCGCGCTTAACCAGCGTTTGCCGGAAGATATCCGGATTCAGGAATCGTGTCAGGTGGCGGATGATTTTCATCCGCGGTTCTGTGATACGATCAAAACGTATGAGTATCGTATCTGGAATGACAAGTTCCCGAATCCACTCGTGCGGCTTTACTCAAAATTTTGCTATTTCAACATTGACGTGGCGAAGATGGAGCAGGCGGCGACATATCTCGTCGGCGAGCATGATTTCAAATCATTCTGTACGCCACGGACACAGGTGGAGTCCACGGTGCGCACAGTCACAGAGATTTCCTTCCGCACAGAGGGCAAGATGATCATCATGACAATCCGCGGAACCGGTTTCCTATATAATATGGTGCGGATCATCATGGGAACCTTGTTAAAATGCGGTATGAACATGTATCCGCCGGAGCATGTGAAGGAGATTCTCGATGCGAAGGACCGCGCGGCAGCAGGACCGAAAGCGGAAGCGTGCGGGTTGCAGTTGGTAGGAATTGAGTATTTATAGGATGCGACGTATATAATTACATATGAAATATGTAGAATTTTTTGCCGGATTTGGGATGGTTTTATATTAAAATTAAGAATATTGTACAAAAATCTGCATTTCCGGTAAAAAGTCGTTGACACACGCGGGCACGTATAATATAATACCTAAATGTGACAAAAGACAGGTGAAGTGCGTCCCAATAGCCCCGGGACTTGCGGAATACTCTTTTGACGCAATGTACAGTACGCATTCGGCACTGTGCGGACAGGCTGTTTCGGACATTTCGGCTTGAAGGCATGGGTATGATGCAGGACAATTCGAATAATTTTAAGGAGGAACACCACAATGAAGAGCTTTATGGCAAGCCCATCAAACATTGAAAGAAAGTGGTATGTAGTAGATGCTACAGGACATACATTAGGTCGTTTATCATCAGAGATCGCAAGCATTTTAAGAGGAAAGAACAAGCCAACATTTACACCGCATATCGACACAGGCGATTATGTAGTAGTTGTAAATGCTGATAAGATCAAAGTAACAGGTAAGAAGATGGATCAGAAGGTTTACTATCATCATTCTGATTATGTCGGTGGTATGAAAGAGCAGACTCTCAAAGAGAAGATGGCAAAGAAGCCGGAAGACGTTATCTACCTTGCAGTTAAGGGCATGCTTCCAAAGGGACCTCTCGGCAGAGAGATGATCAAGAAGCTTTATGTTTACGCTGGACCAGAGCACAAGCAGCAGGCTCAGAAGCCAGAAGTATTAGAGATTAAGTATTAATAAGGGAGGAAACGTTCGTGGCTAAGAATAGTAATAGATTTTACGGAACAGGTAGAAGAAAAAGCAGTATCGCAAGAGTTTACCTTGTACCAGGAACTGGTAAGGTAACAATCAATAAGAAAGACATGGATGAGTATTTCGGCCTTGATACATTGAAGCTCATCGTTAAGCAGCCATTTGCAGCAACAGGTACAGAAGGAAAGTTCGATGTACTTGTAAATGTAAAGGGTGGTGGATTTACAGGTCAGGCTGGTGCTATCAGACATGGTATCTCCAGAGCACTCCTTGAGGCTGACGCTGAATACAGACCAGCTCTTAAGAAGGCAGGATTCCTCACAAGAGATCCACGTATGAAGGAAAGAAAGAAATACGGTCTCAAAGCAGCTCGTCGTGCACCGCAGTTCAGCAAGCGTTAAACTTTATCAAAAGTGGTCAAAAACCCCGGAATTACGCAGTTTCCGGGGTTTTTCCTTTTCAAATGATTTGACGCAATTTGACAGAACAAAGCCTCTTTTAACCCGTTTTCTATGGGTTAAATGGTGGACAACCACCCCAAAAAGAGGGCTTATGGGTTAAAAAATAGGACAACCGGGACGCGATTTTGGGCTGCCAAGGGGATGTGCTGTGTTTGGCTTTGATAATATAATAATATATACTCTTTGAAGGGAGAGTGACTTCATGTCTAATAAAATATTAGTAGTCGATGACGAAACAGAAATTGCGGATTTAATAGAAGTCTATTTGAAAAACGAAAACTACACTGTATTCAAATTTTATACGGGCCAAGAAGCCCTTAACTGCATTGAAACAACCCCCATTGATCTTGCAATTTTGGATATTATGCTTCCTGACATAGATGGATTCACTCTATGCAAGAAAATCAGGGAACATCATACCTACCCCATCATCATGCTGACAGCCAAAGATGCTGAGACTGATAAAATTACCGGCCTTACTCTTGGAGCGGATGATTACATTACAAAGCCGTTTCGCCCTCTGGAGATGATTGCACGGGTAAAGTCTCAGCTTCGCCGGTATCAAAAGTACAATCCTGCTCATTCTGATACCGGTGAAACCTCGTCTGCCGCATCAGAAGATAATCTTGTTTGCGGTTCCTTGACAATGAATATCAAGGCACATACCTGCTTTTTGGGGGAAACGCCCTTGGTGCTGACACCTACGGAGTTTTCGATCCTGCGTATTCTTCTGGAAAATACCGGGAATGTAGTCAGTTCAGAAGATTTGTTTCACAAAATCTGGCAGGACGAGTATTACAGCAAATCCAACAACACCATCACCGTCCATATCCGCCACCTGCGGGAGAAATTGGGAGATAGCATGGACAAGCCCAGATTCATTAAGACGATATGGGGGGTAGGATATAAAATTGAAAGTTGATAAAAAAGACGAATACTTTGCTTTTCAATCCAAACTCATTCGACGAGTTTGCATGAATGTCATTACCTCTATCGTTGTGGTGGTGGGGCTGTATCTTTTTATCTGGAAAGAGCGAATGGGCGATCTGATTGTATGGATTCTGGAAACCGTATTCGACATGAAGCATGAAGCGGCATTTTATTATTACAGTGACCATTTTCGAGGTAATAAAGAAATTTTTTTCGCTGTGGCCGTTCTTCTAATATTTACAGTCCTCATGGTACGAATTTTCCGGTGGGTTACCGGCTATTTCAGAGAGGTCAATCAAGGGATAGAGTCATTGCTGGCAGACGATGAAAAGCAAATCCGGTTGTCACCGGAAATGCTGCCATTTGAGCAGAAGCTAAACTCTGTAAAACAAACTTTAGCAGAACGAAAAATGGAAACCGCTTTGGCTGAACAGCGGAAAGACGAATTGGTTATGTACCTGGCCCATGATATTCGGACCCCACTCACATCTGTAATTGGATACCTCAATCTGTTGGAGGAAGATCCGAATATGCCCCCTGAGCAGAGGGCTGCACGGGTTCATATCGCGTTGGAAAAAGCCTACCGACTGGAGACGATGGTAAATGAATTCTTTGAGATCACAAAATATAAATCTCAGAAAATCACCTTGTCCAAGGAAACCATCGACCTTTATTATATGCTGGTCCAACTATCGGATGAATTGTCTCCTGTTTTGGCTCCCAGGGGAAACACCGTTACCCTGCATCTTGACGAGAACTTGACCATCGAAGCCGATCCGGAAAAGCTGGCAAGGGTATTCAACAACATTCTGAAAAATGCCGCATCGTATAGCTTCCCACATACCGAGATTGTGATCTCCGCAGAAAAATTGGAACATGAAGTCATCATTCGGTTTCAGAACAGCGGCGAAGATATTCCGAATGAGGCATTGGCGTCGCTTTTCGATAAATTCTACCGGGGAGATCAGTCTCGTTCCTCTGATACAGGCGGCACAGGGCTTGGATTAGCCATAGCAAAGGAGATTGTCACGCTGCATGGCGGGGCAATCAGCGCATCCAGCAAAAATCATGTGGTTACATTTACAGTCTCTTTGCCGTTGTCAAATTAGCAATTTCTTAGGATTTTTTTAGGAAATAAACAACTTCATATTAAAGTTCCAAGCGCCGTTGTTCAGTACAATAAATGCTGACAGGGGCGCTTTTGTTCCCCTTCAGAAAGGAGACTTTATATGATGGAAGAAAAAATGCTGCCTGTTCCAAATGAAGGTCATCGTCGGAGGCAAAAGCAGCGGCGGAGGCGCTTTCCTTGGGGAAGTATTGCCACAGTCATTCTGGTCGTGGCTGTTTGTGTATATGCGTTCACATTGTTTGGAGATAAAGAATCGCCTGAAAATTCCCAAGTAAACGACACCACAACGCAGAGGTCTGATGCTGTGCAAGTTGGCCTTTTGGGTGAAAGCTCACCCCAAAACACGCAGACAGCAAATGATGACACCGACTGGAACTTGGTGTTGGTAAACTATGAAAACGCGCTCCCCGAAAACTATGAGCCAAAACTGGTAGAGGTGCCCGGCGGTGAGAAAGTAGATGAACGCATCTATGATCCTCTCATGGAGATGTTGGAAGCAGCAAAGGAAGGAAATTGGGATCAACTGCCTATGGTCGTATCCGGTTACCGCACGCAGAAAAAGCAGCGGCAGCTCTATGACGACAAAGTGGCTGGATACCTCAAAGAGGGAAATTCCCAGAGCGAAGCGGAGGAACTGGCAAAGCAATGGGTATCGGTTCCCGGATACAGTGAACATCAAATTGGTTTAGCCGTTGACATCAACGGAGCCACCTATGATCTTTATTTATGGCTGCAAGAAAACAGCTACAAATACGGTTTTATCTTCCGTTACCCTGGAGATAAAACCGACATCACGGGCGTTGCCGAGGAAGTATGGCATTATCGGTATGTTGGCGTTGAGGCCGCCACAGAGATGCATGAAAAAGGGCTGTGCCTGGAGGAATATTTGGCAGAAAGGCACGCAGAGATTTCGACAATCAGGTTCTGAAATCAATTGGGGCACAGGACTTATATGATAAGATAAAAGAATCTCTATTGTTGTTACAACACACCGGACACTGTGTAAAATGAAAAGGAGCTTTTGTTAAAGGAATAGGGAATTGTAAAAAATGTCGGGTTAAATAAATATTCACCTATTGATTTTATGTCTCTTATGAGTTAGAATGTTTGACGTATGTAGAAATGGGGAAAATCCTGTATGTTTGTGTAAGTGCCCTTCATATGAACATAGGGATTGGAACTATCACCAAGTAGAATATCAAAGGAGGAGAGAAAACATGCAAAAATGTATTAAGAAGCTTTTTGCTGCTCTTATGGCATTGGCAGTTGCAGTCAGCGTAATCACAACCGGTTCCCTGACATCAGAAGCTGCTACCAGTGTTCCGACAGTCGAGTATCGTGTACATGTACAGAAAAATGGCTGGCAGGAATTCCGTAAGAACGGTCAATTAGCAGGTACAACAGGCGAAGCTAAGAGACTTGAAGGTATTGAAATCAAAGTTGAAGGCAACGCAAATCTTGGAATCCAGTACAGAACTCATGTCCAAAGCATTGGATGGGAGAAAAACTGGAGAGAAAATGGTGGCATGAGTGGAACATCAGCTCAGGCAAAGAGACTTGAGGCTATCCAGATTAAGCTGACAGGCGCTGATGCAGGTAAGTACGATGTATATTACAGAGTACATGCACAGACATATGGCTGGTTAGGATGGGCTAAGAACGGTGCTCCAGCAGGAACATCAGCTCAGGCAAAGAGACTTGAGGCTATCGAAATCCAGATCCTTCCAAAGGGCACACTTCCAAGCACAGGATCTATGGGTTGTTCTTTCGTAGGACTTGGAAAGGTACCAACAGGTGAAGCTGCTGGTGTAGTAACTTATTCTGTACACGTTCAGTCTTATGGCGACCAGGCAGCAGTCAGTGATGGCGCAGTTGCAGGTACATTTGGTGAGGCAAAGAGACTGGAAGGTATCAAGATCAGCCTGAACACAGCAAAACTTGACATCGCTGGTCTGACAGGCGGAATCACTTACAGAACTCATGTCCAGACATACGGCTGGAGAACTTGGTCAAGTGATGGCGCTCTTAACGGTACAAGAGCTGAAGCAAAGAGACTGGAAGCAATCGAAATTAAGCTTACAGGCGAAGTTGCAAATTACTATGATGTATATTACAGAGTACATGCACAGACATATGGCTGGTTAGGATGGGCCAAGAATGGTCAGACATCCGGTACAGCAGGTTTGGCTAAGCGTCTGGAAGGTATCCAGATCTGCGTAGTTCCAAAGGGAACAGCAGCTCCTGGACAGGATCCTGCAGCTACAACTAATCCATATGTAAGCCAGGTTGTTAAGGGCGCAGCTGCAACACAGGAAATCGCAGCAACAAGCCTTTCTATCGCAACAACAAAGGCATCTATCAATGTTGGTGATACAGATACAGTGAAGGCTACATTTGCTCCTGCTGATGCAACAAACAAGAGACTTGTTTACACATCTTCAGATGAGTCTGTGGCAACGGTTGATGCTTCTGGTAAGATTACAGCTGTTAAGGCAGGTAAGGCTACAATCACAGCAACTACAACAGATGGTTCTAAGAAGTCTGCAACTGTTGAGGTTACAGTTGTAACTCCTGTAGCAAAGATTCTTGCCGCTAAGACAAAGATCACACTTGCTCCTGGTAAGACAGAGAAGGCTCAGATTGAGTTCGTTCCTGCGGATGCAACAAACAAGGGTGTAACATATGCAACATCTGATAAGAAGGTTGCTACAGTTGCTGAGGATGGTACAATCACAGCAGTTGCCCGTGGTGTTGCTCAGATTATTGTAACATCTAAGGAGAATGCAAAGGCTCAGACTATGATCGAAGTCACAGTTAAGGATTCTGTTGTTACAAAGGTAACTGTTACTGACAAGGCTGACGCTACACTTACATTCAATGGTGTTGGTGATACACTCGTAGCTGATTTGGATGATGCTGTTAAGAATTGCAATTCAGAGCTTCAGGGCCTGAAGGGTGAAGATTGGACAGCCAAGACATCTGATGGTCAGACATATACTGTAAAGTATGATGGCGAAAAGCTTACATACCTTAAGGGTGGTGAAGTGATTACAGATATCGCAAAGCGCGTACAGGGTAAGGAAATGACTCTTACAGCTCCTGTAAACGCTGGCAAGGCTGATACAGTAATCAAAGCAGCTGAAGCAATTCAGAACAAGAGTGCTTATGCAGATAATAAGTCTGTAAAGGCTACAATCACACTCAAGAAGACAAATGAGTACGCAATCAAGGATACAGTCGTTGACAAGACATACACAACTGCAAATATCGCTGGTACTACTTACAAGGTATACTTCGAGAACGGTGCAATGTATGTTGTTGGCAATGTAACAGATGTACCATTCTTCAAGAACATGGTAACAGATGGCGTTGCGAAATTAGAAGTTGTTAATAAGTAATCCAATCTGTACAAACTAAAATGTATATAGAGGCTGTTACACTATGTAGCAGCCTTTATATGCTTTTATAAAAATGATATGTTTAGCAAATTGCAAAAATTCTCTACATACTTTTTGCAATTTCCCAAGCATATCCAACTTATGATTTGGAGAGAAACAATCAATAAACGAGGGGAAAATCAATTTATGAATTCCAAAGATAAGCGCTTTCAAATAAAAAAACATCTGGTTCATCTGCTGGCAATCGCTCTGGTTGTCCCGGCGATGGTAATCGGATGTTCTATCCATGCGCTGGCGGGCGACATCAACGGAGAAGAAGCCCGTGTCATCGGCGCAGCATCCGGCACATTTTATTATAACAATGAAGCATATGCGGCAAAGGGCGAGTATATCAGTCAGTTGTCAGCATATCTGGCACAGGATGATGTCAATCTGACTGCTGCACAGGCAGATGCAGCTATCTCAGAGATGTATGGAAGCATCGGACAGGGTGTTGCGGAAGGATATCTGTATAAAATCGGCGGAGAAGACACGACAACCGAGGAAAAAACGACAGAGAACAAGACGACAGAGACACAAAAACCGCCAATCATGGTGATTCCTACTGAGGAACCGGCCGGGACGACAGAACAGCCAAAGGCCGGTGAAACAGGAAAGGATGCGGAAAGTCCGGCTACAACACAGGAAGAAACTGCTGCGATGGAACAGTCAACTGCGGCTGCGACAACCGAAGCAGTGATCGAACAGGTGGATGAAGACAAGGCAGACGGAAAAGTAAAGTACGATGTAGAACATCATACGATGGTATATGAGAACAAAGATGGAAGTGAAGTAAAAGAACTGCCATCCGTGGAACATCCGATGGATGTGTCACGGTATGTAAATACCGGTATCCTCATTATCCTTGTTATGTCTGCGATAATTTTGCTGGATGTACTAGGTTTGTATCTTGGAAAGTGTTTCCCAAGACAGAAGAAAAAGAGAAACCGGAAGACCGCACACTACTATGTGAACCATAAGATGCGTAGCACATACCGGAAGATCACGGGACATACATTTACAGTGTTGATTGCATGTCATGTGCTGACATTTGCCCTGTTACTCGGTGTCGGTGCCAGCGTATTCCGTCAGTCATTTGTCGTGGATAACCTGACATCCAGTGGGTATTACCGGTATGTCTATGATGACATGCGCAATACAATCAAGCGGGAGCTTGCAAAACAGGACCCGGCAGCCGTGGATGCGCTTTTGAAGCAGGTCGGTTACGATGCGTTTTTAAATAGTGCAAAGAAACAGGCAGTCTGCAGTCTGCAGGGAGACGTAACAAAATACGATGGGGAAGCATTGCAAGAGAAACTGATGGCGACAGAATGTGGATTGACGGAAGAAAATCAGCAGATCTGTGCAAATGTGATCGTCGGAAATGTACAGACGTATTCCGCGGATATGATCTGCTCAAGCATCTATGGTATCAAGCAGGGATATATGGATTTTGTGAAGCATACGATTCCAATCATGGCAGTGAACCTGATTTTGATGGCAGTCGTTGCGATTTTGATGGATCGATACCGCCACCGTGGCGTTCGATATATAGCAAGAGGCGTAATTGCAGGTGCGGCACTCACCGTGATTTTGGCGGGTGTGGCATATATTGCGAAACCATATCAGAAGATTTATATACAGCCTTCGAGCCTGTATCTTTTCGTGCGGGAGTACATACAGCACGCGGCGGTGATTGTCGCGGCGGTCGCATGTATCTTTGTACTCGCCGGCGCAGGATTGATGGCACTGGTTGGCGTGATACGCAAAAGACAAATGGAAGACGATTAAGGGGAAGAACAGTTGAAGATGATAGACGTGCATTGTCATGTACTTCCAGGCGTTGATGATGGCTCCAAGAATACCGAGATGTCGATGGATATGATTGACATCGCATATACACAAGGTATCCGGGGGATGGTTCTGACACCGCATTATTACCTGGGTCATACGCAGGAAAATGGGGAAGCGTTCAAGAAGATATTCGCCACATTTAAAGAAGAAGTGCATGCAAAATATGCAGATTATGAATTGTATCTTGGAAATGAGATTTACTGGAACAAAGGTGTGATCGAAGCGCTGAAAGATGGCCGGATCAACACGATGAATGATACGAAATACGTGCTGGTGGAGTTTGCGCCAGCGGCAGAGTATTCGGATATCTTTGATGCAATCCGGTCACTCGCAATGGCGGGATACCGGCCACTGGTTGCACATATGGAGCGGTACCATGCATTGACAAAACGGATTGAACGTGTGGAGGAAGTCTGTGAGAATGGAGCAATCCTCCAGATGAATGCAGACAGTCTGGTTGGCAGCCGGTTTGACAGCCACGTAAAATGGTGCAGGAAGCTGATGCAGGAAGGTTACATCAGTATGATTGGTACCGACGCACACAATACGGATGACCGGGCACCTTTTGTGAAGGATGCACTTGCGTGGATGGAGAAAAAGGTGGATTCGGATCTGCTTGAGGATGTGCTCTGGAAAAATGCAGAGCGATTACTTCGCAATGAGCGGTTGGATTAAAACATATACATCCGGGCATATACCGAAAGGCAAATGGATAAAAAGGAAGGATAAAGGATTGAGGGAAAATGGAAAACGATAAGAAACTGCAGACGCAACAGAATAATACAGAAGAGATTGATTTGAAGGAGTTGTTTCTCGTGCTGTGGTCAAAGATATGGATTTTGATTGCAGCTGCTGTCGGAGGGGCAGTGATTGCAGCACTTTATACGATTTTATGTGTCACACCAATGTATGAATCAAGCTCATCACTTTATATCCTGTCGAAGACAACCACACTTACATCCTTGACGGACTTGCAGCTTGGTTCCCAGCTGACACAGGATTATATGGTTCTTGCAAAAAGCCGGAACGTTGTGGAAGATGTAATCAAAGATTTGGATCTTGATATGACATATGAACAGTTCCTGGATACGGTTTCCATCTCCAATGATTCCAATACGCGTATCCTGACGCTTTCTGTAAAGAATGCGGATCCATATATGGCGAAGACAATCGTGGATAAATATGCAGAAGTAACTGCAAAGAAAACAGCGGATGTGATGGCAACCGAAGTGCCGAATGTAGTGGACTGCGGTGTTGTGGCAGATCATCCGGTTTCACCAAATACAAAGAAAAACATCGTTCTGGGCGGCTTGATTTTCTTCGTTGTGGCTGCTGGTGTGATTATCGTCCGTTACCTCATGGATGATTCAATCAAGACAGCGGATGACGCAGAGAAGTACTTAGGTCTTACAAACCTTGGCTCAATTCCTGTATATTCCGGTGAGAAGAAAGGAAACGGGAAAGGGAAGAAAGCAAAGAAAAGCAGCAAGAGTACAATGAAGAAGAGCGCATAATGAGGGGATAAGAGATGAAGAAGATAGTTCTTGAGAAGTTAGAAGAGTTAAATTATAACGCGCGGGAGTCCTACAAGGCGCTCCGTACCAATATCCAGTTTCTAGGAAGCGATATAAAGACGATTGCATTTACATCGGCTACACCAAACGAAGGAAAATCAACTGTTTCATTCGAACTTGCACGGACGATGACGGAGGCTGGCAAGAAGGTTTTGCATATCGATGCGGATATTCGTAAATCAGTTGCACTTGTACGTCACGGAATCAGCGAAGAAGTTGTGGGTCTTTCCCATTATCTTTCCGGACAAAAGAAACTGGATGAAGTAATTTATGAGACAAACGTTGAAAATTTACATATGATCTTTTCCGGGCAGAGTGCACCGAACCCGTCAGAACTTTTGGGAAATGATTTGTTTAAAGCATTGGTGGAAAAAGGGAAAGAAGACTACGATTATGTGATTGTAGACTGTCCGCCGCTTGGCTCGGTTATTGATGCGGCGATCGTTGCGCAGAACTGTGATGGAGCGATTATCGTGATTGCTGCAGATTCGATCAGCTATCGGTTAGAGCAGAAAGTGAAAGAACAGTTGGAGAAGTCCGGCTGTCGTATCCTTGGAACTGTCATGAACAAAGTAGAGGTTGCCGGAAAAGCATACGGTAAGTATTATGGCAAATACTATGGCAAGTATTACGGCAAATACTATGGAAATTATGGTTCGTACGGGTCATATGGACACGAGGAAAGTAAATAATTACATTTGTATGGTGTAGCGTACGATAGAAAAGTCCTGTGAAAACAGGGCTTTTTTTGTATCGACGGATGCGGGGAAATACCTTATTTACAGAAAATGGAAACGATATGAAACAATGAGACAAATATATGATAGAACCGAATGTAAAAAATATGTATAATAAATAGATAGTATGTAAAAAGGGGGGAAGAAGGAATTATATCCTTCAGTGTTGTATGGAAGATATGTCAAAATCTAAAAGAAAAAAGTTAAGTTTCTTATCCGTGATTATCATGATTGGAAGCATACCATTACTTACTTCAATCCTGATTCTAACAATTTTTTCCACTTCGAAAATGAAAGATGAATTGGAAAGCAGTACATTTTCCAGACTCAAGGCGTGTGCGATCTCAGTACAGAAATATTTTGAGTGGGATGTCCGCGAAGATATTCTATGTAAAGATGATGTCAGCTATGAATTTATTGATTCTTTGAAGAAAGATGATATCGAGCTTACGTTTTTTGCCAACGATACGCGGTATATCACGTCGATTAAGGATGAGAATGGTACCCGCGTGGAAGGCACAAAAGCGGACCCGGCGATATGGGAAATAATCAAAACCGGCAAAGATTATCGTGCAGAGAATGTAAATATCGCCGGAAAAAAATTCTATGTATATTATACGCCGGTATGCTCCGATGATGGCACGGTTATCGGAATGGGCTTTGCAGGCGAGCAAATGACAACAGTCGAACAGGTGCAGCGCGATATGACAAAAAAATCAGCATTGATTGCTATCATACTTGCGGCTATCTACCTTGGCATCCTGGTTGTTCTTGCGCTTAAGATCCGGAAGTCACTGGCGAAGACAACAGCACATATTGAACGGATTGCGAACGGAAGTATTTCAGAAGACGTGGAAGGATCTTCAGCAATTGCGGAGATTGATACGTTGATTGATTCCTCAAAGGTTCTTAAGGAAAAACTGAATAATATTGTGACGAGCGTAAATGATCATGTCGTGAATCTGCAGCAGGATACATCTTCCCTGAATGAGCGCGCCGATTTCAGTAATGAGGGTGCCGGACAGATCAGCCAGGCGATGGAGGAATTGTCTGTGACCGCGGTGACACTGGCAGATAATGTGCAGGATGTCAACGCGAAGTCCATCGAGATGGGAAATGCAATCACGGATATCGATAATGATGTGCAGGTATTAAGTGCAAATTCCGAGCAGATGGGCAAGGCGAACAGCACAGCAACCAAGTCCATGGAGACTGTACTGGACAGCTCCAATCAATCGGCGGAAATTATCGGTCGGATTACGAATCAGATTGAAGAGACAAACCAGGCGATTCTGTCAATCAATGAGGCAGTCAACCTGATTATGGATATTACCGGACAGACAAGTCTGCTTGCGTTAAATGCATCGATCGAAGCAGCACGTGCCGGACAGTCGGGAAGCGGATTTGCTGTTGTGGCAAGTGAGATCAAGAAGCTGGCAGAACAGAGTGCCGAGGGTGTGGATACGATCAAACAGGTGGCTGACAATATCTTTGCGAAATCAAATGAATGTGTGAGTATGGTACGTGATGTGCAGACATTGCTCGGAAAAGAGCGGGATGATATCTCTGCAACATGCAGCAGTTTTGCAACACTCAGCAAGACGATTAGTGACAATATTGTGGCGGTGTCCCGAATCAGTGAGAAATCAAAGCAGCTTGATGGTATCAAGCAGTCCATCATAGCAAATATTACTGATCTCAGTGCGATTTCTGAAGAAAATGCGGCAAGCAACGAGGAAGTATCTGCCAATGTTACAAGTATTGCCGAAGCAATCGATCAGATGAACACGGCAACCGGACATGTCAGCAAGGTGTCGGATGAACTGGCAGAAATGATGAAGTATTTTGAATAAATAAATATATTTGGAGAACCTGAATCTTCAGGTTCTCTTTTTTATGTTCAAGATTAAAATACTACTTGACATATAATACTATGTGTCGTATAGTATGTGACATAAGGAGGTATACATATGGATATTCAATTAAAACGAGGCATGTTGGATGTATGCGTGCTGGCGGCTATCAAAGATGAAGATTCCTATGGATATCAGATCATCAAAGATATGAAACCGTATGTGACGATTTCGGAGTCGACGCTGTATCCGATTTTACGACGATTAGAAGCAAATGCGTATCTGACGGTACAATCGGTGGAACACAATGGACGACTTCGGAAATATTATCATATTACAGACGCAGGACGGGCGCGAATCGATGAGTTTAAGGCTGAATGGAAGGAACTAGAATCCATCTATCGGTTTATCGTTCGGGAAGAACCTATGAAGGAGGCAGAGAAACATGAATAAACAGGAATATTTGTCGGCAATCCGGGTGCGGATTCCGAAGATGCCGACGGAAGATATGGAGCGGTTCATCGCTTATTACAGTGAGATGATTGATGACCGGATGGAAGATGGCATGATGGAGGAAGAGGCGGTTGCCACGATGGATGCACCGGATGACGCGGTGGATCAGATTCTGGAAGATACGCCACTTAGCAAAATCGTTAAGCAGAAGATCAAACCGACGCATCGCCTGCGTGCATGGGAGATTGTTCTGATTGTACTTGGTTCTCCGGTCTGGGTGCCGCTTCTGCTTACAGCCGGAATTCTGGTATTAAGTATGTTAGTTGTTGTATTTTCACTATTGATTACATTTTATGCAGTAGTCATATCAGCAGCAGTCGCGGGAATTGCGGGAGTTTTAGCTGTGGTTCCATTCCTGATGATTAGCAATGTTCCGGCAGCGGTATTTATGCTTGGGTGCGGATTCGCAGGTGTCGGACTTACGATTCTGTTCTTTGTCGCAGTGAAGCCGGTAACGGTTGGATTCTGGAATCTGTGTAAGGCAGCTGTGAGCGGCATCAAAAGAAAGTTCGTAAAGGAGGGCTAAGATATGAGCAAAACTAAAAAAGCGGTCATCATTGGTTCCGTGCTAGTCGGTATCGGTGTGATTATAGGATTTATCGGAATTGCAATAGGTGGATTTAAGTTTCCGAATGGAGCGGTCGATCTGACCACGATGAAAGCACTTCATGCCGAGAAGAAAACCGTGCAGATTGTGGATGCATTTGATAAAATAGAGATAGCCGGAGCAGGCAGCATGGATATCGAGATCTGCAAATCAAAGACCGGTAAGAATTATGTGGAGTATTATGATACAGATGATTGGACGAGCCATGTGGATGTGAAGGACCATGTGCTGAAATTCACAACGGACGACAAGGGCAAACATAAGGCGATTGTGTCACTGGGATTCGGAAAAGATACGGCGGCGCGGTTGTATCTGGCAGATGCGGAATACAAAGAAATCTCTGTAACAACCTTGAGCGGATATGTTACAATTCAGGATGTGAATGCAGAAACTGTAAATGTATCTGCATCCAGTGGAGATCTATATATGAAGAATATAAATGCCCCGGATTCCATTATGGCAACATCTTCTTCCGCAGATATTGATCTGGAAAATGCAACAGCAAAACAGATAGAACTTGGAGCTAATAGTGGAGATATTGAGATGCAGGATATAACCGCAGAAAGCTTGCGTATGTCGACGTCCAGCGGAGACATAGATCTGGAGAGCTGTGATGCCGAGAAATTCGATATCACAACATCGAGCGGTGATGTCGATATGGAGATTGCAGCGGGACGCACATATCGGTTTGAGACGAAAACCAATAGCGGAGCTGTGGATGTTCCGGATGGAGATGCGGATTCCGACTATCTGTGCAAGATTGTAACATTGAGTGGAGATGTGGATGTGAAGCAGAAGTAGAGGTATATATGTTAGATATCATTATAGTAGAGGATAATCATGAAATCGGCGAGCTGCTTTCGGATTTTCTGCGGAAAGAAAATTATATTGTGAGCGTTGCAAAGGATGGCGAGGCTGCATTGGAGCTTTTTGAACGGTACGGAGCGAAGCTTGTGATCTTAGATCTGATGCTGCCGGGGATGGATGGCTTTGCGGTCTGCTCCAAGATTCGAGAGACATCCAATGCACATATTCTGATTGTGAGTGCCAAGACAGAAAAGAACGACAAATTAAAAGGCTTGAATCTGGGTGCTGACGATTACATTGAAAAGCCTTACGATATGGATATCCTGCTCGCGAAGATTCATGGTATCTTCAAACGCAAATATGCACAGGAGGAATTGATCTCCGGAACGATCCGGCTGAATACGGCGACACAGACGATTTATGTTGCAGATCAAAAGGTTGATTCCACAGCGAAGGAATTTGAGCTATTAAAATTACTGATGGAAAATAAAGGCGTGACACTGAAAAAAGAATATTTGTTCCGCACGATCTGGGGCAGCGACAGTGAATCGGAGATGCAGACACTGACGGTACATATTAAGTGGCTCAGACAGAAAATAGAGAAAGATCCAAAACATCCGGAGCACATTATCACGGAATGGGGAACGGGGTATCGGTTTGAATAAATATCGTAGATTTGTAATAATTTTCTTATTGTTGGAAATCTGCCTGATAGGAATTTGCAATCTTTTTGTGGTACAAGCTCTGAAATCCAAGGATGAATATTCGTACCGGGTGGATGTGGCACGATGTGTACAGGAGCTGGAAACAGGAATTCCTTTGGAACAGATTAAGTTGTCAGATTATCCGACACTTACACGGGTAAGCATTTTTGATGCGCAGGAAGTGTGCAACGAAGAGTACCGTGTGGAGAAAGTGCAGGGAAAGCTGTATCGGTTTTGTTACAGACGCACGGTGCAGTACGGAAGTATATGGAAACTGAATCTGGCGCTGGGTGCGTTGTGGATCTGTACAGCGGCATTTCTGATACTGCTCGGAAGAAAACTGGTTCGTCCGTTTGCGTCGATGGAAGGACTTACAACAGAACTTGCAAAAGGGAATCTGTCCGTACCAATCAAGGCAGAAAAAAGCCGTTTCTTCGGAAAATTCCTGTGGAGTCTGGATATGCTGCGGGAAAAGCTGGAGGCGGACAAGTTAAGAAGGCTGGAGCTGGAGAAAGAGAAGAAGACACTCTTATTGTCGTTGTCGCATGACATACGCACACCGCTTTCGGCGATTGAATTATACACGCAGGCACTGGAGGAAAATCTGTATGAAAATGAAGAAAAAAGGCAGCAGGCGATTGGCGGGATTCGCAAAAACACAGAGACAATTAAGAAATATGTAGGCGAGATCTCGGAAGCGGCACGGGAAGATTTCCTGAAGCTGGACGTGCAGCACGGGGAGTTTTATCTGTCGCAGATGATGCAGGCGTTGAAACTCTATTACAAAGAAAAATTCGCGGATTTACATACAGACTTTCAGATGGAGTCCTTTGCAGATTGTCTGTTATATGGCGATCTGGACCGGGCAGTTGAAGTGGGACAGAATGTGCTTGAGAATGCAATCAAATATGGCGATGGAAAATACGTGCATATTTCTTTTTCCGAGGAAGAAGACCACAGCCTGATTACGATTGAAAATTCCGGGGATGGTCTCGAAGAAGAGGAACTGCCACATATTTTTGATGCGTTTTATCGTGGAAGTAATCACGCAGGTGTCCGCGGAAGCGGATTGGGCTTATATATCTGTAAGGAACTGCTTCACAAGATGGATGGAGATATCTATGCAAAGACACCGGAAACAGGCTTTGCAGTCACGATTGTACTTAGAAAAATGTAGGAAATTCCTGCATTTTTCTTTTTTAAGGATTATTTAATAATTTCCCTGTTATGATTGAGCCATAAACAAGGAAAGGGGCAGATTTATGTACTGGAATATCTTAAAGCGGGATATCAAACGGAAAAAGACGATGAATGTGATCCTGTTATTGTTCACAATTCTGGCAGCGGTTTTTGTTGCGAGTGGTCTGAACAATGTGGTCACTGTTATGAATGGGACAGATTATTTTTTTGAAAAAGCCGGGATCAAAGATTATGTGTTGTTCACACAGAATGGGGATGGCGGCGTAGAGCAGATCCTGAAAACATCGGGATGTGTAAAGGATTACAGCATGGAAAAATGTATCTGGGGAACGAATGGAGATGTCACATATCAGGGCGAGAAACTGAAGGTAAAGAACAATACTTTGTTGATACAATCGCTGGATACGACGCAGTTTCATTATTTTCTCGAAGATAACCAGGAGCTGACGGAGATTGCGGACGGAGAAATCTATATTACTGCTGGAAGTTTTGCAAGAAATGATATGCACGTCGGAGATACGATCCGGATTCAAATGAAAAACACAGACAAGACATTTCGCGTAGCGGGCGAAATCAAAGATGCGCTGCTTGGTTCTGACCTTATGGGAAATACAAGATTTCTGCTCAGCGAAAATGATTTCAAAGCGTATGAAGCGGACAAATCGTTGGAACCTTATCTTGGGAGAATCTTTCAGGTGGAGACGGATGATACAGGGACACTTTCGGCGGAATTGGCAAGCGCAACCAATATATTGTTTTCTTCAGAGAGAGCTACAATCCGCCTGTCGTATGTTATGGATATGATTCTGGCGATGCTTGTGCTTGTGCTGAGTATCTGCCTGATTATTGTATCCTTCGTGATTTTGAAATTTGTGATTACATTTTCCATCCGGGAGGAATTTCGCGAGATTGGCGTGATGAAGGCAATCGGTATCCGAAATGCGAAGATACGGCGCCTGTATATAGTGAAATATCTGGCAATGGCAATCGTTGGCGGAATAGTCGGATTTTTCGTGAGCATCCCATTTGGCAATCTGCTGATCGCATCTGTCTCGAAAAAGATGGTGCTTGGCAATGAGGGTGGATATCTCTTTAATGCAATCGGCGTGTTGGCTGTGATTGGTCTGATGGTTGGATTTGCGTATCTTTGCACAGGAAAGGTCAGAAAGCTGACACCGGTTGACGCGATACGAAACGGACAGACGGGAGAACGGTATCACAAAAAAACGATATACCGGTTAAGTAAAAGTCGCGCGCGTACACCATTTTATATGGCACTGAATGATATATTGAGTGCACCACGCCGGTTTATTACAATCGTGCTGCCATTTTTTATCTGCTCGGTATTTATGCTTGGCGTTGTGATGGTGACATCGACGATGCAGAGTAAGAGTATGATCACCTGTTTTGGAAAGGAGTCGGATATCTATATCACAGATCCTAAAATGATGAAACCGGTTCTTGTGGATAAGGATCAAGAGCCCGTCCTGCAGGAGAACTATCATGTGATTGCGGATGAGTTGGAAGCTGCAGGTATGCCGGTGGATAAGGTAAGCATGGAAGTCTGGTATAAGTATGCCTGTGAGGCAAATGGAAAGTTATATTCTGTGTTATTCCAGCAGAATACAGAGACGCATACGACGGATTATACATATGAGAAGGGAACGCCACCACAAAATGCGTATGAGATTGCCATTACGCCAATGATTGCCGACCAGCTTGGCGTGGATATCGGAGATACAGTTACGATTGATTTTGGAACGGAGAAACGGGACTGTGTTGTGACAGCGTTATTTCAGACGATGAATCAGTTAGGGAAGGTCGGACGGCTCCACGAAGAGGCACCGACTTCAATGAAGTATTCGACGACTATAACGGGCTTTCAGGTTGATTTTTCAGATCATCCAGACGAAAAGGAGATTCGGACGCGCGTAAAGAAAATCAAGGAACTATGTGGAATTACCGGAGTGTTTGATGCTGCGGGATATTGCGTAGATTGCATGGGCGTTGGGGATACAATGGATACAGTCTGTCTGCTGCTTTTGGCGATAACAGGAATCGTCGTTATTCTCGTGACGGTTTTGATGGAACGGTCATTTATATCTACGGAACATGGTCAGATTGCTCTTTTGAAAGCAATTGGATTTTCCAATCGAAGCATCTTCTGGTGGCATGTAATACGGTTCATGCTAGTTGCAGGGTTTGCAGAAATCCTTGCAGTTGTACTGACCAGACCAATTACGAAACTGTGGTGTGATCCGATCTGGGCGATGATGGGAGCGACAAATGTAGATTATTATTTCAGTCCGGTAAGAATCATCCTGATCTATCCGGGGATCGTGCTTGCGATTACATGGATTGCAGTCAGCGTGACCGCATTTCATATACGCAGAATTCGTGGCACAGACATTGTAAATGTAGAGTAGGAGTGCACTTGGAAAATGAAATTGGAAAGGGTATAAATTATGGCGAATATATTGGAAGTAAAAGATTTGTGCAAAACATATGTGATTGACAAGCGGCAGAATAATGTTCTTCGAAATGTGAACTTTGAAGTGGAAGAGGGCGATATGGTAGCAATCATGGGACCTTCTGGTTCCGGAAAGTCTACACTGCTTTATTCGGTATCGGGTATGGATGTGCCGACAAGCGGAACGGTTTGCTTTGCAGGCAGGGATATTGCGAAGCTGTCACAGACGGAGCTTGCGAAGGTGCGGCTGGATGAGATGGGATTTATCTTCCAGCAGATGTATATGATGAAGAATCTGACAATATTGGATAATATTCTGCTTCCGGCAATGGAGAGTAAAAAGGATGAGAGGTCGCGCGCCAAGAAGGTTGCATTTGCGGAAGAACTGATGCGGAAACTGTCAATCATAGAGGTGGCAGACAATGATATCAATGAGGTTTCCGGGGGACAACTGCAGCGGGCGTGTATCTGCAGAAGCATGGTGAATCATCCGAAGCTTCTTTTTGCAGATGAACCGACCGGTGCATTGAACCGGGCTGCCTCAACAGAGGTTATGGATGCACTTGGGAAGCTGAATCGTGAAGGAACGACGATTATGATGGTAACGCATGATGCCAAGGTTGCATCCTGCTGCAAGAGAGTCTTATATATATTGGATGGAACAATCAAAGGGGAATACAAAGCCCCGGAGGATGAGAATTTATCGGATGCAGACCGCGAACGCAGGTTACAGAATTGGCTGCTGGATCTAGGGTGGTAGAGTTAGAAGAGCAGATATCATAAGGTATCTGCTTTTTTATTTGACGCGCGATATAAAAATAAATATACTTAGGAATGGAATCTATTTGACGCACGACAAATAAACATAAAGGAATCAATAGTTAAGATGAGCAAACAAAAGAGAAAAATATTGCGACGAGTCACAAGCCGGCACTTATTGGCTTGGGCGTGGCAGTCAGTTATAAATGGAAACACAACACATTTTTGAGCATCCTGCTTGGAACAGTCTGTTATATGGTGCTTCTGCGGATTTTCTAGTTCGCGCATAAAAAATGGCTAAAAATCAGGGGTTGCAACCATCGGTTGACAAATTGTCCGTGCGGCTTTCTTGTGTGCAACGGAGAAAATTCGTACGATAAGAACATCAAATATGCCATGCGGATGGCAGGAGGAGGCGCTTATGATATTAGCGGATAAGATTATTAACTTGCGAAAAAAGAATGGTTGGTCTCAGGAAGAGCTGGCACATAAATTAGGAGTCAGCCGACAATCCATTTCCAAATATGAAGGGGCACAGGCAGTTCCGGACCTGGATAAAATATTGAAGCTTAGTCAGATCTTTGGTGTGACAACGGACTATCTCATCAAAGATGAGATGGAAGAGGAGATTTATACCGGGGAGGATTCTTATGAAGAAGACAAACCACAGTATAAAGTGACGATGGAAATGGCAAGTGAGTTTTTGCAGATCAGAAAAGAGGCTGCAAAAAGAATCGCATTTGCAACATGGCTCTGCGTGATATCCCCAATCTGCCTGATCGTGTTAGGGGCAGCCAGCGAAGTGGAAGCGTTTGGAATCGGAGAAGACTTTGCAGGTGGAGTTGGTATGTGTGTGATGTTCATACTGGTTGGAATTGCGGTTGCAATTTTTGTATGTACCGATATGAAACAGAAGAAATTTGAATTCTTAGAGACAAAATGTTTCGAGACAGAATATGGAGTGACAGGAATGGTGAAGGAACGCAAAGAACAGTTCCATGATTGGTATGTCCGTTACAATGTGATTGGTGTTATATTGTGTATATTTTCTGTGATTCCGCTTTTTGGAGGCATCGCTATATTCGGTGATCGGGACTTCCCGATTGTCTGTATGGTAGGAATTATGCTGTTTCTGATTTCTTGTGGTGTATATTTCTTTGTGCTGGGAGGAACGCAGATGGCTGCCATGGAGAAGCTTCTGGAAGAAGGCGATTATACAAGGGCAAAAAAGAAAATCAGCGATAAGATGGGCGCATTTTCACTTGCGTATTGGCTTGGTTCAACAGCGATTTTTCTTGGTATCAGCTTTATCACAAATGACTGGAGAGATACTTGGATTGTGTGGCCGATTGTCGGCGTATTGTATGCGGCTGTACGTGTGATCGTGGAGCATGTATGCAGTAAGGAAAAATAGCCATTGTAAGGTATGCTTCAATGTAACTCAAAAGGGCACTTGAAAAATCAAGTACCCTCGTGTATAATCTACTTAGAAAGGTAATCGGATGTAATATCCGATTTGCCCTCAGTAAATACAGATTTTAGAAATAGCATTCACTTTGGTCGGTGGGATGCTATTTCTTTTTATTATGATCGTCTATGTAAGACAAAGCCGCGAAAACAACGAGCAATAAAGTTAAAACTTCAAGCGTGTTCATAGGGCATCACCCTCCTTCGTAAAACTAGAGGGCATCAAATAATCGGAAAATCACATCCTGCTTTCTTTTCAATTACACAATAAAAGCATATCATAAATCGAACAAATGTTCAATATAAAACCATAATTGACAAATAAAATTTCTTTTGTATAATATATGAAATAGTAATAATTACTACTTTTGAAAGGAGAAAAGAGTTATGGCAAATAAGTATGCAGGAACACAGACAGAGAAGAATTTATTGGAGGCATTTTCGGGCGAATCACAGGCTCGAAACAAATATACGTATTTTGCTTCCAAGGCAAAGAAGGACGGGTTCGAGCAGATCGCTTCCCTGTTCCTGAAGACTGCAGATAATGAGAAAGAGCATGCAAAGATGTGGTTCAAGGAATTGAATGGAATCGGAAGCACGGCTGAGAATCTGGCTGCAGCGGCTGAGGGCGAGAACTACGAGTGGACTGATATGTATGAGGGCTTTGCAAAGACGGCTGAGGAAGAGGGCTTCCCAGAGCTTGCAGAGAAGTTCCGTCTCGTTGGAGCTATCGAGAAGCAGCATGAGGAACGCTATCGCGCACTTCTGCATAATGTGGAGATGCAGGAAGTATTTGCGAAGAGCGAGGTCAAGGTATGGGAGTGCAGAAACTGCGGACATATCGTAGTTGGCGAGAAGGCACCGGAGGTTTGCCCGGTATGTGCACATCCACAGTCTTACTTTGAGGTACATGCGGAGAATTATTAAATAGAATATGTGAAAGGGTTGTTGCTTAATTTGAAGTGACGGCTCTTTTTATTTAAAAAAAAGATACCAAATTGAGGAATACCGCATAAATACAGTAGCTATCAGTAAAATAGCAAGAAGAAAATAAGGAAATTTACAACGAAATTACAACAAATGAAAGAGCCTGATGTAACGACTTATAAAGAGAAATACGGAGTTATAAGAAATCGACGCTTGAAATAGAGCGTCTTTTTCTATATCGTGAAACAACATACTATCTCATTTCTGCTTGTTCGCTATCAATGTCTTAGTTCACGGCTTGTCAAGAGCCTGTTGCAACGCAATGCGTCAGCAATATAAAAAGCTCGTCAGAAAGCTAAAACAAGGTGATTTGCTCTATATCCTAAGTATTGACCGTCTAGGCAGGAACTATCTTTCGTGGCACAAAATGAGCGTGAGAACATCAGAAAAAGGCAGGCACAGGGCATAGCTGAGGCAAAGGCACAGGGCGTAAAATTCGGCAGACCAGAAATCATGCTTCCAGAGAACTTTGGAGAGCTTGTCCGTGAATGGGAAAAGAAAAGGCTTCCTCTGTCGGAAGTCTTGAACGTATGTAAAATGAGCGAAGCTACATTCTATCGGAAATTAAGGGAATACCGCTTATTACAGCAAAGGTAGTCTATTCTGAACTATCACAAAGTACACCTTTTGCAAAAAATATAATCTGGCAATCTTAGCAAAAATAACATCTTCAAAGCTGTTGTAAATGATTAATTTATTGAAAAAACAGGCGTTTTCAGCTATACTAGATAATGATATAGTGGCTATTAACAGGTGTACCTTTTGAGAAAAGTCAAGGAAAGGAGCAGAAAGTAAATATGAAACAAAGATATTTGAAAAAGCCTTATTCATTTTTGCTGGTAAGTGCAATGGTATTGACTATGTTTCCGACGTTTAGTACCAGCGTTCATGCAGAGGAAAATCAATCGCCAACGAAAGAGCAGTTTTCAACTGTTGAAGAATTAAAAAACTATGATACAAATGATAATGACGGAGTGAAAAATCCTGCAAAAGTCTATTTCGGAAACAACAATCAACAGTGGTGGATTGCAGGAAGTCAAAGTAATGATAGCATAACGTTATTTTCTGCAAGTTCTATGAGAGATGATGTACAATTTGAATCAAATTATATGGACAATAAAACATATGATGATAAGTGGAACTGTACCTATCCTGATAGAGAACCGGCAGAAGTTTTCCCGAATCACTACGGTGCTAGCTATATAAGGAATGTTACCTTAAAAGAGATGGAAGCTTCTTTTTTTACAAGTTCAGAACAGGCACTGATAAATGAAACAACGATTTATACTGATGATACGAAAAACAACAGCGTCTATTCCACGACGGATAAGCTATATTTGGCTTATGGAGACCAAGAAGATTATAATCACATTACTGTGGGAAAGAACAGCGCAAATGATTTGAATGACGGTCTTCGTATTGATCCAAGTTATTGGGGAGAATCTGTTCTTGAATTATTTTGGATTCGTTCACCATTTGTTAGTAATGATGATCCGAATGATGGAAATGATGTTTTGACTGCGTGGCCTTCTAAGAATTATCCTGCTTTTAATGGAGCTCAAACAAGCAATGTAGAAAAAATAAGGCCTGCTTTTGAACTGAATTCATCAACGATTCTTTTTGCATCGGCTGTTCCGTCAGCAACAACTACAGGTAATTTAACATTGCAGGATACGGATGGAGATGGAGCGTTTACATTACGCTATGACGCCGGTAAGTATAGCAAGAACCTAGGTTCAGCCGTAATTTCTTATGATGATAGCAAGGTCATCTTAACAGATGTTCCAAATGGTACATATCTGGTTGCGCAAAACAGCAATGGTGCGTATGCGAAACAAATTACGAATGAAACAGAAGTTTCTGCAAGTGGTATGAATTTAGATAATTTTGCGAATTGCAAGATATGGCTGGAAACAACAGATATAGCAAATAGAATCACATATGCGGCTTTGGCAGAGAAAGACCAAGAAACTGCTGTGAATATTGTTGCGGGTGCGGGATTGAATATCACATCGAATAATGGTGTGCAGGAAGTTGTTCCAAACAAGGCAATTACAGATATTATAGTAGAAGCTGTTGACGGATATTTTCTTCCGGATGGTTATGAGGACAGAATCCAAGGCTTGAACGGATTGACAGTGACAAAAATGACAAAAAATGGTTTTACCATTTCAGGTACGCCGATAAGTGATGTGAATATCACACTGCCACCTGCAACAAAGAAAGTTTACAGCATGCTTTTAAGTGGTGACGGAACATTTACAGGAACTTGCGTAGGATATCAACCAATTACCGCAAAGGAATTTACGATTACAAATAGCGGAAATGTTGATTTAGAGAATGTAGATATATCTATCACGGGTACAGATAAGGATAAGTTCGAGTTGAGTGGTGATGGTACTACAACCATCCAGCTAAACGACACTCTAAAAGTAGCAGTAGCACCAAAAGACAGTTTAGCAACAGGTATATATCGGGCAACGCTTACTGTAACAGCAGCTAATGCTCAAATAGCAACAACGGAGCTACAGTTTACTGTAAACGAACATGATTATGTTGCAGTCGTTACACCACCAAATTGCACAGAGAAAGGATATACGACATATAACTGCAGAAATTGTGGCTATAGCTACAGAGGAAACGAAGTAGATGAGTTAGGTCATACGTGGGGAGCATGGAAAGTCATCAAGGAAGCAACAACCACAGAAACAGGCAAAAAAGAACGTGTTTGTGAACGTTGTGATTATAAAGAAACAGCAGTCATTTCTATGATTTCCAACGAAGAACAGCCTACTACTTCTACAAAGCCAGATACAGCAGTTAAGACAGGCGATAGTACAAATATTTTGCTGTGGAGTATGGTAATGGTCATTTCCCTTGCAGGAATGCTGATAGCATTGTTCTTCAAACGCAGAAGATGCAGATAAGTAAGGATAAGGACAGGGACAAAGGTTTCTGTCCTTTTCTTATCCCCTGCTTTAGAAACGTATTTTTAAGGACGCAAACAGCATATAAGAAACAAAATATACATGATACAAGGTATATGTTCCTGCGAGCATATGCCTTTTTGATTGGAGGAATGAACATGGACGACATGAATTTTATCCTGTTTCTGAATACGGCTGGAAATCCTATGCAGGAAAGTAGTTATAAATCTGCATTGTATGGTATCTTCAGAAAATACAACAAGAGCAACAAAATACCCTTGCCAAAGATTACCCCACATACCTTGAGGCATACATTCTGTACACGACTTGCCCAGAAGAAGATGAACCCGAAAAATCTGCAATACATCATGGGACATTCAAGTATCATAATCACGCTGGATTTGTATGCTCATGCTTCTGAAACAGGAGCAAATGTGGGAATGCGAAGTCTGATTGCATGATTTACAACGATTGAGAGCAAAGATATACGGGATAAGGTTCAATTGCACGGTGTATCTGTGAAAAGAGAAAAACCGCCAAACCCTTATAAACAGGGATATATTGACGGTTCAAGAAGTTATAAGAAGATACGAAAAAATCTATGCTGTTTTTATGCAGAAAAATAGTGGTTGACTATTTCTTTTTTATTATTATAATAGTTCTAAAAAGAACTAATTGAAAGAAGGAATCGAGAAATGAAACTTCAGACGCCATCCAATGTCTTTGACATGACGAAATGTCTGATGAAACTACAGGAGAAATATCTGGAAAGTGTGCGGTATGAGTTTAATCTCAGCCGCATCGAGATTATTATTCTGACGTTTCTGCACAATAACCCTTCCTATGATTCTGCGCGGGATATTGTGGAATTCCGGATGTTACAGCGGGGAAATGTGTCTGCGGCGGTGGATACTCTGGAGAAAAAGGGTTATCTGACGAGATATACAGATCCGGATGACAAGCGGATCATACACCTGAAACTCACGCGACAGACAGACGATATTGTCCGTGCCATTGAAGAAAAACAGGAAGCCCTTGTATCGTGCATCTTTGCGGGATTTTCGGAGGATGAAAAGAAGAATTTTGCAGCGTATAATGCACGGCTGTATCAAAATGTAATGTCACATTTGAAATAACGGAAAAATTATCAAGCATATAGTAGAAATGAGGAAAAGAAATGAAACAACAAAATGAAAACGAAGAATCGAATGCAACATCCGTGTCCGTACAATCCGACCGTACATTCTTAGCGACAGAGCCGATCGGCAAGCTGCTTGTGAAGCTGGCACTGCCGACAATCGCGGCACAGTTGATTAACATGTTATATAACATCGTTGACCGTATCTATATCGGACATATCCCGGACACGGGGGCGATGGCACTGACCGGCGTTGGTGTCTGCATGCCACTGATCATGATTATAACCGCCTTTGCGGCATTGGTTGGAAATGGCGGCGCACCTCGTGCGACGATCTTTATGGGTAAAAATAAGAAAGACGATGCGGAGAAGATACTCGCCAACTGTTTTACGATGCAGATTCTCCTGTCAATCGTTTTGACTGTCGTCTTGCTGATTTGGAACCGGGATTTCCTGCTCGCTTTTGGTGCAAGTGCCAACACGATCGAGTACGCGGCATCGTATATGAATATCTATGCACTCGGAACGATCTTTGTTCAGCTGACTCTTGGCATGAATGCGTTTATCACAGCGCAGGGTTTTGCGAAGGAAGGCATGCTCTCTGTATTGATCGGTGCAATCGCGAACATTATATTGGATCCGATTTTTATCTTCGGTCTTCATATGGGTGTCCGGGGAGCTGCACTTGCAACAGTGATTTCCCAATGCTGCTCCTGCATCTGGGTAATAAGCTTTCTGTTCGGGAAGCGGACAACGCTCCGTATCCGCGGCAAAAACATGGGATTAAAGGCAGCGTACATCCTTCCGTGTCTGGCACTCGGCTCTGCAATCTTTATTATGCAGGGCAGCGAGAGTATTATATCGGTATGCTTTAATTCTTCTCTCCTGAAATACGGTGGGGATATCGCAGTCGGTGCGATGACGATCTTAACAAGTGTGATGCAGTTTGCGATGCTTCCTCTGCAGGGCTTGGGACAGGGCGCCCAGCCGATCATCAGCTACAATTATGGTGCGAAAAATGCATCCAGAGTCCGGGCTGCATTTAAACTACTGCTGAAGGTCAGCCTGCTATATTCCACGATTCTGTGGTTGTTTATCATGTGCTTCCCGAAGGTTTTCGCATCGATTTTTACAACAGATGCAGCCTTGATTGCATTTACCAAGGATGCGCTCCGTTATTATCTTGCAGCATTATTCATGTTTGGTATCCAGATTGCCTGTCAGATGACATTCAATGCACTGGGAAATGCACCGGCATCGATCATTGTTGCGATCATGCGGAAATTCGTGCTGTTGATTCCGCTTATTTTCATTCTGCCGCATATCATTACAGCAGATAAGACGATGGCTGTTTATCTGGCAGAGCCGATCGCGGACGTGCTTGCGGTGACATTTACATCAATCCTGTTTTCGTTCCAGTTTAAGAAGGCCTTGCGGGAGATTTCATAATCTCGTTTGCACATGAATGATTTACATATAGTTAACATGAGATTGCTTGCAATATATAATCTTGCTATGCTATATTAAGAAAAATAAAGTAACAGGGGAGAAAATGAGATGAAGAGAAGGTTATTATGTGTTGTAATGGTTGTTGCGATGGCGTTGTGTCTTGCAGCATGTGGAGGTTCGGATTCAAAAAATGCGAAGATTACATCTGCATGGTCAATTGTCGAAATGACAGTAAATGGGAAGTCTATGACGTATGATGATTCAAACCGGGATGCAAAGGCACCACAGTTTTCGTGTACGGATGGAACGAATTTTACATTTACAAACAATGGAAAAGCGCACACGGGAACACTGGAAAAATCAGGTGAAAAATACATCCTGCATTACAGTGATTCGAACAAAACGATGGAAGCTACGATTTCCGGAAAACAGATGACGATCGTGATTTCAGGGAGCGACAGCATGCGTCTGGTGTTTGAAACAAAGTGATGGAACTTCAGGATTGACAGACCGGTAATACGGGCGTATAGTTACATACAGAAAAAGGGAATGAGGTTCTCCCTCGGGTAACCGGAACTGCTTATAAGGCTGATGACTTCTACGATATTGATCGCAGAAGGTGTCAGCTTTTTTTGAACTTTCTGTGAGGGTTAAAATCCCAAGGAGGAAAAATATGTTAACATCACTTGCACTTATCTTTCTAGTCGGACTTGCGATGTCCGCCATCTGTAAACAGATCCGCCTGCCGGGCATCATCGGTATGCTGGCGACAGGAATCGTACTCGGTCCCTATGTGCTGGATCTGTTGTCCCCATCGATTCTGGGAATCTCCGCAGAACTGCGGAAATTAGCACTTATCATCATCCTGCTCAAGGCAGGATTGTCGCTGAATCTGTCAGATCTGAAGAAGGTCGGACGCCCGGCAATCCTGATGTCGTTTGTGCCGGCATCGTTTGAAATCTGCGGGTATATTCTGTTTGCGCCGATGATCCTCGGCGTGACACGCGTCGAGGCAGCCGTTATGGGTGCCGTCATGGGTGCGGTCTCTCCAGCTGTCGTTGTACCGCGTATGGTGAAACTCATGGAGGAAGGCTATGGAACGAAGAAAGGCATCCCACAGATGATTCTGGCGGGGGCGTCGTGCGATGATATCTTCGTAATCGTGTTATTTACAACATTTTTGCAGATGGCACAGGGCGGACATGCAAATGCGAAGGATTTTATCAATATCCCCATCTCAATCGTGTTAGGAATCGTACTCGGTTGTATCGTCGGCTATATGCTGTACCGGTTCTTCGAGTTTGCGTATAAGAAGAATCACTGCGTTCGTAACTCAACGAAGCTGATCGTGATCCTGGGTATGTCGTGTCTGCTGCTTGCAATCGAGGAGTGGGTGTCTGCATATGTGGCAGTGTCCGGACTTCTGGCAGTTGTCAGTATGGCATGTATGCTTAAGATGAAGAGCACGACATTTGTATCGAAACGGTTGTCAGAGAAATTCGGTAAGCTGTGGATTGCCGCAGAGGTAATCCTGTTTGTATTAGTTGGCGCGGCAGTCGATATCCGGTATATGGCAAAGGCAGGGGCAATGGCGCTTTTGATGATTGGGGCAGCGCTGCTGTTCCGCGCGGTCGGTGTCTGCATCTGTATGCTTGGCACGAAGCTTACGTGGAAGGAGCGGGTATTCTGTATTATTGCGTATCTTCCGAAGGCTACCGTGCAGGCGGCGATTGGGTCAGTCCCTCTGGCAGCCGGGCTTTCCTGCGGTACACTTGTGCTTTCCGTTGCGGTTATGGCAATCGTGATCACAGCGCCAATCGGCGCGCTCGGTATCGACAGCACATATAAACATTTACTGGAAAAAGAATAAACATGGGACTTTTCCGTGCCCTGAATCATCTAATAGGTGTATGGACATACAGAATATAAAACTCCGGAGGGAAGGGAGTGGAACACATGAAGAAAGAAGCCTTTGGTGAACTTGTGATTTCGAACCAGGAAAGCTGGTACCGGATCGCCAAAAGCTACTTATGCAATGATGCGGATTGTGCTGACGCGATTCAAAATGCGATCGTGCATGCATTTGAGAATCTGTACAGCCTGCGCAATGATAAGTATGCGAAAACATGGTTTATAAGAATTCTGATCAACGAATGCCATCAGGTTATACGAGAGAATAAGAAGGTCGTAACTTGGGAGGAATATCAGGAAGAAGGCCGGGAAGCGGAATACATACGCGGGTACGGACAGTATTCGGAATTGTATGAAAGCATCATGCGGCTGAAGGAGAATGAGCGAACTTGCATTATTTTGTATTATTTTGAGGAGTACAGCATTCGGGAAATCGCGCAATGTCTCGAGTCTACCGAATCGGCAGTCAAGAAACGTCTGGTGCGGGCAAGGGAGCATTTGCGAGGAATATTAAAGGCGAAATCGGCATGAAGGTCAGAACACCGGGATGATTGAAACGGGTAAAGGAGGTAATGTGTTATGGATATTGATAGAAATAAAATCAATGAGATGAAATCAGAGTGTCTGCAAATGCCGGATTATATCCGGGACATGATCGAGGAGACGGTCGAACAGCAGTTGAAGAAAAAGCAGCATCACAGGAAAAAAATGTGGAGAGTTGCAGCCGCGATTCTTGCTTTTGCCTGCGTGGGCGGCGGAACCACACTGGCTGCTGCAAAGTTATACAACATGCATCTGGAGCAGCAGGGGAAATATGGCTCTACATTGATCTATGGAGAGGCAACCAATACCGATGCAACGGATACCGATGCGGAAGTGGATCAGAATGCACTTTATACCTTGGATGTTTCCTATGTACCGGACGGTATGAAGGTAGATGGATTAGATGATATTTATGCAGATGGAAATAATTATGTGAAGAAAGTAGTGCTCTTCCCGGAGGATTCGCCATTTATAGGTGGTGTTTCGTTCTGGTTCCTGAAAATGCCGACAGATCAGCAGGTTTCGTTTGATGAAACACATGTTATTTCCACCAAGGAACTGGATATCGATGGGAAACAGGCAATTGTGATAGAAAGACAGGTTCTGGAATCTGCCATACGGGAGGTTCAGTATGAGCTGTATGTCACATATGAAAATAACTATCTACTGGACATGGTTGTGTTTGATGACACAGAGCTTGATACGGCCATAGATATTGTAAAAGGATTGAAACTCACCGCAACCGATAATCCGGAGGCAAAGCGTAGAATCGTGGCAGAAGAATATTCGGGGCAGATGGAAGAAGCTGCAGCGCCTGTTTATGAGGCAGATGCAACAGCAGGTAAGGAAAACAGATTCACGGAGACTTCAAAAGAATCGATGGAAGAACATATGCATCAGGTCGGAGAAAGCTTTGATGTACCGCAGTCTTCCCTGACGGCAAAGGTATCCAAGGTGGAATTACTGGATTCCCCGGATGCAATCGATGCAGCCTATGCTCTCGATCCGGTCAAAACGGATGCGGAAGGAAAGCTTGTTAACAACGTGATCGCCTATGAGAAACGTGGAAATGGTATAGATCAATTAGATGAGGTTGTAGAGACGAAGGAAGTAAAGGAAAAGATCCTTTATATCGAGGTTGCGTATACGAACACGAGTGACCAACAGACCGGAGATACCATGTTCCAATGCGGCCTGCTCTGGGCGAAGGAAACCGGAGATGGCTATGAAACGGTTGACGTCTATGCGAAGGATGACTTGGAGTATGATAGTTACTATGGACAGAATTATCGTATTTCCAATGTACCGCTTTATTACTATAACGGAAAAAGTGCAGAGGAGAAAAATCATCTGATCCGGGTTCAGCCGGGTGAAACAAGAACGGTCACATTGGCATTCCTTGTAACGGAGGACGAACTGCCGTATCTGTATCTTGATCTTTTCTCCGGAAATGGCGACTATACACAATTTAGTCAATCAGCATTGCTGTATGGATATGTAGATATCCGGCAGTAGTTATACGGAAAATATATGGAAAATGAGAAACGCTGTATACGGGAATGTATACAGCGTTTTTGTGCGTATGTAACTATATTCAGGCTGGTCGAAGACAGGATTTACCCCAAAGGAATATCGCAGTGCATTCAATTACAAAACGATAAAGTGACAAAACTGTCACTTAGTTTGTCACGTCCCCGTAACTTTCATCGGGTATAGTTATAAATAGAAAACAACATAGTATTTATTCTACACGATTAACTACGGGGGAGCGATATGGAAAACTACACCAGACTTTCAATCAAATATCTAAAGTTTCAGAAAAAGCGAACCATCCTGACCATCTTAGGCGTTGCTTTAGCGTCAGGAATCCTGTTCGTGATATTAACCTTGTATTTCAGTAATTTCATCAATACACGCGATGCACTTCGCAGGCAGGCAGACTACGAGATTGTGCTTCTGCCGGAGCAAAATCAGGATGTCTCGGCATTGCTCAAACAGGATTTCGTGAAGACTGCGTATCGTGGCAAATACTATGATTATTATTCGAGCTCCTATATTGAAAATGCAATCTACATCAACGTGAAAAATCCTTACCGCTTGGATGCGGATATGGAAACCATCGAGCAGACGTACGGTGTGAAAGCACAATTAAATCAGCAGCTCGCAGCCTACTATCTGCAGGGCGATATCGGAAACGATACATATATTATTCTTCTGATGTTCCTTCTTTTGTCGTTCGTGATTGCAGTCATCGGAGTCGGAATCATCCGGACGACGATCCAGTTGAATACGATGGAGCAGATCAAAGATTATGGAATCCTGCGCTGCATCGGAGCAACACAGGGACAGTTAAAAAGTGTGGTATTCCGGATGGGATGCATGCAGGAGCTGCTAGGAATCCTTGGAGGAATCGTGATTGGCTTCCCGATTGCATATCTGGTTGGGTTATCCATGAGTATAAAGGTTCGCCCGCATGTACTTCCTTTTCTGTATGTGCTTGTCGTGTTTATCGGAGATTTGTTCTTCGTCATGGATGAGAATGGAAAACTCGTAAAGAAGATTTCTCCAATCGAAGCGGTGCGAGGACAGACAAGTGGAACACGGAAGGTTAAAGCACGTAAGCAGAGCATCTTCGGGAAGATCTTCGGCGTGCAGGGGGATTACGCGTATAAGAATCTGATGAGTAACAAACGTCGGTTCCTGAAGACGATTTTCACGTTCGCTTTATCAATCGCGGCGTTTATCACGATTGCGACAATCTTCACTTCGTTTGTACAGATGCAGAAGCAGATTGCACCTTCTTACGGAGAGTATCAGGTGTATTTCTTCAACGAGGCAAATGATGAAGAGACTGTGGATGCAGTGAAATCGGTGCTCCCAAACGAAGAAACACTCACAGACATTGCACAGAACAAAGAAGTGACAGATGTGAAAGCGGTATATGCAGCGGTTATGAAGGCTACAGACTTCAAAGAATTCCGGACACATTTCACAGAGGATTTCAGGAAGGAAACGTTGGAGGGGCAGCTCGTTGAACGGTTGGGAATAAGTGAGAAATATAAAGACAGTGCATCGCCGGTTGACCTTGTGAGCGTGATTGGATATGGAGAGGAAGAGTACCAGGAATATGCGTCATATCTGGTCGAAGGAACGCTGGATGTCGATGAGAACGGAATTGTGCTTGTGCAGAATGTGGAAGCAATGTTGGATGAAGGCATGGATGACGAAGCCTATGATGCGATTGATCTGATTGCATCAACGGTGGAATATCCGGCGACGGATTATAAGCTTGGAGATACGATTAAACTTTCGTGGGGAAACGACAAGAAGGTATATGAGATTCAGGGTATTGTCCGGATAGATAAGGACAAATTGCAGACAAAGGGATTTGTAAAGTGTATTGTGCCACTGGCAAATTATTTCCGGATGACCGGACTTGGCAAATCAGATTCCACGGGTGTGAAATGTAAGCTTCGTTCGGACAATATCTCCGCTTCGCTGACATCAAAGCTGGTGAACGTGCTGGATAGCTCAATGGAAGGTTACGCGTATCAGGATGCCATTTATTCCGGAGCCTTGTTTAGTATATCAATCAGCGCTATCAAATATATTCTGGCGTTTGTAATTGTAATCTTGAGTGTAAGCTCTTTGAATATCGTCAATACGACAGCAAGCAATCTTTATCTGCGGCGGCAGGAATTTGCACAGCTTCGAGCAATCGGCGTATCGGTGCGGGAGCTTCGGAAGATGGTAATGTTTGAGGGCGTGATTTCCGTTATCTGTGCGAATGTCGTCGGTGATGTGCTGGGCTTTGCGGTTATGATGCCGCTTGCGAAAGCTGCGCTGGTGCTGTTCATGGTGAAGCTTACCTTCCCGATTATCGGAGCGGTAATTGGATTCGTACTATCTGTACTTGTGATGTGTGGGTCCATCTATATACCGATGAAGCGGATGCCAAACCGGATTGCGGATGATCTGAATGCCGCCGGGGATTGATTTGGGGAAATGTTGAAAAACAGAATATTTGCTCCAATGGGCAGAAGGAAGAAGCAAGCTGAATTGGGGAAAAAAGCTGAAAAAAAGAATATTTGCTCCAATGGGCAGAAGAGACAAGCAAGCTGAATTGGGGGAAAAGTTGAAAAAAAGAATATTTGTTCCAACGGGAAGAAAAGAGAGGCGAGCAGGATTGGAGCAAAAGAGTCGAAAAGAGGAACGTTACTCCAACGGGAAGAAAAGAGAAGCAAGCTGAATTGGGGAAAAAGTTGAAAAACAGAATATTTGCTCCAATGGGAAGAAGAGACAAGCAAGCCAGATTGGGGCAAAAAGCTGAAAAACAGAATATTTGCTCCAACGTGTAGAAGAAAGAAGCAAGCTGGATTGGGGCAAAAAGCTGAAAAACAGAATATTTGCTCCAATGGGAAGAAGAGACAAGCAAGCCAGATTGGGGAAAAAGTTGAAAAACAGAATATTTGCTCCAACGGGAAGGAAAGAGAAGCAAGCTGGATTGGGGCAAAAAGCTGAAAAATAGAATATTTGCTCCAACAAAAAGAAAAGAAGAGAAAAACAGGTAGGAGTAAAGAAACAGAAAAAAGAAGAATTGCTCCAAGAAAGGAATAATATAACAAAAATAAAGATATCAGGAGGGAAATCAACATGGATATTGTAAAGATGGAACATGTCACAAAGATATATGGAAGCGGAGACACACGGGTTTGGGCGCTCGATGATGTGAATCTGACCGTACAAAAAGGAGAAAGTCTGGCAGTGGTCGGAGCATCCGGCTCCGGCAAGTCCACACTGCTGCATGTCATGGGCGGTGTCGACACGGTTACGAATGGAAAAGTAATCGTGGACGACCGGGACATCACAACATTGAAGGATGAGGAAATGTCGGTGTTCCGCCGGAGAAAAATCGGATTTGTATTTCAGTCATATCATCTGATTCCGGTTCTGACTGTGGAGGAGAATATACAGATGCCGATTTTGTTAGATCACAAGAAACCGGATCGGGAGTACATCGACCATGTCATTGAGATGCTTGGTTTGAAAGACAGACGGAAGCATCTGCCGAATCAGTTGTCCGGCGGACAGCAGCAGCGTGCGGCAATCGCGCGGGCACTTGCAAACCGCCCGTCTCTGATCCTTGCCGATGAGCCGACCGGAGCACTTGATTCTACAAATGGAAATGAAGTTATGGCGTTGCTACAGGACTCGGTAAAGAAGCTGAATCAGACACTTGTGCTGATCACACATAACATTGATCTTGCCAGAGAGGCAGACCGTATTGTGCGGATCACAGATGGGAAGCTGGCTGAGGAGTGAGCGGGAAAACGATAGGTTGTTAGAAAGACGGGCTTAGATAGGTGAAGAGAACTTTGTGAGATGTCTAAAAGACCGGGAAAAACAGGGCGGAATTAAAGGAGAGAAAATGATGGCAAATAAGTCAGGATGGAAAAATCAACAAAGCAAACATCAAAGAAGAAATCACCATTTAAGAGAGATTATCCTTGCTATTCTGGTGGTTTTGAGTGTAGCTGCAACTGTATGTCCGTATTCCGCACAGGCGGCGACACCGAAGGTATTGGTTTCTGGTTACAAAGTATCAGCCGCGACGATCTATTCCGGAGATAACTTTGATCTGACTCTGGAGATTCTGAATACTTCCAAGAACAAAGTCAAAAATATGAAAGTGACGGTTGCTTCCGAAGGCGGCGAGATTATTCCGGTTTCCGGAACCGGAAGCATCTATGTGGCAGAGATTGCCGGAAACGAGACGAGCGAGCAGACATTTTCCATGGCGGCGGCAGCAGGACTTGCAGAGAAGACGTACAAGCTTTCGGTGAAGATGGAGTATGAGAATACTTCCGGCGAGGCGCTTGAGATGGAGGATACGTTGTATCTGCCCGTGTATCTGAAACAGCGGATATCCGTGACCGATGTCATGACCGATGATGCGAAGGTTGGTGATGATGTGGAGATTACCGCCCAGGTGAATAACCTAGGGGAAGGGACACTCTACAATGTAAATGCACATGTGGAAGGAAAACACGTGGAGAAACAGGAGACCTACATCGGCAATATCGACACAGGAAAAAGCGGCAGCGTAGATCTTCTGGCAAAGGCAATCGAGGTGACAGATTTTGACGAAATGGCAAGGGCAGAAGACTGGATTATCGTGACCTACGAAGACAGGAATGGCGATAAGCACGAAGAAAAAGTGGATGTATCCTTCTATATTGAGACGGTCGATTACGAAGATCTGGAAGTCTTAAAGGAAGCACCGGAGAAGACCGGACCTGCCACATGGCAGATTCTCCTGATCTGCGCCTGCGTGCTTGCAGTTGGCGTATTCGTGGGTGTAACTATTAATAAAAAACGTTCACGATAAGGTGAAATGGAGAAATCGCAAATCCCCAAAAGTGTAAATTGAGTTGTTCAGAAATACATATTCTAAAGCAGACCATTGAAGCACGCTGGCACTTAGCGAACGGCAAACTTGTTTGACGTGAGTTTAGTACCATTGCGTGATGAAGTGAGCGAGAGGAGAGCGCATATGAACCATAGGTTCATATTTAGGATGCGCTCGACGATTTACCGCCGAACGAAAGTGAGGGGGTGCTACCCGTGCGTGTCTGCATAGAATTGTATTTCTGAACAACTCACGATAAACTATATGGATTTGCGAGAGGGAGATTGCCATGAAATTTATCATGCACTTAACAATTCAAAATATCAGGCGCAGAAAGGCGCGTACCATCCTGACATTACTCGGCGTGATGATCGGTGTAGTGGCGGTAGTCTCCTTGCTGTCTCTGGGAATGGGCGTGAAACGGGAACTCCTGCAAGGCTATGGCGACGATGCCTCGATTCGTCAGATCACTGTGCAGACATCGGAGAACAACCGGAATAAGAAAATGCTCCTGACGGACCATACCATAGAGAAACTTGCAAAGATTGACAAAGTCGCGAATGTCTATCCGCGTTATGAAGTATTCGCGAATATTCAGGTTGGACAATATACCGCCTATACGAATCTGGTTGGCATCCCCGCAGAGCAGTTATCCGCAATCGCGCTGACCGATACGTCCAGCCTGCCGGAGCATGCCAGAAAGCCGGAGATGGTGATCGGAAATGGGATGGGATATATGTTCTTCCATGACAACACCATGACCAGCTATCAGGATGGCGATGGAGACCTGAACGCATGGATTGGCGAAAAGGCGAAGGTTTCACTGGGATTTGATGAAAATGGGATTACAGACCGGCTGATGATCGCGGGTGTGATACAGGGGGACGCAGACGAGTTCAGCGAGCAGTCCCAGACCGTGTATTGCGATTTGGATGTGCTGCGTTCTTATTTGAAGAAGCATGCCACACAAGGAAATGTTGTGCTTGGCCAGCCGGTCGATAAGAACGGAAATGCATACACCCCGTGGGTATACTCAAGCGTGGTTGTCGAAGTTGGCAGGATGGAAGACGTTGAGTTTGTTGTGAAGAAATTACAGGATATGGGATATCAGACAACCAATATGAAGGAGTATCGCGATACTGCGATGCGGACAGTGCGGATGCTTGAGCTGCTGTTAGGAGGCATCGGACTCATTTCCTTCCTTGTAGCGGCAATCGGTATCAGCAATACGATGACAACAGCCGTTTATGACCGGGTGGCAGAGATTGGAACCTTGAAGGTGCTAGGTTGTGAGAAACGGGAATTGATGGCGATGATCCTGTTAGAAGCGGGCATTTATGGATTTGCCGGTGGTTCATGTGGCGTGGTATTGTCGCTGCTTTTCGGAAAGCTTATCAACCGGATTGCGGCATCGGCATTGCTTCTGGAGGCAGGAGCGAAGATTGCCGTGATTACGCCGGGGCTTGCGCTGGCGGCAATTGGAATGGCTATGATACTTGGAACGATTGCGGGATATTTTCCGGCACGATGGGCGGCGAAATTGTCACCGCTTACGGCAATGCGCAGAGATTAAAATGATAAAAATGTCAGGGCAATTACAGGTGGAAATTGCTCTGATTTTTTTGTATAATATACGTCAAAGATCGATATGCAGTTTATTGGTGGGATTGTTGGATGAATGCAGAAAAGATAAGGAGAAATACACATGATAAATATTAATTATAACAAATTTATTGCAGATATGATCCGATACGCATCTTCCGCGGATACGCCGGAGTCATCCCTGGAGCAGATCCTTGAGTATATAGGCAAAAACCTGCATTCTTCGAGAGCGTATATCTTCGAAGATAATAAGGATGGAACCTATAATAACACATATGAGTGGGTAGGGGAAGGTGTCACAGCCGAGAAGGAGAATCTACAGAATGTTCCATACGAAGGGCTGCTGGATGTATGGTTTCGCGAATTCGAGAAATCAAAAAATATTATTATACCGGATATAGAGGCATACAGAGAGATCAGTCAGGATGCCTACGATATATTGAAACCGCAGAATATACACTCTCTGGTCGCAGGACCGATTGAGATTAACGGACGGTATATTGGATTTTATGGAGTGGATAATCCCCCGGCCGATCATCTTGACAGCATTGCGAATCTGATCGATATTATGGACTTTGTAATATCGATGATGATCCGGCTGCGTGACAACTCCCGCACGATCAGGAATATGGCAGTGAAAGATCAGCTGACGAACTGTAAGAATCGTATGGCACTCAAATGGGCATATGATGACACTTACGATAAAGAAAAATCCATTTTTGTTCTAATGTGTGATCTGAATGGCTTGAAGAAAATAAATGATCAATATGGTCATGATGCAGGAGACAGGTATATCTGTGATGCGGCTGATATCTTACAGGAATGTTTCGGAGAGGATTATGTGTACCGCCTGGGCGGGGACGAATTTGTAGTGGTTTGTCTCAACTCGGAAGAGGCGGCATTGACTGCGCAGATAGCAAAGGCAAGGATGTACAGCGATCTGAAGAAGGTCGGAATGTCGCTTGGATACGCATATCGGAACAAATCGCATGAACCGTTCTCGAATATTTTAAGAGAGGCGGATCGCAAGATGTATATGGAAAAGCAGGGATATTATGCATCGAAGAAAGCAGAGGAGAAGCATCCTGAAAAAGCAGGAAACTGATTTGATAGATTTCGTTAATATACTGGATATAAAAAGGAAATGCGTCATATGGCACACAGGATATTGATGGTGGAGGACGACTTCGCCCTCGCAATGGGAACTGAATATGCGCTTGCTTCGGAAGGATATGAGGTGGCAACCGCGGGGAATCTCGCTCAGGCACGCGAGAAATTTGATGATAGTGTTGCACTTGTACTACTGGATGTGATGCTGCCGGACGGAACCGGGTTTGAATTTTGCAAGGAACTTCGGGAGCGGAAATGTGATGTCCCGATTATATTTCTTACAGCGGTCGCGGAGGAAGCAAATATCGTCCAGGGACTGGAACTTGGTGCGGATGATTATGTGACAAAACCATATCGGGTAAAAGAATTGCTGGCACGTGTGGCAGTGAATATCCGGCGGTATGCGCAGGCATGTCAGACAGATAAAGACGATAAGAATCTCGTTATGACATTTGGAAATACAACTTTTGACGGCAGTGCATTTACTCTCACGCAGCATGGTGAGAAGCTTGATTGTACGACGAGTGAGCTGCGGTTACTACTGTTTTTATTGCAACACCGCGGACAGGTGATCAGTCGGAGTGCAATCATGGAACAGCTCTATGATGTTGACGGAGAATTCTTCGAGGACAACACGCTTTCGGTATACATCAAAAGACTTCGGCAGAAGCTGGGAGAAGATGGAGCTTATATCGAGACGGTGCGTGGAATGGGGTACCGGTTCCGGAAGTGACAATGTCTGAAAAATGAAACGTGTAGAAAAGCCGGGTGAAACACGGAATCGAAAATACATTGGCGGTAGAGTATAGTTATGATGCAGGCAAAAAGTTACGAATTACAACAATTTCATAAGCGGTTTTTCATATACGGCGGTATTGCATACAGCATATACGCCGTTTTTGTTGTGTTTGTTTTGTGGCTGCGTGGCTGGCAGTTATGGGTGACGCTGCTACTTGGCTGTCTGCTGCTTGTAAGTGCTTATATGGCAGGGCGGCGTTCGATTGGAACTACAAGCCGGGAGCTACGGGCAATCGTAGATATTATGAACCAGATTCTCGAAGCACCGGAACAGGTTCCTGCAGAACCATATAAGCAGGGCGAGCTTGGAGAGTTATATACGAATCTGTATAAGCTGGTGCAGGCATTGAAGGAGAGTAACCGCAAGGAGCAGCAGGAGAAGATATTTCTGCGGGATATCATGTCGGATATCTCCCATCAGTTGAAGACCCCGCTTGCGTCGCTTACGGTATTTCTGGAGCTCCTGTATGACGAGCGTGTGCCGGATGCAGATAAGCAGAAGCAGATGCTCTTAGAATCAAAGAATCAGGTCAGCCGTATGGAGTGGATGGTGCTGTCCATGCTGAAGCTTGCACGAATCGAGGCGGGTGCCATCCAGTTTGAGAAGCAACCATGCAGTTTGTATGCGATTGTGGCACAGGCGAAGGAGAGTGTCGCGTATCTGACGGAGAAACGCGGACAGCGCATCGACGTGCAGATCGATGAGAAACAGATGCTTGTCTGTGACGGAGACTGGCTGACCGAAGCAATCATCAACCTGCTTAAGAACGCATCGGACTATTCCGGCGACCAGACAACGATCCACATCTGGACCGAAGACAATCCAATGTACACGCGCATTTATGTGAAGGATGAGGGATGCGGCATCGCAGAGTCCGAGCTTAAAAATATATTCAAGCGCTTCTATCGTATCAACAAAGAGGTAAATCCGAACAGTGTCGGTATCGGACTTTCCCTGACGAAATCCATCGTCGAGGGCATGGGCGGCAAGATTTCGGTACGAAGTGAGGTTGGAAGTTATACGCAGTTTATCCTGACGTTTGTGCATACATAGATGTATTTATGGGGATGCGTAAGTGTAAGTATATCTGGATTCAGCAGAAAACAATTGAGTTATTCCAACCAAAGTGTTACACTCATAGAGAAGTATTGCGGCAAAGAAAAAAATGAGGTGTGGATATGGAACAGACAGGCGGAAAGTGGATGTCTCTGATCGGGGCATACATGATCGTAAAGGGAATTGTCAATCTGATATTGGGATTTTCGGTTGGAAATATTGTGACGCTGCTGATTAGTGGTGCACTTGCATTCCTGATCATCAAGGGCGTACCATATATGAATTATGTGACCGGCGCGTATCTGGCGTTGATGAGCGTGATACATATCATCCCGAATATTCAGGGACATCATTGGTTTTATCTGGCAGAGGGGATGATTGATCTGATCGCAGCAGTTGTGCTATTCACAAGCGGAAGAACCAAGGAATCATAAAGCGAAAATAAAAACATGGAGGGAGCGAAAGTCCAGCCATGTTTTTCGTTTCTTTGAAATCTGTTAGAGAGATACAGCTTCCATGTATGCGAGTATTGAATCGTTTTCAGAACAATAGTATGGAGTAGGAAAGCGACTTTTCTATATAATGAAAATGGATAATTTATATAAAAACGGAGTGAATAAAATGAACGAACGATTGGACAAACAGATGGATTTCATCCGGGAGATTGACAAAGAGAAATTTATTACCCGGATGACGAAATTAACCGATGGAAAAAGACGCGAAAATGATGCAGAACATGCATGGCATATGGCAATCATGACAATCCTGCTTTCGGAATATGCAAACGAGGAAATTGATGTGCTTCGGACAGTTACAATGCTTTTGATCCACGATCTGGTAGAAATCGATGCGGGCGATACGTATGCCTACGACGAGGAAGCCAAGAAGACGCAGGAAGTGCGGGAGAAGAAGGCGGCAGACCGCATTTACAACCTGCTTCCGGAGGATCAGGCAAAGAAGCTGTATGACATCTGGCTGGAGTTCGAGGCAAAGGAGACGCCGGAAGCGAAGTTCGCACGCGCGATGGACAACCTGCAGCCGATGATGCTCACCGCGAGTACGGGTGGTTTCGACTGGAAAGACCGTGGCGTGCGCGCAGAGCAGGTAATGAAGCGCAACGAGATTACACCGGAAGGCTCGAAGGAGCTGTGGGATTATGCGTACGAGAATTTTATCAAGCCAAATGTCGAGAACGGGAATCTGCAATCATGACAGCATGAGAATCAAAATGTGCATGACATATGACTATCAGAGAATACGGAATTAGAAAAGAAAAATAGAATTACTAGATATAATGGAGGCGAAACATCGTGTCCGGAGAGACAACAAAAAACAAGAAAAAATATGAGATTGATATGTGCAACGGTGCTATCCTGCCGAAGCTGCTGGCATTTACATTGCCGTTGATGTGTTCGAGTGTATTACAGCTTTTGTTCAATGCGGCAGATATCATCGTCGTCGGAAGCTTTGCCGGAGACACCGCGCTTGCGGCGGTTGGAAGTAACACCGCGCTTATCAATCTGCTGACGAACTTTTTCCTTGGACTGTCCATTGGTGCAAATGTACTGGTGGCGCGGTTCTATGGTGCAAAGGCGGAGGAAGATGTGCGTGATACGGTACATACAGCGATGCTGCTTAGTATCTTCAGCGGCATTATTCTGACGGTGGTCGGATGCCTCGGAGCCAGACAGATTCTGATCTGGATGCAGACTCCGGAAGACGTGCTGCCGCTTGCAACAACCTATCTGCGGATCTATTTTATTGGAATGACATCCATGATGATCTACAACTTCGGCAGTGCGATCCTGCGTGCGGTCGGAGATACGAAACGGCCACTCTATTATCTGTCGGCAGCAGGCGTGATCAATATCGGACTCAATCTGCTTTTTGTGATCGTGTTCCGGATGAGCGTCGCGGGCGTGGCACTGGCGACGGTTATCTCCGAGACGATCTCTGCCGGTCTTGTACTCCGTTGCATGATGCGTGAGAAAGGATGCATCCGGCTGACATTATCGAATTTGAAGATTCATCCGGGGAGATTCGCGGAGATATTGCGGATCGGTTTTCCGGCAAGCCTGCAGGGCGTGATTTTTGCTATATCAAATGTCATCATCCAGTCGTCGGTGAATTCCTTTGGATCTACGGTTGTTGCCGGGAATTCTGCGGCAAGTAATATCGAAGGCTTTGTGTATGTGTCCATGAATTCCTTTTATCAGGGTACGATCAGCTTCACGAGCCAGAATGTCGGCGCGGGTAAATATGAGCGTGTAAATAAGATTTTATTTACCGCACAGGCATGTGTCATTGTGACCGGACTGGTGCTTGGTAATCTGGCGGTGCTTTTCGGGCATGACCTGCTCGGATTTTATACGAAGAGCGCGGTTGTGAAAGCGGCAGGGATGAATCGTTTGAAGATTATATGTACAGTTTATGCGCTGTGTGGTATGATGGATGTTATGGTCGGCTCCCTGCGGGGACTTGGATATTCGGTGTTGCCGACAGTTGTATCGCTTGTTGGTGCGTGCGGACTTCGGTTATTGTGGATATTTACATTTTTCCGCCTGTATGAACCATTCCATACACCGAAATCTCTGTACATGACGTATCCGGTGAGCTGGATTATCACAACATGCGCGCATGTGATCTGTTTTGTGATCGTGCGGCGGAAAATCGGCAGAAGGCGATAATAAGATTTAAATTTCTATAAAGGAGACTTACGATGAAACAGGGTATTATATTTGACATGGATGGTACATTGTGGGATTCTGCGGATGGAGTCGCTAAATCATGGACGCAGGTGATTCAGAAAGAATACAGGAAAGATATGGTAATCACAGAGCAGGATATCAAAAGTGTCATGGGAAAGACGATGGATGTGATCGGAGATATCTTTTTTCCGGATCTTACACCGGAAGGACGAAAGGAACTTGTCGGCAAATGTGGAGACTGGGAGAACGAGTATCTGCGCCGAAACGGTGGGAAGCTCTATCCGGAGCTTGAAGAGACATTAAAAAAGCTCAAGGAAAACTACCATTTATATATAGTGAGTAACTGTCAGAGCGGGTATATCGAAGCATTTTTGGATTATTACCGCTTTGAACGCTATTTTGAAGATATTGAATGCTATGGCAACAACGAAAAGAGCAAAGGGGATAATATCCGTCTGGTTATGGATCGAAATGCGTTAGACCAGGCAATTTATGTCGGAGATATCCAGGGAGATTATGACTCGACGATGCAGGCTGGCGCAACATTTGTTCATGCAAAATATGGGTTTGGAACAATCAATACGAAGGTTGCGGAGATCGGGAAGTTCAGCGAGCTTCCGGAAGTGGCAGCAGAGGTATTTGCGGCAATGTAGAGCTATGCCGGAATATGGATGGTCGGGAAATATCCTTGCAGTGGATGACCGAATATGACAGACTGATATATACGGAAGAAACAATGGGGCTATGAGAAGAAAAGAAGCGACACAAAAGGAAGAAATTCTGAAAGAGACAATACAAAATGAGACTGAGTTGCTCACGGAGGTATCCGGTGTATCACTGCGTGGGATATCCGGCAGCACACTCAAGATCATCGCAATGATCACGATGTTGATCGATCATATCGGCGCGACAGTCGTGTTTCAGGCGGTCGGACGCAATCCGGACAATTTTGATGCGCTGGGGCATGCGCGCATGACAGGCATGGTTGTATTTTATTATGTGCTTCGTGGCATTGGACGACTTGCATTTCCGATTTTTATTTTTTTATTGCTCGAAGGATTTCAACACACACATAACCGCTTCCAATATGCAGGGAGACTGCTTTTGTTTGCGCTTGTATCTGAAATCCCATTTGATCTGGCATTTAACCAGGCAAATCTGGATATCAGACATGGGAAAATCATAGAATTATCATATCAGAATATATTTTTTACATTGGCAATCGGGATGCTCGTCCTCCTCGGATTAGAAGGCATGCGTGTGGTCGATATGGACGGGATATTGAAGAATATACTGGATTTTGGCATGATCGCGATGGGCGCAGGAATCGCGAATGCGCTGCATACGGACTATGGTGCACTCGGTGTGATCGCCATTTGCACGTCGTATTTTCTGCGCAATCAAAAAAAGGAACTGCGGATGGCAGTTCCCTGTGTGATTCTTTCTGTGGCTGATCTGACAGAACTTTTGGCATTTGTAGATGCGGGGATTGCACATGTATATAATGGAACACGCGGATGGAAACTAAAATGGGTCTTTTATTTGTTTTATCCGGTGCATCTGCTTATCCTGGCAGGAATCTGCATGTTGTGATCCTGACCGGGCGAAGCTGCTATGCGTAATTATTGTACATCAGACCGCTATAGACAGACTGCGTGTAGGTGGCAGTCTGTTTTTCTTTTGCATTTGGATATGTTACAATCAGCCGGTCCACATAGGCGAGCGGATCAAGCGTGAGCCGGTCTACAGCCTTTGCAATATCTGCTTTCAGACCGGAATCGGTGCCAAACAGCTGATTTAAATTCTCATATGAGATGGATGCGGCTTTTCCTGAATCAAGTGTGAGCCGGTGATCTTCTCCTGTCAAAATGCCGATGGAGGCAAGCTCCGTCTCATGTCGGCTTACGATACCGGAGATATCCTGATAGAGATTCCGACTTCCAATACTGGTAGGCTCGCTTTCGTCAGATAATGTTACAAGGTGATTGTATGCGTCGGTAAAGCTTGAAAGCTGGCTCAAAAGCAGGTCTTTGTCCGGGGAGAAGTGGATTGCTACAGGCGTATCGGTCGTTTTGTGAAAATCAAATTCCGCCATCTGGTTGATGGATATATGATTGGAGGTTGCGGAGCGTACAAGCTCGTTGATATAAAAACGGGCATTCTCCGGTTTCGTATGTACCTGGTTTAATCCAAACGTGTCAATCAAAGACGGGGATGTATCCGATTCAAACGAAAAATAAAGTGGTAAGCCGCCCTCCGGGATTCCTGTCTGCATAGAAGAAAGCATGATCGCACTGTCGTTGGATTCTTCCACTACCGTGGCTCGGATATCGATGTGGCGCCGGTTGATCTGATCTGCGAGCGTCTGCTGGACGCCTCGGTTGGTGCCGTCTTTCGGGACGGAAATCGAAAAAGGCAGTTTTCCACGTTCCGTCTGAATAGAAAATGAATAATCGCCCGGATGGATATCGAGGGAATCCGAATCCAAGTAGGTTCCGATATTTACCTGCTCATTTGCAAGCTGCTCAACCTGCAGCGACAGCTGGTCAGGAAGTGCTCCGGAAGCATGCGGACGGAAAGAACCGCTGATCGCATCCGGGTCCTCACTGATCACCTGTTTTTTCATATAAAGTTCACTGTCCGGATTGGCAAGCTGATCGGAGATATCCCGCAATGTAATCGCTTGTTCTTTGATATCAATCATGTGTTCCTGCCTGGATTCGGAAAGAGAAACCAGATAGAGCGGTGACGACTGGTTATACCGGGAAATGCTTTTATAGACTTCCTTTAGTTCGGAGGCTTTATGCGTTCTTGTACGACGTTTTGGTACGAGTTCATGACTAAAATGGTTGTAAATATTTGTGATATTCATAAAAAAGCCTCCTTTCCAGAATAATATATATTTATATACATTAAATATAGTATAAAACGTGTAAAAATTCAACTTTTTCCTTGACTTTAGTGGCAGGTTTTGTTATTCTATAGCTTGCGATGGAAGAGGTCCTTTTTTTTTGTGCAAAAAAATGAAGGATTGAATTTGTCATCTGTGAAAAAAATAAATATGGAGGTGGATAGTTGTGCGTGTAAAAATTACATTGGCATGTCAGGATTGTAAACAGCGTAATTACAATATGACAAAGGATAAGAAAACGCATCCGGACAGAATGGAAACAAAGAAATATTGTAGATTCTGTAAGAAGCACACGATGCACAAGGAAACAAAGTAATCGGAGGAGTAGTCTATGTCAAAAAAAGAAGAGACTTCTTCACCTTCCTTGAAGAGAAGCTGGTTTCAGGAGCTCAAGGCTGAGTTCGCCAAGATTACTTGGCCTGCAAAGGATAAGCTCGTGAGACAGTCTGCGGCTGTAATTGTGATTTCCGTGATTCTCGGATTCCTGATTGCAGGTGTGGATTACCTGTTACAGATCGGTTTAACTTATATTGTTGGTTAGGTAGGTGAATGTATGTCAGAAGTATTCGAAAACGAAGCTGCTGCATCTGTGAAACCAGAAAACGTGATTCCGTCAGATGGTGAAGCCAGATGGTATGTAGCTCATACCTACTCAGGTTATGAGAACAAGGTGAAGAATGATATCGAGAAGACTGTTGAAAACAGAAAGCTTCAAGAGCAAATCCTTGAGGTAACCGTACCGGTTCAGGAGGTAATCGAGACAACAAAGACAGGCGCAAAGAAGACAGTTCAGAGAAAGTTGTTTCCAGGTTATGTTCTGGTTCATATGTACATGAACGATGTTACTTGGTATGTAGTTCGTAACACAAGGGGTGTTACAGGGTTTGTAGGTCCGGAATCCAAGCCGGTGCCGCTCACAGAACGCGAGATGCGTTCCATGGGTATCTTTACAGAAGAACCTGTGGAGAAAATTGATGTGGCAGTTGGTGACCAGATCAAGGTTATCACTGGTGCTTGGGAAGGGAATATTGCACAAGTTAAGGCAATTAACGAAGGCAAGAGAACCGTCACGATTGATGTTGATATTTTCGGACGTGCTACATCTGTTGAGATTGGATTTGGAGATATCCAGAAGATGTAAGAGGTTTTAGGAGGTAGCTATAATGGCTAAGAAAGTAGAAGGATATATTAAATTACAGATTCCTGCAGGAAAGGCAACTCCTGCACCACCTGTTGGTCCTGCACTTGGACAGCACGGTGTAAACATTGTACAGTTCACAAAGGAGTTTAATGCAAGAACTGCTGATCAGGGCGATATGATCATCCCTGTAGTCATCACAGTTTACGCAGATAAGAGTTTCAGCTTTGTAACTAAGACTCCACCGGCAGCAGTACTGCTTAAGAAGGCGTGCGGCCTTAAGTCAGCATCTGCAACACCGAACAAGACAAAAGTTGCAAAGATTTCTAAGGCTAAGGTTCAGGAGATTGCTGAGCTGAAGATGCCGGATCTGAACGCAGCAAGCCTTGAGGCTGCTATGAGCATGATCGCAGGTACAGCTCGTTCCATGGGAATCGAAGTTGAGGATTAATAAGAAATAATCGTAGGAGGGTCGCTCCCGCAAAAACTACAGGAGGTTTATTTGAATGAAAACAGGTAAGAGATATTCAGAAGCTGCAAAGCTTGTTGAAAAAACAAAGACTTATGAAATTGAAGAGGCTGTTGCACTCGTTAAGAAGACAGCCAGCGCAAAGTTTGATGAGACGATTGAAGCTCATTTCCGTTTGGGCGTTGATGGTCGTCATGCAGACCAGCAGGTTCGTGGTGCAGTTGTTCTTCCTCACGGAACAGGTAAGACTGTAAAAGTTCTCGTATTTGCTAAGGGTAACAAGGTAGATGAGGCTCTTGCAGCAGGTGCTGATTACGCAGGTGGAGATGAGCTTGTACCAAAGATCCAGAACGAAGGCTGGTTGGATTTTGATGTTGTTGTTGCTACACCGGATATGATGGGTGTTGTTGGACGTCTTGGACGTGTCCTTGGACCAAAGGGCTTGATGCCAAATCCAAAGGCTGGTACAGTAACTATGGATGTAACAAAGGCAATCAACGATATTAAAGCTGGTAAGATCGAGTACAGACTTGATAAGTCAAACATTATCCATGTGCCAATTGGAAAGGCTTCTTTCACAGAGGAGCAGTTAACAGACAACTTCCAGACTTTGATAGATGCAGTTGTAAAGGCTAAACCTGCAGCAGCAAAGGGACAGTATATTAAGAGCTTGGTAGTAGCTTCTACTATGGGTCCTGGCGTAAAGCTGAATGTTTCAAAGTACTAAGATTTAGCCCGCAGAAGAAAAAGAGTGTAAATGGATTCCGTAAGGAGTGCAGATGCACTCTTTTTTTCTTGCTTTTCAGACATAATAATAGTAAAATTATAAGTACTTGATACATCGAGAAAGTAATTTATTACCAAGGGGGTACAAACAATGGAAAAGGAACAGATTGTAACGAAACTCAAAGAAGTCATTCACGATGTTCTGCCGGAAGCAGATGAAGTGGACATGCATGCGAATATGGTAGAGACATATGGCGTGAATTCTGTGTCGTTAATCCGCCTGCTGGTAGCAGCAGAGAGTAAGTTTGATATTTCGTTTTCGGATTATGAGCTTGCGCTCAGTGATTATGATTCGTTTGGTGATATCGCGGCAGTCATTTCAGAAAAATTAGCATAAATTGGGAGGAAACGTATAATGGCAGACATGAAAAAATTACCAGTAACTTATCCGATGATTACATCCTGGCAGTGGCACGCGACACTGTTCTCAATTCTCTCAGATGATGAGAATGCAAAGAAGTGGATTTTCAGTAACTATATCCAGTTGCGCTGCTACAATATCCAGGAGATTTTTACAGGCGATGATATGCTCCTCGCAGATATGATGCCGGGAAGCAGCGCTTTGAAGCAGTGTCCATATCTGATGTTCTCACTTCTTACGAAGGAACAGATTCAGAGCTATTGTGGAAATATCATTGACTTTATTATTAAGACAATTGATCTGAATGGTTACGTATATGGTGTATTTGATGAGGCAAAGATTCTGTGTGATGCAGATGTAGATTATAAGTTCCCTCATGAGTTGTTCATCTACGGATACAACCGGGATGAGGAAATCTTCTATGTAGGTGACTTTACATTTCGGGATCATTATTCTTATAATACGGTCAGCTTTAAGGATATTGAGTGCGGTTATGAAGTGATCACCGAGCAGGATGACCATGTATTTAAGGATGATCACAAGGGCGGACGTGGATTGTATGTTGTTATGAAGAATACAGAACATCCAATCTATGAAGTGGATATTGAACTGATTAAACAGACAATCAGTGAATATCTGAATTCTCAGGATACAAAGGATCATTTCCGCATGCTCCGCAACCGTTTTGATGATACAACGTTTGGAATCAAGGTCTATGACAAGGTTCTTTCACAGATAGAAAAGCAGCTGCATGCAGAAGAACCGGACTTCGATATCCGTGCATTGCACGTCATGTATGACCATAAGGTACTTATGTTAGAGCGTATCAAATATTTGATGAGTCATGGATTCTTAAAGTATAACGAAGATACAATCAATGAGTACAGCGAAGTTGTCCGCAATATGCTGACAGCCAGAAATCTGCTTGTGCGTATTTCTATCACTGGCGAGATTGAGGCATCTGTCCGCTTCAAGAACTATTTTGAGATTGCAAGAGAAAAAGAAATCAGCACATTGTTCCGTATCCTTGCAGAGCTGGAAGATAAATAATATGACAAAGATTCATGTATCTGTTGTACAAGTAAATCAGGAATACATAGAACAACATTTTGATGAATTGGTCGAACGCTTATACCCGGAACGAAAGTCCCGGGTATTGGCTTTTCGTAGAAAGGAACCCGCATATGTGTCAGTTGTGGCAGGGTTACTGTTGCAGGAACTTGTGGAGAAGCAGCTTGGAATCCGACCTGACGAACTGGTACTTGAAAAAAATGAAAATGGAAAGCCATGGATAAAAGATTATCCGGAGTTTTATTTTAACATTTCCCATGCTGGGGACTATGTAGTGCTTGCATATGGGGATGTGCCGCTTGGGGTCGATATCGAGCAGATCCGGGGAAAGGAGAATCTGCGTGTTGCCAGACGTTGCTTTACCGAGCGGGAGTATGCCTATGTATCTGGACAAAAAGAGGTGGATGACAGTCTGAGTGCAGAACGGTTTTTCTATTTATGGACGATGAAAGAGTCATATCTGAAGCTTACAGGCGATGGAATCAGTGTGCCGCTCAATTCTTTTGAAATCGATCCGGAGCAGAAGACAGTCATTGGAACGTCGTACCGGTACTTTATGCTTCGGATGGATGATTATTGGGTTTCTGTCTGTGCGGAGGATGGCTGTACGGTGGAATACCGCCTGAATTCCTGCATCCGTTTTTGAGATGGGTGGTTGTGCTGACTTTATGGAGAGATTTGTTCTTTTGTACGTTTTGGCTTTGAGAATTTTGATATTTGAATTCAATTTTGTTAAGAAATCGCTTGACATTCAGTCGAAATTACGGTAGAATATCATCTGTTGTGAGACACAACACAGATGCGGTCGTAGCTCAGCTGGATAGAGCACTTGGCTACGGACCAAGGTGTCGGGAGTTCGAATCTTCTCGGCCGCATATCTTAAAGCTTTCCAATTTATTGGGAAGCTTTTTTTGTATAAATAAGGCAGATAAGACGGAAGTTTCAATCTATAATTTTATAGTTAATATGCGAGCCATCAAAATGTAAATAAGGATGCAACATATCAACGAATTCTCAAGCAGACCATTGGAGCACATCAGCACTTAACGAGGAAAGTGACAATTCGTAGAATTGATACTTTGCGAGTTTAGTGTCTGCTATGTGCGGAAGTGAGCGAGAGCGGGTCTGCGGAGAATTACGTTGTATGTTGCATCCTTAAAATATATTAAATGGCTCGCAAACTAAAATAAAAAGACGATCGAACCTCGACCGTCTTATAAACTGGGCTACCAGGATTCGAACCTGGAAAATGCTGGAGTCAGAGTCCAGTGCCTTACCATTTGGCGATAGCCCAACACTGTGTATGTAAGACTTTTTGTGTCTCACAAGATGGTATTATATTATATGACATCCTAAAATGCAAGTACTTTTTTAAAAAAAATTAAAAAAATTTACATGGGGATTTTTTCATAAATCAAAACCATACATTTGTCAGGAATTGGATAAATAATTGTTTGACAAACGGAAACAAATACTATATGATTGCACATGTTGAACGCTGGATAAGAAACGCAGGTTTGAAAGGAAATAAAGATGAGCAGTATTATATATGTGGTTCCGTGGGCCATTTGTGATACAGAAAGCATATATGTTAAAAAAGTAAAAGGCGATGATATCCCTGTGCCGGAGAAGGGCAGTGAATTTAATTCCTGGTGTATCCGAAATGTGATGGCGAGCCCGGATCGCCGGACGAAGGATACGTATGCGGTTGTGGACGTATTCAATGGTTACAAGGATAAGATGAACGAGAAAGGCATGTCTGTATTTTCTCTTACGAATTCTCCAAAAGTACTGGAAGACATGGGGTTTATAAAAGCGGATGAGACAGAGGCAGCCTTTATCAAGAACAAAGTATTGAAGCTGAATAAGGACAAGAAAAAATAGACCACAGATTTGCGTGGTCTATTTTTATCAGAAAGCAGGAGACGTATGATAGAAATAGGAAAATGGAATGAATTAAAAGTAATCCGGTCGAAGGATTTTGGCATTTATCTGGGGGAAGAAGACAGTAAAACAGCCGATACAGTCCTGCTTCCGAGAAAACAGGTGCCGGAAGGTGTGAAAGCGGGTGCGTCAATCCGTGTATTTATCTACCGGGATTCCCAGGACCGACTGATTGCGACGACGAACACACCATTGATTACGGTAGGTGAAATAAAAAAACTGCAGGTGAAAAATGTAACCAGTCTCGGTGCATTTATGGACTGCGGCCTGGAGCGGGATGTATTGCTCCCATTCAAAGAACAGACTGCAAAAGTCCAGGAGGGAAAATCCTACCTTGTCCGGATGTATGTGGACAAATCCGGCAGACTTGCCGTGTCCATGAAGATTGGAAAAGAATTATCCCCGATTGAAGGATATGAGGAGGGTCAGGAATTTACAGGAACGGTCTATGAATTCAAGAAAGAGATGGGCGCATTTGTGGCAGTTGATGACAAATACCCGGGGCTGATTTACACAAGTGAGTTATATGCACCTGTGCGGGTGGGCGATGTCGTCCATGGAAGAATCGTGAAGATACGCCCGGATGGGAAGGCGGATCTTGCATTGCGCAAGCTCGCATATGCCCAAATGGAAGATGACAGCGAGATGGTATATGCCATCATAAAGAGCTATAAGGGTGTTTTGCCATTTACAGACAAAGCGGATAAGGATATAATCAAAAAAGAGTTCGGGCTTAGTAAAAACGCATTTAAACGTGCGTGCGGGCATCTTTTGAAAGAAGGAAAAATCCGCATCACAGAGAAGACAATCGAACTGGTTGATTAAAGATTATTTTATATGCAGGAGGTACTTATATTATGAAGACAGTGATTCAGACACCAAAGGCACCGGCAGCAATCGGTCCATATTCACAGGCAATTGCAGTTGGAGATATGATTTATACATCCGGTATGATTCCAATCATTCCGGAGACTGGAGAACTTGAGACAGGGGATGTCAAGGCACAGGCAAAACAGGCGATCGGAAATCTGGTTGCACTTTTGCAGGAAGCAGGCAGCGATGCAGACCATGTGGTAAAGACAACGGTATTTATCAAGGATATGAACGATTTTGCAGCAGTCAATGAAGTGTATGCGACATTTTTTGAGAAAGACTGCCCGGCTCGTTCCTGTGTAGAAGTTGCAAGACTTCCAAAAGATGTGAAGATCGAGATTGAAGCAATTGCTTTAAAGAAATAATGTTTTTTGATGACATGCAATAAAAAAACAAGCAAAAACGCCAAATTATGCTATTTTCTGCTTGCATAATTACATATGAGTGGTAAAATAAAGAGCAAATAATATGCATGAGGGAAAGGAAGTAATAGATTATGAGCAAAAATATTGATTGGTCTTCACTTGGCTTTGGCTATGTGCAGACAGACAAACGTTTCGTATCAAACTTCAAGAATGGTGCATGGGATGATGGTACAATGACAGACGATGCGACTGTCCAGATTAGCGAGTGCGCAGGCGTGCTTCAGTATGCACAGACATGCTTTGAAGGTTTGAAGGCATATACAACCGAGAAAGGACAGATTGTTGTATTCCGTCCTGATTTAAATGCATCCCGTATGGCAGATTCCTGCAAGCGTCTGGAGATGCCTGTTTATCCGGAAGATAAGTGGGTAGATGCAATCGTGAAGACGGTTGAGGCAAATATTGACTGGGTACCACCATATGGTTCCGGTGCAACTCTGTACATCCGTCCATATATGTTCGGCAGTAACCCGGTTATCGGTGTAAAGCCTGCAGATGAGTATCAGTTCCGTGTATTCTGTACACCGGTTGGTCCTTATTTCAAGGGCGGTGCAAAGCCAATCGTAATCCGTGTCAGTGATTATGACCGTGCAGCACCACATGGAACAGGAAATATCAAGGCTGGACTGAACTATGCGATGAGCTTGTATCCAATCGTAGATGCACATAATCAGGGATTTGCTGAGAATATGTATCTCGATGCAGCTACACGTACAAAGGTAGAGGAGACAGGTGGCGCAAACTTCATCTTTATTACAAAGGATGGCACATTGGTAACACCAAAGTCAGACAGTATCCTTCCTTCTATTACACGTCGTTCGCTGATGGTAGTTGCGGAGAAGTACCTCGGAATGAAGGTAGAACACAGAGAAGTTTACTTCGATGAGGTTAAGGATTTTGCAGAGTGTGGTCTGTGTGGTACCGCAGCCGTTATCTCTCCGGTTGGAAAGATCAACGATCACGGCAAGGAAATCTGTTTCCCAAGTGGTATGGAAGAGATGGGACCATATACAAAGAAGCTGTATGATGCTCTGACAGGTATCCAGATGGGACGTATTGAGGCACCAGAAGGCTGGATTAAGGTAATCAGATAATTTATGAATAAAAAGATATTAACCATCACAATTCCCTGCTACAACTCACAGGATTATATGAAGAAATGCGTCGATCACGCATTGCTTGGCGGCGAAGCAGTAGAGATTCTGATTGTGGATGATGGCTCGACAGACCGTACAGCAGAAATTGCCGATGCGTATGCCGAAAAATATCCGACGATTATAAAAGCAATTCATAAAGAAAATGGTGGACATGGCGATGCGGTGAATACCGGCATCGCCTATGCTACCGGTGTTTATTTTAAAGTTGTTGACAGCGATGACTGGCTCGACAAAGAAGCCTATAAACAGGTGTTGAAGGCGCTGAAAAAGATTGTGGAAGATGAGAAGAATTTAGATATGCTTCTGTCTAACTATATCTATGATAAAGTAGAACGCCGAAAAAAACGTGTCATGCGGTATCGTGGTGCGCTGCCTGAGAAACGGATCATCAGCTGGGAAGACAGCCGGATCCGGTTCAACAAGTTCCAGTATGTATTGATGCATTCTGTCATTTATCGTACGCAGCTGCTGAAAGATTGTGGATTGCAACTTCCAAAGCATACATTTTATGTGGATAACATCTATATTTTTGAACCGATGATCCATGTGAAGAAGCTGATGTATTTAAATGTCGATCTGTATCATTATTATATTGGCAGAGATGGCCAGTCCGTCAATGAAAAGACGATGATGAAGAGGATTGACCAGCAGATGCTTGTCAACCGGACGCTGATTCAGTTTTTCAGCGAGAACCGAAAGAATCTTCCGCCACAGATGTACCGCTTCCTGTTTCAATATTTGGATATGATGATGTGTGTTGCTTCAAGTATCTGTGTTGTCTCAAAAGACAAAAACCTTTACAAAAAGAAAAAAGAGCTGTGGAAGTATCTGAAAGATACAGATGCAGCGTTATACAAAGAACTTCGATGGACCGTGTTTGGAATTGTATTTAATCTGCATGGACCGGCCGGACGCAGCTTTGCCAGAACCGGGTACCGCATATGTCAGAAGTTGTTTGGATTTAATTAAATAAAAAGATAAGAAAAACCGGAATCTGTATTTATACAGGTTCCGGTTTTTTAGCTATAAAGCCTGTTTTTTATGTCTGCCCCAGGGAATCGCATATACAATCGGATAAAGGATACCTGCGAGCACAAATGCTCCGATGACATCCCACACGGAATGCTGCTTCAAAAACATCGTGGATAATATGATCAGGATGCCAATGATTGTTGCAAGCACCTTGATCCATGTTTTCTTTTTGATACCTTTGCTTGTGTACAGAGCCACAAGGCAGCCGAGCGTATTGAAGACATGCAGGCTTGGAAATACATTCGTGCTTGTGTCTGTCGTATAAAGCATCTGGACGAGCTTCGCGCAGAAGTTATCCCGGTAGGAGATATCCTGGCGTAGATTTAAACCATTGTGCCAGACGGTGCAGATGATCAGGAAGATCGTCATACCACTGAACAGATATGCACAGCATTGGTAGTATTCTTTTTTGGAATAGAAAAATTCATAGCCGACAATCGCCGGAACGAACAAAAACCACATAAAATAGGGGATAATAAAATATTCGCAGAATGGAATTTTATAATCAATCGGCATCGATACGAGATAAAAATCCGTGGTCACTGTTTTCTCGAGCCAGACGAACCATGGCATATAGATTGCGACGTAAAACAATGTCCATATATGATTATATTTTTTCAAAAACGAAGAAATTTTTTTATTCATGCGGTCTGGATACCCTTTCTTTTGTGTAGCATAGAAAACCGAAAGGATATCCAACCGGTGAATTCACATGCATTTCTAACTGCCACTTTCCAATGCGGACAAATGGTAGTATATCATGCTTTTTCTGAATGCGCAATTGCAGCACCGATAAATCCGTAAAATAATGGATGCGCTTTATTTGGACGACTCTTGAATTCCGGATGTGCCTGTGTTCCAATAAACCAAGGATGATCAGGAAGTTCAATCATCTCTACGATATGACCATCCGGGGACAAACCGGAGAGCATCATACCGTAATCCGTCAGGACTTTTCTGTAATCATTATTTACTTCATAACGGTGTCTATGACGCTCGTTGATATGATCTGTGCCATATAACTGGTATGCTTTGGAATTCTTATCAAGCACACAAGGGTAAGCCCCAAGTCTCAATGTTCCGCCTAAATCTGTCACGCCGTTTTGATCCGGCATGATATGGATAACCTGGTGGCTGGAGCTTGGGTTAAATTCGGAGCTGTTTGCATCCGGGTAACCGACAACATTTCTTACAAATTCCACGATTGTAAGTTGCATACCAAGGCATAATCCGAGGTAAGGAATTTTATTTTCACGGGCGTAGGTAATTGCTTCGATCATACCTTCGATACCGCGGTCGCCAAAACCGCCGGGAACCAAGATACCGGAGACATCACCTAAAATTTCTCCGACATTTTCTTTTGTTACAAGCTCGGAATCCACCCATTTGATTTCGACATCTGCACGATGTGCCACACCGGCATGCTTTAGGGATTCCACGACTGAGATATATGCATCGTGCAGGCTGACGTATTTGCCGACTAAGGCTACACGAACTTTTTTTTGTGGATGTTTCCATGCATCGACCATGGCAATCCAGTCGTCAAGATCTGGCTTTGGACATGGAATGTGGAGACATTTGCATGCTGCATCTGCAAGCTTTTCTTGTTCCATCGCGAGTACGACTTCGTATAAGACATCGACATCCAGATTCTGGATGACACATTCACTCGGAACGTTACAGAAGCTTGCAATCTTGTCTTTGATTGCTTTGTCTAGCGGAAGATCGGAACGGCATACTAAAATATCCGGCTGGATACCAAGTGACTGGCACATCTTGACACTGGCCTGTGTCGGCTTGGTCTTTAACTCACCTGAGGATTTCAGGTAAGGAATCAGTGTGACGTGAATCATGATGCAGTTTTCATGTCCGACATCGAGCTGGAACTGACGGATGGCTTCCATATAAGGCTGACTCTCGATATCGCCGACAGTACCGCCCACTTCGATGATCGCTACTTCATCCTCTTTTGCATCTGGATTTCTGTAGAAACGATCTTTAATCTCGTTTGTAATATGAGGAATGATCTGAACGGTATGACCGCCGAAATCACCGCGGCGCTCTTTGTTTAAAATACTCCAATATACTTTTCCGGTTGTTACGTTGGAACCTTTGTTCAGGCTCTCGTCGATAAAACGCTCGTAATGTCCGAGATCCAGATCGGTTTCTGCGCCGTCATCGGTTACGAATACTTCTCCATGCTGAATTGGGTTCATGGTACCCGGATCCATATTGACATATGGGTCGAATTTCTGACTGGTTACTTTATATCCGCGCGCTTTCAACAACCGGCCAAGCGATGCTGCGGTAATACCTTTACCGAGTCCGGATACAACACCACCAGTGACAAAGATGTACTTTACTGCCATAGCTCATTCCTCTTTCTGTGTAGATTTTTTTATTTTTTATATTTTTTGCTTTAGAAAAATTCAAAAAACATTATAAGCGAAAAGGAAAACGAAGTCAATTATAAATGGTTAGAATAAAACATAAGTTGGAAGATGCGGTTATCTTTTTTGTCCTGCCGGAACAGATAGTTTCCGGATTTTCCCATTTTGCGGTAGGATTTGACATCCTGATATTTTGTAATGATGTTCAAAAACGGTTGTTTGTCTTCCGGGACATGGTAGATTCGTTCAAATGCTTTTGCCTGTCTCGAGATATGCCCGCCATTTGTGCGGCTCTGTTTCAGGCGGCGGAACAACTTGGATGAACCGGATGGAGCGGCAGCGCCGAGGGCGTTTCCTGTGTGTTGACGGTACTTGTAATGTGCTGCACTGTCGTAGTAAACTTCGCCGAAGCAGGAGGCAACCAGATAGAGCCACCAGTCATGCATATAGATATCCTGTGGCATACTGATCCGGATATAGGACATAAGCGCCTGATTAAATACAATGCTTGCGCCACGTGCGATATTCTCAATCAATGCGTTTCGGAAATCGGGAACCAAATCCCGGCCGATTGTCTGCATGGATTCCGGGAGCGGATTTAATGCGGCATCGGTATTCCAGGCATCGCTGCAATAAAGAAGCGGTGTCTCAAAAGCACGGATCTGGGAATCGTTTTTCTTTTTCTTTGGAGATTTTGCTTTGCGCATCTGCTCGAGTTTCTGACAGGCGATGGAGAGTTTGTCTTCGTCCCATACATCGTCCTGATCGGAGAGAGCATAGAAATCCACATCCGGATCGGACAACTCAAACAGGCGGAAAAAGGATGCGACGACACCACAGTTTTCGCCACATAAATAGTGGATGTTATCGTGGAGCGCGGCGTAGGCGCGCAGGATATCCACGGTGCTATCGGAAGAACCATCGTCGCGGACAAAAAGTTTCACAACAACATTTTTCTGATTTAAGATACTGTCTAATTGTTCTTTCAAGTAAGCTTCGCCATTGTAAGTAGATAGCAGAACCTGAACTGTATACATAATAGTCTCCTTTTATAATTTAAGTCACGGATTGTTTCGCAGATTTACAATAATCGTAATCCGGTATTCGGTTTGATCATACAGATAAATCTGTGTAGATGTCGGTCATCAGTTTGTGCACGAGAGAAATATCAAAGTATTTTTTACAGATTGTCTGGTTTTCCTGACCAAGCTTGCGGGAGAGCGCCGGATCGTCTAAAATCTGGTTGATTTTTTCTGCAAAGCGTTCAGATGATTTTGCAGGCAGCAGATAATGTCTGCCACGTGTGTGTGGTTCTGCGGCAAGCAGATCCCGGTTCCCGCGGATATCCGATGCGATGATTGGAAGCCCGGCAGCCATTGCCTGCATCATGGCAACCGACAATCCTTCCTGCAGGCTTGTAAATAAGAACAAATCTGCACATCGGTATAAATCCAGGACATCTGTATGATATCCGGCAAAAAACACACGGTCCTTAACCTGCAGATCCTGCGCCAGTGCGTTCAGTGAGGGTTCCAGAGCCCCTTTGCCACAGATTGCCAAAATTGCATCGTCACGATTGAATCTGGCAAATGCGCGGATTGCTGTTTCGACGTTTTTTCGTGGAATCAGTTCTGCGACAGTCAGGATAATCTTCTTGTCAGAAGGAAGCCCAAATCGCTTGCAAACATCCGCTTTATCGACACAGATCGATGCAATCGCATCTGTATCTACGCCAACGCCCGGCACATAGTGGACATTTGTGTGGTGAAATTTGCGTCTGGCCGCATTGTAATCTTCCTGGTTTAAGGTAATCAGACAATCCGTCATGCGGGACAGCCATTTTTCCACGTTATAATATAGAAGGTAATTCTTGAGACCGGCACCGTGATAAAAATGAAATCCATGTACAAAGTAGATAACCTTTGTGCCGGCTGCTTTTCGGAATTTTTTTGCAGCAATCCGCCCGACGACACCGCCAAACGGAGTCTGTGTATGCACGATCTGACAAGGGTGATTTTGCATGTACCGCTTTAGGATCCGGATGGATCGAAAAGCTTTCCCAAGTTCTGTCACCTTTCGCGGAATCGGCAGATCGATGATTTCGATATCCTGTGCAGCAAGCTCACTTGCAAAGGCATGGATGCGCTCCGCGGTACTCGAATTTCCTTCCTGAAAATTCGCTGCAACCGAGATCGTGTATCCCATATCCTGTAAGATCCGGATGTTATCTTTATTAAAATGGTCAATCATAGATGCGGAATTCGCAATCAATAAAGCGTGTTTTTCCATATAATAATGTCCTGTTTATATTTTTTTAATCTTGTTGTGACCATATGGGAAAACTGTGATAATAGTTCCCGTACTTAAAATAAATTATACTACAAAACGCCATGTAAAACAATGCACTACAATGTAAGACAATGCAATACATCTGGATAATGTACAATGTGTGTCATGGCAATAATGTATAAAATAACCGAGATCAGAATGATAAAATATGCTATACTCTTAGATTGGATTCAGAAATGAATAAAAATAGGTGTTATGTTATACAAGGAGAAATTACCATGAAATTTGCACATATTGCAGACGTTCATCTTGGGGCGAGAAGAGAAACACCATATCTGTATGATGGATTCTTGAATTTTATTGATTATATGGAACTGCATCCGGTGGATATGATCTTTATTACCGGAGATCTGTTTGACCATGTGCCAACGAAGGAAGATGTCATGTTTGTTGACACGCAACTGGCACGGTTGCCGAAGACCGATATCCTGTATGTCACGGGCGAGTGCGACTTTCTGGCCAGAGACAGTGTTCTTTGGAACTATGAATTTGTATCACGGATGTATCTGCTTAACTGTGAGGACTTCCATAACCGTGTGCCGGCGGGGGAACGCGCGGAGCGCAATTCCTGTGCGGAAGGCATCGCGGATAGTCTGCATTTTGCAAAATACAATGTCGATATCTACGGAATCTGCCAGTACAGCCCACAGAATGCACGAAATGATTTTGATGGCGTGTATGCCAGAAATCTCCGGGCAATCAATATTTTCCTTGGGCATGGCGGAAGTGCGAAGGTATGTCCGTTTGAGGTTGAAGATTTCGGAGGAAAGAATTTCGGCTATATCGGGCTTGGACATAAGCATCAGTATCAGGCGTTTGAGAAGCAGCATGTGTATTATCCGGGAAGCTTAGAACCGATCAGCGAGGACGAAACGGGCGAGCACGGATTCCTCTATGGATATATCGACAAGCAGCTGACGAGCGTGAAATTTGTGCCGATTGCGATGCGGAGATTCGAAGAGAAGAAGGAAGAAGCGTCATCGATTGATTATGAACTGTTACAGGATCTGAACAGAGAGAATGCATTTGGTACAAGACTACAGGAATTTGACCGGAAGCAGACGGAGCAGGCGCAGATGGCTAAGAAGAAATATGCCGAAGGGATGTTAGAATGCCTGCAGGAACTGACGGGAAATCATGCGTTCTCTACATACACGCCGACGCAGGTTGCGGAGGCATGGGGCGAGCAGCAGGCACAATTAAAAGCAGAACTTCAGGCCCTGCAGCAGGAAATGAATGCAAATGAGCAGGAACAGGCGGAACTGGAGGAAAAGCTTCTGGCGTGTCCGGATCAGACGGGCATGACAAATGTGCTGCATGAGGATATCGGAAGGCTGCAGTTTACCCTGTCGAAGCTGGAATTCGAGGACCGGCAGGTCGATCAGAAATACAGCCGGAGACGATTGGGGTTTGTACTTTGGATCGACACGCCGCTGGCAGTGATATTGTCCCTGCTTGTAACAGTCGGTCTGGTGGATGTGTTTTTCATGCAGGCATGGAATGCGTGGTTCCGGCTTGTGACAAGTCTGGCTGGATTCGAAATTGCATTTACGGTGCTTGGTTTTTGTGTGTATAATATGACAAAGAAGCTACGGAAGAAGCTATTTGGCACAGAGATTCCGGTGGAGACACATGCGCGGCTGCAAAGTCAGATTCGTCTACTGGAGAGTCAGATTCATGATCTGCAGATGGAGGAAAGCTCGCGCTTCCTGAATCAGAAGAGTTATGAGGAGAACAGCCGTAGAATGAAGGAAGTAAAGAAGCGTTATCAGGAATTGCTGGAATTGTCGGAGATGAATCTGCTGATTCTGGATATGGCATAGGAAAGGCAAAGAAATAATAAAAGCTGGAACAGGTATGGAATTACAGAAATTATACAGCAAGGTGCGGCAGGCAGTAGATGCTTACGAGATGATTGAAGAGGGCGATAAGATTGCAATCGGTATTTCAGGTGGAAAGGACAGCCTGACACTCCTGTATGCACTGGCTGGAATGCGAAAATTTTATCCAAAGAACTATGACGTTGTAGCGATCACGGTCGACACAGGCGTAGGGGAATATATGAAACGAACAGAGGGAAACTATGCTGATGCCGGGGCTGATACGGAAGCGAATCGGCAGGCGCAGGGAATGGACTTCTCTAAGGTGCGAGAACTGTGTGAGTCGCTGAATGTTCCGTATGAGATCATCCGGACGCAGATATTCCCGATTCTGATGGAACGGCAGGAGAAACGGATGTGTCCGCTCTGTGCGAAGATGCGGAAAGGTGCATTTAATGAAGCTGCATTGCGGCAGGGATGTAATAAGATTGCATATGCGCATCACAAGGACGATGTTGTGGAGACATTTCTGATGTCGCAGGTGTTAGAAGGACGGGTGCATACATTTTCGCCGGTGACACATCTTGATGGCACGGAACTTGACCTGATCCGACCGCTCGCGTATGTGACCGAGGCAGAGGTGCGTGGATTTATGCGGAAGTATCAACTGCCGGTGGTAAAGAACTTGTGTCCGGTGGATGGTGCGACGAAGCGGGAGGCCGCCAAGCAGATGTTAGCGCGGATGGAAGAAGAATTTCCGAAGGCGAAAAGCCGGATGTTCGCGGCAATTCAGAGAGACCATATTGATGGCTGGTAGAATGAAACAGAAAGACGAAAAATTGTAATTTATATGGAATTATGAATTGATTTTTTTTGCCATCTGTGTTATCATGTCAAATGTTGGATTGATTTCCAATTTTATCGGTGCGTGGCTCAGCTTGGTAGAGCGCTGCGTTCGGGACGCAGAGGTCGTGGGTTCGAATCCCGTCGCACCGATTTTTTTGTACCCTTTTTTAGGAGAAAAGGAGGAATCGCGGTGACCGGACCCCCGTGTTGCTGCTGATGGCAAAGGCAGAGGTTGAAGACCGGATTGCAGGGCTGGATATGGGAGCCGACGATTATCTCCCGAAGCCATTTGCGATGGGTGAGCTGCTTGCGCGCATCCGGGCAATGCTCCGGCGCAAGGAAAATCAAATGATACAGCGTCAGCGCAATTTGAATAATAAAAACTTATCGCAAAATACAAAATAAAATAACAAAAATTAAGTGAATCAACCGGAAAAACTGTGAATGAAAAGACCAGACGTTTCCGGTTGATTTTTTTTAGTTTGTATTGTATGTTTGACATAATTTGAAGGCAGAAATCTCATAATACAGAAGAAAGAGAGTGAAGCAATGAATATATTTGATGTCGTAGGACCTGTGATGGTCGGACCGTCGAGTTCCCATACCGCAGGTGCTGTTAAAATAGGATATATCAGCCGGAAGCTGCTGGGCGAACAGCCGGTCTCCGCACGGATTTTGCTATATGGAAGTTTTCTGACGACCGGAAAAGGACATGGCACACGGAAGGCGCTTGTGGCTGGGTTGCTTGGGATGCAGCCGGACGATGCACGGATTCCGCAGGCGCTTACGCTTGCCGAAGAACAGGGCATGCACATCGAATTCGGAGAGGCACAGTTAAAGGAAGCACACCCGAACACGGCGCAGCTTTTTCTGCAGGGGCAGGATGGCAGGAGCCTGGAGATCATCGGGCAGTCGCTGGGCGGTTCCCGGATCAACATTGCCGAGATCGATGGAATCGAGACGAATTTCTCCGGTGATTATCCGACGCTTGTCGTACACAATCAGGATCAGCCGGGACACGTGGCGGAGGTAACGTCGATGCTTTCACATGAAGGCGTGAACATTGCTTACATGCAGTTGTACCGTTCCAGCCGTGGTGGAGAGGCGGTTATGGTTGTGGAATGCGATCAGGAGATTCCGAAGGAGGGCATTGACTGGCTGAAGAAGGTCGAGGGTGTGAAGAAGGTCACGTATCTCGGACACGATACGGAAGCTATGGATAAGGGAGGAACTGCAAGATGATAACGTATCATTCGATTCAGGATATATTGGAGCTGTGCGAGAAAGAACAGATGACGTTTGCGCAGGTGATCGAACGCGCGGATATGGAAGAACGCGCCGTGACGCAGGAAGCTTCCTATGCGAAGATGCAGAGCATGTATGAGGCGATGCGCCATGCGGATGCAACCTACGATGCGAAGCTTACGTCAGCATCCGGTCTGGTCGGCGGCGATGGCGAGAAACTTCGCGCATATAACGAAGCAGGGAAGAATCTCTGTGGCGACTTCTTAGGTCTGGTGATGGAGAAGGCAATCAAGATGGCAGAAGGAAATGCGTGCATGCGAAGAATCGTTGCGGCACCGACCGCAGGTTCGTGCGGCGTGATTCCGGCGGTGTTCCTGACGGCGCAGGAGAAGCTTGCGTGTACGGAAGAACAGATGGTGGCTGCGATGTTTATTTCCGCAGGGGTAGGTGCTGTGATTGCGGAAAATGCTTCAATCGCCGGCGCGTCCGGCGGTTGCCAGGCGGAGATCGGTTCTGCATCTGCGATGGCAGCGGCAGGGCTATGCTTCCTGCAGGGAGGCACGAACGAGATGATTGCAAATGCGGCCGCACTGGCGCTTAAAAATATGCTTGGACTTGCGTGTGATCCGGTCTGTGGATTGGTCGAAGTGCCTTGTGTGAAACGGAATGTTGCCGGAGCTGTCAATGCAGTAAGCGCGGCACAGTTGTCTTTGGCAGGGATTAAGAGTGCGATTCCAGTGGATGAAGTGATTGACGCGATGCGTAGAATCGGAAATGAAATGTCTCCGAACATAAAAGAAACGGGTCAGGGTGGACTTGCAACCACCCCTACCGCGATTCAAATAGGAAAGAGTTTATAATTGTGAAGAAATATTTGTTATCATTTTGCTTTTGTTTACAATATAATAATTTCTTGCCTTTTTCAATGAAAAAAATTATACTTTTATTGAATACTGGTATTGCGATGTGATTGGGATGATGTTCTTGCTTCTTCTCAGTGGTTTAGGCGTTGTCAATATGGTAATCCGGCGGAAGAAGAATGAGAAATAGCTGCATTTTACTTCTCATCCCTCTTCCGTACCGCCAGTGCCGGAACCAGTCCGATCACGAAAGGTACGATCCATGTGAATAACCGGTAGATTACAAGTGCGGCTGCTACGGCATCGCCGTCCGGAATGACACAGGCGAAGAACAACGCGAATACAAAGTCAAGCGTACCGACACCGGATGGTGCCAGCATGACGCAGCCAACCATGTTGCAGACAGCGGTCAGTCCCAGACAGGTTGCTACTGTGACAGAATAACTTCCGGCAAAGAAAATTCCCGGAATTGCATACCAGCATGCGAATTTGAAGAAATCCAAACCGACGACAGTCAGAAACAATCGCTTATCTTTCCATACAATGCGACCTTGTTCCTGCAGATAGTCGATGGAAACCTGTGCTTTATCCAACAGCGGATACAGACGACTCTTTTGTTTCACAAGCTTTTGAGCCAGCTCCATGATCAGATCGGAGAATTTCTTGGAAACCGTTAATATAAACAAAAACAGACAGATTAACGAAATCACAACAGCTCCGGCAAACATATACCACGCGTATTTGCGGATACCGCTGTGCCCGCTCAGAATCAGAAGGAGAAATGACACAACGCCGAATAAACCAATCGTAATTTTCTGGAATGTATATTGTGCGAGGGACATGCCGGTTGCGGTACTCACGCGGATGCCATTTAGATTATAATAATAAAGCTGTGCGACTCCGGTTCCGCTTCCAAGTGTTGCAATCCGGAAAAATGTACACAGGTATGCACAGGTGATTCCCTGCCATACAGATAAACGATGGTCGCAGGTGTTCGTCATTTCACTGATGATACAGCCTTCCGCGATGAAATACAGATTTCCGAGCAGCAGACACACAACCAGTTTCCATACAGGAGTTATCTGGATTTCTTCCAATGCTTCCAGCATCAGATCCTCATTTTTATAGCATACAAAAGCAATTAGCGCAAAGATAACCAGCCATTTTGCGATGCTTTTTAATACCATTTTCTGATTTTTATCTGACTGATGTGTATCGTCCATTTTGTTCCCCCATTATATGGAAATAAAAGATAATAGCGTTATTTTAGTATGTTTGTCCAATCTTTGCAAGATATATTCCTGTTTTCACATTTTTCTCACAAATACATACAATGAAGTATACAAAAAGAATGTAAGAGGTAACCAGTTTGGATTCTTATAGAAATTATGGCTGCGGCAGAGGCCGTGGCATGAATCCGCGCGGCGCAAATAGCTGCTATCCGTGTTCAGGTACCGGTCGTTGTGTGATGCCGGGCGATACGATGTGCCGGAAACCATCCACACCGGATTGTGGTTGTGGAGATAAACCATTCATGCCAGATTGTGGTTGTGGTAATCAATCATCCATGTCGGATTGCGGCTGCGGTGATAAACCATCCATGCCGGATTGCGGCTGCAAGGAAATGCCGATGAAATCAGATTGTGGGTGTGCATCCATTCCACGCAGAAATAACGGCAGATGCGGAGATCCAAATGAACATATGCGGCACATGCCGGTTGGCATGGGCTATGTTCCAATGCAAAAATGGGAGGAAATGTATGATCCTGCGACGGCATTGTGTCAGGGTACAGCTTTTCCATCTTTAAATCTGATTTTCTGCGGGAAGAGGGGGTAACGGATCATGAAACCTATGTGCAAAGCAGAGCTTCGGCAGTTTATCGATCAGGTTTCCTTTATGATCGATGATATTACCTTATTTTTAGATACACATCCGGACTGCCGGGAAGCAATAGATGCCTACAATCATTTCAAAATGATGCGGTGCGAAGCAGTATCTGACTATGTAAAGCAGTATGGTCCGCTCAACCGTTATGATGTGGATACGTGCGACGATTGGAATGCATGGATTGATGGTCCATGGCCTTGGGAAGGAGCGTGTGGTTGTTAAATGTGGATTTATGAAAAGAGACTTCAATGTCCCGTGAACATCAAGGAGACAAATGCAAAGCTGGCACAGGCAATCATATCACAATATGGCGGTCCTGACGGGGAAATGGGCGCATCCATGCGTTATCTGTCCCAGCGATATGCTATGCCATACAAAGAGTGTCAGGCAACTCTGACGGATATCGGAACGGAAGAACTCGGACATCTGGAGATTGTTGCATCCATCATCTACCAGTTGACGAAGAATCTTTCTATGGAAGAAATCAAAGCTTCCGGCTTTGACAAATATTATATCGATCACACGATTGGTATCTGGCCGCAGGCAGCGGGAGGCATTCCGTTTAATGCCTGTGAATTCCAAAGCAAGGGGGATACGATTACCGACCTGTACGAGGATCTGGCGGCTGAACAGAAGGCACGCAGTACCTACGACAACATCCTCCGGTTGTGTAAGGATTATCCGGATGTTTACGAGCCAATCAAATTCCTGCGTGCGCGTGAAGTAGTGCATTTCCAGCGGTTTGGTGAAGCACTCCGTCTGGTGCAGGATAAATTGGATGAGAAAAATTTCTATGCATTCAATCCGGCGTTTGACCGTTCGGCTCCATGCGTGGATAAGAAGAAATGTAATTGTGAGAAATAAGAATTTCTTGGGGCTTAATCCAATATAAAAAGGGACTGCCATGTAATGGGGATGGCAGTCCCTTGATTTTGGGTTGCTGTGTGCTTTGAACTTTCACTCCTGCAGTGTATAAAATAACTTCGTCTCATCCACAATCCGATATTTCCCGTCGGTATAATCGACGATCATCACATTGCAGTTTTGCTGCAATCCGCCCGACCAGAAATCCTTGATTTCGTGTTTCTTAATATAAGACATGATTCCTTTGTTGAGCGCACCGTGTGCGACAATCATCACACGTTCGCAGGAAGTGGCGAGCGGTTCGATCTTATCCTGCATAAAATCCCCGGCACGTGCGATCAGGTGCGGAAGCGTCTCTGCGTCGTCCGCAGGCACATACAATTCCGGCTGCTTGAAGAAGTAGCGGAAGGTAAGCGATTCGTCCTTGATCAGCTCCGAAAAATTCTGACCTTCAAAATGTCCGAACGATAATTCTCGCAGCCGGTCATCCGTTTCAATCTCGATGTCCCGTCCGTTGCGGATCAGACAAGCAGTTTCGTAAGCGCGTTTTAACGGACTGGAAAAAATCTTGTCAATCCGTGTATTCATCAATGCCTCGCCAGTCAGTCGTGCAACCTCGCGGCCTTTTTCACTTAATTCGATATCCTCACGTCCTTGCAGACGTTTTTCGCGGTTCCATAAGGTTTCTCCGTGTCGTACAATATATAATTCCATATTTATATCTCCGTTCGGTCAAAATAATTTCTGTTATTACATGCATAAATACATGTGTATCTGCAAATAGCTGCAGCTATATATTCTCAATCTGCCAGTCAATCGGTTCCACGCCATGCTTTTTTAAAAAATCATTTGCCTGACTGAAATGCTTACAACCGAAAAAACCGCGATAAGCAGATAGTGGGGACGGATGCGGTGCAGTCAGAATCAGGTGATTTGGGTTATCCAGCATGGCAGCTTTTTTCTGTGCAAAGCTTCCCCACAACAAAAACACGATTGGCTGGTTTTGTTTGTTGACAGCACGGATTGCAGCATCCGTAAATTCTTCCCAGCCCATTCCCTGATGGGAGGCAGCCTGATGGGCACGTACAGTCAAAACTGCATTTAAGAGCAAAACCCCCTGCTCGGCCCATTTGACAAGATACCCGTTGTTTGGAATATAGCAGCCGACATCATCGTGCAATTCTTTGTAGATATTGACCAGTGATGGCGGGATATCTACGCCCGGCTTTACCGAGAAAGAAAGTCCGTGTGCCTGTCCGGGACCGTGATAAGGATCCTGACCGATGATGACACATTTTACATCCTTTAACGGTGTCAGATGAAATGCATTGAAGATATCATCTCCGGGTGGATATACGGTTTGGGTGCTGTATTCTTTCCCGACAAAATCAAATAATTTTTTGTAATATGGTTTTTCATATTCTGGGGCTAAAACTTTAGCCCAGTCATTTCGAATTGGTGGCATAGTGATTTCCTCTGTTGTTTAAATTCTGCTGTTGGTGTCGCGCATATTCTCGCGATATAACTAGATTATCACAACTCTACAAAGAATACCACATGGATTTTCTACTAAAAATAGGAAATAAAATGCAGATGCCAATATTTTACATATTTTAGAAAAAGATAGTTGACCGCAAAAAGAATCTGTGATAATGTAAATCATGTAAATGCAGAGAAGAGGAATAGTAGAAATCCAAAGGATTTCAGAGAGTCGTTGGCTGGTGTGAAACGATAATCCGAAGATTTTGAACTCGCCTTGGAGCAGCCGATTGAACAGATGTGAGACGAAGCGGTTTGACATAAGTAGATCCGGACGGAGCCTGACCGTTATAGCGGGAAGATATAGGATGCATGCATCTTTGTATCTGTGAGAGCATACGATATGTATGAATTAGAGTGGTACCGCGTAAGAGGTTAGAATGATGAAACTTGCGTCTCTAAGTAGTTGTTAGAGGCACAGGTTTATTTTTTTATGTATGGAGGTAGAAAGATGAAGAATTTTGAGCATTACAAGCGTGGCTATTACATGCCGCCGGTACAGAGTACAGACTGGGTAAACAAAGAGTATATCGAAAAGGCACCTGCATGGTGCAGCGTAGATCTGCGTGATGGTAATCAGGCGCTGATTATTCCGATGAGTCTGGATGAGAAGCTTGAATTTTTCAAAGAATTAGTACGTGTAGGTTTCAAGGAAATCGAGGTTGGTTTCCCTGCAGCATCTGAGACAGAATACAAGTTCTGCCGTACATTGATTGAGGAGAATCTGATACCGGATGATGTGACGATTCAGGTTTTGACTCAGGCGAGAGAGCATATTATCAAGAAAACATTTGAGGCGATTCAGGGTGCAAAAAATGTCGTTGTGCATCTGTACAATTCAACATCTTATGCACAGAGAACACAGGTATTCAAGAAGTCCAAGGAAGAGATTCTGAAGATCGCAACCGACGGTGCAAAACTGTTAAATGATATGGCAGACCAGTACGGTGTAAATCATCAGTTTGAGTACTCGCCGGAGAGCTTTACCGGAACCGAAGTCGATTACGCGTTGGAAGTATGTAACGCTGTCATTGATATCTGGAAACCGACACCGGAGCGTAAGGTGATCATCAACCTTCCTGCAACCGTTGAGATGTCATTGCCACATGTTTACGCAAGTCAGATCGAGTACATGAGCAAAAACCTGCATGACCGCGAGAATGTAATTCTGTCTCTTCATCCGCATAATGACCGTGGTTGTGGCGTTGCAGATGCAGAGCTTGGTATCTTAGCGGGTGCAGACCGTATTGAAGGAACTTTGTTTGGAAATGGAGAGCGTACCGGTAACGTTGATATCATCACGCTTGCCATGAATATGTTTACACACGGCGTGGATCCGAAGCTGGATCTGTCTGATATTCCACATCTGACAGAGGTTTATGAGAGACTGACGAGAATGCACGTATACGAGCGTTCGCCATACACAGGACAACTGGTATTTGCAGCGTTCTCCGGTTCTCATCAGGATGCAATCGCCAAGGGCATGAAATATCGGGAAAATGATCCGGATGGTATGTGGACGGTTCCGTATCTGCCATTAAATCCGGAGGATGTCGGAAGAAAATACGATGGCGATGTCATCCGGATCAACAGCCAGTCCGGAAAGGGTGGTATCGGATTTTTGCTCGAGCAGAAGTATGGATTTAACCTGCCGCCGAAGATGCGCGAGGATCTTGGATATACAGTCAAGGGTGTATCGGATCATAAGCATAAGGAACTTTCACCGAAGGAAGTACTGGATATCTTCCAGAATGAATACGTGAACCGTGAGGATACAGTCAAGCTTGTGGAGTGTCATTTCAAGCAGATCGACGGTATTCAGGCAGAGCTTACAATTCTCGTAAATGGCGAGAAGAAGATATACCATGGACAGGGAAATGGACGTCTCGATGCAATCAGCAACGCAATTATGAAACATTTTGATATCAAGTTTGCGCTTGTTACATACGAAGAGCATGCATTGCAGGTAGGTTCGGATTCACAGGCGTGTGCGTATGTCGGACTGGAAGTGGAAGGCGTAAATGGTATTGTCTGGGGCGCAGGTATCAAGTCCGATATTATTGATGCATCCGCATATGCTTTGATCAGTGCCCTGAACCGTTCACATCATATGAACAAATAGAAAACCGGACAAATATAACATGTGATTTTTCTTGTTTTATCTGACAGATTGTGCTAAAATAATCTAAATGTCGTGTTGTATTGTGCCGATAACACAGTTGACAACATGCACAGATAGAAGTGTAGAAAATGAGCAGGAGGAGTAACACTATGATATTTGTGAAGTCGGAAGACTTGAAATATGGCATGCGTCTGGCAAAACCGATCTATAACAAGACGGGTGTGCTGTTGTATGAACGCAACACAAGACTGACACTTCAGGGTATCGAGAGTGTAAAGAATTTTGGCCTCCTGGGACTCTATATATTGGAGCCGGCAGAACCTGTGCCGCCGATGTCAGAGGAGGACCTCGATTTTGAGCGTTTCCAGACGATGGCGGTGTTCAGCATCCGGGAAGAACTTGACAACATTATTGCGGGCAAGGAACCGGTGAATCTGAAGCGCCTGGCAAATGCGATTATTACCAATTACGGAAGACTGGATCACAAGATTACATTTACACAGAATCTGCGCAGTACGACAGATTATGTATATAAGCATGTGATCAATACAGCGATTTTATGTGCACTGATTTCGGCGCAGGCGTATTACACACCGACGGAACAGGAGGAACTGGTATTGGCAGCATTGCTGCATGATATCGGGAAGCTTCTTCTGCCGAACAAAGTGCGTGAAAAGTATGATGATTATGATACAAATGATCTGATTATCGTAAAGAAGATACAAAATGACGGATTGGGATTGTTGCGCCCGGAGATAGGAATCGACAGTGGTGTCCGCAGGATTGTTGCGCAGATTCACCGCTTGGAATATGGTGGAAACAACACCGTGAACCAGGAAAAGATTCTGAAAAGTACAAAGATTTTAAAGGTAGCAAATCTGTTTGATACGATGACTTGTATGAAGCTTAGCATTGAGGCGATATCAGAGATTGCGGCGATTAAGTATCTGTTGTTGAACAAGGATGAGTTCGATGAGGAGATAGTCGGAGCGTTGATCAAGAGTATTAATATCCTGACACCGGGTGTCTGTATTGAACTTACAAATCGTGAGAAAGGACTGGTTATCTCTGAGAATCCGCAGAATATTCTGCGCCCGGTTGTGCTTGGATTTTCTACGAATAAGATTTACGATCTTGGAAATAATGGTGTATATCGGCGTTATCAGATTGTCGATATTATGAAAACGATGGATAACCGTATAAAGGTAGATAAGGAACGATTGGAAGAATATATGAATCAGCGGTGATTGGTGACAATTATCGCTTTTTCTATATCTGAGAGTGTGTAAAGGGGAAAATATGGCAGAAAATACATTTAATGAGAAACAGGATTATATTGAGGCGGCTCGTGATGATGTGATAAAACGGGATGAACTTGCAGAAAGTGTTGACCGGATGAAGCAGCAAAGTAAGAAGCTGTCTAAATCGATTGCTTCCGAAGAGAAGTCGATTGCGGACGAGATATCTTCGACAATCAAGAAACGCCGGCAGGAGATACAGGCGACGTATGATGACAGGTTGGATGATAACCGGTCCCGTAGGAAAAAAGTGGCAAATAAAAGAGATAAAAAGAAAGAAGAACGCATGGATAAGCGGTATCACGAAGAGACTAAAGATCTTCGTCAAAGCGATAAGGATCTGAAGGTTGAGATGCAGACGTTGCTTCGAAAACACAATATGCCTTCTTTCTGTGGAAAAAAATTATTTTTTTCTTTATTTTATGCCAGAAATATCAAGGAAGTTGGCACAAAACTTCTTGCATTTTTGATTGGCTTTGCCGGGATTCCCGGCTTGGTGACATTTCTGATCAAACAGTTTGTGCTTGATGAGAAAAAAGATGTGAATATGCCGTTCTGGTGCGTGCTTATCGCTGCGGTTTCGTTTGTAATACTTCTGATCATTTACTTTGTGATATATATGAACACAAAGCTGAAACATCCAGATGTGATGAGACAGGCGAGAAGCATCCGGGATAAAATGATTGCAAATCACAAGCAGGCAGCTGCAATCCGGCATTCAATCAACAAAGATAATGATGAAAGCCAGTACAACCTAGATGCATACGATGAGAAAATAAAGAATCTTGACGCTGAGGCAGATGAGATTGGAAAAGAAAAACAAGAGGCACTCCGTACATTTGAAGAGGAAACGAGAGATATGATCACGGAAGAAATTCATGGACGGAGGATGCCAGCACTTGAGTCGTTGAAAGAAGAAAAAGAATCTCTGGAGAAAGAAGCCGCGGATGAGGAAAAGCGGTTTTCTGACCAGACGTTGCTTGTGGCCAACAAATATGGTGCAATTCTGGGAGAGGATCTATGCCGCCAGGACCGACTGGAAGAATTGATCCGGATTATGCAGGAAGGCCAGGCGGATACTGTCTCCGAAGCGATTGCAGTCTACAAAGGTCAAAAATGATCCAGAGAGCGAATTGAATATTTGAGCGCATTTGTGATGCAGTCTGCCAGCTGCATGACCGTATAAAGGCGCGTGGATTGCAAAAGCCCTGGATGACCACCAGAGACATTTACAATGCCGGTAATCGATATATCACCGATTGCCGGCAATTTTTTCTTTACACCCTTTCCCGGGAGCAGTGGGCCATCTGCAATCGTGATCAGTCCGACATGCGAACTTGAACCGAGAGAAGCATCGATTGCAATGACAAAAGGATTGCTGTAATGGTATTCGATGTCATAAAGCGCATCTGCAAGATTTAATGCGTGAACGGGTGCAGACAGGCATCCTATTACCTGGAAGGCGTCACTGAAATGCATCAGATTTTCTCCAACCAGTGGACCGAGACAATCACCGGTGGCACGGTCTGTACCGATACAGAGGATAATGGGAGTACAGTTATCTAGGTCAATCTCCTGCAAACGGTGAAGTAGACATTTTCCAAGTTCGATGTGAGCTTCGCCGCGTGAAACATCAAAGTATCGGATTCCGTTTTTAGATTTGGTTTGTTCTTTCATGGTTTTCCCCTGACCGCATTTGCTCCTTTTTATACTTTATGCAGAAAGTATTAACATGTTGTTATAAAAATAAACAAATCTGCACACAATTTCCTTTCCTGTCGCAGAAGATGAGTTGTTGAGATAAGTTGCGGTGGAAAGCATGTCCCAGCCGACAGGTTTCGAAGAATATATAGTATGGAACGTGGTATATTCATCAAAACAAAATATGGAGGCGTAGCGTGACATGATTGAAGTAATTTATGATAAGGAAAAAGACAGCAAAGACTCAGAAGAAAAAATGCAGCATGAAGTGAGTGTAAATCTGCGTCTGCCAAAGAATATACGACAGATCGGATCGCCGGATGGACACAGAAGAATCTACATAGAAGATTACGTTGTGACATATCTGAATTATATTGCTAGGCCGGGAAGCACGCAGGCAAGAGGCGCGATTCTGCTGGGAGAATGTAAAAAAGCGGATGTTGGAAATGTTATATTTATATATGGCGCTGTAGATGCGCAAAATATTGAATTTGATATGGACGAAAGCGCATTTACGCAGGATGCATGGACTGCAATTTATGATCAGGCAAAACAATTTTTTCCGCAATTATCTGTCGTGGGATGGTTTTTGTCACGGATGGGATTCTCAACAGCAATTAATGATAAAATTGAGAAAATGCATGTGGATAATTTCCCGGGGAAAGATAAAGTCCTTTTTGTTACAGATTCGTTGGAAGCTGAAGATGCATTTTATATGTATGAGCATGGACAACTGGTGAAACAGAATGGATATTACATATTTTATGAAAAAAACGAAGCAATGCAAAATTATATTATGAAGCAAAAGGGAGATGCCCCCTTGGAGCAGTCGGAAATCCAGCGCAAAGATGAGGAAATCATCCGACAGTTCCGAAAAAAGAACCAGAATCAGCAAGAACACAAAGATGGCGGAGCTGGATTTGTGTATATTGCAAGTTCTTTTGTCGTACTCGCACTCCTGGCAATGGGAATCACTATTGTAAGTAATTATGACAAGATGAAGGAGATGGAAGTTTCGATTAACCGTCTTGAAGTGACAGCCGAAGAGGGGACATTCGACCCTGATTATGTGGAAGCAATGGCGACGACGCAGGCCCCGGCAGCAAGCGATACGGATGCAGGAACTTCTGAAGAATCAACAACTGCAACATGGAATGAAAACCGTTCGGAGGAAGAACCGGAACCGGAAGGTAAAATTGCAGATGGAACAGGTGCATCTGCGGAGCAATCCACAGATGCAATGGCAAGTCGCAATGATGAATATTACATAATAAAAGAAGGGGATTCTCTTAGTTCAATCGCATTTTCTATTTATGGAGATGCAGAGGTTGCATCAAAAATTGCAGAAATAAATAAGATTGGAATCGAGGACAATATTTTTGTGGGACAAAAAATACTCCTACCAAACATTCCGTAGTTATGCTATACTCAAATGGATTATCGGAAAAAGAAAAATAAGCCAACCATCCGGTTTGGCTTTTAGTATGAGGATAAGAAAATGAAGCAAGAGAAAACAACAAAAGATAATGTGATTAATTTTGACGGATCCAAAGAGGCAGGGGAACGCAATGAAGAATTGCAAAAACAGGAACAGTCAAAGAAACGCCTGGTGGGAATCGGCGTTCTTGTCTGTCTGGTGATTGCCGCTGTTATTTATATGTTTGGTAGAAGCTGGGAATATAAAGGATATAAAGTGATCGACTGCAATCAGACGGATTATGCAAATACGGCAAATTATATCCGGTTTAGCGATAATCTGCTGAAATATACGCCGGATGGTGTTTCCTATATAAATAAAAAAGGAGAGACTGTGTGGACAACCGGAATCAATATGAAGGTCCCGGTTGCTGTATCGAGTGGCGATTATGCGGTTGTGGCTGATCAGAATGGTAATACCGTATGTGTATTTAATACGGAAGGAGAAGTAAGCAGCCAAACTATGCCATATCCGATCAGCGATGTGGATGTAGGTGATCAGGGCGTTTTTTGTGTTGTTTTGGAAAGCGAAAAAACAAATTATATCAACCTGTATAATCGAAAAGGCGAGATTATTTATGAGATACAGGCATCTATTGATAAAAGCGGATATCCGCTGGATATTTCTGTATCCAATAATGGGGAGAAACTTTTTACGAGTTATATGAAGGTTGGCAGTAGTACAATGGAAAGCAATTTGACAGCATACAATTTTGGTGAGGTCGGACAAAACAGTAATGCAGACCGTATCGTCGGAACATATACATTTGATGATGAGGTGTTTCCGAAAGTGCAATATATCAACAATGATATGATTGCTGCATTTGGCACAAAAACGATTGAACTATACGCCATGAAAGAAAAGCCATCATTAAAGAAGCGAATCTCACTGGATGATGAGATACGAAGCGTTTTTTATGGGGAGGACTATATCGGAATCGTGCAAAAGAATAAAGAAGGAACCGCGCATCTGTATACAATTTCTGCATTTAATTCGAAGGGGAAAAAGATATTTCAAAAGGAGATTGATTTTGACTATGATAATATTTTCGCCAGCGATACAGAAATTATTCTGAGTGGTGGAAAAAACTGCATTATATTTCGGAAAAATGGATCTGTGAAATTTCAGGGCACTTTGGAATCTCGAATTCGGAGTGTCGTTCCGACAGGAAATAAGCGGGAATATATTGTTGTATACGAAAATGAGACACAGATAATCCGATTGAAATATACAAGCTCTAATACAACAAATAGAGAGGAAAACCGCGAGGATTTGAAAACAGATGAGCCAGAAGATGCTACGGGTGGAAATGCTGCAACTGCGACGGACGCAGAAGAAGTAAAATAAAAGACATGAAGGAAAAAGGAAATGGTATTTGTTGTAGTACTTGCAATTTTTAGTGGTGTGTTTATAGGATTTCAGAGAGGCTTTTTAAAATCAGCATTTAAGCTGCTGATGACAGTCCTCTCTGTTGTTCTGTCTTATGTCCTGGCACCTTTGATTGCAAATTGGGTAATCACATATACATCGTTTGATGATAATCTGCAGGCATCAATTGCTACGCAGATCGAAAACGCTGCAAGACAGCAGATAAAAAAAGAATTGGATGCTTCCGTGGGACAATATGGGATACCGGTGACGGATGACATGATCAATGCAGCATTGGATACCCAGCTTAGTACAGGACAGCAATCCGATATGTTAAATCAGCTTTCAATGCCGGAAGATGTCAGACAAAATCTGATCAACCAGACAGCTCAAAATACAAATGGATACCCGGCACAGATGTTTTACGAATACGTAGCTGGCTGCCTGGCAAAAATGATTGTACGTGCAGTTGTATATGTGATTTCGTTTGTGGTTATAACTTTGATCTTCTTTGGACTTTATCTGCTGATGTCGCTCGCATTGCGTGCGGCCTCGCTTGGCGGGGCAAACAGAGTTGCCGGAGCCGCTTTCGGAGGAATGCAGGCTTTGATATATGTATGGATTGCATTTGTAATCATTCATTATCTGACAGGAACGGGAGTGGGAACTTTCCTGGAAAATGAGATTCAGAAGAATGTTGTTTTAACAATGATTGATAATCATAATCCGTTGCAGGATGTTGCGAAAAAAATGATTACCAGAATATTCTAAAAATGCAGGTCGGGGAGTTGGCTTCCGACAATAATATACAGAGGCGGAAATACAAAAATAAAAAAAGGGGGTTGACTTTCTAAAATCAGAGTGTTATTATAAGCAAGCTGTCGCTGATAAGACAGCAAAAAACACTATTCGACATCACAGTATGGAATCGAAAAAGTCAAAAGAAATTAAAAAAAGTTCTTGACAAAGTCGAAACAAAGTGATATCCTATAGAAGTTGTCGCTAAGAGCGGCAAACAAAGAACCTTTGACAAATTAATAACATGTGAACCCTGAAAATTTCTTTAAGATATTTTCAAGGATTTGATACAA
>CAKREY010000008.1:0-101714 GCA_934318045.1 uncultured Lachnospiraceae bacterium
GCAACTGTTGTTTTTGTTGTTATATGTGTCTGTCTTTTTATAAGAAGAGAGAAGAAAAAGAATAATTAGAATGAAAGTAATCGTATCATTTTTTATGTGATACGATTATTTTTTTTATAAATGTGCCGATATAATACTAAGAAAGGTCAAGGAAGACTTTATCAAATACATTTACATTCAAGGAGGAATGAATTATGAGTAGTGTATCTTCAGGGAATTTTTCCCATATAGCCGGTTCGTATGCAGATACAGCGGCTGTTTATTCTAAGTCAGAGACAACTAAGACCGATGAGACAAGCGGAAAGAAGAAAGTCAGTGGTCAGACTATCGGCAATCCCCAGTTAAGTGAGAAAGCAAGTAAATATTATGAACAATTAAAGAAAAAGTACTCTAATATGAACTTTATTCTTGTCAGTGAGGATCAGAAAGAGAATGCCAAGGCTAATGCTGCAGGTTATGCTAATTCTAATAATATGGTTGTTCTTATTGATGAGGATAAGATTGAAAGAATGGCTTCTGATGAGAATTACAGAAAGCAGTATGAGGGGATTATTGCAAATGCTGCTAGTGGAATTTCACAGCTTGCAAGCAGTCTTTCAGCAACAGGGGCTAATGTAAAGGGCTTCGGAATGCAGGTTAATGATAATGGTACAGCATCATATTTTGCTGTGCTTGAAAAGTCAAGTGCTGCACAGAAAGAGCGTATTGAGAAAAAGGCTGCAGAGAAGAAAGAAGCTAAGAAAGCAGCAGAAAAGAAGGCTGAAAAGAAAAAGAATCAGGAGCGGCTGGAAAAGAAACGAAAAGAAACCGGAGATGTCGATGATACTGACGATACGGAGACTGTAACAGTGACAGCTTCATCAATAGAGGAGCTTCTTGAAAAGATAAAGAATCAGGAACAGCTTTTCTTAAGTGATACAGTAAGAACTCCACAGGAGAAGAATGTGGGTCAGAATGTTGATTTTTCTGTATAATGTCAGGAGGTGTGCCTAATGATATTATCAGGAACAATAGCAAGTACTGTACAACTGCAGATGCTTAACAACAAGTGGCTGCAGAAAAAGGAATCTGGTAATGTTTTATCTAAGCAGGAGTTAAACGAGCGTTCTACATGGACATCCGAGCAGTTTATGATTGCAGATTTTCAGGATCAGTTAGAACATAATCGTGAAGCTGAAAAGCGCCAGAAAATTGATAATAAGATTATGTCAGGTGGGAGTCTTTCACCTGAGGAGATATCTTATCTTGAAAAGAATGATCCTGCTGCTTTAAAGAAATATCGGGAAACTAAAGAAGAAAAAGAAAGCTACAAGGAAAAACTCAGACAGTGCAAGACTAAGGAAGAGGTTGACCGTGTAAAGCTGCAGAAGCTTGGAGAACTTGAAAGCTCATTAAGCAGTGTTGTTAATGATCCAGCAATTCCTAAGAGCGCCAAGTTAGCAAAAGCCCAGGAAATACTTGCAAAGACTAACAACATTGAGGCTGCACATCTTGAGTTTGTCAAATCCGCAGAGTATCAATGCCTGCCGACTGATGAAGAAAAGAAAGAACAGGATGCAGCAGATAATGAGATATCTGATGAAATAACAGATAGTGACAAGGCTGATAATACTGAGATTACTGACGCTTCTGATAATACACAGGATAAAGCAGATAATGTAACTGATGATAATAATAATCAGGTTTCTGATATTGAAAATACGGATACCGTGGATACAAAAGCATCTGAGAAAACATCTGAAAAAGATAACCACAAGAAAGAATACAGTACTGAAATTAAGAAAGTTACCCGAAAGCTTAAGAAAGGTTTTGAGGCGGCTGACATGCATGTTGACATAATTGTATAGTTATGTATGATTGAGTATCTACCCAGATATGACTAGGATTAGTTATGTCTGGGGGATATTATTAATTATTATTTGTCATGTAGTAACCACTTCGTTAAACTGCAATTTAGCGAAGTGGTTAAAATGTGTACTTTACTACTGTAACAAGCAATTTTTAAGTAAAAGAAGATGATTTCAAGGATTTCCCAGACGAAATTAAAGACCTATTTAGACACTTATTTGAGTAACTGTAAAACGCCGATAAATCAGGATTTATCGGCGTAATTTTTTTATCTATTAATTTCCCAATAATGTTATATCTGCTGTTTCTTCTTTACTTCTCCCAGTCATAATTTTCTCCTTTTTATTCCATAGCTGGATCATTAATTCCGTTTAACTCAAATGCTCTGGCTCTATCTATACATGTTCCACACTTTCCACAAGGTTTTTCGCCGCCTTCATAGCAGCTCCATGTGTACTTATAAGGTATATTTAGCTCAAGCCCCTTTTTTACAACCTAATCCTTTGTTGCATTGATAAATTGTGCTACAACCTTAATCTGCTTTCGATAGACCGCAAGTGTCTCCAGATAGGCATCGGAAAACTGCCTGATGGGAATGCCCTCTTTGGTATCTTCTCTGGCGGATTTCTCACGCTCAAAGTCGATATCTGACTGCGTGGTGGCAATGCGAAAACGCATGGCATCCTCTGTATCATCTGCCACTATATAATCTCTGCAATATTCTCTGATATAATCACAGACAGGGCAGATCGTAAAATACTGTCCTGCCAGATGGATTGTAAAGCTCTTCATATGCGACCTCTGATTCCATTCAAATTATAATTCTACTTCTGTTTCTTTTTCTTCTGGATAAATAAAATCGTTCCTGACACTGCAATCGCTGCTACAACTACTATCAATATAATTCCCCACACCGGAATACTTTGTGGTTTTTCAGAGGCTGTATCTGCATTTGAGCTGATGGTATTTTCGTCGGCATCTATGCCTTCGTCAATTCCTGCAATCTCTGTTCCACCACTCTGCTTTTCTGTACCACCATTTTGTGCTGTAGCGCCGTCATCTGTCTTGTTTTCTTTCTTGTACTGCTTGGCAAGTTTCTTTTCCTCTGCGGCTGTATCTACAGAGGAATCAACCGTAACTTTATAATTGCTCTGATTATTGTTGGCTCCGGACTGTTCCTTAGTCTGATTATTTGATGTGCCGGACGGATTAGCGTTTCCGGCATCTTTATTTCCTGAATTATCGCCATTCTTATTGTCTGTGGCATCGGACGGATTCAAATTTCCGTTTTCATCTGTATCTTTCTTGTCTGTATCCTCATTGGAATCCTCAATTTTGGTATCTGAGGAAGCAAGTACCACATTCTTGAGATTTCCAACACCGGAAAATGCATTTGTATGAATTGTTGTAACTGTAGATGGCACGATTATCTTCTCTACCGAATTACATAATAAAAATGCATAGTCATTGATTTCTGTTACTTCCTTGCCATTGATATATGCAGGAATAGTAACCTCTTTGTCGCTTCCATTATACGCATAAATTGATACGTTTTCTCCATTATCTTCGTATTGAAAATTTCCATAATATTCTGCCGCATATACCTGCATACTTCCAAGCAGGCAAAGAAAGCAAATGCATACTGCTGTTAAAAGCATGTTTTTTATCTTCACAATCAATCTCCTCTGTACTGGCAGATAATGACTGCCATTTATAAATACCAGTTACTGTGCTAAATAATTTAAATAGCTTCTCTGTTATTTGGAAAAAGCGGCGGTTTACACCGCCGCCTCCTGTATAATGGTATTCTTAGTCTCCGAAACCTTCATCACCGCCACCAATCTGACCACCGCCACTGGTAGTAATAACATCTTCTGTTTCAAATTCAATAATTTCCATTTCTGCCACTTCATAAGCTTCTTTCATTTCTTTGTCCTTCCTTTCACTTAACTAGTTATTCTTTACACCATATATTGAATCACTATATACTGTATATCTGATTCCATTCTTCTCATATATCATATAGCCTGTAACTGTATGTCCAGTTCCATAATAATTTGATTTTGTATAATAGAACTGTCCTTCGCTGCCAAGCTTAGATAACACAGAATATTGTGATATGCCAACTGTTTCAAGGGTAATTCCATCTGCCGCATAATCACCCTTCTTTCTGATAATACCAATATCTACCAGCTTACAGTCCTCTGGAACCGTATAGTTGAAATAAAATGACATCTTATATCCACCGGTAATATCCTCGTAGGTTGGTTGTGCTATGATTATCGTCGGCTCTTTCACTATCATACTGTCTGCCTGCTCATAACATGCCGTGAGCGTGGTGTCTCCGGTGATGATGAAAGTATATGTGCTATCATAACTTACGATATTGCCATTTGCATCCTTCCAGCCAACAAACTGTTTACCTTCAATCGGATCTGCAGTAACCGTAACACTAGACTGTGGAGCCTTTTGCTCTGTCTGTAAACCTACTACTGTTAATGTATAAGTAATATCCTGTGCCTTAAATACCGGATAAAGACTGGTATTCTCGCTAAAGGTTGCTTCGTTAAGATTAACCACATCTGCTGCTGTTGCACCGCTTGACTTTGCAGACCATCCAAGGAAGTCAAAGCCTACCTTTGTTGGTGCATTTACTGTAGTGGTAATCTTTCCTTCGCCGGAAACAACCTTCTGGCTGTCCAGAAGCTTTCCTGACTGATGGTAGAAACTTACTGTCACATAAGCTATATCTGCTCCTTCATCTGTCTTAACCTTGACAAATTCCGGTGTCAATGTCGCATCACCAATCACTGTGAAGTTGTATTCGGCATCCGTACTTACCGTTGTTCCGTAACTATCCTTCCAGCCTACAAATTCATAGTTATCATTCACTGTTGCTGTCACTGTTGCTATCTGTCCATATACATACTTTCCGTCTGATGTGCTTGTCGTACAGGTTCCACCTTCAACGCTTTCACATGTCACTGTATATTTCACCTCGTCAAGCCATGCATAATATGTATCCGGACTACCAGCATCTAATGTAAAGGTATATGTACTCTCTGTTCCTACAGATGTATTGCCTTCTGTATCCGTCGTCCATTTACTGAAGCTGTATCCCATACTTGGTGTTACTTTAAGGGTAACGGTATCGCCGTTTGCATACCAGCCATTTCCTGACGCAATACCTCTTACAACACCCGAATTTGCAAATGATATGACAATATTGTGGTCTGCCTTGATAAGTCCACCTGCACCTACTGTAGATGCTGCAAGCAGCTTATCAAAGGCTGTTGCAATATCTGTATCAGAAGAAGCCTCTGTAACAGCACCTGCAGCCACAAGAGCCGTTCGTAAGTTATCAATGGATGCCGTTGTATATTGCACATCTGCGTACTTTCCGTCACTTAAATTCTTATTTACTTTGGCAATCAGCAGTCCAAGCTGTTTAAATGTTTTAAAATCCAGCTTACAAATATCGCATTTGCCATCTAAATCTTCATCGGTGTGCTCAGCATAAACCGGAGCTTTCTGTGTATTTGAATACGAATAGACCGGATCACCAGGATTACCTTCACAACCTGGATATGTTTCATTCCGATATACTGTATTCATGGCATCCCCTGCCTTTTTCAGAACAGGATATGTATCACCATTTTCGCCAAGTTTCTGACCCCAGATGGAGCCATCGTAAGTCACAGTGTTATCACCTTCTCCGGTTGAGCAGCCCAGTGACAGGAGATACGCAATTTCACCGCTTGCGAATTGTGCGGCGGTTTTGCCGCCATTTTCATCTTCTGTGTCTGCGAGGTAATAGCAATTTTTGATTGGCCCAAAATAGTATCCACATATACCGCTTATATCAGCATCTGAGCTAGTAGCAGTAACGGTTCCTATGTTATAACAGTTTGAAATTGGTGCAATACTACAGCCACACACACCACCTACAGAAGCTACTGAGCCGGTAGCGGTAACAGTTCCTGTGTTATAACAGTTTGTGACTGTGCCACCATTATTATATCCACATATACCGCCTACAGTAGCAGATGACTCAATAGCGGTAAGATTCCCTGCATTATAACAGTTTGTGATTGTGCCAGCATTGTTTCCGCACACACCGCCCACATGATCATTCCCTTTGAAATAGGAATCAACGACTCCAACATTTTTTATGTTGCCATCGGATTCTGAACTTCCGAATAATCCAATACATGTTGAATCACCATTAAAGTACAAACCACTTACGGTTTTATTATTTCCGTCAAACGTTCCTGAATACTGTGTTGTACGATTTCCCATCCAATCTGCAATCGGTGTCCAGGTTATAAAATCACTTCCGTTGGAAACGTTGCCCTCTGTATCGTATTGTAAGGAATCAAGAAGATTTTCATTTACTGTGATGTTGGCTGTCAGAATTGCATTGGCTAATGTGTTTTGTTCAACTCCATCAAGAGTACCGTTTACAAGTCCTGCAAACCAGTACAGCTGACCTGCATTGCTGATTTCGTAAACCTCATCCTTACTACCGTCTTCATCTATATCATACTTGTCTGTGGTAAGCTCTGCCGGCTGATATACCTCATTACATGCACAGAAACCATTCTCGCCGATGCTGTGAGTTTCCGTCTCTGTGGTCACATATCCAATCGGACAGTCCTTGCATGCCACATTTTTTATATGATTATTATCATCTTTCCAAGTGTATGTAACATCACCGTCTTTGTTATGTGTATGTGTGTCACCATTTGCTACATCCTCAGACATATTGCCATTTACTAATATGTTCGCCCCATCTTCAACTGCAAGCAGCTCTTGATTCGTAATGCTCGCGCCTTCCATAAACATGATAGTTCCACCATTTGGTATCGTTAGTTTTTCTCTTAGCGATGCATTACCATATACAACTGACTTTGTCTCATTATTTCCATATTGTTTTGTAACGACTGCATCACTAAAACTATCGCCATTTATTATTACCTGTTCTTCATATCCTTCACTATTACATGCCATGATCTGACTATTTGACACAACAACTTTATTCTTGGATGAAATTGCATAGCTATCGCTCTTTGCTTCAACATAACTGTTTGTAATAGATATATCACAGTCAGCATAAATTGCACAACCGGCACTGTCCCCACTAGAAACAATTACATGACTATTCTCAATCTTCAAGCTGCCTGTACATGAAATTTTCGGTGCTTTTATCGTTGTATCTGTAATTTTCAGATTCATTTGCTTACCAGATCCATTTGATATAGTTCCATCACCGATTTGTGTTCCAACCGTCAAACTTCCACTATTATCACTCTTTAATTCCAGTGTATGTTCCCCATTGCTTGACCTTGATGTAATATTACCACTTACTGTATTTTCCCCGGATAACAAAACAGTAAGATCACCACCTTCAACAGTAATATGTTGAACAGTCGCATTTTGGAGTACAAGCTGATTCTTCGCACTATCATAATACCAGTTTTTCCCCTGATATATCGTATCCTCATTATCAGAAACTCCATCAGCTTGAAGTACACCATCTTTAATAATTGTTATGTTCCATGTGCCACTTTCGTCATTATATATTGCCAATGATTCAGGCATATTTGTTGTCGAAGCCGTTACAGTCTCCTCCGCCTTCGCATTCATCACACCCCAGCCACTGACATTCACCGCCGACAATGCCAGCATTGCCGACAGCAGCCCGGCAAATATTTTCTTTGTTCTTCGCACTTTCTTCCTCATCCTATTCTCCTCTCACATACTCTACGATCATTTCCTTAATTCTTCTAAGCTCCGATGTATAGTCTTTGTTCTTATCTGCACCCCAGATGAATCCATTTGCATAATACGTACATGCCGCCATCATAACATGCACCGTCTCCCGCATGATTTCATCAAATGGGATATCCGTCCTTAGGGTATGATCTTCTTTCGCTTTCTCGTACATCTTGTAAAATCGCGTGTCTGCGGATGTGAGTGACACCCGAAATTCCTTCAGCTGTGCATGCTCCGGTCCAAGCTTACTCACATAATGATTGAAGTTATCGTTGAAGATCAGCAGGGATTTATGATTCACGTACATATCGATATAACAGTCCATCGTGAATATAAACCGGTCAATCGCCGGGATGTCATCCACGGATGAAATCGGGCGTGTCCGGTCCAATTCATCCAGATACTCTTTCCACTTCGCACCATTTACCGCAATCACCAGTTCCAGCTTACTTGGAAAATGGCGGAACAAGGTGGCTCTTCCGACACCGGCGGTTCTCGCGATCTCACTCATATTGGCAACTTCGATTTTCTCTCTTACAAACACCTCAAAGGCGGCATCAATAATCTTCTTTGTTTCTACCTCTCTCATAAATAAAGCCTCTCGTTTGATACTCTCAGTCTCAATCATAGCATACCATCGCCGATAGCACAATTATTTTTTATAAAAAAGTAAATAAAATACAAAAATAAACACGGCAGTCTCCCACCGTGTTTTCCCTTTATTCTTCAATTGTGATGACATCCTGCAATATATAATCAAAGGTCGGTGCGGAGCAGTTCCGGTTCTCGATATACTCTTTGTTCAGGTCGTATGTATCACTTGCGTCGTCCGGATTCACGCCAAGGTAGTCGCCCCGGAATACATGGACGTCTCCTTTTTTGAAATCCTTGATCAGTGCGTCGATTCTTTCGCGCGTGCCTTTTGCGGCGACGACCTCATTTAACTCGAGCATCTCGACCCAGCCTTCATCGAAACCGGCGCCGATATCCTGCCCGTTCACATTTCCTTTGATGCGGGACTCGATTGTTTTGTCGTCGAGGACTGCACCAACCGCCGCGATCATATATGGCTCCCAGTTGATCTTGCAACCGGTCAGATAGGTGGTCGGAGCCACATCCGCCATGCTCTGGTTGTAGGATGCGAGATAGATTTCTTTGCTGCCGGTTGTTTCTTCACACGCGACAGCCGGTCCGGTCGTATCCGAATGCTGGGATAAAATCACACAGCCTTCATCAATCAGTTGGCGGGCGCATTTTTTCTCCAGCATATAATCATCCCAGCTGTTCGTATATCGAACAACCATCTGCGCTTCCGGTACAACGGAACGCACGCCGAGGAAAAATGCAGTATAGCCGGAGATGACCTCCGCAAATGGAAACGCGCCGACATATCCGACTTTCGCCTCGTCCACGGTGATCTTGCCCTCATCTATCAGTTCCTTCAGTTTCATGCCTGCTGCCACACCGGACACATACCGTCCTTCGTAGATTGCACCCATGAATGTATGGTAATTGACAAGCGTTGGATCGTCGTTTGCATTGGCACAGGTTGCCTGACAGAATTCAATCATCGGATATTTTCCGGCATAGGATTTCATCGTCTCGCCATAACCGTAGCTCGTACCGAATATGATGTCGCAGCCTTCTTCCACCAGATCCCGGATGGCATCGTCTTCGCTTCCTTCCGGGATATTGAATTTGCTGATGATGTGCACACGTTCTCCGTACTCGTTTGCAACTGCATTCTGCGCTTTCACAAAATTGTTTGTGTAGGCGGTACTCTCATCGCCGACATAGATAAATCCGACTGTGACCGTCTTCTCGTTTATCTTATCGAAGAATGTCCGCTGCATGCCAAAGATTGCAAGGATTGCAAGACATGCACTGATGATTGTCAGTATATATTTGTTCTTCATGCCTTCGCCCCCTTATTCTGGTGATTGTCAGAAGCATCTGTGCCCGACGGTTCATACAGTTTCGAGACATCGATCACGCCCTCTTCTATGAGTGCAAGCATGATGTCGACCAACTTCGGATCAAACTGTGTGCCGCGGCCTTTCTTCAGTTCCCCAAGCACGAAATCAAAATCGAGCTTCTTCCGGTAGACACGGTTCGCAGTCATCGCATCAAAAGCATCCGCGATTCCGATGATCCGCGCATTTAGCGGAATCTCTTCGCCCTTCAATCCGTGCACATATCCTTTTCCGTCATAACGCTCATGGTGGTACAGCGCGCCTTCCTGCACGTTGTCAATGAGTGTGAATTTCTTCAAAATCTCTGCGCCTTTCACGACGTGGGATTTCATGATCGCGTATTCCTCATCGTCGAGTCTCGAAGGTTTGTTCAGCACACGGTCCGGAATACCGATTTTTCCGATATCATGCAGCAGTGCAGTTTTTCTGAGTGTCTCGCACTGTACATCATCGAAGCCAAGCCGCTTCGCGATCAGCACCGAATATTCCGATACCCGCACCGAATGCTGACTTGTATTCTCGTCTTTCGCATCCACGGTCCGCGCGATCGTAAGGACTGTCTCATTGCCCATCTCAATCTGGTTTTTCGCAAGCTCGAGTTCACGTTTTTGCATCGCGATCGTCCGCTGGATCTGTGTCCGTATCACAAGCCATGCGATATAGAACATCGCAAGTGCAAACACAACAACTACATATACCCGGAACCACCAGTAATCGTAGATTTCTTTTTCTTTTTCAATCGTGTATGTACTCTCTGCCACCACGGACTGTCCTTTGTCATCTAAGACAGCCAGATGGAACATATAGGTGTTTGTCGACAGGTTCGTATAGACGATGTTCGTAAGTTCGCTCTGCCGCATCACTTTTGGTGCTTTGTCAAAGCCTTCGAGCCATATACTGACATACGGATCATCGACAGAATAATTCACAACTTCCGGTATGATCTCGATTCGGTTCACACCGCGCGCAAGCACGGTCGGTTCGCCACGTTCGACGGTCACAATCGAATCATCGACTTTGATTGCCTTCACATACATACGGTAGGAGCGTACCGCCGCGTTGTATTCATTCAGGTTGAATGTCACGACACCGGTATCCGTCGACAGATACAGGTTGTCTTTCGCATCCATATAATTCCATGAGTTCGGCGTAAGTCCCTTTGTGAGTCCCATCTTTGCGTTCAGAAGTTTGTATTCGAGCGTTCTGCCTTCAAGCAAGGAGTTTTCGTCAACGACGTAGATGCCTGCCGAGCTTAAGACGAAAAGCATACCATCCTGCCGCTCCACGACATCGAAATTGTTATAATATGGGAAGTTCGTGAGTTCCCGTATCGTACCCTCTTTGTCCATATAAGACAAGCTGTTGCTCGTCACAATGAAGATTCCTTCGTCCTCTGCGGATACTGCAAACCGCATCACAACCCCAGAGGAAAGACCGTCTTCTTTTGTATAATGCTGCGTCACTTTTCCATCCCGGATCCTGTAGATTCCGGATCCATCGCTTCCTGCAAGCACGCTTCCATCCGCGCAGGCAAGCAGGCACAAAAGCTTCGGATTGTCCAGCCCGTCATCCGAGCCGATCGTACCGGTCACAACACCATCCTTGATATAGGTGATTCCGGAATCCCCGGACACCATGATCGTGCCATCCGGCAGCTCAATGATTGACCGGAACCGCTGGCCATTTACATGTTTTGTTTCATCATAGACGGTCACTTCTGCATCGGGACTGACCTGATAGATCCCCTTTCCGGCTGTTGCGATCCACAGGTTGTTCTGACTGTCCACGAACAGATTCCGGATCCGGGTATCCTGCAACCGCTCTGTCAGAGAATCCGACAGCACACGATTTTTGTCCAGATCGACGATTGCCAGCCCTTCATCCATGCCGACATAAAGGTTTCCATTCCAGGATGCAGTGCTGTTTACAACTCCATTTTTAAGGCCTGTCTCAATATTGATATCCGTAAATACCGACTGGCACATCCGGAGCAGTCCCAGACGGGAAGATGCAAACCAGTAATTGCCCTGATAGTCAATCAGCATATGTTCGAGTGAACTGTTAAACTGGTTTGTCTTGATCGCGTGATAACGACCGGCTTCATCGAGATAACCGGCACCATTGTGTGCACAGATATATAAGGTTCCTTCCTGTTCTGTGAGGGATGCAATACTTGTGATACCTGTGCAGGATATCGTTTTTTTCTCTGTCAATTTCTTCTGTTTTACTTCGAATCGGAGGATACTGCCTTCTTGTGTTCCGACATAGAGGCTGCCATCCTCTGTAAACCGGCAGCAGGTATACGCATCTGCCTGATTCTGATAGTGGGCTGCAACCGTTCCATCCTGCAGCAGGAAAAGTTCGCCATCATCTGTGACAACCGCCACATTTCCGTTTTTGTCTGCACTGATGCTGTATGCATAATCGATATCATCGATATTTTTTTCTACCGAAAGTCCGCCGGACAATGTCACGACAGAAAGTGCGCCTGTTGTTCCAACGTAATATTTTCCATCCGAGCCCTGGGTGATGCACCGCACCGAATCTGCGCCAAGCCCGTCCCGTACATCTAACACATTTGCGATATCGTCGTTGATGCAGATGGAAAGGCCGCTGTCGTTCGTTCCGATCCAGAGCCGGCCAGCCTCATCGGTATAGAGGCAGTTTGCATTTTTGACGGATTCAAATTCATCCATCAGCTTAAACTGTGTTCCGTTGTACCGGTAGAGTCCGCCATACGTTCCAACCCAGACAATACCGTCGTTTGTCTGCGCCAGATCGTTTGCTTTTCCGCCCGGCAGCCCGTTTTCGTTGTTGTAGATTGTCTGCACATACCGGTCGAAATCAATCGTTGTTTTCTCTTCGGCTGCCAAACTTGTCATGCCGGCGCCGGCGATGAGTTCCGTGCAAAGAGCGATTATCAGAAGCATCGCGGACACCTGCTTTGCTTTTTTCGTGTCTGCGGATTTATTTTTTTCTTTTACATTCCGGGAAATCCTGATTAGAATATACAGACAAAGGCACATCAATACCTTGTCCAGAAAATCAATATAAAACTGCCCTGCGATATGACTGACCAGGCGGTTGATACCGATACTTTCAAACAGGGCAATCACGCCATCGCCCCAGGCATTTCCAACCTGTCCGTCAAAAAAGATATAATTGCAGGGTACAGAAATCAAGACCGAATTAACCGTGAGGATAAATCCGATTGAAAGTGTACCAAACAGATTCTCAAACCAGCCTTTTTTTGCGAGGATGCCCACCACGATTCCGATGGACATACTGACGATGCCATAAATCATATGCGTATACGAATACATGATTCCATATACGATATTGACAGCCATACCGACGATCGCACCGCACACCGGTCCATACAAATATGCGGTCAGCACCGTACCATATGAATCAAGCCAGAGTGGAAGTTCCATTCTCTGGCCAATCAATTTTCCTGCATAATTCAAAAAAATGCATGCAACCACGCCGAAGCACAGATTGTACCACTTTTCTTTCTCCTTCATCGCTTTCCCTCTCCCGCCTGATAGGCGAAACCTGACTTCTTATGTTTTCCAATCTCTTTTTTTATCAGATTTTTTTCATTTCGTCAACTATTGAGACGCAGCGTATCAATCATGTGCCTTGCCAATCCTGCTTTCTACAGTTTCTGCTCCGCATCCTCCACGCTGGCGTATCCATACAGATGCGCCATATGCGTCATGCAGTTGTAGATCAGATTTTCCCCTTTTTGTGCAAGGTCTGTGACAAATTTTCCATATAAGATAAATGTCTCGTCCGGGTAAGCGTTCAGTTCGCTGTGCATCACGCCGCGTATCGATGTCTCCGGGTTGTTTGTATATAAAAATCCCGCATAGCATCCCATCTTCGGGTAGCGCTCCATGAACTCCTGCAGCCAGTCCATCTGCAGTTTCACGAGATCGTCTTCTACCATAAGCCTTTTTTCGCTTCGCACGAAAGTCGTGGCTTCCCCCGCTGCGAGATCCCGCTTCACTTGTTCAAGCAGCGCATCGTCAAATGCCAGATACCGGCTTTTCCGCATGATAAAAAATGTATTCCAGTCGTCCGCATACATGTTGCAGCCAAACCGTTTCCATTCAACTTCCACGATTTCAGCGATTGCTTCTTCGCGGTCAAACGCCGGCTCTTTGCTCCATTCGCGTGCGAGTCCCTGTTCTTCTTCGATGTCGTATTTTGTCTTTTCAATCTTCTTTTCGGTGGCAGCCTGTTTTAAATCATTCACATATTCGCGGTAGCTTGCTTCCATCTCGGCATCCTCGACTGCCCCGAAATCGCCACGATCCACCCGCTGCACAAGATCCTGTGCGTATACATCAAGAAACGTATCGGTCCCTTTGACGACGCCCTGCATCTTAAGTTCCATCAGCAGATACTCGGCGATATCTTCAAAGCTGGCTACGATTTCATCTTTATAATTCACTTCGCCGGCACTGTAGGTGCGTCCCTCCCACGCCGCTGCCTGGATCGGAATCACCGCGATCCGGTCTAGAATCGGAGCAACACTGTCCACCTGGGAGAGTCCCTGCATGCCTTTGCGCATCCATTTATAATACGGTGCATATCTCTGGTTTAGAAGATAGATGATCTCCATCGTATATTGCATGCCTTTTGCCACGCAGAGAGAGGCTGTCACATAATCTTGGCGCGCCATCATACGGGCATAGTTTGTCTGGGCGGTCTGTGCAAATCCGTGCAGTTTCTCCGCAAGCCGCATCATCCAGACTTTTGTCGGATAGTATTCGAGCAGGCTGTCCCGTATCTTTGAAAATGCACCTGCATCATCCCGGAACACCATGCCATTGGTCGCAGCCGCGAGTTTTTCTTCGGAGATCTGCCGCCAGCTGTCCGGCAGGATATATCCACCCGCTTCGGTTTTCTGTACTTTGACACCGAGCAGGTTCTCATAAAATTCCCGCACGGAGGATACCCCGCGCCGGTGGGAAAGCACCTTGTTCACGGAATTGACCGGCGTTTCCATCCCCTGTTCCCGCAGAAACTCATCGCCAAAATCGACCAGCAGCTGCTCATACGCACGCTGCAGCATAGCACCGATACTCCGGTAATCCTCCTCCGACAGCCACATGCAAAAACCAAGCGCAAAATCATGATCTCTGGAGATTTCATCGTCGTAGCCGAAGCATTCCGAGCCTTCCCCCACTAATCCGACTGCGATACGCGCTTCGTAATCGCCGAATTCCTCGTGGATCATCTTTGCGCCATGTACCTCATAAAACCGCTTACATACATGCAGCCAGTTGTGTTCCGACTCTTTTTGACAGACGTCTTCCGGCAGCGTATCGACATAGTCCGAAAATACCGGTTTTTCTGTCTCTGCTTTTGCCTGGGGAGGTGTATCCGGACGCGCATATCCGGGATTTGTCAGGACTTCTGTCATGCCTTCCCCATCTGCTTCCTGGCTCCGGAGCGTATCATACTCCACGCTGTCATAGGCACGCACGTTTTTCAGATATTGCACGCCGGTTCCTTTTGCCGCCTGGCTCACCGGTTCCGCGTCAAATGCACTGTCATGTTTTTTCAGTTCTTCCGCCATTCGTTTTGCCTGGTTGTACCGCTCTTCTATCCGCAGGTAGGTGTCATTTTTTCCGACATGTTTCTCGACTTCCTGCATCGCCTGCTCGTAATACCCCGCAGCCTGCACATAATCTTCTTTCATCGAAAGCGCATCTCCCATCGTGGAAAGTGCCAGTCCATAATGATAATCTCTTTTTCCATCCCATTCAAAAATCCGGAGTGCTTTTGCGAGGCAGTCACACGCCTCATCATAGATCGTCTCAGCCGCCAGGACATCCATCTTCTGTCCGTCCGCTCCGGTTGCCACACCGCCGGCGATCTGCAGCAGTGTCTCTGCCAGGTTACATCGCGTCACCGCCTGTTCCATCCATGCATTTTCGTTCAGATCCACGACAGCAAGCGCCCGCCGGTACATCACTTCCGCTTTTCTCCATTCCCCGGTTTTTTCAAAAAGCATCGCCCAATTGCTATACAGCTCCGAAAATGCAAAATCGCCTGCCGGAAGTTTCTCCCGGTAGATCACTTCCACACGTTCATACAGACTTTGCGCTTTCATTCCATAGCCAAATGCGCGGTAAGCATTCGCCACATTCACAAGCCGGTTTGCATATGGCACAGTCCCCTCGATTCCAAGCTTCACGAGCATATCCTCGATATCCGTACAATAGCGAAGCCCCTTCATGTTCTGTCCGGAATCGCGGCAGAGTCCCACCATCTCATTCATCAGGGAAAGCGCAGAGTTGTAGTCCTTTTCGTCTTCCGCCATCTCGATATGTGTCGTCAGAAACTCCTCGATATCTTCTAAGGAATGTGTCCCAAACATATTATCATAATCCATCAAAACCTGGTTGATATCCATCTATTTCCCTCCTCTGATTCCCTTATATGCCTTGCGCTGCTATCGTAGACGCGCGGTATCCTGCTATATGCATAGTCGCCGCCCGGATGTCTCCCGCCGCGTATACGTCCACTGCCCGGATATCTCCTGCTAAGATGCAGCAGCCTCAAGCTTCATCGCATCGATGATCCGGTTACGCACCATACGCGCAATCTGTTCTGTTGTAAGCCCCTCATATTCCTCCGGATAGATTGCCGGAAGAAACTGTACCTGCGTGCGCACGCGCCGCAGGGAATTCACTTCAAATGGTTTGTACGAATCGATCAAAAGTACCGGAACGATCGGACAGCCTGCCCGCACCGCGCATTTGAAAGCCCCCGGCATAAATTCCTTGATCGCATTCCGGTTATGGAAATACCCACCCTCCGGAAAAATAATATAACGCCGGCCACGTTTCACTTCGTCGGTCACTTTGTGTACCGCTTCCACCTGACTTTTGATGTCGGTCTTGTCGATCCGGCAGCCGTCAATCAATGTCATGAACTGATCTACGATGACCATATGCGACCGTCTTGCATCCATCATAACCGTGCAGGGCTTTTTATGAGCGTCCATGATTCCAAGCGCATCATACTTTCCCTGATGATTCGAATACAGGATATACCCGCCTTCTTCCGGCAGATTTTCGATGCCCGTCACACTTGTGCGGATCCTTCCGTTTCGCTTCATAATATGAATGACACGGAGCGCCACCCGGTAGCGGTCCCGCTCGGTATACCGTTCCGCATGCTTTTCTATGTAATTTCCCTTCGCAATATAAAAAATGATATAAGGAAGAGAGATGATGATCACATACCAAAATCTGAGCATTTTTCTTCTCCAGTAAAAAAAAATAAAAGAGTCTTGTCAAAGACCCTTTTATTTTAACACTGAATTGCTCGAAATAGCAAACCTTTTGTGCATTTATTCGTTTTCTTTGGACTTGTAATAGTCCTCGAACAGTTTATTGGCTGCTTCCATCGTCTTGCTGCTGATGTCCGGAAGTTCCTTGCCCCATGCACCGGTCGCCTGTTTGTAGCCTTTTTCCATCGCACGCTGCATCTCCTGCATCTTGTCCACGTCATCGCCGGCGAGCGCACTTGCAAAATCAAACAATCTCTGTGATGTCTGCTTGACACCCCAGTATCCATCCTCGGAAATATCTTCCTGTGCCTGTGCTTTTGCTGCCGCATCCACAGTGAAGTTTCCATCTGCAAATATCTTCCAGATAGAATCATCTCCCTGTGCAATTCCATACGTACCAGCCTGCTTACCAAGCATCTGGGATACGAGATTTGTGAGACTGTTCTGTCTGCTCTCCTGATCCGCTTTGAGCTGCTTTACCAAAGCCGCGCGGTCTTCCTTGCTCATCTTATTGATGGAATATGGTGCCTTGGCACTTTCCTGTGTTCCTTTTTCATAGACAGCATCCGTCGAAGCGCCTGTCGCATCTGCCTGTACTTTGGAACCGGCATCCGCTGCGGTCTTCTGATCTGTCTCCGTCGCTGCAACATTGTAACCGGAGATCTTCTCCCCGGCAGCCTGCATACCTGCCATTGCATTTACTGTCATTCCCATGTTTATCTGTCTCCTTCCTTAGAATCATATGCACGTCCCTGTGCTTTTGGAGATGGAACCCACCTCTGATTATATTATCGGATATTTGTCATATATAGTTAACTGCCTGCCACGAATCCTGCCGCATCTTTTCCATGTAGATTACGTAGATGCAGGCCCAGTCGATGTAAATCATATCGATGTAAATCAAGTCGATCAATGGAATGGCCGAATCCGGTAGGTAACACCTAATTCATCGCAGATTGCCTGGCATCTTGCCTCTTCTTCCCGCGTGATCGTCGTCTCTACGGTGCTTAAAACAACCTTTGGCACATACCGCTTCGCATCCTTCGCGAACTTCAGCATCGCCTCGAACGAACCGTCACCGAATTTGCTGCGCACGATCTCCTGATACCGCTTGGCATCCGGAGTGTTCAGGCTGATGGAGATCGTATCGATCAGTCCGGCAAATTTCGGTGTGATATCTTCGTTCCAGATCAGATCTCCGAGGCCGTTTGTATTGATACGGATCGGCTTATCATAATGTGCTTTCAGGTATTTTGCGACCGCGAGCAGTGCATCTAACCGTTCCGTCGGCTCACCAAATCCGCAGAATACAATCTCATCATACGGAGCAACATCCGTCTTCTCAAATTCCGCAATCACTTCGTCCACGCTCGGCTCGTGTTCGAGCCACAGAGGTGCATCATTTACCTCCGATACGTGGTCGCGTGTCTGCCGCTCGCAGAACGTGCATGCACACGGGCAGCGATTCGTCAGGTTCACATACAAACCGTTATGCACTTTATATAATATCGTCATTGCTTTTCTTACTTCATTACTCATTTTTCTCACCTGTCAATCTTACGTTACTTTCAAACATACGATTAAATCCAAGCCACTCGGTCTTATCCTCATTCTCCCGGATAATCTCAGTAAATGTCTGCAGCTTCGCATCCATATTGTCGGCATGTGCCAGGGCTAACGCCTCGATCAGCGCCGGTTTCTTCGGGGAACCATATTCCAGTTCGCCGTGATGTGCCAGGATGCAGTGTTTCAGTTCATTTGCAAGCTTCGGCGGGAATCCCGGAATCTCCCGGATTTTGTCCGATATCATCATCGTACCCATCACGATATGTCCAACCAGCTGTCCCTCGTCGGTATAATCATTCTGTGGGAAATCGGAGATCTCGTCGACCTTTCCGATATCATGGCAGATGGCTGCTGTCACGAGCAGATCGTGATTGATCACCGGGTAGTTCGCTGCGATATACTCGCAAAGTTTTGCAACCGACAGAGAATGCTCCAGCAAACCACCGATAAACCCGTGATGAATGGATTTCGCTGCAGAATGCTTCTTGAATTTCTCTGCAAATTCCTTGTCCTCAACAAAGAACATCTCCAATAGCTTATGTAAATATTGATTTTTTACACCCTGCATCAGCCCCAGCAATTCCCGATACATCTCATCTATATTTTTGGTGGAACATGGCATATAATCTGCAACTGCATATTCCCCTTCGTCTGCCACGCGCACGCGCTTGACATTTAATTGCAATGCACCATTGAAGCTTGTCACCTGCGCATCGATGTGGATATAGTCCATCGGCTCGAAATGTGCGATTGCATTCGAAAGCTCCCAGATCTTCGCATCCACCGTGCCGGTTTTATCCTGAAGCTGCAAAGAGTAATAGGTCTTTCCAGCCTTTGTCTTCGCTACTACTTTATTTTTACAGAGATAGATTTCCGATACCATCTCTCCATCCCGCAATTCTTTGATATAATTCATGCTCTTTCTTCCTCCTGCTTTGTCCTTTCCTATTTATAACACTTATATAGGCTTTTCGCAAGGGAGGCAAGAGGTAAATAGTTATTTACCCCTTTACAAACTTCCCAAATTCATGTTAGGATAAGCATGTTGATGAAAAGCCTGTGCATACAGGGTATGGCGACCGGTTTCATCCGGTGGCATATTACTTGTCACTACGCTTCGCGTGATGACAGGTGCGTGCATCGATCCGCACGCATTTCTTTTTTCATTAAAATCCCAATTATTTTATGATGTATTGCTTGTTGTATCTGAATTATGTGGTAGAATAATGACATGGATAGAATGGTTGTTGGCGTCAGTTCCTTCTCACATGTGATTTCTATGCCTCTTATCCCACCTCATTCCAGATTGGACAGGCAAGGAAAAGGAGGAATCACTACATATGGGAAAACTTGACGACATGACAAAGGAATTGTACGAGGATAATCTCGTCTTTGCCGACACAATGAATGTGCTGTTCTTCGACGGAGAGCCGGTCATCCAGGCACAAAACCTGTCCCCGCTCGACGCAGCGGAGGAACATACCATCTTCGGGGATGGTACAGCAGACGAAGGTACAGACAAAATTGACAACAAATCTTCTGGCAACCAGAGAAGTCCGGAAGACAACTCCGCGGCATCTGCCAGTAACGCGCGCCAGAGGAATCATTCCCGGACGTTTTCCAATCAGAAGTACCGGGATGTGCTTCGCCTGCTCCAGACACAATATGGCAGTCTGGAAGTCCGGATTATCGTCGGGGCAGAACTCCAGTCGCATATCCATTATGCGATGCCAATCCGGAACTTCGAGTACGATGCGCTCAACTTGTCCAGACAATTATCTGCCAGGCAAAAATACAACCGGGATAACCATCTCTTAAAGCCTGGCGATGAATTTCTGTCCGGTGTGAAAAAAGGAGAAACATTCACCCCTGTTTTAACACTGGTTGTATATCTCGGAAAGAAAAAATGGGATGCCCCGGAAACACTGCACGAGATGCTGAATTTAGAAGGTGTACCTGATATATTACGTGAGCGAATTCCGAATTATCAGATAACACTGCTCCAGCCGGGAAGCGTTACAAGCGAGCATCTGGCGCGTATGAAATCCCCACTCCGACATATACTTGGGGTAATCAAGGCTTCATCGAGCTGGCAGGATATGAACAATTATGTAGAGCAAAACAAGACAGACCTGTCGCATTTAGATCCGCTTACGGCAGGTATCATAAGCGAGGCGTGTAACATGAATATACCAAAACAGGAATTGGAAAAGGAGGATGTCGATATGTGTGAAGCACTGGTACAATTAAAGGAGATTGGCAGACAGGAAGGTCTGTCAGAGGGCAAAATCGAGGGTAAAGCTATCGCTTACCTTGAATTTGGTAAATCCGACGAATGGATTATGGACCATCTCCAGATCTCTCAGGAGACGCTGGACGAGATACGGAGTAATCAGTAAATATCAAATTTTTATACTTTTCATAATATCAATGTAACATCTATATCGTAAAAGACCGAAGGTGTACTTCACTATCGAAGTACACCTTCCTCTTTTTCTGTTACCACGCAAAGCGTGATGACAGATATGCGCATCCGCGCTTTTTACTTCTTGATATAAGCTTTCGCATTGACTGACTGGATGTTTCCGTAGTTTGCAGCCGGAGCTGATCCTCCCTTTGGTACCAGCACGATCTGGATACCTTCGAGACGCTTCGCAAGTCCCGCGGTTCCGGATTCTTCTCCGTTTTTTGCCCAGCCAAGCCAGCCGAACGACTGTGCATGGACGCGGTAGTAGACGTCATACTTTTCTGCCATCTCACCGTAGAGCCTGATCTGGATTGCTTCGAGACGTTTCGCTTCACCGGATGTTCCGCTCATCGCTCCGTCCTTCTTCCACTGCTGCTCCCATCCGTTTTTCTGGATATGGGTACGGTACTCGATACCGCCGGCATACTGTGCATTGGAAAGCTTGATATTGATGCCTTCAAGTCTCTTTGCCTTGCCGCTTGTTCCGCTCATCGTACCGTTCAATACCCAGTTCTGCCAGCCGAAACTCTGGACATGTGTCTTATACATGATGTTTGTTCCATTTGCATCTCCCGGAATCACGACGTCTCCGGCAATTGAGGATACATATGGCTTACCGCTGTTTGCATTTGATGTCACATTGACACCTGCATAAGAAAGTCCCGGTGCCGGGTCACCACGCTTTACAACAACGATCTGGATACCCTCGAGTCTCTTTGCCTGTCCGGCTGTACCTGCACACGCACCATTCTTCGCCCAGCCGAGCCAGCCATAAGACTGTGCATGCACACGATAATATACATCGTATTTATCCTTATCCTTGCCTGTCAGCTGAATCTTGATTGCTTCGAGCCGCTTTGCCTCTGCCTGGGTTCCGTTCATCTCGCCATTTGATGACCAAGGTAACCATCCATACGTCTGACAGTGCGTTGTGTACTGGATTCCAAGATTTTTATTTCCTTCTACCTTGATCTCGATACCTTCAAGACGTTTGAACTGCCCGCTTGTTCCGCTCATCGTACCGTTTGTAACAAATCCCTGCCAGCCGTCTTTCTGGACGTGGGTGCGGTAGGAGGTGGTAATATCCGGTGTCGCTCCCGGATTTTCGGTGTTCCCTGTGTTTGATTTATTTGCAACATCTATAAATTCATAATGATTTGTCTTTGCATATGTCTCCGCATACGAGCCTAGTGTGCCGTAAATTGTTTTTAGAGCAGAGCCTTCAAATGCATAATCTTCAATATGTGTTACACTCGACGGTATCTCGATACTTGTCAAGCCACTACAATAAAAAGCAAGCGGTCCAATACTCGTTACCCCCGATGGAAGCTTAATGCTTGTCAAGCTACTACATCCACAAAATGCATTGTAATCAATAATCGTTACACTCGATGGTATCTCGATACTTGTCAAGCTACTACAGTTATAAAATGTACCATCTCCAATGCTTGTTACACCCAATGGAAGCTTAATGCTTGTCAAACCACTACAGTCATTAAATGCACCCGGTCCAACACTCGTTACACCCGACGGTATCTCAATGCTCGTCAAGCAGCTACATCCACAAAATGCAGCTGCTCCAATACTCGTTACACTTGATGGAATTTTTGTATTCTTACATCCTTGAATCAATGTATTAGTCTTTGTTTCTATGATTGCATTACAGCCATCATCACTATTATATATAGCATTTTGGGGTGCTACAACAATACTTTCTAGATTTTCACACCAAGAAAATGACTGCGATCCAATACGCGTTACACTCGACGGTATCTCGATACTTGTCAAGCTACTACATCCCTGGAATCCATCGTCTCCAATACCTGTACATTTCTCCGGAATCTTTACATCTCCACCTTTACCAACATATTTTACAATCGTGGTTCCATACCACACAAATCCATCCGCATCCGCTTTGCTTTCATCATAAACAGCTTCCTGGGTCTCGTCCAAAGCTTCTGTATCTGTTTCCGTCGCATTCGCAGTTACCACTTCTTCCGGTTCTGCCGCCGATACCGTCCCTGCCGGAACGTTTACCAGCAAGCTTACACCCATGCATGCCGCCAGAGCAAAGCCTGCAAATCTTTTTGTTCTTCTCATACGTTTCCTCCTTCTGCTCTCCATATACATGTTTTCTTCTTTCCCTGTATATAACAATTAGTAAAAATATTTACTAATACGGATAGTACATTTCTTTACTATGCTATTGTATAAACAAGGTGAAATTATGGATAATAAAAAATATGTTGAACGAATCAAAAATTTAAGAGAGGATCATGATTACACGCAGGAATATGTCGCCAACTATCTTGGCACATCCCAGACAATGTACGCTCGCTATGAGCGCGGTGCCAACGAATTACCAATCCGCCATCTTCTATCCCTGTGCCAATTGTATCATGTTTCCTCCGACTATATACTTGGACTGAGCAATAAACTCTAAGTCCTTGTTTTGAACCGTCCATCTGTTTTTAATTTTAGTAAATATATGTACTAAAGTCAAGTCGATTTCTTGTAAGTATTCTAAATATATGCTATCTTAATTTTATACTATCTTTATATAAAGGAACAAACTATGAACAAACGAAGTTTACGAATACTCGAATTCAATAAAATATTGTCAATGGTAACAGAATACGCGACATCGCCTATGGCGAAGCGGCGCATCGACCGCATGAAACCACAGCGTGATATCGACGTTATCCGCAAATTACAGGAAGAAACAAACGACGCATTAAACCGCTTGAACCACCACGGAAATATCAGCTTTTCCGGGTTGCGCGATATCGGTGCCTCCATCAAACGCCTGGAGGTTCAGGGTACACTCACTTCACAGGAGCTGCTTGACATCGCAGCTGTTCTGCAGGTTGCAAAAGCTGCCAAACAGTACGGGGACGGTTCCGATCTGACCGAGGCTCTCGCCAGCCGCAACCAGGAACCGGTGTCACAGACAACCAACGATTCCCTGACCGAACGTTTCAATATGCTGCTGCCACTCGAGCATATCGCATCTGAAATCACGCGTTGTATCTTATCCGAAAATGAATACGCGGACGATGCAAGCTCCGGCTTAAAAAATATCAGACGTGAAATTCGTCTGACCAACGATAAGCTCCATCAGCAACTCGACAAAATCATCAAAAGCGACGCAAACCGTGACCAGCTGCAGGATTCGCTTATCACAATGCGAAACGGCAGATACTGTATTCCGGTCAAGCAGGAATACCGCTCGAAATTCCCGGGCATGATCCACGACCAATCCTCGACCGGCTCTACCCTCTTCATCGAGCCAATGGCTGTCGTGAATCTGAACAACCAGATCAAGGAGCTCGCGAACGAGGAATTATTAGAGATTGAGAAAATACTGGAGAATTTAAGTGCGCAGGCAGCAACGTATGTCTCTGACATCGCCTATGATCTGGAATTACTGACCGATCTGGACTTTATATTTGCAAAAGCGAAATTCGCCCGCGCAACAAACAGCACACGTCCGATTTTCAACACCGACGGTATCATCGACATCCGGCAGGGACGCCATCCATTGCTGGAGAAGCACTCGGTTGTACCGGTCGATATCCGGCTTGGGGAAGCCTACAACCTGCTCATTATCACAGGTCCGAATACCGGTGGTAAGACTGTATCCTTAAAGACGCTCGGGCTTTTTTCTCTCATGGGGCAGGCTGGTCTGCATATCCCGGCGATGGAGGAATCCCGTCTGGCTGTCTTTGACGATATCTTCGCGGATATCGGTGACGAGCAGAGCATCGAACAAAACTTATCGACGTTCTCCTCTCACATGAGCAACATCGTCTATATCGTGCAGCATGCGACACCGAACACGCTATGCCTGTTTGACGAGCCGGGCGGCGGAACCGATCCGGTCGAGGGTGCGGCACTCGCGGTCTCCATCTTAAATTATCTGAAAAGCATGGGCGCCCGCTGCATGGCAACGACACATTACAGCGAACTGAAAACCTATGCGCTTTCTACCGATGGGGTAGAAAATGCATCCTGCGAATTTGATGTGGCAACGCTCCGTCCGACCTATAAACTGACGATTGGAATCCCCGGCAAGTCGAATGCATTTGCCATCGCAAGCAAGCTTGGCCTGCCGGATTATATCATCGACTCCGCAAAGGAACAGATTGACAGCGATGCCATCGACATGGAGACATTGCTTGCAGATCTAGAGAAAAGCAAGCGATCCATGGAAGAGGATGAAAAGGCGATTGAAGCATACAAAAAAGAGATTGAAGATCTGAAAGAATCACTGAAAACGAAAGAAGAAAACCTCGATACAAAGAAAGCAGAAATCCTGAAGAAAGCGCGGGAAGAAGCCAGAGATATCATCGAGGAAGCCAAGGAAACCGCAGACCAGGCGATTCGTGATTACAACAAATGGCGCAGCAATCCAAACAAAGCTGACATGCGTACCATGGAAGAAAAGCGAAGCAGCCTCCGGAACAAAATCAAAGATTACGAAAAGTCCGGTGCAAAAGAGACGAAGAAACAGACCTCAAACCACAAAGCATCTGACTTCCATATCGGGGATACCGTGCAGGTTTTGAGCATGGGCACACGTGGCACGATCACGAAACTGCCGGACAACAAAGGCATTGCCGGCGTGCAGATGGGCATCTTAAACTCCATGCTGCCGATCTCCGATCTGCTGATCATCCCGGAAAGTACCGTCTCCGTCAATGGCGAAAAGCAGAAATATACAGGGCGGCGTGCCGGCGGCGACCATACATCCGTCAGCAAATCCATGACATTTTCTCCGGAACTGAACGTCATGGGAAAAACCGTGGACGAAGCATGTTTTGAGATAGACAAATATCTCGATGATGCTGTATTGGCACACATTTCCCGTGTCACAATCATCCATGGCAAGGGTACCGGTGCTTTGCGAAAAGGCATCTGGGCTTATTTGAAGAAGCATCCGCTCGTGCAGTCCTACCGCTCCGGCGAATTCGGCGAAGGGGAATACGGCGTCACAATCGTAGATTTGTAGAGCATCACGCTATCACGTGATGACAGGAAACAGGAGGGTTTATGGAAAAACAACGAATCTTAATCGTCGATGACGATGAAAATATCGCAGAGCTTATTTCTCTGTATCTGATCAAGGAATGTTTTGCAACCGAGATTGCCTACACCGGCAGGGATGCCATTTCTCTCACAACGACATTTAACCCGGATCTGATTTTGCTTGACATCATGCTTCCGGATATCGACGGCTACGAGATATGTACAGAAATCCGCAAGACTCGCCAGACGCCGATCATTATGTTGTCGGCCAAAGGGGAAGTGTTTGACAAAGTGCTTGGCTTAAAACTCGGTGCCGACGACTATATGATCAAACCGTTTGATTCCAACGAGCTTGTCGCAAGAGTCAAGGCGGTTTTGCGTCGGACTGCGACAGTTCCGGTCGTCAATTCTTCTGTCACAGCCCCAAGCATCGCAGAAGTCACCGATCACCAGGGAGAATTCGTGGAATACGAAGGCTTACTCATCAATATGACAAATTACACGGTAACCGTGGACGGGAAATCCATCGAGATGCCGCCAAAAGAGCTCGAGCTTTTGTATTTTCTTGCCAAACGTCCAAACCAGGTATTCACGCGCGACCAGCTGCTTGACCGTCTCTGGGATTATGAGTACGCAGGGGACTCGCGTACTGTCGATGTGCACATCAAACGTCTGCGTGAGAAAATCAAGGAGCGTCACAATTGGTCGATTGCAACCGTCTGGGGCAAGGGATACAAATTCGAGGTAAAATAAATGACATTAAAGCATTCTCTATTTGATAAAATCTTCATAACTTTCCTTGCAATCTTCACGATCTGCTTCGGTTTTATCGTCCTCTACGCCTCGCGCGTCACACGGAATATGCTCGTGGACGAACGCACCGAAGTTCTGACAAATGAAGCATTTTTGATTGCAGACCAGACAATTACCGGCTATGTGCAGGGCATATATTCAGAGGCGGATCTTCAGCAAAGCTTGCAATATTATGCGAAAACATTGAATGCAAGTATCTGGGTTACTGACACCAAAGGCGTTATCTATGGATTTGCAAATGCAGAAGGTCACCCCGGAAACCCGCGGAATATCTTTCTGGTCAACCCGGATTTTGACTTGTATACCGCGCAGTCGTTCAATGGTGATTTCTTCGACACATTTAAAGATGATGTCATCTCGGTTGCTATCCCAATCCGTGTAAATGACAAGCCAAACGGCATGATTCTGATTCATTCTACCGTCGAACAGCTGCACAATATCCAGCAGAAGATTGTCAAGCTTATTTACGTTCCTTATCTTGTTATGATTATTGCATCATTCGCGCTGCTTGGAATCGTATCCGGTAAAATCATGCGGCCAATCCGGAAGATCAACTCGATTGCCGAACAATATTCGACCGGAAATTTTGACACGCCGATGGACATTCATTCCAACGACGAAATCGGACAGCTCGCTTCCACACTGGAATATATGGCTTCCGAGCTTTCCAAACTGGACGATTACCGAAAAGCATTTATCTCAAATATCTCGCACGATTTCCGTTCTCCGCTCACTTCCATCAAGGGATATATCGAAGCAATCCAGGATGGGACGATCCCGCCGGAGAAGCAAAGTCACTACTTAGATATCGTCGTGCAGCAGACGAACCGGCTGACGAAGCTCACGTCAAGCCTGCTGGAATTAAACGATTACGACTCCTATGGTATCTGGCTCGTGTGCAAAGATTTTGATATCGTCGAGCTTGTTTTGTCTGCTATCAACTCCTTCGAGGGACGCTGCATCGAGAAACAGATTGCCATCCGGTTAAACAATCACACGGAACATTCGACCGTCCATGCGGACAAGACAAAGATTGAACAGGTTATCTACAATCTGCTGGATAACGCGCTTAAATTTACACCAAACGGCAAATCAATTTACGTGACATTGACAGAAAAACATGATAAAATTTTTGTATCTGTAAAAGATGAAGGATGCGGAATTCCGAAGGATTCTTTGAACCGTGTATGGGTACGTTTTTATAAAGCGGACCGGTCCCGCGGCAAGGACAAGCAGGGCACAGGACTCGGGCTTGCGATTACCAAAGAGATCATCAAAGCACACAATGAGAATATCAATGTCGTCAGCACGGAAGGTGTCGGAAGTGAGTTTACATTCTCGCTGTCGAAGGCGGCAACAGAATCGGAACAGTCATCATAAGAGGGTTACCGGTCTCTGCCTGGGGCAAATTATGGGGCCGGATACAAGGAGGTATTTATGTTTAGTATCAACAATCTATTTAACAACGAGAACATGCAATGCATCAACCAGCTCGGACAGTACCGTGTCTTCGAGCATCAGAAAGATCTGTCCGTGTCTCCGTACAATGCAGAAACAGCATATTTTTCTGCAGAGATGAATGTACGACGTCGTCAGGTTTTGGTCGAGCTGAACAACACATCATGCAAATTACAGGCAGGTGCCATGCAGTGGATGCTCGGAAATGTATCCATGCAGTCCGGTGTAAGTGCTGGTAATTTCCTCGGCAAAGCACTCGGTGCAGCCGTAACCGGTGAGACAATGTCTAAACCGGAATACACCGGTCAGGGTTATGTTATGTTAGAGCCAACCTACAAGCACATCCTGCTTGTCGATGTGGCACAGTGGGGGCAGATCGTACTCGAGGATGGTTTATTCCTTGCCTGCGACAGCACATTACAGCATAAGGTTGTCAGCCGCAAGTCACTTTCCTCTGCTGCGCTCGGCGGAGAAGGGTTATTCAATTTAAGTCTCTCAGGACAGGGTATCGCAGTTTTGGAAAGCCCGGTTCCACAGCAGGAGCTTATCATGTTCAATCTGCAGGATGACGAGGTTAAGATCGACGGAAATATGGCAATCGCATGGTCCGGCTCTCTTAGCTTCACGGTTGAAAAATCTTCAAAATCGCTGATCGGTTCGGCTGTTTCCGGCGAAGGTCTGGTCAATGTATACCGCGGTACCGGTTCCATTCTGATGGCACCTACTGCATAATCAAAAGGAGGGCGCAATATGTATAATCAAAGCTTGTTAAATAATAGCAACGTACAAATTGTTTCCGCCTTAGGTGGTTTTCAGGTGCTGGAATATAAACAGGATATGAGCGTTAATTTTTCCACATCCAAAATACAGTATTTCATGTCCCGCATGAATGTAAATAAACGCCAGGTTCTGCTGAATCTGAACGGAAACGGATACACAGTACAGGCTGGCGCAATGCAGTGGATTGCCGGAAATGTACAGATGGAAAGCGGCGTCAAAGGTGTCGGCGGTTTCTTAAGTGGCATGGCCAAAGCCGCTGTCACGAAAGAGACGATTGCCAAGCCCATCTACACCGGTTGCGGTCAGGTCATGTTGGAGCCAACCTACCGTCATATCCTGCTCACGAATCTGCAGGAATGGGGCGGCAGTGTTGTCCTAGATGACGGATTGTTCCTCGCCTGCGACAACACGGTGACACAAAAAGTTGTCGCAAGAAGCAACGTGTCCTCGGCCGTCTTCGGCGGTGAAGGTCTGTTTAACTTGAGCTTAAATGGCACAGGTATCTGTGCTTTGGAAAGTATCGTTCCAAGAAACGAGATCATCGAAGTGGTGCTCGACAACGATATGATGAAGATTGACGGAAATATGGCAATTGCCTGGTCTGGCTCACTGGACTTCACAGTTGAAAAATCTTCTAAATCGCTGATTGGTTCTGCTGTATCCGGTGAAGGTCTGGTTAATGTATATCGTGGTTCCGGCAAGATCTGGCTTGCTCCGGTATTGGAAACCGGTGGTTCCGCAGGTGTCAGCAGCCCGCAGAACGCAGGTGAGACAGCTTCCGAAGGACACACCGGTTCGGCAGCTGCCCGGAATGATACGATGAGTAAGATTGAGAAGTTCGGGAAGTTTATGGATAAGTTTAGTTGATGACGGACGAAAAATCAAAACGCATCTGTATATTTAGAATAGAGTACATATTACATGAAGCTCTATTCTAAATATAGATGCGTTTTTATCTTGTCATACGATACCTCATATCAGAATTATAAATCCGCAACTCTTATATTATCCCGTTCACATCGCAATTATCTGTGTAACATCTGCCTTTCATACTGGTCTTTTTTCTCCTACCTACTGGCTACATATATGAGTTTATCGAGTATCTGCAGCAGTTCCGCGAGTTCTTTGCGGCATTTCTCCCTGTATTCGTCCAAGCCATCGTTTATATTGATATCTTTCATTTCGAACAGGTCCTCATCATTGTATATTGCGACAACGAGCTGATTTCCCGCGAATTCCAGATAGGTATCTTTCGGAAGCTGCAGTATGCTGAGGATTGCATCCGGTGGCAATATGCTTTCTGCAAGCTGTTCGTCGGTTGCCAAAGTCGTAAATCTCCGGTCAAAATCTGTATTTCCAAGCCGGATTGCTTCTGCCGGTTTCTTCCTGCCTTTCCGCTCAACAACATGGACGACACCGTCTATATTATGTGGAAGGACTATGGTCACAAACGGTCCCTGGAATCGCGTCACTGCAGAAGATGATCCCGGTCTGTCCGGATCCATGTTGTCGCTTCGCCACCTCAGGCAAAGATCGCAGTACGTGATCTCTGCACCTCTGTAGATCACATGGAAATAATCGGAACCGGTCACTTCATTATATTCCGGCAGGAGCCTGCAGTTCTTCAGGAAATCTTCATTTGCATGCCCGGTCGGCATATATTCCAGTACCTGCATCTGTTCTTCCAACACGCCCCGCACGGCACACTGTCCAATCAGCTCCTTCATCTGTTTCTCTATATTTGCAGCAATTAATGCTATGGCAAATCCAATCATAATGGAAACAACCGCTATTCCAGTCAGCCGGTAGGTCCACGTCGAATCTTCCGCCCCGCAGAATGCAGGAATAAACGGTGCTGCCAGCATAAGCAGGAAAACCCAGCAAAGCTTTGTCAATATCTTGTACGTTCGTTGTTTGGATTTCAGCAGTGCTTCCAATTCATTCCTGTTTTGACCTTCATCCATTTTTTCGCTCATATCGTCTTTCTCCCATACTTGCAATGCTCCGCACACTTTAATTGGAGTTTTTCTCTTGTTTCACTATTTTACCCCCAATCCGCTTGATTCTCAACCCTTTCCGATTGTAGCATCTCCCCCTATTTCGCCACTTTTGCTCCTGGTCGCATGCAGGCATAATAAAAAACGCATCTTTCGATGCGTTTTTTTGTCTGACTAAGATTTAATTACACTTTCTTCGTCATCTCCAAACGAAGCATCGCACGCTTCAGTGCAAGTTCCGCCCGGTCGATATCCTGTGAGTTGTCGTGGATGCGGCGTTCCGCTCGAATCTTTGCTTCCTCGGCACGATGAATGTCGATTTCATCCGGCCATTCGACCGACTCTGCCAGAATTGTAACAGAATCGCCAAGGATCTCCGCGAAACCGGAATGCAATGCCGCTTCTTTGTCACCACCATCTTCCCGAATCTTCAGGACACCCGGTGCAACAACCACCGTCATAGGTATATGTTTTGGGTACAGTCCGATGATGCCCTCAATCGTATTGAACTCAAGGAAAGAAGCCTCTCCTTCATAGAATACCCGTTCCGGTGCGATCACACGAACCATCATTTTGTTTTCTGCCATGTATACCACCTAATTTATTTCCACAGCCAGACAATCGCTCATCCGGCTGTATCATAATCGTCCTACATCGATTCCTTACTTCTTACACTTCGCAAGCACGTCGTCGATACTTCCGGCATTTAAGAAATAGCTCTCCGGAATATCGTCATGCTTACCTTCCAGAATCTCCTTAAAGCTCTGAATTGTATCAGACAGCGGAACGTATTTACCAGGAAGTCCTGTAAACTGCTCTGCAACATGGAATGGCTGTGACAGGAACTTCTGTACCTTTCTTGCCCTGGCAACGACGATCTTATCCTCCTCGGAAAGCTCATCCATACCAAGGATTGCGATGATATCCTGCAATTCCTTATACTTCTGCAGGATCTCCTGTACACCACGTGCCACCTTGTAATGCTCTTCGCCAACCACTCTTGGATCGAGGATTCTGGAAGTAGACTCCAGAGGATCTACCGCTGGGTAGATACCAAGCTCTACGATGGAACGGGAAAGTACCGTTGTCGCATCCAAATGTGCGAATGTAGTTGCAGGTGCAGGGTCTGTCAGGTCATCGGCCGGCACATAGACTGCCTGTACCGATGTGATAGAACCATTCTTTGTCGAAGTGATACGCTCCTGCAATGCGCCCATCTCTGTCTGCAGAGTTGGCTGGTAACCAACGGCAGAAGGCACACGTCCAAGCAGCGCGGATACCTCCGAACCAGCCTGTGTAAAACGGAAGATATTGTCGATGAATAACAATACATCCTTTCCAACCTGATCACGGAAATACTCTGCCATCGTGAGGCCAGTCAGACCAACACGCATTCTTGCTCCTGGCGGTTCATTCATCTGACCAAATACCATCGTTGTCTTCTCGATAACGCCGGATTCGATCATCTCGTAATACAGGTCATTTCCTTCTCTTGTTCGCTCACCAACACCGGTAAATACAGAATATCCACCGTGCTCTGTCGCGATATTTGTGATAAGCTCCTGAATCAATACTGTCTTACCAACACCGGCACCACCGAACAGACCGATCTTACCACCCTTCTGATAAGGGCAAAGCAAGTCAACGACCTTAATACCGGTTTCCAGAATCTCTGTCTCGGTTGACTGCTCTGAAAACTCCGGTGCTTTTCTATGGATTGGAAGGTAAGTATCTACCTTTGGAGCCGGTTTATTGTCAATCGGCTGTCCCAACACGTTGAACATACGTCCCAGTGTTGCTTCACCGACAGGTACAGTAATCGGCGCGCCGGTACCAACCGCTTCCATACCACGTACAAGACCATCTGTCGGTCCCATCGCGATACAACGAACGGTGTCATCCCCTAAGTGCTGGGATACTTCGGCGTACAGTGTGTCACCGCTCTTTGTGGCAATCGTTATCGCATCATGAATCTCAGGCAGTTTACCTTCGGTAAACTTCGCATCGATAACGGCACCGACAATCTGGGTAACCTTACCTACATTTGTATCTGCCATTTCCTTAATCTCCTTTAACTTATTGCATCAGCTCCGGCAATAATCTCCGTAAGCTCCTGCGTGATTGCACTCTGTCTTGCTCTATTGTACTTGAGTGACAGGCTTCCGATCATATCCTCCGCATTGCTTGTCGCGGAATCCATCGCCTGCATTCTCGCACCATTCTCACTGGCTACCGCCTCTAACAGTGCACCATAAATAATGTTGGACATATATTTCGGCACGATCTGGTCTAAGACTTCCTCCTCCGACGGCTCGAAGTTCATCAGCAGCTTATCGTCACTGATTGGCTGCTCCGGTGTGAAATCTTCCTCCCGGATCGGAAGCAGCTTCATAAGCTTTGCTTCCTGTGTCACGGTATTCTTGAAATTCGTATATGCGATATACACCTCACCAATCTCGCCCTTGGAATACTGCGTCAAAAGCTGCTTCGTAAGCTCGGTCGCATCGTCAAACAATGGTGCATTGATGATCTCTGATTCATCCTGATATATGCTGTAACCTTTTCTGGTCAAGCCCTCAATACCTTTTTTTCCGATACCATAGATATAGGTATCCTCCTTCGAAAATCCGGCTGCAACAATCTCCTTTACAACATTGTTGTTGTAACCACCGGCAAGTCCACGGTTCGATGTGATCGCGATAACTGCCTTCTTGTCACTGCCGTTTTCCTTCAGAAATTTATGGTTTGGTTCTTTCGTCATTGCAAGGATGGAACATATCGTATCATAGAGCATATTAAAATATGGTTTGTTGCTCTCAGCTCTCCCGCGGGCCTTCTGAAGCTTAACTGTGGAGACAAGCTTCATCGCCTTGGTGATCTGCTGCGTGCTCTGGACGCTTTCTTTGCGCCGCTTAATGTCTCTCATGGATGCCAAGAAAGATCAACCTCCTCGCTCTATTTATTAGAATGTTTCCTTGAATTCCGTAATTGCCTTCTTCAAAGCGTCCTCTAATTCGTCGGACAGCTTCTTCTCCTCGCGGATCTTCTCGAAAATGTCCGGATATTTCGTGGAAATGTATTCGAACAATCCACTCTCAAATTCCAGAATCCTGTCTACCTCGATATCTAGCAGATACTTTCTCGTCGCAGCGTAGATAATAACGACCTGTTTTTCAACCGGCATTGGCTTATACTGTGGCTGCTTCAAAATCTCCTTGATTCTTTCACCCTGTGCAAGCTGGTTTCTCGTATCCTCATCAAGCTCGGAACCGAACTGGGAGAATGCGGCAAGCTCACGGTACTGTGCTAACTCCACACGAATTGGGGAAGCAAGCTTCTTCATGGCACCGATCTGTGCGGCACCACCAACACGCGATACAGAAAGACCTGCATTTACGGCTGGACGGAAACCGGAGTTGAACATCTCTGTCTCCAGATAAATCTGTCCGTCTGTGATGGAAATAACGTTTGTCGGGATATACGCAGATACATCACCTGCCTGTGTCTCGATGATCGGAAGGGCTGTAAGCGATCCTCCACCGAGTGCATCCGACAACTTCGCTGCACGCTCTAAGAGTCTGGAGTGCAGATAGAATACATCACCCGGATAAGCCTCACGGCCTGGTGGTCTACGGAGAAGCAGGGAAAGTGTACGGTAAGCAGTTGCATGCTTTGACAAGTCATCGTATACAACCAATACATCCTTTCCATTTTCCATCCATTCCTCACCGATCGCACATCCGGCGTATGGTGCAATGTACTGTAATGGAGCGAGGTCGCTGGCGGTACTTGCAACAACCGTTGTGTATGCCATTGCGCCGTACTCTGTCAGAGTCTTCACGATATTTGCTACGGTCGATGCCTTCTGACCGATTGCAACGTAGACACAGTTTACGCCCTGTCCCTTCTGATTGATGATCGTATCGATCGCGATTGCTGTCTTACCGGTCTGTCTGTCGCCGATGATCAGCTCACGCTGTCCTCTTCCGATCGGAACCATGGCGTCAATCGCCTTGATACCTGTCTGAAGCGGTGTGTCAACCGACTTACGGGAGATAACGCCCGATGCGACTCTCTCGATCTGTCTTGACTTCGTGGTTGCGATTGGTCCTTTGCCATCGATTGGCTGACCGAGCGCATTTACGACACGACCAAGCATCGCATCGCCAACAGGCACTTCCACCACGCGTCCTGTTGTCTTCACTATATCTCCCTCGTTGATATTTCTATGATCACCGAGAAGAACCGAACCTACATTGTCTTCTTCCAGGTTCATAACCATGCCGTATACTTCACCTGGGAATTCCAGAAGTTCGCCCTGCATCGCATTCTCAAGACCGTGAATACGTGCAATTCCGTCCGCTACCTGGATAACCGTTCCAACGTCGGATGTTTCCAGTTTTGTCTCATAGTTCTTAATCTGTTCTTTGATTACGGAACTAATCTCTTCCGGTTTTAAATTCATGGAACACGAACACCTCCTTCTTATGATTGTGCGAGTGCCTTTGACATCGTCTCAATCTTGGTTTTGATACTGCTGTCAACCACTCTGTCATCAATTCGGATCACAAGCCCGCCGATGATGGATGCATCTACCGTATAGGTTACTTCCATCGAAGCGAAATCTGTCGTCTCAAGCAGACGCTTCTCGATCGATGCCTTCTGTGCACCGGTAAGTGCAACCGCACTTGTCACACTTGCAACTCCTATATTTTTTACTCGTTTTACCTGTCTGATAAAATAGCGGAGCACATCTACAATCTTGCTGCCATGATCTTTCTCAACCATGATGCCGAACAATCCGACCATATCCTTCGATACGCGTCCTTTGAAAATGTTATCCACTATCTTCCGCTTCTCGTCCTTATCAATCTGTGGATGCTTGAGAATGCGGAGCAATTCTTCGTTTTCCCGTAACACTGTCACAAGAGCCTGCGCTTCTTCGTAGAGCATATCCAGACTGCCTTCTTCCAAGGCAAGTTCCAAAAGTGCATCTCCATAGGTTGTTTCTACTTGTTTCGCCATGTATCATCACCCATCTCTTTCAGCGTCTCATCAATCAGAGAAGCCTGTGTGTTCTCATCGAGAGAGGATGCAACGAACTTTCCTGCCATCGCGGTTGCTACGCCAATGATCTCCTGTTTCACCTCATCCTTCACACGTTCCTTTTCAAGTTCGGCTTCACTGTTTGCTCTGTCGATAATGCGTCCTGCCTCTTCCTTCGCCTCGGCAATAATGTTCTCCTCGTTCTTCACCGCACGTTTTCTTGCGGAAGAAAGGATCTCACCCGCTTCGCTGTTCGCATTTTTGATCTTCTCATCATACTCTGCACGAAGCTTCTCTGCCTCCGCGCGGTCTGTCGCCGCATGGGAAAGATCATCCTTGATCTTGTTCTGTCTGTCCTCGAGCACCTTGCGCACCGGGTTGATCAGCACATAAGTCAGAAAGATGAAGAGCAGAAATACCGCAAGTCCCTGTATCAGAATATCGAACAGAAGCTGCGCATCCAGACCGAAGATACGGCCCGTCTCCTCTGACAGAAGCGCGATATTTGCAATTCCTGTCATATTTTACTCCTCCTAATTTTGTTCTTACTTGAAAGGCTTAACGAACATCAGAAGAAGTGATACAACCAGACCATACAGACCGGTTGTCTCGGCTACCGCCTGTCCAAGAAGCATCGTTGACATGATGTCACCCTTTGCACCCGGGTTACGTCCAACTGCGGAAGCACCGTAACCGGCAGCGATACCCTGACCGATACCAGGACCGATACCGGAACAAACTGCAATACCTGCACCGATTGCGGATGCAGCGTTAACTATTGTTTCACCTGTAATACCATTCATGAAATAATTCCTCCGTTTTTTCTAAATATTAAATCTTATTACCCTTCTACATTTCGCTTATTTGCAACAAATGTCATCGTCAGCATACAGAATACATACGCCTGGATCACACCTGAGAACAAATCGAAGTACACATGCAGTGCCGATGGAATACCAATCTTTACAAATATCGGCAGCATGCCGTAGTAAAGTGCCATCATAACGGTTCCTGCCAGAATATTACCGAACAAACGCAGCGACAGAGATACCGGTGTGGCAAACTCACTGATCACGTTGATCGGGAAGAACAGGAATATCGGATCGAACAGACTCTTAAATGCACCCCATTTCTGATAACGAATGGATGCGTACTGTATCATGACAAATGATACAAGAGCGATACAGAGCGTCGTTCCGTAATCCGCGGTCGGCGGTCTGAGCATAAATAAGCCGGATATGTTCGAAAAAAGTACAAATATGAACAAGGTTCCGATATAATTGATATAATGCTTACCAGCTTCTTTTCCCATCGTGCCATTGACGAACTTGATCAGTGATTCGATGGCAAGCTCGACTCCAGTGGCGAATTTACTTGGGTTATCCCGCGTCTTCAGCACACTTCTTCTGGCACAGATTGCTAAGATTGCGATCACCAGCAGTACAATGAAGGTGCAGACATGGGTGGTGGTAATATATACCGTCGTGCCAAAGAAATGAATCGGATACAGTTCGTGGATATAGAAATCTACATCTTCGGAGCTGTTACTGATTACTTGTATTCCAGTGGCAAACCCACTCCTCATACGCTTTTCCTCCTTTTTTTAGTTTTTGTCAGGCAATTGCATGCACCTGTGGAATCCGCAGACCCCTCGGCAATCACCCATTGTTTGTATCTTTATGTTCTTCCTCAGGTTCTTCAAGCCCAAGGCGAATCAACACAGTTCGTGTACGCGGCTGTAGATACGCGGAGATCTTCGGCTCCACCATACCGAGCGCCACGCCGGCAAACGCCTGAATTCCAAGGAAAATGGAACCCACCAGCAAGGCAAGCGTCACGATCATCCGAAGCAGACTGTTCACGATCACTTTCTTCTTTGCGCCTTCCTCTCCCATATCCAGTGCCTGGTCAAGCACATCATAGATATGGTAGACGCGCAGCGCGCCTCCGAGATTACCGACAAGCAGTGCAAGCGCATACACATAATACGGACGCATAAAAAATGCACCAACCGCCAGAAAGACGATCATACAGGCAGCCATACCGATATACAGTTCCTTCATTATTCTGTGAACTTCTGTCATATTCGATGCATCTATGCCCCTTGCAGTCATTTACTTGTGTTTTTTATCTGAATCATCCAGGAATTTCCGTATAAGAATATACACGGATCGAAAACCCGCCAGCACCCCGATCACGATAAACCATACCATAAAATCTTTCCCAAATATACGATTTATCAGATATGCGATGCCCATGCTTATGAAGATCGTAACTACCATCGTAAACCCAATCTGCGTGATCAGATACAACATCTTCATAACCTGGCTTCTCTCTTTGTTGTTCATTCAAACCCTTCCAATACAATCAGATATACACAAGGCTTATTATATAAGATTTTTCCTTAATTTTCAATCATTTATACTTCGAATTAAACAGTATTTTAGAATTGTATTTTTCGTGAAAAGGTTGTCATTCCCTAACGATTGATGTAAAATAGCGGCATGGAAACGAAACTATTAAATGGAAATAACAAAGAAGCAATTGCAGAAGCATCGAAGATCCTGCAGGACGGCGGCCTGGTCGCATTTCCGACGGAGACAGTCTACGGATTAGGTGCTGACGCATTAAATGCAGATGCAGCCGCGAAAATCTACGCTGCCAAGGGACGTCCAAGCGACAATCCGCTGATTGTCCACATCGCAGATACCGATGCGGTAGAGAAGCTGGCAGATCTCGAGACGATGAACCGGACGCATCCGGACATGGTGAAGAAAGCACACATGCTGATGGAAGCTTTCTGGCCGGGACCATTGACGATCATCTTCCCGAAGCTCGCCATCGTCCCGGACGGAACGACCGGCGGACTGCCGACCGTCGCAATCCGGATGCCATCCCACCCGATTGCGCAGGAGCTGATCCGCACAAGCGGTGTCTCCATCGCAGCCCCATCTGCAAACACTTCCGGCAGACCATCACCGACGACCGCACAGCATGTATGGGAGGACATGGACGGCCGCATCGAGATGATATTAGATGGTGGTGCCGTCGGAATCGGAATTGAATCAACGATCGTCGATATGACAGGCACGATCCCAACGATTCTTCGACCGGGCTTTATCACGAAGGCCATGCTCTCCGAGATTGTCGGCGACGTGACGATTGATCCAGCCATTATCGAGCCGGATCCGAATCTTCGCCCGAAAGCACCCGGCATGAAATATACGCACTACGCGCCACACGGAACGCTCAGTATCGTGGAAGCAGTTGCAGACGAATCGGCAAACCGGGCAAGTCTGCATTCCGGTGTCAAGGTCTCCTACAACGCGACCGAAGCAGAAACATTGCGCGTAGCGGAGAAGATTAAGGCACTTGTAAATGAAAAGGAAGCACAGGGCTACAAGGTTGCGATTCTCACAACCAAAGAACACGCAACCTTATATAAGGATTATCCAAATGTGCTGATCGTCGGCGAGGGAAGCAAAGGACAGACGATCTCTGCACGACTTTATGCCGCCCTGCGTGAATGTGACAGTGAGCAGATGGAATATATGTATAGCGAAGCATTTGACCAGAACGAACTCGGTGGTGCCATCATGAACCGGCTGTTAAAAGCGGCTGGACACAGAGTTATCACCGTGTAGATATTTGATATTACAGGAGGATTTAAGATATGACAATCGCAATTGGAAGTGACCACGGCGGATATGAACTCAAGCTGGAGGTTATCAAGCATTTGAAGGATCGCGGATTTGAAGTGACAGATTACGGCTGTGACAGCACAGCATCCTGCGACTACCCAATCTATGGAAAGGCTGTTGCAGAGGCCATCGCCGCTGGCAAGCAGGATCTGGGTATTCTCATCTGCGGTACCGGTATCGGTATGAGCATGGTTGCAAATAAGGTCGAAGGTGTCCGCGCCGCACTCTGCAGTGACTGTTTTTCTGCACAGGCAACCCGCGAGCACAACAACGCCAATGTACTCTGCATGGGCGCACGTACAATCGGACCCGGTCTTGCACTTATGATCGTGGACAAATTCGTGGATACACCATTCTCAAACGACGAGAGACATGTGCGTAGAATCAAGATGTTCTCATAAAACTGGTCAAATCACGTTACACCGATGTAATCCAAGAACCTGTGATCATTGAATCGCGGACAATTCAGGAATAGGGCTGGACGAATATGCAGACGATTGCACAGAAAAAGCGGGTATGCATTTGCATACCCGCTTCTTTTATATCATCTATTATCTATTACTGTTCCGGCAGCTGCCAGTTTGCAAGCGCCTCCCGGTACAACGCAAGCTGCTGTTCATATATTTCTATGGACTGCTTTTGCTGTTCCGATGATGTCTGTAATTCTGCTTTTTCCGCCTGCGCAAGCAAAGCCTCGTAGCAGGCAACCAAACCCTCCAGGCTCTTCTTTCCACCTGCCTCTACATCCAGAATGCATTGCGTCTCGGAAACAGCATTCTGATACCAGACGATTGCCTCATCATAATCCATGCTATCTTTATAATAACAGCCAAGCTCATAGCAGATCTCCGCACACGGCGTATCTAACATATCCCGGAGTGCGTATTTCATAAGCTCCGCGCCGTTTCCCTGCAGTCTTGCCAGATGTGCCAGCACACAGGCAGCTTCCCTGCCAGCTTCCGCCATCGGATCTTTCTCCCACTCTCCGGTGAAAAATCCGCACGCGCGCTCAAAATCTGTCAATTCGCCACATTTTAGCAGCTCCTTCGCATACATCTTCCGCAGCTTCGGTGACAACACGCCGTCCCGCGCATAAATCCGTTCGCAGATCTCGAAATCCCTGCCTCCATGCACCGCTAACGGCTTGTGCCGGATTTCAATGTCACTGTCGAACACAACCGGATCTAACCGCACCGTCTCATGCACCGGATCGATCCATGTAAACGTCCGAAGACGCTTAAAGAGCTTCGGGCGAAGCTCCCGCTTCACATTCATAACTGTATTGAACGCTTCCGTGACATACCACATCTGCACGATCTCGATCTCCGGGAGCAGACAGTTCTTCAGATCACGAAAACGCACCCGGTTCTCCGCATCAAGCACCTCGTCCGCATCCGGCGCATAGATGTATTCCATCGTTGCCTTGGAGAATGAGAAATTCCGCGCCGCTGAGAAATCGCCAATCCACGTAAAATCATAGATCTGATCGGTATAGCGTGCCGCGATCTCCTTCGTGCGGTCGGTGGAACCGGTATCCACAACAATGATCTCATCCATCAGGTCAGCAACACTGTCTAAGCACCGTGCCAGAACCTGCTCTTCATTTTTCACGATCATACATAAACTGATGGTTGCCATTGCTACCCCCTGTCATTCGCATCATTTGTTATCCGTACACATTCTTTTTCTATTATACCTGTTTTATATGTGGCAGACAAGTAAGATTCCTGCTCCTTTTTCGCAAATTTGCTTGACCTTCCACGACAAAATGGGTATTCTATAAGGTGTGATATTTTATAAGAGAGGACTTCTACTATGAAACAGATTATTTTAACCGGCGATCGTCCGACAGGACGTTTGCATGTTGGTCATTATGTAGGCTCTTTGAAGGAGCGTGTAAAGTTACAGAATTCCGGTGTCTATGATGAGATCTACATCATGATTGCGGACGCACAGGCACTCACAGATAATGCAGAGCACCCGGAGAAAGTACGTCAGAACATCATGCAGGTTGCACTCGATTACCTCGCATGCGGACTTGATCCGGAGAAAGCAACGATCTTCATCCAGTCTATGATTCCGGAACTGACTGAGCTTACATTTTATTATATGAACCTTGTTACCGTTTCCCGTGTACAGCGTAACCCGACTGTAAAGGCAGAGATCCAGATGCGTAACTTCGAGGCAAGCATCCCGGTTGGTTTCTTCTGCTACCCAATCAGCCAGGCAGCCGATATCACAGCATTCCGTGCAACCCACGTACCGGTTGGTGAAGACCAGATGCCAATGATCGAGCAGTGTAAGGAAATCGTACACAAATTCAATACGGTATACGGCGAGACACTGACCGATCCGAAGATTGTGCTTCCGGAAAACAGCGCATGTCTGCGTCTGCCGGGTATCGATGGTAAGGCAAAGATGAGTAAGTCTCTTGGCAATTGCATCTACCTTGCAGAGGAGCCGGAGGATATCAAGAAAAAGGTTATGTCGATGTTCACCGATCCGAACCATCTGCGTGTCGAAGATCCGGGACAGGTAGAAGGCAACCCGGTATTTATCTACCTCGATGCATTCAGCAAGCCTGAGTATTTCGCAGAGTTCCTGCCGGAGTATTCCGGTATGGACGAGCTGAAGGAGCATTACACACGCGGCGGTCTTGGCGATGTGAAGGTGAAGAAGTTCCTGAACAATGTACTTCAGGCAGAGCTTGCTCCGATCCGCGAGCGTCGTAAGATGTGGGAGCAGAAGCTTCCGGATGTTTATGATATCCTGAAGGCTGGCAGCAAGAAAGCCAGAGAGACGGCAGGCAAGACACTTGAAGATGTCCGCCGCTCTATGAAGATTGATTATTTTGATAATGATAATCTGTTGAAGATGTAATTTTAATATAAATTAGTGCATTATGCAAAGTGCAAAAAGGGGCGTTATAAAACGCCCCTTTTATTATCTTTATATCCGCTTCAATTTATTGAGCAGCTGCTCATCACTCATCCGGAATACATCGTCGATAATCCAGATATGCATATCCCTTGCACGCTGCTTGAAATATAGTGTTCCGGTCGTATTGTCACAGGCGCGTGCTAAAACGAGCGCCTTTCTGGCGTATTTGCCGCCGAATTTCCGCGATACGGTCTCCAATTCATGCAGTGCCAGCCCACCTGCCTTGCCGCTCTTACAGGAGATAAAGATCGGGCACACCTGTTTCATCAGAATCACATCAATCTCATTCATTGTATCATAACCGGGATTTTCCGGATCGTATGCCTCCCCATCCCAGTCAATATGTGCCCCGATAACCGCATCCGAGAAAAGATAGCTTTCTCTTGTTGCCACCTCATACACATGCAGCTCAAGCATATTTCCTGCTTTCGAAATGATCTTTTTTATCTGGTTATTCTTAAACCGGAACAGTACCTTTTTTCCGTGTTCCTCATAATCCTTTACCATGCCGATCTCATGCAGATCTCTCAACAGCCGTAATGCATCGCCAAGCTGATTGACGTACAACTCCTCCCAGCCCTCCTGCTGGTTTGGTGTATTCTTACGCAGTTCATCGATGATTCCACAATGTTTGTTCCAGTCACCCCGGTATCTGCGGCACAGATCCCACATGATACGAATATCCTCACGGAACTGGTCTGTGAACTTCCACTCCGAAACACTTCCGGTTTCTTTCGTCAGCAGACCTCCATGCAGCAGGATATCTTCAGCAATACTGATATTAAAATGGTAATCCGAGGTAATCACCTTCGATCCCCGGATATCGATTTCTTTTCCGGTAAAAGGATCGATACGCAATTTGCTTACCTCCATCCGCGCCGAGATACATCCAAGCGCGATCAGCAGCATCTCACTACCTCCGGTCAATCCAAACCGGATTCCCGGATATTCGCGGATAATCCCTGCCAGCGTTCCAATAATACTGTCCAGATCATCCTTCGGAACTTCCAAAAACTCCAGCTCCACATCCGGACATTTGTGATCCCGGAATCGTTCAATATCACGAATCTGCTTTGTAATCATATTATCCTTATGTCCAAGAAATATTACACGCTCCGGCAAATATTTCATCATCACCATCACATTCTCGATCGGTTCCTGCGAGAAGAATTTGACGATTGCTTTTGTTTTCTCCATGCAACGCCCTCCTGATATTATAAAAAGAATTGCAAAAGCACCCGCCGCTGATACTTTTGCAATGACTCATTCTCTATTTTTATTTCATTGACGCAAACAATGCGGCAATCTCCTCCGGCGACAATGCACGGTTCGAATTGTCATCTATCGGTGCCTGTGCAACGGAAGCGGTATCCGTATGATTCTCTTCCTCCTCCGTCGCTGCCACGGCAGCTTCTATCTCATGTTCCATCTCATTGGCAGTTTCCGCAATCTCTTCGGTATGCGCTTCTTCCTTAGACACATCCGTCTGCTCCTGCTGCGGGAACGGAATCACATCCGCCGGTTTTGTGTTATCGGCAGATTTATTTCCTGATGCCAGGTTCCCAAGTAATGCATCGATCATACTCTGATCCATCATACCTGCATTTGTCGTATCTTCCTTGAACTGTGCCTCTTCTTTCAGAGTCTGGTCCTCGCTGCCCCCAAACTGGGAGAAGAAGTCTTCCGTATCAAATGCAGCTGGTTCCTCCTGTTCAGTGTGTGGTGCTTCCGGCTCCATATCCTGTACATGTTCGAGCTCTGTCCGGACATCTGCTGCTTCCGGCTCTGCCGTCTGTACGTGATCTGCTGACTCCGGTTCCACATCCTGTACGATATCAGCTGGCTGTGGCAAAGCATCTGCAACAGCTGTCTCCATAACCTGCGCCGGTGCCTCCGCAACTGACGCAACCGGTGCAGTTGCCTCTACCACCTTCGGTATCTCAATCGCATCCACCGAATCGCGCAATGCCGCAATCTGTGCGGTCGCCTCTGACAACTGCGCAACAACTGCCTGTACATCTCCTGTCAGCTTCTCGAAGGCATCAAGAATCATCGCCGTATGATCCGGCTTGTTCTGCGCTTCTAATGCCGCCTGCATCTTTTCTTCCTTCTCTTTTTGCTCCGCCTTCTGCGCAGCTTCCTCTTCCTTCTTCCGGTCATAACCGATCAACAGCTTCGCAGTCTTCTTAACAGCTGCATCCAGCTGTTCTTCCTGTGAAGAAAGATATGTCGCCATCTTCCTCTGCTGTACATAGGAAGCCTTCGCGAGACGCTCCATATCATTCAGGCAATCTACCACATCCGAATTATCCTGCTTCATACTCTCCTGCAGTGTCTTCGCTATGAAGTCCTGCATCTGCTGTTCTTTCTCGACCCGTATGTCAACCAGGGACAGAAGAAATGCATAGATACTGGCAATCAATACCAACGAGATAATCGCGATATAGACTGTCTCCGTACGGTAAGCAAGTGCACAATACACCCACGCCAGAATCGCTGTGAAACTCACCATACCCAATGTCACCATTCTTTTATATCGATTCCCCATCTGTTTTCTGCCTCCTTGTTTTCATTGCTGATTTTTATCCCTTATAATGCTTCTCCGGATCCGCAAACTTCGTATATTTACCGATCCAGCGCAGATCCACGCTACCGGTCTCACCACTACGTTGTTTGGCGATAATGATCTCGGCTGTCTGCGGCTTCGTCGTTGTCTCCGGATTGTAATATTCATCTCTGTAAATAAACATAACCACATCGGCATCCTGCTCGATAGATCCAGACTCTCGCAGATCCGAGAGTACCGGCTTATGATCCGGTCTTGCATCCACCGCACGGGAAAGCTGCGACAATGCAATGATCGGAATCTTCAATTCCTTCGCCAGGTTCTTCAACGCGCGGGAAACTTCCGCGATAAACTGCTGTCTGCTCTCCACTGCCCTGCTTGGACTCATCAATTGCAGGTAATCGATCATGATTACCTGGACACCGTAATTCTGTTTCCATTTTCTGGCGATGGAACGGAGCTCCGAGATTGTAACCGAAGAATTTTCTTCGATATACAAAGGCGAATTTGCAACTGCCTCCGTACTCTCAATCACCTTGTCCCAATCGTCATCCGACAAATCGCCGACTTTCATGCTTTTCGAATCTACCATGGCATCCACTGCCAGTACACGGCTTGCCAGCTGTTCCTTGCTCATCTCCAACGAGAAAAATCCGACCGGAATATGCTTCATAACTGCCAGATGATGGGCGATATTCAACACAAATGCGGTTTTTCCCATCGCCGGACGTGCAGCGACAAGCAGAAGTTCACCTGCATGCATACCGGTCAGCATGTTGTCGAGATCACGGAATCCGGTTGGAATTCCGGTTACCTTTCCATCATGTCTGGCGGCTTCCTCCATCTCACGGATGACATTCATCACGATATCCCGGATTGGTGTCGTATCGCCGGAGCCATTCCTGTTTTGCACCAGCTTGAAGATACTCTGCTCCGCACGTTCCATGATATCTTCCACCGGTTCCTGGGACAGATAGCCGTCTTTTTCTGTATTCTCGCAAAGCCGTATCAACTGACGGAGCGCCGCCTTGTCTTTCACGATCCGCGCATAATCCTTCACCGGTGCATATAGCGCGGTTTCCATTACAAGTTTTGCTAAAACATCTGTATTGGCAACTTCCTCCGGAATATTTTTCATCCGGAGTCGTTCCACAAGCGTAACCGGATCCACGCTGGCACCTTCTGCATATAGCTCGACCATATTGTCAAACAGGATTCCATACTGTTTATTGTAAAAATCTTCCCCGGTCAGCAGATCTAACACATCCGAGATTGCATCCCGGTTTACAAGCATGGAGCCTATAATGCCCTGCTCCGCCTTATCATTATGTGGTTGTACCCGTTTTATCGTATTCTCGTCCATACTTTCGTTTTTCCTATATGCTCTGCATCGCCCTGTATGAATCCATGTCGCTGCACGAACTTCCCTGCGTCCACGCCGTCCCCGGATTCCCGGATTTATGCTTCTATAATCTTCACTGTCATCTCAGCTGTCACTTTGGAATGCAGCTTAATCCCTACCGTCCGTGTGCCTGGTGCTTTGATCGCATCTTTCATCACAATTTTCTTCTTGTCAATATCATGACCGAGCTGTTCCTTGATTGCTTCTGCAATTTCTTTTGAGGAAATCGAGCCAAATGTTCTACCATTTTCTCCCATCTTGATAGAGAGTGTGATACTTTCTTTCTCCATCTGTGCTGCCAGTGCCTGTGCGTCAGCGAGCACTTCTGCAGCAACCTTGTCCTCGTGTGCCTTTTTCAGCTTCAGGTCATTGATGTTTTTCGGTGTTGCTTCGATACCAAGTTTCTTTGGAAGCAGCATATTTCTGGCGTATCCGTCAGACACTTCCACCAGCTGGTCTTTCTTTCCAAGGCTCTTTACGTCCTGCAATAAAATAACTTTCATTAGATATCTCCTTCCCGATACATCTCATCCAAAAGAGACTTTAACTGTATCAATACCATTTCGTTTGTACTATCTGTAAACTGGGCACCGGCAATATTTGCATGGCCGCCGCCACCCATCTTCTCCATAATAATCTGCACATTGACGTCATCGACCGAACGTGCACTCATATAGACTGTACCATCCTTCTCTGTCGTGACAAACGATGCACGGATGCCCTCAATATTGAGCAGATCATTTGCAACCTTCGCTGCAACGACCGTTGGCGCATCCGACTCCTTCGGTGCAACCGTCGAAATTGCAAAATGCTCCATATAGATTTCTGAATTCAACACGCCTTCTGCCAGCTGCCGATAGGTATACATATCGCTGCGGAACATCTTTCTGACACGCACAACATCCGCACCACTCCGGCGCAGATACGATGCGGCATCAAACGTCCGCACGCCTGTCTTCGTCAGGAAATTATCCGTATCAATCACGATACCGGCGTACATCGCATCTGCCTCGATCGGACGAAGTTTGACTTTGCCCTCGATATATTGCAAAATCTCCGCGATCATCTCACACGCCGAGCTTGCATATGGCTCAATATAAGAAAGTGTTGCATTTGCGATAACTTCATCCGACTGTCTGTGATGGTCAAACACCACGATCGACTTTGCCAGACTCAATAGTTCCTCACACTCTGTCATGCTCGGTTTATTTACATCTGTAACAACAACAAGCGTATTCGGTGTAACCTGGCTGATTGCCTGTTCACTGTTGATAATCATGTCATCGCCATAAACGCTGTTACCTATAAATCCGCTGATAATCGGGCGGATTGCAGAAGTCACTTCGTTGACTACGATCGATGCTTTTTTGTTCAGCGTCTTTACCAGCCGGTATACACCGACAGCAGAGCCAAATGCATCCGCATCCGGCCGCTTATGTGCCATGATGATCACACTGTCCTTCGTCGTGAGCAGTTCCTGGAATGCCTGCGCCTTGACACGTGCTTTTACCGTTGCTGATTTCTCTGTGCCGGCGCTCTTACCACCGAAATACGTCGTCTTGTCGCCGTATTTGACAACCGCCTGATCGCCGCCGCGTCCAAGCGCCAGTCCAATCGCCGTCCGCGCACGCTCATATGCCTGTGAAAAACTGTCCGTGCCGGCGCCGACACCAATACTTAGAGTTACCGGAATCTCATTTCCGACATTGATACTCTTTACTTCATCCAAAATTGCGAATTTCGTTTCGCGCAGCTGTGGCAGATATTGCTGTCGGAATACGAAGAAATACTTATCTTTCTCCATCTTCTTTCCAATCGCATCAATCGTCGACAGATACATATTGATCCGGCGGTCTACCAGCGCTTCCACAAGGGAATGCCGCACTTCTTCTGTGTTGTCCATGACTTCATCGTAGTTGTCAATGTATAAAAGTCCTGCCACTAACTTCTGGTCTTCATTTTCCTTCTTGAATGTGCGAAGTTCTGTCTCATCATACAGATACAACGTGATCATGGCATCCGCCTTATGATCTGCCGTTGTCTCCTCATCCGGCTCCATCAGCGCATCTGTAAAATCAATTCTCCGCAGAATGGCCCGGTAAACACGATTGTTATATTCGAGATCCATCTGCATCTCCTCAGAGGAAAGTGCCTCGGAATCAATCGCCGGAAATATCATATTGATATTTTTGCGGATCCGTTTTTGCGCACCATCACCGATATCCTCCACAAACTTTGCATTTCCCCACAGGATTTTACCATCGGTATCAAGCAACGCATATGGAATATCAAGTTCTTTCAGAAGTTCCTTCTGTATCTGTCCCTGTTCAAGCGCGAACCGGAACACGACCGGCATGATTGCAGTTTTCATGACAATATACAAGACAATCTCGCAGAGTAAGAAGATTGTGACCGCAATCCCGGCAATCACTCCGCTTTGCCTGTCATGCACATACAAAACTGCAACCATTCCAACCAGCATCACGGTCAGAATCATCGGCGTAAGCAGATACCACCGGATTTTCTGTTTTAAGATTTTTTCATTATTCATATCCTTCACCCACAGAACTTTATGAACCGGATTATTTTGCTATATTGGCAAGCCGCTCTTTTACCTGTTCCAATGTCTCTGTATATTTCTGCAGCTTTGCCCGTTCTTCCTCAACCTTTGCTGCTGGTGCCTTGTCGACAAACTTTGGATTTGCCAGCATGCCGGATGCACGCTTGATCTCCGCCTCCAACTTCGTCTGTTCCTTCGTCAGACGCTCGATCTCCTTATCGATATCCACAAGCTCTGCAAATGGAATGTAGATTGCTGCATCATGGATCACAACGGATACCGCATCGTCAGCGATTCCACTCTTATCTGCCTGTACATGTACTTCGTTTGCATAGCCAAGCATCGCGAAGAAATTCTTACTTGCCTCAAAGATCGCGCGGATTTCTTCCTTCGGTGATACGACGTAAACGCTTGCCTTTCTGCTCGGTGCGACATTCATCTCTGTACGCACGTTACGGATGCCGCGTACCGCTTCCTTGATCTTATCCACAGCAGCCTCATCTGCCTTGAAATCAAATGCCTTGTCATATTCCGGCCACTTGGAAATCATGATAGATTCCTCGTCGGTCAGTGTACAGAAGATCTCCTCTGTTACAAATGGCATATATGGATGCAGCAGCTTCAGACCGGTTGTAAGAACGGTCTTCAATGTCCAGAGTGCCGCTGCCTTTGTCTCATCGGCATCATCCCAGAGTCTTGGTTTTACCATCTCGATATACCAGTCACAGAACTCCTCCCACAGGAAATCGTAAAGCTTTGATACCGCGATACCAAGCTCAAACTTCTCCATATTATCTGTAACTTCCTGAACGAGATCATTCATCTTAGATAAGATCCACTTATCTGCGAGGGTGAAGCCATACTGCTTCATCGCAGCGTCGACATCACCTGTCATGGCAGCATCAATCCCTGTGATATCTGCCTTCTCAATATTCATCATGATAAATCTGGATGCGTTCCAGATCTTATTTGCAAAATTACGGCTTGCCTCGACTCTCTCCCAATAGAAACGCATGTCGTTACCCGGTGCATTTCCGGTGATCAGTGTGAATCGAAGTGCATCGGCACCATACTTGTCAATGACCTCCAGCGGATCGATACCATTTCCAAGCGACTTACTCATCTTACGTCCCTGATCGTCTCTGACCAGACCATGGAAGAGTACCGTGTGGAACGGAAGCTTGCCTGTCTGCTCGATGGATGAAAATACCATACGGATGACCCAGAAGAAGATAATGTCGTACCCGGTTACAAGCACATCTGTCGGGAAGAAATAGTCCAGATCTTCCGTCTTGTCCGGCCAGCCAAGTGTAGAGAATGGCCAGAGTGCAGAGGAAAACCATGTATCGAGTGTATCCTCATCCTGTTTTACATGGTTGCTTCCACATTTTGGACAGGTGCAGACGGTCTCCTTCGATACGATCGTCTCGCCGCAGTCCTGACAGTAATATGCAGGGATACGATGTCCCCACCAGAGCTGTCTGGATACACACCAGTCACGGATATTATCCAGCCAGTTATAATATGTCTTGTCCATACGCTCCGGAATCAGCTTCAGTTTACCGCTTACTACCGCTTCCTTCGCCGGCTTTGCCATCTCACTCATCTTGACGAACCACTGTGGCTTTACAAGCGGCTCTACGGTTGTCTTACAACGGTCGTGTGTACCAACCATATGCTTGTGTGGTACGATCTTCACGAGAAGTCCGAGCGCATCGAGATCTGCAACCATTGCCTTTCTTGCCTCGTAGCGGTCCATACCGGCATACTTGCCGCCAAGCTTGTTGATTGTGGCGTCATCATTCATAATATTGATCTCTTCGAGATTATGACGCTTTCCTACCTCGAAATCGTTTGGATCGTGTGCCGGTGTGATCTTTACACAGCCGGTTCCGAAATCTTTATCTACATACTCATCCGCAATCACCGGGATTTCACGATCCGTGAGTGGCAGCTTCAGCATCTTGCCGACAATATCCTTGTACCGCTCATCCTCCGGATTCACTGCCACGGCTGTATCGCCAAGCAATGTCTCCGGACGTGTCGTTGCGATCTCGACGAATCTTCCTTCCTCGCCAACAACCGGATAATTGATGTGCCAGAAGAAACCGTCCTGCTCCTCGTGTACAACCTCTGCATCGGAAATCGATGTCTCACAGACCGGACACCAGTTTACGATACGGGAACCACGATACATATATCCCTTTTCATACAGCTTGCAGAATACCTCTGTAACTGCCTTGTTATTTCCTTCATCCATCGTGAAACGCTCACGGTCCCAGTCTGCAGAGGAACCCATCTTCTTCAACTGGTTGACGATCTTGCCGCCGTACTCTCTACGCCAGTCCCAGACACGCTCCAAGAATTTCTCACGTCCAAGATCCTCCTTGTTGATGCCTTCCTTCTTCAAAGCCTCGATGACCTTAACCTCCGTCGCGATGGCCGCATGGTCGGTTCCCGGCTGCCACAGTGCATTGTAGCCCTGCATACGCTTGAAACGGATCAGGATGTCCTGCATCGTGTTATCGAGTGCATGTCCCATATGCAGCTGTCCGGTAATATTTGGTGGCGGCATCACAATGGTGAACGGCTTTTTGCTCCGGTCTACCTCCGCATGAAAATATTTGTTTTTTACCCATTTGTCATACAGACGCGGTTCGATCTCCGCCGGGTTGTAGTTCTTCTCTAATTCCTTCGCCATGTCTTTCTTCCTCCATATTTTGAATGATGTCGCATAAAATACACAATCATAATTTTCTCATTTTATTTCTATCTGCGTTACAATTCCAGCTTATAGGCTGCAAGCAATTCCCTGATATATGTTTCAATTCCCGGATTTGCCTGGATAGATGCTTTTAATGCATTGGCTGCATTCTGACGTATCTTCTCAAAACCGGCAACGGTTTCCCGTATTTTCTGCCGGCGCACATTCAGTCCATGCTTGATCTCGACCATCTCCCGCCGGTCAATCAGCGCGTTCGTCTGATTTGGCCAGACATACGGATCCGCGACACCGATATCCGACAATTGTTTGATTAGTTTCTCACATGCATACGTATAACTCTCGCTTGCCTGCGAATACCGTTTGGCATCCCGCTGCATCTGATTATATGATTCATACCGGTACGTCAGTTCTTTGCTCGAATTGACATCGTATTTTTCATAGATATAGTCTAACGTGTTTGTGTTGTTCACATATTTTGCTTTGACTTTGTTCAGCAGGGAAACTGCACGCGCAAGCTTTGCATCTGTCTCCTGCACACGCCGGCAGAGGCTGTTGTAGCGCAGATAACATACCGCAAAACAGATTACTGCGATGGCACCCTCGATAGCTGCCGGAAGCATGACATTTCTTTTTCCAAGCAAGGCAATCCCAAGCAGTGTCGCACTGACAAGCAGAAACACGACCAACACTGCGATCAACGCGTTCCGGATCCGGTATGCATTGTCCGTATCTTCCACGCGGGAGTATTTCAAGTCTTCTTTCTCTCCCTCCAGGTATCCCATATCGTTTTTGAGCATCGCGTCCCGTGCTTCCATATTGTTCAGATTCCGTATCGTATCCGGGATTTCCTCTTCCCATCGTTTCATCGTCCGGTACTGGTCTGTCGTGAGCAGATTTTCCGACTTCTGGTACTCGCTGCGCTTGCCATCCGTCTTTTCGATTTCCTTTGCCGTATCGACAATCGCCTGTGCAAGATCAACCGGGAGTTCTTCAATCCTCTGGATATCAACCAGATAGTCGGTCACGACTTTATATTCCCGCTGCATGTCTTCCATGTGATAAGAAGCATCCACCATCTGCTCGCAGAAATCACCCACCGTTTTGCGCTCCTGGTTGGAAGAAACGGTATCTTTGACTTCCCTTCGGATCTCAGGATCGACACGTTCCCGCAAAACTGCTTTTTTTGTCGCGCGTCTGGCTTTTTCTTTATTTTTCTGTGCTCTCGACTGATTCCTGCGTTTTCTGCGTTCTTCCCGCAACCGTTCCTGTTCCTCAATCAAGGCATCATATTCGGCATCATCCTCATTCAAGTATGCCTTGATTTTTTGAAACATTCCCATTAAATCGCCTGCTCCCTGAATTCATCCTTCAACTGTCCAAGAATAATATCCATTCTTTTGTCATAATCTATCATATCTTTGTTCATCCGGTTATACACCGCGCGTTGCAGCATAGAGAAAATCGTCATCTCCCGGACATCTTCATTGGAATCACCAATCTCTATCATCAGATTCTCGAAATTATCATCATCGAGATCAAACTTCCGCATCTCCTGTTTCAGGGTTGTCGCATCATTGCCCGCCGAAAATACAATCAGATAGCTGCGCAGGCTCTCCTCATTTCCGTTTAGTTCATATGCTTTCATAAAATACCGCTTGGCATCTTCCACATCCATATTGTTTGCAGCTGCCACGCCGCGGTTATGATATACATTTCCCAGGAACACGTTGTCGTTGATGTCCTGCTGGTTATCTAATATCTCATCATAGATTGACGCAGCCTTAATATACCGGCGGTACCCGAGATAACTGTCTGCCTTCAGCTTCTTACGCTGGCTCGACTTCAATCTCCGGTACTTCTGCCATGCTTCCACATAGGTTGCGATTTCATCCGGCGTGTAATAATCTCCCGCATTCAGGATCTCCACAAGCAGATCCTGTGCAAATGTTGCCTTGTTGGACAGCGCCACAAGCTTCGCCGCAAGCTCCGGCATATCAAGCTCATCGCGGATCCAGTCAAACAACTTATCCGACAGGGACGACTTCGAGATCAAAACCGTGTTGTTGTAAATATAAAAGCACAACTCCTCATACGTGTTGATTTCGACTTTTGTATTCAGAAATATAAACGGATGCGATGCTTCTTTTTTTGTACATAGGATTATCTTTGACATTAAACATCAAACTCCTTACGATAAATCTTGTTCGTGGTTGGAAACAGTTTTCCAAACCCGACATCCTTGATAATAAACGCGCCATGATGTGGATTTTCAAATTCCACTTCGATTGAAAACTTGGATGTCTTGTTCGGCCGCTTCGGGATTCCATGCAGCTTCACGACTTCCCGGTTTTCCTCTCCTGTCTTCCGGTTTCTGTATACGAGTATCAGTGATTCCGTATCATCCAGGATAATATTGATTTTCCCATGGATGTTGTACCATTGCCTGCCACCCATGGCAATCGGGATAAATGTATCGTTTTCATCTTCCGATGAGATGCCGACATCAAATATCACATTTTCTTTTGTCTCTACGAAATATTTTTTGTAGAACTCTCCGTACTCCCCGCCAACCGCTTTATAGCAGGCGCCTTTCGTATAGATATTCTGCCCGGCAAACACGCGTCTCCCCTGCGTCAGAAGCTCCCGCGATTTGTTCAGCCATTTTTCCGAGAAACCCAGACCGGTCAGATAGATGGCAGAGATATACGTCTTCTTCGTCTCGGCTGCCACAATCTTTGCAAATGCCAGATCCATCTGGATATTATCTCCGGCAAAAGCTGCCAGGTTGAATTTCTCCGAATAATCTTCATGTATGACATCAATGGTCTCAAGCTCGTGTCCATGGGAGATGTCCACGCGGTAATAATGCAATCCGTCCGTATTGTAGTCAAACAGTCCAACGCTGTTCGTCCGCAGACTCTCATCCTGGTTGAAAATATAATACAGACCACTGTCTAAGTGACTTGTAATCTCCACCTGATCTTTTTCGACGCCGAGTTCTTTGTAAAATGTGGAAAGTACACGGAACAAATCCTTATTATATTCCGGTATCGTGATCACCAGTTTCTTCACCGTCGCGCCTTCATAGCGGTACAAAAACGTATCCACATGCATCTTGAGCATCATCAGGAAAAGCTTCCGGTAGCTGTAGCGCACATTGTGCACTTCAACGGTCTCTTCACTCCGTGCATTCTGGAACAGTTCGTCAAGCACGACACCCTGCTCCTTGAACCGGGCTTCGGAAGCCTCCGAACCCACATACCATTCTCCGGTCTCAAATCCAAAAAACAGAATGTTCGGCATCATGTACGTCTCTTTGTTATTCAATTGGTTTACCGTCTCCGGTTCCCGCGTAATATCGTTATAAAAACTAATCTGCGTAGAATCGGAACACAGATCCATGCCAATATAATATGCCTCTGACATCGCTTTTTCCTTTCTTCTACAAGATTCTTAAGTTCTCTTCAAACAGATGGACGGTATTCAGATATACATCCAATGTCTCAAGCAGTTCATTGTCTTCCCGCATCTCCTGATTCACAAGCATGCTGTTGATGATCTCGAAACGGTTCCGGTCTTTCCGGTTAAATGCCTTCGACTTGAGTGACTCGCTTTCAACCACATACGAGCTTCCAAGCTTATCATCCGAAATCTCGTATACCAGGCGTTCTCCGTGGAATACAACATATTCTTTCACATACATACCCGGAATCATCTCATCGAGTATCTCTGTCTTATAGATCAGATTCTGTCTCGAACCGGTATCAAATGCGTATTTCACAGTCACCTGCTTGCCAGGCTCGCTCTTGTAAATCAGATACGTCTTCAACATGACATCCTGCGGCAGTTTGATAAAGGACTGGAAGCTCTTATAAAACGGAAGCAGCTTGCCGGCGTCCATAAACTTGCCAACCGCATCTTTGATCCACGTCTTCTGCTCTCCTGTATATCGGTCGAGCTTCGAGAAATGATGCAGCATCGACATCTTCGAGATCTCGTCATCAATATTTCCCTTCTGGATTTCCTGATATAAACAGTCAAACACACCGGAAGGAATCTGTTCGTCCTTAATCAGATAATTGTAGCACGCATACCGCAAAAATGCCTTCACGACAAGTCCGCGGTTTCTGCCCGTATAATATGCAGTAAATATATCATAGATATATTCTACATTTCCCATCGCAAACATCATCTGTGCCAATGTATTTTCAGCTAACAGGGAAATATCCCGGATACGGTTACGCACGGTCTTGAAGATTCCTGCCAGCTCTTCCAAATCACCTTTATAATGATTGGTAATATAAATCAGGATTCGCTCATTTACCTTTCCGGATTTGTACAGGTGAATACAGATAGACAACAGATCTTCATTCAAAAATCCATTGCTGTCCTCCACGCCATAATCCGCCAGGCGGTAAAGCTCCTCACTGTCAATCTCATCAAATCCATACAGCTTCACTGCCTGGAACGCTTTGTCAAACATATTCATATCGACCATGTACGCAATCATGACACGTGCATTTGCATGGTTTAAGTATTCGATATCCAATTTCCCCAGATACTTTGTGAGTACCTCGTTGTCCAGATTCTCATGATAATATTCGATGATATTCAAATACGCTTTCTGCTTGTAATCATACGAAATCTCATCACAGTTGACGATATCACGCGCAGCATTCACCTCGATTGCTTTCTTGAACGTAAAATCGCCAAGTTCTTCATAATTATGCAGGAGTACACGATAATCCCGCGGACTGTATTTGCAGCAGATATCCATATAAGCTTTCTCATCCACGATTCGCTCTAACCGGTACGGAATAGATCCGGCATACCGGTTTCCGGCACTGTCTTCGAAGATGATCGATGCTGTATTGGATAAAATCTCCACATACGCCTCACCGTTTACGATCGGCACACGCTGTACTTCCTCGAGTTCCTGATGTGTGACGATCACCGCGCGCACGCCTTTATTGAAGCAGACAAGCTTCCGGCGGAAGATGATGTTGATCAGTTTGCTCGCGTACAGCGGACTCACCGTCTCCGGCTCCAGGAACTCATCATACAGCACAGTCAGGTCATCACTGACTTTTCCGCTCATGATCATATTCTCCATGAAGTCCTGCATCGTCGTCGCATATTCATGATACACTTTCATATGCTGTGCTTTGTTGTAAATAACATTTGCATACAGATATGCAAGTTCTTTTTCCGAAAGTGTATTTTTATAATTCAAATACATCAGCACCGACTGCGGAATCAGATCGTAGCGGGAGAAATTCATACTCTTCACAAAGCACTCATTGAGTCCAATGAATTTCAGGTTCCGCTCTACCGCATCCCGGTAAAACCGATGGTATTTGTTGTCCAGCTTTCCGGCACTGATCAACATGGAACAGATGCTCGAGAGCACCTCATCACTCTTCTTCTTCGAGTAAATGCTGTCCATGATCTCAAAAATCTTCGCGTCAAACTGGCGGAATGATGCAGCCAGCTGGATGAACGCTTCAATCACTTCGTCCGACAGATATTTGTGGCGGAGTCCCCACCGGATCGTCGTCACTTCAAGATCAGTGATATGTTTCAACAGCAACGGGTTATTGTTTAATATCTCACACAGCTCCATGTACATAAGCGGGCTGTTGTATCCCTGTTCGTAGAGATTCTTTATCTCCCGGTAAAGCGATGTCTGGTCGTTGTTATAGCTCTCATCCACAAAAAGCAGCAGCCAGAAATAAAAGATTTTGTCCGGTTCTGTCCGGTAACTTCTCCGGATCAGTTCTTTGGCATGTTCTGTCGCACGTTTATCCTTGCTTACCATTGCCTTTAAATATGCATAATAGCAGCTCTGCCGGTTGTTCATCCCGGAATTATCCACATCTGCTTCAATCCGCAGGAATTCCTGTTCTACTTTCTCGTTCTCGCCCTGCATGATATTCATATGCATTGTTCCGAGCCGGTACAAATCCTCCTCCGGCACATACCGCGCCAGATTATTGAACGCGAACAACGTCGTGCTGATATACTCCCGCAGCTGGATTCTGCCCATGCGGTAATCCATATATGCCTTGATCAGCCGGACCTGGTTGCTCTTGATCAGGTGGTTTTTGCTTCCCGGCTTTGCGATCACGATTTCTTTTTCTGCCGGTTTGGAGAGATTGATTTCAATCTCGATCGTCTGGTAGACATTTTCGATGATGATACGTCCGGATGTCACACCATCCGGGATATTCTCCGGCGAAATCAGCACATCGAGCGCGTACAGGTTTCCGTAGAAATCCGCACTCGTGATCACCTTTCTGGCAGGGATGATGAAGTCCTCGGTCGCACGCACCGTGGAACTGCTGTAACCCCATGTATTTTTGCTGATATTGATGGAAATCTTTGACAATTCTTCCGGGAACTCCAGGTTGATCTTTGCCTTGGATACCGAAAGTGTGAGTGCACGTTTCTTGTGTACATATACAAGGAACTCTTCAAGCGCCTGATTGACCGACTGGCTTTCCATCAGACTGGTATAAATCTGTTTGATCACCGGGTCACGGTTGATAAATGTCCGCTTGAAATCATCGCGCACGAACACCCGCGCTGCCTCACTCCAGTTACTCTCAGCCAGCGTCGCAAATTTAAAGAGATCATCAATCTTCTGATCTCCATATTTGACATATGGTGTGATAATATCGATGTCATACATGATTTTAAACTCGCCGCCATCTGTGATGACACTGATATGTCCTTTGTAATTTTTGCCCGCTTCCAGACAGGTTGCATCAAATGTAAATCCTACATCGAACTTTTTGGCAATAAACGTATGCTGGTTAAACCGAAGCATATAGCGACTGTCATATACCATCGCCTTGATCACATGATTGTTGGTACTGCTTACCGTGAAGACACCCTCATACATTGTTCCTGATTCGATGTTCAGTTTTAAAAATTTCTCTGATATAGAGACTTCCGGACGATCTACCTGAAATTCTCCTTTTGCGTAATGTTCTACTATTGCCTTCATGGCGTCTCCTTTATCTTATCGGTCAAATGTCATGAACTCGCACTTGTCATTCATCCATTTAATAGGTATAATTATCGTTATGAGGGTATAGTTCACCCACTATCCCCTTTTATCACATATGACATTATATCAAACCACCTGTGTTTTTTCAAGACAGGGATATGATTGGTTTGGATTTCATGGTTATCAAGGAGGAAGAAAATGAGTAATGAACCGCTTCGGATCGAACAATATGAAACTGTCCGCTATGATATAAACTGTAACCCGCTCGGCGTACCGGAGAGCGCAACGCGGGCGATTCTGGAAAATCTGGAATCCATCGAGCGATATCCGGATACTTTTTACGAACCATTGAAGAGCGCACTTGCATCCTATGCAGATTGTGACATCTCCCATCTGGTGCTCGGAAGCGGCTCGTCCGATCTGCTCCGGTTATTTATCTCTTTATTTGCACCAAAAAAGGCACTGCTTATGATCCCGTGTGCCACAGAATATGAGCGCGTGCTTTCTGCGTATGGCTGCAGCGTCGATGTTTATGAGCTTGCGATTCAGGACGACTACCAGCCGGATGTATCTGATTTTATAGCAAAGATCACCCCGGATTACGACATCGTGATCCTCGGCAACCCCAACAACCCGACTTCCAAACTGATCTGTCGTACGGATATTGCCCGGATTGCGGAAACCTGCAAGAAAAATGATGTCTCCCTGATTGTGGACGAAATGTACATCGAATTTACAGAAAATTACGAAGGAAATACAGCAGTTCCCCTCACCGATATCTACGACAATCTGGTTGTGCTCCGCAGTATATCCAAATTTTTCTCGGTGCCGGGACTCAGACTTGCGTATGCTATTACAACGAGCGAAACAAATCTTGCGATCATCAATATGGCCGCAACGCCAAACAGTATTTCTTGTCTGACTGCAGCCGCCTGTACAGCGATCCTCGAAGACAAAAGATACATCCATGAATCCCACTCCCGCATCTTCACCGAGCGAAACCTGATCTATTCCGCAATGAGTACAAACAAAAATCTTCGGCTGTTCAAACCGACCGCAAACTTTGTACTCATGCAGATTTTAAAAGAAGATGTAACCGCAGCGGATCTGCTTGCCCATTGCAGGTTGAAAGGCATCCTGCTTCGGAACTGTGAAGACTTCCACGGACTCGACGAACATTTCGTCCGGTTCTCCATCATGAATCCGATGCAGAATGATCTGATGGTAAATACGATTTTGGAATTGCTGCGATAACACAACCGCTTTTTGTTACAGTAATCTCATGTTGTTATATTTACGCGAGTTCTTTCTTACTCATCGCAAGTGCCGATGCGATTACCGCATCCATATCATAATACTTATACTCGCCAAGACGTCCGCCGAAGATTACATGCGGTTCCTGCTCACCAAGCTCCTTGTACTGCTGATACAATGCACCGTTTTTCTCATCATTTACCGGATAATACGGCTCATCACCCACCTGCCACTCGGAAGAGTATTCTCTGGATACAACCGTCTTTGGCAGGTCATTGCCCGCGTCATCTTTTCCGAACTCAAACCACTTGTGCTCGATGATACGGGTCCAAGGAGTCTCCGCATCGGTATAGTTCACAGCCGCATTTCCCTGGAAGTTCGGCTTGTCCAAAAGCTCTGTCTCAAACCGTACGGAACGATATTCGAGCGCGCCAAGCTTGTAGTCAAAATACGCATCGATCGCACCGGTATAAACAACCTTATCCGCAAGTGCATCAAACGCTTTTTTGTCCGCAAAATAATCGGTTGAAACTTTCACTTCGATACCATCCAAAAGATGCTCCACCATCTTTGTGTAACCACCCATCGGAATACCCTGATAAAGCGCATTGAAATAATTGTTGTCAAAGGTCAGGCGAACCGGCAAACGCTTGATGATAAACGCCGGAAGTTCTGTACATGGTCGTCCCCACTGTTTCTCGGTATACCCTTTCACCAGTTTCTCATAGATGTCTGTTCCAACCAGGCTGATTGCCTGCTCTTCCAAATTCTTCGGTTCTGTGATACCAGCCTGTTTTTTCTGCTCCTCAATCTTTGCAGCTGCTTCCTCCGGTGTCACAACACCCCACATCTTGTTGAATGTGTACATGTTAAATGGCAGGCTGTAAAGCTCGCCCTTATAATTTGCAACCGGTGAATTTGTAAACCGGTTAAACTCCGCAAACTTTGTGATATACTCCCACACCTGTTTATTGTTTGTGTGGAAAATATGTGCGCCATACTTGTGCACATGGATGCCCTCCACATCCTCGGTGTACACATTTCCGGCGATATGCGGCCGCTTGTCGATCACAAGCACCTTCTTGCCTTTTTCTTTTGCCTGCTGCGCAAATACTGCGCCATAAAGCCCGGCTCCAACTACCAGATAATCATACTGTTTCATACCCTGTCTCCTTTTTCTTGATTTTACTCGTTAATACAGTGCCACGCACATGTTGTATATATTGTAGAAAAATGTTGCCGCAAGCAGAAGCGATGGCACCATCGCAAACGCATGTGGATTCATCCGGTTATCGATTTTGTCCGGTGTCACGCATACCAGAAACGGGAACAACATCGGAAGCAGATATCTGCCCTGACATCCGCCGATCTGTGTACCTCCCACCGGGGAATACACGAGATACATCACTGCCGCACATGCGACTGCTGCCAGAAAACTTGCTGCAACTCCGGAAATCCGCACACCCACTGTCATGCCTTCCGCATCGCGTTTGTCAAGGAACGCAGTCACCACGATCACGCCCATCGCAAATCCATAAAACTCCCCATATCCGAAATAGAAATACCGTTGCAGATATGTCTGCATATTTGCGACTGTGAAGAATTCATTTTTCAGGAAACTTGCAATCACACTTGCAAATTTGCCCGGATTCGTAAGCACATATGCAAGCTGCGCAGTTGCATCAATGTCTTCACCGCCGCGGGTATCTCCCTCTCCGATTCCGTGAATCAACATCGGCACGACAAAGGTTGCAGCTAACGCAAGCCCGGCTGCAAGCACCGGCATATAATACCAGAAACGTTGTTTTTTCGATGCAAACTTTGATTTTGGCATAAACAAAAACGGAATTCCAAGCACGATGTATATCGCTTTCGGCATACAGCCTGCCACGAGAAATATAAGCATGCAGATTGCATTTTTTGTCTCCAGCTTCTTCTCCGGGTTTTGTATCTCATAGAAGAAGTACGCATATGCGAGGACAACAAATCCGATCACCCACGGATCATACGAATAATTCGCCGCCATGAAGATACAGGTCGGAATCATACCGATTGTCGCAAGGAGCACCTTCCCATAAGACACTTTCCGGATTGCCACATACATAAGCAATATGTAAAACAGCAGGTTGAAAAATTTTGCCAGCATGAACGTATGCACGAAAGACAGAGAAAGTCCTTGTCCGACAATCGTTCCAACCGCCATCGGTATATACGCAAATGACCAGATACCGTGCAGGCGTACATTCGGGGAGACGACTTTTTTCTGTTCGTACATCGCATTGATTTGTGCATAGTACGCATTTCTCGTTTCCCGGTCATATCCAAACTTGTTCATGATACCGAGCGCATAGTCGTCCAGTGTCTTCTGTTCTACATCCAGCCGGCTTCCATCGAACAGATTTGCCTCGGCAAGCACGCGGGCATAATGTGTTTCATCATCCACCATGGTACCGAGCATCGCCGGCGAAATACGGATCAGCATGCATCCTAAGATCAGCGCCACCACGGCAAAAAACTGTTCCGGCTTTCTTCCCGCACGCTTGCGGAATCCGTAGACCGTGATACCAAGTGTCAGGATTGCAAAGATAAATACCCGCCGGCTGTCATTTGCAGCCTCATGCAGAACCGCGTGCAGCAGGCAGTTTTCAAGAATCCAGGCAGCCGCCCATGCCGCCGCAACCAGGCATGCATATTTCAAGATATTCTTCCAGTTTCTTTTACATGTTTTCACCAGATTGACAAACCACGCAAGCACGCAGTCCGTGATTTTTGTAAACCCGGGCACCAGTGCAAACACTGCCGGAATCGCTCCGATCACAAAAATATTCAGCGCAATCACAATCAGCCTGTGGATGCTCATCTGCGCAGATACAAATACAAGCGAACGGTCAAATATTACCATTCCTGCCACACAGAAGATCAAAAGCACAAGGTACCGGCTTTTTTTTGAATATGTCTGTTCCATATATCCTCCTTAATCTCTGCGGAATATATCCCGCGTGTACACTTTTTCCTGCACATCGTCAAGTTCCGCATTGTAACGGTTTGCAAGAATCGCATCACTTTTCGATTTAAACTCCTGCAAGTCGTTTACGACTTTCGAGCCGAAAAATGTTGTTCCTTCCGGCAAGGTCGGCTCATAGATAATCACGACCGCGCCTTTTGCTTTTACGCGCTTCATCACACCCTGGATGGAACTCTGGCGGAAATTGTCTGAGTTTGATTTCATCGTCAGCCGGTATACGCCGATCGTGACTTCTTTCTCATTTTCCACATTCCATTCGTTGTTCGCCCCATATGCATAATACCCGGCCTTTTCGAGCACGCGGTCCGCGACAAAATCTTTCCGCGTCCGGTTGCTCTCGACGATCGCTGTCATCATGTTCTGTGGCACATCATTATAATTTGCAAGCAGCTGTTTTGTATCCTTCGGCAGGCAATAGCCGCCATAGCCAAAACTTGGATTGTTGTATTGTGTGCCGATGCGCGGATCCAGGCAGACTCCATCGATGATTGCCTGTGTGTCCAGCCCCTTTACTTCGGCATAGGTATCAAGTTCGTTGAAATAGGATACGCGGAGCGCAAGGTATGTGTTCGCAAACAGTTTGACCGCTTCCGCTTCCGTAAATCCCATAAACAATGTGTCGATTTCTTCCTTGATCGCACCTTCCTGCAGTAGTTTTGCAAACGTATGGGCTGCTGCATCCACTTCTGCATCATCCTTGTCCGTCCCTATGATAATCCGGCTCGGATACAGGTTGTCATACAGCGCCTTTGACTCCCGCAGGAATTCCGGCGAGAACAAAATCCGTTTTGTCTTGTATTTCTTTCGGACCGCGACGGTATATCCGACCGGAATCGTCGACTTGATCACCATAAATGCTTCCGGATTCACCTTGAGCACCAGCTCGATCACCGCCTCCACCGCCGAGGTATCAAAGAAGTTCTTCTGGCTGTCGTAATTGGTCGGCGCTGCGATAATCACAAAATCCGCTTCCCGGTATGCCGCTTCGCCATCGGTTGTCGCTGTCAGTAACAGCGGCTTTTCCTTCAGATATTTTTCTATATAATCATCCTGGATCGGAGAGACTTTCTGATTGATCTTCTCCACTTTCTCCGGAATGATATCAACCGCCGTCACCGTGTGATGTTGTGACAGCAAGGTTGCAAGCGACAACCCGACATAGCCGGTTCCTGCAACCGCAATCTTTATATCCGCAAATGCTCTCATACTTCGTTCCTCCCATACGCTCGTTCAAAACGAAACATCGTTCCTTCTATTCTCTGTTATTTACTCACTGCGCAGTGCTTCCACCGGATCTTTCTTCGATGCGACACGGGACGGGATCAGTCCGCCGATCATCGTGAGGACTACACTGATTGCCACAAGGATCACGGCTCCATACACCGGCAGCTTCGCGACTCCGGTCAGACCTGCAAGATGATGGATCACCGCGTTGATCGGAATGTTCAGGATGACTGTGACACCGATACCGATCAGGCCTGCCACGAACCCGATGATGATTGTCTCCGCATTGAATACCCGTGAGATATCTTTCTTCGACGCACCGATACTTCGCAGCACACCGATTTCCTTCGTCCGCTCCAACACGGAAATATACGTGATGATACCGATCATGATCGAGCTTACGACAAGTGAGATTGCCACAAACGCCATCAGCACATACGAGATCGCGTTGATGATCGTGCTGACGGAAGACATCATCGTGCCTACCATGTCTGTGTAGGAAATCTCCTTCTCGTCCTCGCCATTTGCTTTCACCATGTCGTTATACGCTTCAATCACGTCAATGATCTTTTCTTTTGACTCGAAGTCAATCGGATAAATCCGGATCACTTTCGGATCGTTTTCGTAAGCGATGCCGAGTGTCACCAGATTGTCGTCGTACGTTGCCGATTCTGCGGATTTCAGATCCGACAGGGACATGCTGTTTGACACACTCTGCGTCTGCTCGGTCATCGTCTCCATGAACTGCTTCAGCTGATCTGCCGGCAGACTCGCCATATATTCGTACAGCTGGTCTTCGGTCATGTCCGCGATGCCCATCTCGCTCATCGCATCCTGCGCCTGCTGCTCCGCTTCTTTTTTTGCTTCCTCATCTAAATCTGCGCCGAATTTATATCCGGTAAATATATTCTTGTCTTTGTCGGCAAGCTGCGCCTTTCCCGGCTCGCTTTCTTTCGACATATCCATCAGTTTTTCTACCAGTGCATGTGTATATCCGATCGTTGTTGTGATGGAATGCACGGTTGCATCTTCGTTTGGACGGACGATACCTACGACTTTGATATCCATACCATTTTTAATCTTGTCTTTCAGGTAATCCGCATCGTCGCCCTTATCGACATAACATTTTTCTGAATCATCATACTCGTAAAAATCCGACGACGGAATGACTTTATACGTAAGTTTCAAGAGGTCATCGTATGTGTAGGACGTGTTCGGAAATGTCTTTGTCTCGCCCTTCAAGGCCGCGCGCATCATCTCCTGCATCTCGCTCACATCCCGGATTCCAAGGGAATACAGCTCGTAATCGCTGATCTCGTTGTCCTTTGTCACGACCATCACAACTTCATCGTAATTCTCCGGCCAGCGACCGGCTACGACATCGTACTGGTTTTCTAAAAGTTCCTGATTGCTGATCATCTCGGACCAGACATTTGTCGTGCTCTGTGTGCCTGTCATCCCCATGTTGTCCATCTCGGACATCGAACCGAATCCAATGCTGTCAAAAACCGTGCTTGGATTGACCTGATAGATTTCTTTGTCCACGTCACTCTTATACGCGTTAATCGTGATTCCGTATGTGTACATGATATCACTCGTATAGTCTTTCATCTTCCGGCCGTCGCCCTCTTCGATGTAGTCTTTGAAAGATACCATGTCATTGACCTTGACTTCACCGAGCATGTTCTTCATATAATTTCCGACAAAGTTGTTCGAATACACCTTGTCCATATCATGTTCTTCTTCGCTCTTCCTGTCTGTCCCGAGCATCATGCCCATCATCGCAGACATATCAATGGATTCGTCCGTGATTTCAAGCGGGTACGTGGATAATGTATCTTCCTCCACACCTTTGATATAGTTCCGGAATCCATCCGACAGCGACAGAATCAGCGCGATTCCGATAATACCGATACTTCCGGCAAATGCAGTGAGCAGTGTCCGGCCTTTTTTTGTAAGCAGGTTGTTAAACGAGAGATTGAGTGCGGTAAAATACGACATCCGCTTATGCTTCAACTCTGTTTTGCTAAGCGCTTCATAGTTCTCCTTTGCGGCTTCCTCATCCGAATACGGCAGACTGTCATCTTTGATCTCACCGTCTAAGAGCTTGACGATTCTCGTACTGTACTGTTCTGCAAGCTCCGGGTTGTGCGTAACCATAATCACCAGGCGGTCTTTCGCAATCTCCTTCAGAAGATCCATGATCTGCACGCTTGTCTCCGTGTCAAGTGCACCGGTCGGCTCATCCGCAAGCAGAATCTCCGGATCATTGATCAGGGCACGCGCGATTGCCACACGCTGCATCTGTCCACCGGACATCTGGTTCGGTTTCTTGTGGATCTGATTTCCGAGTCCGACTTTCTCGAGCATCTCTTTCGCCCGGCGTCTGCGCTCACTTTTTGACACACCGGACAACGTAAGCGCCAGTTCCACATTTTGCAAAACAGTCTGGTGCATGATCAGGTTATAACTCTGAAACACGAATCCGACACTGTGGTTGCGGTATGTGTCCCAATCTTTATCTTTGTACTTCTTCGTTGATTTTCCTTTGATAATCAGGTCTCCATCGGTATATTGATCGAGTCCTCCCACGATATTTAAGAGCGTTGTCTTTCCACAGCCGGAATGACCAAGAATGGAAACAAACTCATTTGCCCGGAAATTGATACTGACACCTTTCAATGCCTGAACTTTTGAATCTCCCTCTCCATAGTCTTTCACTATGTTTTTCAGTTGCAGCATGTCATCGTCCTTTCATAAAGTAAAACAAATACCCACAGCACCTTCTGCTTTTATATGCAGCAGATGCTATGGGATTTTATCATTTTACATCATATAATCTATCATCTTGTTAACTGCTTTACCAAACTCCTCAGACTTCTTGTCTGCATCCGCAAAGTCCTTGCCGACAACACCGTAATAGAACTTGATCTTCGGCTCAGTTCCGGATGGACGCACGCAAAGCCATGCGCCGCCTTCAAGTTCATAGTAAACAACGTTGGATTTTGGAAGTCCGGTAGGAACAACAACCTTATTCCGCATGTTCATCGCTGTATCATTGTCATAGTTCCGTGCCCAGAGCACTTCGTGTCCCGCAATCTCCTTTGGTGTATGGGATTTCAGCTGATCCATGATACTCTTGATCTTCTCCAATCCTTCGATACCCTTGAGCGTGAGCGTATGGATGGCATCCTTGTGATATCCATACTTTTCGTAGATATCAACCATCGCATCCCACAGTGTCATATCCTGTGACCGGTAATAAGCGGCTGCCTCGCAAAGAGCCATCGTAGCCACGATCGCATCCTTGTCTCTGGCATGTGTACCGATCAGACATCCATAGCTTTCCTCAAATCCAAAGAGATACGTGCCTGTATGTTTTGTCTCGAACTCTAACATCTTCTGACCGATAAACTTGAATCCGGTCAGAACTTCTACGAGCTTCACGTCGTAGCTTTTTGCCATCTCATTTACAAGGTTTGTCGTAACGATCGACTTGATCAGTGCGCCATCCTTCGGCAGTCCTCTCGTCGCTTTGATCTGGCTTAACTCATATTCCGCGAGCAGGCTTCCGGACATATTTCCGGTCAGACAGTGATACTCGCCCGCTTTATCCTTTACATACACGCCAAGACGGTCCGCATCCGGATCAGTTGCCAGGACCAGATCGGCATCGTGATGTTTTGCAAGCTTCAGTGCAAGTTCAAACGCCTCTGCCGCTTCCGGGTTCGGATAGCTTACCGTAGGGAAGTCACCATCCGGCAGTTCCTGTTCCGGTACAACATACACATTCTCGAATCCAAGTTCACGAAGGATTCTTCTGGCCGGGATATTTCCGGTTCCATGGAGCGGCGTATATACGATCTTCAATTCTTTTCCATACTTGTCGATGCACTCCTGGTGCAGCACGAGTTTCTTCAACTCTGCCATATAAGCGTCGTCAATCTCTTTTCCGATGATCTCATAGAGGCCTTCATGGATGGCTTCCTGTTTCGGCATGGTAACGGCATCCTGTACAGAGATTGCCTTTACCTCGCGCATGATACCTGCATCGTGTGGCGGTGTGATCTGTGCGCCATCTTCCCAATACACCTTGTATCCATTATACTCCGGTGGGTTGTGGCTGGCTGTCACATTGATACCTGCCACACAACCAAGATAACGGACTGCAAAGGAAAGTTCCGGTGTCGGGCGAAGTGACTCAAACACGTACGCCTTGATACCATTTGCAGCCAGACAAAGCGCTGCCACATCTGCAAACTCCGGCGAACAATGTCTGGAATCATACGCAATCGCAACACCCTTCGCCTGCTTCTTACGCATCTTGATATAGTTTGCAAGACCCTGTGTCGCCTTCGCAACGATATAATTGTTCATGCGGTTTGTTCCTGCTCCGATGATGCCACGAAGTCCGGCTGTACCAAACTCAAGATCCATGTAAAAGCGCTCTTTGATCTCTTTTTCATCATTCTTGATTGCAGCGAGCTCCTGTCTTGTTGCTTCATCGAAAAACGGATTTGTCAGCCATTCTTCATAAACCTTTTTGTAATCCATGATGTTCCTCCTACTATTTAGTCGAGCACGGATATCAGATCCGCGTAACTATATTCATCGTCTTTGCCATTTTCTTCGGCCTGTATGGTGTAACTTTTTATCAAATAACCGGCTTTGTATAACGTGATGGTGTGGGTTCCGGCTGTCTTCTTGATCGACACCGGTGCAATCCCGACATAATCTCCGTCGAAATACACACCTACGCCTTCCGGTTTTTTAATCGTAATCTTATATTGATGTTCTGCGGAGCCTGTCGTCTGTCCTTCCTGTGTCGTCTGACCGCTCTGCGTCGTCTGGTTTTCGGACGTTGCCTGATCTCCCGCAGTTGTCTGTCCTTCCTGTGTTGTCTCGGTTGTTTCCGTGCTTTCCTCCGTCGTATCGTCGGTCTCAATCTTTTGCAATGTCACGCGGAGTGTCTTCATCGTCTCTGATATCTTGAAGCTTCCCCGGAAACTGTCATACCCTTCCGCAGTGATCTTCAGCGTATGGTCTCCATAAAGCCCGGTAAAGGTACGGTTCTCCACTGCCTGACCGTCCACCTCTATCGTCTCGCCTGCATCTTCCGGCGTCACCGCAAATGTCACGGTGCCGGACGGAATCGCGATATCGGACAAATCCACATTCATCTCCCGGTCACGCGTCACACGGATTTTCTTTTCCCCGGAATATCCATTTTTGCTGATCCGGAGTGTATAATCGCCTTCCCCGACAGCCACCAGCATATCCGCTGTCACCGGAACGATCACATCCTTCCCGATCTCCACAAAACCACCGACATACGTTCCCTGGTTCAGCAGCCGGACATATCCATGTCCCTTTGTAATAACTACCGACAACAGCGTGTCATTCCACACGGAAATGGTGACTTCATCTTCGGTGTTGACATCCACAAGCGCAATCGGTGTCTCACCATCAAACGCCTGTGTATAATCCGAAACTTTCAGGCTGATCCCATTATAAGAAACTGTACGGTCGTCCGGACGGTACAAGAACTTTTTTACTTCCTTGTACGTCTTCACTTTTGCATTCTCAGAAATGCGCACAAGCTTCATCGTATCTGCATAATACGTGATATCAACCACACTTCCGCACGCAACCGCAGAAATGCCGATGTCTTTCCCCTGTGCATTACACACACTGACGCCACCATGATATTGAAGCTCCAAATCTGTGCCATCCTCGATTGACACAACATGGATCAGATTTTTTTCCATGTCCATACTCGTAATCGTCGCTGTCACAGACGCCTCCTCGTGTTCCGACGAGACCTGTTCTGTATTCTCATAGACCTTCACGTCATTTTTAATCTGTCCGCATCCGGCCATGGAAATACAAAGCAGCACGCTCGCAAGCATGCACAGTATCTTTTTTTTATCCATAAAACCACCTTAACTTCTGTATTATACAAGATTCTTTTGCAAATGTGAAGATTATATATTTATTTTTTCTAGTGAATTTTTTAGATGCGATACTCATAGAGCTTCGCCAGCAATGCCTGTTTTTTGCCTTCTTCGTCGAGAATCCGGTTCAACTTTTCGATCATCTTCGGCGAGATACGTGCTTTCGAACCATTCATATATTGATTTGCCAGCTTATAGAACTTCTCCGGATAGCAATACTGCTGATAGATATAACGCACATCCGCCCCGGACAGTGCACAGCCATCCCCATACCGTTCTAAGATCTGTTTTAAAAGAGAAAACGAATATCCGTTTTTTTCTACGGTCTTCCGTGTGAAATAATACAAGTCCTGCAGCTGGTTTCCGACGTGGTATTTGTCAAAATTGATGGTCGCCAGGCATCGGTCCTCCCCGCTGCCGCAAAACAGGATACTGTGGTGATTATACATGCCATGGCAATACCCGATATGCACATTCCCGTCCATCCCTGCATGTTCCAAAGGCGGACCGGAAGGCCCGGCCTGCGCAGTCCCACACGCGATTCCCTGCTCGTAGAAATACGGAAACGCCCGCAGAAACAAAGACTCAAACTCCCGCTTTGGATTCTGTTTTTTTATATAGTTATACACACGCTTTAATTCCCGGTTTCTGCGTCGGACATCCATCTTCTCACGCACCTGCATATCCTTGTCAAACGCGCGCCAGACCTGCGCGCCCGCCGCATGAAGTGCCACCAGATTGTCGACTGCGCGCAGGATTTCGTTTCTGTTTGTCACATTCATCTCCCGCCCGTCAAAATACATCCGCATGACAAACGGATTCCCGTACCGGTCGCAGGTGACCAGTGCACCTTCTTTATTTTTCACAAGCCGGTCTATATGCTGCACACCCGCTTCATACATATGCTCCTTGAATTCATACTCTGCGAGCAGCCGTTTTTCGCCACTCCCCGCTTCCCGCAGCTGCCACACACCTTTGTCTGTATAAAGCAGTGCAGCTCCTCTGCCCCGCCCCACGTGATCGATTGTCACATCATAGAGTTCGTACACTTCCGACATCTTTTCTGCCACAAAAAATCCCCTCCCAACATCTGTCTTGTTAATTGTATGCCGGGAGGGGATGTTTCATGCCGGTAACAGCATTCTATTTATTCATGTTTCCGGGTATTTATAGGTAAGATTCTCTCACAATCGTCAGCAGTTGATCTCTTGTATTTAGTTCCGGTGCCTCAAGCACCCGGTCAAACAGCGCATGCAGAATACGTCCCATCTCCGGTCCCGGCTTGATTCCGGCCGCGATCAGGTCTCTGCCGCCTACCGCAAGATCCGATATTTTCAGGCACTGTTTCTGCTCCATGATTTCTGTGTACATCTCCTGCATATGCGCAATCACGTATTTGCGCTGTTCAAGATTGCAGTCACTCTGCCCTGCCATGTCGCCCTTCCGGATTGCCAGATAATCTTCGAAATATTCGGCACCCAGCTGTGCGACGAATTTGCGGAAGCTTTTTATGCCGGGGCCCTTGCCGGACAGTCCGTAATCATGATTGCGCACCAGCCTGCAGACCTGCCCGATCGTATCATTATCCATCTTCAGCCGGCGCATAATGCTTTCTGCCAGCTTCGCAGACGCCTCCGGGTGTCCATAGAAATGATCCACGCCATTTACATCTGTCGTCTTACATTTCGGTTTCCCAATATCGTGAAACAGCGCGGTATAGCGGAGCACCGTCGTAGCCGGTACCGCCTGCATCACTTTCAGGGTATGGTGTCCCACATCGTACAGATGATATTGGTTGTTCTGCGGTGTCTGCATCATCGTATCAAACTCCGGGAGAAATACATGCGTAAGCCCAAGGTCATACGCTTCCTCTAACCGCTCCGGATGGTCCGAGACAAGTAGTTTCGTAAGCTCTGTGCAAATCCGTTCCGCACTGATATCTTTCAGGAAACGCGCCTGATTGCGCATCGCTTCCCGTGTCTTAGCTTCAATCACAAAATCAAGCTGCGCCGCAAACCGCACCGCACGCAGGATACGGAGTGCATCCTCATCAAACCGCTCAGACGCACATCCAACGCAGCGGATAATCCCGGCTTTCAGGTCTTCCTGCCCGCCGAAGATGTCGATCACACCCTGCTCCGGGTTATAAGCCATCGCGTTGATCGTGAAATCCCGTCGTTTCAGATCCTCTTCAAGACTCGCCGTGAAGCATACCGTCTCCGGTCTCCGGTGATCCTTATATTCGCCATCCACGCGGTAGGTAGTCACTTCAAACGCGTAATCGGTGTGGCGGGCAGGTATGCCGCTTCCATCATCCAAAATCGCGCGATCCACCAAAACCGTCACGGTTCCATGCTGGATTCCGGTATCAATGGTTTTCGTAAAAATCCGTTTCACTTCTTCCGTTTTTGCCGAGGTCGTGATATCCCAGTCGTTCGGCGTCTTGCCGAGCAGACTGTCACGCACACATCCACCGACGATATACGCTTCATAGCCATGTTTATTTAATTGTTGTAAAATATACGCCGCGCCGGCCGGAATCTCTATTTTCATGTGTAGCGCCTCATTTCATATCACCCCGGAAATCGCGATGACATTTTCTGGTCATTCCCGTAATTGCTATAGGAAACAACAACCCCACCGGTTAACCCGGCAGGGTGGAAATTCTTTCTTTATTTTAATATGCCTTTCCGAAATAAACCATATGCTTTGCAGGCTTGCCGCAATGTACACATACATCGCCAAGCTTCTCCTGTGCAAACGGAATACATCTCGTTGTTGCGCCCGTCTCATCCTTGATGGCTGTCTCGCACGCTTCCTCACCGCACCACATTGCCTTGATAAAGCCCTGCTTATGCTCGAGAATATCTGTAAACTCCTCCCAGTTTGTTGCAACATGTGTATGGGAATCCCGGTGTGCCAATGCTTTCGCATACATGTCATCATGCATCTGTGCAAGCAGTGCCTCACAAGTCTCTGCCAGCTTGTCAAATGGCACGATGGTCTTCTCTCTCGTATCGCGGCGGACAACAACTGCCTGTCCTGCCTCGATATCCTTCGGACCAACTTCCACACGAAGCGGAATACCTTTTACTTCCTGCTCTGCAAACTTGAATCCCGGGCTCTTATCGGAATTATCCACCTTCACACGGAAGTTCGATGCGAGCACGCTGCGAAGCTCTTCTGCCTTCTCGAGCACGCCCTCTTTCTTCTGCATGATCGGAACAATCATGATCTGTGTCGGAGCAACCTTTGGCGGAAGTACCAGTCCGCTGTCATCGCCATGTACCATAATGATGGCACCGATCATTCTCGTTGTCATGCCCCAGGATGTCTGATGTACATACTGAAGCTGATTGTCCTTATCTGTATACTGGATGCCAAATGCCCGTGCGAATCCATCCCCGAAGTTGTGGCTTGTACCGGACTGCAGTGCCTTACCGTCGTGCATCAGTGACTCGATCGTATAAGTTGCCTCTGCACCTGCGAACTTCTCCTTGTCTGTCTTGCGTCCCTTGATAACCGGAATTGCAAGTACATCCTTGCAGAAATCCGCATAGACATTTAACATCTGAATGGTTCTTGCCTCTGCCTCCTCGGCAGTTGCGTGTGCGGTATGGCCTTCCTGCCACAGGAACTCTCTCGAACGAAGGAACGGTCTTGTCTCCTTCTCCCAGCGGACTACCGAACACCACTGGTTATATACCTTCGGAAGATCACGGTAGCTCTCGATCTCCTTCGAATAGAAATCACAGAACAATGTCTCGGATGTCGGTCTGACACACAGGCGCTCCTGCAGTTCATTTAGTCCGCCATGGGTGACCCATGCAACTTCCGGTGCGAATCCTTCGACGTGATCTTTCTCTTTTTCGAGCAGACTCTCCGGGATAAACATCGGGAGATATACATTTTCTACACCGGTTGCTTTGAAACGCTCATCCAGGTTCTTCTGGATCAACTCCCAGATTGCATAACCTGCCGGCTTTATTACCATGCATCCCTTTACACTTGTATAATCACACAGTTCTGCTTTGCGGACGACGTCCGTATACCACTGTGCGAAATCCTCATCCATCGCTGTAATATGCTCTACTAATTTCTTGTCCTTTGCCATTTCTCTTTTCCTTTCTATATTCCGCTTTATTCAAATTCGTCTAAATCAAGCACCTCGAAGGCTTCGCCCTCCGGTTCTTTCTTGATCACGAGTTCTTCCCCGGTCACGGGATGCGTAAACTCCATCCGGCAGGAGAAAAGCCCGATCTGTTTGTAGCGGCGTTTCGTCTTCGCGAATTTCGGGTTGTATTTCGTATCGCCCCAGATGCCGCACCCCCGGCTCGCAAACTGCGCCCGGATCTGATGATGTCTGCCGGTCACAAGCTCGATTAAGACATAACTTAAAGTGCCATCATCGGTATCCATGACATCAAGCACATCATAGAAAAGCTCGGCACGTTTGGCACCTTTGTCGCCTTTTTTTGCAACAGTTGTCATATTGGTGCGTCCATCCCGAACCAGATAGTCCACCATCTCACCATCCATGTCCGGAAGTTCTCCGGTAACCACTGCCTGATAAAACTTTGTGATTTCACCATCCTGCTGCATATCCGAAAGTTTCGCTGCCACTTCCGGCGTCTTTGCAAATACCATCACACCCCCTACGGGTCGGTCCAGCCGATGAATCGCTGCGACATATGGTTCCCCGGCATTCTCGTCATCATTTTGATCATACAGATAGTGCCGGACTTTGGTGATCATATCCTCATCATTTCCACGATCCCCCTGGGACAACACGCCATAGGGTTTCACGCATGCGAGCAGATATGCATCCTCATATAACACTTCTAGCTTCATAGCATCCATCCATTCTTATCTAAAATACAGATTTCCATTCTTTGTTATATCTGCACATAACTAAAAGGAATTATACCGCAACTGCATCGATTCAGCAAGGAAAAAGTAAGACAATGTCTCGTCAGCGCGGTTTTAGCCCCCGGCTTAGACGCGTCCCTCCCGGAGCATCCCAAACGCGCGTCCCACATCCAATACGCCCCAGCCCCAGGACGGATTTGGATATGTGATATCTGCCACCGGTCGTGTACCGCGAATCAACATCTGGCGTACCACCTCCGTATTCAACCCGTAATGGTTTCCCTGCACAATCCCCCATTCCAGCAAAAGCGCTGCCGCGCCTGCGGCAAATGCTGCTGCCACGCTCGTTCCACTCCGCCTTGCAAAAAGCGGAAGTGTCCCACTGCCGCCGGCAAACGCCCCGAACACATCAACCGCAGGCGCAGCAAAATCCGGCTGGATCCGTCCTTTCCGCGTATATCCACGGCTCGACGCCGGATAGATGGAACTATTTTGATGATTATATCCGGCAACCGTGATCGTCCCCCGCGCATTTGCCGGCGCGCACAGGATTACCTCCGGATCCGGACGCGAAAAACGGGTGCCTTCCTGCACAAACTGCCGGATTGGCAGCCATGCATCATAACCAACCGGATAACTGTTGTAACTTTCCTCGACTTCTATCCGCCAGATGCCCGCCGCCGGCCGCTCAAACCGGAGCAGGACAAACGGATCGCCGGAATTATTTTCGACGATGACATTTTCTGCATAAAGAACCGTTCCCTCATACAGATACATAATCATCGCCGCCGCATCCCGGTTCGGAGGCAGCCGGTCAAACCGTTCCCCTGTCGGCGAAACGACAACAATCTGGTACAGACTCGGCGCCCGCCCCCAAATCTCCATACAAAAGCCCGGATTGCCAGCTTCCACATAGATTTCCATCTCACTGCGCTCCAGCCGGTTCTGGCCGGACGCGATTCCGGCTTCACTATATGACGACCGGCTCTGGCCGGACGCGTGCGCGCCGCTGCCGAGTTCATTGCCGGCACTTCCAACCACGCATACGCCCGGCAATGTCACAATCGTATCCAGATATAATTCCAGATTCAGATTTCCATTATGATCCCCCTGGCTGCTTCCAATCCCCAGGCAGATTACAAGCGGTTTTTTCAGTTCTATCGCCTTGTTGATCAGATACTTTATACCGAGCACGATATCCGCTTCCGAATAACAGGGCACATCATCCGGGATCAGAAAGAACTCCCGCAGGCGGCGTTTGGCCGGTTTTAATTTCACCATCAGAATCTCTGCTTCCGGTGCAACGCCCGTGAATATCGTATCTTCCCGTTCATACAAAGCCCCGGCAGCCACAGATGCCAGAAACGTCCCGTGCCCGTTTTCATCCCGGCTTGGCACAATCGCATATGGCTGGTCTGCCTGCAACGCATACGTAAGCATCTCGTTCGTATATTCCCGCCCATATCCAAATATCGGCCGGAAATCCGCCTGCAGTCGTGCAACACTTTCCGAGTTGATTTCTCCCGGCCGGTCCGCACGACCGCTTTCCTCCACTGCCCTATATGCCGCTTCCGTCTGATCCCAGATAGCGGCCACACGGGAAGAACCGTCAGCCCGCCGGAATACTGGATGCGCAAAATCAATCCCCGTATCGACAAATCCAATCAGCACATCTTCCCCTTTCAGGGAAAGCCCCTGTGTCGTTTGCACCTGCGGTGCACCGATCGCCTGTATCGCAGATGTGTCCATCAGCCCAAAACATTTCGGAATCCGGTCATACCCGATCCGAAACAATACATCCCGCGAAAGCAGCTGCCCCTGCGCATCATATGCGCCCCGATAAGCAACCAGAAACTGACTGTTGACAATCGTCACACAATCCGGTTGCAGCTCCGCCACCACGCCGCCCAGGTTATTATCGTACTTGACCAGGAAATCCAACACATCCTCGTCATAAACATATGCCGCACAGGCAGAATCATTCTGACTCTGATCCATCCGCTTCTCTCCCAAAAGAAAACTCCCTCGGTATAGGATATGCCGGGGGAGTGAAAATCTACTCTAAAATTAGGCGTTTACGAAGATTCAATCTAAAACTTCCGTCAGACAATTGACTTTTATTTTTAGACGAGACTTACATTTCTCGAGATCCTATTTGCATACAACATGTTATTGATAGATCCCAGATTCGCATTCATCCACCCAATCTTGTTGACACAAAAACCATATCACACCCAGAATACGGGGTTACAGAAGGGGAGTGAGGGGGATTATTTATTTTTTAAGTAAATTGTCCTTTTATTTGACAACGCAAAATACTCTCCGTTTATCTTCGTCTGAACTTGAACATCACAAGTCATCTCATCCGATCCATAATAAAACTCCGGCATGCGCACATCCACATTAGAATCATCATTTGACACAATCAGACACTGCGGAATCCACTGACCATTGACATATATTGCAACTGTATTTTGAAGATTTTCTCCATGTATCGTAACAACCTTATCTGTGATATGCCCATCCTTCCCCGACTCCGAAATGATATCTGTAATCACCGGTTTTTGGACAAACAACCGAGGAACAAAACAAATCATAATAGCAATTGCAACCACAATAATAACCAATTGCATATATTTATGAGATTTAAAAAATTGAGTTAATTTTTTTATACTAGTACTCATTATTTTTTCTCCCAAACATTTCATAATATTGCACTTTTTTGTAATTCTCTACATACACATTTGATTCTTCCCAACTGTGCCATACATCATCCTTTGTGCGATATCCGGCCACATTCATAATCGGAATTTCTTTTTCCATATCCAGCAGAAAATTCGTATACGTCGTTCGATATCCCATCACGTCCAACAGATTTGCGCCAAGATAATTCAGGCTCATATCTTTTTCTACCTGTTTTATGCCTGTGTCATAGTTACTCCATATCATATATGGTGTAATATACCGCAATTCCGTTTTTTCAATTTCACTATCCCCGGAATAAGAAGATGTGATATCCTGAACAAACGCATCATTCAACGCCGGCTGGTGATCACCAAACATGCATACAATCACCGGCTTATCATAACCCTTCAGATAAGATATCAAATCCTCATATGCCCGGTCTGATTCACGAATCATTGTAAGATAATTCACAACATCCGCATATCCCGCATATTTGTCTTCTACTTGCACACTTGAATATCCATCTTTCAGTTCGACATCATATCCTCCATGATTCTGCATAGTTACATTGAACAAAAACATCGGCTGATCCGGATCTTCTTCCACCAGTTGTTCCACCTTCTTATAATCACACGCATCTGACGCGCCCCAGCTGACATATGAAAGCTCTTCCTCTGCCATATCATCTATAGAGACAAATGTCTGAAAACCAAAATTTCGATATACGGACGTACGGTTCCAATTATTTGCTTTATACGGATGAAACGCAACTGTATTATACCCTTGTACATCTTTCAGATATTCCACAATATTAAATGTGGAAGACAAATCATCACTCTGATATGGATATCCGACTCCTCCAATATTTGCCATTGCATCTCCAGTCAGAAACTCAAATTCCGAATTACAAGTACCGGCTCCAACCACCGATGTATACACATTTCCCCGCATCACATAAGAATCCATAGAATTCCAAAAAGAAAGACAGTCATCCGATTTCATTGATCCCAGGGCATTCAAATCTGAAAATGACTCATTCATGATAGCAATCACGAGCGGCTTCTCTGTATCATCTCCGCCTGATGGCTGCTCAATCCTGTAATCATCCAGAATCGCATTTACAACATTCTTCGAATATCCCGTTGGTTCGCTCGGGCGGGAACTCTCCCAACTCAAAAGCATCGATATTGGCGCGCCATATGTCTGCACGCTTTCTGTCGGATCCCATGCATTCAGGCATAAGCCAAGTTTTTCACCGATATTTACATGCAGCAACAGAACAACCATGCCAATCGATGCCACGAAACGTGTAATATGGAAACTAATCCGAATCGGTTTCTTCTCCGTTTTGATCTTCCAATCGGCCGGTGTCACCACATGCAAAAATGCTACTACCAATAGCAAGAATACTGTTCCATACACAATCCGTTCCGTCAATTCATACTCATAGCTTCCCATAACTGTCGTCGCGGTCTTCGCAACCAGGAAATCCGTATATAACGGCGGTCTTCCCTTAAAAACTAAAACAAAATGATTGATCAGTCCATATATCCAGTACAGTAACAAAACGACCGTATATGAGATCCAGACTTTTGTGATGATCAGGCACAGACACAATGTGATGATTCCGACAATCATATAATTCATCCATACATATCTAAGTGACATCTGCGTCAGATATTCATTCCAGATCAGCTCCTCAATCAGCAAAGCGGCGCCCGTAATTCCAAGGAAATAAAGCACATTCAAAATCTTTGATTTAAGATGCACGCCCTTGAAAAATCCATGCACTTTGCAATGCATCAAAACAAACGGTAAAAATAACAAAATAGAAGTCACAACAAATCTATGTGATCTTTGAAATAGTTGATTCTGCGCATAACTTTTTGATATACATATAAATAAAGAAACACTTATGACCATAAGGCAGGCCGATATGACCCAGGCTATAATCTTCCTTTTTTTCTCGTTTGTGTCCAGATTTGCATTCCCTTGTTTTTTGTCCATCATATTGCTCCTAAATCTCTTGTATTTTTTTATCAATCAGTTTGGCAGCTGGTCGTTCAATTGCATAATAAGAAATTGTACCAACAATATAACAAACTACTGCGTAACAAATCATTGTTACATAACTATTCAAATTCAAATTCCAATTAAATACTCTTATACATATATATAACACTAGATAAAATGGATTGTGCCATATAAAAACATCAAAAGAAATCTGTCCAAGTTTTCCAATAATCTTTCTGTTTAGAACTCGGCTAACTATCTTTGATTTGCATAAAATAATCAATGCAGGATACTACATAAATGTCATAATATAATTAATTCCAGAAGCCATAAAATCATATTGGAATATAATTAAAAGCGTAATCACTATTATCATTATCACACTTATAAGGGTATCCACTTTTCCTATATCATGTCTTTCTAGAAATTCTGCCAATAACACACCAAAAAAAAATGCATAATATCCCCTGCATGATGAAAAGTTTAAAAATGGTAAATTAATACCATATGTATTAATCCCCATTCCCAAAAATATCATAAAGACAAATAAGTATTGAACCTTTAACTCCAAGCGTTTCGCTATATAAACTAAAAGATAAAATATCACATAACACAACATTAATACACTTATATACCATGTCGGATTATTCACACAAGGATTTGGTAGTGCCCATCCATCCTGAATTCCTAAAGCTGATATAATCGTACCCCAAAATGTAGGCGTGATTTCAAACCACGAATCCTGATAGATACGCTGATATATTACCAATAAAATCTCATAACTTATAGCTCCCACCGTTAATAATGGAAACAATCTACATAACCGTTTCAGATAAAATTTTTTAAAAGGAACTCCTGTTTTTATTTTTTCAATATACGAATACATAAAAAATCCGGACAAAACAAAAAACAGTTCAACCATGTATCCGAAATAAAATTTTCCATTAGAAAAATTTATTTTATTTTCAAAATAAGCTCCAGTTACTTGCTGATAATGATGAAAAACGATAAAAATAGTTGCAACAATTTTTATAAAATCAAGTGAATATACTCTATTATTTTTTCCCATTTTTTACCAAAATACAGAAATATTAACTTAACTGCATTTATATCCTCTCCATATAATCAAGTGTTTTTTCAATAAATTCAATACTTTTTGATACCTGTTATTGAATGAAACTACGGTTATGGAGTGATCTTTACCTCATACAGGGCAGATATATAGTAATAATGAGTACACCAAATAAAACGTCATCACTATCCGTTCTAAATGGCCTCGATATGTACCCATCCCTATATGGCAGCTCACCTCTCATGTCCAACAGGATCATCCTCCTTACGGGCGGTTCCTCACTTCCTTCGTTCCTGTCCATAACCAGGGGTGCCAGCTTAGCTTATTTATTATGTTTTATCGGAGTACATAACAAACTGCCCCCTGATCCTCAATTATCTTTATTGCGCTCTTCTCCTGTATATATTCTAATACGAGCTTAGGAAATTCAGATGTATCGTTCCTATCAACAACTAGAGCTTTTACTGATAAAGCATCCATTACTTCCTTGAATCTGCTATATTCCGATATTCCTGCATTTGAAAAAAACGGTGAACTTAATTCTATATATGTTTCTAAATTACAGGGAAATCGAAAATATAATCCTGATTCGTCAGTAGATGAAACAACTTTATCTTCTACCGAATATGTCTTTACTTCTTGTACAATAGAACCAACGCCATTGTATTCAAAAATTTTTTGATTTCTTTCGTTAGTCTCAAAATTGTCGACAATCAAATCCTTCGAAAAAGCTTTTGTTCCCCATGCCCATGACGAATGTGAAACAAACATTATTGGCAATAAACTTACCACTACTAATATTAAAGTAATCTTTAACATATTTAATTCATTTTTTTTATGAACGCTAATTCCACTACTTACTATAATGCAACTTACTATAATAGGTAAAATAAAATAATTCCCATCTGGATTACGCATAGTAACCATATAATATAATGTAATCAGCATATATAAAATAGTAAGGATTTTATATTCCATTCTTATTTTATTTTTTTTATAAAACATCCAAATTATAAATATAATCAAGAAGAGATTAGATGTCCACAGCATAATAACGTGGCTCAATGGTTGTGGGTTAAATATAAACTCATATATACGTGAAATTATTGTCTTAATGTCCAATTTATTGTTAATTGAGTTAGAATTTACCAAATAATAGCCATGACCATTATGAAATATTTTGTTCCACAATGATACCATTATAGGATAAATTATATACCCTGTTAACTTAAACGTTCTATAATGTACACCTATTATAGTAATAATTGCTGATGTAATGACTACCCAATTTTTTTTAATACATTGTTTTAATTTATTTTTGACACTTTTTCTTTTTTCTTTTATTACAAAAACACAAATTCCCCATAAAAATAATATTCCCCCCCACAAAATATATGTTAATTTAACAGTTGTACACATTCCTAATGATACAAGCGCATATATACAACAATTATAATTATCATTTTCTATATATTCCTGCATAAATACAAACGCAGATAAGACCAAAAAAAATCCTAAAATATCAGGCTTTGCTGTAGCCGCTATATTCGCAAAAGCCGGTATCGCGGCAATCGCGGCAACAAGTATTTTTTTTGTTTTTTTATCTATTCCCGGGGCATTCTTTTGCAGAGAATAATTAATCAATAAAATAGTTAACAAAAAAATCAAAATATTGGCACATGGAATAAAACTATAATCACCAAGCGCGCTCAGTGGCAAAAAGAAAAATTCTGCAAACTTAGGATAAAAGTAAACAAAAGAACAATATCCTAAATCATCATAAAATGATTTTGATCCCACTAATGCATATTCTGATCTTAATCCATACCATAAAGAATCATAATCTTGAGCGGTATTTGTTTTTGCAAACAGCGCTAGCACAATGCCTATCACAATTACCATGAAACCAACTTCAACATAAGAATTATTTCGATGGTAAAATACTTTATCTATAAATATACCTATATCAATCTCTTTTTTTTTCCATACAGAAAAGGCCCATGCCACAACAAATAATATAACTGTATATATTCTTAATGCATTTATTGTTCCAACGCCAATCAATGATAAAATAATTGCTCCAGTTCCCCATATCACAATTCCACAAATAAATCCCTTCATTAACTTTAAAATCTTATTATCATTTTTATCTATAGGTCCTAATGAAAACCCTATATAACATACTATTCCCAAATAGAGCAACGCACTAATAACTGGAATTATAACTCCATTAATAGATAAATAAATGCATGACATTATTACCGCAGGAGCAAATAATCGCTTTTTGTTTATAATCCACCCTAAATATACTAAAATCAATGTTACACTCAATTCTATTCCGCCTTGAATAAATTCAGGTTGCGAAAAATGCCAACGATAAATGCCATCTATACCCATTACATAAAAAGGAACTATGCTTAAGGCGATAGCACATAACAACACAATTAATAGTTTACTCTCTTGAAAAAATTTTTTCATTTATTACACCTCTTATATCGAATAAATCACTATCCCAATCAATATACACCCTAATGCAACCCACTTTTTCTTTGTCATTTTTTCGCCAAATATCTTTACTCCAAAGAAAGTTACATACAAGTAACTTGTTGCCTCCAGGATCGGTCCCATAGATAAAGGAATCCCCTTATATGCCAATATTGACAAGAAAGTGGATACAACAAATATACTATATGCTATGATTACAAGCGGATTCAAATATTCTTTTATGACAGAATCATATTTTTTCAGAGCAGCCTTTTTTAACATTACCTGTGAGATTGCACTAATAAATACCCCAAACAGAAGAATACACGAATATTTAATAACTACACTATTCATCTCCAGCCTCCTGTCTTGTCTCACCATCTGCAATCGCATATAATACAACGCCTACAATTACAATAACTGCCCCTATAATCTGGTTCACAGACACCTTTTCCTGAAAAAATATCATTCCCCATATGATTCCCCACACAATCGTTACAGCTTTATTGGCGAATGCAGTTGTAAGCGCCAAGTGCTTAATAATCTGCTGCCATGCAATTGCATAGAACCCCAAAAGCAAAATAATACAGCCATAAAAAAGACAGAATTTAAAACTAAGAAATTTTTGTTTTGATGCCATTTTACTACAGACACCGGACAGAGAATATACCATTAACATCAAATGCAACAGTATAAATGTTTTTGCTTTATTCTTTTGCATATGTTACTCCTCCATCTGTATTGGAAGATATGGCATCAAATCTTCCACCGACTTGGCATGCATCAGACATACTCCCATTCTTGTTGAACTATCTGTTACCTGCGCATCCCCCTCATGGATATCCTTCAATACAATATATTCCGGATGCGCTTTCTCCAGTTTTTCCAAAATATCTTTATCTTCGTGATTCAGTACAAACCGCACCGCTGCAATCTCTGGTTGTTGAACAATACTTAAATCAGGCGCCTCTCCTACAGCCACCTGAATCACTGCCCGTACAAAATCTACCCCTGTTGATATACGTACCAGATCACTACCTATGTAATCGCCGCCCATACGTCCGCCTATCTCAATCAGCTTTATATCGCCATCCTTTGATATCTTCAACTCCGTATGAGATGCACTGTCTGTGATCTTCAATGTATCAAGTGCATGAAATACAACTTCTTTTACCTGTTCCAACACTGCATCTGACACGCCCGATGGCTCGATATGTCCGGTCTCGATAAAATGTGGTGCACCTGTAGTATATTTCTTTGTCATTGCCAAAAAATGATGCTCTCCATGATAAGAAATACATTCTACACTGTACTCATCCCCGGTTGCAAATTCCTCCACCAATGCGTATTTCTCAAACCCTTGATCCTTTGCATCTGTGATTGCCTGCTCCAGACCATCTGAGCTCTGCAGTTTCGTTATTCCTCGGCTTCCGGAACGATCCAATGGTTTTACAATCACCGGATATGTGAGTTGTACATCTTTCAAATCTTCCATTCCTGACACCCGGATGCTTTTCGGGGATGGACAATTCCCCTCAAAAAATGCTTTCCGCATATAATATTTATTGCTCGCTAACAAAGATGCTTCTTCCGTGTTTCCCGGAAGTCCCATTTTATTCGCCACATAATTCACTGTAACCGCAGCAAGATCCGATGCAATCGTACATATACCGCAGATTCCAATGTTTCTACAGGTGTTCAATATCTCATCTTTTTCTACGATGCTGATTGGATAAAAGGAATCTGCACTTTTTTCGCCAACATCGTTGGCCGCCCATGCAAATACATGCGTCTCATATCCTAATTCTTTTGCCCGTTCAATTAATGGTTCCTGGAGGTAGGATGCTCCAATGATTGCTAACTTTTTCATTATATTATGCTTCTCCATTTTCGTTGTTATCATTATCATTTAAGCATTGTTCTATAATATATAAAGGTCTTCTCTTTGTCTCATTGAAAATATTTCCAACATATATTCCTACAACGCCGATTGCACACAACAGAATACCTCCGACAAGATAGATGGATGCAATCATACTAGTCCACCCTATGCTTATGTTTCCAATAATCATCTTGCGTAGAACAAGCACAATAATATAAAGCAAAGAGATAAGCGCAATTACAAATCCAGCTTTCACTGAAAACATCAACGGTTTATTCGACTGTGATGTAATCACCTCAAATGCCATCTTCATTTTTCTGTGCAAATTGTACGATGATTTACCCTCGAATCTCTCATCCGCATCAATATCGATTGCAGTCTGCTTGAACCCTAACCATTTAATAAACAACGTATACGCTCTATTTTGTTCTCGCATTCTACAATAATTATCAATCACGATTCGTTTTGAAATACTAAAATTACATATGGCGTTATCAAAATTTCCATCTGTAAAATAATCATATACTTTATAAAAGCATTTTGACAAAAACTTTGTAACCGCCGAATCCTTTCTTCCCTTTCTCCGCGCAAATACAACATCATAACCTTCTTGGGCTTTTTGATACAGATCAACAATCGCCTCTGGATTATCTTGCAAATCACAATCCATAACAACAACCCAGTCACCCTTTGATTTGTCTAACCCTGCAGTGATTGCACGAATCTGACCAAAATTTCTTGACATATGCATTCCAACGACTCTCGAATCCTGTTTGCATATTTTCTGAATTTCCTCCCACGAATTTTGTGGGCAAAAATCATCAACTAATATAATCTCGAAATCATTTGTTATCTTCGTTAAACTATCACACAATCTACGATGTAGTTCCGGCAGTGCTGCCCGACATCCATATACTGGTACAACTACTGATATATCCATAACCAACTATGCCTTTCGTTCCTCTATCCTTTTACTTCTGTCGAGATTCAACAAGGTCATCCCATCTTCCACTTTCAAGTTCCTTCTTATAATCAACCATCATATCATGATAACTGGTATATACCGGCACAAAACCAAAATCCTTTTTTGCCTTTTCCATGCTATACCAGAACGACGGTGTATTATTCGGTTTTTCCGGTCTATATACAAGCTTACTTCCTTTATCGGATCCAAACACATCTATCACCGCCTGTGCCTGTTCCTCCAAATCCAACTGCGTACCGCTTGTCATATTATACAGGCCATATGTTTTTTCACTCTCTAATGCCATCACATATGCAGTCGCAACATCTTTTACATATATGATATCTCTCTTAATATGAGGATTTCCCCACAATTCAATATCTTTACCTTCCTTGGCATTATCAATAAACGTAGCTATTCCTGATTTATATGCTTTTCCATTCACATAAATTGTTCCATGTGGACCAACACCATACACCGGTGGGAACCGAAACCATGCACATTGCATTCCATGCTGTTGATTATAATATTCCATCACGTCATTGCAGGCATTTTTACTAATTACATACACCGCATGATCACCTGTGAATTTAAAATTTCTTGGTTCTTCTTCCGTAATTGGATAACCTTTTCCCCAAGCGCCGGAGACATCGCTATAACTACAGCTTCCGATCACTTTTTTTATGCCATTTTTTCTGCAATACTCTAAAACATTTATTGCACCGATAACATTTACTTCAAAATAATCTGCTGCATTTTCTTCATTTGTTAAATCAGCTTTTGCATTTGCAGGCAACAGTCCTGCTAATAAAATAACACCTTCCACATCATTTGTAGGCAGTTTATCAAAATCCGATTTATTCGTAACATCCAATTGTAAGAAATCAGCTCCCATATTTTGGAGCTTTTTCCCTAATTTCTCATTTCTGCCTGTTGCTAATACTTTTTTTCCACTTTGAACCAAAGCTTCAACCGTATACATACCTATAAACCCTGTTGCACCAATAACTATAACCATTGTTTGCTCTCCTATAAGTCAAAAAAATTTCTCACATTTTCAATAACCTTATTCTGGTCATCCGTTGATAGTTGATAATAAAGTGGAAGTCTTACCAGACGCTCACTTTCTGCCGTTGTACATATATCTTCTCCTCTAAATTCTCCAAATTTTTCTCCCGCTGGCGCTGAATGAAGTGGAATATAATGAAACGTACACTGGACATCTGCTTTTTTCATATGGGTTATGAATGCCGTTCTCTGTTCCAAATCCTTTAATTTGACATAATACATATGTGCATTATGTACACATTCATCCGGAATCGCAGGCAACTCCAGTTTTCCCTCTTCTTTCAGATCCTGAAATGCATCATTGTAACGGTTCCATGAGGTTAGACGGTTCTCATTGATCTCATCCGCTTTCTCCAACTGTGCCCACAGATATGCCGCATTCAAATCACTCGGTAGATAACTGCTTCCATAATCAACCCATGTATACTTATCCACTTGTCCACGGAAGAACTTTGCACGATTTGTGCCCTTTTCTCTCAAGATCTCCGCTTTCTCATTATATTCCGGATTATTGATGACCAAAGCTCCACCTTCACCCATAGAATAGTTCTTTGTCTCATGGAACGAATAACAGCCAAAATCACCGATTGTGCCAAGATACCGCCCCTTATATGTGCTCATAACACCCTGTGCAGCATCTTCAATTACCTTCAAATTATGACGCTTGGCAATATCCATAATCGTATCCATCTCACAGGCTACACCCGCATAATGCACAACCATAATCGCCTTTGTCTTATCTGTAATCGCATCCTCGATTTTTGTTTCATCAATATTCATAGTATCCGGACGAATATCAACAAACACAAGCTTTGCACCTGTTAAAACAACCGACGTAGCTGTACTTGAAAATGTATAGCTTGGCAAAATCACTTCATCGCCCTCGTGCAGATCACAAAGTATAGTTGCCATCTCCAGTGCAGTTGTTCCACTTGTTGTAAGAAGCACTTTCTGTGCATGAAAACGCTCTTCTAACCATTGATTACATTTTTTTGTAAATGGACCATCACCACAGATCTTTTTATTCTCAACTGCCTGTTTCATGTACTCCATTTCTTTGCCAGTATATGGCGGTATGTTAAAATTAATCATGATGTCTCCTTTTCTTTTATTCTCCAAACACCGCTTCTTCTACCATCAGGCACAGGCAATGATATATCGGCAAATGAAGCTCCTGTATCTTAAACGTCTCTGTCTCCGGTACAACAATCGCCACATCGACCAGGTCCTTAACTTTACCACCATCACGTCCGGTTAACGCGATCGTTTTCACACCTTTCGCCCTTGCAGCTACACATGCATACAAAACATTTTTAGAATTACCGGAAGTCGTTATCCCTAAGAAAGTATCTCCAACCTGTCCATATCCATATACCTGCTGTGCAAATCCAAGCAACGGATCTACATCATTCAGATACGCTGTAGAAAGCGCCACATGATCCACTACCGCGATTGCAGGCAGTGCCCCCTGTAACTTCTCAGCCAGTTCACTTCCAAGTTCTTTATTTATATCTATCAACTTCTGCTTCGTCTCATCCTGCAGCTTTCTTGGCAACACGAAGGACTTCATCAGTTCTCCTACGATATGCTCCGAATCAGAAGCGCTTCCACCGTTTCCTGCAACCAAAAGCTTCTTTCCTGCCTTAAAACTCTCCAATAGAATCTCATATGCCTTTTTGATATCATCCCGGCAGACTTCCAGCTTAGGATATCGTTCTATCAGACTATCTAAATACTGCATTTCATTCATCATACGTGTTCTCCTTTCAGCCGCTAACAACAATGATTATAGTACCATTTAATCACATCATAATAGGGAAAATATTCTTTTTCATTATCCATAAATGACATTGCAATCGTATCTTTATCCATACTTTGCAACATTTTAAACACTGCCTGTCTGGCAGCCTTTAAATCGTAAAAATTCAGCCCCAATAAATCTATTGTATATTCATCCCCTACGATTTCGCCATTGGCAAAATACACAAACGATTCCTCACATCTATCATCCAATGGCGAAACAAATGATTTTTCGTCATAATCATTTCCTTTTTTCCTGCCACATGTATTTTTATTCTGGCAGGACGCCACTATATTTTTATAATCCAGTGATCGTTTACTGTTATATCCTTTTGGATTTCTGGGTTCTATGTGCTCATTATGCGAATCCTCAACACGGATTCTCCCACAGCAATAAGCGCATAATCCTTTTTGCTCCTCACACAGTCGTTTCCTTAATACCGGAATCCATGTTCCAAACTCCTTACTGTCATAGTTTTTGCCCGGATTTTTTCTTTTAAACTCTCCTAAGAACTCCGGTTCATCCCCTTTGTGGATATAGATCATATCGATTTTTTTCTCCTCTTTATCTCCATGCGCGCCATAATCACTTCCGGATTTTCTTCGCTGGTTTTTTCTGCAAGTTTATCAATTTTTTTCATCGCCGTGTCATAATCCCCTGTTGCAATATCTACATTGATCGAATGAACAAATGCCTCCGTCTTGGGATTCACAGATCTTGTATCCATAAAATCCTCTAACAGCGTATTCATGTCGTATCCATCCATTTGCTTTACCTGCTCTATTTGTACATTCCCATCTTTCCGATCAACATAGAACAGATTATAATCCTCATCCGCCTCACTCAAAACCAGTGGTGAGTGTGTCGTTATGATAAACTGTATATTCGGAAATGTCTCTTTTAACTTTGGCAATACCTTCCGTTGCCAGGATGGGTGCATATGCAGTTCAACTTCATCAATTAACACCACCCCCTCCCCTAACAGGGGATTCATTTTCTTTGGATTTGCCAATGCCAATCGTCTGGCTAAATCTCCCAGCAATGCCATTGTACATTTTTCACCATCAGACATCTGAGAAACATTTAAACTGATGTCATCCTTATCGATCTTCATTTCCAGTCTCGGACTTCTGACAACACGAAGATTCGTGCAATCCTCCAGCATCGATGAAATCGCCGTACGAACAGCTTCAAGCTGCACATCTCTGTAATCCAATCTGCCTGATTCTATTTTAATCTCATTTTCATAATCTTCCCGATTCCGATACCATTCAAAAAAAGTACGAAAATCAATGCGGTTTTCTATCGCTTTTTCAAACGCCGAATATATATCAAAAACATGATGCGTGCGTATACGCAACGGTATATCTAACACCAGCCGATTTGTCCCATAGTTCGCAAATATTGGAATATCCCCTTGTTCTTCGTCTGATATATATTGTTCATGATATATATCAGATATTGCCTTAAGTGTATCCAACGTATGTGTTTTTTTACCCGTACTTCTCTGAAGACTTCTTCCATACTCTATTTCCTGCCCATTGATTTCGATCACGGCAGCTATATGCGTATTTCCCTTTCCAAACTGTATATCCTCAAGCTGAATTGCGTAATTCTGCTTTAGCTCCTTACGATTTACTATCTGGTTTATGATATTCGCATAGATTAAATTTATCGAGCGCAAAATCGTTGATTTTCCGGTTCCATTCACACCAAAAAGCACAGTACTCTTACCTTGAAAATCAATTTTTTCATGATCGAATGCTCTGAAATTCTTCAACTCCAAACTTTTTAATCGCATGATTTACGCCTTCCAATTCATAATTCCTACTATTATCTGCAAATATTTCCGACAGCCTCAAACAGATTTTCGTAATCATAATCTTTTACACTGCCTTTTAACAAAGCAGTCCTGCAACCTGCTGCCTTCCCTGCTTCAATATCGTTAAGTCCATCCCCGATCATCCAAGACTCCTTTAAGTCAATATTATATTCTTTTGCTGCTTTTATTAACATACCCGGTTTCGGTTTTCTGCAATCACATACTTTTTTGTATTCCGGTCGTTCCCCTTCAAACCCCTTATCCGGATGATGCGGACAGTAATAAATCGCATCTACATAAGCACCCGACTCACCCAGCAAAGTCTCCATCTTATTGTGGATATTATCCAGCTCTTCCAGGCTTACTTCCCCTCTTGCTATCACCGGTTGGTTTGTGACCACAATCGCCAGATATCCACTTTGATTGATCATCTTTATAGCATCTGCAGCGCCATCAATCAACTCAAAATCGCGAATATCACGCAGGAATCCTACATATTTATTGATTGTACCATCCCGGTCTAAGAAAATTGCCTTCTGTTTATTCTGAAGGTTTCTGGCCTTCACTTTCCCGGTTTTTACATCCTCACAGACAGCATAATACCGGTCCGGAGTTCCCATATCTTTCACATATTCCGGACTGTCATAGACGTACATTTTTCCGGTACCACATAACGGTTTAAGTAACTGTCTGTCCAAATCCACTTTGGCAGTTGTTATCTCCATGTCCAATATCTTTGGAGAAATCACATGTAATCCGGCATTGACGCGATTCCGATAATATCCATCTCGCTCATCTTCCTTGGTAAGCCACTTCATTGCCACTCCATCCGCATCTGCAATCAATAACCCGCTGTCATATGGATGATTGTTTGGATGCGTAAACAATGTCACCAACCCACCTTTTTGCTTATGATACGCTACAAACCGATTGAAATCTACGTCAAACATGGCATCTGCATTTAGAAGCAGGAAATCTTCCGTTAACTGATCCTTTATTTGAAACAACGCTCCGGCATTTCCTAGCGGTTCTTTCTCAAAATAATATGTGATATGCACATCAAACGGCTTTCCGGTCACAGGAGAAATTCCACTTCCATCCCCGAAATAATCCATAATTATATTTCCAAGATGACTTACCGTAATAATAATATCTGTAAAACCCTGCTCCCGCAAGCACTCTATCTCCCGCTCTAATACAGGTATTCCATCTATTTTTATCATCGGCTTCGGTATATCACTGGCAACCGACGAAATCCTCGTACCTTTGCCACCTGCCATAATAACAACTTTCATGTCAATCGCTCCTACATTCTACATGTTTGGTTCATAACTTTCCGGTGTGAAATGAATCACACGCGTACCACCGTTCTCAAATTCAAACGGTACATACATCAAATCCGATAGCACATCCCGCACATACTTTTGTTTATCCGGTTCTACATAAAACAAAAGGAATCCACCGCCACCTGCGCCAAGCAGTTTCCCTCCAAGGGCTCCTGCCTTCATTCCTTTGTCGTACAACATATCGATAGAATCTGTTGATATCTTTGCTCCGGTCTGACGTTTCAATTTCCATGTTGTATCCAGCATTCGACCAAATTCATTTAAATCTGTATTTTTATCGGTCAATATATTCTGTGCTTCGTCTACCAGCGCCAGCATCTCCAAACGCTGCTTTGTTTTATCTTTTACATTGATTGTTGCCTGTACTTCAGAAGAAAAATGTGTAAATCCGGTAAAAAATAACATCAGATTTCGATTGAACTCCCGTTTTCTCTCGGTTGATATAATAATTGGGTCCACGGTAAATCCATCCGCACTAAAGTTGATACGATTTAGTCCCCCATAAGCGGCTGCAATCTGATCCTGCCAGCCACCAGCCTCATTGCACAGCTCCCGCTCCAGATATATCGCTTCTTTCGCAAGCTTATTTTTGTCTGCATATTTCCCCTTCAATGCATAAAATGCGCTTAACATACCTACTGCAAAAGAGCTGCTCGTTCCCAGTCCTGATCGTGCCGGCAAATCTGCCTCATAGGTTAATCGTATCTCATGCATGTCCAAAAACTTCATCGCCTCACGTATCGCCGGATGCTGAATATCGTTCACATCCGTTACACGCTCCGTCTTTGAATAAGACAGCTCTGTACTGTAATCAAAAAACCGTGGCAGATGCCGCACATTCACATAACAATACTTGTCAAATGTTGTAGATATCACGGCACCTCCATGCTCATTGAAGAAAGCCGGCATATCTGTTCCGCCCCCAAAAAAGGACATTCGAAATGGAGTTTTTGTAATTATCATATGGTTCCCCCTATCCTCTGTATCATACTCTAATCAATATTTGCATCATCTATCACAAGCCAGTCGCCTGTTTCATCGTCTGTCTTGTTCGTCGCTTCCAACTTAATATATACGTTGCTGTTTTTCCATTCTGACAAATCAAGCACAAAATCTTTCTGCTCTTTATCCACAAGAACAGATTCTTCATGCAATATTTCTTTGGTTTCTTCCTGCAACACCTGCACCGTAAGCTCCATACCATCAGATAACGCAGCTACATCTTTATGGATACAATATTTAAGGCTCAGCTTTCGATCTTTGTCATCCAGTATAATTCCAGCCGTAATCGAAGTGCCCGGTGTCATCAAATACCATTTTCCATATGTGTCATCTTCGATCAAACCAACTGTTTTTCTTCCAGGCATATCATCCTTTTCCTCATAGCCACCAAGCTCCAATTCCTCGCTTTTTTGACTATAATCATAGAAATATGACTTCTCCTCTTCGGAATCCATCGGTTCTGAATCTTTCCTATTCGGCCGAACTACAAATTGTCCAATCATATAACAAATCACTAAAAAAGCAATTGCCACAATTGAATATACTACTTTCTTCTTCATCTGCGAATCTCCATCTTAAAACATTTAACTGAAATCAGGTCCTACAACTTTCCAAGCTGCTTCCACGCTATTATGTTTCTTAACATATTTCTGCATTTTCTCAGAAACCGCTTCGAGCTCTTTGTCGTCATGATATAGATTTACAACCGCTTCCGCAAATTCAGAAGGCGTATCGTATATCTCCAGAATACTTTCTGCCTCCGGGATTCCCTCTGCACCAACACTTGTCGTTACAATCGGAACTCCATTGTAGATTGCTTCAATAACTTTTCCCTTTACACCTGCACCATAGCGAAGTGGCACCACAACCAGCTTGCAGTTATTATACAAGGCTTCCAGTTCCTCATCGGACACAAAACCTTTCACATCAATGCCATTTCCGTTATACGAAAGAATCTCTTCTGTAGGATTGGAACCCGCAACATAAAACGGAATATTTTCCTTCTCTTTAATCTTTGGGTATACTTCTTCTACAAACCATTTAACCGCATCAATATTTGGCGTATGGGAAAATCCTCCAACAAATAAAATACCCTTGTTCTTCGACGGTTCTCTCTTCACTTTTTTGAATTCGTCATATACATAAGGTACCAGAGCCTTGACATTTATATTCTCGTCAATTTCCTTAATCAAAGTTGCTTCAACCTCTGACGGATAATATACAACATCCGCCTTATGCATAAGCGATAACTCTTTTTCTTTCCAATCTAAAGCTTCTTTCCGTTTATTCTCATCACCGGTCAGCTCATACTCTCTGGTGATTCGCAGGAAGTGCAGATCATGTCCATAATAAATAATCTTGGCATTCATCTTCTCTTTGAAGAAATCAATATACTTCACCGAGATATGTGGTCGATTCATAAAGACATAATCAATGCTTTCCTTATTTGCCTCAAGCCATTCAAAAATATGCTCTGCATACCAAGGTCCATGCAATACCTCAACACCCATGTTGTTCAATACTGTCGTATATGGTTCATGTTTAAAGTAATTATCTCCAATAAACTTTACATCGTATCCCTTCTGCACAAACATCTTAACGTACTGGAATACCGTTCTTGAACCAGCGTCCTTGTCAAACTGGGGTACATAATGATCAATAAATAAAATGAGCTTTCTATCTCCAAAACAGCGATCCTTTGCTTTTAAGACATGGCTTCCATTTTCGTAATGCTCCGCAAGTTCCTTCGCCCATTTCTTCTGAAGTTTTTCATTATTGACCACCTGATAATGCTTCAATCCTGTACTTGTATCTGTTCCGTTCGATACACCTTCATAATGTACAACAACTGATGCTGGCTGGTATACAACTCTGTATCCATGTTTTCTTACTTCAAACGCTAAATCGGAATCTTCACAATAAGCCGGAACAAACAGTTCATCAAATCCGCCTATTTCCTTCCACAAAGACTTCCGGATCATAATTGCTGCACCGGAAATATAATCCACGTCCCGTACATAATTGAAATCTGCTTTTTCCGGGTCCTGTCCATTTCCGTAATTCCACGCCGACGCATCTTTCCAGATAATTCCTCCTGCTTCCTGCAATCTACCATCCGGATAGATTAATTTCGAGCCAACCATTCCAATCCGGTTATCGGATTCAATCAGTTGAACCAAGCTGGAAAGCCAGTTTTCTTTCACAGTTGTATCGTTGTTTAAGAACAATATATATTGTCCCTTTGCACTTTTTGCCGCATGATTACAATTCAACAGGAACTTTAAGTTCTCGCGGTTTCTAACCACTTTGATTCCCTTAACATATCTCTGAATATGTGCTGTCTGATCTGTTGAGACGTCATCACCAATAATAATTTCATAATCCACATCTTTTGTATTTTCAATAATGGATTTAATACAATTATAAGTATAATCAAACTGATTATATACCGGTATGACTATCGAAACCAACGGTTTGTCACACACCGGAACATTCAATTTATGGATTGATTTATTCTCCGCAACCATTCGTTTTACTTTTCTGGCTGCTCTTACCGGTAATTTTGCCAACCGAATAAAGCGATTATTCTCCATCTGCTGCGCTTTTGCAACCAATGGCTGCACGGAATTAATATAGTCATCCTTAATCTTGATAAACGACTCCAGATTTCCGATATGCACGTCTTTGTCATGAATTAACTGTTCGTCTCTACCAAGCTTATAATCCCGTGCATCCACCTGTTCCTTCAGCTCTTCGTTGCTCTTTTTCAGTTCTTCGTTACTCTTTTTCAGCTCTTCGTTGCTCTTTTTCAGCTCATCATGGGTCAGCCGCAGCTCATCATGTATCTTTCGAAGTTCATCGTGATTTGAACGCAGATCTTCATGATTGCTCCGCAGATTCAACAGCTGCGCTACATCCTGCTCATGTTCATCCTGCAGTTCCACAATCCGCGCATCTTTTCTTTCAATCTCTTTATCCAATTCTGCCAGATGCTTGTTTCTTTTTTCTTCCTCATCCTGCAACGTATAGATTCTTTGGATGTTCTTCCGGTACGTAACTTCTCTTTTCAAGTATACAGATTGAATATTCGGATATTGCATCGGCTGCCTTGATGCAATCGCAATCAAATATTTTCCATCTGATGTATAAGTGTTTGTATCCTTCTTGTATTTAGCCTGATCAGAAATCGTATCATTGTTGTCAATAACACTTGCCACTTCCAAATACTGGTTGTACATCATAATGCACGGGAACTCTGTTTTCAAAAGATCCTCAAATTCATTTTTGTACAATTCATGGACATGAAATTTATTTTCATAATGAAATAAATCCGAGTAAATTGCTTTGTTTGGAGATGAAATAACAAATACTCCATCTTCTTTCAATACTCTGGCAACCTCATGTACAAACTTCTGCTGTAATTCCGCATCCACATGTTCGATTGTCTCAAATGACACAAATACATCGACCGATGAATCTTCCAGCTGCAGACAGGAAATGTCACCCACCTTGTAATCAACTTTTTCACAGCCATATGTTTCTGTTGCTCTTTCAACCGCTTCTTTACATATATCAATTCCGGTGACATGTTTCGCTGTTGCTCCTAGAATCGAAGATCCATACCCTTCTCCGCAGGCGGCATCCACTACAACTTTGTCGCGCACTAATGGCAAGATCGACTCATACCTTTGATAATGTTCAATTTCGATTTCATCATCTTCCACTCCCGGAACGAATCGTTCGCCTGTGAAAATCTCATTTACATCCTTTTCCATACCATACCTCTAATCATAAAACTTGATTGTATTCTCTTTACGTTCAACCAATGTGGTCTTTGTATCCAGATCCAATATAGAAAGATTATATCCCTCTGTGTTGTCAACATTTATCATAATTGCATTATGCAGTCGCAGATGTACCACGTGATTGTTCTGCTCTCCGGCAGCAATACACGGACTGATCAAGTATTCGCCATTACAGATTCTTGGCAGAACAAGTTCAAATTTCACCTCGTAAATAGTATCCTTTTTTGCTAAAGCCAGCACACTGTTATTCAAAAAATTGTTAATACTAAAAAGTTTAACACCCTTTGTATTTTCCATTTCAAATCCAAACAACGCATTCTCTATATCCTGGTTGAATTTGGCCACGATACCAAAATAGTATCTACCTCGCGGCTTCAGAATATTTACGTCGTTATTTTTGTCGTCCCGGATATAAAATGCCAGCATATCAGCGGCATGGGTAGTTGTTACATTCTTCATCGAAGAATAATCCAATTTTTGAACAACCAGCTTCGATTTATCTTTTGTGATATCCACGCTGTTTTCCAAATGAAGCGACTTGACCAATTCTGATTTCTGGCGGTTATTTTCCTCTATCTGCATGCTCAGATATTTTTCGCACACTTCACCCGCATCGCCATCCATCCTTAAATTTCCCTTTTCAATCCATATCGCCCGATTACACAACTGCTTTACCGATGATATATCATGCGATACAAACAAGATTGTTGTTCCGGAATTTCGAATTTCCTCTAATTTTGAAAAACATTTTGCCTGGAAAAATGCATCACCAACCGATAATGCTTCATCCACGATAAGGACTTCCGGTTCCACATTAATTGCCAGTGCAAATGCGAGTCGCACGAACATACCACTCGAATATGTCTTTACCGGCTGATTTACAAAATCACCAATATCCGCAAATTCAAGAATACCTGGAATCTTTGCATCCATTTCTTTTCTTGAATATCCCATCATTGTACCATTCATATATAGATTTTCCATGCCCGTGTAATCCTGATTAAATCCGGCGCCCAATTCCAGAAGCGCAGATATTTTTCCTACAACACTTACTTTTCCGGTTGTCGGAGTTAATACGCCTGTTATAATCTTCAGAATTGTGGATTTTCCAGAACCATTTGTACCAATAATTCCAACCGTCTCACCCGAACGAATGGTGAAATTAATATCGTTCAATGCATAAAAATCCTTATGATAACACTTTTTTGTTATGGACAACGTTTCTTTTAATCGATCTATTGTATTGTCATACAAAGGATAAACCTTTGTCACATTTTCAACAGTTATGACATCCATTCATATTCTCCTTATAATACGTCAGCAAAATGAGGTCTTAATTTTTTGAACAATTTTGTTCCTATCGCCAATATTATAAATGCAGCCACCCAAAAATATAATGTTAACATAGGGGTCTGCCAAAACCAAACATGGTTTAACATACTGTTTCTATATCCTTCTGATATATAGAAAAACGGATTAAGCTTAAGGAATGGCACAACCTTTGAGCCAAACATATTATAATCCCACATAATCGGCGTAAGCCACATGCCAAACTGCAATATAATACCTACTATCTGTCCCATATCCCTGAAGAATACCGTAATTGCAGATGTAATCAATGTTAGTCCGGTCACAAGTACAAACGCACAAAAACTAAAATACACAATCTGTATCCAATATATGGATGGCGTGTATCCATAAAGCAGGAACACCGCAAGCATAATATATATGAAAATCAAATGTACAAAAACGCACGAAATATTCTTTATGGTTGGTATAATGCTGACCTTGAACACTACCTTCTTTACAAGGTAATTGTAGTCGAACAAACAATTCGTTCCTGCCTGAACCGCTTCGTTAAAATAAAACCACGGAACAATACCTGGAATCAGCCATAACACATACGGTGCATTGATTTCCGATGGCGGACTGGCTTTAAATCCCAACTGAAACACACAGTAATAAATCAATACAGTAACAATCGGTTGAACAAACATCCAAACCATACCAAAATACGAACCAACAAAACGTTTTTTGAAATCCGTTTCCGCCAGTTCCATAATCATCTTTCTTTTTCCAAATATATCCTTTGTCGAGTTAATAACATTCATGTTGTTACTCCTATATACAACTACTTTTTATTATATTCTTTGATTCCGCCCCATTTGGTATCCTTCTCGGAAAATGTCAAATCTGCAATCGTCATTCCTTCCGGCATCGGCCATTCAACACCGATTTCCGGATCGGACCAAAGCAAGCCTCCCTCATCATTTGGATGATAGAAATCTGTACATTTATAACAAAACTCTGCATGTTCTGAAAGCACAATAAATCCGTGAGCAAAATTCTTTGGAATAAAGAACTGTTTCTTATTCTCGGCGGACAAACGCACGCCAAACCATTTGCCAAATGTCTTTGACCCCTCTCGCAAATCCACTGCCACATCGAATACCTCTCCGCTTACAACACGTACAAGTTTATCCTGTGGATAATTAATCTGAAAATGCAACCCGCGAAGCACACCCTTCTTAGAGCTAGACTGGTTATCCTGTACAAATGTGCAGTCAATGCCTGCCGCCGCAAAATCATTATAATTATAAGTCTCCATGAAGTAACCTCTCTCATCTCCGAATACCGAAGGCGAGATTACCTTTAATCCCTCGATTTCAACCCCATCTGCTTCACATGTTTCAACTGTGATTTTTCCAAATTTCTGTTCCATGTTCTTTTCCTTTCATCCACCTTTATGTTTTCTATTCTTATCTATTTTTTGTAAAATAAAATATAAATTTATAAATACAAAAATAATGCATCTTTAGACAATAAGTCCATATTATTTTCATATTACATAATTATTAAGATTGTAGCATATCCCCTTTAAAACTGCAAGTTTCCATTACCATTCCGCCTATACAGGCATAAAACATAAAATATTGGAGACGTAACGAAGTGGTTATAACAGGGCTGACCCGAAAACCGTTGGTCATGCACCAGTCAATCAGCCGCTGCTGTAATGTAATATCCGCTAATCATCCGGTTGTCACAAATTCTCGGATAGACGAACGAAAGCCCGGAAGGATTCCCCAATCCAACCGGGCTCTCTTTATAAAAACACACATGTTGCAGGCTGCCGCATCCGAACATCAGCTGCCTGCTCCTCCCCAAGATGTCCAAAGGTGTTTGCTTTGAACAAGTTCATCGTATCAGAAATTCCGCAAAAAACAAGAGGGTTGGCAAAGTTGGTAGCTTTCGCGGCATACTTTTTCATTTTTGCATCAAAATTTCTTAGTTTGTCTCCAGAATCTTCTTAATCTCGCTCTCTGTTTTTCCTGTTGCGAGCATCATCTGTTTCATCGTGAAGTTGTTTTTTTGCATGTTATGTATGATTGTTATATCTCTTCGGGAGATTCCCTGTGAGATTCCCTGTGACATTCCTGCCTTGTATTGTTCCTGTAATTCATCTTTGAATAAATCTCTTAATGCTTCGCACATAGCAAAATCCTCCTCTCGAATCTGCTCATAGATTTCCTTGTTTGCTTCGTAGCTCACCTGCAGGATTGCGTTGATGTTGTCCAGATCCTGCTTGGATCGCATGCCTTTTGTATCGTTCTTCGACCATGTATTTTTCCTGTTCCAGCAGCTGGAATAATTCCTTCGGATACGCCTCCCTGAATATCGAAACTGTGATGTCCTGCATCCGAAAGAACCGGATTGGATATTAATTGGATAATAAAAGAAGCCATCCAAGCCACGTCAGAACCGCGTTTCTGAATGACACCGGCATGCATCCGCATGCCTACTTCATCACTATATCATTTATTGGAATACATTGTAAATAGACTTTCTAAAATGCAACAAATTGTAGCATTTTTGTGGATATGTGGAAATTTCTTGGCATCTCCCGGTTCCATCTCTGGGTGTACAGGCGGATTTTCTTGCCGAAAAACCCATGTCGTGGGTTTTCCAACTACTATTGTAATGTAATATCCGCAAATCATCGGATTATCACAGATTCACGGACAGATAGACGCGCGAAAACCCGGAAGGATTCCCCAATCCAACCGGGCTCTCTTTATAAAAACACACATATTGTGAGTTGCTGCTTTCGTGCATCAGCAACCCACTCTCCCCAAGACGCTCAAAGATGTTTGCTTTGAACACGTTCATCGTATCAGAAATTCTGTAAAAAGCAAGGGGGTTGGCAAAGTTGGTAGCTTTCGCGGCATACTTTTTCATTTTTGCATTAAAATTTCTTAGTTTGTCTCCAGAATCTTCTTGATCTCGCTCTCTGTTTTTCCTGTTGCAAGCATCATCTGGTTCATCGTGAAGTTGTTTTTTTGCATGTTATGTATGATTGTTATATCTCTTCTAGAGATTCCCTGCGACATTCCTGCCTCGTATTGTTCCTGTAATTCATCTTTGAATAAATCTCTTAATGCTTCGCACATAGCAAAATCCTCCTCTCGAATCTGCT
>CAKREY010000009.1:0-91294 GCA_934318045.1 uncultured Lachnospiraceae bacterium
AAATGCTCCAAGCTGGAAGAATTGAACAAAGAGTGGGTTGGAGTAAAACAGCAGAAAAACAAGCAAATGCTCCAAGCCGGAAGAATTGAACAAAGAGTGGGTTGGAGTAAAACAGCAGAAAAACAAGCAAATGCTCCAAGCTGGAAGAATTGAACAAAGAGTGGGTTGGAGTAAAACAGCAGAAATCAGGGAAATACTACAAGCTGGAAGAATTACATAAAGCGTGAGTTGGAGCAAAATCAGATAATTATAAGGATTGCTCTAAAATCGACTCTCTTGCATAGGCATCTGCACCAAATCAATATATAATACAACCGTTATATTACAAAATCGTAAGAAACATGTAATCAAGACCGATGGATGGCGGCTGAAAAACCATATATACTGAGTACAGTTGATGCGGGAGATGGTTTGCACAAGTCATGTGAAAACCGGAGAACCATTAAGGTATGAGAATCATGGAAAACGCTGACGTGGAGTGAACACAGTATGTCTGCGTGCATGAGCAGGCAAAATAACAGCTGGAATCCAGAGACCGCAAAGCAGCAGAAGCACAACATGCCTGTCCGCAATCAGAATGTCAGCAAACGAAGGGAGACTATCTATGAATGAGATATTAAAGCTTGACAATGTAGAAAAATACTATGGCAACAAAGCGAATCTGACAAAGGCGGTAGATAAGATTTCTTTCTCTGTAGAGAAAGGCGAGTTTGTCGGAATTATGGGAGCCAGCGGTTCCGGAAAGACAACACTCTTAAACTGTATTTCCACGATCGACCGTGTGACGGCCGGACATATCTATGTCGGGGATAAGGACATCACAACAATCCGGGGGAATGAATTAAATAAGTTCCGCCGGGAAGAGCTGGGATTTATCTTCCAGGATTTTAATCTGCTGGATACACTGACCGGATATGAGAATATTGCACTGGCGCTCTCCATCCAGAACGTAAAACCGAAGGAGATTGACAGCCGGATCAAAGAGGTTGCGAAGCGGCTTGGCATCGAGGAAGTTCTGAACAAATACAGCTATCAGATGAGTGGTGGACAGAAGCAGCGCGTGGCGGCAGCCAGAGCCCTGATTACGAATCCAAAGCTGATCTTAGCCGACGAGCCAACCGGTGCTCTTGATTCGAAGTCCTCCCGCTATCTGTTGGAGAGTATGAAGGAGATGAATGAAGGGCTTGTTGCAACGATCCTGATGGTTACGCACGATGCATTTACAGCAAGCTATGCATCGCGCGTGATCTTCATCAAGGATGGTAAGATATTCAATGAGATCCGCAGAGGCGATGATACCCGGAAACAGTTTTTTAACCGCATTATTGAGGTTGTGACAGTGTTAGGGGGGAGTTTGAATGATGCTCTTTAAATTATCCACCCGGAATATCCGGAAAAGCATGCAGAATTATCTGATTTATTTTGCAACATTGATCTTAGGAGTCGCAATCTTCTATGTATTTAATGCACTTGGAAGCCAGACAGTCATGCTGAAGGTATCGTCAAATACGGAAGAAATCATTGGGCTTATGAACGAGGCGATGTCTGTCGTCAGTGTGTTCGTATCGATTGTGCTCGGTTTCCTTGTTGTGTACGCAAGTACCTTCCTGATGAAACGAAGGAAGAAGGAATTCGGTATCTACTTAACGCTCGGTATGGGAAAAACACAGGTAGCAAAGATTCTTGTGATCGAGACACTGCTGATCGGCGTGATCTCTCTGGTAATCGGATTACTGCTCGGTATCGGTATCTCGCAGGGGATGAGCGTTGTGACGGCGAACCTCTTCGAAGCGGATATGACGAACTTCCGGTTTATGGTCAGCACATCAGCCATCATCAAAACGATTATTTATTTTGCAATCATGTATGTGATTGTTATGGCATTAGATGTAATTATTGTCAGCCGCGCCAAGCTGATAAACCTGCTTTATGCAGGTGCAAAAGCGCAGAAAAACCACGCAAAAAATCCGGTTGTCTGTGTGCTTGTGTTCATTGTAGCGGCTATCCTGCTTGGAACGGCATATTATAAAGTGACAGCTGGTGTCCGCACAATCTCTGACTTTCAGGGGCTTGGTATCCAGATCGCGAAAGGTATCATCGGAACCTTCCTTGTATTCTGGTCGGTATCCGGGATGCTGCTTGCAATCGTGAAGCGGTGCAGACGGTTTTATTATAAAGGTATCAACTCGTTCAGTGTGAAAGAGCTTGGAAGCCGGATCAACACAACGGTGTTCTCCGGCGGGATTATCTGCTTGCTGCTTTTTTTTACCATCTGCATTCTGTCAAGCGCAATGGCAATCCGCAACTCAATGAACCATGTGTTAGAGACCTGTACCCCGGTTGATGTGCAGGTTTCAAAGCTGTATTCCTATGATGCAGTCGAGGACTATGATAGAACCGGACATAATGTGGAAGAAAACCTGAAAGCCTGTGATATCGATACATCAAAGCTTACGGATGTGACAGAAATGCATCTGTATGCACCGGAGGAAATTCGTGTCGGAGATTTCTTCGGAAAGGCATTTGCAGAGAGCGGATCGGAGGATTATTTCATAGTTTCGTCGATGGAGACGATGCATATTGGAGAATACAACGATTTTGTAAGCTCCTTTGGCGGAACCACAATCGACCTTGCAGAGGATGAATATGTGATACTCTGTAATTACGGGGAGATGGAACCACGATACAACGAAGGACTTGCGGAGGGACAGACAGTTACGATAAAAGGAAAGACCTATCATCCGAAATACAGTACCTGCGTGAATGGTATCGTCTACATCAGCAATTCAGAGAGCAATGCAGGCGTGCTGCTTGTCCCGGATTCTGTGGATATGTCTGACTGTGATTTCTGGTATGATATTTATTCTGCCAATTATAATACGACAGACCAGACAGCGGTGGATGAACTTAATGCGTACTATAGTGATGCGAATTTCTACAAACTGCAGGAAGCGAAGACAGAAGCAGTCTTAGGCGAGGATGGTTCCTATTATTCCATGAACTGCGAGACAAGCAAGAGGCTCCGTGATAATAGCGTGGGACTTACAGCGATGATCGTATTCATCGGAATCTACTTAGGTGTTGTATTTCTGATCTCCGGAGCGGCAATTCTGTCACTCAAGGAGCTTTCCGAGGCAGCCGACAGCAAGGAGAAATACAGGATCCTGCGCCGGATCGGCGTGGACGAGAAGAAAATCCGTCATTCCCTCCTGGCACAGTCTGGCGTGTTCTTTGCCATGCCGCTTTTGCTTGCAATCGTGCATTCCGTTTTCGGAATGCAGACAGCGATGTTCATTCTGACTGTATTTGGACGGGGCGGACTGCTTGGTTCGATTCTGCTTGCGGCAGCGATCATACTTGTGATATATGGTTTTTATTTTGCAATCACATATATCTGCAGCCGCAAGATTATCAGTGAATAGCCGGCTGCGCAGGAAAATGATCATGGACACGGACGACCTGTGTTCAAAAGGACTGCAATGCATACATGAATAAATATCTTGAAAAATCAGAATAATTAGGCTATAATTAGCACATATTAAAAATATAATATATCTGGAATGTTCGATAACTCCTGTTATTTTTGAACCTACATTTACTTTAAACGGGATTCCTATATCTGTGATATTATGTCAGGCCTCCTTTGCAGTGGAAGACAGACGATCACATGCGGTTGCCCACCTAGCGTCAGCTAGGAGTCAAAAGGCAGGAACCGGCATCCCGGATATATTTTTTTGGAGGAAAATACGTGAAAAAGAAGATACTCACGTTTGTATTTTTGCTGATTATAGCCGGGATAGTTATGATTACCGGTCATGAGATCGAACGGCATATGCACAAAGCGGAACAAAATACGGAAACAACAGAGGTTCCTGTAGATTATAGCTTATATTACACTTATGCAGATGTGGAGAAGGTCGTCGGTTGTCTGGCAGATACAAAGGCAGAATCTGAGGCATTATCCCGTTTGATCGATCCTTTGAAGAAGAGAGAAGTGATCGATGTGGCGTTTGTGAAGTCAGTGGCACAGGTAATACAGGTAAAAACATTCATTTATGAGGAAGCATTAAATGGAAAGAAGGATTCTGACTATGTGACAAAGGCAGAATTCGAGGACTTCTATGAGCGGATTGTCGCGTCGGCAACCGTGAAGGGCCTGCTTCGCAAGGATGTTCTGGTGCTTGCAATATCAGAGGAGGATAAAACGTCTTTTTCTGATGGACAGGACACCTATAATGCAGAATTTGAGATTGATGAAACCTATGAGGGAAATGTGCTCGATGTCTATATGAAGAATGGTATGATCTTCAAGATTAACAGCCTTGGCAATTCTGAAATTACATTGCAGAATGTATGGGTGAAGGAAATCTCTGACGGTATGTGTACAATCTTATATGGGAATCTGGAGAAGACATATCCGGTACGGAGTGAAGCAGAACTGCCGGATTCGGGGATTGCAGTAGCCACGAGTCTGGATGCAGACAGACAGACGGTGGATCCTTATGAGACAGACGGCTATGTGGCAAATCTTGTCTTTAACTATGCAGGAATCTGTAAGATTGAACGTCCACAGAAGATTCTGCGTGGCAGGGTGATTTCGACGGCTGATACACAGATTCAGGTGGAAAAAATCGGAGGACTCACACTTGCAGATCATTATAAAATGTATAACGTCTACGAGGATGCCATAGATGAGGAGAGCCTTTCCCTTTTGACCGGCTATTCGTATGTGGATATGTATCTGCAGGATGGAAAAGTCGGGGCTGTTGTGATCAATCAGAAACTGAAAAGCGAGGATATCCGAGTAATTATCAGTAATGATGATTACACATCCTATGAGATGGAAAGGGTACAGCTCACAGCGACAACTGCGTTTACAGTAACGAATCCGGATGATACAGAGACGAAGTATCAGGCGGGCGATGTGGTGACAATCGAGGCATCGGGATACGAAGAAGACGAAGTGCTGAAGGTGGAGCCGGATACACACAGCGGGCGGATTAAACTGCTCAGTGTGACACGGGAATGTGGCAATCCGGAATACGATGGTCTAATAGAGTTAGATGTACAGGATGGTTATATTTATGTGATAAATGAGCTTTCACTGGAACGTTATCTGGCGAATGTCGTGGCAAATGCAATGCCGCCTGATTATCCGGATGCAGCGATGCAGGCGATGGCAATCTGCGCCAGAGGAACCGCTTATGCGAAGCTTAAGGATGAGAGTTATGCCGAATATCATGCGCATCTTGATGATTCCAGTCTGTGTCAGGTATATAATAATGTGGCGGAAACAGATGCATCGATCCGCGCGGTAAAGGATACATACGGGCTTGTTCCGACGTATCACGGAACGCTGATCGTGCCGATGACATTTAATACATCCTTTGGAACTACCTGTACAAATGCGGAGATCTGGGGAGGAGATTCCTATAGCTATCTGGAATCCAATGTGGAGAATCTGGACAAAAGCAGGATAGACCTGTCAGATGAAAAAGAGTTTGTGGCATTTTTGACAGATAGTGAAGCGTATAATATTATAGATAAAGATTCTCCATACTATAGATGGGATATTTCATTTACGCAGGAAGAGATGACTGAGGCCGTGGAAATGGCTTTGACAGATCGGAAATCTGTCATGGAAGATTCCATACAGGTGGAAGACGAAAACGGTGCATTTATATCAGCGGAATTGCCGAAGCTAGGGACGATCACGTCGATTGAGGTTGCTGAGCGCTCAGCGAGCGGTGTGGTGACACGGCTTTTGATCCGCGGAAGTGAACATGCGGTATCGATAAGCGGACAGAGTAATATCCGTGCAATCTTGAATCCTGTGCATCAGGAAATCGTGCGGCAGGATGGTTCCACGATAATCGGCTGGACATCACTTCCAAGCCCATATTATTATGTAGAACAGACGGAACGTGGATTCGTTGTTCATGGCGGCGGATTCGGACATGGAGCCGGGATGAGCATCTATGGAGCCGGTGTGCTCGGCAGACAGGGAAAAAACTACAAATATATTTTACGACATTATTTTTCTTATATTGATTTTGCATCGATTTACACGATGGACGATCAGGATAGCGGAGAGACAACTCAGACAGAGCAAGAATAATAAAATGGGGTATCTATGAAAAAGGTTGTTCGTTTTATTGTTAAATTTGTGAATAAAGCAACCGCGGACAGTGTGCCGGCATATGCGGCACAGGTTGCTTTCTTTGTGATGCTTTCATTTTTTCCATTTATGATGTTGCTGGTCATGATCGCATCAAAGCTGTCGGTCATGAATGCAAATGTGCTTGGCTATATTTTGCGGGTGGTGCCGAGCGGACTCGAGTCATATGTTGCGTATATCGTGGATGATGTGGTCAATGCGAATGTCCAGTCATTTACACTCATTACGGTATTTGTCAGTTTATGGTCTGCGGCAAAGGGCATTCAGGCGCTCTCTACAGGGTTAAATAAGATTTATGGTGTTGAACAAAACAAAAATTATTTTCTTGTACGCCTGATCTGTGCGCTGTATACACTTATATTTATGCTGCTTTGCCTGGTTGTGATTGCAATTCAGGCGTTCGGTTCGCAGATTGCCCATAAGATTATAGATCATTACCCGGCATTTGCAGATGCGACACTTTTGATCTTAAGCCTGAAGAATGTGGTGACATTCCTTGTGATCTTTATCTTTTTGCTTTTGATCTATTATCAGCTTCCGAATCGGCGCGGACATATGCGGCATGAGTTTACCGGCGCTGTGCTGGCATCCGTTGCGTGGATGCTGATGACGCGGGGATTTTCTGTCTATATTAAGTATTCCGCAGATAATTCGAAGATGTATGGAAGTATGACATCCATCGTATTGATTATTATCTGGCTGTATATCGGCATGCAGATTGTTTTGTATGGCGCGGAAATCAATTATTATCTGTCGGATCTGATCTGGAAATACCGGGAGAAATACCGGTTAAAGAGAAAACAAAAAAAGGAAGAAAAACAGAAATTAAAAAATCAACAGGCAGAAAAAGCCGATATATCTTAATGTCAATCGGTTGACACTCCAAAACGGATGTGCGATAATCTAACAGATAAAATTCTACAAAAAATGGAGGGACAAAGATGTATAGTTTTGATGAAATCGCAAATTTCGATCCGGAGATTGCACAGGCAATGACGGACGAGATCAACAGACAGGATCATAATATTGAGCTGATCGCATCAGAGAATATCGTATCCAAGGCAGTTATGGCAGCTATGGGAAGTCCGCTTACGAACAAGTATGCAGAGGGATATCCGGGAAAGCGTTATTATGGCGGATGTGAGTATGTCGATGTAGTGGAAGACCTTGCAAGAGAGCGGGCAAAGAAGTTGTTTGGATGTGAATATGTCAATGTTCAGCCACATTCCGGCGCACAGGCAAATATGGCCGTATTCTTCGCTGTTTTGCAGCCGGGCGATACATTTATGGGAATGAATCTGGCACATGGCGGACATCTGACACACGGTTCACCGGTTAATATGTCAGGCAAGTATTTCAACGTCGTACCTTACGGTGTCAACGACGAAGGATTTATCGATTACGATGAGGTACTCCGCATCGCGAAGGAATGCAAACCGAAGATGATCGTAGCCGGTGCATCTGCATATGCAAGAGCGATTGACTTCAAGCGCTTCCGTGAGATCGCAGATGAGGTTGGCGCAGTTCTTATGGTAGATATGGCACACATCGCAGGTCTGGTAGCAGCCGGACTTCACCAAAGTCCAATCCCATATGCACACGTAACAACAACCACAACACACAAGACATTGCGTGGACCACGTGGCGGTATGATCCTTTCCAGCAACGAAGTAAATGAGAAATATAACTTCAACAAGGCAGTGTTCCCTGGCATTCAGGGTGGACCTCTGATGCATGTCATCGCAGGCAAGGCAGTCTGCCTGAAGGAAGCTCTGACAGACGAATACAAAGAGTATCAGAAGCAGGTTGTGAAGAACGCAGCATGTCTGGCACAGGCACTGACCGAGCGTGGATTCAAGATCGTATCCGGCGGTACAGACAACCACCTGATGCTGGTTGACTTACAGAACCTTGATCTGACCGGTAAGGAAGTGGAGAAGCTTCTTGATTCTGTTCATATCACAGCGAACAAGAACACAGTACCGAACGATCCGAAGTCACCATTTGTTACAAGTGGTATCCGTCTTGGTACACCGGCGATCACAACCCGTGGAGCAAAGGAAGACGATATGATCGTGATTGCAGATGCAATCAAGGCTGCAGTTATTGACAAGGATAACGACAAGGCAATGGCACTTGTGAAGAGCATCACAGACAAGTATCCACTGTATGCATAGTATGATATGAATCAGATGTGAAAAATGCGAAACCGGGGGCTGCGTGAGAGGGAATCCGTTCCCTGTTACGAAGTGCCCGGTTTCTGTTTTTTGTAAAATAAGCCGGATGAGGGCAGCATAAAGTATGCGGAAAAATGGAGAAAATAAATGGGAAATGAACAGAAAAATTCCGGGTTGAACAATGATTCGGACAATCGGAATTCCGATCATCACAATCCTGGCAATAGCAATAATGACAACAATAACAACAAGAAAAAACCATCGAAGACAGTCATCATTCTGATTGCCTCTATCTTATTGACATTTATGCTCTGGCAGGGAATCACTGCGATACAGCAGTCCAAACAGGAGAAGATTACGTATGACAAATTCCTGCAGATGCTTGACGATAAAGAAGTGACAAAAGTAAAAATCTACAATGACCGCATCAGTTTTACGCCGATTTCCAAGGAGACGGGTGCAGAGCTGGACAAGACATATTATGTCATCCGGATAGCAGATTATAAGATCGTGGACCGACTCGAGAAGGCAGATGTCGAGTATGAAGAAGTCGATGAAGGAAAAAATGCGATCATGCAGACGATCCTTTCCTATGTAATCATGATCGCTGCATTTTATATCCTGATGTCGCTTGTGATGAAGAATATGTCCAAATCCGGCGGATTTGGAAAAAGCAATGCAAAGATGTATGTGGAGAAGAAAACCGGTGTGACATTCGCGGATGTTGCCGGTCAGGAGGAGGCAAAGGAATCGCTCAGGGAGATGGTGGATTTCTTAGACCAGCCGGAGCGGTACTTGAAGATCGGTGCGAAGCTGCCGAAGGGTGCCCTGCTTGTAGGACCTCCGGGAACCGGTAAGACGCTGCTTGCCAAGGCAGTTGCCGGCGAGGCGAATGTTCCGTTCTTTTCGCTGTCCGGTTCAGAGTTCGTGGAGATGTTTGTCGGTGTAGGTGCAAGCCGTGTGCGAGACTTGTTCAAGAAAGCAAATTCGATGGCACCTTGTATTGTATTTATCGATGAGATTGATGCCATCGGCCGAAGCCGGGATACCAGACAGAGCGGTGGCGATTCCGAGCGGGAACAGACCTTGAACCAGCTTTTGTCGGAGATGGATGGTTTCGACAGCTCGAAGGGAATCATCGTGCTTGCAGCGACCAACCGCCCGGAGGTACTCGATAAGGCATTGCTTCGTCCGGGACGGTTCGACCGTAGAATCATCGTGTCAAAGCCGGATATGCAGGGACGTATCGATACACTCAAAGTACATTCGAAGAATGTGAAGATGGATGAGACGGTAGATTTCAAGGAGCTTGCACTTGCCACATCCGGGGCTGTCGGTGCAGACCTTGCGAATATCATCAATGAGGCGGCGTTAATGGCAGTCCGCAACAAGCGGGATTATGTATCCCAGAAGGATCTGATCGCTTCGGTGGAAGTTGTATTCGCCGGAAAAGAGAAGAAAGAGAAGCTGCTCTCACCAAGAGAGAAGAAGATCGTTGCCTACCATGAGGTTGGACACGCGCTTGTTGCTGCATTGCAGAAGAACACACTTCCGATCCAGCGTATCACGATCGTACCGCGTACATCCGGCGCGCTTGGCTATGTATGGCAGGTGCCGGAGGAAGAGAAGCAGTTACAGACGAAGAAAGAAATGGAAGAGGATATCGTGACATTTCTGGCGGGGCGTGCCGCGGAGGAGCTGAAGTTTGATTCCGTTACGAATGGTGCCTCCAACGATATCGAGAAGGCGACGAGCCTGGCGCGGACAATGATCACGATGTACGGTATGTCCGAGAAGTTCGGCATGGTGCAGCTCGAAGGCGTAACCGGAGAATACTTGGATAACCGCCGCGTACTAAATTGTTCTTCCGAGACAGAGACGAAGGTCGATACCGAAGTCAAGAACATGATGAAAGCAAGCTATGAGAAGGCATACAAGTTACTGAAAAAGAATATGCCGACACTCGATGCAATCGCACAGGTACTCTACGAGAAGGAGAACTTAAGCGGTAAAGAGTTCATGGAACTGTATGAGAAATACCAGAACGTGAAATTGAACGAAGAGAGCAAGGTACAGTAAATGATTGTGAAACGCGATGTGATTGGGATATATGTCATATCAGCTTCCGCAAATATACGATGTATTGAAACTAAGAAGTACTAGATGTCCTGATATAGATGCTGATACCGTACGCAACCGCCGCCGATTCGCCGTCCATGGCTCAGCGGCGGCTTGTTTGAACATCGTGTTCAAACATTGCTGGACATTTACAGAACATCAAGTACTTCTAAGTTCCAAACATATGTATATTTGCGGAAGCTGATATTGACAAATATATCCCAATCACAAACGCGTTTCATAAATATGATACTTACAAGAGAGAATGGGAGTTAAATATGGAATACAATTTCTTTGCGACCGTGGCGCGCATGAAATATATTGAGCGCTGGGCGCTCATGCGGAACACATACCCGGAGACGTTGTCCGAGCATAGTTTGGAAGTGAGCATGCTGGCGCATGCGCTCTGCGTGATCGGAAATGTGCGGTATGGCAAGCATTTAGATGCTGACAAGGCGGCAGTGATCGGACTGTATCACGACGCGTCCGAGATCATCACCGGCGATATGCCGACACCAATCAAGTATTACAACAACCGGATGAAGGATCTCTTTCATTCTATCGAGGATGAAGCGTGCGAGAAGCTGATCGGACAGCTTCCGGAAGATCTGCAGACATATTACCGGGACTACTTCTTCAAGCAGGGCGATGATACGGAAGAGACGAAGTATCTGTGGAAGCTCGTAAAAGCGGCAGATAAACTCTCTGCATTGATCAAGTGTATGGAGGAAGAAAAAACCGGCAACCGCGAATTCGTCAAGGCGAAGGAAAGCACGGAGCAGATGGTGCAGGAGCTATCAAAGAGCTACCCGGAAGTAAAGGACTTCGTGCAGGAATTCCTGCCAGCCTATGCGAAGACACTCGATGAGTTAAGTTAGAGCATAATGCGTTTGCTTTTTTCGATAATTGGAATCATCAAGTCCATATAGAAGAGGGTTTCAACGCTGTAAGTGAAGAAACCATGATATTTTTCTGCTGTATTCCGGATATTGGTGAGACCATATCCGTGATAGAGGGAATTTTGCCGGTTGGCATGTATGTGCTCCAGGGATGTTCCCTCTGCGGTTGTGTTCTCGCAGTGAATCGTGAATTTATCATTTTCGGTAGTCGCAATCGCGATATGGATAAAATTCTCACTGGAAGGATTGGCAATACATGCTTTCAGACAGTTATCAAGCATATTGCCGAGAATCACACATAAATCATAATCATTGACCGGAATCCGGTTATATGTTACCCCAAGCTTAGCAACAAACTGAATATGATTTTTCGCTGCAAGTGTATCATAGTTTGTCAGGAAAGAATCAATGACCAAATTACCGGTATTGTATTTGGAATATGTTGATTCGATATCTCTGACAGCTTCTTTTGTGAAGGCTTTTAGTTTGTCGTATTCGGCGTTATCCACATACTCGTTGATGCAGAAATACTGCTTTTTGAGATCGTGGATGATCCGGCGGCTTTGCCGATAGGATTCACTGAGCTGTTCGTATTTTTCCTTCTGAAAACAAATCTGCTCTTCCATCTGGGCATTTGTATATTTTAATGCAGTCGATGCATATTCTTTCTGAATCAGAATGTAGTTTATGATATTTAACAACGCCAGACAGCAGATCAGAAGTTTGTAGAAAAATACTGTATCAATCTCGAATATCTGTTGAATTGGCAAACACACGTAGATAATAATAGATATAATAGGAGTAGATAAAACTAAAAGTTTGTATTCCGTAGAGACGGTTGTCGATTTTTTACGCAGGAGGATAGACGAGAGCAGACACAACAGGAACAGGGAAGACTTGGAACCGATATTCATGACACTGTACATAAATGTAGTGTCACTTTCTGCATAGAAATCCGGGTTCAGTTTCGTAAAAAGAAAAGTAAATATGGCTTCTCCAAGTGCTGCAAGCGTCTGGAACAGCAGTGTCATGTATAGCTTTGCTTTCAGACTGCTTGTGAAAAATAAGCAGAGGATAAACGTTGTACCCAGACTGATAAGCGTTGCGGTAATTTCTGATTGCATGGTAGGAAAATGGCTGTTTAATACTTCACATCCATACAGACAGCATTCGCAGCCGACAAGGACACAAAGATATAGTGGGGCATAACGTTTCTTGAAATGATGTAGCGTGTTCATCAGAAATGTAGTTAAGATGAACATATCAAAAAGATATGTAAGTATTGTAAGTGCGTATTGCATATTAGACTCCTTGGTGTGTATAAAAATCCGAGTGCAGGGCAACAACCTGATTCAGGTAGCGGTCCGTGATCAGTTTCCGGTTCCGTCTGCTCATGGAGACTGAGGCACCGTTGTCAAAAATAATCGTGCAATCCTTCAGATAATGAATATGGGAAAGATTGACAAGAACTGTGCGGGAACACATCATAAACATTGTTTCATCCAGCATGGAACTCCAAGTGGTGATCGTCCCCTTCGCAGGAACCACATCCTCCCGCATATGAAAACATAATTCTTTGGACTTCGCATTTTTTACTTCGATGTAATAGACATCTTTTAAGTTCAATGTATATTCCCGGTCATAGCCATCTACAACGGAAATCAATGATAGATTTTTCGTGTACTCTTCGAGGATATCCGATAGCAGTTGCTTCATCTCGACTTCCTGGACTGGCTTTTGAAGGAAATGGTAGGGGTGGACGGCAAAACTGTCCTGCATATACTTTGGATAGTTGCTGACAAAAACAATCATTACATGATGGTCGAAATTTCTCTTGATTACATCGGCAAGCGTGATTCCGCTTCCATCCGGCATTTCGATATCCAGAAAGAGCAACTGATAGGGCGCTCCTGTGGATTCCCGGTAGCGTGTCAGAAGTGCCTGTGCATTTGTATAAGTATCAATATGCAGATCAATATTGAATTGGAAAGAGCATATATCTAAAAGATGACATAATGGCTCGAATTCTTTTGCTTCATCATCGCAGATGGCTATGTTCAGTGTCATTTATTTCTCCTTGTAAATAATTGTTGTTTTCATGATAGCATGAGAACTGCAAATGCGTAAATAAAGAATAATATTTTTTTACAGTATAGCAAAGAGTGTCAGATTGATACAAAATATCTTATGAATGGTCAAAAATAAGGGATGAACGAACATTCATCCCTTATTTTTGACCGTTCGTAGCAGATTTCAACAGAAAATCATAAAAGCATGTTATAGTGCGATTACCATATGGATGGAAAACAGAAGAGAAGGAGGAACTTATGAAAACAAAGGTGAGGAAAATGAAAAAATTAAGTGGATTACAGCGGGAGTTATATTGCTGGTGGCTGGCGTCATCTGTTGGAATTATATAGTAAAAAATGAACGGGATAAAGAATATCCAGTTGAACGATATATGGAGCAGGAAGAAGAAAAACAACAGGATAACACAACGGTTGCATCGAATACAGATAGTGATGCAGCATTGGATAATTCCCATAGCTTTAAGCTCGGATCTCTTACATATGAATTTCTGGGGTATGAGATGATAGAGGATACAGAGATTGAGACACAGACGAGATACAAAGCAGAATATTTCAGCGATGAGAGAGTACCGGAATCAGATGAGATAGTGCCAGAAGTTGAACAATACGATTCTGATAGAATGTATGAAGATTATCCGGAATATTATGAGCTTTCATTGCACAGATATGATTATTCTTATGAGGATTATTGTGAAAAAATCACTAATATTAGCAGACAAATTGATTACTCAAAATATAGTCTTGGATGTGTGCATGTAAAAACATATTATTATTTTGTAAAAATGCGGGTGACAAATGAATCCAATGATGAAAAAGAACTGTCAGATTATTCGCTTTATTTGATTCGAACCAACGAGGAGAAAAGTTATGATGAATATACGGATAGTATAATCTATTTTGATAAACCACAGCATACAGAAGGTGAAGATCGTATTCATCACTTTTCGTGGTACACTTTACAACCAAATGAAACAATGGAATGCATAATAGGTTATAAGATGTTGGAGGGAATTGATTACAAACATCCGCAACTTATGTATATTGGAACTATGACTGTAGAAAGACAGAATACATGGTTAAATCAGACAATATCAAATACTGTTGTGCCATTGTATGATTTGCCAAAATTAGAAAATGAATAAAACAGGTAGCTGATTTTAAGGAGGATAGGTACGTGAAAAGACAGGTGATTGTGTTCCTGATTCTGTTTGGCTTTCTGTTATGGGCGATTCGTGTCGTGAACTTAAATCAGGAGAAGAAAAGCAATGTGATGTATGTGGAACAGGGACAGGAATTTTATTATGGAGGACTTGCAATTCAGACAGATGAGTTTCTGCTTTTGAATGCTGATGAATATGAGGCTTATTTTGGTGTGGGGGATGATGTGACAGACAATGAAAAAGCTGTATGTGTGCGGTTTATAGTTCGAAACGATTCGGAAAATGCAATATCATGGGATAATGTGATATCTGTGCTAGGAGAGGGATTTGTATGTAAAGGATGGGGAAGCTCTTATGATCCGTTTATGGGGGCAAAATTAAACATATTCTATGATGAACAGTTGAATCCGGGAATGGAACAGGATATATGGATCGTAACTACGGTGTCTCGTGTGTGCTTTCGTGAGAAAACATGGGAGAATCTTTCAAATATGGAGTTTGAATATGTGGTGTCGCTGTATCCAGATGCCGTCCGCATCCGATTAAAAACAGGGAAGAATTATGGAGGAGCGAGCCTATGAAACCAGTCATTAAATTTGAGTTTTACAGAGCTTTTCGGTCGCGTGGATTTTATGTGGCATTGCTGTTAGGAACGGCTCTGGCAATCGGCGACATCGTACTTTTTCATAATGCATTTCGGGATACGATAGATGCAAAAGTTGTGATGCAGACGTGGATTGGGACAGATTATCAGTTCGTAACGAACAGTCTGTTTTATGCGTTACTTCCGATTCTGGCAGCATTACCATATGCGGGAACTTATTATGAAGACATCAAAACAGGTTATTTGAAGAATATTTTACTGCATACATCCAGACGTGGGTACTATATGGCAAAAGCAGTTGTAGTGTTTGTGATGGCAGCAAGCGCTGTGATGATTCCGTTGCTGTTAGATTTGATGGCGGTTATGACAATATATCCACTTCGTATGCCGGAACGACTGGAATTTCTGGCAGCTGGAATTCTGGATGTGAATTTGTTTTCTGGGCTGTATGAGTCGAACGGTGCATTGTATGCATTGGCATTTATCCTTTTAGATGGTCTGTTTGCAGGACTTTTGGCACTTGTTTCTGTATGCGTGGCAGAACGGGTCGAGAGTATGTTTAGTGCGATTGTAATTCCTTTTGCTTTCTATATCATGTGGAGTGCAGTTATGATGGAAAACAATGATGGCAGATTTTCTGTGATGGAAATGTTGAACCCGTTACAATCGGTTGTTTTCAGCAGGCTGCAGGTCGTGCTTATGGCAGTCGGTGGGACGCTGGTTATTATACTCTGGCTGTTCTTAAAAGGAAGGAGAAAAGACGTGTTATGATAGAGATTGAATTAAAAAATATATCGAAGACAATACATAAAACACCGATTTTACATGATATCAATCTGAAATTCCATTCAGGAGCAATTTATGGTCTGAAAGGGAAAAATGGATGTGGAAAAACCATGCTTATGCGAACTATTTGTGGATTGATGATACCAAGCACAGGAACGGTCAGTATCAATGGAAAAGTGCTTATGAAGGATATCGAGTTTCCGGAAAGCATTGGGGCATTGATCGAGAATCCGGCATTTCTGCCGCAATATACAGGATATAAGAACCTGTGTATGCTTGCATCGCTTCGCAGGGATATAGACAAAGAGGATGTAGCAGAAGCTATGCGGCGGGTGCAGCTTGATCCGGAGGATAAGCGTGTTTATCGGAAATATTCGCTCGGAATGAAACAGAAGCTTGGAATCGCAAATGCGATTATGGGGGAACCGGATATCATTGTATTAGATGAACCAATCAATGCGCTGGATGAAGCAAGCGTGGAGCAGGTAAAGAAGGTGCTGGTGGATTTGCGGGAACGGGATCATCTGATTATTATTGCCTGTCATGATCGGGAAGAACTGGAGTATTTGAGTGATGAGATCATTGAGATCAAGGACGGTACAGTTGTGTGTAAGCAGAAGGAGGGAGTGGCATGAGAACAGCAAAGATGTTCTGGCGGGACATGTGTCTTGGGACGTTCCGGCATGGTGCCCGATTTCTGATCATACCTCTTGTTGTCGTGCTGATGACTGCCGGTTTTGCGGAATATGCTGCAAACCTATACGAAGCGGGGACGATCGCCGGAAGCGGAACAGCGGCAGATTATTACCTGTGTGTTATGCAGGGGATGTATATCTATAAATTCAGTCCCGATTCGACGTTCGTGATTCCGATTTCGTGGTTTATGCTCCATATCGGACTGGCATATCTGACTGCATATTATCCGTGTAAGGATTATAATGAGTATGGAGCGATTGTGCTTCCGGCAGGCGGCTCCCGCATTCGTTGGTGGATTGCGAAGATGTTCTGGTGTCTGATGACAGTTTTCCTATACTATGTTGGAATTGCTGTAACCTGCACGATTAGTGCCTGTGTGCATGGAGCAAAGCTAAGTGCGGATTTTTCTGTGGATCTGCTTGGACATTTGTATGGAGATTCTATGAATTATGTCAGTCAGTCTGATATGATTTTGATTTCCGTTTTGCTGCCATTTGCCATATCTGTGTTGATGACAGAGGTACAGATGCTATTCAGTTTCTTATTTACACCGGTTATAAGCTTTGCTGCAACGTGTGGAATCTATATTCTGTCTGCTTATTATACCTGTTGGTGGCTGCCGGGAAGTTATACGATGTGGCAGAGAAGTTCCTATATCAATTTTGAAGGTGTAAAACCAATGAGTGGATTTGTGATTGCCTTGTTCGGATTACTTTGTGTGATTGTATGTGGGACTTTATATTTTCAAGATAAGGATATACTGGATTAAATAAAAACAGGGACTACCCTTTTGAGGTAGTCCCTGTTTTTCTGTCTGTTAAAGAAATTACGCATTCTCCAGCTTCACAATCGCAGCATTGATTCTTGCAAGTGTCTCGTCCTTGCCGAGGATACTCATAAGCTCGGTTGCACCGCCCGGTGTTGCCTGCTTGCCGGACACAGCGGTACGAAGCGGCCACATGACAAATCCAGTCTTGTACTCGTGCTCTTTACCGAATGCGGAAAGAGCCGCGAACAGGCTGTCATTGTCGAACGCTTCCTGTGCCTCAAGAACCGGAAGAACTTCTTTTAATAACTGCAATGAATTCTCTGTGTTTGTCTTCATCTTCTTGTGTGTATACATTGCGATATCGTATTCCGGTACGGCAGCTAAGAAATCAATCTGATCCTTGATGTCCGGGAATACTTCGATTCTTGTCTTTACCATAGCGGCGATCTTCTTCGCATCCATCTTGTCGCCAACGACTTCTTTGATGTAAGGAAGTGCCATCTCGTAGAACTTCTCGTCGCCCATTGCCTTGATGTATTCGCCGTTCATCCATTTGAGCTTTGTCATATCTAAAACTGCCGGGGACTTGGAGATATTGTGGTAGTCAAATGCTTCTATAAGCTCCTGCAAAGAGAAGATCTCACGGTTATCCTCCGGGCTCCAGCCGAGCAATGCAACGAAGTTGATGATTGCTTCAGTCAGGAATCCCTGCTCCAACAGATCCTCGAAGGATGAGTGACCACTACGCTTGGAGAGCTTCTGGTGATCTTCGTTCGTGATCAGTGGACAGTGGATATAGGTTGGAACTTCCCATCCAAATGCCTCGTAGAGACGGTTGTACTTTGGAGAGGAAGATAAATATTCATTTCCGCGGACAACATGTGTGATGTTCATCAGATGGTCGTCCACAACATTTGCGAAGTTGTAGGTTGGGAAACCATCGGACTTGATCAGGATCATATCGTCAAGCTCGATGTTCGGAACCGTGATGTCGCCGTACAGTTCATCCGAGAATGTCGTTGTGCCTTCTTCCGGATTATTCTGACGGATAACATATGGCTTGCCTGCAGCAAGGTTTGCCTCAACCTCTTCTTTGGAAAGGTGTAAGCAGTGCTTGTCGTAACGGGAGATGGTCTTTCCCTCGAATTCTGTGACAAGTGTCTTCAGACGGCACTCATCGCAGAAGCAGTAGTATGCCTCACCCTTGTCAATGAGCTTCTTTGCGTATTCTAAGTAGATGCCCTGCTTCTGACGCTCACTCTGGATATAAGGACCAACGCCGCCGTCTTTGTCCGGACCTTCGTCGTGCTCAAGTCCTGTTTCCTTCAGGGTACGGTAGATGATGTCGACAGCACCTTCTACCTCACGCTCCTGGTCCGTATCCTCGATACGCAAAATAAAATCGCCACCCTCATGTTTTGCAATCAGGTATGCGTATAAAGCAGTTCTCAAATTTCCTACATGCATCCGGCCGGTCGGGCTCGGTGCAAATCTTGTTCTAATCTTCTTTGCCATTTTAATATGATAGCCTCCTGTATAACAGATAAATTCTTAGGAAATTATAACAAAGGAAAAATCATTTTACAACATAATGTTGATTATTGAATTTATTTTTAGTATACTACAAAAGGATTGTTCTCGTTTTTGGGAGTGGTTAAATTATAGGAAAGCTGGTAAAGATATGGATCGTTCTATGATGTCAATGATATATTTTGTAGCGCTTCTGGCGCTGTTTTTGATTATGATTATTGCGACGATTGCGGTGATTGCAAGTAAGTCGAGACGCCGTTTTGACGATGAGGATGATGAGTTCGAGGATGGAGAGTTTGAGGAAGATTCGGAGAACCGGGATGCGGATGTTGAGAACTACGCGGACGAAGGAGATGAAGTTCTCGACGATGATTTTTATGTGGATAATTTAGATGAGGATAATCCGGATGAGAAAGATTTGGAAAACGGAGTGAATGATATAGATGTTTCCATGCCGGATACCGATGATTATGAAGACGAGTATGCAGATGATGCATATGATGAATACGAAGAGTACGAAGATGTAGAGATTGATGAAAACGATGCAGACTTTGAGGATGCGTTCGCGCCTTCCAGTGCATTTGTGGATCCGGTTCAGGCCAATGCCCCAACACAGGAGATCGATACAAAGGCAGTAAAGGAAGAACGTGACCGCACAATCGGCATGGAAGACACTCGTCAGGAGGAAAATGAAGAGAAGAAAGAACCGGTAGATACAATTCCGGTCATTGGTGAGCAGGAAGCACCAATCGAGAAAACAGAATCAGAAGAGCCTGATGAGACGGATACTATATTTGAGGAAGCTGCCGGGCAGGCATTGACGGAATCAGTCGAACCGTCGACGGAAGTGTCGATACAGGTTCCGGAGGAAAGTCAGATAGAGGATATTTCGGAACAAGATTCAGAAGATGAACCGGCAGAAGATGAGGTGGCAGAGCCAGTCGAGAAAAAGCCGCTCAAAAAGAAGCATATGCGCCGGAAAAAAGAACACATCAAGCCGGAGATACAAGAAAAATCTGTCGATTCTGCATTTGCTGCTGATGTGCCGGGAATTGATATCAGCAACGAAGCTTTGGCTGCATCTGTTAAGGAAGCCGAAGCGATGGGGGCTGCAATCATGGGTGATTTAAAAGCTGCCCAAGTGCCGGCCGAGACAATGTTTGGAATCAATGAACAGCTTTCTTCTTATGGAGAAAAGAAATCAAAACGTGCAAAATCAAATGTAAAAAGTGACGAGGATTTCTATTGGTACAACAAAGAGGATGTTGCAGATCGTCCGGCCAGAAGACCGGCGGAACTTTATTATCATCATTTCAATCTTGCAAGCGACTGTATCGAGGATCTGCTTGTCGAGATGTATGACTGTGCACTTGTTCGAACAGAAGAAATCCGTTATATTGCCTATGGAATTGAACCAAAGACCATGTCAATGAAGGAAATCATGTCCGGAAAGGCATCTTCCCAGGATCAGAAGAAGAAGGACCCTACGACACAGGATATGGTTCGGATTTATGAGAAATGGTGTGGATATGTGGATCGACTGCTTGATCATGTAGTAGAAATTCATGCGGACGAGTATACAATCAATGAAATCCGGAAACAATTATGTGAGTATGGAAGAAATGATGTAGATGTGTTGCTGGAAGGAAAATAAAGATGGATATTATCAGACCGAGTATTGAGACCAAACCATTATTTGACCATTATTTCAGCCATAACAGGTATCGCGGATGTGAATTTACATTTGGAAACAGCCTGTTCTGGTGCGATTTTTATCAGACGAAATTTACAATTATAGAAGATATGCTTGTGTTCTGCCGGTTGGAGGACGGGGTACCGGCTTCGTTTACATTTCCGGTAGGAGCACATGATCCGAAAGCAGCATTTGATCAGGTGGTAGATTACTTTGAAGAAAGTAATCTGCCATTTGCTATGTATATGGTGGAGCCGGAGATGTTTGAGATGATTGAACGCTGGTATCCGGGCATGTACAAGATTGAATATGACCGGGATGCGGCGGATTATCTGTATAAACAGGAAACACTTGCAAGCCTTGCCGGGTCGAAGCTGCATGCAAAAAGAAATCATATCAACCGATTTTTGGAGAATTATCCGGATTATGAATATGCGCGTATCGACGAAGAAAACTGGGAAGAATGCATGGAGCTTGAACGTGCCTGGGAGAAGGAAAATAACCCGGACGGAGAGGGAGACAAGGAAAACGAAGAGCGGATTATCGCGTATGCACTGGAACATCGGAAGCTGCTTGGCATGACCGGAGCTCTGATTCGTGCAGAAGGAAAAGTGGTTGCATTTACACTTGGAGAACCGATAACTGCGGATACATTTGATATTCATTTTGAAAAGGCATATGCAGATATTCAAGGTGCATACGCCATGATCAACCGGGAATTTGTCAGACGGGAACTTTCCGCGTTTACCTATATAAACCGGGAAGAAGATATGGGGATTCCGGGACTTCGAAAAGCAAAGCTTTCTTATCATCCGGCATGCATGGTTGAAAAAGGAATTGTAACAAAAAATCGGACACCGTAAATCCAGGTGCCCGATTTTTTCGTATAGTTATGAACCGGGAAGGAAACTTAAGATTCAAGTTCCGTAGATTCCGGTGCTCCGAGTTTTTCCATGAACAAGGTTAATGCCACACAGACAACAAGCAGAACGACGCCGACGATGATGGATGCGATGGACGTCCCTTTCATGCTATACTCCTGATTTACTTTATAAAAGATCGAAATCGGAGAAGATGCTACCAGCGCGAAGATTCCGCTGAATGTCGCAGATGCAAAATGCTTCAGCAGATAGCTTATAAGCTTGGAGATAAAGAAGATTCCAAGTATACACCCGATTGCAAAAGGAATCAGAATGTAGAGCTGATTGAGCATGCCCTGCAGGTTCAGCGCGCGGAGTGCTTCTACAAACTGTTTTACAGAATTGATGACTCCGAAGTAATATCCGAGAATCATAAGAACCAGGGAGCCGCTGACACCAGGGATTACCATAGTTGCACTTGCGATGATTCCCATGAAGAAGATCTTCACGATCATACCGGCGCTTGCAGTCAGTGCAATGCCGCTTTCACTGTCGCCATTCAGGAATACCATTGCCATTGCAACAGCAAGCAAAATCAAAAATACAAGAATGTTCACAAGCAGGGATTTCTTCTTTTCGCTTTGCCAGCTATCTTTCAAAGAACGGAGAATCGCCGGGATACCGCCGATGATCAGTCCGGTAAATGCACAGGACGTTGCAAATGGAAAGTTCGCAAGCAGCCATGGAATGATATAAGTAAAACCTACAATCCCAATCGCCATGCCAAGGATGATCGGAAGCAATGTAAAAAAGCTTTTCTTGAAACTTTTCAAGAGATTGGAGATTGCATTGAGCAGCTTGTCGTAGATGCCGAAGGATACAGCCATCGTACCACCGCTCACACCGGGGATGACATTTGCTACGCCGACAAAAATCCCTTTGATTAAATCAACTAAAAAATTCACGTTCAGAACTCCTTTACTTTCTTATATTGAATGAATAATACAAACTTTAGAAATTATACTATGTCATATAAGAAAAAACAATTCCAAAATCCTAAAATATATAAAACAGATGATAAACAAATAATAAATAAATGATGACAGCAATCGTCTCTGTTCCGCATCGCATCTGCAAATATGAAAATATTATGAAATCTCTGAAAACAGGTTGCATTTTATGATATCCCATGCTATCATATGTAGTATTAAAAACCACATGCAGTAGTTATCAAAGAATGGAAAGGCAAACAGATGAAATATAAAATAGTTGGTGACAGTTGTTGTGATCTTACAAAAGAAGATTTGCAAAAAGAATATTTTGTTTCCGTACCACTTACACTTACCGTTGGGGATACCGATGTGATCGATGATGAGACGTTTGATCAGGAAAAGTACTTGGAGATGGTTGATCAGTGTCCGACCTGCCCTCGTTCCGCATGCCCTTCTCCGGAAAACTATATGCAGCATTTTGAGGATGCAGAGAATGTATTTGTTGTGACACTTTCTTCCAAATTAAGCGGATCTTATAACAGTGCGATGCTTGCAAAGCAGATTTATCAGGAGAACCACCCGGATGTGAAGATTCATGTGTTTGATTCTAAGTCTGCAGCGGCGGCACAACATTTGATCTGTGAGAGTCTCGAGAGAGATATTCTTGCAGAACTTGATTTTAAAACGATCGTGGAGAAGACAGAAACATATGTCAATGAGATTCGGACGCTGTTTGTGCTTGACAGTCTTGAGACGATGCGGAAGAACGGACGGATCACAAAAGTGAAAGCGCTTGCTGCAAACATGTTAAATATCAAACCGGTTCTGCATGGCGTGGACGGAGAAATCCAGCAGCTTGACCAGGCGCGTGGCATGAACAAAGCATTGAATAAGCTGCTTTCCCATATCGAAAAAGAAGGTTATGACAATACAAAACCGGTTCGGATTACGCAGTGTGCAAGTATGGAACGATGCAAGAATGTGCGCCGGATTCTGATGGAGCAGTTTGGATTTAAGGATGTCCGGATATTGGATGCAGGAGGTGTCAGCACGACATACGAAAGCCGTGGAGGCGTAATCGTCTGCTTCTGACAGGATGTGGATATCCGTGTATAGATTAGATAAAAAGACAAGATGTATGAAAACGTCTTGTCTTTTTTTGCGTCGAATGTTACTATTAAATATACTTTTTATATGAAAGATGGAGATACTCTTATGAGAAAGAAAAATAAAAAAATACTTGCAGCCATCCTGATTGGAATTTTGTGTATGGCTATGCTTGCCGGATGTGGAAGAAAAAAGACAGATGAACAAAAAAATGAAGGAACACAGGACACGCAGATACCGGCGACTGCCGGGAATGCCACACAGACGGATGCACTGCCGATGGATGCGGATGGATTTTATATAACAAATGATTATGTAAAAACATTGGGTGAAACAATCAATGTGCGTGTTTCTCCGTCAACCGATGCAGATATTTATAAGCTTGTTCCGGGCGGTGAGATCTTAAACCGGACGGGATACAATGAAGAGTGGACCCGCGTGCAGCTCGATGGAGCGTCTTTTTATGTGTATTCGGAGTATGTGATCCAGACAGAGCCGCCGGAAGGAACGCTTCCGGATGCGACGACAGAAGAAACGAAAAAAGAATTGACAGCATCTCTGACCGATGCTGAAAAGGTGAAAAAAATCGTTATGATCGATCCGGCCAACCAGGCAGTTGTAAACGCAGAACAAGTGGAAATCGGGCCGGATACAGATGTGACAAAACAAGGTGCGTCGACTGGAAATGTCGGAACAACACTTGGAACCAGGGAAAGTGAACTGAATCTGACTTATGCAAAGCTTCTTCAGACAGAATTAGAGAGCCGGGGATACCAGGTTCTGCTAACCAGGGATACCGATGAAATCAATCTTTCCAATAAAGACCGGGCAGAGCTGTCGAACGATTCGGAAGCAACCGTGTTTGTGCGCATCCAGATGAATTTCAGTGAGAACAGTTCTCTGACCGGAGTTATGGCTGTATGCATGCCTGAGGACAGCACGTTTAACGGGAATCTTCACAATGACAGCTACCGTCTGGCTACATGGCTGATTCAGGGTGTATTAGACAAAACAGCCTGCACAAACCAGGGTATATATGAGACAGATCAGATGACAGCCATCAACTGGAGCAGGAAACCGGTAGCTTTGATTAAACTTGGGTATCTGAGCAATGCGGACGAAGAGGCGAAGCTTGTGGATCCGGATTATCAGAAGGAGATTGTTTCCGGACTTGCTGATGGATTAGATGCGTATTATGGATATTGATATGGAGGGATAGAAGCATGCGAGAATATATAGTAGTGAGTGATTCCACGGCGGACCTGCCGGTGGAGATAGTGAGGGAACTGCAGGTCCCGATCATTCCTTTTTCGTATTCCATCGATGAAACCGTGTATGAGTATTACCTCGATGAGCGGGATGGCGATATTTCTGATTTTTATGAGAAATTGCGGAAAGGCGCGATGCCGGTGACATCGCAGGTCAATCCTGTCCGTTATCAGGAGATATTTACAAAATATGTGGAGGAAGGACAGGATATCCTATATGTGTGTTTTTCTTCCGGACTGAGTGGATCGTATCAGTCGTCGAGGATTGGCGCCGATATGGTGATGGAGAAATATCCGGATGCACGTATCGTATGTGTGGATTCGCACTCGGCTGCAGTTGGTGAAGGCGCTTTTTTGTATGAGATTATGCAAAAGAAGAAAGAAGGACTGGATATAGATTCTCTGACAGACTGGATCGAACGCACGCGGAGCCATGTGCATCATTGGTTTATGGTTGAAGATCTGTTTCATTTAAAAAGAGGCGGACGTATTTCAACTGTGGAGGCAATGGTAGGCAGTGCCCTGAAAATCAAGCCGATTTTAAGTGTGGACGAGGACGGGAAACTTGTGATTCGCTCGAAAGCACGCGGAACAAACAAAGCGATGGAATATCTGATAGCAAAAACCGTGGAGGAAGGCGGAGCCCTTTCGCAGCTCCGGGCAGTGATCGGGCATGCAGATTGTCCCGAAAAAGCAGAAAAATTAAAACAGATGGCGATAGAGGCAGGCATGAAACCGGAAAATCTGATGATTGCTCCGATTGGGCCAATCATTGGAACTCACGTAGGTTCCGGTATGCTTGCAATTGCATTTGTAACAAATATGTAACAAACTATTGACACCTTTGTAAGATAATGTTAAACTATGTCCGTAATAGAAATGTAACATTGTTTAGAAAAAAGTTACAAAATTATTTTGCAAGGTGAAAAAAAATGAGTAAAAGAACAAAGTTAAAGATGCATAAAATGCAATTATTCCTGGCGAAAAACGTATTTAACAGCCGGTTTATTGTCAGAAATATTTTAGCATTAACGATTCTTACGGTTGTGATTGTTCTCGGAGCAGGTACGGTGATGGTTGCAGGTTCGCACAGAAAAGCTGCATCCGAAGCATCTGCAGAGGAGAAAGCCTCTGACAATGAAGAGGAAACTTTGGATGGATCTGTGGCTTTGATGAACGCTGCAGGTACAGATGTACTTCGTGCAGACTTGGAGGCAACTTTGATTGCCGGTAAAGAAGCCAAGGATAAAGAAGTTGTTTCGGCAGCTGCAGCATCAGAGTTTGCAGATAAATTTGCAGCTAACCGTGATGATGTAAATGTACGTGCAGAAGCATCCACAGATTCACAGATTGTTGGACGTATGGATACCGGTGCGTGTGGAGATGTTGTTTCACAGGCAGATGGATGGGTACAGATTTCGTCCGGGGATGTAAAAGGATACGTAAAAGCAGATTATGTAACTGTCGGTACAGATGCCTATGCTTTGGCGCAGGAGTATTATTCCGCAACAGCGGTTGCAAAAGAGGATGGTATCAATCTTCGCGCCGCAGCAGATAAGAGTGCAGACGTTGTAGGAGCGGTATACGAAAATGTTACATATAATGTTGCTCCGGAAAAAACCAATGAAGACTGGATCTGCCTGGAAATTGCAGAAGGAACCGAAGGGTATGCAAGTGCAGATTACATGGAAGTAACAGAAGGTTACCGGGTGGCAGAGGTTGTCGACCAGACCGAGACGGAAGAGGAAGAAGCAGATACGACGGAAGAAGATACTGCCGAAACAGAGGAACATGCCGAAGGTAGCGTAACAGAGAACAAGAAGTCAGATAATAAAAAAGCAACGACGCAGACAGCAACAACAGAAGCTACGACGCAGAAGTCAAACAATGAGGCCAATATCGGAACAACAACACGGACACCGATATCGCTTAGCGATGCAGATATCAATCTGATGGCAGCCGTTATGACTTTAGAGTGCGGTGGAGAATCGTACGAGGGACAGCTGGCAGTTGCAAATGTTATTTTGAACCGTTTACAGATGGGAATCGGTGGAAATACAATCAGCGATGTCGTGTATGCACCATATCAGTTCAGTGTTGTATCGGATTCAAGATTTGCAGGATTGGTTGCAAACGGTGCACAGGCAAGTTGCATTCAGGCAGCCAGAGATGCATGTGCAGGAAATAATAACATCGGAGACATGATTGGATTCCGACCAACATGGAATATCGATACGAGTACGGTTGCAGCGTATAAGCAGATTGGAAATCATATTTTCTTTAAATATTAATATACAGAAGACGACACCGGACAAGTATTTGTCCGGTGTCGTTTTTTCTTGCTTTCTTACGGGTTATTAGGTACAATAGAAACCAAGTATGTGAAATAATAAAAAGAGGATTATTATGAAGGTTGCGTTGATTGCTTCTGATAACAATGCGTCATCCGGAGCTTTTCTGAGTATGACGAATCTGGCATTACAATTAAATGAACTGAACGTAGAAACAGTGATTGTGATTCCGCCGGATGGACCTTTTGTAGGTCCCGGCGACGGAGAGGCAATCTTGAAAGAAAAAGGTTTGCGCTATTATGTCGTTCCGTCGATTTCGTGGGTTGTGCCAGGGTGGTATCCCGAAAAAATACTGGTTTCACTTGGTCAGATCAAGCGGTTATGGAAAAACAAAGTATATGCGCGGAAATTGACAAAAATATTAAAAAAAGAGCATGTAGATCTTGTTCATATTAATACATCTTATAGCTGCTTTGGCGCATTTGCAGCAAAGCAGGCAGGAATCCCATATGTGTGGCATATCCGTGAATTCCTGGAAGAAGATCAGGGAAACCGCTTTTATTTTCCGCGTTATGCACATCGACTGATGAGTCACGCCAGCCTGGTAATCGCGATATCAAATAGCATTTATGAGAAATACAGCAAAGTGATAAAAAAAGAAAAAATAAAAGTGATTTACAATGGCATTGATACGGCGGAGTTTTATATGCCATCAAGAAAGATTTTTCAATCGTCTCAAATCACGTTGTGCTATGTTGGCGGTTTATCCGAATTAAAAGGAACGGATGATTTGATTGAGGCATGCAGACTGCTAAACGAACGTGGATATAAAGATTCTTACCGGCTTTTGATTGCCGGAAGAGGTAATGAAGTTTACGAAGCGCAGCTGGAAGAAAAAATCGGCCAATATCATTTGGACAATATTCACATGCTGGGCTTCCGGACAGACGTTCCACATGTACTGGAGCAGGCGGATGTGTCAATTGTTACATCGCGCTATGAAGCGTTTGGACGTGTGACAGTCGAAGCGATGCTGAGTGGAAATCTGGTACTTGGCGCAGATTCTGCAGGTACAAAAGAACTTTTGCAGGATGGCACGTTGGGTGTCTTGTATGAATGTGGAAATCCGGAAAGCATCATGGAAAAAGTTGTTTATATCATTGAGAATCGAAGCAGCCTTACAGATAAGGCGGATGCTGCGCGTGCGTATATGAAAGAACACATGTCAGCAAGAAGAAATGCGGAGAATATATATCGGGAATACCGTAGAATATTAGGAGAATAAAAATGTGTGACGAGAGATTTGCATTTGTGTTATTACACTATAATGAACCCCATGTAACACAGATGAGTGTGCAATCGATTTTGGAAAACACAAAAAATGACGTAGTTGAAATCGTAATCGTGGATAATGGATCTCCGGATGGTTCCGGAATCTGGCTTCAAAAAAAATATAGTGACAACCCACATATCAAAGTGTTATGTGCAGACGAAAATCTTGGATTTGCGAAGGGAAATAATTTAGGCTATTGCTATGCGAAGAATGAATTACATGCGGACTATATCTGTGTGATGAATAACGATGTATTGCTGCTGCAACCGGATTTTATCGAACGTGTGAAAGCAGAGTGTGAAGCGTCAGGGTGTGGGATTATTGGACCGCATATTACATTACTGAACGGGTGTACAAATTATATGTACTTAAAAATCCATTCGAAAACGTATTTTGAAAAAGAACTGCAAAAGGCAGGAAGACTGTACCGGTATTATACATCCAGACTATTTCCAATCCGGAATATTGTGAACCAGATGCTTGACCGGACAATTCTTCGACGTAAAAAAGCAAAAATCGAAGAAGAAGGCTTTGATGACCGGGTACGTATGGTTGTGGCGAGCAAACAAAGACATAGAAATATTGTAATACATGGCTGCTGTCTGATCTTTACGCCGGTTTATGTCCGGAAATTCGAGGATGCGTTTGATAACCGTACATTTATGTTCCGCGAAGAAGAACTGCTATACCTGCGATGTAGAAGAAACCAGGTGGAAACGATTTATGAACCGTCGATTGACATCCTGCATTTAGAGGATATGTCTACAAATGCGACATATACGAAAAACAACAAGCGGGAGGCGTTTAAGTGGAAGTGTCAGATTGATTCCCTGCAGATATTATTGGAGGAACTGAAATGAAATATGGAGTTGTAATTGTAACGTATAACCGGCTGGAATTGTTGAAAGAGTGTGTGAACCAGTGTCTGAATCAGACTGTTCCGTTTGAACGGATTGTGATTGTCAACAATTGCAGTACAGATGGCACCGATGCATATTTGCAGCGATTCTCAGAGAATCCTCGGTTTGTCATTTCCAATCAGACAGAAAATCTCGGCGGTGCAGGCGGGTTCCGCGTAGGACTTGTACTTGCACAGAAGGAAGAACTGGACTGGGTGCTGATTATTGATGATGATGCAATGATTCAGACAGATTATATAAAACAATGTGATCAGATGATTCGACGACGTCCAAATATGGTCGCATGTTCGGGAACGGTCTATACCGACGGGAAAATCCAGACGAATCATCGGCGGGTGGTTGTGAACCAGTTGTTGTGGCTGGAAAAGAATGTTCCATTATCTGCATATGAGCGAAAAAGTTTCCACTATGATCTGGCAACTTTTTGCGGATTGATGATTCGAGGGGACATCCTGCTCAAGATCGGACTTCCAAAATCGGATTATTTTATCTGGTATGACGATACGGAATATTCTATGCGGCTGCACAAATATGGAGGAATTGTAAATATCAATCAGGCGCATTTAAATCATAAAACAGTATTACCATCAGGTAAACAGGCGGGCTTCTTTTCGCGTATGAGCTGGCGCACATATTATGGACACAGAAATCGCCTGGATGCGGTGAAAACGCACTGCCGGCCAATCACAACCGCGGTGATTGTAGCGGAGACACTTGTGTTTATTGCATGTGGATATGGGATGCAATTGATCCCGCAAAAGCGGAAACAAGGCAGATACATTACACAGATGCTCTGGGATGCATTGAAAGACGGATACCGGGGTGTACTTGGAAAAAATAAAAAATATATGCCAAATTAAAAAGGATGGAGAAGAGTATGATACAGAAAAATCGAATTGCAGCAGTGGTTGTGACATATAATCGGAAGGAGCTTTTAAGAGAATGTCTGCAGGCATTGCTTGCACAGAGCATGAATCAGTTGGATATTCTGCTGATTGACAATGCCAGTACAGATGGAACCTATGAGTTCATAGAGGATATGATTGAAACAAATGATACAATCAGCTATATCAATACAGGAAGCAATCTCGGAGGAGCTGGTGGATTTCATTTTGGTTTAAAAGAAGCATATAACCGTGGTTATGAATATATGTGGATTATGGATGATGATACGATTGCCACACCGGATGCACTCAAAAATCTTCTGGCAGCTGACCGGAAATTAAAAGGAAAATATGGCTTTTTGGCAAGCTGTGTTTTATGGACCGATGGAAGCTATTGCAATATGAATAAACCGATTATTGACCAGAAAGAATCAGTGAGTGAATATGAGATGATGGAGCAGGGAATTGTGCGCGTATGTAAGGCGACATTTGTATCACTGTTCTTTAAGCGTAAGACAATCGAGCGTGTTGGTCTCCCGTTGAAAGAGTACTTTATCTGGGGAGATGATCAGGAATATACGCTTCGTATATCCAGACGGATTCCATCTTATTTTGTTGTAGACAGCAAAGTGATTCATAAGATGAAGAATAATAAAGGCTCGGATATCAGTGTGGATGATTATGAGAGAATCGACCGGTATGAACTGGCATTTCGAAATGACAGCTGTACTGCATGGAGAAACGGAATCATGTATATATTGGACTATTATGAGCTTGTTGCGTATATGTATAAAAAAATCCTTTGTGAAAAAGGAAATGGTCACAAATGCAAGCGTATGTGGGTACTTACAAAAGGTATGGTAAAGGGATTGTTTTTCCGGCCGCGTATCGAGTATGTGGATGAAAAAAGAAAGAATAAACAGAACAAATAGAAGCGAATAATTTGTAAATAAAAATGTCTTGGTGTTTTTGCACCAAGACATTTTTGAATAATCTTTTTGAATAGAAATATTATTTATCGTTATTCTTATCCTTTTCTTCCCGCTTCTGGTCGAGCATTGCACGAACCTTCATAGAAAGACCGAACAGATGGATGAAGCCTTCTGCATCGTGATGATCATACAGATCACCGGTTGTAAAGCTTGCAAGTGACTCAGAGTAAAGAGTATAAGGAGAAGTTGTACCGGCTTTGATGATGTTACCCTTGTAAAGCTTGAACTTCACTTCGCCTGTGATACGATCCTGTGTGCTCTCGATGAATGCCTGCAGTGCCTCACGGAGTGGGCAGAACCATTTTCCTTCGTATACAAGATCTGCATACTTGTCTGAAACTGTCTTCTTGAATGCAAGTGTATCTCTGTCGAGGATGAGCTCTTCGAGCTGCTTGTGAGCGGCTAAGAGGATGGTTCCACCAGGAGTCTCATAGACACCACGGGACTTCATACCAACGACACGGTTTTCCACGATATCTACGATACCAACACCATGCTTACCGCCGAGACGGTTCAGCTCACGAACGACATCAGACATCTTCATCTGCTTGCCATTGACTGCGGTAGGAACACCCTTCTCGAAGTTTACAGTTACATATTCAGCCTCATCCGGTGCCTTCTCAGGATAAGTACCAAGCACAAGCAGATGATCCCAGTTTGGCTCCAAAGATGGATCTTCAAGCTCCAGACCTTCGTGGCTGATATGCCAGATATTCCGGTCACGACTGTAAGAGGTTGTCACGTCAAACGGAAGATCAATACCGTGCTTCTTGCAGAATGCGATTTCATCCTCACGGGACTGCATCGTCCATTCCGGCTGTCTCCATGTTGCGATGACATTTAAATCAGGTGCAAGAGCCTTGATGTTGATTTCAAAACGAACCTGATCATTTCCTTTACCGGTAGCACCGTGGCAGATCGTTGTAGCGCCTTCCTTACGTGCAATCTCTACCAGCTTCTTTGCAATCAGCGGTCTTGCAAAAGAAGTACCGAGCAGATACTCATACTCGTAAGTTGCATTTGCCTTTACACCCGGAAGAATGTATTCATCACAGAATTCATCAACAACATCCAGGATATAGAGCTTCTCGGCTCCGGAATATTTCGCTCTTTCATCGAGTCCCTCTAACTCGCTTTCCTGTCCGACATTGATACAGACACAGACAACATCAAAGTTATAAGTCTCCTTTAACCAAGGGATAATCGCTGTGGTGTCCAGACCACCCGAGTACGCAAGAATTACTTTTTCTTTACCCATCAAAGTTTCCTCCATAAAATATGTAATAATTCACGTTGCGACACGTTTTGTCTAGTATACTTCTTTTTACGACAAGATGCAACCCATAATTTTGCATAAAAATGCATAAAGAATGCATAAATAAACACAATAATGAATAATCATAGAAAAAACAATAAAAATATGCATAAAATAACGAAACAGGGTTGCATAATTAAAACAGTGGTTGTATAATGAGACAGATTTCTGAAACGAAAAAAAGAGAATTCGAAAAGAACTGGAAAAGAGGCTGAAAAAGAAAATGGTAAAAGTCGGAATTATAGGCGCAACCGGATATGCCGGTCAGGAATTAGTACGGATTTTGCTGGGCCATAAGGACGCAGAGATCGTCTGGTATGGTTCCAAAAGTTATATTGACCAGGAATATGCATCTGTATATCGAAATATGTTTGAACTTGTCGATGCAAAGTGCATGGATGACAACATGGATGAACTTAGCAAAAAAGCAGATGTGATCTTCACTGCGACACCGCAGGGACTTTGCGCATCACTTGTAAATGAGCAGATTTTATCAAATACGAAAATTGTGGATCTGTCCGCGGATTTCCGGATCAAGGATGTAGCAACCTATGAGAAATGGTACAACTTAGAACACAGGAGTCCTCAGTTTATCGATGAGGCGGTGTATGGTCTGTGTGAGATCAACCGGGAGGATATCAAGAAAGCACGTCTGATTGCAAATCCGGGCTGCTATACAACCTGTTCGATCCTGTCTCTGTATCCACTTGTAAAGGAACGACTTGTCGATGTCAATTCCATTATTGTGGATGCGAAATCCGGAACATCCGGCGCCGGACGCGGTGCAAAGGTTGCAAACCTCTATTGCGAGGTCAATGAGAGCATCAAGGCATACGGTGTGACAACCCATCGTCACACACCGGAGATCGAGGAACAGCTTGGCTATGCGTATGATGGCACACCACTTACAATCAACTTCACACCACATCTTGTTCCGATGAACCGCGGTATCCTTGTAACAGCGTATGCCAATCTCGTAAAAGATGTAACATACGAGGATGTCAAGACCGCATACGATAAGTATTATGCAAAAGAGCGGTTTATCCGTGTATTAGACAAGGGCGTCTGTCCGGAGACACGCTGGGTCGAAGGCAGCAATTATGTTGATGTGAATTTCGTGATTGATCCACGTACAAAACGCGTGGTTGTAATGGGGGCGATGGACAACCTGGTGAAAGGCGCTGCCGGGCAGGCAGTCCAGAACATGAACCTGATTATGGGCTTGCCGGAAGAAGAAGGACTTCTGATGCCGCCAATGTTCCCGTAGTCACCTAAGGTAAGGTTAAACAAACGACGATTTATATAATCATGATTCGTAATTAATATGTAGATAGAGATGGATGGAATTACGAATTCTAAAGCAGACCATTGGAACACGTTGGTACTTAATGAACGACAAACTTGTTTGGCGTGAATTTAGTACCATTACGTGTGGAAGTGAGCGAGAGCGCGTCTGCGTAGAATCGTAATTCCATTCATCTCGGGATAGAGAGGAGTAAGTACATGAAACAAATCGAGGGCGGCGTAACCGCCGCAAAGGGATATACAACCGCCGGCACAAGAGCCGGCATCAAAAAAGGAAAGACAAACAAGGATATGGCGATGATCTTCTCCGAGAAGCCGGCGGTAACCGCAGGAACCTTCACGAAGAACCTTGTCAAGGCAGCACCGGTACTCTGGGATAAGAAGGTGACAGACGCCGGTGTGGCACAGGCAGTCGTTGTGAATACCGGAATTGCAAATGCATGTACCGGACAGGCAGGCTATGAGAATGCAGCTACGACGGCAAAACTGGCTGGGGAAGCGTTGAATATCGCATCGGATACAGTGTTGGTTGCATCAACCGGAGTCATCGGATTTACATTGCCAATGGACGTGATCGCTGCCGGTGTGAAGAAGCTTTCCGGTATGCTGAAAAACGATGTCCAGTCGGCACAGGACGCTGCGGAGGCAATTCTTACCACGGATACGCATCCGAAGCAGATCGCCTATGAGACAACGATTGGTGGAAAGACAGTTACTTTCGGTGCGATGTGTAAAGGCTCGGGCATGATCCACCCGAACATGGGAACGATGCTTGGATTCATTATGACGGATGCGGCGATCTCAAAAGAACTGCTGGATAAGGCACTGAAGGGTTCCATCGAGGATACATTCAACATGGTATCGGTGGATGGTGATACATCGACGAATGACACGGTACTGGTCATGGCAAATGGTATGGCAGAGAATCCGGAGATTACCGAGGAGAACGAAGATTACGAGGCATTCAAAGAAGCGCTGCTCGCCGTGAATACTTACCTTGCAAAACAGATTGCCGGGGATGGTGAGGGCGCAAGCCGCCTGTTCGAAGTGCAGGTGGAACATGCAAAAGATAAGCAGACAGCCAAGGTGCTTGCAAAGTCGATTATCACGTCCAACCTGACGAAGTGTGCAATCTTCGGAAAAGACGCAAACTGGGGACGAATCCTGTGTGCAATGGGATATTCCGGTGCACAGTTTGATCCGCTCAAGGTCGATATCGTGATGGCTTCTGAAAAAGGCGAGATTGCACTCGTTGAAAATGGTGTGGCAACTGCTTTTGACGAGGAGAAGGCAGCTGAGATTTTATCACCGGATGTTGTGATTGCGAAGGTCGATGTTCACGATGGCGATGCCCGGGCAACTGCATGGGGCTGCGATCTTACTTATGATTACGTGAAGATCAATGCGGACTATCGTTCATAACAAGGACAGAACCTGCAAATATTAGGGATGAACGGTAAGAATAATAGCAGATATGATTTCCTGTTTCTGCACGATTTGTGCAGAAGAAAACAACAGGAAAAACGGAGGAAAACAAGATGGTAAATAATGATTCGATGGATATGATACTTGCGAAAGCACAGACACTGATTGAGGCGCTTCCGTACATACAGAAGTTCAATGGCACACGTGTCGTTGTCAAATACGGCGGCAGTGCTATGGTCGATGAGAACTTAAAATATAATGTAATCAAAGATGTTGCACTTTTGAAACTGATTGGTATGGAACCGATCATCGTACACGGAGGAGGCAAGGAAATCAGTGCCTGGTTGAAGAAACTTGGCAAAGAATCCGAGTTTGTAAATGGCCTGCGTGTGACGGACGAAGAGACGCTCGATGTCGCTGAGATGGTGCTTTCCAAAGTCAACAAAAGCCTTGTATCCATGATGCAGAAACTCGGCCTGAAGGCAGTCGGTATCAGCGGAAAAGATGCCGGACTCCTGAAGGTGCGCAAGAAACTTTCCGGTGGCAAAGATATCGGTTATGTCGGAGAAGTGGTATCCTCAGACCATAAGATTCTCGATACCCTGATCGAAAATGATTTCATCCCGGTTATCGCACCGATCGGACTTGGTATCGACGATTATCATGGCTACAATATCAATGCCGATGATGCCGCCTGTGCAATCGCAACTGCTATCCATGCAGAAAAGCTCGTATTCCTGACCGATATCGAAGGAGTATTTGTTGATCCGACGGACAAGTCTACGCTGATCTCCGAGATGGATATCAACGAAGCACAGGAATTTATCGACAGCGGAGTTGTCGGCGGCGGTATGCTCCCGAAACTCACGAACTGCATCGAAGCAATGAAAAACGGTGTCTCTCGTGTGCATATGCTCGATGGACGTGTGGAACATTGCCTGCTTCTGGAGTTCTTCACACAGAAAGGTATCGGTACTGCAATTTTGAAGGAGCCATTGTTCTAGGATTCAGATACCGGAATATGCGGTCAGGCAGCCGGACGGGAATCAATCGCGATATGCGAAAGACCGGATGCGAAAAAACGTATGAATTTCATGAAAATGATACAAACTACCTCTGTAAATAACTGATTTATGGAGGTAGTTTTTTATGTGGGGAATTATAGTCGCATTGATATCCGGTGCTCTGATGAGTGTCCAGGGTGTGTTTAATACAGGTGTTACAAAACAGACATCGACATGGCTCGCTTCCGCGTGGGTGGCATTCTCGGGCTTTTTGACTGCGATGTTTCTGTGGGCAATATTCGAACGGAAACAGGCGGGGATTTTGTCGCTTGCACAGGTAGACCACAAATACATGCTGCTTGGTGGTGTCATCGGCGCGTTTATCACATGGACAGTCATCACAGCGATGGCAGGCCTTGGTCCTGCGAAAGCGGTGCTGCTGATCGTCATCTCCCAGCTGCTGATCGCGTATCTGATTGAGCTTTTTGGATTGTTCGGAGTGGAAAAAGCAGTCTTTCAATGGACGAAGCTCGTTGGAATCCTGGTGTCTGTAGTCGGTTTTATCATTTTTCAATGGGAGAAGTGATTTTTTTTCGTGAAAACGCCTATTGTATTTCAGATGTAAGTTCGGTACAATAAGCATATGTCTTGATTATGCATTATGGAATACCAGACTTTGATATAAGAAGGGAGTATTTTATTTGCATAATATAAAAAAATGGATAGCGGGTATTGGAATTATCTGTATATGTCTGTTTGGTGGATGTGGTGAAAATGAAACGCTTTTATCTACGGAAAAACTGGTGGAGACAACCGGGCAGGCAAAGACAGAAGAAGATGCCGAAGCGATATCGTCGCAACCGGAGAAAGAAACAGAATTGGAACAGAAAACAGAAGCTGCACTGGTTGCAGTATATGTATGTGGTGCCGTAAACAATGCAGGTGTGTATTATGTTTCGCCGGATGCGATAAAAGAGACGGCAGTGCAGATGGCCGGAGGTTTCACGGAGGAAGCAGATTCGATGTATGTGAATCTTGCACAGCCGGTAACGTCTGGGGAGCGGATTTATATACCGACCAAAGAGGAAACTGCCGGGATGTCATGGGAAACAGACGAGATACCTGGGCACAATCAGGACGAAGCTGTGCAGGAGGATTCCGGAAAAGTAAATATCAATACCGCGACAAAAGAAGAATTGATGACGCTTCCCGGAATCGGCGAGAGCAAGGCAGATGCGATTATCGCATATAGAGAAGCCCAGGGGAATTTCCATAACGCAGAAGAATTGATGAACATCGATGGAATTAAAGAGGGCGTATATAATAAAATAAAAGATTTGATTATTGTAGGATGAGGTGTAAAGAATGAAAAAAATTTTGGTGGTAGATGATGAAAAGTCAATCGTGAAAGGAATTAAATTCAGCCTGGAACAGGATGATATGCATGTCGATGCCGCATATGACGGAGAGGAAGCACTGGAACTTGCAAAGGCAAATCATTATGATATGATCCTTCTTGACATCATGCTCCCTGGGCACAGCGGTTTGGAAGTCTGTCAGATGATCCGGGAATTTTCGGATGTTCCGATTATCATGCTCACTGCAAAAGGCGAGGATATGGATAAGATCCTGGGACTTGAATACGGAGCAGATGATTACATAACCAAACCATTCAATATTCTGGAAGTGAAAGCACGGATGAAGGCAATCTTCCGCAGAAATGGAAAGACCGACCCGGAACAGGGAAATCAAAAAGTAATTGAGACAAAGGGCTTGAAAATTGATGTGGACAGCCGGCGTGTTTATATTGATGACAAGGAAGTAAACCTGACTGCAAAAGAGTTTGAACTGGTATATCTGCTTGTGTCAAATCCGAACAAAGTTTATTCCAGAGAGCAGCTTCTGAAGACAATCTGGGGCGCGTCTTATCCTGGAGATGCGAGAACGGTGGATGTACATGTAAGGCGTTTGCGTGAAAAGATAGAAGCAACACCTGCCGATCCAAAATATATTCATACAAAATGGGGCGTGGGATATTATTTCCACGACTAACAAAGATAAAAAAGCTGATTTTTTACAGAATCATCCGCAAAGGAGATTTCCACACTGTTTCGATAGAGCGTGCGGAGATCTTCTTTTTTTATCCCCAGACTGGAAAGTGCAAATTGATATTCATTTGTACAGGTTGTATGGCTGACTGTGCGGTTGTCTGTATTGACAGTTGCCAGAATGCCATAATCTAAAAATGCACGGAGCGGGTAGGCTTCTTTTTGGGTCACTGCTTTTGTCTGAAAGTTGGAAGTCGGGCATAGCTCGAATCCGAGGCGTGCGTTTTTACAAGCGGAAAGAAGCTCCGTGTCATTATAGCAGGCGATGCCGTGTCCAACACGTCTTGCACCGTATGCAAGCGCGAGCGCAACATTTTTTGCCCGTCCACATTCGCCCGAGTGGATTGTAAAAGGAACGCAAAGACGGTTTGCTTTCTGAAATAATTCTTTGAATTCTTCGTTTGGAAAACCGGCCTCATCGCCGGCCAGATCGAGGGCACAGACACCTGTTCCGAGGAATTCTTTTGTATACTTCAGTACTTGCAGATTCTGCTCCAAACTATGGTGACGCATAGCACATAAAATTAAATTTGTAAAGACTCCATAACGGTCAAATGCTTTTTGGCATCCATATATGGCTGCCTGGATTACATCTGGCAAAGTGAGTGAGTCATTCACACTCAAAGCAGGTGCAAACCGGATTTCCATATAGCGGACATTTTCAGCGGCAGCCTGTTTTACGACGTCGACGACCGCATCGCGGATATGTTCTTTTGTCTGCAGGCAGGAGACCGGAAGATGAAAACGGGTCAGGTATTCGGCCAGGGATGTGCAGTTTTGGGGTGCGGTGAGCTCTGCCTGATCCAGGTCGGAAAGCGATAGCGCGTGCATAATAAAACTGCGGCTTAAAGAGCCATCTAAATGGCAGTGCAAATCGATTTTTGGCATTGTAACCGGTTCAAAATCCATAAGTGTTCCTCCTGCGAAAATGGTAAGTGTATGTCAATCTCTTTTACCATCATATCAATTCTGACAGGAATGTACAAGTGTCTTGAAGCAGAAGATAGGGTGTGTTATAGTAGTTATATTCTATGACAAGGACGGAAAACGAGAGTCATGAAGGAAAAAGACATAGTTGAGCAGAAAAATGAAAAGAAGAAATTAAAAAAACGGGAGCAGGCAGAAAAGAAAGAACATAAGCATATGGGTATCAGCCTGCGTGGGTTTGTGACAGTGTGGATTGTTTTTTTGTGCGCAGGTGTATTGCTCGCGTATTCTTTGCTGTCCAGCCGCCTTTACAAACAGCGGTACCAGGAACAATTGGAGAAAAATGTCATTTCGCAGGCTGCATATCTTGAAAAAAACCTGTCCGAAAATGATATGTCCGTTACAAAGCCGCTTGATCTAAGTCTGCAGCTTGAGAGTGTCGCAACAGCACTCTACGGAAGAGTTTTGGTTGTAAACAGGGATTACTCGGTTGCAAAAGATACATATGGAAACCGGGACGGTGCACAGATTATAAATGCGGATGTGATTTCTGTTATGCGCGGACAAAGCGTCGATAAGATGCTGAAAAAAGACGGATATCTTCTGTATATGACTGCGGTAAAAAAAGGGGATCAGATATTGGGAGTTCTGATCATACAGGCATCTACAGACAGTATCGAAGTGGTGGAAAAACGTGTGGAGCGCCGGAACTGGCTGTCGTTTGTATGTATTATGATAATGTGTGTATGTGCAGCATATGCAATTGGAAATGCTTGCGCGCGTGGCATTAAACGAATCAATCACCAGATGGAAATCGCAGGGGAAGGACAGCTGGAGAAGAAAATCCCGGTACGTGGATTCAAAGAGTTTAAGCAGCTGACAGAACGATATAACACGACGATTTCCAAACTGATGGTGATCGACTCGACCAGACAGGAGTTTGTGTCAAATGTATCGCATGAACTGAAAACACCAATTACTTCCATGAAGGTACTTGCGGATTCTCTGATCCAGAATGAATCGGCAGATCTTGCAATGTATAAAGAATTTATGACAGACATTGTGGAAGAGATTGACCGGGAAAGTAAGATTATTACAGATCTTCTTACGCTTGTGAAGATGGACAAAAAAACATCTGCCATGAATCTGGAGGAAATCAATATCAATGAGCTCCTCGAAGTCATCCTTAAGCGTGTGACACCGATTGCGAAAAGCAGGGGGATTCAGATTACTTATGAGAGTTATAGGGATGTGACTGCTTATGTAGATGAAGTGAAATTGAGCCTGGCACTCACAAATATTATAGAAAATGCAGTGAAGTATAATGTGGACAATGGCTGGGTGAAGGTGACATTGAATGCAGATCACAGAAATTTTTATGTGAAAGTTGCAGATTCCGGTGTTGGTATTCCGGATGATTGCAAGGAACATGTTTTTGAACGTTTCTATCGGGTAGATAAAGCCCGGAGCAGAGATACCGGCGGCACGGGACTCGGCCTGGCAATTACCAAAAGCGTTATAGTTATGCACAAAGGCTCTATAAGGCTTTATAGCGAGGCGGGAGAAGGAACCACCTTTACAATTCGGATTCCTTTGAAACTGGAAGTAGAAAATGACAATACCGGGAAGGAGGAGACAACATGAAAAGATGGATTCGAATCTCTCTGATTTTTGCGATGTGTTTCTGCCTGGCTGGATGTGAAAAAAAACAGGAGACGAAGGAACCTGCCCAGTCAGAAAATATGATCCATTTATTCCAGGTCAAAGAGAATCAGGTTGTTCTTGCTTCGGAGGATTATCAGTTGAAAACACCGGATGTCCTATCGACGAGTGTGGAAGATGTTATGACAAAATTGATGACGCTTCCGGAAAGCCGGATTGAATCGTATACTTATATGATAGCGGAAGACAGTAGTGTACAAATGGAACTGACATTGAAAGAAGGAGACTATCAGGCGGAAGATACGATGCTGCTTATGGCAGCGGTTACGAAGACGTTGTTTCAATTAGAAGCAATTGATGGGATAGAACTTTCGTTGAAGGATTCTTTTGGTGAAATAAAAGTAAAACAATCGTTTGGCAGGTCTTCTTTTTATTACTATGATTATGAGGAACCGGCGTTAAATCAGGAAAATGTTACGCTCTATGTACCGGATGATCAGGGAACGATGTTAAGAAAAGTGGTAGTAAAAGAAACTGCGGCACCACAGGTTTCGAATCAGGAACTTATCGTACGGGAACTTGTTAAAATGGGAGTTTTGCCACAGAATACAAAAGTGAACCAGGTGTCTGTTTATGGAACTACGTGTTATCTGGATTTATCAGGTGAATTTTTGTATAGCATAGGAAACAGTACTCCCGATCTGACGTTGTATGCGTTGGTGGATTCCATTATCGCACAGACGGGTATCGACAATGTACAAATCCTTGTAGATGGCGAGCTGGAAAAGACATATAGAAATGTGGCAGATATCAGTGAGCCGCTCTCGTTCAATTCGGATTTTGTAGAAAAAGAAAATTAAAAAGGAGATTTATGAAAAGACCATTATTTTTTGTGGCTTTGGCGTATGCACTTGGAGAGGTGATCGGCATTTACACAAAAACGGTGGAGCAGATAGGCATAGTGTTTGCTGTGCTTGTGTTTGCTATTGTCTATTTCATGATGTATAAAAAGAAAAAAAGCATGTGGATGATTCCGATAGGCATTGCGCTTGGAGTTGTCCATGCTTTTTTTCGTATACCGGCGATGCTGAAAACCCCGGCGGAAATCACTGCGTATGAGGAAACAGACTACCAAATTGTAACATATCAAAAAGAAGAAATATCCCGGGAAATCTGTAATGTAGCAGGAATCATAGTAGGAGAGGATGGGAATGCATATATATTGCAGGTGCTTGAAAGTGATTGCAAGCAGATTGAAAAACGTCGGATCCTGATTCGTGGAATGGAAAATCCGGATGTCTCAATCTCGGATATCGTACAGGTAACAGGAGAGTATATGACGTTTCAAAAAGAATCCAATCCGGGAGCTTTTCCGTCTGCTGTTTATTATTATGCGCGAGGCGTAACAGGATATTTCTATCAGCCGGAAATCCATAGGATTGGCGATTCCGTGGAAAAAGGACGATTCGTGCAATGCATGCATGAGTTATACCGGTGGAAACGCGCACTTTGTTTGTTGCGCAGCCGGCTGGACCGGCGGCTTACCTGTCTGCTTCCGGAGGAATCGGCAGCTTTATTTTCAGGTATTTTATTGGGCGACAAGACAGAAATCACACAGGAAACAAAGCGATTGTACCAGGTTGGTGGAATCGCCCATGTGCTTGCAATTTCGGGGCTGCACGTCTCGATGGCCGGAACTTTGATATTTAAACTGCTTCGGAGAATGCGGCTTCCGTATCTTCCGTCCGGGTTGCTGGCGATTTTTTTCATATGGGGATATGGGATCTTCACAGGCATGAGCCTGGCGACGATACGGGCAGTCTGGATGTTTGCTATCTCGATAGTGGCGCAGATACTGGGCCGAAACTATGATATGCCGACCTCGATGGGCCTTGCACTTTTGTGTATGCTGCTCGTCAATCCGGCCCGCATCCTTGACACAGGGGTACAGCTAAGCTATATGGCGATCGCGGGAGTTGCTTTTGGAAGATATATCTTACGACAATTGCATCGAAATCAAAAATTCCGAAAGTTTGAAAAAAAGCACCGGATCCGGTTCAGAGTGGTACAAAGTCTTTTGTATTCCGTGACGTTAAATAGCATGATGCTGCCGGCTCTTGCAAAATGCTATTATACGATTTCGACATATGCATGGATTGTCAACCTTCTTGCGATTCCTCTTATGGCGGTCGTGGTTGTGAGCGGCTGGGCAGGGATTGCATGTTCCGTTTTTTCAATTAAACTTGGGACACTTGCAATCTTTCCCGGAAATCTGGTTTTGCGTGGATATGATCTGCTTTGCAAAGCAACATTAAAACTCCCCGGAAATACTATTTGCACCGGAACCGTGAGCTTGTTACAGATGCTTGCCTGGTACGGAGGTATTTTCTTTTTGATGTGTGTACTCCATAAGAATATGCGAAAGCACGCACGCGAGACAATCTATAAATATACAGGCAGATATTTCGGGCGCAGGCAGATTGTGTGGTATTGTATATGGAGTACTGCGCTTTGGTGTAGCATGGAATGCCTTGCGCAATGCACGCTATGGAAGATGCAACGCAAAGAAGCGGTCTGTTTCCTGGATGTTGGACAGGGTGATGGGATATTGATTCGGTCGGAAAAAGGAACCCATATTGTGATTGATGGTGGTTCGACAAGTCAGTCTGCGGCAGGTGCATATACGATACTGCCGGCACTAAAGGCGCAAGGCATGTGCCGCGTGGATTATTGGTTCATAACGCATACGGATGCAGACCATATCAATGGATTGAAAGAGATACTTGAGATGGGTGATCTGGCCCAGATTCAGATAAAGACGATCGTCTTTTCGGCATATATTGAGGAGGATGAAGCGTGGAATGAACTCGCAGAAGCAATCAATCATGCGGGAATTCCTATCTCCTGGATGCAGGAAGCGGATGCGGTATATGACGAGAGTTTTTGGCTGACCTGCCTTCATCCGGGAGCTTCATACCATCCGGCGGATAAAAATGCAGCCAGTCTCGCTTTTGCATATGAATCCGAGCGCATGTGTCTTCTTTTTACAGGAGATATGGATGCGGATGCAGTGAAGGATATGATGGAAACTCCCGCATATGTAGAGTGTGGAAATAAATTTTCGAAAAAAGATATCGCGACGCCGGGAGAACCTAAACACCGGTTTGACTGTATCAAAATTCCGCACCATGGATCCAAATATTCGTATAGTACTGCACTTTACGCAGACGCCGAATACGGAGTGGTTTCCTGTGGGAAAAACAACCGTTATGGGCATCCGCATACGGAAGTTGTAGAAGGGTTAGAAGCAGAACATGTACGTATATTGCGAACCGATGAAGATGGGGCAGTTTTCTTCCGGGCGCGGTGATGGTACAAACATGCATCGATATCTGATTGTATGAAAGCTGTGGAAGACAGGTGTCTTTTCGATTGAAAAATAGCTGTAAAAGAAATGATATCGTTGAGTGAGCAAATGAAATGTGCTACAATAAATAAGATAACAGTATACAGATGCGGAGTTAACATGGCAAAAAAAGAAAATGCAAATGGGATGACCATTTTGAATGAACAAATCAATAAGAAAGAATTTAGTCGTGTGTATCTGCTTGGAGGAACCGAGCCATATCTGATCTATCAATATCGGGATAAGCTGATCGCAGCGATGATTGAACCGGCGGATACAATGAATTTTATCACGTATAAGGGTGAGAATTCAAAACCGGAGGATATCATTGAATTTGCATCTACCATGCCATTTTTTGCAGAGCGCAGAGTGGTGCTGGTGGAGAATAGTAATTTCTTCAAAAACGGATGTGAGAAGCTGGAAGAAGCGCTGGAGAAACTGCCGGATACGACGGTGCTGATTTTTGTGGAGAAGAATATTGACAACCGGAAGAAACTGAGCAAACTTGTAGCGAAACTTGGTACGATAGCGTTGTTTGATGCACCGGATATGGATATGCTTGCTGTCTGGTTAAATGGCATGTTTGTGCAGGAGAATGTAAAAATCAGCGGGGCAACAATCCACTATCTGATTGACCGGGTTGGGACAAGCATGAATCTGCTTAAAAATGAAGCAGAAAAACTATTGTCCTATGCAGCAGATAAAAAAAGCATATCAAAAGAGGACATTGACTTACTTTGTGTGAACCAGGTAGAAGATAAGATTTTCGATATGATTGATGCGATATCGGAACGGAAGCAGGAAAAAGCAATGAATCTGTATGATGATTTGTTGTACCTGCAAGAGGCTCCGATGAAGATACTGGTGTTGATTACCCGTAATTTCATGCAATTATTAAAGATTCGGTTTGCGCTTGATACGGGAACGCCGGAGGGACAGATTGCATCTGTGTTTGGCATCCGTCCGTATTTTGTGAAAAAATATATTACACAGGCGAAATCTTTCACGAAAGAACAGCTGCTTTCCTGTGTGCGGCTGTGCCAGGAGGCAGATGCGAACATCAAATCCGGAAAGATGCGGGATAAACTCGCAACTGAGATGGTGATATTTGAACTGCTGCTGCATCGTGGAGAAAAACAGGAATGATGAAAAACATCTCACATATCAAAAGGGCACCGTCGTTGGACGGTGCCCTTTTATTGTGTGTGAATTGAAATATTTTACTTTGAACACATATACAGCAGATTTTCCCATCTGCGGTCAACCTCTTCCTGATACTGTACAAGGAGGTTCTCGTTTTCCGGCTTGAACAGATGCTTGAATCTGCCCTGTGGACGAAGGAAGTCTTCGATTGGAAGCTTCTTCTTAGGCTCGTAGTTCAAGATCCACTTGCCTTCCACAACCTCGAACAGTGGCCAGTAGCATGTCTCAACTGCGAGCTTGCAGATCTTCATGATATCCGGTGTATCATACCGCCAGCCGCGAGGGCAAGGTGACATGATATTTAAGAATGCTGCACCCGGTGTGTAGATTGCCTTCTCGGATTTCTCATACAGATCCTTCATCGTTCCGATGAAGGTGGACTGTGCAACATATGGAATGTCGTGGTTTGCGATGATAGATGCCAGATCCTTCCGGTTCTGCATCTTACCGTTGGAACACTTACCAACCGGAGTTGTCGTTGTATCTGCGAACATTGGTGTTGCAGAAGAACGCTGGATACCGGTGTTCATGTAAGCACCGTTATCATAGCAGACATATACCATATCGTGATTACGTTCCATGGCACCGGACAGGGACTGGAGACCGATATCGTAAGTACCGCCGTCACCACCGAATGTGATGAACTTGTAATTCGCGGAGATCTTGCCCTTCTTCTTTAATGCGTGGTAAGCAGTTTCGATACCGGAAAGTGTTGCACCTGCATTTTCAAATGCATTGTGCATATAGCTGTCCTCCCATGCGGTATATGGATACATGAAGCTGGATACCTCCAGACAGCCGGTTGCATTTCCGATGACTGCCTTGTCGCCCTCATGCAGGGCACGCAGGACTGTACGAACAGCGATAGTTCCGCCGCAGCCTGCACACATTCTATGTCCCGGAGCGAGACGTTCCGGTTTGCTCATTACTTCTTTGAAATTATATGCCATCTCGATTCCCTCCGTTATTTTCTAAGTCCGATATACTTGAACTGTTCTGCTTCCTGCTTGCCGGATACATAATCCATCAGATCCTGATAGATACCGCAGGCTGTTTCTACTGTGTAATCTCTTCCGGCAAGACCGTAGAAATAGTTGACGGTTGTAGATTTGTTCTTTGCGTCGTATAAAGCAGCCTTCAGTTCGGAACCAAGCGGACCACCGCATCCGGAGAAGCTCTCGGCACGATCCATGATGGCGATGCCCTTTGCATTTTCAAGGGCAGCAGCTAATTCGGCGCCTGGGAATGGACGGAATACACGCACCTTGATCATACCTGCCTTGATGCCCTGCTCGCGAAGCTCATCAACGGCTTCCTTCGTTGTTCCGGCGGCAGAACCCATGATTACGATCACGTACTCGGCGTCATCCATGCGATACTCCTCGAAAAGTCCGTATTTTCTTCCGGAGATCTTCTCGAATTCCTCTGCGACCTCTAAGATAACCTTCTTGGCATTCTTCATGGCGATACGCTGGTTCATCTTTGTCTCCATATAGAACGGAGAGTTCGCATAAGGACCAACAGCCATTGGCATATCTGCATTTAACAGGAAGTTTTCCGGTTCATAGCTTCCTACGAATTCTTTTACTTTCTCTGTCTCGATCAGTGAGATGTTCTCGACCGCGTGGCTTGTGATGAAACCATCCTGACAAGCCATAAATGGAAGCTTGACATCCGGATGCTCGGCAATGCGGAATGCCTGGATATAATTGTCGTAGGCTTCCTGATTGTTCTCCGCATAGATCTGGATCCAGCCGGCATCTCTGGCACCCATACTGTCAGAGTGGTCGCAGTTGATGTTGATCGGACCGGTTAATGCACGGTTTACAACCGCCATAACGATCGGAAGACGATCGGAAGCGGCGACATACAGAACCTCCCACATGTAGGCGAGACCACAGGATGAAGTCGCTGTGATCGCTCTTGCACCGGCAGCGCATGCGCCCATGGTGGCACTCATGGAGCTGTGCTCGGATTCGACAGGGATAAACTCCGTGTCGATATCACCATTTGAAATGAAGGTCGATACCATCTGAGGAATCTCTGTCGATGGTGTAATAGGGAATGCTGCCATTACGTCAGGATTGATCTGCTTGATTGCATGTGCAACCGCCTCGTTACCCGACATTCTTTCACGAATTGCCATATTAGATTCCCTCCTTCATTGTGATTGCTCCGAAACTGCAGACGCGCTCGCAGATACCGCAGCCCTTGCAGTGGTCTAAGTCGAAGTCTTCTCTTTTTCCGTCCTTGACCGGGATGCAGCTATCCGGGCAGACCGGTGTGCAGAGCAGACATTGTGTACATTTCTCCCAGTCGATCACCGGAGTTTTTGTTCTCCACTCGCCTGTGCAGAATTTGCGGGAACCGCCGCCACCGTAGATCTGGTTGCCCGGCGTCATATCATAATAAGGACTATGTTCATTGATTTTTGAAATATCCGTTGCTTTTGACATTTATTTTACCTCCTCGAACGCCATTTTCAGTGCGCGCATATTGCCGTCGATAACCTCTGGCTTCTTTGCAAATTTGTGCTCATAAGATGCCTGCATCTGGGATAAGAACACATCTTTATCCATGATGTCTGCGACCTTTACGATAGCAGCAAGCATCGGGGAGTTAGGAAAGTATTTCCCGAGTGTTTCCATTGATACCTTGTGTGCATCAATCGTATAAACATTTCCCTTGTATCCATTTAATAAAGGAAGAATCTCTTCCTTTGGACGCGGTGTGTTGATCACGATGGCACCATCTTCCTTCAGGCCGTTTGTGACATCTACGGAATGAAGCAGTGTCTCGTCGACAACAACCACATAGTCCGGGTGGTAAATGTTGGAATGTACCCGGATTTCGGATTCGCCGATCCGGTTGTAGGCTGTGATCGGTGCGCCCATACGTTCCGGACCATATTCCGGAAAACCCTGAACGTGCATACCTGTGTTGAAAGCAACGTCTGCAAGCAGAAGTGCTGCGGTTTTGGCACCCTGACCTCCACGTCCGTGCCATCTGATCTCGATGTTCTTTTTCATATATTGCACTCCGTTTCTCTATATACAGTAAAAAATCAAAATAATTATACCATTCTGTTAAAAAATGTAAAGAGAATCATGGAATTTCTTGGCAAATAACAATCTTTCTTGAATAATTCTGTTGAAATTGATATAATTAAAAAGGCTGGGTTTACACACAGCAAAAACAAAGGAGTTTAGTATGGGAAGAAAAAAGAAAAAGGAAAATGAGAATATTGATCTGATTCCGATTCAACCGATGGAAGATGCACAGATAGATGTGGAGACGGAAGAGGGAGAAGAGCAGACTGCAGTTCCTGGACAGGAGCCTCAGAAAGACCAGGAAGAAGTTACAGGACTGGCGGATGTTTTGGATGAGAAAACGGAAAGCGAATCGTCGGTCCTTTTCGGAAAATATGTTTCGGAAGAAAATAAGTGGGAACGGAAAAACCGGATCCGCGAGGAAAAGGAACGTGCAAAAATAGAGAAAAAAAGGGCGAAGTATGCGGATTTAGATGATGATGCATATGAAAAGATGAAAGCAAAACCGGTGCATAAGTTTTTTGGCGTGCTTGTGCTTATCCTGCTTATTGCCGGAATTGCCATGGCTGCTTTGCTTGTATATAAACTGGTACTTGCGCCATCCTATGCGCAAGTGGAGCAAAAAGAAAAAAATATTCATGTGGAAGGATTTGCCACGGATAGTGATACTTCACGATATGAACAGCAGGCAACTGCGCTTGAAGGCATTGCATCGCCGTCTGATCTGACAGACACCTGGGTTGCGGAACCATTTACCCCTGCAACACCGACGGATGTGGAGGAAGAAAGCACAGATGTAGATGGCGGGGAGCCGGAAACGGATGACACAGACAACCATACAACACAGGCACAGGAGGAGACACAAGAATGAAGAAGACTTGGAATCGTTTAATTATTATTTGTTTTGTCCTGCTTGCATTGATGGCCTGCGCAGCTATTTTTGTACTGATGCCATATTACAACGAGTACAAAGTGTTTGATGGAATCGAAGCCGGTCAGTGGACGGATGTTAAGAAGAGCTATGAAGCATTGGACGGCAAACGCCAGAAAGAAGTCCAGGAAATGCTTCCGGCTTACGCAAAGCACATATGCCTGGAATATCAGACCGGAGAGAAAGATTATATCTACACGGTCGCTGCATATGACGCAATCAACAGTATCGATGAGACGAAAGATATTTGTACAAAATATAATACGCTTGTAAACCGTATGGAGTACCGGGACGCGATTGAACAGATTTATAATTCCAATCAGAATTATAATAATGAAGAATCGGTAAAAGCAAACGAGACAATTCAAAATATCAATCTGCGCCTGGATGCAGACACAAAAAAAGAAGTTGTGATCGAGGTTTTAAATGAAAAGTATCAGCAGTTTTTGGCGCAGGAGATTACACTGGAAACGCTGAACAGTTATCTTGCGATTATCAATAATGCTGCTTCGGCAGATGCTGTGGAGTATGCATCGGTGATTGCGAATAATGCGCAGGTAGTGCAGGAGTACCGTCAAATGTATGCTACGGCACAAAATGCGTATGATACAGGCGATTATTTTACAGCGGTCAATATATGTCAGACAGTCAAAATTGATCCTATGGACAAAACATATATTGATAAATATTATTCCCTGTATGAACTTTCCTACACGACCGGCATGAATTATTATGATTCGCTGCTGGACAACTATATCGGTATGGGAGACAACAAAAATGCGTTGAATCTCCTGGCAAAATTGGAAAAATATTATTCGGATGACATGAATATCCAGAAATACAAACTGCAGATGGCAAGCGATTGGCAGAAAGCATATGTGAGTCTTGCGGGAAATGCAGACAAGGAAATCCAGAAAGCGTTGAAAGAAACAGAGGATGGAATTAACATTCTGGATACGCAATACAAAAACATAAAGCCGGACAGCATGCTGTTATATGATATCGACAAAGATGGGGTCCCAGAGGCGTTCTTCTATAATAACATGGAGCGTAATGACACCTATGTCAGCTGCTTTATATTCACATATCGCGATGGCGCATGCCAGTATATCGGTTATGCGAAGGTGCGGAGCTTCTGCAGTGACAGCACATTTGTTGCATTTCCTTGGACATCGAGCCGGACATCCGGCGACGAATATTGTCTGAAACGCTATGAGGATGGTGTGCTGACGGACGGACCATATGTGCAGAATGTAGATGGAACGTACTATGTAAATGAACAGGTTGTGGATGAGACTGAGTATCTTTCACAGCAGAGCGAGACACTTGCGACCTCTCTGAATAAGGGCGTGAAAGATTTCGAAACAGCAGAACTAAAGGACAGCGAAAGCTATATTTTAGCTTATCAAAATAAAGAATAACGAGAGTGTGGAGGCGAATTATGGTAAAACTTTATGAAACAGGTGCATACTTACTGAATGGTTCCGAGCTGGTTCCGGACGACGGACAGGCACAGGCAGTGCTTGCATCAAAGGGTGTACAGACATCCAAAGAGGATGCATCGAAACATACGATGGCATATGGTATTTTAAAGGCACATAATACATCGGAAGATATGGAACATCTGAAGATTAAGTTCGATAAGATGACAAGCCATGATATTACGTTTGTTGGAATTATCCAGACAGCGAGAGCATCTGGGCTGACAGAGTTCCCAATCCCATATGTGCTTACAAACTGTCACAACTCTTTGTGTGCAGTTGGTGGAACAATCAACGAGGATGACCATGTGTTTGGCCTTTCGTGTGCGAAGAAATACGGCGGAATCTATGTACCACCTCATCAGGCAGTCATCCATCAGTTCGCGAGAGAGATGCTTGCAGAATGTGGCGCCATGATTTTAGGCTCTGACAGCCATACACGTTACGGTGCTCTCGGTACGATGGCAATCGGCGAAGGCGGCGGCGAGCTTGCCAAGCAGCTGTTGAAGCGTACATACGATGTGGCAAAGCCGGGCGTGGTAGCAATCTACTTAGATGGTGAAGTGCAAAAGGGCGTAGGACCGCAGGACGTTGCCCTTGCGATTATCGGTGCAACCTTCGGTTGTGGTTATGTAAAGAATAAGGTTATGGAGTTCGTAGGACCTGGTGTGGATAAGCTTTCCGCGGACTTCCGTATCGGTGTGGATGTCATGACGACAGAGACCACATGCCTTTCTTCTATCTGGAAGACGGATGAGAAGATTGAAGAGTGGTATGAGACACACTATAGACCAGAGTGTTATAAGGAATTAAATCCGGGCGCGGTTGCATATTATGATGGTGTTGTTTATGTAGATCTCTCTAAGGTAAAACCTATGATCGCTATGCCATTCCATCCAAGTAATGTCTATACAATCGAGGACGTGAAGGCAAACCTGATGGATGTTTTGGACGATGTAGAAAAGCGCGCACAGGTATCCTTGGATGGCAAAATCGATTTTACACTGAAGGATAAGGTTGTTGATGGAAAGCTCTATGTTGAGCAGGGAATCATCGCAGGCTGTGCCGGTGGTGGATTTGAAAATATCTGTCAGGCAGCAGACCTGATCCGCGGAAAATACATTGGTGCGGACGAATTTACACTTTCTGTCTATCCGGCATCGACTCCGATTTATATGGAACTTGCAAAGAACGGTGTACTTTCCGATCTGATCGAGACAGGTGCAATTGTGAAGACTGCATTCTGCGGACCATGCTTCGGTGCTGGCGATACACCGGCAAACAATGCATTCTCCATCCGCCACTCTACGAGAAACTTCCCGAACCGTGAAGGCTCTAAGATCCAGAATGGTCAGATTGCTTCCGTTGCACTGATGGATGCACGTTCGATTGCAGCGACAGCCGCAAACAAGGGATTTTTAACTGCTGCAACCGATCTGGATGTAGAGTACAAGGGACAGAAATATTTCTTCGACAAGAAGATTTACGACAACCGTGTCTATAACGGATGGGGACATCCACAGCCGGAGCAGGAGATTAAGTTTGGACCGAATATCAAAGATTGGCCGGAGATGGTAGCATTGACAGACAATCTGATGCTCAAGGTGGCATCTGTCATTCATGATCCGGTTACAACGACCGATGAACTGATTCCTTCCGGTGAGACATCTTCTTATCGATCGAATCCGCTTGGACTTGCAGAGTTTACATTGTCCCGTAAGGATCCGGAGTATGTAGGCAGAGCGAAGGCAATCCAGAAGGTTGAGCGTGTGCGCGAAGCCGGTGAATGCATGGGTGAAGCAGATCCGAATATGAAGACAGCCATGCACAAGGTAAAGGAGATGTTCCCGGATGTATGTGGTTCGAATACCGGCGTCGGAAGTACAATCTTTGCAGTGAAGCCGGGCGATGGCTCTGCACGGGAGCAGGCTGCTTCCTGTCAGAAGGTACTTGGCGGCTGGGCTAATATCGCCAAGGAGTATGCGACAAAACGTTATCGTTCAAATCTGATTAACTGGGGTATGCTTCCGTTTGTTATGGATGAAGATTACGACTTTGATGTGGATGATTATGTGTTCATTCCGGGTGTTGCACAGGCAATCCGCAACAAGGATGAGATCATCAAGGCATACGTAGTAAACAAGGATATGAAGGAGTTGTCTTTGAAGCTGGGTGACCTGACAGATGATGAGAGAGATATCATTCTGGCTGGCTGCCTGATCAACTACTATAAGACACATTAATCAGATATATTCATTTAAACCTTTACACATGGTTTTCAATACTATATAATATACGCGTTAGGAGCGTATATTATATGGATATTGAAAAGGACAGCCTGAAAAAACAAATACGGGAAATGACACAGCTTGGTTATATAGCGCCGGAGGATCTTCCTTCGATTGAGCTTTATATGGATCAGGTGACGACGTTCATGGATAAATATCTTTCGCGGAACAAACGGTATGAGGAAGATAAGACACTGACGAAAACGATGATCAACAACTACACGAAGAACAATCTGCTCCCGCCGCCGGAGAAGAAGCGGTACACAAAGGAGCATCTGATTCTGCTGATTTATATCTATTATCTGAAAAATGTGATATCAATCAGTGATATCCAGATTATGCTAAAGCCGTTAATCGACCATTATTTTGGAAATTCGGATGCACCGCACAACTTGGAAGAGATTTATGCAAGTCTGTACAAGTTAGAGCAGCATCAGCATTTTCGGGTGGAAAACAGTGTCGTGAAGACACTGGAATTGTCAGAACATGATTTTCCGGGCGTGGAAGATAAGTATATTAAGAATCTGAATTTCCTGTCACTGCTTGGCTATGACATCTTCATCAAGAAGAAAATCATGGAGCAGATCATCGATGAGATGGCAGCAGAGCAGGCAAAAGAACAGGAAGGTGCAAACGAGAAAAAAAACCGGAAAAATCAGGAGAAAAATAAAAAATAAGAGAAAAAGAAGAGGCTTGTCAATCAGGCCTCTTCTTTTTCATTGTCTGCTTTTTTTGACTCTGCCAAAGTGACTGTCACACGCTCAATCCGGTTGCGCTGAACTTTGGTCACTTTAAAATGTGCATCTTCACAGTCGGCTTCTTCACCAACGGACGGAATCTTATCGAGCAGCTCGATGATATACCCGGCCAGAGAATCATAATCCTCAGACTGGAAATCCGTATGCAGTTTATCGTTTAAATCGTCGAGCTTAATCGATGCATCTACATCGTATGTACGGTTGCCAAGATCCCGGATCAGATCATTTTCATTTTCGTCGTATTCATCCCGGATATCTCCGACGATTTCTTCAATCAAGTCTTCCATAGTGATGATACCGGAAGCCTGCCCGTACTCATCGAGTACGATGGCCATACTGTCTGCCGATGTTTTCATTTTGGCAAATATATGACTTGTCTTCTGGTATTCATATACAAACAAAGGCTTTCGCAGTATCGTGCGCAGATGAAATTGCTTTATGTCGCGCATCTCGCGGTAGAAAAACAAATCTTTGATGTTCAGAATACCGATAATGTTTTCCTTTGTATCTTCGTAGATCGGAATCCGCGTATATGTCTCACTTTTGAAAAGATCGACGAGCTCCTGATAAGTGGAATTTACATCTGCGGAAACCACATCTGCACGAGGAATCATAATATCTTTCGAAAGCGCATCTCCAAAATCCACGACGTTTGAAATCATAAATTTTTCTTCCGGCTCGATTACACCCTCCTCGTGGGAGACATTGACGATTGTACGGAGTTCTGCTTCGGTGATACTTTCTTTCTTTGCAGAAGGATCCACATGGAAGATTTTAAAAATCAATCCGGTGAGCAGATTCAACACGAAGATAAACGGTGACAGCAAAACCATCAGCCACGAAATCGGGTAGACGACAAACATGGAAAGCTGAAGTGCATATTGTGTCGCCAGAGTCTTGGGAGAGATCTCACCGAAAATCAATACGAGAAATGTCAGAATTCCGGTCGATATGCCAATGTATTTGCTTCCAAACATATTTGTGCAAAAAGTGGTTGCAAGCGCGGAAGCGGAGATGTTGACAATGTTATTTCCGACCAGGATTGCGCTTAAAAGTTTGCTTGAGTTTTCGGTTACTTTTAATACCTTTTTTGCTTTTCTGTTCCCGTCATCTGCAAGTGACCGGAGCTTTAAATGGCTTACGGTTGTAAGTGCAGTTTCAGAGGAAGAAAAGAAAGCGGATAATGCCAGTAAAATTAAGATGACGATCAGCTGTAACGCGGGACTATTGTCCAAATAAAATCACTCCTTTGATAATAATAAGATTTTCACAAATTTCCTTATATTCTATAAGGTAGGATGGAATGTGTCAAGCATAGAATTTTACGATAAGACGTAATTGCTATAACATATAATTATAACTAATTCAATTAAAACCATATTAGACAAATGAAAATTCAAATGCTACTATAATCACGCAGGCAGGAAACTTGAAACAAAATAAAATATGAAAATACAAGAAAGAAGAGGTATAAAAATTATGGGAAAGAAACATTATGCAGACAGAAATTTAAAGTTTGAGACATTACAGCTCCATGTAGGACAGGAACAGCCGGATCCGGTGACAGATGCAAGAGCAGTTCCGATTTATCTGACATCATCGTATGTGTTCCACAACAGTCAGCATGCAGCTGACCGGTTTGGTCTGAAAGACGCCGGAAACATTTACGGACGTCTGACAAACCCGACAGAGGATGTATTTGAAAAGCGTATTGCAGCACTCGAAGGTGGTGTGGCAGCGCTTGCGGTTGGATCAGGTGCGGCAGCACTTGCATATGCATTCCAAGCACTTGCACATGCAGGTGACCACATCGTGGCAGCCAAAAATATTTATGGTGGAACTTATAATTTGCTTGCCCATACACTTCCGGATTATGGCATCGAAGCAACATTTGTAGATCCGTTTGATTACGATGGAATCGAAGCAGCAATCAAGCCGAATACAAAGGCAATCCAGATCGAGACACTCGGCAATCCGAATTCAGAAGTGGTTGATATTGAGCGGATTGCAAAGATCGCACATGCACACAATATTCCGCTCGTTGTCGATAACACATTTGCAACACCATACCTTGTAAGACCGATTGAGTATGGCGCAGATATTGTCGTACATTCCGCAACTAAATTCATCGGCGGACATGGAACAACACTCGGCGGTGTGATTGTGGACAGCGGCAAATTTGACTGGGTTGGCGCAGCGGATAAATTCCCATGGCTTGTAGAACCAAACGTATCTTACCATGGTGTAAGTTTCGCAAAGGATACTGCACCGGCAGCATTTGTTACATATATCCGGGCAATCCTGCTTCGTGATACGGGTGCGTCAATCTCGCCGGTACATTCCTTCATCTTCTTGCAGGGGCTTGAGACATTGTCTCTCCGTGTCGAACGTCATGTGGAAAATGCGCTCAAGGTTGTACAGTATCTTAAAAACCAGCCACAGGTAGAGAAGGTAAATCATCCATCTATCTCTGAGAATCCGGAGCAGCAGGCACTTTATAAAAAATACTTCCCAAATGGTGGCGGATCAATCTTTACATTTGAGATCAAGGGCGGCGCTGCAGAGGCGCAGAAGTTTATCGATAACCTCGAACTCTTCTCTCTGCTTGCGAACGTAGCGGATGTAAAGTCGCTTGCCATCCACCCGGCATCAACCACACATTCAGAATGCAACGAAGCGGAGCTTCTTGATCAGGGAATCAAGCCAAATACAATCCGTCTTTCCATCGGTACAGAAAATATCGATGATATCATTGAGGATCTCGATGAGGCATTTAAGGCACTCGCAGAATAATATATGTGAAAATATTATAAAAAGGAGGCAGAAACTGATACTGCCTCTTTTTTATCTGTATAAAATGTGGTAAAATAAAAATAATGAAGGAAGATTAAATGAAAGAAAAAGGATCAAAAGATGTTATCAGTTGTTTTACCTGCCTACAATGAAGAGAAGATGATAAAAAAAGCAGCTTCCGTGATAGGTGGTATTTTACAAAAAGAAAAGATTGCATATGAGCTTGTATTTGTTGATGACGGTTCTACAGATTATACATGGCAGGAGATTGAATTGACCGGCGAAACGGATGAACATGTAAATGGGCTCCATTTTTCGAGAAATTTCGGAAAAGAATCGGCGATGATGGCGGGGCTTGCGAATGCAACCGGCGATTGCGTTGTTGTGATGGATTGCGATCTGCAACATCCGCCGGAGACGATTGTTGAGATGTATCATCTGTGGCAGCAGGGCTATGAAGTTGTGGAAGGCGTGAAAAGAAGCCGTGGAAAAGAAAGTATATTCCACAAACTTAGTGCAGGACTTTTCTACAAGATGATTTCGAAAGCGGTGAAGATTGATATGTCGCGGGCATCGGATTTCAAACTGCTCGATCGAAGAGCGGTAGAAGCATTGCTTCAGATGCCGGAGAGAAATGCGTTTTTCCGTGCCCTTTCTTCCTGGATCGGATTTCGGTCAACAACAGTGGAGTTTGATGTACGGGAGCGGGAAATTGGAGAGTCAAAGTGGTCGACAAAAGCGCTTATTAAGTATGCGGTATCTAATATCGTTTCCTTTTCGGCGGCTCCGATGAAATTGCTATTATTTACCGGTATATTTGGATTACTGCTTTCTGTTATACTAGGGATACAGACACTTGTGAATTATTTCTCGGGACATGCTGTGGAAGGATTTACAACTGTGATTTTGTTGATTTTGATTATGGGCAGTTTTATTTTATTAGGCCTTGGCGTGATTGGGTATTACATCTCAAAGATTTATGAAGAAGTCAAGTGCCGCCCACGTTATATTATTTCCCGTAAGATTGGAAAAAATATGACCTGGGACAGAGGATAAGTGTTTTTGCATGCAACAGTTTAGGAGGAGGATGAGTTTCATGCGTAAAAAATCACACATATCACTTACAAAAGGCGTTGTTCACGGATTGGATGCTGAAAAAAAGTTTGGACACAGATTTTCTCTCTATGTAGGGAGCATCCTGCCGGATTGTACGCCATCTTTTCTGACGCGGAGACATTGCATGGATGATACATTTAATCTGTGTGAAAAAAAGATGGAATATTTTTTGGAACATTTCCACACAAAAAAGAAAGGTGTTTCCATTCTGTCGAGCATCCGGATGGGGGAGATCCTACATTATGTGGCAGATTATTTTACATATCCGCACAATTCCCATTATCCGGGAAATCTGAAGGAACATTGCCGGTATGAGGAAGCTTTGAAACATCGGATGCGTAGTTTTGTGCGCAACCGGCATGAGAATGATGAGCAACAATATGACTTGCGCCTTTTGCCATCGGTTCATTCCCTGTCAGAACTGCTTGCGTATATTCGGGAAAAACATGATGGATACATGCACGACCGGGGAGATATCAACTTAGATTGTGCATATTCTTATATTGTCAGCCTGGCTGTCATGCATTCCCTGCTGCAGTTAGCAGGAGCACAGGCATAATATCAAAAAAATGATGCATACTATTCCTGAACCAAAAGGTTTAGAAGGAGGATGCAACATGAGAGCAGGTGCAGAAGTTTACAAGGAAGTTGCCGAACGGTGCAGTGCTTACGATAAGCGTGACCGCAAGGATTGTTTTTGCAATGTTTCTGACGGCGAAAAAAGCTGTTTAAATTGCAGACATTTTGCGGAAGATGAGCATTGCAGACTGGATCTGTACGATCCGATTGTAAAAGATTTATAAGATTTTGCATGATTCACAGGAATCAAAGGGACTTTTTCTAAGTCCCTTTTTTGTTTTGACATGAGACCCAGGTGTCGTAGCGGGCAAGTATGTATCCGGATTGCGTCGGATGCGGCTTACCGCTTGACATAAAAGGGGGCGGTTGATATACTCATAGCTAGTTTTGGATAAGCAGTAAAGAAAGGAAAAAGATATGATTAGTGCAAATAATGTAACCCTGCGGCTTGGAAAGCGGGCTTTGTTTGAGGATGTAAATATAAAGTTTACAGAGGGAAACTGTTATGGCCTGATCGGTGCAAATGGCGCCGGTAAATCTACGTTTCTGAAGATTCTTTCGGGAGAGCTCGAACCGACGAATGGCGAAGTTATCATGAACGATGGCGAGCGTTTGTCTGTCCTGCAGCAGGATCACTTCAAATATGACGAGTATATGGTACTCGACACAGTTATCATGGGAAATAAGCGCCTGTATGATATTATGAAGGAAAAGGATGCAATCTATGCGAAGGAAGACTTCACAGACGAAGATGGTATCCGCGCATCCGAGCTTGAGGCAGAATTTGCGGAGATGGATGGCTGGAATGCGGAGAGTGATGCCGCAACACTTCTGAACGGACTTGGTGTCGACACCGATATCCATTATAAGATGATGAGCGAACTCGATGGCAATCTGAAGGTTAAGGTACTTCTCGCACAGGCACTGTTCGGTAATCCGGATGTTTTGCTTTTAGATGAGCCGACAAACCACCTGGATCTTGATGCGATCGCATGGCTTGAAGAGTTTCTGATCAACTTCGAGAATACAGTTATCGTTGTATCGCATGACCGTTATTTCTTGAATAAGGTATGTACCCATATTGCAGATATTGATTATGCGAAGATTCAGCTTTATGCAGGTAACTATGACTTCTGGTATGAGAGCAGCCAGCTTATGATCAAGCAGATGAAGGAAGCAAACAAGAAGAAGGAAGAGAAAATCAAGGAGCTGCAGGAGTTTATTCAGCGGTTCTCTGCAAACGCTTCAAAGTCCAAACAGGCAACTTCCAGAAAGCGTGCATTGGAGAAGATTCAGCTGGATGAGATCCGTCCATCGAGCCGGAAATATCCATACATTGATTTCCGTCCGAAGAGAGAGATTGGAAATGAGGTGCTTACTGTATCGAACATTTCCAAGACGATTGATGGCGTAAAGGTGCTTGACAACATTTCGTTTACAGTCGGACATGATGATAAGATCGCGTTTGTCGGACCGAATACGATTGCAACGACAACGCTGTTCCGTATCCTTGCCGGAGAGGAAGAACCGGATGAGGGAAGCTACAAGTGGGGCGTTACAACGTCACAGGGGTATTTTCCGAAAGACAATACGAAGGAGTTTGATAACGATCTTGTGATCGCAGACTGGCTGGCACAGTATTCGGATGATAAGGATGCAACGTATGTACGTGGATTCCTTGGCAGAATGCTGTTTGCGGGCGAAGATGGCGTGAAGAAGGTCAAGGTGCTTTCCGGTGGCGAGAAAGTGCGCTGCCTGTTATCAAAGCTTATGATCATGGGATCCAACGTATTGATTCTTGACGAGCCGACGAACCATCTGGATATGGAGAGCATCACAGCATTAAATAATGGGTTGATCAAGTTCCCTGGCGTCTGCCTTTTTGCCTGCCAGGATCACCAGTTTGTACAGACAACCGCGAATCGCATCATGGAGCTTACGAATACGGGCCTGATTGACAAACAGACAACCTACGACGAATACCTTGCGAACGATGAACTCGCAAGAAAACGTCAGGTTATGAATATGGCAAGTGATGATCAGGATTGATCCTGCGATTGGCAATACAGAAAAACTATATAAATGAAAATGTAAAGCGGATATCCTTTTGAAAAAGAATATCCGCTTTTGCTTGTGATATATAAATACTGTAACAGGCAGAACCGTTCTGTAACCGGATATATGGAATCAATACGTTGTTTCGGTATCGATATCGAGATTCAGAATATATTTGAGCATACGCTTGGCATTTTTGTAATTCTGGTCGGTGTTGCCCGGAAAACCGATATACACATCGTCGTATCCGAGGTTTAAACTTTTGGCAAAATCTGTATCGCTGATATCGATTGCAAAAGGTACAACAGAACCATCATAACCGGCTGTTTCAACTACGCGGTCTTCTACGAGCGTGTAGATGTCCGCGGGAAGATATTTCTTCAGTGGATATGTAATTTCCTGCATTCCACAATATTCCATTCCCTTTTTATCCATGATAATCACATCGTAAAAACCGTTGTAACATTTCATAGGAAGCTCTGTATAATCAGAAGCATTCATATTCTGGCTGAATTCTTTCAGGTAGGTTTCCTTGTCTAAGTGCACATCCAAATCGCAGGCTGTACGATATGGCTTTTTGATATGGAAGGTCTGGATATAGTCGTCCACAAAACTTGTATCAACCGCTTTCGGATCTTCGGCATTTACGATCACATAAGAGATTGCAATCGGGCGTGTATTTTTGTATATGGTAAGCGGGAGTGCAATACAGACGCCCAAGATGACGCAGGTGATGAGGATCTTCCATTTATAATATGAAAAAATATATTTGGATTTCTCGAATCCGCTCATGCCTTCCATGTTTTTTTTCAGTTTTGCTCTTTTGGCACGCTGCCTTGCAAAAAAACGAAGACTCTGGATTTCCAGATTGTCCTCGTGTTCGACAGCCGGCTCGGAAGGAATTGTTTCTGTTTTGAAAGTTACTTCCTGACCGGTTCCGGCTGTTGTATTTTCCTGATCCTGTGTTACAGGCTGAGAATTTACCTGTGGAGTATTATTTTGTTCACTCATGTAAGCGTTGTTCCTTTCTGTGTATTTATACATATGCAGTACAGATGATATTGCGGATAAATTCATATGTTGTCAATTATAGCATAGACTTGCGTTACGTCCTAATAAAAAATTGTGAAAAAATGTGAAAACTTTTCAAGCTATTTACATTTTACGCGTTCTAAATTATGATATAGAAGTATGTATATTTCTATAGCAGAAAGGATTTGTAAATAAGATGGAACATCAAAAAGAGACCGAAAACGGGAAAGAAACGGGAAAGAAGCTGCAGGAACCGAATCTGGCACAGGTGCAACGGGGGAAGAAGAAAACCTTCAAAGGATTTTTACATAAATTTTTCAAGGTGATTCTGATATTGATGATTGTGATACTGGTTGTAAATGTACTTATCATCACCGGTGTTTATATCAATCATAATAATAAACTGGCGGAAGAACGCGGATATCTGCAGGCACCCGGAGAGATGGTAGAAGTTGACGGACATAAGCTGCATACAGTTGTTACGGGAAATCCGGAAGCGGAAGATACACTCGTGTTTATTCACAGCAACGGAATCACTGATGATTCAATTGCGTTGCAGCCGCTGTTTGCAAAGCTTCAGGATTACAGGCTTGCATATGTGGATCGGAGTGGATATGGATTCAGTGAGAATGCAAAGACTGGAAAAGATATTGACAGTATTGTGGAAGAGACAAGACAGGCGCTGAAGAAAGCCGGTGTTGATGGTCCGTATATTCTTGTTCCGAATGGAATCGCCGGACTGGAAGCCACATATTGGGCGGATAAGTATCCGGAAGAAGTGAAGGCGGTCACCGGAATCAATATTTCCATTGCGGAGGAGTTTGACGGAATCACAGAGGAACAGTATTGCGGTGCGCTGAATTATCTGATGACACTGTTCTCGAAGATCGGCGGCCATCGTTTTGTAAAAAGTGTATATCCGGATAATATCGGTGCGGTTTATACAGAAAAACAGATGGTGGTCAGAAAAGCATTAATCTCAAAAGGATTCTATACATCCGGTATGTATGAAGAAGACTTACAGACGATTGCAAATGCAAAGAAGGTGGAAGAGACGGGATGGCCGGAGAATACACCGATGCTGTTTATTCTTGCCAACCCGCTGATGGAACCATATATTAATGATGATTCAGATGTAAAAGAAGAGTACGATGCGGCCTTAGAAGAAGTGTATGGTACAGACACGGATGCACTCACGCAGGGAAAAGCAGAAGTGGGATATGTGGAAGAATTTAATGCGGACAAAAAAGCAATCTATGAGAAATATAAGAATGTTGCTGTTGAAGAGATCTCCGGACCTTCCAGATTATACACGTACGATCCGGAAACAGTTGCACAGAAAATCCGTGATTTTGTACAAGGATTAGACAAGTAAAGACGTGTAGTCTCGATTTATGGTAAAACTGTACAAATAAACCGTAAAAAAATGAAAAAGTGCTTGCATAATTGTTAAATATGTCCTATAATTACCTTAGTCGCGGTGATGAATACTGCGATATTTCACAATTAACTAGGAACCGGCAGTAAAAAATAACTGCTAAAAAAGGTTCGAAAGTCATTTTGAATCGTATGTAATTGGAAGAACTGTGAATATTGCACATACGCAATACTGATTTTTGAGGGACTTGCATATGGGATTTTTTACGGAACGGATAATTCGACGATTGAAAAGACGGAAAATACACATTAAAAGGAGGGTTTTTTTGTGAAAAAGTTTAAGAAAGCCGTAGCATTGTCTTTGGCACTTGCAATGGGTCTTTCACTTGTAGCTTGTGGCGACAAGAAGGAAGAGACAACAACAGAGGCAACAACAACAGAGGCAACAACAACAGAGGCAGCAACAGCAGATGATGCAACAGCAGATGATGCTTCAGCATCAAACGCAGAGGTTGCACTTCCAATGCCAGCAGAAGATAGCGATCCTATTTACTGCTACTCATGGAACACAGAGTTTGGTGATAGACTTCAGTATGTAAAGGATAAGTATCCACAGTATGCTGATCTCATCAAGTATGAGAACCTTGGTCTCGGCGGTGGTTCTGATGAGTACAAGACAGCTATCGAGAATGCTATCGCAACTGGTGGTGAGAAGGTTCCTTCTATCATCGCTTGTGATGATGCTGTAGCTAAGTACTTCTTGGCTTCAGATGCTATCGTACCTGTTGAAGATCTTGGTATCACAGCAGATATGTACTCAGGTGCTTATCAGTATACAATTGACTACGCTACAATCGATGGCAAGCTCAAGGGTATGTGCTGGCAGGCAACACCTGGATGTTTCATCTACAGAACAGATATCGCTGATGAAGTATTCGGAACAACAGATCCTGATGATATCCAGCAGAAGGTTAAGGATTGGGATACATTCCTTACTACAGCAGAAGAGCTGAAGAAAGCTGGTTACAAGATTCTTTCTGGTCCTGGTGATGCTAAGACACCTATCATTGACAACAAGGCTAAGCCATGGGTAGAGGGTGACACAGTAAACTTCGATGATGCTTATGTTGAGTACATGGAGTTCGCTAAGAAACTTTACGATGGTGAATACACAAACAACAACGCTGGATGGACAGATGGCTGGTATTCAGATGTAACTGGTGATGTATTTGGATGGTTCGGTTGTACATGGTTCCTGTACTGGACACTTGGTGCTCAGGCAGAGGGTACAGATATCGAAGGTAAGTTCAACATGTGCCAGGGCCCTGTTTCTTACCACTGGGGCGGTACATATCTTGGTGTAACAGATGCTTGTCCTAACAAGGAACTTGCTGCACTTGTTATGTATACATTGTGTGCTGATGAGGATGTTCTTTACAAGCTTTCAGCAGAGACACTTGACTATGTAAACAACAAGAACGTAATGCAGAAGATTACAGATGACGGTAAGGGCGCTTCTAAGGTACTTGGCGGCGAGGATCCAGTTCCTGTATTCATGGCTAACGCTGAGAAGATCGACGTTAAGAACGCTACAGAGTACGATTCAACAATGAACGGTTTCCTTGATAACGCTTCATCATCTTACAACTCAGGCGAGCTTGCTACAATCGATGATGCTGTTGAGGCTGTTAAGTCTTCTATCAGAGATGCATATCAGAACCTTACAGTAGAGTAATCTATTGGCAATTCAAGAGTTTAGTATCTATAAGAACTAATGGTTATGCACCGGGTCCGCCCGGTGCATAATTTAAAAAAAGACATTCGGGCACTGCTAGACATTTCATAAGAGATACCGGAAGGCATCCCTTATAAAATGTCTAGCGGGGTGCGTGTAAGAAATTTGAAAATTATGAAAAGGTTGGGGAAGTAAAATATGAAGAGAAAAACAGTCGAATATGGCAAGTATGGATATTTCTTCATTCTGCCATTCTTCTTAGTTTATTTTTTGTTCCAGCTGTATCCGTTGATTTACACAGTGTACCTTAGCTTTGTAGAGTATTATCAGGTTAAACTTGGTAAGTTCCAGGGACCAAACTTCAATGGTATTAAGAACTATATCCTCGTTCTTTCTGATGCAAAGAAGGGTGCTGATGGTAAGCTGGTTGTAACCCATTGGTTTAACAACAAAGCCGTACAGTCTATCGGCAACACGATTAAGATCTGGGTTCTGAACTTCATTCCTCAGATGCTGTTGGCTTTGCTTCTGGCTTCGTGGTTTACAGATACAGTCGTAAAACTCAAAGGACAGGGCGCTTTCAAGATTATGATGTTCATGCCGAATATCATTACAGCATCTTCTATCGCCGTATTGTTCTACAGTTTGTTTAGTGCAAACGGTCCAATCGCACAGATGATTGGAGACAGACATATCATGGAGAGCCCGGGAAAGACAATCGGATTGATTGCTTTCATGCAGTTCTGGATGTGGTATGGTAATACGATGATTGTATTGATTGCAGGTATTCTGGGTATTAACCCTTCGCTTTACGAAGCAGCCATGGTGGATGGTGCAAGTGGAAAACAGCAGTTCTTCTACATCACACTTCCACTGTTGAAGCCGATTATTCAGTTCAGTTTGGTTACATCATGTATCGGTGGTTTGCAGATGTACGATATTCCGTCACTGTTCAATGTCGATGCATCCTTCAACGGTATGCCAAACTTCGCATCTGAGACAATTACCATGTGGATTAAGTTCCTTGGATTCACATCGAAGGATTATGGTAAGGCAGCAGCGGCGTCTATGGTATTGTTCGTAGTTACAATGATAATCAGTCTTTTGTTCTTCGCTCTTACAAAAGAGAGAGAGCCAAAGCAGAGACATGCTGTGGTAAGATAAGGGGGTGCGCGGATAATGGCTAAAAAATCAGCAGATATAGATGCAAGTTACTCAGCTAAGATAAGAGGCATTAAGATCTTCAGAACGATTATTTGCGTACTCTTGTGTGTTATGAGTATTTTACCATTCTACATTATGATAATTAATGCAACACTTGATTCAGACACAATCAAGGCAGGATTGCATTTGTTACCAAAGTCGAATGCGTTTTCACAGCTTTCAACAAACTTTAAGAATTTGAATGCAAAGGCATCAGGAGTTGGTACTTCTGTATGGGGCGCTATGCTTCACAGTGCGATCATCTCTGTTCCTGTAACACTTCTTCAGGTTTATATTTCAACATTGACTGCGTATGGTCTGACAGTATATAACTTCAAGCTGAGGAATGCTGCTCATTCCTTCATTATGGCTATCATGATGATTCCTGCACAGGTATCTATCATCGGTTTCATGCAGTTCATGATTAAGATTGGTCTTTATGATTCATATTGGCCACTGATTATTCCTGCAGCAGCAGCTCCATCTACATATTTCTTCATGAAGCAGTATATGCAGACAGGATTCTCAGTAGAAATCGTTGAGGCAGCAAGAATTGATGGTTCTGGTGAGTTCTCTACATTTAACAAGATTGCATTGCCTTTGATGAAGCCGGCTATGGCTACACAGGCTATCTTTGCTTTCATTGGTTCGTGGAACAACTTGTACACACCATCCATGATGTTGACAGATACAGCGAAGAAGACATTGCCTATGTTTATTATGGCTCTTCGTTCAGAACAGTTCAGATCTGACTATGGTATTATCTACCTTGGCCTGTGTCTGACGGTATTGCCAATCTTCATCGTATACTTTGCATTGTCAAAGTACATCATTGCCGGTGTTGCTCTTGGTGGTGTAAAGGAGTAATTATTACTTTTTACGATAACTTTAAGGATCGTCTTCGGACGATCCTTTTTTTATGTATATTTTGTGAAAGCGGTTGACTATATATACAAAGTAAACTAAAATAGAGCAGTACAAGAGAATACAGACGTGAATATGCACGTTGTAATAGATGGAGGACAAAATGAAATTAAAAAAGGCAATAAAAAGATTCGTGGTTGGAGTACTGACAGTAAGTATGACAGCTGCGATGCTGACCGGTTGCTCGAATGGATTGAGTAAAGACAAGAACGCTTTGACAAAGGGTGGTGGGATGTCTCAGGAAGATGCTTCGAAGACGAAGGCTATGGTAATCGGAGATTACGACATCTATATGGATGAATTGATGTTCTATGCGATGCAGTATTTAATGATGAACAAGGGTACAGAGGCTGCAGTAAAAGCAAATCCGGATACTTGCAAGGATGGTGTCCTGTCTTTGATTCGAACGACAAAAATCCTGTATGATGTAACACAGCATAATGATGTGGAACTGACAGATGACGATAAAGAAAAGATTAATACAACAATCGAGAACTTTAAGAGTAAGGTGCCGCAGGCACTTCGAGATAAATATGGTATCTCTGATGAAGTGATTGAACGAGCATTTACAGAGCAGACATATGTATCAAAGTTCGAAAATGATATTCGAAATGATATGGGTAAGAAAGCAACCGCTGATGTTCAGGAGAAGTGCAAAGATTACAATTTTATGGTGTTGAAATATATCGTGTTCCCGGTTGTTGAGACGGATGAGAACGATAATCCTGCAACCGATACAGACGGCAGCTATATTGCATTGCCGGAGGACGAGAAGAAGGATGCATATGCGAATGCCCAGAAGATGATTGAAGAATTGGAAAATGGTGGGGACGTTGATGAGCTTTTGACAAAGTATGGAGTTGACAAATATAGTCAGGAGATGTCCGGCTATGTTGGTGCGTTTTCTGAGAATATGAACAAACAGCTGGAGAATCTGAAAGCCGGTGAATGTTCTGAAATCACAGAGAATAATCTTGGATATATTGTCTTGTATGTGAAGACAGATCATGATCAGGATCTGCTTGACAGTTATGCGTATGCAGTTGCATCCGATGTAGTGGATGATCAGTTTGAAAGTTTGGAACAGCAGTGGCTCAGCACAATAGAGGTAGATACGGAGAAGGATATGGAAGGAACTGTATGGGCGGATTATGATCTTTCTTATCTGGCTGCGGATCTTGAGAATAATAATTTGATTCAGTAACAGGTTGATTATAAAACAATATAGAGTAGAGAAAAAACACAGGTGCAGATAGGATTGCTGTTATAAAACAGCAGGTTATCTGCACCTGTGTTTTTGTAATGCAATAAAAAATTTTAAAGAAAAAAAGGGAATAAGAAAGAATTGTGGAATAATATTATTGTATGGGTAAATAGACTTTTACAGGATATAGGAGGTTTGAATTGATCGTTCGGGAGTGTCTGGAAAAAAGAGAACACGAGATCTTTCGATCATGTGCATGCTTTGCAGATGAATCGAAAGGAAGAGACAGGGCAGAAGAAAAATGTGATTTGCGCACGGAATTTCAGCGGGATCGGGACCGAATTATACACTCGAAGTCATTTCGGCGCATGAAACATAAGACACAGGTATTCCTGTCACCGGGAGGAGATCATTATCGGACAAGATTGACGCATACCCTGGAGGTTGCTCAGATTGGCAGAACGATTGCCAGAAGTCTGTATCTGAATGAAGATCTTGTAGAGGCAATTGCGCTAGGACATGATCTGGGACATACACCTTTTGGACATGTTGGGGAGCGTGCGCTATCGAAATATACAACAAAACCGTTTTGCCACAATGAACAGAGCATACGTGTAGTAGAACGATTAGAGAAAAATGGAAAAGGACTGAACCTGACATGGGAAGTTCGGGATGGAATACTGAATCATAGAAGCGGATGTGTTCCGGCAACACTTGAGGGAAAGATTGTTCGTCTGTCAGATAAAATTGCGTATGTAAATCATGACATAGATGATGGCATCCGGGCGGGAATTTTGACAGAGGATATGCTTCCTGACGCTTGTACGAATCTTCTGGGACATAATACCCGGGATCGAATCAATACGCTCATACATACGGTAGTCACTGCAAGCACGGACATAGACGATATTATATTGCCACAGGAATATCAGGAAGCATTTCAAGAACTTCGCAAATTCATGTTTCGGGATTTATATACGAATCCGGTTGCAAAAAGTGAAGAGGTGAAAGCGGAACGTCTGATTGGTATGTTGTATGAGGAATTCATGGAGCATGAAGAAAGGCTTCCGGAAGAATATAGGATGTTTATTGAGCAGGGAGAATTGAAAGAGACAGTCATCTGCGATTATATTGCAGGGATGACTGATAATTATGCGATTGATATGGCGAAGAAAATCTTTATTCCAAAATCGTGGAGTAAGGAATAAAGTTTGTATAAGAAACAGGTGAAGTAGTTTTGTATTATTCAGAAAATATAATTGAAGAGGTACGCAGCCGGAATGATATTGTGGATGTGATTGGCAGCTACGTTACATTAAAAAAACGTGGAAATTCCTATATGGCATGCTGCCCGTTTCATCATGAGAAGACACCTTCTTTTCATGTGAATCGGGACAAGCAGATGTACCATTGCTTTGGATGTGGTGTAGGTGGAAATGTTCTGACTTTCGTGATGGAGTACGAGAATTATTCATTTCCAGAAGCGATAAAGATGCTGGCAGAACGGGCGGGGGTCGTACTTCCGGAGCAGGATTATTCCAAAGAACAGCGGCAGAAAGAAAATTATAAGACCGTATTGAAAGAGATGAACAAGGCCGCTGCTGTGTATTTCAATTATATGCTTACCAAAACACCGTCAGGGGCACATGCGCTTGCATATTATCATGAGCGTGGATTTTCTGATGATACGATTCAACGGTTTGGACTCGGATATGCCAATGTATATGCAAATGATCTGTATATGTATTTGAAGAAAAATGGATATACAGATGCCCAGATGAAGGATTCTGGGCTGGTTCGTATCGATGAAAAAAAAGGTGGACAGGATATGTTCTGGAATCGTGCCATGGTGCCGATTCTGGATATCAACGGAAAGGTTGTTGGCTTTGGCGGACGAGTGCTTGGCGACGGACTTCCGAAATATATCAATACGAAAGAAACAGCGGTTTTTGATAAAAGCCATACACTCTTTGCGATGAATATTGCGCGGAGGTCCAAACGACGAGGAATCATCCTATGTGAAGGATACATGGATGTGATTGCGATGCACCAGGCTGGATTTGACAATGCGGCTGCTTCGCTGGGAACGGCACTTACGACGGGACATGCAACGATTGTAAAACGGTACACGGATGAAGTATATCTGGCATATGACAGCGATGGTGCCGGTCGAAAAGCTACGATGAAAGCGATTGGTATCATGCGGGAGGCTGGCATTGCAACCCGTGTGATTGACTTAAAACCTTACAAAGATCCGGATGAATTTATCCATAACCTTGGCAAAGAAGCATTTGAAGAGCGAATTGCGAATGCAGTGACCGGGATTGTATTTGAGATTGACAGTATTGCTGCTGCATATAATCTGAAAGATCCGGAAGAAAAAATCCGGTTTGTCAAAGATGCGGCAAAGAGGCTGGCACAGCTTGAAGAACCGGTCGTAAGACATAGTTATATCGATGCAGTGGCCGAGAAATATAACTTAAATCCGGATGATTTGAAAGCGATTGTGACAAAGTATGGAACGATTGGAATGGCATCAAAACCGGATGCAGATGAAACTTTCGTGGAAGTGCGAGGAACTTCGTCGCAGTCACCGCCACAAAGCAGGGAGGAAAAAGAAGCGGATGCGAAAACCCAGCCGCAACGATTACTTCTCACGTGGATGGTTGGAAATCCGTATTTATTTCAGGCACTTGATGGGATCGTTACGGAAGATGATTTTATAGATGAAGATTATCATACAGTCGCAAAGAAACTGTTTGATCAATACAAAGAGACAGGCTCGGTAAACCCGGCGGCTATCGTCAACCTGTTTGAGGATATTGAAAAACAGCGATTGGTTGCAAAAATCCTGCAGACAGAACTTGATTTTGAGATACCGGAAGACGAAAAGGAAGAAGCGGTCAATGAACTGGTACGAAAAGTCAAGATTGCACGGATTGACTATGAACTTGCAAATATTGCGGCCAATCCCGAAAAATTGCCACAGGTGATTGCGGAAAAGGGAAAATTGGCGAAAATGCATATATCATTAAAGAATGGATAGAATATAAGCACAATGGAAGGATGGAACAAATATGACAAAAAATGTTGCAGATACAGAAGTAAAAAAGAAAAATGTACAGGAAACCAAGACTGATACAACACAGGCGGTAAAGAAACAGACAACAAAGAAAGAGGCAGCGAAGAAAGAAATGACAAAGAAAGAGACAACAAAGACGACCAAAAACACAGCCAAGAATGCGGAAGATGCCAATATATTGTCTTCAGAACAGATGAAGGAGCATCTTGAAAACCTGGTTGAGATGGCAAAGAAAAATGACAATACACTGTTTGACAATGAGATTGTCAATTATTTTGCAGGCAAACCGGATATAGCGTTGACGACAGATATGATGACAAAGATTTTTGATTATCTTGATGAGCATCATGTTGCAGTTTTGTCTGAGACCGAAGATGATGATGAGATTTTAGATGATATGATCCTCGAAGATCCGGAGGATGCAGATATTGATGTGGAGAAGATTGATTTGTCTGTTCCGGATGGCGTCAGCATTGAAGATCCAGTTCGTATGTATTTGAAGGAAATCGGAAAGGTACCGCTTTTGACAGCAGAGGAAGAAATTGAGCTTGCAAAGCGGATGGAACAGGGCGATGAAAAAGCAAAGCAGAAGCTTGCAGAGGCAAACCTTCGTCTGGTGGTCAGCATTGCAAAGCGTTATGTCGGACGTGGTATGTTGTTTTTGGATCTGATTCAGGAAGGAAATCTTGGTCTGATCAAAGCAGTTGAAAAGTTTGACTATGAAAAAGGATATAAATTTAGTACGTATGCTACATGGTGGATCCGTCAGGCAATCACGAGAGCAATTGCGGACCAGGCGAGAACAATCCGAATCCCGGTTCATATGGTTGAGACAATCAACAAATTGATTCGCGTATCCAGACAGCTCCTTCAGGAGCTTGGAAGGGAACCGTTGCCAGAAGAAATTGCAGCAGAGATGGATATTTCGGTTGATCGTGTCCGTGAGATATTAAAGATTTCACAGGAACCGGTATCGCTGGAGACTCCAATCGGTGAAGAGGAAGACAGCCATCTTGGAGATTTCATCCAGGATCAGAATGTCCCGGTACCGGCAGAAGCTGCAGCAAGCAACCTGCTTCGGGATCAGTTGAACGAAGTGCTTGACACACTGACAGAGAGAGAACAAAAGGTTCTTCGCCTGCGGTTTGGCATGGATGATGGCCGTGCAAGAACGTTGGAAGAGGTTGGCAAGGAATTCCAGGTTACAAGAGAGCGTATTCGTCAGATTGAAGCAAAAGCGCTTCGTAAACTGAAACATCCGAGCAGAAGCAGAAAGTTAAAGGATTACCTGGATGCTAATGAATAATACAAAACAAGATACTGTCAAAATCCCGTTATCCCTGCGTATGCAGGGAATTCTGGATATGCTGCGCGATGAGAAAGACAGATATGGAACAATCGGCTGCGTGGCTGATATTGGCTGTGACCATGCGTTTGTTTCAATGGCATGTATAGAACAAAAACTTGCAAGACATGTGGTTGCGATGGATGTACGACGCGGACCTTTGGATATCGCACAGAAAAATCTTATGGAATATGGGTTTGAAAAAAGTGTAGAGACCAGGCTTTCAAATGGATTTGATAATCTTCAAGTCGGAGAGGCAGACTGGGCTGTGATAGCTGGTATGGGTGGAAAGCTGATGCGGGACATCCTGATGGCGGGACATATCCACCTTGAAGCCGGGATTGGATTGATTTTACAACCACAATCGGAGCTGGATGTCTTGCGATTGTGCCTGGAAGAACATGGATATCAAATATGCGATGAACATTTTTTGCTTGAAGAAGGGAAGTATTACACAATAATCAAGGCAAAGAAACAAACGACAGATATGCATATGACACGCGCAGAATTGTTGTATGGACCAGTGCTGATTCGTGAAAAAAATGTATTGCTTGACCGCTTTTTGACTCGTGAGGTAGAAAAGAAGTGTCAAATCTATCAGACTTTACAGGGCAGTCAGACAGATTCTGCAAAAAAAAGGACAGAAGAACTCGAACAGGAAATCGACTTGCTACATAATATAATAGATATTTTGAACAGGAGATGAGAGTGTTGCTTTGCGAGAAATTAATTCGTATATTGGAAAAGAAAGCCCCAACAGAGTATGCAATGGAGTGGGATCATGTCGGACTGCTTGTTGGCAGGAAAACAAAAGAAATACATAAGGTTTTACTGACGGTCGATGTAACAATCGAAGTCATTGAAAAGGCTATAAATGAACACGCAGATATGATTGTTTCCCATCATCCTATGATATTCGGACGTGTGGATCGGATCAACGATGAGACGGTATTGGGTAGAAAAATATTAGATTTGGCTGAACATGGGATTGCCTGTTATGCCATGCATACGAATTTTGATACAATTGGAGGTATGGCACGGGAAACTGCGCGTATGCTGGAGTTGAAAAATACAGAAGTGCTGGAAGAGACAAAAGATGGAGAAGGAATTGGTCAGGTGGGGTATTTGAAACAGCCGATGACAAATGCTTCCCTGGCAGAATACGTCAAACGGAAATTTGGTTTAAAAAATGTGATAATGTATGGAAAACCTGACAGAGCCATAGAAAAAATAGCCATCTGCCCAGGGTCGGGAAGAAGCGTGATTGATGTTGCTGCCGAGAAAAAAGCAGAATGCCTGATCACAGGGGATATCGGTCACCATGAAGGGTTAGATGCCGGGGAACTTGGTGTGGATATTATTGATGCGTCTCATTATGGGTTAGAACAGATTTTTATGCATATAATGTACGACTATATAAAAGGGTATGATCCGGGTCTCGAGATTGAAATTGCAAATATGGGTGTGCCATTTTCGATTGTTTAATCCGGGTGGAAAGCGAAAGGAGTGTGTAGGGCATGGAAAAAATTAAAATCACAATGAATGGGAAGGTTTACGATGTGGATAAATTCTCCGCAATCACGGAATTTATACATGCGCATATGGCGGAAGATGAGAAAAAATACGTACTTGCGTTTTGCAACCGGAAACTGTGCGAGCTCGCGAAATTGCTTGATCGTGATGTTGAATTAAAACTTGTAGAAAAAACATCCGTAATCGGTATGGATACTTACAAACGTAGTCTTACATTCCTTATGGTGAAGGCATTTTTTGATGTCATGGGCAGCGGATATACAGTGAAAGTGATGTATTCACTCGGAAAGGGATATTACTGCCGCCTTCTAAAAAATAAGCGTGAAGATGACAAGATGATATCGGAGGAAATACCGGTTACAAAAGAAATGCTCTTTCAGGTGAAAAACCGGATGAACGAACTTGTGCGTAAGGATGTTGCAATCATAAAACAGTCTGTGTCAACAGAGGAGGCTGTGCAGCGGTTTGCGAAGCAGGGTCGTTTTGACAAGGAACGTCTGTTCCGTTATCGACGTGTATCCAAGGCGAACCTGTATAGTATTGAAGATTATGAAGATTATTTTTATGGATATATGGTTCCTTCGACCGGATATATTACCTGTTACGATCTTGTGCCATATGCAACCGGATTTATGCTGATGACACCAACGAAAGAAGAACCGGAGATTATTCCGGATTTTGAACCGCGGGAAAAATTGTTCCATGTGTTGAAAACTTCGGATGAATGGAGCCAGACCCTCGATGTCAGCAATGTCGGACAGTTGAATGAGTGCATTACAAACGGAGAGATCCGGGAACTGATGCTTGTGCAGGAAGCGCTTCAGGAAAAACAGATTGCACAGATTGCAGATATGGTCCGCGCCGGAGGGAAGAAGCTTGTTCTGATCGCGGGACCGAGTTCATCCGGAAAGACAACATTTTCCCATCGGTTAAGCGTTCAGCTTCGGGCACATGGACTTCGCCCGTATCCGCTTGCGCTCGATAACTATTTTGTTGATCGGGAGCACACGCCGAAGGATGAAAACGGAAACTATGATTTTGAATGTATTGAAGCAATGGACCTTGAACTTTTCCATTCTGATATGAAAAAACTGCTTGCCGGTGAGACTGTTCCGATACCGACGTTTAATTTTACGCAGGGAAGAAAAGAGTATAAAGGCAAAAAGTTGAAATTAAATGATGGAGATGTACTGGTAGCGGAAGGAATCCATGCATTGAATCCGCTTATGACAAGTGGACTTCCGGATGAAAGCAAATTCAAAATCTACATCAGTGCATTGACACAGATTAATATTGATGATCATAACCGGATCCCGACGACCGATGGAAGACTGATCCGCAGAATTGTGCGGGATGCAAGAACCAGGGGGAACGATGCGCAGGAAACAATCGCAATGTGGCCATCTGTCCGACGCGGCGAAGAAAAATATATTTTCCCGTTCCAAGAGGAAGCGGATGTCATGTTTAATTCTGCGCTGATCTATGAGCTTAGTGTGATCAAACAGTATGCGGAGCCGCTTTTGTTCTCGGTACCAAAGGATTCGGAAGAATACTATGAAGCAAAACGGTTATTAAAGTTCCTGGATTATTTCCTTGGATTGGAAGTGACGAATATTCCGATGAATTCTATCCTTAGAGAGTTTGTCGGTGGCGGATGTTTTGACGTATAAATAAAAAACGTAAGTCAGACGATAAGCCGGGTTATGTCGAGAGTGATTATCTATCTAGACCTTATGTTACCACAAGGTTCAAGCGACCTACCTGAAAACACAGCGGGCAGCTGTATCGTTTTCTGTTTGGTCTTGCTCCGGATGGGGTTTACAGAGCCTGCTTTGTTACCAAAACAGCGGTGAGCTCTTACCTCGCCTTTCCACCCTTACCACCTGAAGGTGGCGGTATATTTCTGTTGCACTAGCCTGGGAGTCACCTCCACCGGACGTTATCCGGCATCCTGCCCTATGGAGCCCGGACTTTCCTCACCTGCCATATAGGCAGCCGCAATCACTTATCTGACTTACGCAGTGATTAGAGTACCATAACTTGAATATGGATTCAAGTAAAATATATTTTTAGGAGGACAAGAGAATGGAATTAGCAGAAGGATTAAAGACAAGAAGAAGTGTGAGACGTTTTACGGATGAATTAGTTGACCATGCGTTGTTTGAAGAAATTATCGATCTTGCGAAGACGGCTCCTTCCTGGAAAAACACACAGACAGTCCGCTATGTGTTAGTGCAAAACGAAGATGTCATAAAAAACATCTGCGAAAACTGTGTGCTTGGGTTTGAGTACAATGCAAAGACATTGTCAAAATGCAAAAACCTTGTGATTTTAACACAGGTAAATGGCAGATGCGGGTATGAAAAGGATGGAAGCTTCTCGACCGGAAAAGGAACCGGATGGGAGATGTTTGATGCAGGTGTTGCTGCCATGAGCTTTTCCCTTGCCGCATATGAAAAGGGAATTGGAAGCTGCATCATGGGCGTGTTTGATGATGCCAAGGTTGCACAGGCAATCGGACTCGAGGAGGGAAAGTCTGTTGTGGCTGTAATTCCAATTGGATTTCCGAAGTTTGCTCCAGATCCGACACCAAGAAAGGAAACAGCAGATCTTGTAAGCTATATAGAATAAACAACAGGTATTGATGAGTTATGATAGTAAAAATGGCGCTTTGCGATGATAATATTGATGATTTAGAAATGATGGAGCGGGAGATTGCATCTTCTGCTCCTGCTTTGGGTGGCTGGGGATATGAAACCAAACGGTATCTGTCCGGAAATGACCTTATGAAAGATATCGATGAAGTTTTGAACATGCAGATATTATTCCTGGATATTGATATGCCCGGTGTCAGCGGGATGGATATTGCCAGATGTTTGGAAACAATGTCGCATTCCATCAATATTATATTTGTGACAAATCGGGAAGATTTGGTATTTGAGGCGATTCAATACAGCCCTTTTCGTTTTATCAGGAAGAAATGCCTGAAAACAGAACTTCCGGAAGCATTGGAAAATGTGACTACCGAAATTAAAGACCAGCTTTTGTTCTGCGAAGTGGATTTGAAGGCTGATCAGGTTCAGATTCAGGTAAAAGATGTAATGTATCTCGAGAGCAAAGGCCATTATGTAAAAATACATAAAACAGATAAGACAGTTGAAACGGTACGTGCGAAAATTGCTGATTTTGAGCAAAAGCTGGAACGATTGGGATTTGTGCGGACACATGTCAGTTATCTGGTCAATTTAAGAAAAATATATTCGATTACTTCACAGAAAATCTGCCTTGACAACGGGGAATCTGTCCCGGTTAGCCGGAAACAGGCGGAACATGTTAAAGCAGTACATGCAGAGTATGTCAGGAGGTTTTTGCGTGGAATTTCTTAAGAAGATTGTATGGATGTTAGTTCTGGCTTTGTCTATTGGATTCACATGCATATTGATGGTTGTGTTGTCTGATCCGGCGTACGAATATAAAAAAGATACACTTGTTGTTTTGTTCATAACAGTTTTTTTAGTCACCAGTACAGTGGTTGCACTCTGTATATGGTCGGGGCGGAGCGCAAAACGATCGGAAGAAAGAAACAAAATTTATCAGATGCAATTGGAACAGAAAAGTGAGATGTATGCGAAGGTAAATGCAATTTATGATCAGACACGGATGTTGAATCATGATTTGAAATCGTATTTGCTGGTAATTCTTGGCTTGCTCGAGAACAACGAGCAAGAAGAAGCAAAAAAGAGAATCACCGAGATTGTGAATCAAAAATTGCAATATCAGATCGTGCAATACATGACGAGCGGTGAAATCAATGCAGTTTTGAATGACAAAGCAAATATAGCAGCCGGAAAAAATATCCAGCTTGACATGCGTATTAGTGGGATTGTGCCAAAGGAAAAGGCGATGGATGTGGCGGTTATATTGGCAAATTTACTGGACAATGCAATCGAAGCGACTGCGCAGATTGCGGATAAAAACATTACTCTTGATATGTATGAAAGAAAAGGAATGTATTATATCAATATTTCGAATGCGATTCAGCATTCTGTCCTTGCAGGGAACCCGGGATTGCTAACATCAAAAAAAGATAAAGAAAAGCACGGGATTGGTATCCGGAGCGTGTGTCATCTGGTAAAAGAGTTAGATGGGACATTCCAGATGGAAGAAAAGGATGAACATATGTGGAGCTTTGTTGCATTTCCACTTGGAATCAATGAAAACAGGTTGAAATCAGAATAAAAAAACTGTATATTAAAGAATGTTTGGACAAGAAATGAAAAAGAAAGCGGATAATACAATGGAAAATGGAAGAACGGAGCAGATTATTGAACAATTGCTTGATCGTGTGGAAAATGGACGGAGTATTCCGTTTGCAGCCGGAAAAGTGCTGATCAATAAAGAAGATACAATCCGGATGTTGAAGGAACTGGCAAATATTGTGCAGGGCGAATTGAAAATTTACCGGGATGTCAATGATAGAAAAGGAAAAATTCTGACGGAAGCAAAGAAGGAAGCGGAAGAGATTGTGACGGAAGCTGAAAAAAATGCGAGCCGCATACGCGTAACAAAACGATTGTCAACAGTTCCGGCGTTTCATCCGGGCGACCTTGAACCGGATGAACGAGAATCTTTGCGTACAGCCGGAGATATCTACGCAGCTTCTCTGATTTATACGGATGAGATGCTCACAGAAGTCAACGATCTGCTTACAGACTCGTATGCGATGATCCGTAAGCAATATGAACAGATGGTAAATATTCTGGAAGAAAAGACAAAGATTGTAGAAGAAAACAAAGCGGAATTGATGGGAAATCTGAAAGAGATGAGCAAGGAAGAACGCTATGCACAGATTTTGGAGTTAAGTGATCTTCTGTCGAATGAGCTGTATGATGAAAGAAGAAAAGCAAAACGCAAAGCAGAGAAAATCATAAACCGAAGGCTCCAGACAGAAACATCTGTCGCGAATAAGCAGGCTGCGGTGACTGTGGAACCGGTTCCAGATGAGAAACAAAAAAATTGAAATGAAAAAAGGAAAAAAGTATGAAACGATATCCATATTATGAGAGAGAAATCCATTATTACGAGACAGATCGGATGGGAGTTGTCCATCATTCAAACTATGCCCGCATATTAGAAGAATGCCGCATCGATATGATGGGATATTATGGTCTGCCTTATGCAAAGTTAGAAGAGACAGGATATATGATTCCGGTTTTAGAACTGTCTGAAAAATTTACAGAGAGTGTGAAATTTGGAGAAACAGTGAAAGTTGTTCCGGATATTTACAAAGTGAGTGCATATAAGTTTTATATCAACTATAAGATTTATGATTCTGAGATGAAACGGGTCAAACATACTGCGATGACAGCACATTGTTTTTTGAACAACGATTTCAAACCGGTAAGCCTGAAAAAAGAGGCACCTGAGTTGTATGAAAAACTGTTACTTATGGCGAATCCGGAATCATTTGGCTAAAGCAGGACCGCTTATATAGATGCTGAAGAAGAATAAAATACCAGAATATAGAAAAAAGAAAAAGGGAGAAACTTATGATTCAAGAAAAAAAAGATAAAGGTGTTATATTTTCCTGTGAAGTATTTCCACCAAAACGGGATGATGATATCTACCAGATTTATAAAACCCTGGACGAAATAAAATTGCTGAAGCCGGATTTTGTCAGTGTGACATATGGCGCCGGCGGCAGTAACAGCAAGAAGACTGCGACGATTGCAGCATATATACAGAACATATGCGAAGTTGAAGCGCTCGCCCATATGACAGCCGTTGGTATGGATGAAGACAGCTTGCGGGCGTTGTTATTTGAACTTAAGAAAAAAGGTGTGGAAAATATCCTGGCACTTCGTGGAGATAAACCAAAATCCATGACACAGGAAGAGTTTGACCACCGATATTTTAAATACGCAACCGATCTGATCCCGGAGATTAAGAGAAATGGAGATTTCTTCCTTGCGGGTGCGTGTTATCCGGAGACACATCCGGAATCAAAATCGTCGGAAGAAGATCTTGCACACTTAAAACAGAAAGTGGATCTTGGTTTGAACTGCCTGATTACACAGATGTTTTTTGACAATCAGGCATTTTACAGATTCATGGAGAAAGCGGAGAAAGCAGGCATTCATATTCCGGTACATGCTGGAATCATGCCGGTGACTGCCGCAAAACAACTTGGCACAAGTGTGACTTTGTCCGGCTCGTCAGTTCCGCCTGCCATGAGCAACATGATTGCCAAATACGGGGAACATCCGGAAGACATGAAAAAAGCCGGTATTGAATACGCAGTCAATCAGATTCTAGATCTGAAAAAACATGGTGTTGCCGGCATACATATCTATTCGATGAATAAAGCAGATGTGACAAAAGAAATCTATGAAGCCAGTTTTTAAACTGGCTTCAAAACATCTTTCCGTTTGTTTTTCTTGTGTTCATATAGAGACTTGTCTGCCTGGTGCAGCACATCTTCGATGTTCAGTGTCGGACTGCACTGGAATGTAGATACACCAAGACTGATATCGACATAATAAGGCTTTCCATTTGTTTCATTTAACTGGGTGGAGAGCTCTTTTATTTTACTGCACAGATCATCTGGCGTATGGGGATCCACCAAAAAACAGAATCCAACGAATTCATCACCGCCAATCCGGCCGATTACGTCATCTTCATGAAAACTTTCCTGTAAAATATGTGCAATGCTTTTGATTGCATAATCTCCGTTCTTGTGCCCAAAACGGTCGTTGACCTGCTTTAGGTTATCCATATCCGCAAAAAGAAGCATGGCAGGTTTTCCATCGTTGTATGACGAGTTGACGTGCGACTGCACATTGTCTAAAAAACCGCGGCGGTTGTTGATGCCTGTAAGTCCATCTGTGATAGACAAGCGGTTTAAAAGACGGTTTTTCTCGTTTAACTCAGCAGCGGAACATGCAAGCTTGCTCTGCGTGAGAAACTGTTGTTTCATAAGCGAGATAAAATTCAGGGATATGGCAAGCTGAAGGCTGTTTGGATAAATATTCTGAAAATATTCGATTCCGATTTCACCGACAAATAAGCCATACTGGATGTTGTTTGTAAATAGCGGCGTGATGACTAGCGTTTTCCGGCGGTCGTACGAAGTATATTGGTTAAAAAATACTTTTTCCGAAGAAATCAGCCGGTCATCTCCGTTTAAATAAACCGTCTTACCGTTATTGTTGCATGCCTGCAGATATAATGTCTTTGGAATCTTCCATGAACCATCTGGCAGCAACATGACTGGATCTTCATAGATATACATATAAGAACTTGTAAAATGTGCATCCTGGAGCTTTTCCATGATCAAACGGAAACAGGATTCTTCATCATCGCTGTAAGTGAGTGTGTCTCTCGTAATATACATCGATGACCAGACGGATTCTTTGTGTTCGTGGACCGTGTTGTAAAGCGTATTGGATGATTTTGCCAATATGTCAGAATACAGTCGGTTGAAAAGCTGCAAGACTTTGCACCGGCTGTGCTCGTTGTCTGCCAATAAACATAAAAGCTGGGATAATTCCCGGATTGTATGTGTCAGTTTATCTGTGCTGAAATAAAGCTTGATAAAATCAGTGTCAATCAATGCAAGAATCTGATTTGAGATTGCAACGATGTCAAAATTCATTGTTTTGTCGGAAAAAGGTTCCAAAATAAGATCCAGAACCGGGGCAAAACGCTGGGTCAGTTCTATATAATAAAAGTTATTTTTATAATCTCCAAAGAGATAATCCGAAATATATTTTTTTGCTGCCTGCGTATCATGCTCTGCAAAAATGGAATTCAGTTTCTGCGCTTTTTTTAATTTAAAATCACCACATCCGCAGGAAGAACGTACAATCAGATTGGAATTTAAGATGCTGACATTTGTCTGACCATTGGAAAGCAGATTCAGCGCTTCGTGAACCGCATGGTATCCCATATCGATGATGTTGTTGTGCACAGTCGTAAGTGGTGGATCTAAAACAAGCGATGCAGGTGCGTTGTCGTAACCGGTGACGAGAATATCTTTGCCAATCTCAAGTCCACGCTGTTTGATTGCGTTATATCCGCCGATTGCCATGGAATCATTTGCAAATACAATGGCTTCAAGATCTGGATTTGCGTCAAGCAGATTATTTACGATATCCTCTGTAAATTCTGAGAAGTTTCCATATACGATGCGGTTTTCGTCGATTGGAATATGATGTTCGGTAAGTACCTGGTAATAGGTTTCCAATCGTTCTTTTGCATCCGCATTTTCCCGTCTGCCGCTGACAAAACCGATCTTTGTTTTCTTGTGTTCGGTAATCAGGTGCTCGATGGCGGCCCGCATGCCTGTCTTGCCTTCCGTATACAGATATGGATATCCGGGCACTTCAATCTCAATCGTCAGAATCGGAATATCAAAATTCTTTAAAAATGAAATCATATCATTTTCAGAAAGAAAACTTCCGATCGAACCGATCGAGACAATCAAGGCATCCAGCGTATGCTTGGATGCATAGTAAAAAATCGAATTATATTGATAATCAAACCGTGCATTTTTCGGGTCATTGTAGGATGCATTCATATACATGCCCGGGAACACGATGAGATTGACATCAAGTTCCTTTGCAGCATAATCAACACCCTTACAAACCTCGTAAGCATAGTCGTTGTCCAGATGACAAGTGAAAAAACCGATATTTGGCCGACGTTTATTCTTCTCCATATACGTAACACCCCTTAAATGTCATTTCCATACGCAGACCCTGCGTATGAATGTAAATGAAATAGCAATCCATTCCGTTTTAGTTTTTTTAAAAAGTAACATTTACATATAAAATTAGCATATATGTATGTAAATTTCAATAAATTTTCGTACAAATACGACACAAAAATATCATATTTTCAAGGTTTACAAACTGTTCTATATCGAATATAATTATTGCGTATGAAAAGTAGAGTGGGTGTTCCCAAACAGGAGGATAAAATTATGGATTATAAAAAAGCAGGCGTTGATATCGAAGCAGGTTATAAGTCTGTGGAACTGATGAAAGAACATATCAAGAAGACGATGCGCCCGGAAGTGCTTACAAATATTGGTGGTTTTTCAGGCGCATTTTCCCTGGATACGATCAAAAACATGGAAGAACCTGTGCTGTTATCCGGAACGGATGGCTGTGGAACGAAAGTGAAGCTTGCCATGGTGATGGATAAGCATGATACAATCGGTATTGATGCAGTTGCAATGTGCGTCAATGATATTGCCTGTGCAGGAGGCGAGCCACTGTTCTTCCTTGACTATATTGCATGTGGAAAGAACTATCCGGAGAAGATCGCAACGATTGTCGGCGGTGTTGCAGAGGGCTGCGTGCAGTCAGACGCTGCTTTAATCGGTGGTGAGACAGCAGAGCATCCGGGACTGATGCCGGAAGATGAATATGATCTTGCAGGATTTGCAGTTGGTGTCTGCGATAAGAAGGATATGATTACCGGACAGAATATCAAGCCGGGCGATGCTTTGATCGGTATTGCATCAACAGGTGTACACAGCAACGGATTCTCCCTTGTGCGTAAAGTGTTTGATATAACAAAGGAAAGCCTGTCTACGTATTATGATGAACTTGGAACGACACTTGGCGAAGCATTGCTTGCACCGACAAGAATCTATGTAAAGGCACTTCGCAGCGTGAAAGAAGCCGGCGTGACGATCAAGGGATGCAGCCATATCACAGGTGGTGGATTCTATGAGAATATTCCACGTATGCTGCCGGATGGAATCGTCGCAAGCGTGAAGAAGGACAGTTATGAAGTACCGGCAATCTTTAAGCTTCTTGCAAAGACCGGTGATATTGAAGAGAAGATGATGTACAACACATATAATATGGGTATCGGTATGGTGCTTGCTGTAGATGCTGCCGATGTAGACAAAACACTTGCTGCTTTGGAGAAGACCGGAGATAAGGCATGGGTAATCGGTGAGACAAAGGCAGGAGAAAAAGGAGTCGAATTATGCTAAGAGTTGTCGTGTGCGTGTCCGGTGGCGGAACGAATCTGCAGGCGATTATTGATGCTGTGGCAGATGGTACGATCACGAATACAGAGCTGGTCGGCGTGATCAGCAACAATTATGGTGTGCGTGCATTGGAGCGTGCAAAGAAAGCAGGCATCGATGCAAAGGTTGTATCCCCAAAGGATTACGAGACCCGTGCAGCGTTTAATGAAGGACTGCTTGCTGCAATCCGTGCCTACCAGCCGGATTTGATTGTGCTTGCGGGATTTTTGGTTGTGATTCCGGAAGCGATGATCGAGGAATATGAGAATCAGATTATCAACATTCACCCATCCCTGATTCCGTCGTTTTGTGGAACCGGATATTATGGCTTGAAGGTGCATGAGGCGGCACTTTCCCGTGGCGTCAAGCTGACCGGTGCGACGGTGCATTATGTGGATAAGGGAACCGATACAGGACCGATTCTTCTGCAGAAGGCGGTGGAAGTAAAACCGGGAGACACACCGGAGATCCTGCAGAGACGTGTGATGGAAGAGGCAGAGTGGAAGTTACTTCCGGCAGCCATTAATATGATTGCAAATGGTGAAGCATAGGAATAGAACCGAATAAAGGAGGAAATCATGAAAGTACTTATCGTAGGCGGCGGTGGCAGAGAACATGCCATTGCATGGAAATGTAGTCAGAGCAAACAAGTGACGAAGCTTTATGCAGCACCCGGAAATGCAGGTATTGCACAGCTTGCGGAATGTGTGGATATATCAATTATGGACAAGGAAAAACTGGTTGCATTTGCAAAAGAAGCGCAGATTGATCTTGTAATTGTCGGACCGGACGATCCGCTGGTTGCAGGCGTTGCCGATGCGTTCATGGATGCCGGAATTCGTACATTTGGTCCGAGGGCCAATGCAGCCATCATCGAAGGATCAAAGGCATTTTCCAAGGATCTGATGAAGAAATACGGAATCCCATCTGCAGCCTATGAGACATTTGATAATGCAGATGCGGCACTTGCATATCTGGAAACAGCGAAGATGCCAATCGTACTGAAGGCGGACGGCCTTGCACTTGGTAAGGGTGTATTGATCTGTAATACACTCGAAGAGGCAAAGGAAGGCGTCAAGACATTGATGCTCGACAAGCAGTTTGGTTCAGCCGGTGATAAGATCGTTATTGAGGAGTTCATGACAGGACGTGAAGTATCCGTACTTTGTTTCTGTGATGGTACGCATATTAAACCGATGGCATCCGCACAGGATCATAAGCGTGCAAAGGATGGCGACAAGGGACTTAACACCGGTGGAATGGGAACATTCTCACCAAGCCCGTTTTATACAGATGATGTAGACAGATTCTGCAAGGAACACGTCTACCAGAAGACGATGGATGCGATGAAGGCAGAGGGCAGAGATTTCACGGGAATCTTGTTCTGTGGCTTGATGCTGACACCGGATGGTCCACGTGTACTGGAGTACAATGCACGGTTTGGAGATCCGGAGGCACAAGTTGTTCTTCCACGTATGAAGAACGATATCATTGATGTGATGGAAGCTTGCATCGATGGCAAGCTTGATGAGGTGGAGCTGGAGTTTGACGAGCAGGCAGCAGTCTGTGTGGTTCTGGCATCGGACGGATATCCGGAGCATTATGACAAGGGATTTGTGATTGATGGTCTGGATACATTTAAGGATAAAGACGGATACTATGTATTCCATGCAGGAACCAAACAGACAGATAAAGGAATTGTAACAAATGGTGGCCGTGTATTAGGTGTGACAGCAAAGGGAAAGACATTGGTAGAGGCACGTGCGAACGCATATAAAGCAACGGAATGGATTCAGTTTGAGAACAAATATATGCGACATGATATTGGTAAGGCCATCGATGAACAGTAATCAGGAAGAAGGAATTTTATGTTCATTGAACTTGATTTTAACAGCAACGAGGCAATTTATATGCAGTTGCGGAATCAGATTATACTGGGAATTGCACAGGATAAAATCAAGAATGGTGAGTCGTTGCCGTCTGTTCGGCAATTGGCGGAAGATATCGGTGTGAATATGCACACAGTGAACAAAGCATATGCATTACTTCGAAATGACGGATATCTGAAGCTTGACCGGAGAAAAGGAGCGGTTGTCTGTGTGACGGTAGAGTCGCGCAAGGAACAGCTCGAGAAGGTCAATCTGGATATGCAGATGCTGGTAGCGGAGGCAATATGCAAAGATATCAGTCTTGCTGAAATGCACCAGATTATAACGGATATGTATAAAGAATTTGGCGACATTGCACACGGAGGTAATAAGGAAACATGAGACTAGAATATACAGAGCAGGCGCGGGAAGTGCTTGCTGTGATGGAGGAGACTGCGCACCGGCTTCGGTTTGGCTATATCGGGACAGAACACCTGCTATATGGTCTGCTTAGCTGCCCGGATGTAACTGCATGGAAAATTCTGGCGGAGAATGGTGCGGATGAGTCTTTTGTAGAGAAATATCTGGAACAAAATAGCGGAACGAAAAAATCCGCAAAGATGCTGGTTTATTCAGGCAAGCTGACTGAAGTACTGGAACAGGCAGAAAAAGAGGCGGATCGTTTCCGTGACGAAAAAACAGGTACGGAACACATACTGCTTGCTATCTTAAAATCCGTGGATTCGATTGCAATCAAGCTCTTGAATTCCATGAATGTGAATCTGCAGAAAACATTTGTGGACACGTTGACTGCACTTGGCATGGATATGATGCAGGCAAAGCGTGAACTTGGACTGTTGAAAAATCCTAAAAATAAGAAGAAATCGTCTTCGCCGACGCTGGATCAGTATAGCCGGGACCTGACTGCACTTGCAAAAGAGGATGCGTTGGATCCGGTAGTGGGACGGACAGCAGAAGTGGAACGTGTGATGCAGATTCTTTGCCGGCGCATGAAGAACAATCCATGCCTGGTTGGTGAACCGGGGGTTGGTAAAACAGCGGTTGTAGAAGGGCTGGCACAGATGATCGCGGCAGGCACGGTGCCGGAGATATTGGCAGACAAGCGCATTATGAGTCTGGATTTGTCTGGTATGGTTGCGGGATCAAAATATCGTGGTGAGTTTGAAGAGCGCATCAAACGTGTCATAGCAGAAGTGACGGCTGCCGGTAATATTATTTTGTTTGTGGATGAACTGCACACATTGATTGGTGCCGGCGGTGCCGAAGGTGCAATGGATGCATCCAATATATTAAAGCCGGCGCTTTCCCGCGGGGAAGTGCAAATGATCGGAGCAACGACACGGACAGAATATCGGAAGTATATTGAGAAAGACGCAGCGTTGGAACGACGGTTCCAGCCGGTCTATGTGGAAGAACCGACACGCGAAGAGACAATTGCGATTTTGAAGGGGCTGCGTGGAAAGTATGAGCAGCACCATGGCGTTGCGATTACCGATGCAGCAATTGACGCTGCGACGGATTATGCAATCCGATACATCAACGATCGCTTCTTGCCGGATAAAGCAATTGATCTGATTGATGAAGCATCTTCGAGAAAAAAATTAGGAATATTTGCGGGAAACAAGTCTGCCTATCGTGCAGAAGAAACACAAAAGCGGCTGCAGGAAACGCTTGAAAAAGCACTTTCGGATGGCGATATAGAGCATGCGCAGAGCCTCAAGAAAGAAATCGACAAGAATGAGAAAAAAATAGAAAAGACAAAAAAACAGCTGCGTGAGAAAGAGCAGGAACATCTGCATGTAACCGAAGATGATGTGGCAGATGTCGTTTCTGTATGGACAAAAATTCCTGTAAGTAAGATCACGCAGACGGAATCCCAGCGGCTTCTGAGGCTTGAAGAGATTCTGCATAAGCGTGTAGTTGGTCAAAATGAAGCGGTCGAGACGGTAGCAAAGGCAATCCGTCGTGGAAGAGTCGGGCTGAAAGACCCGAAGCGGCCGATTGGATCATTTTTATTCCTTGGTCCGACAGGCGTCGGAAAAACGGAACTTTCCAAAGCGCTTGCTGAGGCAATGTTTGGAAATGAAAATGCCATCATCCGCGTGGATATGTCTGAATATATGGAGAAACACAGCGTATCGAAGATGATAGGTTCTCCTCCGGGCTATGTCGGTTTTGAGGAGGGCGGACAACTCTCGGAGCGCGTGAGAAAAAATCCGTATTCGGTTATTCTGTTTGATGAGATCGAAAAGGCACATCCGGATGTATTTAATGTATTATTGCAAGTACTCGATGATGGACGAATCACCGATTCCCAGGGACGGACAGTTGATTTTAAAAATACGATCATCATCATGACAAGTAATGCCGGTGCACAGCGGATTATAGATCCGAAAAAACTTGGATTTTCCAGTGCAGAAGATGCGGATTCCGAACATAAGGATATGAAGAATAATGTCATGGAAGAAGTAAAACGGATGTTCAAACCGGAGTTTTTGAACCGGATTGATGACATTATTGTATTTCGTGCGCTTTCAAAAGATGATGTCAAAGGGATTGCTGCATTGATGTTGAAGGAACTGAAAAAACGCCTTGCAAAACAGATGGAAATCACGCTTACGTATGGCGATACAGTCAAAAACTTTGTTTTTGAGAAAGGATATGACAAAAAATATGGCGCCAGACCGTTGAAACGCGCAATCCAGAACTACATTGAAGATCCTCTCGCAGAGGAAATTCTGTCCGGGAAGATTCAGGCGTCTGACAAGGTAAGCATGACAGTAACGGATGGCAAGGTGAAGTTTATAAAAAAATCATAAATTTGTACAAAAATTACGTAAGAATTTGTAGATATTTACGTAAAATTATTGTATAATGAAAAAGACAAAACGTAAAAGATTAAATCTCAGATATAAAATACAATACGGAGGAATAGAATATGGCAGTAATTGATGAGCTGATCCGCGAAGAAGATACAGGAGCTCTGAGTTTTGGAAACTATGCGCTTGCATCAAAGACAAAAAAGGATGGATTCCAGTATCAGGGTGACAGTTATAAGATCAAGACATTCCGCGAGATTACAAAACTCGAGCGAAATGGCATGTTTGTATACGAGTCAGTTCCTGGCACCGTTGTTCATGATTTCCGTGCGACGGACAAGGCAGTGAATTTCGTGGTAGAAGGCGAAGAAGATTCCCAGATTACGCTGGAGCTTGAAGCAGAAAAGGAATACAAGATTCATATTGACAAGGTCTATGTTGGAAAGATGAAGACAAACCTTGGCGGCAAACTGAATTTAAGTGTAGAACTTGAACCATCCAAGCTTGTAGATATTCTGGTAGAGAAGATCTGATTTAAAATCTGATTACAGAGATGATAAGGCTGTCACACCGGGCGTCAAACCTGGTCTGACAGCCTTTTTTGGTGCAATATTCTATAGGCTGGTTAATGTTCATTAAGCTGACAGTATAGATAGATGGTATGCAATTCATGTTATGCTGGACAACAGGAATGGAGGAGAATGAGATGGCAAAAGAAAAGCAGGTCTTTTTTTGTAAAGAATGCGGATATGAATCTTCAAAATGGCAGGGCCAGTGCCCGGGCTGTCATGCATGGAATACATTTGTCGAAGAAACCGTAAAGGTTGGAGCAAAAAATACAGCGAAACTGCAAAAAGATGCAGTCAGCCCGATGGGAATACTGGAAGTCACGACTGCAGAGGAGAGCCGGATTTCAACAGGAATGCGGGAATTAGACCGTGTGCTTGGTGGTGGAATCGTGAAGGGGTCGCTGGTGCTTGTCGGCGGAGATCCGGGTATCGGAAAATCAACGATTCTTCTGCAGATGTGCAGGAATCTTGTCCACGAAAATGTAGACGTATTATATGTTTCCGGAGAGGAATCCCTGTCACAGATCAAAATGCGGGCAGAACGGATTGGTGTGTTTGAGAAAAATATGTTGCTGCTCTGCGACAATGATATGGATAATATTGAGGTAGTTATAAAAAAGAATACTCCACGCGTTGTCATCATAGATTCGATACAGACAATGGTTGTCGATGAGGTCGGATCTGCGCCGGGGACAGTGACACAGGTGCGGGAAGTTACAGCCCGGTTGATGCAGATTGCGAAGCAATATGGGATTGCAATCTTTATTGTCGGACATGTGACAAAAGAAGGAAATGTGGCTGGTCCACGTACATTGGAACATATGGTAGACTCTGTGCTATATTTTGAAGGTGACAGAAACCATGGGTTCCGGATTCTGCGAGGCGTAAAAAACCGGTTTGGCTCAACAAATGAAATCGGTGTATTTACGATGACAGAAAAAGGACTCGACGAGGTGGACAATCCATCCCAAGCGCTTTTAAACGGACGTCCGCAGAATGTCTCCGGTTCCGTTGTTGTATCATCTTTGGAAGGAACACGTCCGATTCTTGTCGAACTGCAGGCGCTTGTATGTCAGACAAACTTCAATATGCCAAGGCGGACGGCGGTCGGAGTTGATTACAACCGTGTAAATCTCATTCTGGCGGTTATGGAAAAACGGGTTGGTATGAATTTGTGGGGATATGATGTCTATGTCAATATCGCCGGAGGCATGAAAATAAATGATACCGCGGTAGATCTCGGAGTGGCATTTTCTGTTGCATCGAGTATGAACAACAAAGCAGTTCCCGGGGATGCGATGATCATCGGGGAGATTGGACTGGCAGGAGAAATCCGTGGTGTGACAAATGTGATGCAGCGTGTCAAAGAAGCGGATAAGATGGGATTTGCAACCTGTATCATCCCGAAATCCAATTATGATAAAGCAATGGAAAAACTGGGCATAAAAATCATATGCGTATCCACACTTACAGAGGCACTTTCCCTATTATAGAGTTGATAAAATTAAGTGATAAAAAAATTTGAAAAAAATTGTAAAAAACTGTTGACTTTCAAAAATCAGAGTGATATTATAAGCAAGCTGTCGCTGATGCGACGTACAAAAAAGAGTCCATGAATCAGCTCGAAGATGAAAAAGAAATGAAAAAAGTTCTTGACATAGAGTATGAAATGTGATATCTTAAAGAAGTCGCCGCGGAAAGCGGATGACAAAGAACCTTTGACAAATTAATAACATGTGAACCCTGAAAATTTCTTTAAGATATTTTCAAGGATTTGATACAAA
>CAKREY010000010.1:0-85702 GCA_934318045.1 uncultured Lachnospiraceae bacterium
TTCCCGTTGCGCCACTTTTACTCCAAACCGCTTCCTTCTCTATGTCTTACGCTTGGTGCATTCCTTCCCGTTGCGCCACTTTTACTCCAAACCGCTTCCTTCTCTATGTCTTACGCTTGGTGCATTCCTTCCCGTTGCGCCACTTTTACTCCAAACCGCTTGCAACCGAATGCATGTGCTTGGGGGATTATCACGCAAAAATCGCCCCGCGCTATGTGGAGTAGCGCGGGGCTGTTAGAGAAAGGAGTCGATTATAAATTCCATGTACGCGAATTTATGTTTCGTTGTAGTTAGTTATCGCTAACTACATGTTGTATGTTAGCGCAGACTAACCAAAATGTCAACTACTTTTTTCATATTTTTCACTTGTTGATAAATATTCTTATTTCTGTGGTTTTTTCGGTGCATGGCAGACGCTTCCACAATGACTGCAGTCACCACCACAGCTTGACTTGCCGGCACGCTTATCCTTCACCATCCCCCGGATGACCAAACCAACCACCACAACTACTACCAATAATATTAAAAATGTACTCAAATTCATTTCCACAACCTCCTTACAAGGTAATATTTATTGTATTTGCAAACCATAGAAACCAATGATGTAGATGAAGTTGTATATAAAACACATTTCTTAAGCAGACCATTGGAACATGTCGGCACTTAACGAATTGCACCAGCAGTTTCTTTGCTGGTGTAATGAGTTTAGTACCGCTACATGCGGAAGTGAGCGAAAGCGCGTCTGCGTAGAAAGTGTTTTATGTACAACTTCTACACCAACTGTCTCCATGGTTTGCAAACACAATTCCCACATACTTAATATAGCACCGGATACGCTCCGGTGCTATACAATCTTTCTTGAAAACTATGAATTAGTTTGTCTTGATCTTTGCAAACTGTGCATTCTTGTTTGGTCTGAACAGCATATACAGGAAGAAAGCGATGATCAAGAACGCTACAACTGTTCCCACACCAAATGTACCTGCTGTGATAAGCACACCAATCTGATATACAACAAGTGATACAAGATAAGCAAGACCACACTGATATCCGATTGCGAACCAGAACCACTTTGCACTGTTCATCTCTCGCTTGATCGCACCCATTGCTGCGAAACATGGCGCACAGAGAAGGTTGAACAACAGGAATGACAAACCACTTGGCTCTGTAAACTTGCTTGCCAGTGTCTGGTAAACAGTTGCGTCTCCGCCGCCGTACAGGATACCCATCGTACCAACGATATTCTCCTTTGCTACAAGTCCTGTTACACTTGCAACCGTTGCCTGCCAGTTGCCCCAGCCCTGTGGCTTAAAGATCCAGCAGATTGCGTTACCGATCTTCGCAAGGATACTGTAATCCATCTGATCGTCTGAAAGCATTCCGAAGCTTCCGTCAACCCATCCGAAATATGTTGTGAACCATACAACGATGGTAGAAAGAAGGATGATTGTACCGGCCTTCTTGATGAAGGACCAGCCACGCTCCCACATGCTGCGAAGAACAGCGCCAACCTTTGGCCAGTGGTAAGCCGGAAGCTCCATAACGAATGGAGATGTATCACCGGCAAACATCTTTGTCTTCTTCAGGATGATACCGGAACAGATGATTGTAATAACACCGATGAAGTAAGCACCGGTTGAAATGATTGCGGAACCATTGAAGATAGCACCAGCGATCATTGCGATAAATGGAACCTTTGCACCACAAGGGATAAAGGTTGTTGTCATAATTGTCATACGACGGTCTTTCTCGTTCTCAATTGTACGGGAAGCCATGATACCCGGAACACCACATCCCATACCTACGAGCATCGGGATGAACGACTTACCTGACAAACCAAACTTGCGGAAGATACGATCCATGATGAATGCAACACGGGCAAGGTATCCGCAGTACTCAAGGATTGCAAGAAGGATGAACAGCACAAGCATCTGAGGTACGAAACCAAGTACCGCACCGACACCGGCGATAATACCATCAACGATTAATCCCTGTAACCACTCCGCACAATTAGCCTTCTCGAGTCCCTTTGATACAAGATCAGGAATAGAAGGAACAAATACGCCATAATCTGCAGGATCCGGTTCTTCACAGCCATAAGACTTGTATGTATCAATTGCACTCTGCAGATCTGCATATGTAGACTCTGTCTCGTCAGTTGCCAGTGTCTCCTCATCTTCTACAAGATACGTTGCTGTTGTATCTGCATCAAATGCTTTAAGCAGTTCGTCAGCAGCATTTGCAGCATTGGCCGGATCAAACTCATCAGATTCTGCATCCATAGCATCTGCGATGTCGCCAACTTCTGCACCAGTTTCTTCACCATAGGAGATGAATCCGTCAATTACCTGCATTGCCTCTGCGTAAGCATCTGCATCGTCGCTGTAAGCAACGCCATCGTCATTCTTCTCCATACCAAACAAATGGAACCCATCACCAAACAGGTTGTCATTGGTCCAGTCTGTTGCTGCAGCACCTACGGTCTGCATTGCAATAAAATATACTAAGAACATAACAAGCGCGAAGATTGGAAGTGCCAGGATACGATTCGTAACAATCTTATCAATCTTATCAGATACAGAAAGCTTCTTTCCTGACTTCGCCTTCTTCAGACATTTTCCGATGATAGAAGAAATGTAAGCATAACGCTCGCTTGTCACGATAGACTCTGTATCATCGTCAAACTTATCTTCCAGTGTCTTAATCTCCGCAGATGCATCCGGAACATTTTGAAGCTGATCGCCAATCTTGCTATCCTTCTCAAGCACCTTGATTGCGAAGAAACGCTTCTGCGCTTCTGCTACAGAATCATCCAGTTTTGCCTCGACTGCATCGATTGCGGCTTCCACCGCATCATCAAACTTATGAACGCGGGCAACTGCCTTTTTTGCATTTGCTGCTGCAACTGCCTTATCAGCAGCTTCCTTGATTCCTTCGCCCTTTAATGCGGAAATCTCAACAACTTCACAGCCAAGTGCGTTCGAAAGTGCCTTAATATCGATCTTGTCGCCGCTCTTTCTGACTACATCCATCATGTTGACAGCCATAACAACCGGGATGCCAAGCTCGATGATCTGTGTAGACAGATACAGGTTACGCTCCAGATTCGTACCATCAATGATATTGATGATTGCATCCGGATGCTCACCGATCAGATAATTTCTTGCTACCACTTCCTCCAATGTATATGGAGAAAGTGAATAAATACCAGGTAAGTCCATGATGGCAACATCCTTATGTCCCTTCAACTTACCTTCCTTTTTTTCTACCGTAACGCCCGGCCAGTTACCAACATACTGATTTGCGCCGGTCAGGGCGTTAAACAATGTCGTTTTACCGCAGTTCGGGTTACCTGCGAGTGCAATTGTAATTGCCATGATTTCTCTCCTTATCTTTCTTACATTTCACATAATCGTGAAAGTCATCATATATTTCCATATTGATTATTCGATATACAATGTATTGATGCTAAGAAGTTCTAATTGTTCTGATCACACGCATTACAGCAATACGCCACCGTCTCCAATTCGCCATCCATGGCTCAGTGGCGACTTGTTTGAACATCGTGTTCAAACATGGCTTCTTTTTTAACAGAACAATAAGAACTTCTAAGCCTCAAACATATCGTATATCCTCATTAATCAATATGGAGATATATGATTCGACTTATTCTTTACGATTATGTGCGAATTACTCTACCTCGATAATTGCAGCATCTGCCTTACGAACAGACAACTCATAATTACGAACTGTAATTTCAACCGGATCTCCAAGTGGAGCTACCTTGCGTACATAGATCTCAACGCCCTTTGTGATACCCATATCCATAATTCTTCTTTTGATAGGACCTTCACCCGCGATCTTTGTTACCTTTACGGTCTCCCCTACTTTTACCTGATTCAACGTCTTCATCGTTTCACTTCCTCTCTTAAATACCCTTCTTAGGCTACCTGGATTTTACTTGCCATGTCACGCCCAAGAGCTACTCTTGAATCTTTTACCTTCAAAATCATGTTTCCGCCAAGAGATGATACAACGGTCACAACGGTTCCATCCACAAAGCCGAGGTTCTCAAGGAATTTACGAACTTCCTCTTTCCCACCCACTTTCACGATAGTTTTTGGTTCTCCTTCTTCTACCATTGACAGTGGCATAAAAATCACTCCTTTTCTCCGGTATTTATACTTCTTTCGTGAGTTAGTTCATAACAACTAACTTTCTGTCGTCACAATATTAGCCTAAACTAACTGTTTTGTCAACAACAAATATGAACGTTTTTTATATTTGTTTTTCTTATTTACCATGCATTTTTTCAAAGCGTTTGCAAAGCCGTAAAAATTATGTTAGTATGCAAACATAACGACTTAAAACCATTATTTGTAAAGGGGATTATTTTATGAAGATACAGGAATCAGCAGAAGATTACCTGGAGGCAATTTTATATCTTGGTAAATCACGCGAGCATGTCCGTTCCATTGATGTTGTACACCATCTCGGATTATCAAAACCAAGTGTCAGCGTGTATCTGAAGAACCTCCGTGAAAATGGATATATCAATATGGATGATAAAGGTTACTTATCACTCACAACCGAAGGCATGAAAATCGCCGCAAAGATTTATGAGCGGCATGAAACACTGGCGCATCTTTTTATGGCATTGGGTGTTAATGATGAAGTTGCATATAAGGATGCCTGCCGGATTGAGCACGATTTAAGCGACGAGACATTTCAGGCACTAAAGAATCATTACATCAATCATATGAGTCAGGCATAAACAGCCCTATCTCATAAGATAAGGATATTTTCGGATAATCATTTATTACATACAAAAAGCACGATTTGAACCATATCAAACCGTGCCTTTTTTGTATTATTAAACTCTATCCAACTAAGCTTTCCCGACTTCCAATTGCCGCGCAACCTTCCGCTTACACAGGAAGAACGCCGGAATCAGAAATGCATCCGCAAACAGCCATGCGAGCGGGCTGGAATAACAGGCTCCGAGATAGCCAAACGCCGGCACGAGCAGCACACCCGCGATACCGCGCGCAATCATTTCCATCACCCCTGCAATGATGGCAAGTGATGAAAATCCCATACCCTGAATCGTGAATCGAACCGTATTGACCAGGGTAAGCAGACAGAAAAATGCGGATACAATGCTCAAAAACTGTGTTGAATTCTGCATGATAACCGGATCCTTCTCATCCAAGAACAGCATTGTAAGCTGCCCGCCGAACAGCTTCACAACGACCACCATCAACCCGGACACGATAAATCCAATGATACATGCGGCACGCAGGCCTTTCCCTACACGATCGAGCTTTCTTGCTCCGATGTTCTGTCCTGCATATGGTGCCATCGTCTGACCAAGCGCGTCAAACGGACACGCAAGAAATACATTAATTTTCGAGCCTGCGGTCATAGATGCAACATAGATGGAACCAAGTCCATTGACCGCGGTCTGCAGAATCACCGATCCGATTCCCGTGATGGAATACTGCAGTCCCATCGGGATTCCAACACCTGTCAGTTTTCCTGCCAGATGTCTCTCCAGCTTCCAGTCTCCTTTCTCCATCGCAAGAATATCGAATTTCTTCTTAATGTATATAATGCTGATCACACCTGATACGCCCTGGGAAACAACGGTTGCAAGTGCAGCACCCTCAACACCCATCCGGAACACTATAATGAGCAGCAGATCCAGACCGATATTGATGGCAGACGAAATCGCAAGGAAGATAATTGGCGATTTGCTGTCTCCAAGCGCACGCAGGATAGCTGCCGTCATATTGTACAGAATCGTACAAGGGATTCCCGCAAAGATTATAAATATGTAAATATATGCGTATTCAAAAATATTCTCCGGTGTGTTCATCAACGTTAAAACCGGGCGGCAGAACACAAGCATCAAAGTTGTAATTACAACACTGAAAAATGTGCACAGCCACACAGAATTTGTCACCATCTTCCGAAGCATGCGGAAATCCTTGGCTCCAAAGCTCTGTGAGATTGGAACCGAAAATCCACTGCAAAGTCCCATACAAAATCCAATGACAATAAAATTCAGACTGCCTGTCGAGCCAACACCTGCAAACGGATCCACGCCCAGATATTTTCCGACGATCATCGTATCAACCAGACTGTAAAACTGCTGGAACAAAAGTCCCAGAAACATCGGGAATGCAAATCCGAGAATCAGTTTCATTGGTGATCCTACGGTCAGATCCTTCGCCGGGCTCGATGATTTCTTTAATTTTTTTCTCTCTTCTGACATCTTATTTTCCTCCTGTGAGATATTTTGTACCCCTTCACAGTATTGTTTTACCCTTTTTATTTCTTCTGTAGCGCATCCTCTATATAGCGGTAATAATCATTTTTATTGATTGCTTCCGCCATATTGAATTTATTTTTTACAAGCAGTTTTATATCTTCAACATACTGTTCATTCACCGGCGTTCCATCCATGCTAATCGTCTCCCCCGTATTAGCATTATAAGATACCCGGTCAGTTATAAAACTACGGTCATTAAAAATCACCAATCCCTCCGTGTCGGACAAAATATCCTGTCCTACCAACATCCTTGAATCATACTCCAATCCCAGTAGATTCGATACGGTAGGTAATACATCCAGACTACTGCAATATTTGGACACATACACGGGTTTTTCCATAGATGCTGACCATATGATCAGCTTGTTTTGATACCATCCAAATGTAGAATCCAACGTTTCTCCGGCAAGTTCGTCCACAACTTCCTTGTTGTCATATGGCACATGGTCGGCCGTCAAAACAATGACTGTCCGGTCTAATACGCCGCCCTCCTCAAGCGTATCAACCAATTCCCGCATTGCCAGTTCCAATTCATATTGACAGGCAATATATGCTTTTGTCGTCTCACTGTATGGCAGGTTTTCCACCAGCTCTTTGTGTCTGGCCGCCATATCATTGCCGCCAAAATTATACATTACATGTCCGCTTACTGTCAGATAGTATGTATAAAATGGCTGGTCACTCATATAATCATGGACTGTGTTTTTTATCATGGACAAATCCGATTGTGGCCATAATGTATGACCACTTTCTGTTTTTTCATAGGAAAGTCCGTTTCCCATTCCGATCCATTCCAATCCCATATTCGGATGTGATATGTCCCGGTCATAATACGTATAATCATTATCATGATATCCACGCGCGGTATACCCTTCCCGCAATAGTTGTTCTGACAACGTAAAATACATATCATTTCCACGTTTTCCGGCTCTTGCCATACTCATATATCCACCGTTTGCAGGCATCAAACCCGTGAGATCCGCATATTCTCCACCGAGCGTCGAACCATACCATAATGGGGTATAGTAATTATCAAACACAAATCCCTCATAACACATCTTATACAAGATTGGAGTTCGCTGCTCGTCCACGCAAAATCCGCTGAATCCCTCAGCCACAACAAAAATAACATTGTATCCTTCAAACATGCCGGTATATTCATTTTTATTTGTCGGCTTGCAGGATGCGATATACTCATGCAGCGCTTTGATGCTCTCACTCTCTTCTGCTTCCGCAAGTGCCTGAAGATCAACGGAAAGTACATTTGGAGATGTATCCACCTCCATCTCCTCTTCTTTTTCACCATCTGACGAGCTCGCTGTCTGCGACGCATCCACCATCTCTGATATACTGTCTTTCGGCACGGATTCTTCTGTTGCAGACGCATCAATGATTTCAAACTGCACTCGTTGTTCTTCTAATCCGAGATGATCTTTTATTCCATTTTTTAAATCCAGATACAAAGACTCACACACGCCAAGCTTCTCAACTGACATATTTACAGATGTATATTCCCGATACACTTCATATGCAGAGTATAATGTATCTTTATCGGACCTCAAAAAGCAAAGTTCCACCAAAAACAGCGTAATGGAAGCCGCAAGCAGACATCCATACTGCCATATCCGATGACGTGGTGATGTCAGCCATTTTCTCAACCATATGGTCCACACAGTCAAAGGCAGCAAATATAACGCCAAGACCCACCATTCTTTTTTCAGTGCCAGTCCGATCACATCCGTAAAATCAAGGGCCTGTCCTGCCACTCCTGCCATTCCAACAACTGATAAATAGGTTGCAAACACCTGACTGTAAATCACCTGAACAATAAAATAAATCGTCACAAGCGACAACAACACGCCTGTGACGATCTTTCTACCCAGTCCTTGAAGCAAACTGACGAGAGAACCAAACACAAGCCCATAAAATATCGCAAACAAAATCTTATAGATTGCATTTTTGTTTACGCCAAACCGTAGACACTGAAAAATCAGCTCCATGTAAACCATTACACAAATGAAGAAACATTCTGGTGTCTTCGTGGCTTTTTTAATTTGCTCCAACTCGGTTTTCTCCTATGTGTAAATGATTTAATCCAAATGCTCTTTGATTGCAGCAAGCAGCTCATCATATGTCTCGTAAGCTGCAAGCTCCGGATTATCCTTCTTGATCTGGTCTGTACTCTTAAACAGGAATCCTGCCTTACTTGCCTTGATCATACCAAGGTCATTATAACTATCTCCACTGGCGATGGTCTCAAATCCGATGGACTGCAATGCCTTGACAGTTGTCAGCTTTGACTGTTCGCAACGCATCTTGAATCCTGTGATTTCTCCATTTTCTGCAACTTCCAGAGAGTTACAGAAAATCGTCGGCCAGCCAAGCTTCTTCATCAGAGGTGTTGCAAACTGCGCAAATGTATCACTGATAATGATCACTTGTGTCAGGCTGCGAAGCTCGTCTAAGAACTCCTTCGCACCCGGAATCGGGTCGATCTTTGCGATTGTCTCCTGAATCTCCTTCAAGCCAAGCCCGTGCTCTTTCAGGATGCCAAGTCTCCATGTCATCAGCTTGTCATAATCCGGTTCGTCACGGGTTGTCTTTTTAAGTTCCGGGATTCCGCTCGCCTCCGCAAATGCGATCCAGATCTCCGGTACCAATACACCCTCCAAGTCCAAACATACAATATTCATTGCCATAATTCTATCCTCCGTTTTTTATTTTTATCATTCTGTTCACTTCATGTGAAATTTTAACTGATTCACAACGCACAGATGCATTGATTGATCTGTTTTTACTGAATCACGATATATGGATGCAACGTTTCATCCAGTTTTGCAAGATATGCCAGCACCATTTCTTCCGGAGCCGCAATACATCCAAGTGTCGGTTGATTTCCTACGTGAAAGAAGATTGCGGATCCTCGTCCGGGTTCTACCGGATTCATATTAAAGTTTACAACAAACCCATATTTATATGCAGACGTATATTCTATCATATGCTCTGCACTCTGCCACGTCTTTTCTCCGGAAAGCTCCACGCGTTGATTATATAATTCACTCTCCGAATCGTCAACCCAATATGTGTTTTCCGTAATCTGAAACATGGAAAGTCCTGTCTCCGGCTTTTCTTCTATATAAAACGCCTCTCCGATTGGAAATGCGCCTGCAGGTGTCATCCGACTCCCCTCGTAAGATTCCCGGCTCACGCCATTTTGTCCGACGTAACCGATTGTTGTCAGTCCTGCATCCGTCCACTTGCCCTGATCATTACAAGTATACATGGCGATATCCGCCTCATTCTGATTTGCTTTCACCGTGACCAACTGTCTGCATCCAACCTTGGCAAGTGCATCGTACCCAACCAGACTCTCTTTCAGAATATCCGTCAACGCCTGCGGTTGTTCTGCATCTGAAACTTCCAGTATTTCCTCTTCCGTATCTGCATCCATCACTGTCGCCGGTGCAATGTCCGTCTGCGTCGCAGGGTCTGTCTCCGTTGCAAGAGCCATCTCCGTCGTTGGCGCCGCGGTTACCTCTGTTGTCACATTCCTTTTTTCTTTTTTATGGCTGATATTTACGACCGTGATTCCAACAATCGATCCAATCACCAGACCAATCATCATGCATAAAAGCGCACGTATTCCTTTCATCACTACCCCCCTGCACCTGCTAGTTTAATGTCGTTTCAATATATGGATTTTTGGTGCCATCCAAAAGCCCAAGCAATGTTCGCATATCTGCCGCTGTGATATCGATACATCCAGCTGTAGAATTGAAATCCCTGTAATTTCCACAGATTGTGATCACCGAACCTTTTCCCGGTACGACGCCATCCGAAGACAAGCCATTTCCATTATGCTCAATAAAGATGATACAACTCAGCTTTCCATTTACGATATTACTTCCAACCGGATCCACACTGACATCTCCAACCTGACTCGTATCCACAAGCGTATTATATAATGGAGAATTCACATCATCGACAATCGCGGTTGAACTGCTCGCCATCTTAAATGCCATTCCATTTTCCGGATCTACATTGGCAAGCACAAAACCAAGCTTAAATGTACCGAGTGGTGTCACGCCCTGCCCCTCTCCATAGTTGGATCCGATTCCGTTCTTTCCAACCGCACAAGCACAGGAAAATTTCGATACCCATCCACCATTTTCCCAATTATACAATGTAAGTGTACCGCTGCTGCTTCCTGCACCGGCAGATACCGTCACCTTTTGCGTGTATTCATACGGACAGCCATTTCCTTCGGAAACGGTCAAAACGACTTCCGTCTGAGGCGCAGCTTTTGTATCTGCTGCCACACTCTGCTCCATCACAATATCCCGCTCGACTGTGTCGCTGATTGTCGTCTCTATCTTTACAACCAATTGAGCATCTTCCAGCATCTTCTTTGCATCCTGCTGATTCTTCCCAACAGTATTCGGAACTGTCACTTCCGCAGCTTGTGTCGAAGCTTCCGTTGTTGCTTCTGTCGTTGTCTCCGCATCTTTGGCACTCGTCGTTGTCGCATCATTTTCCCCTAACGGTTTGACCAATATGATATATGTAGCCACAGCTGCCGCTACAAGCAGCACAAGCAGAATTGGCAGAATAAACCGAAGTGCCAATGAAGCTTTTTTTGTTTCTTCACTAACCTGTTTCTGTTTTGCGTGCCGCATCTGCGGGTTTGCCGGTGGCGTCTGAACACCCTGCCGCATCTGCGGGCCTGCCGGCGGCGTCTGAACACCCTGCCGCATCTGCGGGCCTGCCGGTGGCGTCTGAACACCCTGCCGCATCTGTGGGCTTGCCGGTGGCGTCTGATTTAAATGCATCGGTTCCCCAAACACTGGTTGTCCGGTATTATATTGCAAATGTTGCGGATCGTTGAGCAGTTCTGTCTCTCCTCCAAGCACCTCCGCCATCATCTCTAGTTCTTCTGCAAATTCCAATGCTGTCTGATAGCGTTTTGCAGGATCAATCTCACAAGCTTTATCAATAATCTCCCGGAGAACCGAACTGATTCCCTGCTTGGGAATCAACGACCGCATCATCATTCCAAGCGAATAAATATCGATTCCCGGATGATAACCGCTTCCCTGCGCCAGCTCCGGTGCAACAAACGCAGGAATCCGCCCCTCCGGGAACTGTCGGTTTCCATCAATTCCAATCAATTGAAATATATCATTTCCCAGCAAAAGCACATTTCCCGGTTTTACATCTCCATGGACTTTTCCCTGCTGATGGATTGCAGCAAGCGCATTTGCAATTTGCGCTCCCATGCATGCAAGTTGCTGTTCCCGCATTGACTGCTGGGATATATATTGTTCCAAAGTCATCGGATAATTCATGTTTTTCTCCTTTTCTCACATCTCTTAACAAAAAACTATGCTTAGTTTACCACCATTTTTCACACTTGACCACAAATATATTTATTTGTGTTTGATTTATACATAAAGTATGGTATTCTGATATCATGTATTTCTAATATTTTACATTTGTTCGGGAAATTCCTATCCCGGTAATATACAAAAGAGGCAGAACGTCCTATGCGAAAATTTATCATTTTTCTCATTATACTGACCATGATTGGAACAGTCACATTAGTCACAGTTAATTTAATAAACAGAAAAACAGGTGATTCTAAAAATACAACGGAACAATCCATTGATTTATCAGGCCTGGATAACAGTCAGGCAAGCGGCACTTCTGCTATTACACCGGCAAATGTCCCTGCTTCCCAGACCGATGCTTCCATCGTTCCTGAGACAAAGGAATTCACAATCAGCATGGATTTCGTCGGCGATATCATGCTGGCCGGAAATGAAACTGCCACAAGCAGTATCGACGCGATGGCAAGCAGCCAGCCAAGCACATATTTCTTTGAAAATGTGCGGGATTATTTCTTAAATGATGATATCACAATTGCGAATTGTGAAAATGTTTTCTCCGACAATGACAATCTGGTGAAAACGGATAAGGGCGAAGCCGCCGCACTCGAACAATACAACAATGCTCTCGCCGAATACAACTCTGCCGTCGCACTTGCACAGCAGTCCGGAACGACTGTCAGCATGGAGAAGCCGGAATATACCTTCCGTGCATTCTGGTTTCGCTCCCACGCTGCAACTGCCAGGCTTCTGCCGGAAAACGGTGTCGATGTCGTCTCGATTGACAACAATCACACTTACGATTTCGGAACGGACGGCAACATGGATACGCGCGCTGCCTTAGATGTCGCGGGTGTTGACTGGGGCAAAGACGGAAAGATCGTCTACAAGGAAATCAACGGATTTACGATTGCATTTGTGTTCGGAAGCATGTACTCCGCAGGAGCCGAGCAGGCAATGTTAGTGGATCTGGAAGAGGCAAATGCGAACAGCGATTATCAGGTTGTATATTTCCACGGTGGCGAAGAGAAGGTACACGCCTACGAGGACTGGAAGCAGGCGTCCTGCCATAACTTAGTTGACCACGGTGCCGACCTCGTCATCGGTTCCCACCCACATGTCTTACAGCCGATGGAGACTTACAATGGTGCGAACATCGTATACTCACTTGGGAATTTTATCTTCGGTGGAAATAATTATCCGGAGAACAGAACGTTGATCTATAACCAGACTTTGACGATCACACAGGATGCTGCGACTGGTGGTTTCACCGTAGCGAATACAGACGTCACCTTGATTCCATGTTATGTCTACACCGGGGAATCCAACAACTACCAGCCTGCCATCATTGAAAACGAGACGGACAAACAGCTTGTAATCGACTTTATGCAAGGAAAGCGGGAACTGCCTTACTAGGCATCCCGCTTTTTTCTTCGATACTTTTTTCTTTTTTTGCGCACGGTCTTGCCGCGTTTTGCCGCCTGTGCCTTACGGAATTCCTGAATCTCCGCAAGCATCGCGGTGTAATCCCGCTCAAATAGCGCATCACTGATTTCCTTATGAACCACCTCGACCGGTAACCGGTCTACAATCACCGTACGGACAAAATCCTTACTCTTCTGCTTGTACATCGGCAGTCCGTATTTCTCCTGAATACGGGCAAGCTCCGGGCGCCACAGCACACGGATCGTCCGAAGAAGCTGCGCATACGGATTGTCCTGCATCTCCCGCACAATATAGAAATCCACATGATCTTCTTGCTGTTCTACCGACACGATCCCCCAGTGTGCTGGCACATGCCCCGCGACGTGACTCGCATGTGAACTCCCGACAACCACGATATTCGCATCGAAATACAGATCATAGTCTGCGACCTGCCGCTCCAACCGCGTGTATGTATCCGCGTCACTTTTTATCTCGATTCCAACGATTTTTTCAGGAATCACCATCACAACATCCGCCCGCGAATTCCCGACGGTTTTCTCCTCCAAGATCCGCACCTTACCGTACCGCTCTTCGAGGAACTCAAATAACGGTTCCCGTATATCTTTATCTAGTAACATCGTATGTTCCATCCTGTTTTTCTAGCACATTCTGAACACCATTTTAACAAGATCTTACATCAAAAACAAGAGTCCGAGGAACATACCTGCGCCGATTACATTTGCCTTGGCAGGAAGCTTCGTCGGCAATGTAACGACAGCTAATGGAAGCAGATTGAAGATACATGCCCATCTCGGCATCCCCCGAAACGAAACACTCGACTTCTCATAATCCTTAAAGACCGTCAGGTTCACCTTGCCATTCGGTGCATAGGTGAGCAGACAGTCCGATGCTCCACAGAAAATATGTCCGATCAATCCCAACAATAACATGAATTTCATTTGTTCTTCCCTCCCGCAGTGTTGGTCTATATGCGATTTATACAGCATGCACCAAGTGCAGAGTCAAGGAGAATTTATGACTTTAAATATATTTTCCCGTAATACTGTCTTTATTTGCTGCGATTTGCTTCGGTGTTCCAACCGCAACGACACGGCCACCGGCGGCACCACCGCCCGGCCCCATGTCTATCACATAGTCGGCGTTCCGGATCACATCTAAATCATGCTCGATCACAAGCACGGTTGCACCCTGATCGACAAGCGCCTGAAATACGCTAAGCAATGTCTGCACATCCAGCGGATGCAGCCCAATCGTTGGCTCATCGAATACAAAGACCGAATCCGCCTGTCCTTTTCCCATCTCGCTGGCAAGCTTCAACCGCTGTGCCTCTCCACCAGACAGGCTCGGCGTCTCCTCGCCCAGTGTCAGGTAACCAAGTCCCAGATTCTTCAATACCTGCAGGCGCTGGCGCACAACCTTCCACTCCGCCGCTGCTTCCAACGCAGTATTCACATCCATATCCATCAACTGTGGCAGGGAATACTTCGCTCCCTGTTTCGTCTCATAGCCGATCTGCCATGCTTCCTTCCCATACCGCGATCCGTTGCATTCCGGACATGGTACATCTACATCCGGCAGGAATTGCACATCAAGACTGATTTGCCCTGTTCCATCACACACCGGACATCGCAGCTTTCCGGTATTATAGGAGAAATCGCCTGCCTTATAGCCCGCTTCCTTCGCATCTGGTGTCTTTGCATATATCTTCCGCAGTTCATCGTGTACATTCGCATACGTTGCGACTGTCGACCGCACATTGATTCCGATTGGCGATGCGTCAATCAACTTCACATGCGCGATTCCCTCTGCCGAAATCTGCTTTACATGTGCTGGTAGCGTGGCTCCCTGCAGGGATGCTTCCAAGCCTGGAATCAGGCTTTCTAAAACCATCGTTGTCTTTCCGGAACCAGACACTCCAGTTACCACAGTCAGACGCCCCTTCGGGATATCCACTTCCAACGGTCTGACCGTGTGAATCGTATCCGTCGACAGATGCAGTGCTCCAAAGTCAAACATTTCCTCCGCGCGTGCCTGCTTGCGCACACGCATATCCGCCTTCCGCGCCAAAAATGGTCCGATCATCGAATCCGGATTTGCGATAATCTGCGGAATATCACCCTGTGCGATCACATAGCCACCACCGGCACCTGCCTCCGGTCCCATCTCAATAATCCAATCCGATTCCGATAAGATCTGTGTATCGTGATCGACCAGAAGCACCGAATTTCCGTCTGCAACAAGGTCATGCATAACAGCATTCAAGCCTTGAATATTCGATGGATGCAGTCCGATCGACGGCTCGTCCAATACATATAATACACCGGTTGTACGATTCCGCACGGCGCGTGCAAGCTGCATCCGCTGCCGTTCCCCCGTCGAAAGTGTAGATGCTACACGATCAAGCGAAAGATAAGAAAGTCCCAAATCCATCAACCGTCTGGCTACGGTCTGGAACGACTCACAGATTGCCTCTGCCATCGGCCGCATCTCCTCCGGCAAAGAATCCGGCACACCAGCTACCCAGTCGACCAATTCCCCAAGCGTCATCTTACAGGCTTCATCCAATCCAATTCCGCGCAGCCGTGGTGCCCGCGCCGCTTCAGAAAGCCGGCTGCCACCACATGCCGGACATACCTCTTCCTTAAGGAATTTCTCAACACGCTTCATGCCCTTTTCATCCTTCACCTTCGCCAAGGCATTTTCCACTGTATAAATGGCATTGTAATATGTAAAATCAAGTTCACCCGCCTGATTCGATTTTTTCGCCTTATACAAAATATGCTTTTTCTCCGCCGGTCCATGATAGACAATGTCTTTCTCCCGCTCCGTCAGCTCACGAAATGGAACGTCTGTACGCACGCCCATCTCCCGGCAGACATCTGTCATCAAAGACCACATGAGACTGTTCCAAGGTGCAACGGCGCCATCGTCAATGCTGATGGAATCATCCGGCACAAGCGAATCAATATCCACCGTTCGGACACTGCCAGTTCCGCCACAGTTCGGACACGCCCCCTGCGAATTAAATGCCAGTTCCTCCGCACTTGGTGCCTGCACCTTCGCCCCGCACTCCGGACACAAAATCTCCTGTTCTGCTGCCACCTTTAATGTGGGCGGCACATAATGTCCGTTCGGGCAGCGATGGGATGCCAGCCGGGAATACATCAACCGCAGGCTGTTCAATAGCTCCGTCCCGGTTCCAAATGTACTGCGAATCCCCGGAATGCCCGGCCGCTGATGCAGTGCCAGTGCTGCCGGTACATATAACACTTCATCCACCTTTGCCTTTGCCGCCCCGGTCATCCGCCGCCTTGTATAAGTCGACAACGATTCCAGATATCGTCTGGAACCCTCAGCATACAACACGCCAAGCGCAAGTGATGATTTGCCCGACCCGGACACACCTGCAATCCCAACGATCTGATGTAATGGCACATCCACATTGATATTCTTCAAATTATGTACGTTTGCGCCTCTTACTACAATCTTCTTCGGTTCATTCTCCGTCATGTTCGTTCCTCTTTTCGTCCAAAGATCCAGTCAATCTGTATTTCTAAATTTTATTTACTCAGCCGTGCCGCCCTTTGCAACATACTCAGCAAGTGTCAGGTTCTCCGCCTTCATCCGCGCACGCATCTTCGTATAGGTTGCACATGCGTTCTTTCCACTGCTGCTGTAAAATGCACACACGCCGCTCTCACACAGAATAAGGATTGCCGCATGCCATGCAAATTCCTTCATCGGCGGTGCCGCAAATACCAACTCCATCAACAGAAGACCAAATGTACAGATGGAAAATACAAGCACATTCATAATCTGACTTCTTCTATAATCGTACTGCTTATCCAACTTCTCCATGAATTCTTCTTCGGATAACGGTGTCTGACCTTTTCTCCTGCGCCGTTCATTTTTCTTTGTCCACTGCTTCAGCCATTCTTCCGGCAACTCCCGGCTTACCGACTCTTTGACGCCGCCAAAGAACGAGAGCTTCGCTTCCTTCGGTTTCCGTATGCTTCTATATTTCTTATAGTTTGTAATCGCATTTACGATAAAATATACGACGATATAAACAGCCGGAATTGTAACTGCAACCCACGCCGGCACATTGATGGAATACCTGTTGGCAAGTACACAAGTAATTATAACGCTGGCAAGCAACAGAACAATATAGATGGCATTGAGCGCGGTCGCGTTTACCTTCCGCTTCTTCACGAGTGGTCGGATCAGAAGATATATAATCAGGATCGACAAACTACCACTCAGTCCACCGAGCACAATGGCACCAATGGCACCGATACCGCTGCTCGACAGCGCGCCATCTCCGATGACAAGATCCAGAATTGCAAAGACCAGCATAATCCAAGCCATACGATATAGCGTCTTCAGAAAATCTACGAACCGGTTGCCAAGCTTGTACTCACTGAAAAAGATCTCACAGAATCCCTCGATATCATCTCCGACAATCGTTGAAACCGGTTTGCCTTCCTCCTGCGCCATAAGCATATGGTCAAGCAATTCCATCATCAGTTCACTTTCTGTATCTTCGCCGATCAGATTGCTTGTGCTGTACATCTGTACCTTCTGAAATGCATCTTTGTATTCGCCTTTCAGCCTATCCTGTAATAAAATATAATCCGCTTTCATCCGTCTCACTCCTCCATCTTCAAAATTTTCTTCGCACTTTCCGTAATGCTCTTATAACTCTCGCAGAATTCCTTCAAATGCTTCGCCCCCGCATCGGTCACCGAATAATATTTCCGGATCGGTCCAAGCGGGGATTTCTCTTTGCGGCACTTAATATAGTCGTTCTTCTCCAACCGCGTGAGCACCGGATACATCGTTCCTTCGCCAAGCTCAGTGAATCCAGATTCCGTCAGCCGTTGCAGAATCTCATAGCCGTATGTCTCATGTTCCGCAATCACCGATAGCACGCATCCTTCCAGAATTCCTTTCATTAATTGTGTATCTATCATGATAGTTCCTCCATTATGGGGCAGTTTTCGTATTTCTTCTACTACGCTACTTTGTATCGCCAAGTAGTATGATAAGAAAATACCACAGCTACTTTGTATTGTCAAGTAGCTGTGGTATTATAAATTTATTTATTTTCTTCCTTCTTCAACCAGACGGTTGACTTTTCCAGATCATATGCCCTCGTATAACCGTCATCGTCATATAACTGATAGATGCTATTCGCATATCCAATCAGCTGCAGGCTGTCCATATCAATCTCATCCACGCACTCTGCAGCATCCACAAGCGGAATGCACTTGCCTTGACGGATAAATAAGATAACCTCGTTCAACGGAACCTCGACAAAATGATGTCCCTTCGGCATTTCCGTCTGTTCGATTTTTCCGTCCGGGCAGAAACGGACAAGCATCATCGCTTCCGGCAGGTACACATATCTGCCGATTGCATTCTGCGTATACACAGGTGCGATCATGATTTCATTTCCGAGCATCAACTGATCTTCCACATTTACAGCCATCCAATCTTCCGGGTACTCAAATGCAAGCGGCTTAAACATCATGTCATCGGTCAGTGCAGCCTTCATATATTCACTGTAAATATACGGAATCAACCGATACCGCACACCGATTATATGCCGGAAATCCTCAATGTGTTCAAACTGATAACACTCCTGTTCTCTTGTATTCTCGCAGGCATGATCCCGCATAAGCGGCGTAAATACACCGAGTGCCAGCCAGCGGAGCAGCAGATCCCGTGTCGTGTTACAGCCAAAACCACCCAGATCGGCACCGGTATATAAGAACCCACACATATTCAAGGATGGCAGCATCTTCAGATTCAGCAGAATATGTGACCACCAGGATTTGTTATCACCGGTCCAGATCCCACCGTAGCGATGCATACCAATGTAGGATGAACGTGAGAACAACAGGCAACGCTTATCCGGCGAAATCTCACGGAGTCCTTCCCCCGCTGCACGCGTCATGTTATATCCGAACAGATTGTGCACCTGATCATGACGCACCATCTTACCATCTACATTGTGATACATAGATGCATAGTCTTCCGCGTTATTCGCAAGGCCGGTCACCTGCGCCCCGATCGCCCATACGTCCTGCACGTTTTCCTCTTTGTCGATGAACGCTTTCATCGCTTCCTTTACGTCTTTTACACCCTCCGGTGTGAAAAATATCGCCGGTTCATTCATATCGTTCCAAAATCCCTCTATGCCGGCATCCGTCAGGCGCTTATATTTCTCTCCAAACCATTTTCTGGCGTCCGGATTTAATACATCCGGAAAATGTGTATATCCGGGCCAGACAGCGGCTACGAAATCACTTCCGTCCTGTCTCTTACAGAAATAATTCTTCTCGACTCCTTCCTCGTACACATCATATCCTTCTTCGATTTTTACGCCTGCATCAATGATCGGAACAAGCCGGATATGATCCTTCTTCAGGTTCTCTACATACTGCGGGAAATCACGGAACTCCTCATTTACCGTAAAATCTTTATAGTTATCCATATAGTCAATATCCATATAAACCATATCTATCGGAATATGATTTTCCCTGTATTTTTCTGCCACCGCGACAAAATCCTCCGGCGTTTTATATCCCCAGCGGCTCTGCCCGAAGCCAAACGCGAATTTCGGCGCAATATAGCTTCTGCCAATCATCTTCCGAAACTGCTTTGTAATATCGTATGGATTTTCGCCTGTGATAACATACAGATCAAGATCTGCCCTGTCACAGAAGATATGAAGCTCGTCCGATCTTGTGTAACCGACATCAAAGGTAAGTGTTGACGGATAATCAAAGTAAAGTCCAAACGTCTGCTCCCCTGACACGATAATAAAATTATGCGCAGCATACAGCGAATATACATCTTCATGATGATGGGGATTATCTGAATTGTTGCTGATATACTGGTAGCCGCGTTTGTTGATGCCACGGTTTGCTTCACCGAGTCCATATACGACATCCGCATCACGAAGCTTATAAGTGAAAGAAAATCCTTCCTGTAAATGAATGACGCCAAACTCCGGCATTCCTTCCGATGCTGCAAATTGCTCTGTCACTGACTCTGTTGGAAACGGGGTTCCATAGGTATATTTTTTTATCATTTCGCATTCTCCTTCCGATTGTTTTGTCTTACGTTTTCTTAATATCATTATATTGTCAGGTAAGCTAATATTCTTGCATTATCTTCGTTATTTTATGACACAATATTGACTTTTCTTGAAAAATAGCATATTTTAACTATAAGAACTTATGCAGGCACAGGTCTGGTGCGAATCTACTTTCAAAAAAGGAACGATTATACGATATGAACCAGGACATTTCTCTAAAAGAAAATATTCATTACGGAACAAAAGAACATCCTATTTCCAGATTACATTTTGATACAGGGGCCGGTACACCCTATCCGGAATATTTCTTTGTTGCGCGCCACTGGCACCACTATATGGAAATTCTCTATATTGAGAAGGGGAGCTTTGAATTTGAAATCAATCTGCAGAGCTTTACCTTATCACAAGGAGATATCTGTATCCTGAATCCCGGTGACCTGCATCAGATCAAGGGGAATTCCTCTGATACCAAGCACAACGTGATCTTATTCGATCCGTGTATTCTGGATTTTTCCTATGAAGATGAAATGCAGGAAAAATGTATCAGACCACTGATAAACCAACTGGCTCTATTGCCAAATATCTACCATTGCGGTTCATCCATCCATGCCGCCCTTTCACCTAAAATCAAGGCTCTTATGGATACTGCCGCAGATATGGATTCCGGCTGGTATATGACAAGCAAACTACTGATTCTCGATATTATATCATCCATTTATACAGCCAATCTCATGCAATCAGTCCAAAATGCACACGCACAGACAAACCAAAAGAAAATACAGAACTATAAGTCTGTCATCTCTTATATGGAGCATAATTATAACCAGCCGGTCACATTGCAGGCCCTAGCGGATACCATCCCATGCAACAGCCAGTACCTCTGCCGTTTTTTCAAAGATATTGCAGGTGTTTCTCCGATTCAGTATCTACTTAATTACCGCATTCAAAAGGCATGCATTCTGCTTGAAACGACAAACAATCCAGTGCTTGATATCGCACTGGATTGCGGATTTGAAAATGTCAGTTATTTTATTCGCAAATTTAAAGAAATTATGTGTTGCACGCCCAAAGCCTATCGGAACAAACATACGCAAAGGTAATACAGGTTGTTTCTTTGCCCTCTATCATCGTTACCATATATCCATCCTTTGCGAAATTCAAAGCGACCATCTTCCCTTTATCTGTATGAAAAATCTGAATAATCACATCTGTCGGCTTTGAATTCTTCCCCCAATAATTACTTGGTTTCACTCCTCCACCGGTAACCGCACCGCTTCCAAATGTGTAACGGGAATTTGCATTTTTGTCTTATCGATATACCCAAGCAATGTCGGAACCAGAAACGCCATTTTCCGCCTTATGCATCAGAGCGAACACGCCCTGTGCACTGTGTTTATTCAGTGCAGGATTTTCGGCCATGATTTTCTGAGCGCCACATAGGAGATCAGAAAGTTTGCTAGCCAGCCGGCCGGTACGGTAAGCCAGACAAATGCGATTCCAAACCTCGGTGCACAAATCAGAGCAACCGCTAGACGGATTGCCAGATTTACCATATTGGCAACCAGAAACGGCCGCATGATTCCAAGTCCCCGAAGGACTCCATCTGTCGCCATCTTGATACCCATGAAGATGAAAAAATACCCAAGCCAGCTCATATAATCCCCGGATACCTGATATGCAAAAGCAGTTCCGTCTTTCCCAAGGAACAACGAGGAAATCTGCGTATGCAGTGTTTCAATAACGCCAAAAGCAAGGATTGCAAAACTCACATCTAACACCAATGCAGCATGATAGCCCTTCTTGATACGCTGTGGTTTCTTCGCACCAAGATTCTGGGAAACGTATGGTGACACCGCATTACCAATAGATACAAATATCAGGGAAAAAACATTTTCTACCCTCATCGTCGCAGCATAACCGGCAAGTGCCTGTGTACCGAACGGATTCACAACTGCCTGTACAAGCATCATACCGATTGACACGGTGGACTGCTGGAGAACCGAAGGAACGGCAATCCGAAGCATGGAATACAGCTCCTGCCGTTCAAACCAGCGAAAAGGACTCTGATACTGCCGCATCCGATGAATAAAAATCAGGAAGGACAGCACTGCCGAAATTCCTTGTGCAATAAGAGTCGCAAGGGCTGCACCGAACACGCCCAGCCCCAGACCGGCCACCATCCAGAGATCCATAAGAATATTCAATATCGACGAAACGATCAGAAGCACCAACGGAATCTTCGACTCCCCGATGGAAGTAAACATGGTTGATAGAATGTTATACATAAAAAGAAACGGAAATCCCATAAAATAGACCCGCAGATACAGCACCGCATCATCCAGTATATCCGCTGGTGTGTGTAATAACCGCATCATCAAATCAGAAAAGCAAAATCCAAGAACACTCAGAAGTATGCTCAAGCTTAAAAAACTGATCAACGATGTTGACACTATTGTTTTCATTTTTCCATAATTTCGGGCACCAAAATAACGGCTTACAAGCACACCGGCACCCACACCGGCACCCAATGCTACACAAATAAAAACATTGGTAAGCGCTGCACAGGCACCAACAGCCGCAAGCGCGGAAGAACCAACAAACTGACCCACGATTATGGAATCAGCCATATTATATACCTGCTGGAAGAAGCTTCCGAGAATCATAGGCATTGCAAATACGGTTAACGCTTTCAGAGGCGCATCTGTAATTAAATATTCATCTTTTGACATTATAGTTCCCTCCTGAACTTTCCCGGTCTGTTCATAATGTCTTTTTTAATCTTTCCAGATCATCCGCATCCGGGTGGGATAAAGCGCGATCAAAATTCTCAATCAGCATATCAAGATTCGCCGGATGTTCCGGATTCTCTTTCATTTTGATATAACGGTCGCGCACAGACTGTGGCATCTTTCCCTGACACATATACGCTCCGATAACCTCATTGCTGGAATCAATAGATTGTCTGACCTGCTCAAGAATTTTGTTAAAATATGTGTCACTTCCACCGAAACCGGCTGTTCCAAACAAAAAAATCTTCTTATTTTTTAATTTCGATAACAATTCTAATGTCTTATTATCTGCGTTTCCTTTGTCCGTCCAAAAACCGATATACAACAAATCAGATTCCGGTACCTGTAATTCATTCCCGCCAAAATAATCACACATATCCTGAGGCAGCGTTTCATGGATTGTGTCTGCCAGTTTCTTTGTATTACCGGTTACGCTGCTGAAAATTATCGAATAATTATTTGATGTCATCCTTCTTTATCTCCCTTCATTTCCTGCTAACTTCTATTGAAGTATGTCGGTGTCCCAACCTCAATCAGATTCCCGTCCAGATCATAGAACCGTATTACTTTCTGTCCCCAGCTATGCGTCATTAATTTGCTGACATATTCCGTCTCTGGATATAGCTGTTCCAGTTTCTCAGCAAATGCCTCAATATCCGTCTCCTCGAAGTAAAGCTCGCTATGATTATTCCTTGGCAAAACCTCTTTGTTCAAAGACTCTGTCCAACACGCTTCCTGCTGCAGGACAAGTCCTTCTGTCAGAATCATATTTCCATCGTTGTCTAATAGCATATCCAGTCCAAATAAGTCGTGATAATATTTCCTTGCACGCGCTATGTCTTTCACGACAATGAGTATATTTCTTAATTTCATATTTGCTTCTCCTTATAATGCAGAAACTTCTATCCCACATTTCTCGCAGATTTTCTGTAGCTTCTCCAGTTTCGTTGTCATCACCGTCATAGATTTAAGATTCGGAAACTGACGCAATTCCGCCTCGGTCAGCTTATCTATATCAAATCGTTCATCCTCACCATCCCATAATGGTGCAATATTTTGATATATCTCATTTCCACCGTCCATGCATATCGCCGTAACCTTATCGGCATACGCTACCGGTATCGGCAAATCCTTGAAAAACTGCAAGGCACCCCTGACATTTTTCTCTGTTTCCAGATTCCAATGTGCTTTCTTAAAATCCATATACTCATAAATATCAAAATATGGCTTTAAGATTTCCTGCTCATACATTAGCTCATTAATCACAGACAATTTGAAATTAAAGGTATCGAATGAAAGAGCCTCCTCATCGGTATTCTGTATTGCATAATTCTGTGTCGTCTTCGGTTTCCTTGGTTTATATGCAATATCCAAGGATTTCAGAAACCGGTCGCCCGCATAGTTTGGCTCGTCATCCTTGCCTCCGACATATGCACCAACATGTGCCAGTTCGAGCTCCCCATCCGCCGTACGAATACACTCCTGATAGCATCCCATGAATCGATTCAAAATATCATGCTCTTTCTGCTTTCCGAAGAAGGTTACATTTCCGACATAATGCTGTGCTGGCCTGATATCCGCATTAGGAAGTTCGTTCGCTACATGCAAATATACGCTCGTAATCCGATGCTCCGCGTCCTTGTATGCCCGCTGCTTTTTCAACCACACAACATTTCCCTCTTCAAAATAAATTCCCAGCTCATCATATATGTAACAACTCCGATTCTGCTCATTCTTCTCGATCCGCGCATCTCCAAGTATGGACTTGACTACCTCGTAGGACATCGGAAATGTGAGTACATTCCCATTGATTGCTATTTCGTTGTCTAAGATGTCGATATGATTCATAGATATAGGTTTCCTTTCATATTTTGCACAATCAAATAGCACGCATATCTGGATAATTCATAATCTTTTGTTGGTTTATGCGTTGCTCCTGCTTCTACGATTTTGCTGACCTCAGCAAAATCGTCTATAACCCTATGTCCGCTATTCTCGCAAGAAATCATGGCTCTTTTTATTCCTTTCTCAGAACAGATCCAACATATTATCCAGATAAATCGCTTCCCTCACATGAATCTGATACTCCGGCTTCGTCATGTAATAAAGCAGGAATTCCAACACCAATGCACTTCCCAGTCCACGTCCTTCAATCTTGAAATTGGAAAATCCCATCGGCAGATAGATATCTTTTATGGCATCGACTCCAATAAATCCCGGATTCGACATTGCCTTTGCGAAGCGGTATCCCTGTTCTGACTCTGGTGCTGTGCATCTATGATCCGGTGCTTTTATGCCAAGTGCTTTCCGGCTCACATCCTCATAACATGCTTTCCTGTCTTTGCACCCAAACCAGCAACATTCATTGCACAAAAACTCAACCTTCGCCTTTTGTTCATCTGTCAACGTATGCATATCTTCAAAACGTTTATTCAACCGGAAATCCGGCACTACATAACGAAAGTCGTCCCGTTTTAACTCATCCCGGAGCTGTTCAAACTCCGTCAGAACCTTCGTGGTTGATGAGACAAGATACAAATCCGGATATCGCCTCTTCAGATACTCCAATAGCAAATCCGAATGCACAATCACTCCATTTTGCACTGTTCCACCTTTTTCAAATAACGTGCAGAGTGCGTTGCATTTCTTGTCGGATAAATGCTCTTCCTGCAGTAACGAATTACTGAACGTCAACCTCGCCGAAATACCATATTTCTGCATCAGATGCAGCACTTCCTGCGCACTGCGATCTCCGTCTCCGATCCGTCCGCCGCCCCAGATACAATCTGCCGGTGCCCCATAGATGGAGCCAATCTCACACCAATCATAAAAGTATTCCCGATGCTTACGAAATAACGGCAGAAATAATTCGTATAACTCATAGAATTCAAATAACCCCGGAAGGTGGTAATATGCAGTTTTCTGTGTGGTTTGCTTCATTTATCGATTCCTATCTCTCCATACCCTAACCTCTGGTACAAATTTCTTGCTCTTGTATTTCGCTCACTTGTATCCAGCTCAACTACAACAATAACTACGCAAAAATCGAAACAGCTCTACGTTTGTCTTACCATTTACACCCTCTGCCTGAAAATATTCCGGCAGGGCAATCGCCGTAGAGCATTCCCCGCAGATATCTATACCATATACGGGTGCCCGCTCCAGAAAATATTGAAGCATATGTTCAAGCATCCCCAGCGTCAGTTCGCCCTGATTCCAATTTGTTTCACTGTATTGTTCAGAAAGCACATCCTTGTCGATTGAAATGTACAACGGTACACCGCCGTGAATCCGTTTTAACCGTTCCACACCTTCTCCTTTACGGATTTCCTCTGCGGAAAAAGTTATCAGTTTATCTGGGTGCTCTGTCCGAATCTGCTTTATATCGTCTTCCGCCGGTCCGATCAAAATAAATTGTTGCAATGCCGGATTCTGATCAAGCACCATTCCCGCCCAATCACCACAGCTCATCATTCCTTCCATTAACGGTTGTTGCATATCTGTGTGATGATCGAAAACAATCAAAGAAAATGGGCTGTGAATCTGATCTGTAAATATCTTTGTAACATAGTGATAATTGCCAGAATCCACAAAATGGATTCCATGTACTCCATACGGTTCTATTTTCCTGCGGATCTCCCGCTCTGCCTGTGGCGAACAATACAGGTCGCTGCCTTCAATATCCGAGCAGTCAATCCACGAAAATTGTTCTCGGTCCGCACAGATTTCGTCATCATATACGTGTGTAAAATCCAGAATCAAATGATATGGTTTCATCTGTAATTCCCCCTTACTATACACCCCGAAATTTTCAGACGGAACTAACAAACGCATTTACTATTTTCCTGCTGTTTTCATCTACTGCATAGGAAAATTCGGGATGCCATTGTACGCCCACTATAAACTTATTCGATGGCATATAGATACTTTCAATCAAACCATCTTCCGAAAATGCCATCGCCTGAAAATCGAGTGCCAGTTCTCTGATTGCTTGATGGTGATAACTGTTTACTCCTATTTGTTCCTTACCTAAAATGTTATAGAGCAATGTATCCTTTTGCAGTGTAACCTGATGTGCCACCCTGTCGTATGGCGGTTTCATATGATGGTCAATACAACTGGTATGCTCTGTTGCCAAATCCTGATACAAAGTTCCACCATAGCAGGCATTCATAAACTGGATACCTCGACATATACCCAAAACAGATTTATCCCTCTCTACGGCTCCTGTTAAGATATATTGTTCCATTTCATCCCGTAGTTCACAACAGGAACCACACCACGATTTCTTTTTTTCATGATACACAGACGGGAACACATCATGTCCACCAGTCAGCAAAAATCCACCACATATTTCGAGAAAATAATCAAGTTCCTTCTCATTTGCTGTAAGAGGGAGCATCATAGGAATCGCATTTTCCGCCTCCAGCATTTTCATATATCCGGGCAGCATCCAGTAGCTTTCTTTTTCATCATCATAAAGTGGCATAATACCAATTACTTTTCGCATTGTCGATTTCATTTCTCATTCCTCCAAATGCTGATTTTTGTTTTACCCTAGCTATATTTATTGTGTTTTTCCTATCTGATCAGCTGTGTACCAAACCTCAAGTCACGCCTGTTAGAAATAATAAACTTTTACTCTTGAGGATATGGTTCGATTCCCAAAGAATACTTCACCTCGTCACACAATTCTTTATAGGACAAATCAAATGGAAATGGCTCTGCATCATCCATAATATTGTTCATTAGCTCATCCAGATTCCCACATTCTATTACAATAAAGGGCTTTTGGCTAAAAAGGACTTCATCCACTCTGAAAAATAATCCTTTATATGTAAATACTGATCGCTCAGAACGATGCATTTCTTCAAAATCATCTGAACAGCTTGTTGTTTTAGCCTCATAAGGTAAACGGATTTCGTATTTTGAAGCACCTAATTGAAGCATAATTTGCTCTATCGTATCTTTAACCGCTTCAAAATCAGCTCTGGATACATCTTCATACCACCACATCTTTGTCCCCTCTGCTATTTCCAATGTTACTCTCTAGCCTTTTATTATACGCAGTCAATCTTCTACCTGAATGATCCTCTGTATGTTCAAATAAAAGCCATTGTTCACATTCCTCTTCATAATGCGGGTAAGCATTGGAAATATAGCATTCTATTCTCACACCGTTATCCATTTCAACGAACAAATCATTGGATTTACTAATGGATATGTTTGTGACTTTTCCGCCAATTATCTGATTCCGAAACTTATCTGTATTGAACCATTCATCATTATGTTTGCTCTCTTCTTGATCCCAAGAATTGTAATCCATTGTTGTTATTATCAAATCATCATTAAGAAAAATTCTAGTCAATCCCAGTCCATGCAATACGAGATTATCGCTGAAACAGAAATCCAGCATTTCACATATGCAGTTAAGCCCTTCAAGTCGTTTTCCGACCCAAAGATTAATAAAATCATTTATCGTTTTATCCATGATAATCCTTTCCTAATGAGCGGTTTCACCTAACACCCATATGTTTTTCTGTACTTTCACTGACAATGTTTAGAATCACGAAAGTTTATATTGCATAAAATTTTTATTCGGAACAAATCCAAAGTTCGAATATAACTTAACGCCCATATCTGACGCCGTGATCTGTACTGTTCCACAGCCATATTCTTTCGCATCATGAACAACACGTGTTAAAAGTTCTTTTGCGATACCTTTTCTTCTGTAGTCCGGATCAGTAAACATGCTGGATAGTAACCCTATCTTTCCACTTGGGCAGCCAAAATATGGCGGTTTCTCTACAAAAGATATCCCACTCGTTCCAATAATCCTATCCCCGTCAAAAGCAAGCCAAGACACGAATGTTCCATCTCCCATATGGCGCATATAATACTGCTTTAATGCAGGTACCAAATCAATATCCTCCTTAGCACCTTCTTCTCTCAGTTGCTTTATCCGCATATCAATAAACGTATTCAGTTCTTTCTCTGTCAGTCTTCTATACTCTATTTTCATGGTATCCTCCCCCTGATTTTACTTATAATTTCTCGTAATCCTTGGCAGCTAATCCACCCCATGCTTTATCTTCGCCTCAATCTCTTTCAGCTCAGTTATTCTATCTATCCTGATAATTGTCTTTATGTTATTATCGAAGCCATTAAACAGGCAAATCAATTCATATCCAATTTCCCGAAGTTCTTTGGCAACGATATTTGCTTCCAGTATATCGTAGTTTATTTCAGATGTAATCTCTTTTCCAGACAAAGAATAATTCATAACTTCACGTCGATATTCAGAATTTACCCTCTCCGCGTTCAATTGTTTTCCTGAACCAATACTCAACAAAATTCTATTAATTCCTTTTACAAAGCTATCTATTCCGATGGTATTGTCCAATAAAAAAGCAAAACCATTTTTCTCCAATTCTCTTATCCAACAGTCATAGAAAGTATTGAAATGTTCCTCATCTTTACGGTCAAGCAGCACATGATACTCCGGCAGAGTATTTATATCATATCGCCTGTCCGTAATTATCTCATTGAATGATTCGTAAAGTTTTGCATCTATAGTCCCTTCCTCAAAGACTAAATCATAACCATCATATTCACATGAAATGCTGAATAACTCCGGTTTCATCTGTTTTTTACTTTTTATAAAATCTATAAAATGTCTCACTTTTATGCCCCTTATTGAGTTTCAAACAACAAAATGCCTGTTATATATGTAAAGCAGGACAGTTGACTTGTCATTTAATCACTTGGTATCTAACAATGCTATCGGATGCCGAATAACCGTTTTCCATTTTTCAGGAGCAACTTTTCTTGCATCGGAAAGATAAATCTCATGATGCAATCTATCTTTTGACAGATCATTTTCATACCCATTTTCCTGCAAATATGTATCCATGATTTCAACAGTCGCCGGTTCATCATCAAATGCTCCGAAATGCATAATCTGAACGCATAAACCTTCTTCTATCGTGATAAACTCTGCCGACGAACAATCCAGTTTCTTCTTTTTCGTAGCGGTTTCTACCGCCCAGTCAAAATCCTTCTTCGTAATAAAATCCGGAAGTCTTATCACAGAAATCCAATTAAATGCATCCTTATTCGAGTAATCAATTCCATCAACATCATCCTGCCACCAAAAGCCTTCGAGCGGAGGTACAACGTATTCGAAGAATCCTTCTATTTTGTAATCCGTCTTGTAACTCATCTTAAGTGTATACGCAACTGCATATAAAACGCCAATCGCCTGCTGATACGCGCCATCCTTTTCATTCGGATTGCCTTTTCCTCTTACTGCGATATAGTTTGCCTTTGGAACATTCACTATCTCCGGCTTGTTCTTCGGCATATAAAATTCCTTGTATTCCTTCTTAAAATCAAACGCCATTTGTTCTCCCTTTTACATTCTTTCGCTTCAACACCTCATACACGCCAAGCAATATACACCCAACGGCATAACACAGGATATCTTTCCAATCAAATACGGAACCGACCAGAATACTTAAGAATCGATTATCCTGCCAACCTAACGCTTCCACAACATGGAACATCTGCAAAACCTCTACCAGTGCCGCAAAAATAAATACATACAGCGGTAACAGTTTGCATCGCTCCGGTACAAATATTCTTATAAACGTATATATCACAACCACAACCAGCACGTCACCAATATATGGTCTTACAAATGCATCATGCACATATATCGCAATCAACACTTCAATCAATAGCAAAATCACAGTTGCTATTGCATATCCGATTCGCTTCATGTTCTTCTCCATTCAACAACATGCACTATAATCTTCCTCTGTTTTCTTCTATCCATTTAACCGCATAGTCAACAATCTGTCTCTGACTCATTAATTTGACCGTTGCATTTCCAATCTGAACGGTATGTACTGTATGGAATTTCTCGAAATCTTCTCCAATCTGTGTAAAATTTTCTCCCCATATGTCTCATTATGTTCCATTTTCTGTTGAAAATACCCGACTAATTCCTTTAAAATTCATACTTTCTTAACTCACAATTCTTTATCCCGAATGCTGCAAATTCCTCGTTCGTCATATCACGGAAATACGACTCAATAATCCGGGAGATTCCGTTATGTGCCACCAACAGGTACACCGTTCCTTCGCTTTCCGCTTCTTTCTTAATATCATCCAGCAGATTATAGATTCTCTGGGAAAGCTTCAGCATGGACTCCCCACCACCATAGCTGTTGACAAACTGTGCCTTGGCAACGGAAAATTCCGCACCATTTCGCGGCGTAGACTCATACCGTCCAAAATTCTGTTCTTTTAAGCGCAGTTCTTCCTCTGCCGGAACGCCGGTCACTTCCGCGATATGCTTTGCGGTATCTGCCGCGCGCATCAGCGGCGAATACAGAATCTTATCAATATGGATTCCTTCTGCCTTGATCCGTTCGCCCAATTCCTTTGCCTGTGTATGTCCAAGTTCTGTAAGTGCAATATCCGTCGCGCCACAGATTTTATTCTCTACATTCCAGATTGTCTGTCCATGTCTTGTAAAATAGAAGTATGCCATCGTATCTGTTCCTCCTGTCTTTTCTACCAAGATACTACCATATCTAATCCTTGAATTCCACCGCATGTTTTCGTTTCCAGATGGGGAAGAGGTTCCGCTGGCAGATATAATTCTCGCGCTCTTTGATTCCAACCGCATGGAAAAATGTCTTCCACATATCGGTATATTCGTCCTCGTACTCCTCCGTCTTCCGAAGCGTCTCAAATTCCGCATCGGTCAGATAACGCAGGTAATTCGTCCCATCCTTTGGATGCACGCACGCAGTCTTCCTTGTATCATCAATGATCATCCAATGTTCGGACGGCATACGATCTGCAAAATGTCTGCCAACCAGCATGATCACATCGCTTTTTGGTTCCAGATGGCACACATAGACTTTCCCATTTAACGACTGAAACCGCGCGAATTCTCGAAAATGATGGCTCTCATTTCCCACCTTCCGCCGCAGTTCCAATATCCGCATCACAAGCGGATTCGTATAATAATCAAGCACGCGGCAGCCAACCGCAAATCCTACCCGCAGGAAATTATAGATTGCCTGCAATGCATCTTCCTCCGCGGAGAGTGTTGCATAATAGACATCCAGGTACGCCTCATCCGAGATATCTCTCCGAATCGAACGGATCACCTTCTCTGCCTTTTCGGCATCACCGTCCACATGGATATACTCGTCGAACATCGTCTGTTGAAATACCGGTTCTTTCTTCACTTGTATCTGATCGTGACCGATTCGTAGGGCTTCCACCCATGCATCATAGATGCAGGTCATGATATCCTCCAACCGGTCTTTACATGTATATATCTTCATAGCTACAATCTACCCAATCCCGAAATCTGCCAGAGACATCTGCGTGAACGATTCGTTTGCATGCCCTGCCTTCCATATATCCTTCTGGTCGACGCCGGTCAACTGCCTTGTGATATACCCTTCCTCGATCGGCGTGTGATACATCTGCCTGCCGCCGCAGGTAATGAAATATTGTGCCCGTTTCAGCACGACACCCATCTTCTTCAGGGAAGCGAAATCGAGCCTGCCGTAACGTCTTGCATATGTGATCCGTCCTGCCGATTTCGGTCCGATGCCCGGTACACGGAGCAGCATCGCATAGCTTGCTGTCTGCACTTCCACCGGGAATTGATCCAGATGCCGCAGTGCCCAGTCGCACTTCGGATCAACCAGTTCGTTGAAATTCGGCTTCTCTTCCGATAACAATTCGCCCGCCTGAAATCCATAGAACCGGAGCAGCCAGTCCGCCTGATACAACCGGTGTTCCCGCAGAAGCGGTGGCGGTGTTCCGATCTGCGGCAATACCTTATCTTCATTCAGCGGAATATACGCCGAATAAAATACACGCTTCAAGTCGAAGCCCTGATACAACTGCTGTGTCGTCTGCAGCAACGTATAATCGCTCTCGCCGGTTGCCCCGATAATCATCTGCGTGCTCTGCCCCGCCGGTGCAAACCGCCGCTTTAATTTCGACATATCGAGCGGTGCGAGCTGGTATGCGTTATCCCATGTGAGAGCGCTATCCAGAACCGTTCCGTTCATCTTCGCAGCCAGATTCGCAATCGTATTCTGCACATCTGTCTCTCCAGTGGCTGAACTACCTGAACCTGTCCCATCCGCAGCGATTTTCCCTGCTTCCTTCTCCTTCACCAATCCATCCGCGAACTGCTTCTTCGACTCAGTCCCGAAGATACTCTGACTCAGGAACTGATTTCCTTTGCTTCGCTCCATGTGTGCGGATTTCCCGATTGCCATCCGATGCGACGCGATCGTATTCCGCACCTTTCCCATCGGATCTAAGATTGTCTGCATCGTCTTATTCGGTGCCAATGTCCGCAGTCCTTCCTCCGTTGGCAGTTCCATATTCACGCTGATACGGTCTGCCAGATATCCTGCTGCCGCAAGCAGTTCATCCGATGCGCCGGGAATCGTCTTCACATGGATGTAGCCGTTAAAATGATATTTCGTCCGAAGCAGAAGCAATGTCTCGCACATCTTCTCCATCGTGTATGTCGGATTCTTCAGAACGCCGGAGCTTAAGAACAGGCCTTCAATATAATTCCGCTTGTAGAATTCGACCGTAAGCTCGCAGATCTCCTGCGGCGTAAAGGTCGCCCGCTTCACATCATTACTCGCGCGGTTGATGCAGTATTTACAATCATAGACGCAGTGATTCGTCATCAAGATCTTAAGCAGGGAGATACACCTGCCATCCGAAGCAAAGCTGTGACAGATGCCGCAAGCTGCCGCATTGCCGAGTTCTCCTTTCTTCCCCCGGCGATCCGATCCGCTCGACGTACACGCCACATCGTATTTGGCAGCATCCGCAAGAATCTGCAGCTTCTCCTGTGTTGTATATTCTTCTATGTAATTGTTTGTGATTTCTGTACTCATAGTTTCATTATACGAACAAACGTTCTTTATTGCAAGGATTTTTGCAAACATTTGTTTGCATTTCATCGCAGCAAAACAAAAAGACGGTATCCAAACCGCCTTTCATAATCAGAATCTTTTTTCAATTGTATGATACAGAATAACCGCTCCGACCACATCGAAGAGCAGCGAATAACCGGCGTTTGTCCATACATTTGTCCCAAGTCCGGTTGCATAGACAATCTGCTGGATCGGGAATCCGAGCAGATACATCGCATACGAATACCTGCCGACGACCGATATCTTCTGCAGGAATACCGGTTTCCTGTCCATCCCCGCGCAGAGAAAATACGGCAGGAATACAATCGCCGCCAGACTGTAGCAGCCTGTCAAAATACATATCACAAATCCAATCCCCGCCACGGTCATCCACTGCCATGTAAACCGGATTTCCTCCCGGAACACATAGAAGCAGGCACCACTTACAAAGCAGAATAACGGGCGCAGATACGCAACAAACCGATATAGAAGCGGCATCTTCACCGCAAATATAACAGCGATACAAACAGTGCATAGGATTGTCAAAATCCGCATTTTTTTCTTATCTAACAATCCCAGTTTATATGCCACAAGCAGCATTCCATAACAGATCATCTCCAGAATCAGCGACCACAGAGAGCCATTGACCACGGACATCGGGTTATCTGTAAATACCCCCGGCAGACTGTAATTTGGGATCAGCACAAGATACGACAGATACGCATACGTTCCTTTCGATGTGAAATATTCCCGAACCGGTAGCTGTGTCATGACCGGTCCCATCACAAATGCAGTCAAAGCCACGACCACAATAAACAATGGATAGATCCGCTTCACACGTCCGCCGACATACCCACGCACACTCTGTTTTGTAAGCAGGCTCTTCGTCACATATAACCCGCTGACAAACAGGAAGAATGCAACCGATAATTCACCGAATGTGATCTCGTGCTTCGACACCGCCCGGAGCCAGTCGTCGCCGCCATCGGTAATGGCATACGCATGACTGAAAATAACAAGTGCCGCAGCTATAAATCTCAAAGAATCAATCATATAACTTTTCCTTTTTATTTTATCATCAAGCGTTATCACCTGTTTTTTCGTTTGTTCTGTCTGCGTATCCATACGTTCTCCTTCGTACACCATATTCTTGCATTTTTATCTATGGCATAGCATTTCTAATCTTTGTCCAAATCACATAATAAACTACCCATAATCCAAACCCAGTGGGATTGTGGCAGCCCCATTGCAAGTTTTATTATACCAAAAAACTCTTATTACGCCACTACCCGTTTCTTCGCTGACACGATATTCGCCACAATAATATAGAACACGCCATATCCAGCCATCGCCAGCATATTGAGAAATACCGGTTTCAGCCCTGAGACACTCACTGTCTCCAGTGTCTTTAAATATTCATTCGTCTGAATATACCAGTACGCCGGGAAGATACGACCCACGGCAAGAACACCATCCGGCAGCCATTCAACCGGGATAAATGCACCGCACAGAAATGCCGAGCCGAGTGCCACGACATTCACGATTCCATTGACCGCTTCCTTGTTGTTGAAGATGCTTGATATCAGGAATGCCATCGTCAATGCACACAAGGTGAATACGAACGAATTTGCCAGATACATGGCACCCTGCGCACGGAACATTGCCTTCCCGACAATCACGAAACTGATCAGACCATAGAACAGCCATAATGCCATCGCGAATAACAGATTCGACGCAAGCAGGATCGCATTGTGCTTCTTATAATTCATACTGCTGATCGTGATTCGCTTGCGGATCGGCAGCTCCTGAAAGCTCGTAAGCACCAGACAGATCACGAAGATCGCTCCGGCGAGCAGACTGTAACTTGCAAAATTATAATAGCTTGCGGCTTTCGCCATGCTGTTTGTATCAAGTGATGTCGTCACATGGACGGTTGATGTCTGTTCCAAAGTCTGCGTGATATCCTTGCAGACTCCCTCCTCATTCAGAGATATGTTCATTTCATCCGGATTCGCCTGCAGCGCCGCTTTCACGTAGTTTTGCTGTATGGCAAGATAGCTTTCGACCATCATCTGTGCGAAGCTCGCATCCGCGGTCTGGCTGCTCTTGTACCGAAGTTCCGGATTTTCGCCGTTCAGTACCGCCTGCCGGTAGCCCTGCGGAATATAGATTACAAATGCTACCTGCCGGTAGAAGATTGCATCGTCTATGTCCTCTTCGCTTTTCAGTTCTTTCCGTTCGCTGTGTGCCGCGATATAATCTGTAAAATTCTTCGTGATTCCGATATTTTCATCCTGATTCACAATGACGATTTCCGGCTTGTCTGCAGTAAACTGGCTCGCGGTATCCCCACTTTTTGCGTTGATGCCACCGAACAATAAAAGCAGCGCCGTATACAGGATCACCATGCCTTTACATTTATTCAATACATGCAGAAATGCTTTAAATACTGTCATACTTCTGCCTCCTTAATCCCTGTGCGGACACAAGCAGCATGAAGGCAGAGAAGATTCCAAGACTTGCTACATCCATCCAGAAACGCTTGTCCACACCATAATAATACAGTGCATAATATCCATCCGTGATCATCGACGCCGGGTTGATTTTATCTAAGAACGGCACATGTTTCTCGATGATATATTTCATGGTAATTCCCATCATGCCAGACAGGAAACAGCACGCCATCGTGATGCCGATCAGGATTCCAAGTTTTCCATTCTCGCCGGTCTTGACAACCGTCGTCACCATAATCGCAAGCGTCAGCCCCGCCAGACTACCCGCAAGTGCCAGCAGGATCACATATGGCAGATTCTCCCCGTAATCGACTTTCATCACGAAGATTGTATACACAAACAGAATCGCAAGCCCGATCAACTGCGTGCAATATGCAGCAAGCAGCGAGGAAAACATTGTCTTTGCCTTGCTGATTGGAACGATGGCTGTACGCTTTCCGAGATTCCCCATGTTCGGCAGATTCCGGCTCAGCGCCGTCATTCCAAGGATACCGCCATACAGACACGCCATCGCAATCAATGTGTAATACTCAATCATCGTATAGCTCAGGTTCTTGCGGGATGCATCGACCAGGTTCGACTCTCTGCCTGCGACCTGCTCCATTACATTTTTGTAGAGTGCCTCAATATCCGGCATCGCACCCTGCTCAATCTCATTTTGTACACGTTTTTCAATGATTGCAGAGGTATGTACGATCTCGTCTACCACATATTGAAGCACTGTCTGGTTGATACCATTTTCATGAATCCAGATCTCCGGCTCCGCGCCATTCATATACAGCACACCGTCGACATCCCCGTCTGAAAGCAGCGTATCTGCTTCATCCTTCGACACATACACCGTGTCAAACATCTGCTCATCGCTTGATTCATCGCTCAAAGTCTCAAATGTCCGGCGGAATGCTTCGTTTCCCTGAAAATCCTCGTTATCGACAATCGCAATCGGGATCACGTTCAGCTTCTCGCTGTTCTCGATATTGGAGAATGCCAGCTTGAACATCGTGCCAAGCACGAGCGGAAACACAAATGTCCAGAACAAAAGCATCCGGTTCCGCATCAGGACTTTGAATGTATACTTAAAGTTATGTCCAAACATCAGTCTCTAAGCTCCTTTCCGGTCAGCTCCAGGAACACATCGTTGAGCGTCGGACGCTCGGAGAAGATCTTGTTGCAGGTGATTCCCGCCGCACTCAGTTCCTCGATCAGCTTCGCCACGTTATTTTTGCCGCTCTTATAGGTGATTACAAGCTGATGGCCGGCATATTCTGCCTTGTCAACATTCGGTGCCGCCTGCAGCTTCTCTAAGAATTCCGGTTTGAAATGCTTCGTCTCAATCGTAACCTTCTCCTCGATCTTCGCAAGTGCCTTTAACTCGTCGGACGTTCCCTGCGCAATAATTTTTCCCCTATCCAATATGATGATCCGGTCACACAGAATCTCGACTTCTTCCATATAATGTGTCGTGTAACAGATTGTCGCGCCATCATCCCGCAGCTTCCTGATACCATCCAAAATGTTATTCCGGCTCTGTGGATCGACTGCAACGGTCGGCTCATCTAAGAAGATCAGCTTCGGCTTGTGCGCGATACCACACGCGATATTCAATCTCCGGAGTAATCCGCCCGACAACTGCTTCGGATAATATTTGCGGAATTCATCCAGTCCGACCAATGCGATTGCATCCTCGATATCCTTCTTCCGCTCCTGCTTGTCCTTCACGTACAATCCACAGAAATAATCGATATTCTCATACACCGTAAGCTCTTCAAACACCGCTACCTCCTGGAAGATGACTCCGATATCCCGCTTGATCTTATAGGCATCCGGTGTCATCTCCTCTCCGAAGATCTTGATACTTCCCGCGCTGTATTTTAACAGCGAGAGGATGCAGTTGATCGTGGTTGATTTTCCACTTCCGTTTGGACCAAGCAGCCCAAGGATTTCTCCCTGCCGGATCTCAAACGACAGGTCATCGACCGCCTTCTTCTGTTTATATTCCTTTGTCAGATTCTTTACTTCTACAACTGCGCTCATTTTTATCTTTCACGCTCCTTTTCATTTTCATTCACCTAGCTGTTGCATTCATTCAACTTTCCGTCGGCTTCTTGTCATACATGCTTCCGATCTTCATTTGTCTTACGGTGTCCGTCAGCAGTTCTTCAATCTGTTCATCCGTAAATGCAACCGTTCCCGTTGCAACCATGCTTGCGATTCCATGTGTGAAGATCCACACCTTCAGGTGAAATGCCTCCTGTTCCGTCCTGTCATAACCGGTGAACTCTGCACCTTTCTCTAAAATCTGATTTCCCATATTATCCTTCTCAATAAATTCCGTCGGAGAAATCTTCGAATCTCCCATAAATAATATCTTGAAGAAATCCGGGTAATCCTTCGCAAACCGGATATACGCAAGTCCCATGCCGCGATACGCTTTTACTTCCTTGGAACCTGCAATCATATACGACTGGTATATCTTCCGGATGTGTAAGATCGTCGCCTGCTTTAAGTCTTCCATATTTTCAAATTGATAGAAAATCGGCTGTACCGAACAACCAAGCTCTTTCGCCACCCGGCGGGCATTGATTGCAGACAGTCCTTCTTTCTTCACAACCGCACACGCTGCCTCAATAATATCTTCTTTCAAAAACTTTGTTGCCCTTGGCATAATGTCCTCCATATTTTATAACTTTTGTTATGTAACTTGTGTTATATTATAAAGAACAAAAAAAGAAACGTCAAGCAGATATCGATGAAATACAGCCACATTCCTGTCTCCTGCACATTCATCTGCCCAACGTTTCCTTTTCTGATTCTATATTCTCACTGATTAATCATTATTGTTGCTACAATTTGCGGCGTCGATTGCGAGTACGAGCATCAATCCTAAGATCTCATCCTCCGGATTCGCAATATCAATCACATAGGTATCTCCCCAGCGGAACAATTCCTTGCTGATATGTGCGATACAATAACTTCCATCATACACATCATAATCCCATCCGAAGAGATCACCCTGCACCTGCCAGCCATGATATTCAATATCATATCTCGGCGTAAAGAGGGAGAATCGTCTCTGAATCCGACCGATTGTCCGTCCGCCGATCTCGACTTCGAACACCGGAAGCAGATGAAATATCTCCTGATGGATCACGCCTACTTCCTGATCATACATATCATAGATATGCATATGATGACCGATATTGAAGAATTCCGTCTTCACAAAATATTTTGGATTGCCATATTCATCGTAGATGTCATACGTATCCGTCCACGCAAATACGCGCTGCTTTATCATTAACCGCATAGGTATCTCCTTATAATACAAGATCCTTCATCGAATGCAGCCCAATTGCCAGTGTCGATGTGTTGTGCATCAACGCTGATGTTGTCGGCTGGATCACACCTGCCACACCAAGCACGATCAGTCCGGTATTAAATCCGACGATTGTTCTGTAATTCCGGCGGATTCTTCTTGTCAATGCGGTACTGATCTTCCGCAATGTAACCAGTTCATTCAAGTTATCTGCACCAACGGTAATGTCCGCGATCTCCCGTGCAATTTCTGCACCATCACTGATTGCAATACCGATATCTGCTGCCGAAAGTGCCGGTGAATCATTGATGCCGTCTCCGATCATGATAACCTTGTGACCTTCTGCCTTCGCACGCTCCACGTAGCTTGCCTTATCCTCCGGAAGCACCTCGGAATAATACTCATCCACGCCAACCTTCCGCGCGATCGCACAAGCTGTACGCTCGCTGTCTCCAGTCATCATAACGATCTTCGCAAATCCAAGTTCTTTTAATGTCCGGATCACATCGGCCGCTTCATCGCGGATCGGATCTTCGATACAAATCACGGCAGCCAGCCGTCCTTCCACCGCCATATACAGATGGGAGTATTCCTCCGGCAATGCATCAAACTTCTCCTGCATACCTTCCGGAATCACACAGCCCTCATCCTCAAATACAAAATGATAGCTGCCGATAATTGTCTTTCTTCCTTCGACTGTCGTCGAGATTCCATGCGCTACAATATAAGATACTTTCGAATGAACCTCTTCATGTACCAGATTCTTTTCGCTTGCCGCATCAACAACTGCACGTGCCATCGAATGTGGAAAATGTTCCTCGAGACATGCGGCAACCCGCAACAGTTCATCGCTATTTTCATCGCAGAAGGATACAACATCTACTACGCGCGGTGCTGCCTTCGTCAGCGTTCCGGTCTTATCAAATACGATCGTATCTGCTTCCGCCATCGCCTCTAAGAACTTGCCACCTTTCACCGTGATGCTTGACTTGCTCGCCTGCCGGATCGCAGACAATACCGAAATCGGCATTGCCAGCTTCAACGCACATGAGAAATCAACCATCAATACAGACAATGCTTTCGTCACATTCCGCGTAAAAAGATAGGTTGCAGCTGTGCCAAGTAATGTATACGGTACAAGCTTGTCAGCCAGATGGGATGCCTTACTCTCCAGAGAGGATTTGAGTTTCTCGGATTCCTCGATCATCGTGACAACCTTCTCATACCGGCTCGAACCTCCGACCTGACGTACACGGATGCAAAGCTCGCCTTCTTCCAGCACGGTTCCTGCATAGACATACGAATCTGCCTGCTTATGTACCGGCAAAGGTTCACCTGTCATCGATGCCTGATTCACCATCGCATCGCCATCGACAACCGTTCCGTCAAATGGGATCACATTTCCGACATGGATCACGATTTCATCATCCACATGGATAGATTCTGCAGATACCTGCACTTCCTGTCCGTCCTTCTTCAACCAGACTTTTCCGATGTTTAAGGACATGCTCCGCGCAAGATCTCCGACGGATTTCTTGTGTGTCCACTCCTCTAAGATCTCGCCGATTCCAAGCAGGAACATGATAGAGCCTGCCGTCTGGAAATCTCCACGGAATACGGATACACCGATTGCCGTGCCATCCAGAACCGGAACTTCGATCTTACGTTTTGCTAATGTTTTCAATCCGTTCGTGATGTATTTCACCGAACGGATGGCTGTCAGGGTGTTCGCAATCGGCACCGGCAGCAACGCCCGGTTGATACACCGCAGCAAAACCTTATCTACCAGTTTTTCTTTATACTCCTCATTCACCTGTCTGCCGGAATTAGCAAGATAGGATTCCGGCACATCTGCCGTCTCATAATGAAACCGTCGGAGTGCTGTTATCATCGCTTCCCGGCTTCCCTCATAACAGACAACCGCATCACAGGTCGAATGATTCACCTTCGCAGAACTGACATGTTTCATGCTGTCAAGATAATACTGAAGGATATCGGCTTCCCGGTATGACATGCTTTTCTGTGCAACTTGAAAACGAATTCTGCCCCGTATCTCATGTTTAATCACAAATTTCATTTTCTTCCGCCTGCTCTTCTGCTTCTGCCTCATCCTCAACTACCTGTGCCTCAGCCTCGATCTCGCGGTCTGCGTTGATCTGCTTTGCCTCAGCATAGATGTCGCTTGCATTCTCCTGTACATTTGTCACAGTTTTCATGACACAATCCTTTGCACGAAGGACTGCGGCTGTACCATGTGAGTAAACCTTCTTTGCATCACGGCTTGTCAGAAGCTTGATTCCAGCTGTTCCGAACAATACACCTGCTGCAAAAATCCCTGTTTTCTTTCCATCGATCTTCTTAAAAAAATTTGACATAATATCTACCTCCTGTTAGTCTAATCTAACTACGTATATTATCACAAATTTTCTAAAAAATAAATATTTTTTTACCAATCCCTTCCAAGTTTACTGCAAGCCGATATTACACTATCTATTCCTAATATAATCAGGTATGTACCTATCAAAAATCCGACTGAGAACAAAGCAATCTGCGGCCAGAATATCATCAGCACACCTACTATCAGACCGATTACATTGATGAACAGTGAGACATAGAAATACCTTCCTCTGTACAAACTCCGGATAAATCCAAGATGACACAGCTTCGATACGCTGTGTGCGATAAACCATAGCGGAAGCAGCAATGTTACAACCAGTTCGCCTATGTGCGGATATGCCATCAGCGCCAGACCGGTGATCACGCTGATCACCCCGGCAGCCAGAGACACGCACGGTGCAAACCCAATGTAACGTTCCGACTTAGCATAGAAGATAATATCAGTAATTCCGGTCACGATTGCCATCACACCATAGAAAATCGTAATCCAGCGCAGAATACCCCCCGGCGATGCAATCGCCAAAGCGCCAAGGATTATAAGAAGAATACCCTCGATCAGCTCCAGCCATCCATACCCTGTACGTCTTTTCATAGGGCAGCTCCCCCTTCCTTATTCAGGATCTCCATGAATTCATCCCCAGTAATTGTCTCCTTCTCATAGAGATGCATCGCCAGAATATCCAACAGCCGCTTGTTATCGACAAGCAGCTTCTTCGCCTTCTCATGCTGTGAGCGCACAAGTTCAACCACCTTCCGGTCAATCTCCTTCTGCGTCTCTGCCGAACAACAAAGCGAAGTATCACCTCCCAGATACTGGTTCTCCACGGTCTCCATCGCTACCATATCGAACTCATCGCTCATACCATACCGGGTAATCATCGCACGCGCCAGCTTCGTTGCCTGCTCGATATCATTCGAAGCACCGGTTGTGATTTCACCGCATGCCACTTCCTCTGCTGCACGGCCACCGGTGAGTGTCGCAATCTTGTTCTCGATTTCTTCCTTCGTCATCAGATATTTGTCGGCCTGCTCCACCTGCATTGTGTATCCGAGCGCACCGGATGTACGTGGGATAATCGTAATCTTCTGTACCGGTGCAGAATGGCTCTGCAATGCAGCCACCAATGCATGCCCGACCTCATGATATGCAACCGTTTTTTTCTCCTTATCCGAAAGCACGGCATTCTTCTTCTGATAACCGGCGATTACAACCTCAACACTTTCTTCCAGATCCGCTTCAGTCACAAAATTCCGGTTTGAACGGACGGCACGAAGTGCACCCTCGTTGATGATATTCGCAAGCTCCGCGCCGGATGCTCCGGATGCCATACGTGCGATCGTATGGAAATCGACATCATCGCCAACCTTGATCTTTCTCGCATGTACCTTAAGAATTGCCTCACGGCCTTTCAGGTCAGGCAGTTCCACCGGTACTCTCCGATCAAAACGTCCCGGTCTGGTAAGCGCCGGATCGAGTGATTCCGGGCGGTTTGTTGCCGCCAGAATGATAACGCCGTTGTTCCCTTCAAATCCATCCATCTCCGTTAAAAGCTGGTTCAATGTCTGCTCCCGCTCATCGTTGCCGCCGTACTTGCCGCCGTCACGTTTCTTACCGATTGCATCGATCTCATCGATAAATACGATACAAGGTGCCTTCTCCTTTGCCTGCTTGAACAAATCACGCACCTTCGATGCACCCATACCGACAAACATCTCGACGAACTCGGAACCGGAGATTGAGAAGAACGGCACATTTGCCTCACCGGCAACCGCTTTCGCAAGCATTGTCTTACCGGTTCCCGGAGGGCCGACTAACAAAAGTCCTTTCGGCATCGATGCACCGACGTCCGTGTATTTCTTCGGATTATGCAGATAATCGACGATCTCGGCTAAGTTTTCCTTCGCCTCATCCTCGCCGGCAACATCTGTAAAATGAATTCCTTCCGTGGACTGTACATACACCTTCGCATTGCTCTTTCCGCCCATACCGAACATCATGGAATTCTTGCCGCCTGCCTGTTCCATCAGCTTCTTCGCAAGGAATCTTCCAAGTATCCAGAACAGCAGAAGCGGCACAACCACAGATATCAGAAAGCTCATAAACGGGGATGTCCTCGTCTCGATTTCTTTCGAGAACTTCGCGCCGCTGTCATAGAGCCGCTGTGTCAGGTCATCGTCCGGCATGAGTCCGGTCTTGTAGATTGCGCTCTCCGCCTTATCCGTAAATGTGATCTGTGTGCTGTCGATCTGTACCTGACCGATATTTTTATCCTCGGTCATCTTCATGAATGTTCCGTAATCAACTTCCTTTACCTGCCGTTCTGCCAGCATCGGGGTAATAAATAAATTAAACATCAGCAATACTACCAGCACGATTCCGTAATAGAAGATCAACGGACGTTTTGGTGATTTTACTTCTTTCATCTCTGCATACTTCCTTTCTTTGTCTAGATTATTAAGAACTATGCAGCAATTGTATATATTGAGTCGAATTTTCTAAATATAAGATGTATTGAAGCTAAGATGTACTAGATGTTCTGTTGTATATATTCTTACCGCACGCAACCGCCGTCAATTCGCCATCCATGGCTCAGTGACGGCTTGTTTGAACATCGTGTTCAAACATTGCTGTGTATCCACAGAACATCAACTACATCTAAGCTCCAAACATAATTACATTTAGAAAACTCGACACATCTATATACTTAATTGCTGTATAGTTCATAATAATCATTTACGCTTTCTACTCTCCGTACTTCTCCTTCAATACCTTCACGATCATTTCGTAGTTCGGCATCTCTACTCCATATTGTTGTCCAAGACGAAGCGGCTCATACAGCAATCCATCGATTTCCGATGGCTTTCCTGCCCAGATGTCCCGCTGCATGGAGGTGGAAGCCTCCGGTACAAGCGCATCTAAGATGTCCAGATTCGTCTTCTCAACATCAACTAAAAACGGGATTCCCATGGCTGTTGCAAGTGCGTCGATTTCCTTCATACACCGGATTAAGAGCATCCGCTCCTCTCCTGCACGCTGGAATACTTCTGCTTTCGCATCATAATACAGACCGCAGGCTGCCATCGGTGACACATACGCGTATTTCTGAAATGCATCCCGTTCAATCTGATCGGAAAGCACCGCATCGATGCCTGCTGCCTTTAATTCCTGCTCTAAGAGGAACATCTTCCGGCAAAGCGCCTGTCCCTTCCGTGCGCCAAACACGATACGGAAGATATCGCCTTTTTGTAAGATCACGCCCGGCTCCTTGATCTCCGCCGCAATGTAGATACAGCCATCTACAACTGTCGTATCCGGCAGCTCCTGCTGCAGCTTCGCACCGGTTCCGTAGATATTCAGGATCGGAACGATCAATGTCTCCGCATCGCTATGTTCTCTCAAAAATGGAATGATATCCGGAATCGAATATCCTTTGACACACACAAACAGGACATCCGGAATCTCCGCATATCCTGCCTCATCAACTGCCTTTATGTCTGACACGGTGCATGTCCGGCTTGGTGACTCCACACGTATACCGTGTTCTCTGATTGCCGCAAGATGCGCACCACGCGCAATCAATGTTACATCCTGTCCGGCTTCCGCTAAGAATGCACCGATGCTTCCGCCGCATCCACCGGCTCCTATAATTGCATATTTCATATACGATCTGCCACTTTCTATATGCGCAAGTGGTTTCTCCTTCCCTCTTTTTTCTTCTATCTCTAATCTGTGATACATATTCTATAACAGATTTATGTTTGTTTTGTGAACAAATCCGTTATTGGAAGAATTTTAATAAAATATCGTTATTTGTCCTCTTTTTTCACCTTCACGATGACAATTGTAAGGTAGCTTGCTGCCTGTGTCAACGCATCTATCCCATGCATCACACGTTCCTCCGGCAGTCCGCAGTTTGAGACGCCATAGACCTCCAAATATTCTCCCTGCTGCCTTCTCCGCACAAGCTCTGTCCGAAGCATGCCAATCAGCTGTTCCAGCTTCTTCCCCGACTTCATATAGATCCGTGTCCCGTCATAGTCCACGGTATCTTCCACCGCGTAGCTGCCCGGAATAATGTGGATCTCCTCACCCTGATCCGCAAGCGAGATTCCAAGTCTTGCCGCCACCGCGCAAAAAGACGGCACACCGCTGATCATCGATGCGGACATGCCTGCTGCAAGCACACGCCGGTGAATATAATGGTACGTCGAGTATACACTTGGATCTCCGATTGTAAGAAATACAAGCTTCTTCCCCTGCAGCATCCGCGCCCGTACCTCGGCAAAGCAGCGATCCTGCGCCGCGTGAAGCACGTCCGCATCCTTCGTCATCGGAAACTGCATCGGACAAATCTCCTTTTCCTCGATCTCCGGTACGACCTGCCGCACGATCTTATAAGCATAACATTCTTCTTTCTTCTCATTTGGCAGTAAAATGCAGTCACTCTCACGGATTGCCCGCACCGCTGCCAGCGTCAGAAGCTCCGGATCCCCCGGGCCGACTCCGACGCCAATCAATCTTCCTTCCATCTATCTGTTTCCTCCTGCAACACATACCAGCCAGATTCGCTAACTGATAGCTGCCTGTCATATTTTAATTTTCCAGGTAACTCTCCAACGCTGCCTTTCCACGATACGTGCTCACATTAAATGTCCGTACGCCTCTCCGGCTCGTGCACATTTCACTATGATAAGATAACAGATTTGATATCTGCCAGTCATCATTTTCATCGGTCCAGATGCCTCGTGCCTGCGCCCAGTCTACAAATTCAAATACCGCCGGTGTCGTATCCGCAGAGCGTTCTTCCATATACGCAATTTCATCTGCCAGCCGCACTTCAATCTCTTCTGTGCTGACATCCGCATCCAGCCACATCTGTACCTCGCCACGTGCACACGCCAGGTTATAACGCATCACATACGTATCCGGATGTGACAACGCAAACACGATATACAAACCGCCACATGCAACGATCATATATTTCATCAGTGGAAATGTATTCTTATACAGATAGATGATCGTGCCAGTGAAAAGCACAACCAATACCAGCAGTCCAAACAGCACCAGCACGCGCAGGTACGACAACCGGTATGCCCGAATGTACATCAGCATCCGTACTGCCGAAGACCCGATCATCACATAAGTGCAGCCACACATAACCGTAAGAATCGTCCGAAGCACACAGCTTTCCGCAAATGCGCGGTTGCAGACCAGCACAATCACCAGATTCACAGCCGCTACAAAAAGCAGCTGGAAGAATCCCTGTCTCGCATATTCCGCATAGGAATACCCGGCTGGCAGCATCTGCTTTCCAAGAAAAGGTGACAGAATCTGAATGACTGCGAACACCGCATACAGGGCGGTAAGCAGACCGCAGAACGTAATACCGATCATCGGCTCCACCATCCGCTTCTCCTCACACTCGATCTTCGGTGGCTGAATCACCATCTTGCAGAAAATTCCATAGACGATGATAAATACCGCAACAAGCATCATCACAAAGCCGGTCAGATTCCCGGACAGCCGCAGATTGCCGATACTCCGGTCGACAATATATTTGAAGATGGCGTCTGCCTGTGAGAGCACGATCAGCATCAATACCAGAAACGGCAGAGCAATTAACACGCCAACAAGAACATAGATTGCCTTGGATTTCTTCTTTTCCCGAAGCTTCACATACACGTAGCAGTCACTGAACCCGCGGAACAGATATCCGAGCGGCGAGAACACTGTACCGAGCACGGCACGGATGTATTTCCCGACGCCCCATTTGTCCGCATCGCAAAAGCAGGTAAAAAATACGGTCATCGAAAGCAGGTAAATGCCTATGTAATTACATGTGATCAGGAATCGGTCTGCGGTCAGGAATGTCGATACGCCAAGCAGAAGGATTCCTATGTAATACCCCATTGTGCGCGGATTGGAAGTCTTATCCTCGCGGTTATCGTACGCCTTACTCTGCGGCGAGTGCGAGCAGACGTAATATAAGAATCCAATCGTTGCTGCGGCGAATAAAACTGTCATGATGCCATACGCATTTTTATACAGGCAGATGGTTGTCACAACCGCATAGATGATTGCCGCAAAACCACCGGTTCTAAACCGGGTTGCCCGCTCTTTCATATCCATCTCCGGTACTGCATTACTCTTATTCGCACAATCCGAACCGGTCATCATCTGTCCGGATTCCTGTTCCTGTATATTCTGTATATTCAAATTCGTCAAATTCTCTTGTCTTTGTCCATCTCCCATATGGAAACACTCCTTTCCGGATACGTTCTGTCAATCGTAATTATCCTTCGTTATCGTCATCTTCATCCTCATAGATCAATATATCTCCCGGCTGACAGTCAAGTGCCTTGCAGATTGATTCCAATGTGGAAAACCGCACCGCCTTCGCCTTGTTATTCTTCAGGATGGACAGATTCGCAAGCGTGATGTCGACCTCCTTCGCAAGCTCTGTCAGTCCCTTTTTCTTCTGTGCCATCAACACATCCAGATTCACCTTTATCGCCATATCACCACCGCCTTTTCTTATATGGTAACACCCCTAAATCGTAAAATCATTTTCTTCCTTGTACTGCACTGCTTTGTCAAACACGATGGCAAGCACGCGGGAGAAAAGACCTGCGATCAAAAATACTACAACAATGATAAATACGGCTGGTGTGAAGTAAAGTGGAATCCGGCAAAGCATTACTGCCATGATTGCGATGCTGTATATGCCCATCCGGTTCAGACTCTTCACATTTTCCTTCACGAAGCAGTCGTCAGCAAGTACTGTCTTGAACATCTTCCGAAGTTCTCTTAGAATCAGCACTGCGAACACCCCCGCCGTCATGAAAATCAACACCATCCAGATATAATATTCTCCGAAAAACGGATTGATCACGGTTCCGTACCATTTGAATGACACCGGCAAAGTCAACGTCACGACCATCCCGACAAAATACATGATATCCAGTAAGACCTTCGTCGCACCGGCAATTTTGTTTTCTTTCATACCTATCTGTCCTCCCACATCTTTTTTAAATCATGTTTTGTAACTTCTTGACTTTCCTACACCTTACACTATTCATTATTGAATGTCAATATATTTTTATCGTTATTCAATAATTTTTTATTGTTTATCAAGCATGCAAGAGATTGCGCATATAAAAAAGAGACATTACAATCTCTCATAATGTCTCTTCTGATTTTCTGTTATGTGTGCCGATTAGTGCACATATGCTGCTGCACCCGGTGTTGCCGGCAATGAATTCGGAGCATCCTCACCCTTTGGAATAATCACGATCTGAATTGCTTCCAGTCTCTTTGCTAAACCGGATGTACCTGCAATCTCACCATTCTTTGCCCAGCCAAGCCAGCCATAAGACTGCGCATGCACACGATAATATACATCGTAATACTGTGCCAGCTGTCCTGTCAGCTTAATCTGGATTGCTTCAAGACGTTTTCCCTGTCCATGGGTTCCAGATTCCGCGCCATTGTACTTCCATCCCTGCCAGCCATATGTCTGAACATGTGTCTTATATGCAATTCCACCTGTCACATTATTTAATTCTGCATTGTTTACTTTGATGGAAATTGCCTCGAGACGTTTTGCCTCTCCACTTGTACCGGAAATCGATCCGTCACTAACCGGTTTCTGCCAGCCATAGGACTGCACATGTGTCTGGTAAGAAACTGCACCGGAACCATCTGTCGTAGGATTCTTACCCAAATCGACAAATCCGCCACCTACAGTTCCGCCAAAGCCTTCGTAATCCGTTGGATAACTACCCCTTGGTACAATAAAAATCTGGATTGCTTCCAGACGTTTTGCCTGTCCGGCTGTTCCGGCACATGCACCATTCTTTACCCAGCCAAGCCAGCCATATGTCTGTGCCTGTACACGGTAATAAATATCGTACTTGTTCTTGTTTGTACCGGTCAGACGGATCTGGATGGCTTCGAGACGTTTTCCCTTTCCGACTGTTCCAGATGTAGCTCCATCCTTACTCCACGTACTCTCCCAGCCTTTTGACTGAACATGTGTCCTGTACTCTACGCCTACACCGTAACCGCTCTTCACTACAATCTTAATTGCTTCGAGACGTTTAAATTCTCCGACCGTTCCCGACGTATCGCCATCCTGCCGGATCTCCGTCTCCCATCCATGGGACTGGATGTGTGTAATATATCCAACGCTTGGATAAAATACACCTGACTCTCTTTCCTGCCACGCTTTCGATGTAATACCGTTTGTCATGACAAGTCCCGTCACCATGACAAGCGACATCAGCGCCGCAATCACCCTTTTCCAACACTTTTTTGCTTTCACCTTTGAAAACCCCTCCTTTATATTTGAATAAATTTATTTTATCGCACAATGAAATTTAATTCAAGATATTTGTCTTTTTTTGTATAATTTTTGCATAATTTTTACAAAAACAAAAAGGTCTGCATCCTACAGACCTTTCCGATATGTGCAAGGAGTTTATATAATCATTGTCACAAACACATATTACATTCTCCCCTATTCTCCGCCTACCTTGCCAATACTTGATTTATTATATGCCGCACAACATATTTTTCAATATGTGACAAAATTTGTGACAAAAAATGTAATAATTGGTCATGGCATTTTTTTGTTTTCTGTTTTAGAATAAATACAGTATTTTGTTATATCGAGGTATCTATGGAATCCATTCAAACACTAATCAAGCACTATATTGAAATAAATGGTTACACAATCTATTCCATTTCCACCCAAAGTGGTGTTAACCGGACAACATTGCAAAAAGTTCTCTCCGGGCAGCGGAAAATCACCAAAGAAATCTACGAACGTCTGCTGCCTTATTTTTCTTTGTCTCCGCTTGACAAAGAGGAACTTGACCAGGCTTTTTTGATTGAACAGATCGGGCAGGAACGTTTTCAGTCACATATGGAAATCAAGCGGATTTTGGAACTACCGTCATCGGCTCTTTACCAAAACACAACACGCCCCTCCGATATCAGCTCCATCAATATCGAGAAACTCGAAGACCAGGCGATTCTGCATGGCACATACGAGATTGTCAATCTGATTTACTCTCTCGCTTTGTACAATGTATCTAACAATACAGATCCATTTTTATATACCTTCGCAGATTTAAGCCACCCGTATGTTCCGATTTTCTTCCGGCCGCTTTACAACGATGCATTCCGGTCGCTTACCGTAAATCATCTCGTAGAGTATCAGAAAACACTGATAGGAAACGAAAATTATGACAACCTGCATAATTTGAAAATCCTGTCCAATTTACTGCCATCATTTTCAGAATTTCCAGGGAAATTCTCTGTGTATTACTACTATGCCGGGCGTCATGACTTCATGAATCAGGCATGTGTATTTCCTTTTTATATCATTACGAATACACATGTCGTCCTGTTATCCAGCAATTATGAAACAGCACTTTTTGTCTCCAATCCTGCCACTCACGCGCATTTTCTGGCGGTCTACAAGGATATTTTGACAAAATCGAACTGTCTGACTTTCGGAGCCCAGTCACCATTAGACCTTCTGACGTCTTTGAATGGTGTGGATCCAAACGCAAACTATCCGTTATGCCTGAATATTCAGCCAACGATTGAGAAATACCTCACACCGGAAATGATTGATAAATACATGCTCCCATCTCCATACCAGAATGCCATCCGCGAGAAACTGTTAGAACGTATCTCACAACTTACCATGGAGAATCATACCATATTATTTACAATGGAAGGGTTAAAGCTTTTTGCAGAGCAGGGAAAAAATGTAAATTTCCCGGATTCACTTGCTGCGCACTTTGATATTCCGGACCGCATTTACCTGCTGCGCCAGTTTTTAAAATCGAATCAAAACGAACATGATAATCATTTTTTGCTGTTAAACCCTGCAAAACTGCATACCTCCCTGAATATATCCATTGCATTTACGCCACCTTCATCCACCTATTTGATGTTACTCCGCAGAGATGGCACATCTATGGTGATTCCGCTCTCGGAACATACACTGTGTTATAGCATCATGGACTTCATCCAGACACTTCCGCAATATGGATATGTCTGTTCGATCGAAGAAACAAACCGTTTTCTGCAGGACGAGATTGAGAATCTGGAAAATCTTCTTTAAGCGGCCATATTCCGCATAACGCAAGAAGAGGGCTCATAGCCCTCTTCTTTATATTCGTGCCGGATCACGCTTCCGCATATAATATCATCCGGCGTTGCATCATACAGCTCCATGAGCGCAAGCAATGTATCTGCCTGCGGGTAACTAAGCCCCCGCTCATACTTATACACTGCCTGTACGCTGCCAAGCATCAAATATTCACGAACATATTCCACAGTCAAGTGTTTGGTCTCCCGAAGTTTTCGCAAGTTTGCTCCCACCACGTGAAGGTCATATTCAGGTCTATACTTCATCTATCTTACTCCTTTCAACACAAACTATTCGTTTACAGAGCGACATTTCAGTATATCTTCATTATACACATTTGTCAATATGCTTTTTTCATTTTTAGATTCTGATTACCACAATTCCGGCCGGTTTTGAATCGTATCTTCCTCCGTAATCGCTCGAATCACTTTACACGGGTTTCCAACCGCCAGGGAATGTGGCGGAATATCCTTCGTCACCACACTGCCTGCACCGATCACACAGCCTTCCCCGATCGTCACACCTCCGGTCACAACGACATTGCTTGCGAGCCAGCAGTTATCCCCGATCGTAATCGGCTTTGCGTACTCATCATCGTATGCCGTACCGTCCGGCTTGAACTTAATGTTACGCTCCTGATAACGGAACGGATGCATCGGTGTCACAAGCGATACATTCGGTCCGATGAAGACATTATTGCCAATATGAACCGGACAGGTATCCAACACTGTAAAGTTAAAATTGGCAAATGTATTTTCGCCGATTGTCGTAAATGCACCGTAATCAAAATAGATCGGTCCCTGCAGATACACGCCCTTTGCGCAATCAGGAATCAGGTCACGCATCATCTGCTCCCGCGCTTCCTCCTCGGTGTCTGCAGTCTGGTTATAGGTCTGACACAGCTTATGTGCCTTCGTACGGATGGCAAGTAACGTCTCGTCCGATGGATCGTAGATCTTGCCTGCCAGCATCTTTTCCTGTTCTGTCATAATAGTTTCCTCCTGTAATTGATAGCTGCCGGTTCATTGCCTTTATGCAATTTCCCGGTTATGGTTCTGGCTCTTAATCATTTATAGCATAGTAATACACACCCCATCAAAAAAGCAACTACATATCATGCGTTTTTTAACATGCATTTTACTTTTTCTGCGTTATAGGGTATAGTAGGTTTTGGTTTTATTAAAAGGTATTATTAAAAATAAGAAGAGAGAGAGAATATTTATGAACAAACGAGAGTCTTTTACAAACCGTCTCGGATTTATCCTTGCCTGCATCGGTTCTGCTGTCGGCATGGGCAATATCTGGATGTTCCCGACACGTGTGTCCATGTACGGAGGCGGTTCCTACCTTATCCCGTATTTTATCTTTGTTGTACTGATTGCATCGACCGGTGTCATCGGGGAGATGAGCTTCGGACGAGGCACACGATCCGGTCCGATTGATGCCTTTGGTGCCGCCTGTGAATCCCGCGGCAAACGTAAGGTCGGCGAAACGCTCGGTTTTATCCCGGTGCTTGGTTCTCTTGCGATGGCGATTGGGTATACCGTCGTCATGGGATGGATTTTGAAATACATGATCGGAACATTTACCGGAAGTACACTTGCCCCGGACAATATCGATTCTTTCGCTGCGTCCTTCGGCAGTATGGCTTCTGCCTTCGGCAACAATCTGTGGCAGATCATCGCACTAGTAGTTGCTGTTATAATCCTGATGTTTGGTGTCGGAAATGGTATCGAGAAAGCGAATAAGATCATGATGCCGGTATTCTTCCTGCTGTTTTTGATCCTTGCAATCTACACCGCATGCCAGCCGGGTGCGATTGACGGCTATAAGTATATCTTCCGCGTCGAGCCTTCTGCTCTGGCAAAGCCGGAGACATGGATCTTCGCTTTGGGGCAGGCATTTTTCTCCCTGTCTGTTGCCGGAAACGGAACGTTAATCTATGGTTCGTATCTGCCGGACAACGAGGATATCCCAGCTTCCGCTGGTCGTGTTGCCTTATTTGACACCATCGCAGCGATGCTTGCTGCACTTGTTATCATTCCGGCGATGGCGACAACCGGTGCACAGCTTGACCAGGGAGGTCCGGGACTGATGTTTATCTTCCTGCCTAGCTTGTTCAAGTCTATGCCGGGCGGACATATCGTGGCGATCATCTTCTTCGTGGCAGTCTTCTTCGCAGGACTTTCGTCTCTGCTTAACTTATACGAGGCACCAATCGCAACGATTCAGGAGAAGCTTCATTTAAACCGCAAGCTCTCCTGTCTTCTCATCGGTGTGATCGGCGTGATCGTGTCCATCTGTATTCAGGGAATCGTATCCGACTGGATGGATGTTCTGTCCATCTATATCTGCCCGCTTGGTGCAGGTCTCGCCGGTATTATGTTCTTCTGGGTATATGGCAAGAACTATGTGGAAGAGCAGGTCAACCTTGGACGTGACAAAAAATTTACAGACAAGTATGTACCTGTCTGTAAATATCTGTACTGCCCGATCTGCATCCTTGTGCTGATCCTCGGTATCGCACTGGGTGGAATCGGTTAATCTGCTTCCATCGCAAGCTCGGTCTGTCGTGTAAGTTCCGCGTCACTGATAATGGTAATTCGTCCCTCGTCGTACTGTTCCTGTACCCAGTCGTACACACGGCGCACGAGGGGCGATTTTTTATCAACCGGTTCAAGGCCCTTCTTCTTGCGGTACTGGTTGATCCAGTAGCCGACTCCGGCGATGCCGGATGTGCTGTTGACTGAAACCTTTGGTGGGCGGTCGAGCAGCGTGTCGGTGTCGAAGATATTGTAAATCTCATGATTTTTGAGCATGCCATCGGCATGGATACCCGCTCTTGTCAGGTTGAAGTTCTCGCCGACAAACGGTGTCATCGGTGGAATTTCATAGCCGGTTTCTTTGCTGATATATTCCGCAATCTCTGTGATCACCTTCGTATTCATCCCATTTAAGTGTCCGCGCAGGGACGCATATTCAAATACCATCGCTTCAAGCGGTACATTTCCGGTACGTTCCCCGATGCCAAGCAGCGAACAGTTGACGGCACTTGCACCATACATCCAGGCGGTTGTCGCATTTACGACACCCTTGTAGAAATCGTTATGACCATGCCACTCCAGCATCTCGGATGGCACACCGGAATAATGCTGCAATCCATAGATGATACCGGACACGCTTCGCGGCAGCGATGCACCCGGATACGGCACTCCAAATCCCATCGTGTCACAGGCGCGAATCTTGATCGGTACACCGCTTTGCTCGGACATTTCCATCAGACGGTTTGCAAATGGAACGACAAATCCATAGAAATCTGCACGCGTGATATCTTCGAAATGACACCGTGGGCGAAGTCCTGCTTCGATGCAGTCTGACACGATTCCAAGGTATTTGTCTAATGCCTGCTTTCTTGTCAGCCCCATCTTGTGGAAGATGTGATAATCCGAACAGCTCACAAGCACGCCCGTCTCCTTGACACCAATGGATTTTACCATCTCGAAATCTTTCTTGTTTGCCCGAATCCACGTCGTAATCTCCGGGAACTCATAGCCTAACTCCATACATTTCTCAAGCGCCTTGCGGTCCTTCTCCGAATACACAAAGAACTCGGTCTGGCGGATCATGCCGTTCGGTCCGCCAAGCTCATGCAGGAGTTTATAGATGTGTACCATCTGCTCCATTGTGTACGGAGCACGCGACTGCTGTCCGTCACGAAATGTCGTATCCGTGATGAAGATATCTTCCGGCATCTTTTCAGGCACCCGGCGATAATTAAATGCAATCTTCGGCGTCTCCGTATACGGGAACATCTCGCGGAAAAGCTCCGGCGATTCCACGTCCTGTAACTGATAGCTGTATGGGTCTAATTCCAATTTGTTCGTCTTGTTGCTTAGTCTGATTTCCTGCATATGCCGTCCTCCATCCTTCGGATGTTTCATCCATTTTTGTTGCACTCATTATAAGCACATGCTATATTATATGTAAAATAGATAATTTTGATAGTAATAATCGAATTTACGAATAATAGGAGATTTTTATGGATATCGAAGCATTGAATACATTTCTGACACTTGCCAATACGAAAAACTACACACGCACCGCCGCGCAGCTTTTTGTCGCCCAGTCTACCGTGACAAACCGCATTCACGAGTTGGAAAAAGAGCTGAATATCGCGCTTTTCACGCGCAACAACCGCAGCGTGGAGCTGACTGTGGAAGGCGAGCAATTCAAGGACTACGCGGAGAAGGTCATCACACTGACAAATGCGTCACTCTCCGAGATCAGTTCCTTACACAAATATGAAAACCACTTGCGCATCGGCTGCTCCGATTCGATCTACGAAGGACATCTGGCGCCAATCATCTTGGAGCACCGAAGACAATTTCCAAACGACGCCCTAAAAATCACGATTGGTCTTTCCAATCTGCTGATGGACCAGCTGCAAAGCGATATCTTCGATGTGATCTTCACCTATCTTCCTATGAAAAAATCATCCTATCACTGCGAGGTTTACAAGCAGGATAAGATGATTTTAGTGACTGATTATTATAATACGATGTATGCGCGCGGCATCACGAAGCAGGCGTTGATCGCCGAGAATTATCTGATGTGCAATTTCGCCCTGCAGGATGTCGGACAGTTCATCCGAAACTTATTTCCGCGCTATCACCAGTTTTCATTGGAAATCGATGACTGTTCCAAGATCATTCCTTTTTTGCTTGGCTCGGAAAGCTATACGTTCCTGCCTGCGGATACGGCTCGACCATTCTTAGAAGCGGGCAAGCTCCGCGTCATTCCACTGCTGGACTTAGAAACACCGGTCATCAACAGCTACATGATCTGCAAGAACAGTAAGTGGGAACTGTGCCAGTCGATTTTTATGTGATTTCATGTCACCACGCGGCAGCGTGCCTCATTTTATTTTGTCACCATGCAATAGCGTGATGACCTGCGCACGCATCAGTGTGCTTCACTTTATTATAACCGAATTGTCACTTCAAACACACCATCCTCCATCCGGATCTCTCCGGTATAGCCGCAGGCATCTAAAAATCGGTGCACAATGCCAAGCCCCATGCCACCTCCATTTCTGCCGGTGCGCGCATCGTCTCCCCTTTTTGTCGGATTCCACAATTCTTCCGGTGTGCAGTCAGGGATATTCGCTGCCTGATTCCGCACAATCACGGTATCTTTGTCGATCTGAATCTGCACCTCTGTCTCCGGCTTTGCGTATTTGACTGCGTTCGTCACCAGATTATCCGCAATATAGCCAAACATCTTCGCATCCGTCTGCAGCTTCACATCTCCGCAAATTGCGATCTTCAGCTTATTTTTGTCGATCAGGTCCTGATATTGCGCAGCCTTCTTCTCGAATATCTCCCGAATGGAAACCGCGGATTTTTCACTTTTATCCGCCTCCTGATCCTTCAGATAACAGATCATATTCGTAATCATCGAGTTCATATATGAGACATTTGACAGGATTTCGTCCCGGTAATGTCTGCCCTCTTCTGCCTCGATCAACTGTCCCATGTTCTCCGCATATCCGCCAATTGCCATCAGTGGTCCACGAATGTCGTGTGCGATAGCAAGCATCAGTTCCTCATTTTGCTCCTTTCCAAGCAGCTTCGCTTTCTTATGCCGACAGGCAATCAGCAGCAATAACACTGACCCCAACAGCAAAATCAGACAACCATAAGCTCCAACAACTAAAATACGGGACATCTGTGGATACCAGGTATAGGGATTCGCATACATTGCCGACAAAACAACATATCCTTTTCCCGTCGTATCATATACACGCTGTCCATACATCAGATAATTTCCACGTAATTTTAAAGCCTCGTTATGTATGCCTTCAAATATTATTACATCCATGGTTTTACTCTCTGTTTTCTCTCCACCCGCAGAATTATATAATTGAACCTGAAAATATGGTTTATTTGCACCGGAAATCATCTCTATCCGTTCATCGACAAATTTCTGAAGTTTATCATCTGCCTTCTGATTTTGGTTTTCATAGATCAGTTCTCCCGTACCAAGTTCATATACCCGGTTCAAAAAGGAAAATCCATCCGTATCCTCCTGTCTGTCTTTGATTTCAATTTTGCTCTCTATTAATCTTTCTTCTGCCCCAAACAATCCCGGATCCGACAATACACTGATTATGTAATCCTGCACTGAGGTCCTTGCATCAGTAAAATAACTGCCTATTTCTATATTTGCTTTTCCGCGTACCCAACTACATACTCCCCAAAATAGCGCAATTGCCAGACAGTTGATTAATATAGCTTTCCAGATCAGATTCCCGCGGTACTTCCGCATTTCCCGCTTCCATCTACCGGTCAGTTTCTTCTTTTTTCCTTTCATATGTTACGCCCCTTTCTTCGGTAACATCTCCTCAATCTTATAACCTTTTCCTACCACTGTTTTGATACATCTGCCTGCACTTCCAAGATGCTTTCGAAGCTTTCGCACATGATTATCTACGCACCGGTCTGTACCCTCATAATCATATCCCCAGATACCAATTAACAGCCGCTCCCGAAGCAACACCATGCCTTTATTTTCAAGCAGCATCCGAAGCAGAGCGAATTCCTTCGGGGGCAGGTCTACTTCTCTCCCTTCTACCGTTACACGATATTTCAGCACATTCATACGGATGTCGTCGCACACCAGCTCGTCCTCGCGTATTGTCCCCTTCGCACGCTTCAAGATGGCAAGACATTTCGCATATAAGACAGACAGGGAAAATGGTTTCACCATATAATCATCACATCCGGTCGCGTATCCCTGCATCATGTCCTGCTCCGTGCCCTTCGCCGTCAGGAAGATGATTGGCACTACGCTCCGTCTGCGCATATATCGGCATAACTCCAGTCCATTCATCCCCGGTAGCATAATGTCAAGCAGCACAAGATCAAATTCGTTTTCATAGAATTTTTCCAATCCCAGCTCTCCATCCTGTGCGGTTTCCACCTGAATCGTTCCCTTGCTCTCGCGTGCAAAGAAATCCTGCACAACCTCGCAGATCTGTATATCATCCTCTATCATCAAAAATCTGTACATATATGTCCTCCTTTCTCGGTATTGCCCCCTCCTCGGGTATCACCACATCGCTTACGCTCTGTGGTAGATCGTCGAGTGCATCCTAAATATGTGCTTCGCACATATGCGCTCTCCTCGTTCGGCGGCAGGTCGTCGGACGCATCCTAAATATGTGCTTCGCACATATGCGTCCTCCTCCTTTCAATTGGAGCTTATCATCACCAAATGACTTTTATATGTTCATTTCTGTATTTATACTTTGTTTTTTATTATATCATATGTCACCACGCGATAGCGTGATGACCTGCGCACGCATCAGCGTGCCTCATTTATTGGGGATTTTTTCCCTTTCCGACACTTTCTACCCAACCTGCTTGCTTCTCAAAAGCTTCCGGTTGGGGAGTTTTTCCTATTCCACCACTTTCTACCCAATCTTCCCTGCATATGCATTCTTCCATTGGGGAGTTTTGCGCCATTTCACATTTTCTCCCCAACCCGCATTGATTGATTGCAAGCTTTTATGGTAGAATAGATAAACTACAAACTAAATTAGACAGGTATGGTACATTATGAAAAAAGAACAAACTCGAACATCGTTCAAAAGCCGCTGGGGATTTATTCTTGCATCGGTCGGTTCCGCAGTCGGCATGGCAAATGTCTGGGGATTTCCAAATAAAATGGGAAGCAACGGCGGTGGCGCCTTTCTTCTCATCTATTTACTTTTTATATTTTTGTTCAGCTACGTCGGGCTTCCGGCGGAGTTCGCGATCGGACGCTGGTCGCGTACCGGAACGCTCGGTTCCTATGAAAATGCATGGCGTTCGCGAAACGAAAAACTCGCCCCTGCCGGGCGCGCACTCGGCTGGCTGCCACTTGCAGGTTCTCTGTGCATCGCAATCGGCTATTCAATCATCGTTGCCTATGTATTAAAAGCATTTGTTGACTCTGCTTCCGGGCTATTGATGCAGGTCAACACTTCCGAATGGTTCGAATCGTTCTCCATGACGGATTTCTCGGTTGTACCATTCCATATTATTGTCATCATCGGCACTTTGCTTACGCTATTGCTCGGTGCCAGCAGTATCGAGAAAAGCAACAAGATCATGATGCCGCTCTTCTTCCTGATCTTCGTTGTACTTGCAGCCCGTGTGGCTCTGCTGCCCGGTTCAACAAATGGGTATGAATTCATGTTTATTCCAAGATGGGAAGCATTGAAAGATCCGACTGTCTGGATCACTGCCATGGGACAGGCGTTCTTCTCCCTGTCCGTAACCGGAAGTGGAATGATCGCATATGGATCCTACTTAGACCGGAAAGAAGATGTCATCGCAGTGTCGAGACATACCGCAATCTTCGATACAATCGCAGCTTTGGTTGCCACGCTTGTGATCATCCCGGCATGCTTCTCTTATGCTGTCAGTGTGGACGCAGGGCCAAGCCTGCTCTTTATCACATTGCCATCGATCCTGCAGGATATTCCGCTTGGACAGGTCTTTGCGATCATCCTGTATGCGGCAATGATCTTCGCCGGTGTAAGTTCCCTGCAGAACATGTTTGAAGCGGTTGCCGAATCCCTTCTGCACCGCTTTCCAAAGCTGCGTCGTACTGTTGCACTCGGCATTATCTGCGTGATCTGCCTTGGTGCCGGAATCGGTATGGAAGCCATCACACGCTGGGGTACCTGGATGGATCTTGTCTCCATCTACATCATTCCGATTGGCGCAACACTTGGTGCAATTTCCTGGTTCTGGATCATGAAGAAAGAAGATTTGTTCGCAGCGATCAATGAAGGCGGCAGGAAGCCACGCGGGAAGCTGTGGTATTTCCTTGGACGATACCTGTACGTGCCAATGGCGATCATCCTGTGTATAATCGCACTCGCGCTGAAGGTGGCTTTCTAAATAAACCAAACAGACTGACGCCTACGCGATATACAAACATTGTCACCCCGCCTATCAGCTTGATGAACATTGATCCTCTTATAGAAATCTGTGCAAGCACAATTTCTGCATAAACCCTTATTGCATAAAAAACGGATGATTGCACAATGTCAACCATCCGTTTTCTGTTTTATAATAGCTTACGCCATACCATTTGCAGTTTTGTATTTGTAGATCATCTCTGCATGATTCTGTTCTTCAATCTGTATATCTGCAAGCAGTTTCCGCAGTGCGGTATTCGCAAATGCAAACACATCCGTGTTATATTCACCGGACACCAGCTTCTCTGTTCCGATACAATCCGTCGCAAGAAATGCATCATGCTGCTTGTCCTCGGAATTATCCAATGTCCCATACGTTACCTTCGGCTCGTAGTCTTTGCCCTGCGTGTCGTTGCAATCGCATGCCGGAACAGAACCATCTAACACCTGCTGCAACGTATCGTAATGCTTCTGCTCTTCCTTCTGAATCGTCTCAAACAGACTTTTTAACTCCGGATCCTTCGCCTGTGCTGCGTATTTCCCATACTTTTCCACGCAGCTCTGCTCCTGTGTCTGCAAATCCTGAATCAGGGTACGTTCTTTTTCTTTTAATTCCATTGCTTTGACTCCTTTGATTTCGTCTTATTTTTATCGCAATGGTATTATTGACAGATATGTTCTGTTTTATGCCATTCTCTGCATCAAACTACAGAACAAGCTGAAATCCATAACAATTTTTAGCGAATCCATAATGTTCGTAAAAGCCATGTGCCTCCACGCGTGGCAATCCGGAATCCAATATCAATGCTTTACAATCTTTCTCTTTTGATTTTTCTTTTAAATAATCCAATAAAAATGTTCCATACCCTTTTCCACGATCTTCTTTGTTCGTAATCAGACTTGCAACATAACAGGTACATCCCGTCATCCAAAATGTTTCAAAATAGCTTCCATGACATAATCCATGATAATTTCCTGCCTCATCTAATGCAAAAAACACAAAACTCTTTTCATCCGCAAGCACTTTTTCATAGACCTTTTTTGTTTCTTCATAATCATATGTATTAAATGTCCAAAGCTTCTCAAAATAGGAAAATGCAATATCATAATCTTCCATTGTTGCAACTTTTATCTGCATAAGCAGTCACACTCCTTTTTTCTGATATTTTCCCTAACTTATATCATCTTCCAAGGATATGCAACAGACATTATACAAATTCTTCCAAATAAAAATATAAAGGCACTTTCGTTTTTATATTTAACCAAAAGTGCCTTTATTCGTTCTTTTGTAATTAGAAATTGCCGCCGTTCCAGCCCCAGTTTGCAACTGCCTGGTACTTCACATAGACGTGATCCGGTGCAATTCCGAGCACATCTTCAAATATCTTGCAGATCTCGCCGGTCAGCTTAGAAAATGCGGACGGATTCTCGCCACCGTACACACTTACCTCCACCATCGCCATCGGCTGATCATTGGACCCCCGGAAGTAAAGCTTATACTCCGGCTCAAAGCCAACCATAAGCCAGCTCTCTGACTTTCCCGGAATGGTTGTAATCGCCTGTCCCAATCTTGACTTAATCTCCTGCTCCTGAGCCTCGCTTAACGCTACGCTGATTTTTGAATTGATAAATGGCATTTCTTTGTCCTCCTTTTATTCGTCCTCATCCGGGATTCCCGTATGAAGAAATTCGTTCCATTTCCTATTGACTTCTTCTAATTCCTTCTTCTCCATGATTCGATTCCTGTCATCCAGAATCGCCAGCATCTCATCCGCCACGTCCTCCAGTCTTGGATTTGAATACCGATACAGATATCCCATCATCCGTGTCGCTGTAAAATCCGTATTCAGATTCTTCGTCACAATATCCGCGAATTCCTCCGGATACCCAAGGCGAAGCATGATGCTATATAATTGTATGCTTTGTGGAGATTTTGGTTTCATGTTATAGTCCTTTCCGTACTTTTTTCCAAAATATATTCTGCATTGCTATTATAAAAATCTTACGATCTTCTAATATGTATTTATGAAAACATCAATTAATAACATAATTATCAACTAAGTATCTATATACATAAAACATTCTTTTTGTAAGCTCTTCATCTGCAATCCGCAAATTCCTGCCATATGTTAAAACCCTTAACATCTGGCTTCTTCTTTTCTTATTTTTCTTTATTATATTCAATACTGTATCGCTATAATATTTAATCCATTGTATATTAATCTCTTCATCCTGAAATACTTTGTCCGAAAACCAATAATCATATTCTGAGTTAATACCTATATATTTTTTAAAAAAAGTGTCATCATCACATTCATTTTCCAATAATAAAATAATTCCTGTTGTTATTATCGCATCATCCGAATAAATAGAAAATGATACTTTTACTCCCTTTTGTTCTAATGCCCTATTGGCTAATATCTTATTAAATGAATTTTTACATGCTTCATATACAATTGTTTTATCTAGAATTTTCGTTTCTCTAAACATTCTTTTTACATTTTCAACTGTGAAATTTTGTTTATATCTAACTTTTTCTCGTGCTTCATCATTCAAGAGCAAATATAAATTATTCATTATCTCTAAATATTTTTCATCTAAATGTCCATTTACAATGAGGCGGGATAATGATTTCAATTTGTTATCTCCACTATAATCTACCAGTAGTTCGGACACTAAATTAAAAGGATCTAACTCCTGTTCATTCAATAATTCAATAAGCCAATTTTCTATATATTTAATAAGTATATTTTCTTGTATTTCACTCTTTTGAATAAATGATTTGATTATTCTAACGATGTCTGGAAGCATTAAACAACTATTAACAATCTCTCTCATTATATCAAATAAGATTAAGATAGTTTTTTCATCACAAATATAATAAGATGCCACTTGAAGTAATAAATGTAACTCTACCGATTTTTCTCTCCAAAGATATATCGTTTCTCCTTCTACATATTTGTCTTTTCCAATAATCTTTGAATATACTTTTAGTTGATCAGTTATATATTTTTTGAGTTTTTCTATTTCTTCATTATCAAGTTTCATATAATTAAATACATTTATTCGTATAAGATACTCAATGTCTTCTTTGTTACATACTTTAGATAAAATTACAATATCTGTAAACGTAAATTTATAATTGCAATTCTTTTCATTTTTTTGTCCCCTTATAATCTGTTCACATTCTTTTGAGTAATATTCTACCCATATAATCATTGCCGTTTTTATATAGTCTTTAAACTCCTCAAAATTCGTGAACAACAACATATTTTCATAGATAAATTGAACTTCTTCCAAGGCTTCAGATTTTACCGCATCTGCTTTACACATTCCAGCTATATACGTTGTCTTGTCAACGGTGTCTTGTAAAATTTTATTTCGTTTTTTAATTAAATTTTTCAATTTATAACTATACGGATTATCATCACACAGATTTTTCAAAAAAGGAAACTTTGCTTGAAATTCTACAGGTAAATAGTCAAACTGATGTTGTTTATCAAAGTTTTCCATCTCTGATCTTAAATTTTTCAAAAAATCTTCTTTATATATATTTATGTCTTTATCAAAATTCCATTTACAAAATGTTTGTGAACTTATACTACTTTGAGTTATAATTTTATATAAATATACTCGATTTACCTGTGCTAAATAGTATAAATCCCACTCTTCATTATTTTTTAAATCAAGTAATAATTTTGTAAAAAGCACATAACTTTCTTCAAACCTTGATAACATTCCTAAATAATATGCTTTTTTAAAATTATCATGTTCATTTACATAATCATAAGAACAATATTGCTGCATTAATTCAAATTGAAAGAAAAAACTTTCATTTTCTATATTAGATATGTCTCTTTTTTTCAAACCATGTCCAAATTTTTCTAATTTACAATGTTCTACAAATTTATAAAAAGATGGGAATTTCTTTTTTACATTATCATTAATAAAAAAAATACTATAATCTTGTTTCCTATCTACATTCTGAATATCATATATGCTTTTTATAAAACTAGCTTCATCTATATGATATTTATGTTTAAGAATCATATTAAAGTCCGAAGATCTAATATACTGCAAATTTTTAATACCTGACACTTGGTCATTTATTTTTTTTATACCCATTTCTTCATCATTATTATTCAAATGTTTCGCTTCATCAATAATTGTCTGTAAGACAACTTTATATCTTTTTAGGTAATCATCTTGTTCTAGAATGCCAAAATCATTACAATCCAAAACATCTACTCCGCGATTCATTTGATAAGTTCTTTCAATCTTACTTAATGGTTTATCTGTGTGAATGAAAACTGGTTTTATGAATGTATCTGCTTGTACATTTTTTACCCAATTTAGAATGAGTTTAATATTGTAATCATTTAACCCATATCCTATAAATATTACCAATGAGGTAGCAAAAATTGATTTTACAATTTTATCTACTAGCATATATTTACTTTCATAATTCAAATAGTCATCTTCTTTTAATACAAAGCCCGCCTGTAAATCACCATGTAACTTTATTATATAATTATTTGAAATACATGATGAAACAGATTTATCTCCGTTTATAAGGCTATAATTTACACCAAATTTAACTGCTGTTTGCTCCAATAAAGTATCATAATTTGTAGTCAAAAGGTGTTTCGGCTTCAACGATAATATCAGATCATGCACTTCATTAATTTCATATGTTCCGCTAAATATATCCTTTACTTTTTCTAAATAAGTTTCATAACCGCGTTCATTACAATACATCTGTGGTATTTTTAACAGTTCATCCGAAGAAAAATTTTTTTCTTCGGCAGGTCTGGTATATCCTATTTCATCGGACATTTTTCGAACTAATTTATTCCATGATGGATATCCAGATAAACGTGATACTCCCGCGCCAACAAACACAGACACTTTACCCAACTCCATATAATGACCAATTCTTTTTAATATTTTATTATTCATGAACAGTCTCCCCGTATCTAATCCATATTTTTTAATCTTTTCAATTAAATCAACAATATAACTTTATACTTTTTTTATTTTTATATCAAAAATTGCTTCCTCAATGACCTTCACACATTCTTCCGTATGTTTCTTTATATCACTTCCCCAAAAACGAATTACTGTCCATCCATCGAACAGCAATTTCTTATTAACCTCATCGTCCCGCTCACGATTTCTAGATATTTTACTAACCCAATACTTTCCGTTATTACTCTTTTCCAACCTAGGCTTCAATACCTCCCAGTCTTTTCCATGAAAAAATTCACCATCACAAAAAATTGCAATTTTATATTTTGTCAAAGCTATATCTGGTTTTCCTGGGATGTCTTTACAATTTTTACGATAACGATATCCCTTATTCCACAAAGCCTTCCTTAAGATAACTTCAATGTTTGTATCCTTGGAACGAATATGCTGCATATTTTTTCTGCGTTGATCCTTGGTTAAGTTATCCATTCCTTTACCTCTTAAAAGTAATTATATTTATTCCCTAGAGCTTCTTCTACATTAAATCATTTAGCATCACCTGTCGATTGACACTAAAAATATCACACAACTTATCATGACTATATGGCTTTTTATTATGTTTTTCTACGAGATTTATCATATTGGTTACGCTAATTGCAGAACCATTCACTCCCGTTGCATTCACTATTGCCTGTACTTGTTTATCAATATTTTTTCCAAACCCTCCAGCAATATATGAGAAAAAAGCAAGCCTGTTTTTTGAATTGCTATAATTGCCAAGATTCTCAATATAATTATGAACCATCCGGTTATAATGGTCATTGCTTATTGTATATTTATGATACGCCTTATTATCAAAAATTGCTTGATATCCATCGCTGTCCGAAACAACTAAAACATCTGGTGTAAGACCGATTGAACCAACATGTTTTGCATCATATCCAAACACGTCTTGAAATAATTCTGCAGTTGCTTTCTCAAATTCTGTTGCCTCATCGCGTCCCCTAAATGCCATTTCAAAATACTTTGTCATGAACGCGCCTACAGATCCATATGGATATGTTTCTATCAAAACCTTATATACTGTCTGATCTTCAATTCCTGTGGAATCTACAATACTATTGATAACTTCAGGAGTAATTTTTGTAATAGGTCTTTCCATAGACTTTTTAATATATGCCTGTATAATCTTTTGTCTTGCAATCATCGCAGCCGTTACTGTTTTTTCTTGAGTAAGATTTCGAGTATCCTTTTTATGCTTTGGATCTAATCCATATTTTCTTTGAAAATACTCCTGCTGTTCCGGACGATCAATAAATTTTAACTCTTCCGACAAAATCTGCCGTACTTCCTGTATTTTATCATCCAAAATAGCAACATTTTCCCCCTCCCGCTTTACCAACTGTGTATACTCAAGCCAATTAATTAATGTATTAGCCAGATCCATCAAATGACTGTATGGATGCTCCGGGTTTATCTCTCCCTTTGAAGATTTATACTTTTCAAAAAAATCTTCTTCCAGGCATCTGTCTCCATAACTTCGAAACTGCTCAATTCTATTTACAATATAATCATACTTATTTTCATTTTCTGCTTCTGTTACTATAACTTTTGCAATTTCTTCTTCTGACAAATATCCTATCCTATTATCCATCAAAAGCCTAAGAAGAAACCGAAATGGTCTAATTCTAAATCTTGGTGCTACCTGCACACCTCGACCAATCGAAAACGCAGAAGGAAACTGATATTTTAATATCTGTCCCTTTAATACTTCCACCGGAGATTCCCCATTCATGATAGCTTCACCCGCTAAGGTCAATTTTATTTTTCCTGTAGACTCCTGTGTAAATATCAAACCTAAACTCATAAGCCACGCTTTATATGTCCTGGCTCCACCTCCTGTCTGATCCCGTCGTTCTCCTTTTCGTTTCAACCCAGCTTTTTCCAATACGTCTTCATATGCCAAATGCGAATTTCTTTGTCCTTCCCATTCTTGGTTTAAAGATAAATCAGCAAATGCAGCCAACACTTCTGGAACAGAATCTAATTTTCTCTTTGGGCGTGTCACCCACCAATAATTCAACATCTATTCAATCACTTCCTTAATACTTCAACAAATAAATACCATCTGCATATTTATAAAATGTAACTTCTGTTCCCCTCGCCATTTCAAGCATCTTTTTTGTAATATATGTTCCATCTGGCACCCCAAGCAAATGCCTTATCCACTCACCAATAATCGCATTACTTTCTGGTGTTTCAAGCGCCTTACCATTTGCCTGTGCCTGCCGCATATAAAATGCATCATAATTCTCCGTTACAACCTTAAACACGGGATATGTTCCATCCGAATTAACCTCAGGGAAAAATCCGGGTGTCTGATTTTTCTTGTTATATGGAATATACGCTTGATTACGATTTCTTTTATATCCATTTTTTCGAATTCCCCAATTAACACCTGAGCCAAATCCCGTATCGCTGCCATCTGCTTTTAATAAAGATATTTTCAAAGAAGCAATCGGGGGTTTTTTTGAATAATCTTCCCATGAAAGATTTTCCAAATTTGTATCAGCAATATCCTCTTCAACATCTTTCCTGCCCGAAAATGTTATCAAGGTATTCGCCTTTTCTTCAAAACAATCAATAGTATCTGGGATCAAACTCTTAAAATAATGATTTGCTTCAGTGGCATCACACACATCCATACATTCGCGTCTGACAAAAAAAGCATTCATAGTATAATTAGCTGAACCATTATACGCTATAACTGCTTTATTTCCTCTACACCATACATATACCTTGGAATGAACCTGTTTTCCTTTAATTATATATCTACAGGTAATCCGTGGCATTCCCGAAACGCTGTTTAACCGTTTTACTAATGAACAGATTTTATCATGCTTTTTCTCTGTAAGTCCCAAGCCTCTTGTCATTCCCAAAATAATATCCACTTTAATATTTGCTGCATATTCCCTATTCCTTCCATCAAATAGTTTTATCAAATGGCTGGAAATACGTTCAACATCTGTAAATGCTGTAACGATCTTTAAATGATTACATGCCTGTCCATCTTTTCTAGCTGGTTCATATAGAATTTTATCCTCAAAATTTTCTGTGAACATTTCTACTCCTTTATACTCGGTTCTACATATTCATACTCAATTCCTGCAAAGGTTTTCAAAATTGCTTCAAAGATAATTTTTGCTCCTCTTGCTGGAACCGCCATACCAATTTGTTTTCTTACAGATTCCTTTGGTCCTTCAAAAACGTAATCATCTGGAAACGTTTGAAGTCTAGCTCTTTCACGATTTGTTAATGCTCTTGGTTCAGAATAATGATACATGTGTGTACCTCCCCCTCCTGAACCGGTAACCGTATATGCTGGCTTATCGGGATCAAGTCTCTTATAAATCTGACTAATTTTTGCCCCTTTCACTTTCAATTGCAACTCCTCTGGCAAATCTGCAGTAAACGCATTCTGTCCTGGTTTTATATACGCTAATCTTTTTACGACCTGAGAAGACTGTTTCGTTAACTCATTATTCTCTGCATCAGCTGGAATTGGTGGATTTTCAATTGCATTTCTGCACGTAACATCAACACCTTTATATGGATCTGGACTCGGTATTTTAAACTCAAACGGAAGATCCTTTCTGATTCCTACAATAATCACCCTATGCCGAGCCTGCGGTACGCCATACTCCTCAAATTTATATAAATTTGGATATATTCTATAGCCCGCATTTTTCAAATCCTTTTGTATTTTCTGAAATGCCTTACCTTCATTCGCGCTTTTCAATCCTCCAACATTTTCCGCTAAAAACCACAACGGCTGATACTTTTTCAGCACCTTAACACCATATGTATACAATGGACCATATACTCCATTAAATCCTTTCTGCTCGCCTACTACGGAAAAATCATTACATGGGAAGCCAAAGGCCAGCGCATCAATATCTCCTAAGGTTTCAATATTCAGTTTTCTCACATCTCCACATATAACACTTTCTGGATCAGATGGACAAATATTTCTGGTATATGTATTACAGGTATCCTGATCATAATCATTCGCCCATTTATGAACAATCTTATATTCAGGATCATCAATCTTTGCTGACGTTGCCCCTAACGCCAATCCTCCAGGTCCACAAAATAATTCTCCTAATCTAAATTCTTTTACTATGCTTTCCATCAAACTTTCTCTCCATTTGCTAATATAAAATTTCTACAGAATTCAACACCTAACGCTTCTGCAACCTTATCCAAATCCTCAACAGTAAAACTTTCCCGTTTCATTTTTGAATTAAAGCTTTGCGGTGATTTTCCCAGCCTGCGAGCAAGTTCCGCTTCGCTCACATTACATCTCACACACAAAACTTTGATTTGTTCTGATATTGTCATGTGATTAACCTCCTGCCTGCTATCTAATCTCGATTATAAACGTATATATTGATGATGTCAAAAGAAAGTTTAAGCATATATTAAAACTATAATATTGTCTCCATTAATATCTTCCCCTTTACACTCTCTGCACAATCATTATGTGCTGGTTCTCCTTTTTTTCTTGCCAATGAATTATTCTTTTCTTATTTTTATCAATAATATTTTTACCCAAAATAATACGTGTAGGTTTTATAACTTGTATGCATTTTCCATCCTGCGCATCATTCTCAAGCTCCATATTATTCTTAAATGAGATGATTCTCCACTCACGTTGTGAGTACCAATCCTCGCCTTGTTTTCCTAATTTATCTTTTATTAAAAAATTGCAAACAATTAATGATTTTTTGTCCAGTTTTGATAAATCCTCACATTCCCATTCTATTTTTTTGTCATAATACACTGGCAAAATTGGAAATTTCACCTTCTTAACCAATTTACGCGCATCATATTCAATACAAAATCCCCGTTCATTATCTGCATATCGACTCCACATATCTTGGCTGTTTTTTTCTTCTGATAAAGAACACAAATAGCATTCTCTTTGAATTGAATCTTCTTCTAAATGAATTCTATATTTTTCACTTCTGAATTTATCAACATTATTGATAACATATCTAATTTGAGCTTTCGATTTTTCAGACAATAATATTTTAGAATCTAATGGATCATCCATTTTCGTGGCACAGGCCATCCATATAGAATCATTTTCCAATGCGTCCATATCCCATGCACTTCCACTTCTATATTTATATAAATACTGTGGAATATTTTTCTCTATAATATCTCCTATTGACTTTCCTTTTAATAAAAAATCAAGAACTTCCTTCCTTTTTTCATCTGTCATTGTTCATACTCCTAATCTACTTTTTTCAATGTTATAAAAGGCCCTGCAAATTTTTGCAAGGCCTTTTTACTACTTATCCAATTTCATTTCTTAATGCACATAACTGATCTGCCGCTTCACATTGATAGTCATTATACGTACAATAATAACGTCCTGGTTCTGTTTTATCCGGATCTTCAAACGTTCCCGCAGGTATACGCTCCCTCCCTATTTCAACATTACATTTTTTATACATACAATACACCTGTGCCATACATTTTCTCCTTCCTATTCCAACAAGTTTTTACTTTATGTTTTTATTATCTTCCCATATTTCCCCATTTTCAAGCATTTTTCGTCGACAAACTTCTCTCTATCTCGACATCATAAAGTGAACGACTTAGTTCAACTTTTCCTTCCACTCCGCTTCCTTAAATCCAACCAGCACCTTATCTTCATCTACCACGATCGGACGTTTCACCAGCATGCCATTCGTGGCAAGGAGCCTGATCTGTTCATCCTCGCTCATCGTTGGAAGCTTGTCTTTTAACTTCATTTCCTTATAGAGCATACCACTTGTGTTGAAGAACTTCTTAAGCGGTAATCCACTTCTCTCATACCACGTTCTTAACTCATTCTCCGAAGGATTTGCCTCGACGATATGACGCTCGGTATACTCGATTTTGTTTGCATCCAGCCACTTCTTTGCCTTCTGGCAGGTGGAACATTTTGGGTAACATATAAACTGCATTGTACATCTCCTTTTCTGCGTGCGTACCTATAACTTCTCAGCACCTAACATCTTTTCACGCTTCATTTTATCAACTTCATCCTACCTCACAAACCTCAGCTTTCCCTTGCTCTCCCATGTAACCTCTCTCACCTGATATGGCGTCTCGCCATCCATATGGATCCACTGCGGTGTCTCGGTCACCAACCGCATCTTCTTACAGCGGTGGTTCGTGATACCTTTGAACAGCAGATGTTTCTTGAAATACACCAGCACAACCGCCAGAAGCAGCTTCATCCTCGACATGCCTTTGACCAGACAGACATCCAGCCTGCCATCCGTCGGATCCGCATTTGGGCAGAATGGAATCCCGCCGCCTTCGTACATATGATTCATCCCGACGACAAAGAACAACTCCGGAAGCTTCCTCACCGGCGCATCGTCCAGGTATAATTTTGCACGCACTGTTTTCTTTGTGAATATCTGTTTGACACCAATCATCACATACACTAATTTGCCAAGATGGATCTTATTTAAAATCGGTTTCAAACGGCTCCGGCTGACTTCTTCGCAGATATTGGCGTCGTAACCGACACCGGAACTGATCAGGAACCGTTTTGTTCGAATCATGCAATCCCGACACGCATCCATATCATCCCCGTCGACTCCACTCTGTCTACCATCCACGCGTGCATCTCCGACTCCACGCTGTCTACCATCCATGCGTGCATCTCCGGTTTCATCCACCCGCACTGTCACTTCACCGTAATCAAGCGCCATTTCTTCCGGTTGTTCTAGCAAATGCACAATTGCCTGTTCCACATCTTTTTCCAGATGCATATTTCTGGCAAAATCATTTCCCGAACCGGTCTGGATACAGGAGAGTGTCGTATGTTCAAAATCCTGAATACCATTTAAAACTTCATTTAACGTGCCATCTCCGCCGACCACAAGCAGCTTCACGATCCCCGTTTCATCCTGTGCAGTCAGTTCCCGTACCACCTGCGTCGCTTCCCCTGCGTCTTGCAGCATATGGACTTTGTATATTACACTTCTACGATTCAATATCGCCTTTATCTTCTCCCACGCTTCCATCCCTTTTCCGGAAGATGAGGTTGGGTTTACTATAATCTGATACATTTTTTATCCCTTTACAAACATCACGCATCAACTGTAAAACAAAAATACATGTGTTTTAATTTTCTTCGAACTTGTCACTTGCAGTCTTTATGTTCATCATACATACCTGCTCGAAAAAAAACAATATCTTTTGCATAAAAACAGACAGACTTGTAGCATTGTCCGAATCATCTACAAATCTGCCTGTTTCGTTTTATTTAATTTTTTCTTTTATTTTCCTATATAAGCATCCTTATTTACAGTGATAATCTTCTGGTAATTGTTCGCCGGTGCAGCCTCGCCTTTCTTCACAAGTACAATCTGGATACCTTCTAATCGTTTTGCCATTCCGGCCGTTCCGGCAGGCGCTCCGTTCGATGCCCAGTTAAGCCAGCCATAGCTTTGTGCGTGTACCCGGTAGTAAATGTCATAATGCTTTGCCATCTCCCCGGTCAGTTCAATCCGGATTGCTTCGAGGCGCTTTGCCTCTCCGCTTGTTCCTGCCATCGCGCCATTTTCTTTCCAGCCCTGTGACCATCCATATGTCTGGATATGTGTCATGTACCGGATTCCACCTGTATAATCACAGTTTGACAGTTTGATGTTGATTCCTTCGAGGCGTTTTGCTTTTCCGGTTGTTCCTGCCATCGCGCCATTCATCTTGTACTCCTGCCATCCAAACGTCTGAACATGCGTCCGATAGGAAATATTCGGATTTGTATCACTACCCGGAATCACAATTGCAGCATTTATATCTGTGATAAATGCAGTTTTATTTGCACTTCCGGAAGCATTCACATCCCCGTAATTTGCTCCCGGTGCATCGGAACCTTTCTTCAAGACAACAATCTGGATTCCTTCCAGTCTTTTTGCTTTCCCTGCAGTACCTGCCGGATCGCCATTTTTTGCCCATGCAAGCCAGCCATAGCTCTGCGCATGTACCCGATAGTAGACATCATAATTTGCAGCATCTTCGCCTGTCAGACGGATCTTGATTGCTTCAAGTCTCTTTGCCTCTCCGCTTGTTCCGTTTGTTTCTCCGTTTGCCGACCACGGAAGCCATCCATAAGACTGACAATGTGTGCTGTACTGGATACCAAGGTTCGGATTTCCCTCTACTTTTACCCAGATATTCTCCAAACGCTTTGCTATGCCGGTTGTTCCTGCCATCGCACCGTTCTTCCGCACGCCCTGTGAATCGCCGAGTGTTTGGATATGTGTGTGGTAAGACACGCTTACTACCGGTATATCCGGCTGTGTCGGGGTGGTTGGTGTCGTCGGAGTGGTTTGCTTTGCTGGTGAAAGCTTCACAATGGAATACGTCGAGAATTTATTTGTCGGCATTGTAAGGACGCCTTCCTTGTATACCGCATCAATTTTTTCCAGTATTCCGTTATGCTCCCGTACAACAGCAATCGTCTCACCTTCCCCAAGCGTGATCTTTTCTTTTAAAGCGACAGTAACCTGTACATTCTGGTCAAACTCCCTGACTTCTTCTGTCCAATAGGCATCCGCAGCCGCTTTATTTATAATATTATCCAATGTCATATCCAAAGCTGCAACCACCGTTGCATCCAATTTTTCTGTCTGTCCTGCAGCATCCGCAACTGTGCGCAGCTGGTCTGCGTTATAACCGGCGTGGTCATCAATCGTAAGTTTTACATTGCCTCCGTGGATTGCCGCATTTTTTCCATTTGCAATCGAAGCTGCACCGACCTTAGATGACTTTGCAGTGACTTCATCCTCTGTTTTCTCCATCAGACCTGAGAAATGAATATTTGTATCCGGCATCTCAAATGTGAAAGATGAAATATCTTTGTTTGGTATAAGTTTGGCACCGCCATTTAATTCTGCTTTCTTTACCTGGTAACCATAATCCGGTATCAGACGGATTGTCACCTTCGCGCCTACCGGCACCATGCAATATCCACCATTTTCCGTCATCTCAACAGAAGCTTCGCCGGACTCTGTCAGATCATTTTCCTGCGCATCCGTGATTTTCAGAAGTTCCGCTGTGCCATTTGCGACAAGTGCATCCTCACCAAAATTTACTTGTTTGTGATTTTCCCATACGATCGTGTGACGGTAATTTGGTTCAAGCAGAATATCATAGCTTTCTGTCGCAGCATTTGACACAGGCAGTTCAACACCATAGATATTCGTTTCCTCTTTTGTCACAATCTGCTGGGATGTCTCGCCAGGCACGTAAAATGTTCCGCTTTGCATCTCAATTTTCTGCGCTTCTTGAAGTTTCGGATCTTTTAATATACCTTCCGAATCAAACTCTGCGTTATTCAGAAGATACGCGCCTGCAATTCCACGTTCGATTTCCTGCTGGAAGGCAAGGGAATTTGTTGCTTTTACCGACGCGTCATAACCGCCTTTTTCTATCACTCCCGCATTTTCCATCAATACACTGCCCGGAATATCAAACGGATTCGTCTTTGGTGTACCATCCGTTTGCGTTCCGGATCCATTGTTCCAATAGATATATCCGATAAAATCATAGGCTGACACATACTTCTTACTTTCTGCATCATACCGCCAGAACCGGAGTGTCACATCCTTATCCTGTGCGTATACAGGGTTCTGCGGGTTATCCGGATTTTCACCTTGATCTGTGAATTCAAATGTCATATCCAGCCAATCATTGTCTGCAAACTTGCTGGACGGAATAACAAGTGTATAGACATCATCCTGATCCTTCGATAACTCATATCCTTCCGGAAGTCCACCCTGATTCACATCATAATGCTGCTCTCCAATCCGGATATCCCGGATATTCTCACCTGCCTTTGGTGTGAAATGAAGTGTAACTTTTTCCCTTCCAAGCGGATAAATCACTTTTGTCTGGTTGCATCCAACCCGGTCTACCCGCGATATGCAATCGGTATCATCGATGGATACTTCGCCGGCGCCCAGATAATTATACTCGATGCAGAAGTCTTCCTTCTCTCCGTCCGGACCAACGGTTGCAAACTGATACTCTTCCTCTGTCCAAAACACGGAGATATCGAGACCTTTCTCATTTTCCGGCGTATATGTCCATGTGGCAGTCTCGGCATCATAGGCATCTGTTTTGTCTTCGCCATTTACCAGGACTTTCAGATTCGGTGTTTCCTTGCCTGTATCTGTATCATAATAGTCACTTGGCTGTTTCAGCTTCAAACGGATTTTTTGAATTGCAGATGCATCTCCAAAAGACATTTCGGTACCTGGCTTTATCGTTCCAAGCGCTGTCTCCGTTTGCTGTGCATCAATCAGTGCCCCTGTTACATCCGCTTCATGATCCGGATCATAGTTTACACGGAATGTATAATCTGCCATATCATTTCCCGGCTCTTCCGGAATACTGAACACAAATAACAGCTGGGTAAATGAATTATCCTCACACTGGCTTGTATCCAGTATATATGTATATGTTCCATTCTCATTTGGAGATAATGCTTCGCCCAACGCTTCTTTCGTAATCAGAGTCTCAGATCCGCCTTTCTGGATTCCCAAAAACTCCGCACCATTCCATGGCTGTACCTCAAACTCAACTTTCGATACGCCGGCTGTTCCCTCTGCAGCAAGCGGATACCTGGCTCTTACAGACCTTGTGGCATTCCGTTCTGTGTAATTTCCATCCCTCGGATTCGGTTCCGTCTTAAGCTGCACCTGTCCGGCCTCGGCAGCACTGAATTCCACAATATAATCCGGTTTTTCCGGATCAGCATCCAGACTGCAGAAATTTTTTTCTTCCGTCGTCCAGAATACAGATATATACAGATTCGCCTGATTATCCGGCGTATATGTCCACTCCGAAGTTTGCTCATTATATTCTGCAGTTTTGTCCTTGCCATTTACAAAGATTGAAACCTCTGGATTTTCTGTCGTATCTTCATTGATCTGCAGATATGAACTTGGTTTTGTCAAGGACAGGTGGATTGTTTTATAACTATCTTCTGACTCTCCTGCCACAAAAGACACGCCCTCATTTCCGAGTACTTCTGCTTCTGTCACCGCTTCTTCTCTTGTTCCTGCCTTCTCCATAATGCATGACACACCGGCATCAAAGCTATTATCATAAAATACATAGCATCTGCCGGTTGGCTCTTCACCCCCATCTTCCGAGCCTTCCAATGTTTCTCCTTCTCCCTCTTTTGCTCTTGATACCAGATTATTCCCCGGCATCATGGTAAAAACCATCGCAAATGCAATCGCAAACGCAAATATGCGTTTCCATTTTCTCTTCATATGCAAAACCCTCCTTTTTCCATTATTTTTCCTGTATGTATCTTTTGGATACGAACATAGTAAGGATTTTACCATTTTCTGCCTGTTTACAACACGTGACAAGTGTCTCAAAATAAAAAAACGGCCTATACAAAGCCGTTTTTCATACATGTTATCCATTCCAGTTTCGATAATACTGCACGAGTGTTTTTCGTGAATCTGTATTCGTTTTTTCGTTTATTTTTGCAATGTGCCTATATAAAGTCGCCCTTGATATCGCGAGATTTTTTGAGATATCCGTCACCGCTTCACTGTCCGCGATCAGCTCCTTTAGCACATCGGCCTCCCGCGGTGTCAGCTTATACACCGATACAAATTCTGCGAACTTGTCCGTGTCCTTTTTTTCTTTTTGCTTCTCGGAATATTCGGTCAAAGCCTTCTGTAGCTGCTCCGCATGTTCCGCATCGATAAATGCCCTGTAATAAATCAGCACGCAGACAGATATCAACACAAACAATACAAGCGCCGCAATCATCATCACCATCTGGTTGTTTGCCGCGATCATTTTTACCGAGATTCCTGTCATAATACACGCGAAAAGATTGTTGACGGCTCTGCCTAATCCGGCAAATAATTTCGGTTTCTTTGTATAATCGGATATATCCATAAATCCAGTCATAAAAAACACGGTAAAAAATCCGGTTGCAATATAAAAAGCGATAAGGCCAATCACAAAGCTTCCGCCAAGCTGGATTATGACAATCGAAATCACCGAAAGAATCGTAATCCAATACATGATCACCGGCATATATTTTCTGTCGCGTATGTCATAAAGTACGCCTGCCGCAATCCCACTCGCCGCAAGTATGAGCCTTGGCCACTGTCCGATATCAAATCCGCCGGATGCATGTACCAGTGTCACCACATTATCCAGTGTAGAAAACACGACCGTCATCAGTGCCACACAACCTATAAGCGCCACAACCGGTGCTTTCACATGTTTCCAGGCAGATAATTTCCGATTGTTGTTTTCTGTATGCTGATCGGAAATGTCAGATTTTTTAATAATGATTATAAGCGCGCCAAACAAAGCGGTGCATATCGCAATCATTACAATCTCGTAGATTCCGCCGATACAGTTATTGTTCACAAACTGCAGCAATATGCCAAGTCCGTAGGAACACCCCACGATTTTTGCCATGTTTGCTGCATGTTTCACTTTCACAGAAGCATAATAGCAAGCCGCGCTTCCGGCAATCCCCATGATCGCAAAACAAAAAACTCCGGCTACGTGAGTAGACACATAACTTCGATTGACCGCTATGACGACCTGGAACGCTATACAGGCACATGTCACAACAATCGCCACTGTCTTTGTACTGATCTTCCTTAAACTCTCTGATATTTTCCAATAGGAAAGATAGCCAAAGACACTTGCACCCAGAATAACATTCTGATTGATCACTACACCTGCACTGTCACACCACGTTCCCATGGTATTATCAAAGAAGTACACCATCCCCAGAAAGCAGAAATTAAACAGCGCAAGCATCAGGATAATCATGAGATCTGTTCTTTTATCTATTGTATCTGTTTTTTCTTTGTTTGTTGTCTTCAATCCAGCGTTCTCCGATACTTCCTTTATTTCTGCGATCCAAACAGCGACATCACACCATTTACGATCAGCAAAATACCCGTCACGATAAATGCCCATGCAATTGTTCCACTCTGGTTAAAGAGCAGGCAGGCACCGGCAACAACCATCAGTCCCGGCTTGAAATATTCCTGAAACCGCTCTCCGGCTGTCAGATTCACCGGCATCGTTTTCTTGATTGACGATATCTGTAACAGTCCCATCAGAATGATTCCTGCTGCCAGAATATAGAATGCAAGACTTGCAAATACCCAGCCAAATACCAAAATACAGATTCCGGCAACTGACTTCACAATTCCATAATTTACGAGTCCTGCCGCAAAATCCATAATGGCTCCAACAATTACAAATACTGCCAGAAGCGTAATGGCTGCGGTAATAATTTTTCCTTTCATAACAATCAGCAAAATTCCAAGCAATATGGATCCCAAAGCTGACGCTACGTTTTCTTTCTGGTTCATATGTTGTTCCTCCTTATCAATTATCTCCTATAATTAACTCATCCAACAACTTACTTCATATCTGCCTCAAATGCAACGGACAATTATGAATCTCTGTATGATATAAGCCATTCAACCAGATCTTCATACCCGATTGCCCGGCTGTAATAAGCGCCCTGGAATACATCACACCCCAATGCTTTCAGCTTCTCTAACTGTTCTTTTGACTCCACCCATTCTGCAATCGTTGTAAAATGAATCGACTCCCCAAGCTTGGTGATCGAACCGATGATTTCCGCATTGGTTTCGTTTTCAAGCACATTCCGCGTCAAAGATCCATCCAGTTTCACGACTGCAAAAAATCCCGTCTGCAAGTAGAGCAGGGAGGTATGCCCCATCCCAAAATCATCAATCAAAAACCGGTGTCCATGCGCTTTCAATTCTTCTATTTTATGTACCACATCCTCTGTCGAAGATATCGCGTCCTGCTCAGTGATTTCAAGGCACAACTGGCTACAGGAAATTCCATGTGTCTTCACGCTGTTTTCCACCGCTTTCACCAATCCATCCCACTGCAGTGACGCATTGGTCAGATTGACAGAGATATCAAAGCTTTCGTCTACATAATCAGTCAGTCTGGCTCTCGCCGCTGCCGCTTCATCTAAGATTGCTGCATCAAGCGCATGCATAATTCCAAGTTCTTTTGCAAGCTGAATGATAAGTGGTGGGTAAATATTTCCAAACACGGGATGATTCCACCGAATCAAAGCCTCCGCACCAGAACAATGCCCATTCTTGTCCACCTGTGGCTGATACATCAGAAACAGACTGTGATTTTCAATTGCCTCCTTCAATTCGCCGGCCAGCAGCCGTGCCGTATTTCCACATACATCTTCCCGTTTTGTAAATGCGAACAGAACTCCACTTTCTTCCTGCTTTTTATATTCTTCTACCAATTGGTTCACATTCTGTATCATCTGCTGCCGGCGCTGCATTTCAAACATCCGGATAAACGGACGATATACAAACACGCCGGTCACAATGCATATAAGCTGAAGCACTACTCCTTTCCACGAACCAGTTGCCTGATATCCACTCAGAAGAACTGGCGTTGTCCACTCCACCGATGCTACCACATGTGGAACAATGCCAAAATACATTGCCGCATATGTAATCAGGAAATTCAGGATCGGAACTACCAAAAATGGTACAATAAAGATCGGATTCAAAATGACCGGAACTCCAAACAACGCAATCTCACTGATATTAAACAAAACTGCCGGTGCCGCCATACCCGCAACATTCCGCAAACTCTTCGTCTTCGCAAACAGCAAAACCGCGATTACAAGGCAGATCATCACGCCGGTTCCCCCCATGATTACGAACACATCCTGAAAAGACTTGCTGAATATACCAACAGATACATCTGAGAAATTCTGTTTGATCACAACATCCAATACATTGTTTCCATGCACCCCAAAAAACCAAAGTACATGTGTCTCCACAATGATTAAGATTCCAGACCAGAAATTATTATCAATCGAACCAAACAGACGATTTACTCCAAGCTCAAACAATTCCTGTACTCCATTTACCCCGCTCGTCACATATAGTACCTGATGAAACAAGTTAAACACGAACAATATCCCCAAAGTACAGCCAATTCCATTGATTGCATGCATATAACCACTGTCAGTATCTATTTCCTTGTTTCTCACTGACATAAAATTTATATCCTTTAATTTGAAATACAAAAATCCTGCACCAAGGGATACAAACAGTGCAGTGAATGTATTCATATTGCTAAATGCCTTTATCGAAAAACTCCCATATTGGATTCCTGCACATCCGGCAAAACTGGCAAGCGTAACAACCGCCAATACAATCGCATCCCCCGTCTCCACAAATCCACTTTTCTTTCTGGATTTGATCAGCGCATAGCTGACACTCGTCGTCACCGCAAGCAAAACCGCAAAAATATCATTTACACCATGATATATAAATTGCAGCATATCCATAACATGACCTGACCAAATATGTGCAATAAAATCCTGATAGCCTGCTATCGGCAGACTCATGATCATCAATGCGCCATAGCCAACAACAAGCAGGGGAATAAGCATAATCATCCCCTGGCGGATCGCACCAAAGGCACAGCTTTTTTCTATCTTATTCGTTGCTTTTAATACTCTGTTTTCCATTTTTTTCATTCGTATATTTCCTCAATTCATAATACTTTATTATAACATGGATACAGCACAAGCTCAATCACATCTGAACTTTCCTATTTACCAATTCTTTCACATTCACCCCAGAAGAAAATACATTTTCTGTAATTACATTTTTAACAATACTATGCTATAATAAAGTTTACGACAGATGTATTTACAGACACCTTATAAAAACGAATGAAACTGATGAGCAGCAGATTGCCACGGATATATATTCCACGAAGGAGAAAAATTATGAATTACGACGAATCAATATTCAAGGAAAAGGCGAATCGGAGAGCCAGACGGATTTGGATCATCTTCGCCGCATTGCTTTCTGCAAACTATGGTGCCGATGTGGCGAACCATCTACGTGGCACTACCTATTATATTATCTTTTTAGCGCTCTGCTGGCTGCCAGTCATCGCCGGGGAGATTCTGCTTCGTGTTAAGGGCTTCGATACCGACCAATACAAATTCAACCTCGTGATTGGCTATGACATTTTCTATACATTTGTATTATGCACGACAGAATCACCGATTGCATTCACGTATATCCTGCCCGTGACCAGTCTTCTGGTCCTCTATAAGAGTATCCGATTCATGGTAAGCTGCGGAATCGCAAACTCCCTGATTATCGTCGGAGGTGCTGCCTATCGTATCTCACAGGGATTCAACTCCGCCTCCGATATGAAGAATTATCAGCTCGAGCTCGCCTGTATCATACTCTGCTATATCTGCTATGTCATGTCCATCAAGCACCTGATTGAGTCTGACGGTGCCATGACAGACAGCATCAAGGCAGACCTTCATCGTGTTGTCACGACTGTGGAACAGGTAAAGCAGGCATGTAACACGATCACAAACGGCATTACCGTTGTCCGTGAGCTTGCATCCGAGAATACACATGGTGCTACGATTGTTGTAAACAGCCTGAATCGGCTCAGCGACCATAACTCTGACTTGCAGAGCAGTACAACCTCGTCGAACGAAATGACATCTGACATACACGCACAGGTCAACCATGTGGCGGAGATGATTGAGCAGATGGTCTCACTTACGAGCACTTCGGTGCAGCACGCGAAGGTAAGCTCCGAGGATCTGGCAGATCTTGTAACTACGACGAACACGATGGCTTCGCTCTCCGGGGAGATCGAGCAGACATTGCAGAATTTCAAGTCTGAATTCGCCATGGTGAAGAACGAAACCGGTGTCATCGAGAATATCACATCCCAGACGAATCTTCTTGCATTAAATGCATCGATTGAAGCTGCCCGCGTCGGCGAATCCGGAAAAGGATTTGCAGTCGTAGCCGAGCAGATCCGTACATTAAGCGAGGAGACCAAGTCCTCTTCCAATCAGATCCGGCAGGCTCTCGAGCATCTCGAAGAAACTTCTGAGCGGATGACCGCTTCGATGGAAGAAACCCTGAAGCTGATTCAGCTCACATTGACCAAGGTCACGCAGACCGGTAAGAGTATGACGGAAATTGCTTCCGATACGAACAAGATCGGTGAGAATATTCAGGTCATTGATCACGCCATGAAGGAAGTCGAGGCTTCCAACATCCATCTTGTGGACAATCTGAATCAGGTAACGGATATCGTCGGCGACATGACAACCTGCATCAGTGACTCCAACGAGATCAACAACCGCATGCTCAGCAAATACGATGAATCAGCCAACAACATCAACTCCATTGAGACCGTCATCGAATCCCTCATGTGCGAGCTTGGAATCGGTGGTTTTATGGGAACCGAAGATGTACAGCCCGGCATGAAACTGAGTGTGGAACTGAAGGACGGAAAGAACTATTACGGCGAGGTACTGACACGTGAGAATAATACGTTATCAATCACCCTTGCAAATGCACCGAAGCTTACGGAGGTGACAGAATGTAAGCTGCAGGTAACTGTCGGCAACGTGCTTTACTGCTGGGATCCGGCTAAGATTGTCCATACCGCGCAAGAAGCGGATTCCCACTTCACGATTCAGATTGAATCCCGTCCGAAGATTAACAACCGCCGGAAATACCCTCGTCTGGATATCTCCAATGCCTGCACGATCACTCTGGCAGATGGCACAACAACCATGGAAGGCAAGCTCGATAACTTAAGTGCAAACGGCTTTGCATTCCTGACACATGACCGGTATTTCGCAACACACAAAGACGTAGATATCCGCGTGAAGATTCATAACTTCGATCTGCCACAGCACGACGAGCTCGAAGGGCACGTGATCCGCTGTTCCAACAATGAGGGACTTTACATCGTTGGCTGCCAGATGCCGGGGGATGATTTCTTTATCCGGGATTATGTGAAGGGGAAGTTGTAGGCATATACCAACAAAAAAGGTCCCAGAAGATTTCATAAAATCTCCTGGGACCTTTCTTCATTTCCTTTTGTAAAATAAATTCTTCTAAAGTATTAAACCACAGCCTACACCAATAAGCCCGTAGAAAATTATAAATCTACAATCCTCTGATCGTAAAGTGAATTTTTTAATTCCAGTTTTTTGAATCCCCAAATGGCAAATCTAGAATTTACTCTCGCACATAGTTTTTGATACAATTTCACATGGTTACCTGTCTGTTGGAAAGGATTACCATATGAACGAACATAATCAAAAATTGTTCCTGCCAAATTCAGTTATAAATGTAATCTCTGCAAGCCATCGATGGACTTTCGCATATCAGTGTCACCTGTTACGATATAAATGTTAGCTGCATCATAATTTGTCAGAGTTATCGAATACTCTGTTGCTAATTTCACAAAGATATCTCTTTTCTGTATCTCCTTTTGATGTTCAGCCACAAAACATCTTTTTGACAATTCAATAAGCTGATTAATTGCACAGTATTTCCCCAGTACATCTTTAAAATTATTTAATGCGTTCTTCTCATACATTTTATCTATTTCCTAATAAACCAATCGGATAATCTTTCTCGAAATAATTTCCAATCCTTTTTGCTTATGTCCATGATTTTGAACCTCCTCAGTCTCATGTTAGTCTCAACAAACAATTTCAAAAATGAGACTGATTTGAGACTACAACTTTATAATTTACCTGAAAATCCCGGTTTTATCGCGTTTTGCTATATCATAGAGTCTCACTTAGTCTCAAATCTCGTGAGACTTCATTGAGACTAACTCTGGAATATCCTTGAGTGAAAGTTTGGGTGTTACATTGAGTGCCAAATTTACTGTCATTTACCTACCTAATTACCCATTTACCGCCATTATCCGGACCTTTTCGTTCTATGATACCTTTATCCTTTAATTCTGATATATATCTAGCAATTGTTCTATCTGTGACATCCAAGGCTATTCTTAATTCATCAATAGAAATATTCGGGTTTTCCGAAATCATTTTTAGGATCTCAAATGCTTTAGCAAGCTTCTTCTTAGAATACTCTGGCATTATCTTCCTAATTTTTTCTTCCGAAATTTCTATGACATTTTCTATGACATTTTCATTCACCTGTGTTGCATAGTTAGAACCATAATTCAGATTATACAAAGTCAATGTAAAATCATCATTATCCGCATCAAAGACTGGCATCTTAGACTCATCAAATTCGACTTGTCCCTCGTAGTCCGCCAATATTTTCTTAAATCCACTGCCCCTATAATATCGTGTATTCATCTATTCCTCACTACTTCTTATCCGCACGCTGCTTGCCCTTAAATTCCTTCTGCACATG
>CAKREY010000011.1:0-83288 GCA_934318045.1 uncultured Lachnospiraceae bacterium
GTCACACTGCTGCAAGGCGACCCCGGCGACGGCAAGAGTAAGCTGATGCTTTCTCTTGCCGCTTTGCTTTCCAAGGGTGCGCCGCTGCCCTTTGACGATGAGGACGAACAAGGTGAGCCGATGACCGTTATCTATCAGACCACCGAGGACGATGCGGACGATACCGTTGTGCCGAGATTTAATTCGGCGGGCGGTGACGGCGACCGGCTCATCTTCATCAAGGAGGACGAAAAGAGCCTGACCTTCGGAGATGACCGTATCCGTGAAGCCGTGGAGAAGTACAATGCGAAGCTGCTGATCCTCGACCCGATGAGTTCGTATATCGGTGACACCTGCTCGATGAACAACGCCAACGAAACGAGAGCCGAGTTCAACCACCTGATTGCCGTTGCCAAGGACACCGGCTGTGCCATCGTCATCATCGCCCATATGAACAAGGCGAAGGACACAAGCCCCCTCTATCGCACCAATGGCTCTATCGACATTGCCGGTGCAGCGAGAAGTATTCTTGCCGTCACACGCACAGCAAATAAGCAGAATCCTGCCGAGCGTTATCTGGTGCAGGTCAAGAGCAATCTTGCGCCGATGGGCTCGGCTATTCTCTTTGAGGTAGCCGACAAGGGCGTGAACTTTCTTGATGAGCTGGAGCTGAGTGCGGAGGACGCTTTCTCTGCTTCTGCGCCGAGGATGGGCAGACCGAATGACCGTGAGGAAGCGGCAACGGACTTTATCCGTTCCCTGCTGGCGGGCGGCAGACGGCTGGCTTCCGATTGCGAAGCAAAGCTTGAAGCCGCAGGCTTCAAGAAATCAACCTACAAGAAGTCCAAGAAGAAAGCCGGAGTTCGCTCCGTGAAGGACGGCTTTCTTTGGTACTGGACTTTGCCGGAGGTTGAAAAACCGATTGAGAATGGGCAGGAAGTCACGGACGAGGACGACCTGCCTATTTGATTGAGGTTTTGAGGGAGGTCAAGGGAGGAAAGCCCTTGCCCACGACATCTTTGCAGCGAAGCTGAAAGTGTCATAGTGGGTTACGCACTTTGAAAAAGTTGCGTAACCCGCACCCCCGCCCTTTCCGCTGACTGGAGGTGATGAGAATGGCGGAAGGAAATTGGAGCGTTATCCGAGTGGAGAAAATCTCCGCAGAGGGAGCGCAGAAAACCGAGCGACACAATGAGCGCAAAAACGAAAGCTACACAAATCTCAATGTAGACACCGAGCGAATTGCCCACAATGTTCACTTCAAGGACACGGGCGGACTGACCTACAACGAGTATTTCCAGCGGCTCATTGATGAGGGTAAAATCTCCACAAGAGGACAGAAAGCCGCTGCAACCATTTTTAATGAGCTGGTCATTGATGTGAACACAAGGTATTTTGAGGAGCACGGCGGCTACGAATACGCCAAGCAGTTCTACGAGGAAGCCTACCGTTTCGGCTGTGCGATTTACGGCGAGGATAACATCGTGTCGGCGGTTATGCACGCCGATGAAATCAACAAGGCGGTGTCCGAAGAAGTGGGCAAGCCGGTCTATCACTACCACCTGCACATCGTGGCGATACCCACTGTCCGAAAAGAAATCCTGTGGTCGAAACGCTGCAAGGACGAAGCCCTGAGAGGTACGGTCAAGGAGGTCATTAACCAAGTTTCCCACTCGAAGAAATGGAAGAACACCGTCCCTCTGCTGGACGAAAACGGACAGCAGGTTATCAGCAAATACGGAAAACCGATGTTCCGCAAGTCCTATTCCGTTCTGCAAGACAAGCTCTTTGGGCATATGACCGAAGCTGGCTTCACCGGCTTTGAGCGTGGTGTACTGGGCAGTACGGCGGAGAATTTGAGCAGCCTGGACTATCAAATTCAGAAGGACAAGGAACGGCTTGCCGACATTCAGGAGCGCATTGAAGCCGAACAGGTACGCTACGAACCCGCCCACGAAGTCCACAAAACAATGCTGGAAATTGAGGGTATGGGGCAGAAAACCATCACCGGCAAGATTGCCGTTTCTAAGGACGATTATCAGCAGCTCACGGCACTTGCCAAGGAGGGTATCACAAGCCGTGGCGAAATCCAAGATTTGAAAAGCAGCGTTTCCTACTATCAAAGGCAGTATTTTAATGCGTCCTCTGCCGTGGAACGATTACAGGAACGGTATGACCGGCTCAAAGAAAAATGCCAGCCGTTTTTACAGGCACTGGAGCACTTCCCGAAGCTGGTGGAGGTCTTTGTAGAGAAGGTCAAGGAGCTTTTCAGTATCAAGGAAGCACAGGAACGCAAGGAACGGGAGGACAGAGCAGCCGCCCGAAAAGAACAATCCAAACACCGTCGGGGCAGAAATGATTGGGAAAGATAATCCCTTCCATTACTATCCCGACTTTTTAACTTCTTCAACACTTGAATTACGGAGGTACGAAAATGAAAGACATTACAAGCACGATTACCAAGCCCCTCGCCGTCCTCGGAGAGAATGGCAAGGGCTACACCAAGGAAGCCAACTTCATTTCGTGGAACGGCAATGCCGCCAAGCTGGACATCCGAGAGTGGCATCCGAACCACGAACGCTGCGGCAAGGGCATTACGCTCACGGAGGACGAGGGCAGAAATCTTTACGCAGCACTCAAGGCAATCTATGAAAAGGAATAATCCTTTTTCGGCTGGTAATGGGGCGTTCGGAAACGGACGCCCCTATTTTTACGGAGGGAGGTGATGACCGTGGAGAATATGAAAACCGGCTTTGTGGAGAGAATCGGCGGCACGATTTTCGTTGTCAACGCAATGCCCGCAGAGAACGCAAAGCATACGCAGGAGGAGCTTGTAAAGGCTCTGATTGCAAAAGAAGCAATGGTTTTGCAGGAAGCGGAGGTTGCCTGATTGACTTTACGCACAGCTATGCGCTTTGGAGATTTTTCAAAAAATATCTCAAAACCACTTGACAGAATGGCAAACAGAATAGTTCTATCTTCATATTTATCGTTTTATGGTGTACAGTTTTCTTATGATCAACCCATACATGCTGATGTTCTGTATTTTGCTGAGTTGTTGTCTGCTGAGTTGTCTCTGTTTTCTTGTTGTCGGCCTTAGCTTCATCTTTTTTTATAAAGTTCGGCGGGGCAGGCTAAATTAGCCTGCCCCGTTGTTTATTTCTATGTAGCTCTGTGGTTTTGATTGAAGTCAACCTCCCCCCCATATTCTTTTAGACATTTCTACAATGTACACGTAATCATACGAGTAGCGGTTTTAATATAAAAATATGAAACATTTATATTATTAAGTTTGCACATTTCTGGAATTGCAATTTTTAGCCTATCAATCAACTTATCATAAGAAGCATCTTCTAATGTTATCCCTAACTCATCATTAATTGCAATCCATACATTAGCATTTTCATCCCATTTAATATCAATCGACATAAAAACATCTCCTAACATACTATTCGTCCCTTTCTCTAACATTCCAAGATAGAGGAAGATCCATGAAGGGCTCATCTCTTTATCTCTCTCATAGAGAAATCTTTTCTGGCAAGGATATTATATCTTGCCACCACGCGTCAGCGCACTACCTATTATATCATATGTCACCACGCGTCAGCGTGATGACCTGCGCACGCATCAGCGTGCTTCATTATATCATATAATTCTCTCACCTTTGTATGTTTTTTGAGGTCGTTAAGAGAAAAAACGATTGTATATTCCTATTTATTATGATAGAATAAATTAAATCTATGAATCAAATAGGCGTATATGTTCATAATATGGTTGAACGTTTCTACCAGCTACCGTAAAGAGTTGACTACGAAAACAATTGTTTCGTGGTCTTTTTTTATGTTTTGATTTGGGAGGTTATTTATGAAGTATGATGTGATTGTAATTGGCGCAGGACCGGGCGGTATTTTCTCTGCATATGAACTGGTACACAAAAATTCAGATTTAAAGATTGCTGTGTTTGAAGCAGGACATGCATTGGACAAACGGCATTGCCCGATTGACGGAGATAAGGTGAAAAACTGTATCGGCTGTAAGAGTTGCTCAATCATGAGCGGATTTGGTGGTGCAGGCGCATTTTCGGATGGGAAATATAATATCACAAATGATTTTGGCGGTACGCTTTATGAGTATATTGGCAAGAAACAATCGCTCGAACTGATGAAGTATGTTGATGAGATCAATATGCGTTATGGTGGCGAGGGCACGAAGCTCTATTCGACGGCGGGTACACGGTTCAAGACGGTATGCATTCAGAATGATCTGCATCTGCTTGATGCATCTGTACGTCATCTGGGGACGGATATCAACTATATCGTGCTTGGAAATCTGTATGCGTATCTGAAGGATAAGGTGGAGTTTTTCTTCGATACACCAGTGAATTCGGTTGTCGCAGAAGATGCGGGCGGCTACACGGTTGTCTGCAAGGATGCATCCTATACATGTGAGAATTGCATCATATCGGTTGGACGAAGCGGAAGTAAATGGATGGAGAAGATTTGCGATGATCTGGAGATTCCAACGAAATCAAATCGTGTGGATATTGGTGTGCGCGTGGAGCTTCCGGCAGTTGTATTTGCGCATCTGACCGATGAGCTTTACGAGAGCAAGATTGTGTATCGGACTGAGAAATACGGCGACCGCGTGCGTACCTTCTGTATGAATCCGAAGGGGGCTGTTGTAAATGAAAATACAAATGGCATCATCACTGTAAATGGTCACAGCTATGAAGATCCGGAGAAGCAGACGGAGAATACAAATTTTGCATTGCTTGTGGCAAAACATTTTTCTGAGCCGTTCAAGGATTCAAATGGGTATGGTGAGAGTATTGCTAGACTTAGCAACATGCTTGGTGGCGGTGTTATCGTACAACGGTTTGGCGATCTGATCCGAGGCAGGCGCTCGACACAGAGTCGGATTGATGAGGCGTTTATTACACCGACGCTCAGTGCAACACCGGGAGATCTGAGTCTGGTGCTTCCAAAGCGTATCTTAGATGGGATTATCGAGATGATCTATGCGCTTGACAAGATTGCACCTGGTACAGCAAACGAGGACACACTGCTCTATGGCGTGGAAGTCAAATTCTACAATATGGAAGTTGATGTGGATGAGAAACTGGAGACACGTCATAAGGGACTATATATTATCGGAGATGGCAGTGGAATCACGCATTCGTTGTCACATGCATCTGCCAGCGGTGTCTATGTGGCTCGAAATATAACGGATTTTGTGAAATAAAGTAAATATATGGTATAAATTCCGGTGATTTTATGCTATCATTATCAGGTTAAAGTAGAATCAGTGTAAAGCTGCGAAAGAAAAAAGGCACTGCTCGTGATTTGGCAGTGCCTTTTCTTTTGGTATGTGGTGAAAACAGCCCATTGTGGTTTAACTTGGATGAGGAACAAATCAGAGTTAGGAGATAGAACATGATACAGAACGAAGTAACTGAGATCAAGAAGATTATGACGAAGAACGACTGCTGCATTCACGGGCTTGCCGGATGCTATGTCGATGCGAATAAAGAGATGCATATTTTGGAGCAGGGAAAATTCCTTGTTCTGCAGGAGGAAGAACAGCACAAATATTTTGATCTGATCAAGAAGGGATTGTCCGGGCGGATCGGTAAGAATCTGCTGAATCTTGTGTTTCGTACAGAAAATGGAATTACAGTGCCAAACCGTGATACACTCATGCAGGTGTTAAACAGTGAACTGAAAGATCCACAGGTGCTGCAGGCATATTTTGAGAAGATACGCGATTCGTATGCGTATGTGGATAATTATTATATTATGCTGGTGTATGGTGTCTACGATGTACCGGGAAAGACCGCGGACGGAATCGAGATGGAGGATGCATCCGATGTTGTTTACAAGTTCAACCTGACATTACTTTGTCCACTCAAACCATCGAAGGCAGGGCTGATGTACAACCCGGTCGATAACAGTCTGGAGAATGCGATGCGGAATATGATGGTCGAGCTGCCGATGAACGGATTCTTATTCCCGGCATTTAATGAACGCATGAGTGATGTACATGCGGCACTTTACTATACGAAGAAACCGTCTGAGTTAAATGACAGCCTGCTCATGGATGTTTTTGGCTGTGAGATTCCGGCGACTGCTGGCAAGCAGAATGAGATGTTTATCAATGCCATTGAAGCCGTGGAGGAGATGACATTTGATAAGGCGAAGGCAATCTACTCGAACATGCGGGAGCATGAGATGGAGTTAAAGGACAGCCAGGAGGAAGTCGTGGTTGATAAGAAAGAAACGGCGCGTATCTTAGAGGAAAGCGGATTTGAGGAAGATGAGATTCAGGCGTTCACGAAGACCTTCGATGAGGCAACCGAAGAGAACGGAAAGGTACTCTTAAGCAATGTGTTCGAAGGAAGCAATAAGCTGAAGATCAAGTCGGGCAAGACAGAGGTTTCCCTTCCGGTTGAACATACCGATGCGATTGAAGTACGCAAGATCGATGGCAAGAACTGCATTGTGATTGAAATCAGTGATGACTTACTTGTAAATGGTGTGAAGATCAATAAATTTGATGGACCGATTGATCTGAATATCTGATTTACATGTCGGGTATAAAATGCTACAATGGCAGGTGTCAGACCGGATGCATGGGAGCGTCTGCATAGAGCAGGATGATGCAAAATGCATTTCTCAAAGAAACAGATATAGCACAGGCATCGGTCAAAAAAGGCAGAAGAAAAGGAGAAAGATCATGACATACGAAGAATTGGTAAAGAAAGCAAAGGATTCGTTTGAAGGAGCTGACGCAAGTAATGTGCATGAGCATGTTGCGATTCAGTTTAATATTACAGGTGAGGCAGAAGGCATCTTCTATCTCGAGATTGCAGATGGTAAAGTGAAGATTGAACCATATGAGTATTATGACAGAGATCTGATTGTTACAACCGATGCAAAAACATTGATCAAGATTGCAGAGGGCAAGACCGGTATTGAGGCGGCTTATCTGACAGGAAAGATCAAGGCACAGGGTAATCTCGGCAAGGGACTTTTGCTGAAGGAGCTTGCACCGAAGAAGGCTTCCAAAGCGAAGAAATAACGAAAAAAGATTCGAAAAATCATTTTGATATACATGATAGATACATAAAGGTGGCAGAACGATGGAGACATTATCAAGACATGCAAAGATTCAGACGTCGGAGACATTCTTATTAAGTGCGATTCTGGCGTTGTCAGGGGGATTTCAGGATGCGTACACATACAATGTGCGAAATGGCGTATTCTCGAATGCACAGACCGGAAATGTTGTGCTGATGAGCCAGCATCTGATGGAAGGAAACTGGATGCGCGCGCTGCACTACTTGTTCCCGGTGCTTGCGTTTGCATTTGGCGTACTCGTGGCAGAACGGATTGGACATACTTATAAGAATGCGAGAAAGATCCACTGGCGGCAGATCGTTGTTTTGATTGAGATATTGATTTTATTAGCGGTTGGTTTTATGCCGCAGAAGTTCAATATGGCGGCGACGATGCTCGTATCGTTTGCCTGTGCGATGCAGGTACAGACGTTCCGGAAGGTAAATGGCTATGGCTATGCGAGCACGATGTGTATCGGAAACTTAAGAAGCGGAACCGAGAGCCTGTCCGTCTATATCCGGGAGCACCAGAAGGGGGCACTTCGCAAGGCACTGCATTACTATGGAATCATATTGATCTTTGCAGTCGGTGCCGGTGCCGGAGGAATCTGCTCGATGCAGATCGGCGTGCATGCAATCTGGATATCCTGTGTTCTGCTACTTGCCGGATGCCTGCTTATGATTAAGGAGGAACGTTAAAAATATCGTTTTCTGTTAAGAATCGGAATAACGATCATGGTTTCAAAGGAATCCTCGATATATTGACTCCGCATGTAACCATGATATTTTTCCGTGATGATCTTTATATTTGCTAGACCGTACCCGTGATCCATTCGGTGATCCGGGTACTTTTTTATTTGGTCTTCCGGCAGACAGGTGTTGCGCATATGTATAACAAACGTATTATTTTCAGAGATACATACATTGAAATGCACATATCGGTTCGGATTTCTGGATTTACAGACCGCTTCGGATGCGTTATCCAGCATATTTCCGACGATCGTACACAGGTCATAGTCCGAGACCGGAATCTGAGTTGGTTGCAATGTAATCTTTTGGGAAAAGGCAAATTGTTTCTCTTTTGCGAGCATCTCGAAGCTGCTGATGAAGGCATCCAATACAAGGTTGCCGCTGTTGACACTGATATAATTCGCTTCTATGTCGTTGATCGCAGAGTGAAGATATGCATCTAACTGCTCCGTCTGTTGTTGCTTGAGCATCTCGGAGATTGCAAAATAATGGTTCTTCATATCGTGTACGATGCTGCGGGTTTTCTTGTAGGCGGTTCCCAATTGGAAATATTTTTCCTGCTGAAAATCAATCTGTCTGCGCATAGAAAGGTTTTCGTCCTTGATCTGCTCCATCTTAAAACAATTATCCAACAGACAATAATTCAATATATTTAACAGGGCAATCGCAAAATAGGCGATGATCATATAGTACGCATTGTTTGACTGGTAATTGCTGCGGACAGGAATACAAAGGGTAATTACCAGAGAAAGCACGGGCGTCGTAAATAATAACAGGTTGTATTTATAATCGTGATATTTTATGTGTCGGTTCCAGAAGAAAATCACAACCAGAATCAACAGGAACAGCATGATCTTGGAACCGAGATTCATGAGGATCGAAAGCTGGCGGAGAGGGAGATCTATAACTGCCGGGTTTATTATTTTCACCAGAAACAGGAAAAAGCTTTCACCAAGCAGAGCAAGAATCTGGAAGGAAATGGATACAAATATGCGGTTTGACAAGCGCGTCCTGTATAGGAAGGTCAGGGCAAAGGTCGTAAGCAGACTAACCATGTTTGTGGCTATTGTAAATTGCTTGGATGGCAGTCCGGTGCACAGAGTCTGGTTTACATAGATAAGAACCTCCATGATAAGAAAGCACGCAATATAGAGTGGATAGGCTGTGCGGCGGTTTTCCTTATGGAAGATGCCGTTCATATAGATGATAATTATGACCATATCAAAGAGATAGGTAAGTGCTTCAATCGCGTAATACATAGTTCTCCCCCTAATCTAAATCATTTAATTCTACAATGTGATTCATGTAGATGGAAAGTAGCTCCCGTCTGGCATTTCTGCTCAGGGGGAGGCGTTCTCCGTTATCCAATAGTACATATTTGTTCTCAAAATAATGTACATGCTTCAGATTCAGCAGGATACTGCGATAACATTTGTAAAAGTGCCGGGAGGCAAGTGTTTCCTGCCAGTAGGCAAGCGTTCCACGTACAGAGATCGTGCGGTTCGTAAGATGAAATAGTAATGTCTGTGCATCACTATTTTCAACCTCGATATAGAGAAGATCCTGAATATAGATCGTCATCTCCCCTTCTGTGGTAGAAACGATGGAATAGATCGTATGACTTTGTTCGATTTCGTTTATCGCATTTTGCAGTACTTCTTCGACATCCTCTGTGGTGTACGGCTTCGTCAAATAATAAAATGCCCGGACTGTAAAGCTTTTTTGCATGTATTCCGGATAATTGCTCACGAACACGAGCAAGGCATAACGGTCGATGGTGGAACGCAGGATGCTTGCGGTATCCAAACCGTTTAGCTCTGGCATTTCTACATCCATGAAAATTAACTGATATTGTCCTTTTTCTGTATAGGAATCTAAGAATGCTCTTCCGCTTGTAAATGTTGAGATAGAAACCTCCACATCAAACGCAAAATAAAAATGTGTGATACAGGATTTTAAATATTCAATTGCTGCTTCGTCATCGTCACAGATTGCAATGTTCAGTTTCATTGAGAACCCCCTTTGCTGATTCGCCCCAATAATTGGTTTATCCATATTACGATAACACAAAAGAACATAATCTGGATAGAATCAAATCTAAAAAAGTTAAAAAATTATATAGGTATCATAGCATAGAATAATCGGTAATATATCATTTCTTGTAAATGGTCAAAAACAGGGGGTAAAATGCACTTCACCCCCTGTTTTTGACCATTCACAGAAAAATTGAAAGAAGCATCTGTGCATATGGTAGGATAAAAATATATTCGACACGGCTCGAAATGAACATTGAAAAGTAAATATTATCTGAAACAATAAAAATCAACATAAAAAACAGAAAAAGAATACATGCTTTAGGAAATGTGATTATGGAGCCTTTTTAGCTGTAATTAAAGTGAGAAAATGAAGCAGGTATAGTAATTCAGAACTTAAAACACCAATAAAAATAGCACCAGATAAGGAACGAGCGATATTATCAAGTATAAGGATACTGAGTGATAATGTAAGTAATAATATATGTATTTTGATTTGTGTCGTTTGTAAATAATATGAATTCATATCTTCTTCATGGTGTATAACTGGTTTTAAAAAGAAATGTAATATGGTTATGATTGCCATTATATAAATTTTTTTTATTATTGAAATGTTCAAAGAAAAAGGAATTAATAAAATAGCTGCCACACCATATAAAGTACTGAATAAAATGCATTTAAAATGTGAGGAGGCATGGTATCCGCCTATTAGATTGCGATAGAAAATAAAAACTGAAAACCAGATTATAGTTTCGAACTGCAATTGACGGATTATTGATACAATAATGTAAATAATGCAAGGAATACCAGTATTAATAATACATTCAAAACCATATTTTAATATTTCGTATTTTGAATCATCATTTTTACTGGTTCGATTTGTGCATATAAATCTTGCTAAAGAAGCTGCTATTTTTTCAATCATTGAGATTCTCCTTTTAAAATGTAGAAGCTAATTTAATTAATATTTTCTTTAGGTCATCAAGATATACACGACTTACCGGTTGGGTTTGTTTATTGGAAAGTCGTAATGTTGAGCCGGATAAAGAGGTAATATAATTAACATTAACAATACAGGACTTATGGCATCGGAAAAACTGTTCCGGAAGATGCTGCTGTATGTACTGCAGGGATGTACGTTCCGTATACAATTCGGTTGTTGTAGCGATACAGCAGTCGTGCCCGAGTTTGTTTATACTTATGATTTGATTATAGGGGATTTGAATAATGTTATTATTTTTGTGCAGATAATAATAGTCATTATTATGCATGGAAATATATTTATCCATACAGCTGTAAATTGTCTCGCTTGCGATAGGCTTTAACAGATAATTGACAGCCTGCGCCTGATAACCTTGAAAAACATATTCACGGAAGGCAGTTAAAAAAATAATGTCCCCATGATAATGATTGTCTCTTAACTGTATACATACAGATATTCCGTTTTGCGTGGAATCTTGTAGTTCAATATCTGAAAATAGTAGGTCGCAGATTTTCATAAAATCATCTGATTGAAGAATATCCACAGCTGTATGGAAGTGATGGATAATAACAATATGTCCTTTTTCTGCTGCCCATTTGGAAATTCCTTGAGATAACTGTAGAAAATGAGCGTTATCATCTTCTAAAATTGCGATATTAATTTTCATGACTGTCCTCCTCTGATAAAGGCGTTAGTATAGACACTGTAAAAAGATCTGCATCATAATTGATATCAAGAATTCCGTTGTGTGAATCAACAATGTTTTTTATTCTGGATAATCCAAGCCCATGGCTTGGATCGTATTTCACAGATTTTGTAGATGAGAGTTTGTGCTGCCTGTTCATATGGACAATTTCGTTTGTGCGGTTAGAAATACAAATGGACAACATGCTTTGGTAAGGTTTCATTTGACAACAGATCAAGCGATTTTGCTTGTCGGGTATTTTTACACTAGCTTCAATTGCGTTGTCAAATAAATTTCCGAGCAAAGAACATAGTTCAATATCAGAATAAGGAATATTTTCTGGTAAATAAATAGAATAATCAACTGGAATTTCCGTATTCTTACATTGTAGAAATTTGTTCGTGAGGATGCTGTCAATCGTTGAATTTCCGCTTGACAACATAGTGTGACTCTTCGCTATGGAAGTTGATAAATCTTCTAGATATGATTTTGCGTTTTCAATATTGCCATTTTTTAATAGCATATTTAAAGTTTCAATATGATTATGAATATCATGTTTCATATAGCGTAATTCATCAATGGAGCTGATTATTTGTTCGTATTGCTTTCTTTCCATCTCAGACAGAATCTGCAGATTTGATAATTTTATATTTTTGTCGCGTTCAACACCCAGATGATACACGTAAATGGCTAATGCTATAAAGAGCATCATAACGAGGAAAAATAATATGTATAATAATTTCATATTGGAAGTTTCTATATGAAGATATAGATTTGCCTGACCTGCGACAATGAAAGATTCGATAATAATACATAACAAAGAAAGCCCGAAGAAAACTATTTTTTCTATTATATCTAACTCAAAGTTTTCTCCTGAACAACATAATAGTAGCAGAATAATGACAGTTAAAATGGAAATGTACAAGAGCGTAAAAGGTATACGTAAATTCCCACCGGATAGGATGTCAGTAATTTCTATATGGAAAAGATTTGTCGGAATAATTGTAGTACATGCATCAGCGATAATAGTGGAAATCGTAAAAAGGATGTTCCAAAAAAGCTTTGTCATGATTGTTTGACGGCAGAAAATCCAAGTATATATACAATGAATAGTGAACATCAGAAGTACAACAAAAATGGATGAAGCATGATTGATATTTAATAATAACATAAAACCGGTAATGAAGATAAAGGCAAAGGCTTGCTTAAAGTAATACATGGACATAGCTTTTTTAGGCAGTCTGTTATTTATCAATAAAACAAAAAGAAACGTCTCTAATATGTTAATAAAGAATTCCCAAATATAATTCAAAAGAAGAACCTCCCCATAGCGTCTGTATTTGATTAGTATTATAGCATGAAAGATGAAAAGGAAAATCTTTTTTTAAACATTTGACAGCCATAAAAATGCAGTTCGCGCCAAGGTGGATTGCAAAGAAAGAAAAATGTGGTAGGGTGTGCATATGGAGCTTATAAGTTTCAATAACCATATGGGAAGATAACATGAAAAGGAGAAAAGAAATGCAGGTAGGAAAAAAAGAAAAGTGTATGTCACTTATTGAGAAGTCGGTTGAAAAAATCGCGAAAAAAAGAGCAGATTCAAATTGTGGAGGTTTGATGTATGAACCAAAGCGACCAGAGAAACTAGTTAGAAAGTAAAAATGGGAGGAACAAAGATTATGAGAAAAAATTTAAGAAAAACAGTGGCTACAATAGCTATGACGGTGATGCTGTCGGTTACAGCAGTGGTTGGAATAGGAACTAGTGCAAAAGCAGCCAATACTGCAGATACACCATTTAGCTATAATAGTGCAAATGGTTCGGGAACAACAGAGTGGAGAGATAAAAATAATGATACAAAGGTGTATGTTTATCCGACTTCGGGTCCTGCAATTCGGTATTCGGTGCTTGGACGAAAAAATGGAGACAGCGATACCACATACACGATATGCTCTAATAATGTCAGAATACCACAGGGAGTGCAGGGGAGTATAACAAATCACGTATATGAAAGTGGTTATAGAAAGGCGAAGTTGAGAATGACACGCGAAAAGCATCAGAATCTGGATACAACCGGTGTTTGGAGTCCGGACTCAACGAGAAATTATACAATTTTTAACTAGACTGAAGATAGTGGGTGCCGGGTATCCGGCACCCGGATTTAGAAAGGGGAAAAGGCATGAAGAAGATCAAGTGGATTATCCTCGGCGTCGTGCTTGTGGCTGCAGGTGCCGCGGGTATCGCATATATATCGCAAAAGGAAAAGGACAAGCAGTATCCGTTTGAACGGTATCAGGAGGAACAGGCAAAGAAAGAGACAACAGAAGCAGCGACCGGAGCGGAGGATAGCGGTACAGAGGACGCAGAGGGGAAAGCGGCGACGGATGATAAGACGGAAGATTCTCATTCGTTTACACAGGGAAACGTGACCTATTCATTTTTAGCGGTGGACGTGATCCCGGATACAGAGATTGAGACACAGACACGATACCCGGCAGAAAATTTCGCTAGTGGAAATCTTCCGGATGCCGATTACGAGACATGGACGTATGATTATGACAAGATGATGCAGGAGGGACCTGCACTGAAGGAGATTTATACGAATAAGACAGATTATACACCGGAAGAATATCAGAAAATACGTGACGAGAATGATCAGGCAGTAAAGGATAGTGAATATATGGGGCATCCAAAGACAGATTACTATTTTGTGAAAATGCAGATCAAAAATGAATCTCAGGATAAGGCGAGGGATGTTTATCTGACGGAACTTCGGCTGATATCTACAAATACCACTCGTAAGGCATATGATTATTATGATGCTGTATGTTATTTTTCTGCTTCCCAGCACACGGAAGGGGATGACCATGTGCACAGCTTCCTTACATACAGCCTGCAGCCGGGGGAAGTTTTGGACTGCATCGTCGGATTTGAAGCACGGCGAGACCGGATCTATCCGTCGGATCAGTTTATCTATGCAGGGCTGATCAGCCCAAGCATGGATGAGGTGGTGGTAAATCCTGCAGAATATGAGACCAGCGTTCTGCTCGATGATCTTCCGGGGATGGAGGAATAGTGTATGAAAAGACAGGTAATGGTATTTGCAATCCTGTTTGCGCTACTGATATGGGGAATTCGGGTGATCAATCTGAACCGGGATATGAAAACGGATATTCAATATATCGAGTACGGACAGGAGTTTTACAACGGACCGGCGGTGGTTCGCACACTACAGTTCCTGCTGCTTGACGAAGCGGCGTATGAAGCAAAGTTTGGAGTTGACACGGATATGGGAGATACAAAGAAAGCACTGTGTCTGCAGTTTGAGATACGGAATGAATCCGATGCTTCAATCACATGGGATGAGGTGTTTGCCAATATGGGGGATGGCTTTGAATGCAAAGGCTGGTACAGCGTGTATGATCCCTATATGGGAGCCGGCATAAATACGTTTTCGTCGCAAGAACTGGCACCCGGAGAGACCGAAAAGTTCTGGCTGGTAACACCGGTTTCTAAGTCGTGCTTCCGCGAAAAGACCTGGGATGAGCTTTCGGATATGGAGTTTGAATATATCCTGTCGATGTATCCGGATGCTGTCCGTATCCATTTACCGAAGCCGCAGACAGAAAGTATGCAGATGGAAGGCGTGAAGCCGGAACAGGGGCAGAAAGGGGGCGCGGCATGAAACGGATCATGAGATTTGAATTTTACAGGGCATTTCGTTCAAGAGGGTTTTATATTGCCCTGTGTGCCGGAATCGGGATCGCGGTAGCGGATATCCTGCTGTTTTATCAGGCGTTCCGGCAGGAAATCAGTACAAAGGTTTTTCTGCAGGCATGGATCGGAACAGACTATCAGTTTGTGACGAACGGTCTTTTTTATATCCTGCTTCCTGTGATTGCGGCACTTCCTTATGCTGGTTCTTATTATGAAGATCTGAAGAGCGGATATCTGAAAAATATCCTGCTTTCCACATCCAGACGGTCGTATTATACGGCAAAAGCAGTTGTTGTATTTACGATGGGGGCGATAACGGTCATGATTCCGCTGTTGATTGATATGATGGTGGTTATGACGATATATCCGCTTCGGGCGCCGGAACGGCTGGAATTCCTTACGGCAGGGATACTGGATGCCAATTTGTTTTCAGATCTTTTTGCAGAAAATGGAGCCTTGTATGCGCTTGCATATATCGTATTTGATGGGGTGTATGCAGGGGTGCTTGCGTTGTTCGGCATCTGTGTGGCAGAGCATGTGGAAAGTTTGTTCAGTACGGTGGTACTGCCATTTGTCGCATATATCATCTGGAGTACCGTGATGCTGGAAAATTATGATGGGAAATTCTCACTGGTAGAGATGCTGAACCCGCAGCAGAGGATTGTATCATCCGGTCTGCAGGCGGTTGTGATTTTTGCCGGGCTGGTAATCGTGGCGGTGACATGGATGATAAAAAAAGGAAGGAGAAAGAACGTCCTATGACAGAAATAGAATTAAAGCATATAGAAAAAACAATCCATAAAGTACCGATTCTTATAGATGTGAATCTGAAACTTAGTTCTGGATGTATCTATGGACTGAAAGGTAAAAACGGCTGTGGAAAGACGATGCTTATGCGGACGGTGTGTGGTCTTATGCTTCCTACGTCGGGAACGGTAAGTGTAAATGGAAAGGTATTGATGAAAGACATCGAGTTTCCGGAAAGTATCGGGGCACTGATCGAGAATCCGTCGTTCCTTCCACAGTATACAGGTTACAAAAATCTGTGTATGCTGGCATCTCTGCGGAAGGGTGTCACAAAAGCAGATGCAGCATATGCGATGGAGCGGGTGGGATTGTCCGCGGAAGATAAACGTACATACCGGAAGTATTCGCTTGGTATGAAACAGAAGCTTGGAATCGCAAATGCAATTATGGGAGAACCGGACATCATAGTATTGGATGAGCCAATCAATGCACTGGATGAAGCAAGTGTGGAACAGGTAAAGCAGGTACTGGTGGAATTAAAGAAGAAAGATCATCTGATCCTGATAGCCTGTCATGATAAGGAGGAATTGGAATATCTGAGTGATGAGATCATTGAGATGAAAGAAGGGCGGATCGTGGAATGCAGAAGGCTTACGAAGCAGGAAAGTGGGGGAATGCAGGATGAAGACACTGAAAATATTCTGGCGTGACATGCGGATCGGAACACTGCGGCATATGGGAAGATTTCTGGTTGTTCCGGTTGTTGTGTTTCTGATGAGTTCCGGTCTGGCAACCTATATCGCACAACTGTACGGGGAGGGTGTCATCAATGGACATGGAACAGCCGTTGATTACTATATGTATATCATGCAGGGAATGTATATTTACAAATTCACACCAGAATCCGAATTCATGATACCGATAAGCTGGTTTATGCTGCATATCGGCATGGCATATATCACGGCGTACTATCCGTACAAGGATTATAACGAATATGGAACAGCAGTGTTTCTGGCATCGGGGTCACGCCGAAAGTGGTGGGTGGCAAAGATGCTGTGGTGCATGGTAAGTGTGGCGCTGTATTATCTGATCATTGCATTGTCGTGTGTGGCTGTTGCATACGCGCATGGCGCAGATATCCGCGCTGGATGGTCTGTCGATATTATGCAGGGAATGTTTGGGGATTCTGTGAAGTATGTAAGTGGGAAAGATGTGTGGCTGATTACGGTGATACTTCCGTTTGCCGTTTCGATGATGTTGACGGAGTTACAAATGCTGTTGAGTTTTCTTCTGACACCGGTGGTTAGTTTTGCAGCAACATGTGGAATCTATATCATATCCGCATATTATACATGCTGGTGGCTGGCAGGAAACTATACAATGTGGATCAGGAGTTCGTATATAGACTATGAGGGAATACGTCCGGACAGTGGAATGTTGCTGGCAGTATTCGGGATAGTCAGTGTGCTGGTAACCGGATTGCTGTATTTTCGAGAAAAAGATGTGTTGCAAACCCGGTCTCTGTAGAGAGACCGGGTTTGCTTAGTTGCTTATTTCATGGAAGATGCCGAGCTGTGGTGGATATTCCGTAAAGGTGAAAAATGCCGCGGTTAAGAGGAGCAAAATCGCGGAAGAAAGGATGAGCTTTTCTGCTTTTCCGTTTTGGTAGACATCATTTTCCACGAAGAGGGCGAAGATAACGCCTGCAAAATATAGTGCAATATTAATCCAGTCGTAGTTCTTGCCGAGGATACCATTCAGTGTATAGAAGACTGCGACGATGAAGATCATGCCGGACAAGATGCCGAGGGTGCGTGCCCAAAGGCAATTTGCCGGCATTTTTTCGTGGAAGAAGAACAACTCGACCAGCGTGAGCAGGAGCATCGGGAAGAAGAGCAGCTTTAAGTGCTCCCATGTGGATTCGTTGACGGCAGAGAACAGCCCGACGATGCGGTTTTGATCCGACCATTCGTAGGTGAAATGCAGCAACACTCCGAGGATGGAGATAAATAGAAAGCGGATGGCGTTGGTTTTGAATTTCATGTTGGTTTGTCCTTTCTTGGGTTAGTTGGTTCATGCAGATATGCATATAGTTTATGGATTTTTTGGAAATTTATACTATGTCGTGAGAAAGTATATGCGTGGATTGGGGGGGATATTTTAAAAAAGAAGATTTGCTCCAATGAGTGAAATTGTGGGAGCGGGTAAATTGGAGCAGAAGTGCCTGATATCGGAAGGTTACTCCAAGAGGAAGAAAGAGGAAAGCACGCGAGTGGGAGCAGAAGCTGGCAAAACCGGAAGATTACTCCAAGAGGAAGAAAGGGGAAAGCAAGCGGGTTGGAGCAGAAGTGGGTTAAACCGGAAGATTACTCCAAGTGGAAGGAAAAGGAAAGCAAGCGGGTTGGAGTAAAAGTGTGCAAAACCGGAAGATTGCTCCAAGTTGAAGGAAAAGGAAAGCAAGCGGGTTGGAGCAGAAGTGAGTTAAACCGGAAGATTACTCCAAGTGGAAGGAAGAGGAAAGCAAGCGGGTTGGAGCAGATGTGTGCAAAACAGCAAGATTGCTCCAAATATAAAAAAGAGGAAAGAAAAACATGGTTGAAACAAGGAAAAAGCATATGTATAATAGGGATGCTTAGCAAGAAACAGAGACAGATAAGAACAACATAGAATATCTGATTTCTGTCGAAAAAATTAAACAAGAACAACAGGAGAAGAATCATGAGAATCGTAATACAGCGTGTTAATCACGCGTCCGTAAAAGTAGATGGAGAGACAATCGGAAGTATTGGCAGGGGCTATCTGCTTCTGCTCGGTGTGGCAGAGGGAGATACAAAGGAGATGGTTGACCGCTATGTGAAGAAGCTTTCAACCCTCCGGATATTTGCAGACGAAGAGGGCAAGACGAACCTGTCAATCACCGATGTAGGCGGAGAAGTGCTGGTCGTATCCCAGTTCACATTATATGCGGACTGCAAGAAAGGAAACCGACCAAGCTTTGTGAAGGCGGGTGCGCCGGACTTTGCAGAGGAAATGTATGAGTATTTCAAAGCAAAATGCGTGGAGACGTTCGGAAAGGTAGAATGCGGAAGCTTCGGTGCTGATATGAAGGTCGAACTGGAGAACGATGGTCCATTCACAATCTTGTGGGACAGCGATATCTGGTGAGGCGACATCCATATGGGCGAAGCCCATATTTAGGATGATGTCGCCGACCTGCCGCCGAGCGAATGCGAGGGGGCGATACCCGTGCGACATCCATATGGGCGAAGCCTATAAATAATACCTGTGGAGGACAGGCAACATGAAACAAGACAGCCAGATGTTTGGCACAGAGAAAATCAGTAAAATACTATGGAAGATGGCACCGCCCGTGATGCTGGCGCAGTTGATACAGGCACTTTATAACATTGTGGACAGCTTCTTTGTCGGGCGGTATTCCGAGAGTGGACTGACCGCGCTATCCATCATCTATCCGATCCAGCTTCTGATGATCGCATTTGCGGTGGGAACCGGTGTTGGTATCAATACGTGTATGGCGCATTACTTAGGCTTGTCCGAGGATGAAAAGGCGGACGAGATCGGTGGGATCGGCACGCCACTTACTTTGTTTATGTGGGCAGTATTCGCCGTGTTCTGTTATTTCTTCATGCCCGCATACGCGAAGATGTCGACGGATTCCGCAGAAGTAATCAAAGAGGTTGTGATGTATGGACGGATTGTATGCGTCTTTTCTTTTGGACTTTTTTTGGAGAGTATCTGGACGAAGATCCTGCAGGCAAACGGCAATATGAAGACGCCGATGATCGCACAGATTGCAGGTGCGGTTACAAACATCGTACTCGATCCGCTTCTGATCTTTGGTATGTTTGGATTGCCGAAGATGGGAATCGCAGGAGCTGCGGCAGCAACCGTCGTTGGTCAGATCGTAGCGGCGCTGATCGTCATGCGCAGAGGATTCCGAAGGTCGCCGGCGTTATCTGTATATCTGCCGGATATCCGCAAGATTTATAAGATGGGAATCCCGAATATCCTGATGCAGTCTGCGTACACGTTCTATATATTTGGTCTCAATATGGTACTTGCAACCTTCTCTGATCAGGCGGTGACAGTACTTGGACTTTATTACAAATGGCAGGCGTTTTTCTTCATTCCGCTCGGCGCGATGCAGACCTGTATCGTGCCGATCTTAAGCTACAACTATGCAACGATGAAGATTGGCCGCTGTAGGAAGACGCTGTCATTGGCACTTATATATGGAGTATCCCTGATGATGATTGGTGTGCTTTGCTTTGAAATGATGCCGGGGCAGATGCTGCATGTATTCTCACATGACGCAGAAGTGATCCGTATCGGGAAGGTGGCATTCCGTATCATTGCAGCGAGCTTTATTCCGCTTGTGACATCATTGACATTTCCGGTGTTCTTTCAGGCAGTTGGAAAAGCGTTTACAAGCAGTATGCTTACGGTGATAAGAACGGTATTTTTGTTTGTGCCGCTCGGGTATGCATTTTCAAGAATCGGGCTAAACTTCTTCTGGCTGACATTTCCGGTTACGGATATTATTACGTCGATTGCCGGATTTTTGCTGTACCGCCGCTTCCTAAGATTCACCAAAAGTTCATAGAATTTGCGTTGTTTCAGCAAATCTCCTGTGCTATCATATGTAATAATTTGGAAGATATAGAATTAAGGCATAAGAAGTGTTGAAAATACGAAAAAGTATATTGTAGTCTGGTTCTGTATGTGTAATTCCTGCAACTATGTTTGGGATATGCATATGTTTGAGGCTTAGAAGTTCTTAATGTTCTGGATAATAACAGCAATGTTTGAACACGATGTTCAAACAAGCCGCCACTGAGCCATGGATGGCGAATTGGCGGCGGTTGCGTACGATGATAATATTGTATAACAGAACATTTAGAACTTCTTTGGCTCAATACATCGCATATGCAAACATAGTTGCAGGAATATACTATACAGAATCAGATTGCAGGATGCAGCAAGGGTATTTTCAAAAAGGAGAAAACTATGGGACTTACGCAGCAACAAGTACAGGAGCGGATCGATCAGGGACTGACGAACGAGACCGACCTGTCTACCGATAAAACAACGAAGGAGATTATCGTCTCCAATACATTCACATATTTTAACCTGATCTTTTTGATCATTACGGTCTTACTCTGTCTGGTCGGTTCCTTCCGGAACCTGACCTTCCTGCCGATCGTCATCGGCAATACATTGATTGGAATTATACAGGAAATCCGCGCGAAACGGACACTGGACAAGATGAATTTGCTGAATGCACCGCATGCCATTGTCGTGCGGGATGGCGTGAAGCAGAAGATTGAAACCGAACAGCTTGTACAGGATGATGAGATCATCTTGGAGGCGGGCAACCAGATCTGCGCAGATGCAGTCGTTGTGGAAGGAAGCGTGCAGGTCAATGAATCGCTGCTTACCGGAGAAGCGGACGAGGTAGAGAAAAATCCCGGCGACGAACTCTTCTCCGGAAGCTTTGTCGTATCGGGACAATGCCATGCCGAACTCACGCACGTCGGAAATGAATCCTACATCGCGAAGCTCTCACAGGAAGCAAAGACGATGGGGAGCGGCGAGCAGTCTGAGATGATCCGCTCGATCAACCAGATCGTCAAATGGGTCGGTATCGTGATCATCCCAATCGGACTTCTGCTGTTTTATCAGAGCCATTTTATCAATCACGAGACGATCCGGCGGAGTGTGACAGCGACGGTTGCCGCGATCATCGGTATGATCCCGGAGGGGTTATATTTACTTACGACAATCGCACTGGCACTCAGCACCATGAAGCTTGCCAGCCGGAAGGTGCTGCTGCATGATATGAAGAGCATCGAAGCACTTGCGCGTGTCGATGTGCTGTGCGTGGATAAGACCGGTACGATCACCGAGCCAACGATGAATGTCAAGCAGATCATATGTAGCAAGAATGGAAAAAATTTACTGCACACACCGGAGGAATTGCAGGAATTACTTGTGGATTATACCCTTGCATCGAACGACAACAATGCAACGATGCAGGCGCTCCGGACATTTGCCGGAAATGAGAGTGTGGCACCAAGCCGGACCGTTGTGGAACGGTATCCTTTTTCTTCGACGACGAAATACGGTGCAATCGTATTTACCGAGGGAACGTATATATTAGGGGCGCCGGAATTTGTCATGGGTGATGCGTATGAAACCGTGGAAAAAGAAATTTCAACCTTCACAAAAACCGGTGACCGTGTCCTGATTTTTGCGAAATATGCAGGAACCGACTTAAAGCATGGACTTACCGAAGAAGTGATTCCACTTGGATTTATCGTGCTTGCGAACCCGATCCGGGCAAATGCGAAGCAGACCTTCGAATATTTTAACGATCAGGGCGTGGCAATCAAGGTCATCTCCGGAGATAATCCGGGAACAGTTTCCGAGGTTGCGCTGCAGGCGGGAATTCTGGGCGCAGAGAATTACGTGGATGCGACCACACTTGATACAGCGGCGAAGCTTAGGGATGCGGTCGAGCAGTACACGGTCTTTGGACGTGTGACACCGAAGCAGAAACAGAAGCTTGTGAAGGCATTGCAGATCAAAGGACATACAGTTGCGATGACCGGCGATGGTGTCAATGATATCTTAGCGATGAAGGATGCAGACTGTAGCGTGGCGATGGCATCGGGAAGTGAGGCAGCAGCGCAGGCAGCACAGGTTGTATTGCTGGATTCGGATTTTGCACATATGCCGGATGTTGTGTATGAAGGAAGGCGTGTCGTTAACAACGTACAGCGGTCAGCGAGTCTGTTCCTTGTAAAGAATATATTTTCTCTGTTGATGGCAGTATTCTCGATGGTTTTGATGATCACATATCCGCTTGAACCGGCGCAGGTATCCTTGATCAGTATGTTCACAATCGGCGCACCGGGATTCCTGCTTGCATTAGAGCCGAACAAGAACCGGATCGAAGGCAGGTTTATCACGAATGTGCTGCTTAAGGCACTGCCGGGCGGTCTGACCGATGTGATTGCAGTCGGAGCCCTTGTCATGCTTGGATCGGTATTCGGACTTCCGGATGCGAGTGTGGCGACAGCCGCAACACTGGTTTTGTCGGTTGTTGGATTTATGATCTTATTTAAGATCAGCGAGCCGCTCAATAAGATGAAGTACGGCGTGATCTTCCTGAATATATTTGGACTTGTATTCTCCGGGATATTCCTGAAGAAGCTGTTCGCATTAAGTGATATGTCAAACCGGTGTATATTGTTGATGGTTGTGTTCGGATTCGCAGCGGAATCCTTATTCCGGTATCTGACCCTGATCGCTGAGAAGTTACAGGAGAGATATGAAAACAAAAAGAAATATCTTGGTTATAAACGACGGAAAAAACGTCATTTGTAAAAGAAATGTAATATAAGTTCATGCTTTTGAAAAAATGTGCGTAATTTGATTGTAATAGAGGAAAAAAGGTATTATACTAAAAAAGCTAAATTTTTAAGTATAAGGAGAAACGCGGATGAAAAAGTTCAAATGGGGCAAAAAGATACTTGCTGCAGCGATTGCACTTAGTATGTTAGTGCCTGGAAATGGATTGTCGGCGAAGGCGGCAGAGGATGCGACACAGACAGATGCGTCAGCACAGTTAATGACAGAAAATGATGATTTTCATCTGAATTACCTTGTTTTAGGCAGTCCGGTCATCTGTACACCCGGTGCACAATATGTGCTTGCGGATGTTGGAGATGGCACGAAAAAGATTGATAAGGCAACACTTACATATGTAAATGAAGATTCAGAAGAAAAAATCGAGGTGCAGGCCGATACGATCGAGGATGGAACGTTGGTGTTCAATATGGAATATGATGAGACACAGCCTGCCGGTATCTATAAAATCACGGATATTACGATTGATTCGGAGGGACAGACGTCCAACGTCCGGCTGGATGATACAGGAATTGATGCGCAGTTTGGTATTGATGCAGAGGCTGATTCCGAGGCGGATGCGTATGTTGTGGATGAGACTGCCACAGAAAATGGAGCGAAAGCAGCGTCAACCTGTGACGAGGATGGCATTACTGTATTGAATGCGGATGGAGAGGAAATCACGTTTGATAATCTGGGAGATGCTTTGAAAGAGACGTCAGAGACGGTACAGGACAGTGGTTCTTCGATCAACCCGAACCTGGTTGTCGTGCTTGATCCGGGACATGGCGGATCTGACAGTGGAGCAGTTGGATATGGTCTGCGGGAAAAAGACCTGACATTAAAAATCGCAAAATATTGCAAAGCAAAACTGCAGGAATACAGTCATGTGGAAGTCTATATGACAAGAGAAGCAGATACAGATAATAATATCGTAAATCGTGTTGCTTATGCGGAATCAAAACATGCAGATATCTTTGTAAGTATACATATCAATGCTGTCGGTGGACGAGGCGCCGAAGTATATTATCCGAATGCAAATTACATCCCGGGAATCGGCGCGGAAGGAAAAGAACTTGCCACGATCATCCAGCAGAAACTGGTAGCGCTTGGGCTTGCCAACCGTGGAATTAAAATCAGAAATACAGAGAATAACAGTCAGTATCCGGATGGCTCTGCACAGGATTATCTCGGAGTTATCCAGCGGTCGAAACGGGCTGGCTTTCCGGCTGTTTTGATTGAACATGCATTTGTCGATAACGCGGCCGATGTATCCCAGTTCCTTGCACGGGAAGACAAAGTACGGGATATGGGATATGCAGATGCAACCGCCATCGCCGAATATTACGGGCTTTCAAAAAATGGTGCCTATGGAACGAAAACAACCATTGCGGATACCATCCGGAGCGCGAAGGATGGCGAGGCAAATGAGCATCTGACACCGATTATCGGAGATCCGACATCCACGGTGGAACGGATGAAAAAATGGTTTAACCAGAACGCAGTTTTGCCTCATTATTATGTAGAAAATGATCCGGAAATCGGAACATCTTCGGATTATCTGAATACATTCTGCCAGATTTTCTATGATGAGTCGATTGCAGAAGGTGTCGATCCTTCTGTTACATTTGCGCAGGCGATGATGGAAACCGGGTTCCTGAGATTTGGCGGAGATGTAAAAATCGAGCAGTATAATTTCTGTGGATTAGGTGCGACCGGAGGTGGAAATCCGGGACTTACATTTACATCAGTCCGAAACGGTGTCCGGGCACAGGTACAACATCTGAAAGCGTATGCGTCCGTATATCCGTTGCAAAATGATGTTGTGGATCCGCGTTTCCAATATGTAACCAGAGGCTGTGCGCCTTTTGTAGAGTATCTTGGAATCAAAGAAAATCCATGGGGCAAAGGCTGGGCAACCGGACAGAACTATGGATATAACATGGTAAATAATTACATGTCAAAATTTGCGGATGTGACAAAGACATCCAATAATTCAAATGATTTCTTAAATGTTGCATATAGCACACATGTGCAGTCGTTTGGCTGGCAAGGTGAAAAGTTTAACGGAACGACGAGTGGTACGACCGGATTACAGAAGAGACTGGAAGCTATTAAGATTCGAATAAGTGGGTCATATGATCTGGGTGTCACATATCAGACACATGTGCAGACATATGGTTGGAAAGACTGGGTCAGTGATGGCGCAGAGAGCGGAACAACCGGGGAAGCAAAACGACTCGAAGCAATCCGAATCAAATTGACCGGATCGGATGCGGATAAGTTTGATATTTATTATCGTGTGCATGCGCAGACATTTGGCTGGCTCGGCTGGGCAAAAAATGGTGAGGCCGCGGGTACTTCCTGCTTTGCAAAACGACTCGAGGCGATTCAGATTTATGTTGTTCCAAAGGGACTTACACCGGCATCCGGCACACAGGCGGTTTCTTATATACAGTATGGAAAATCCGCAATAAATGCCGAGGATGCAGGAATGATCAATTACATGACGCATGTGCAGACGTATGGAGATGAGTCCTATGTATCAGATGGCTCGCTGTCTGGAACATATGCAGAAGGAAAACGTCTCGAAGCAATTCGTATCAAGGTCAATAATGAATTGGCTGGCGCGGAAGGCGGCGTTACATACCGGACACATGTCCAGAAAATCGGCTGGCAGGATTGGGTAAGCGACGGTGCGAAGAGCGGAACAACCGGGGAAGCAAAACGGCTTGAAGCAATCGAAATCAAACTAACAGGTGAGCTTGCTGAAAAGTACGATGTCTATTATCGTGTACACGCGCAGACATATGGCTGGTTAAATTGGGCAAAAAATGGGCAGACCGCAGGCACGACCGGACTTGCAAGAAGACTGGAAGGTATCCAGATTGTGCTTGTTCCAAAGGGCGGAAAAGCACCGGCGGCAGAGCCACTGACAGATCAGCGCTATTGCGTCACATTGCAATAATGAATTAACAAAAATAAAACTGCTGTATGTAATATCTGTTATAAGATATGCATACAGCAGTTTTTGTATATTGAGCCAATCGTTGAGATGGTATGGGTAAACCTATGCATGGTTTACACGGGCGTCAATGTATTGAATCAATGTATCTGCAGAAGCCTGTAGTCCAAGCCGGCTGGTGTTGATACACAGATCATAATAGCGGGAATCTCCCCATTTTCCATCGGAGAAGGAGTTATGATACTGTTTCCGGTTCTTATCGTGGCGTTTCATCTTTGCAAGTGCTTCATCCCCGGAGACATTCTTGACTTTCATAATCCGTGCTTTCTTTACTTCGGTATCACCAACTAAAAAGATAGAGATCAGACCTTTGTTTTCCTGCAGGATACTGTCTGCACAACGTCCGAGGACGACGAATGATTCGCCATTTTGTGCTTTGTCTTTCAAAAAATCAAATTGCATGTCTGCTACGATTTTTTCTACGGAATTTGACTGCCCAAGCACGGTGCGTGTCATGAATGGATTGGATGGCTTTTCGTCGTATTTTTTGTAGGAATCATAGGAAGTGCCATGTTCCTTGGAAAGTTCGTCTAAGATATTTCTGTCATAAAGCGGGATGCTGTAATGTTTTGCAATTGCTTCTGCAATCACATGTCCTCCGCTTCCGTATTCTCGGCCAATCGAGATAATCATTTGTTTGCCCATAAATCATACGCTCCCTTCTGTCGTAAAAAACATATGCCTTTCGCGTGTTTTTTTGTATACTGAAACTGACGATGCATATCATGGATTTTCTCCAGGATTGCTGATATGCATTTATAGCTTGATTATACATAGAAATGCCCCAAATTTCAATACTGACCTGCGTTCCAATCCGCGCGCCACATGTCCTGCTAAGAGAAGCTTTGCACCGGTGATAAATAATATCAATTAAGAAGAAATGGTTGACAACGTATGCAGGTTTGCGTATAATGAACACAAACATATGAATAAGTGTTCATATGACACAAAAATAAAATGATTTTCAAGTAGAAAATAAAAAAGAAAAGGAGAAACAATCATGAAGAAGACGTATAAGATTGATGTAGATTGTGCAAACTGTGCAAACAAGATGGAGGATGCTGCGAAGCATACAGCCGGTGTCAAGGATGCAACCGTTAACTTTATGGCACTCAAAATGATCGTAGAATTTGAGGAAGGTGCAGACGTGAAGGCGGTTATGAAGGATGTTCAGAAGAACTGCAAGAAGGTGGAAGATGACTGCGAGATCTTCTTATAAGCGATCTTGGCAGAAGTTAGAGCCCCGCACAGATGCAGCATGTGTGCATCTGTAAGCAGACAGAGACAGGGATAAAGATAGGAAGTGACGGCTATGACGAAGAAGCAGAAGAAAGTGTTGATCCGGATTATCATTGCAGCGGTATTGGTGATCGTACTGCAATTTGTTCCGGTAGAAGGATACGTGCGGTTCGGACTGTATATGATTCCGTATCTGGTCATCGGATATGATATCCTGAAGAAGGCGGGGAAGGGAATCTTAAACAGGCAGATCTTTGATGAGAATTTTCTGATGGCAGTTGCCACCATCGGTGCGATCGCGCTCGGGGATTACAAGGAAGGCACTGCGGTTATGCTCTTCTATCAGATTGGAGAGTTGTTTCAGAGCTATGCCGTTGGCAAGAGCCGCCGGAACATCAGCGAGCTGATGGATATCCGACCGGATTATGCGAACGTAGAGAAGGACGGACAGCTAGAACAGGTGGATCCGGATGAAATCGAGATCGGTACGGTTATCGTCGTACAGCCGGGTGAGAAGGTACCAATCGATGGTGTCGTTGTCGAAGGAACGTCATCCTTGAATACAAGTGCACTGACGGGTGAGAGTGTACCGCGCGAAGTCAGCGTGGATGATGAGATCATCAGTGGATGTATCAACATGACAGGACTTTTGAAGATCCGTACAACGAAGGAATTCGGTGAGTCGACGGTATCGAAGATTTTGGAACTTGTGGAGAATGCAAGCTCGAGAAAATCACGTTCCGAGAACTTTATTTCGAAATTTGCGAAGGTTTATACACCGGCAGTCTGCTATGGTGCGCTGGCACTTGCTATTTTACCGCCGATCGTGCGGATGGCATTTATGGGGCTTGCGCCGGAATGGGGCGACTGGGTATACCGTGCCCTCACATTCCTTGTAATCAGTTGTCCGTGTGCGCTGGTAATCAGCATCCCGCTTAGTTTCTTTGCAGGCATCGGCGGCGCGAGCCGGGAAGGTGTCCTTGTCAAAGGCTCAAGCTTCTTAGAGACATTGTCGCAGACGAAGATCGTCGTATTCGATAAGACCGGTACGATGACGAAGGGCGTATTTGAGGTAAATGGTATCCACCATAGCCCGTATAAGGATGAGGAGCTGCTCGAATATGCAGCCCTTGCAGAGAGCTATTCCACCCATCCGATCAGCAAGAGCTTACAGCGTGCGTATGGCAAGCCGATCGATAAGAACCGTGTCAGTGACGTGGAGGAAATCGGTGGTCATGGACTGACAGCAAAGGTGGACGGAAAGGTTGTTGCAGCCGGAAATGCAAAGCTCATGCAGAAGCTTGGTATCGAGTATCATGAGTGCAGCCATGTCGGAACAATCGTACATGTGGCGATTGATGGACAATACGCCGGACATATCCTAATCTCGGATGTCATTAAGGAGCATGCGGCAGAAGCGATTGCGGCACTCAAGAAATCCGGTATTGAGAAGACGGTTATGCTCACCGGTGATGCGAAGAATGTGGCAGAGCATGTAGCCACACAGCTTGGAATCGATGAAGTATGCAGTGAACTGCTCCCGGGGGATAAGGTCGAAAAGGTCGAAGAACTCTTGACGAAAAAGTCGGAAAAGGATAAACTTGCATTTGTGGGTGACGGCATCAACGACGCACCGGTACTCTCGCGGGCGGATATCGGTATTGCGATGGGAGCACTTGGTTCAGATGCAGCAATCGAGGCTGCCGACATCGTATTGATGGATGACGATCCGCTGAAGATCTCGAAGGCAATCCGGATTTCTCGGAAATGTCTCCGTATTGTATATGAGAATATTTATTTCGCGATTGGCATTAAAGTAATCTGTCTGGTACTCGGCGCACTTGGTATTGCAAATATGTGGTTTGCCATCTTTGCAGATGTCGGAGTGATGATACTGGCAGTGTTAAATGCAATCCGTACATTGTTTGTAAAGAAATTATAGTTTGAAATGAGGATTCTATATGGAACAGAAATTGATTGAATGCTGTGAGGATCATAAAGTGCATAAGGAGCTTTTGAAAATCGTAAATGAAAAGCTACCAAATGAGACCGAATTATATGATCTTGCGGAGCTTTTTAAGGTGTTTGGCGATTCAACCAGAATCCGGATTTTGTTCGTATTATTTGAAGCAGAGGTGTGTGTGTGTGATCTGGCTGAGGCACTCGGCATGACGCAGTCCGCAATCTCCCATCAGCTTCGTATCTTGAAGCAGAATAAACTGGTGAAGAACCGAAGAGAAGGAAAATCTATTTTCTATTCTCTGGCGGATGAACATGTCCGCACAATTATCGCACAGGGGTGCGAGCATATCGAAGAAGATTAAAGTTGTTTCATTTCGTTCTGACGCACAAGGGTTCGTCCCGCGTGGGAAGGCGAGTAATCAAAGAGGGTACTATGGATAAGCGAATTTCCGTAATCAGCATTATCGTATATGAGAGAGAACAGGCAGCGAAGGTGAATGCAGTTCTGCATGAATATGCAGACTATATCATCGGCCGTATGGGACTTCCGTATGAGAAGAAGGGTGTCTCTATCATATCCGTCGTTATGGATGCGCCGATGTCGTGTACCAGTGCGCTTTCCGGCAAATTAGGGATGATCGATGGTGTGACTGCGAAATGCAACACAGCTAAGATCTAAATATATTTAAAGGAGAGCAAATCTATGAACGAGATGAGACGAAATGCAAAGAAGAGACCGGCAGTGAAGAACGTGTTTGCTTTGTTGCTGGCTCTTTCCATGTTCTGCGCACTTTTGGCAGGGTGTGGCAGGAAAGAGGAGACAGACAATGTGACAGTTCGTGTCGGCGCGATGTCCGGTCCGACCGCAATGGGCATGGTCAAGCTGATGAAGGATGCTGAAGATGGGACTGCAAAGGGCACATATGAGTTTGCAGATCTGTCGACGGATCCATCTACATTTGTGGCACCGCTTACAAAGGGTGACATCGATATTGCTGCGGTTCCATCGAATCTGGCTTCTGTGATCTATAACAATACGAACGGTGGCGTGCAGATCCTTGCAGTTAACACACTGGGAGTCCTGAACATCGTGGAGCGTGGAGACAGCGTACAGAGCATCAAGGATTTGGCAGGCAAGAAGGTATATGCAACCGGACAGGGCGCAACACCGGAGTACACACTGCGCCATATCCTGAAGGAAAATGGCATTGATCCGGACAGCGGTCTTACGATCCAGTGGTGTGCGGATACAACCGAAGCGTTGTCTTATATTGCAAATGATTCCGAAGCGATCGCTATGCTGCCACAGCCATTTGCGACAGCCGCAATGGGACAGGTTGACGACTTGCGCGTCGCAATCGACTTAAATGATGCATGGGCAGAGATCGAGGATTGTGATATCGTGACCGGTGTGGTCGTTGCCCGGACAGATTTCGTGAAGGAACATCCACAGGCAGTTGAGACATTCCTTTCAGCGTATGAGGCTTCCGTTGCTTACACAAATGACAATGTAGCCGATGCGGCAGAGCTGATTGCAGGCTATGGTATCGTGGCGAAGGCACCGCTCGCAGAAAAGGCGATTTCGAAATGTCATATCACCTTCTTGAAGGGACAGGAAATGAAGGACAGTGTAAGCGGATATCTGCAGATTCTGTTCGACGAGAATCCGCAGGCGGTTGGCGGTACACTTCCGGCCGATGATTTTTATTATGGATTGTAAATATGAATTATAAAGATGTTTTAAAGAAAGTGGGTGCAGCGCTGCTTGCACTCACTTTTTGGGAAATTACAGCACTTCTCATCCATCAGCGGATTCTGCTTGTGACGCCGGTTGCAGTTGCAAAAAGGCTTTGCACGATCTGGCAGGTGGAGGGCTTTGCGCGTGCGATATGGTTTTCGTTTTATCATATTGCAGGCGGTTTTTTGCTTGGGTTGATTCTTGGATGTCTGCTTGCCTATCTGGCGGCGAAACACCCGGTTGCAGAGACGCTGCTGTGGCCGTGGATGGCGACGATCAAAAGTGTGCCGGTGGCATCGTTCGTCGTGATCTGTCTGATCTGGTTGTCCGCCCGGAATCTGTCCGTATTCATATCGTTTCTGATTGTAATTCCGATTATATACCAGAATGTCTTAGAGGGACTGCGTGCAGAAAATCAAGAAATGCAGGAGGTCGCAACGGTTTTTCATCTTCCTTGGCGCAAACGCTTCCGCTATATCGAGCTGCCGAAGCTTCGCCCATTTCTTCTTTCCGCCTGTCGTGTGACAACCGGTATGGCGTGGAAGGCAGGCATCGCGGCAGAGATCATCGGCGTGCCGAATGGCTCGATCGGCAAGATGCTCTATACAGCGAAAATCTATCTTGATACCGACGATCTGCTTGCGTGGACGGTAATCATTGTGGTAATCAGCGTGGTGACGGAGAAAGTATTTCTGGCAGGGCTGTCGAGGGTGCTTGAGACGTGTAAATCATGTAAATAAAATGCACGCAATAGATAAATTGTTATTTACCTATTGCGTGTATTTGTATATGGAAGTAAAATTATTATGAGTTTGAAATTCTTAAAAAGGGGATAAAAGGAGGTATTTTATGCGAAAAACACAGGGGAGGAAAACATTAATACGATTGCTTTTGACATTTTTTGTAGTCATTGCAGGTATCATGCAGTTTGGTGTAAATGTGAAAGCAGAAGAGGTAATGGAAACCGCAGATGGAAAATTCCAATATGTGGTGGACACAGAAAATGGCGGTTATATGATTTGTAAGTATATGGGAGAAGATAATACGGTCAATATCCCATCTCACATCGAAAGTATTCCGGTAACAGCCATTGATGAATTTGCATTTGAATCGAATGAGTTTATCAGAGTAGTATCAATTCCGAATACCGTTATAAAAATTGGAAGATACGCATTTCAAAATAATCCTAATCTTTCATCGGTAAGTATGCAAGAGGGCGTTGAAAAAATTGATGAGAGAGCTTTCTCGTATTGTCCGAAGTTGGAAACTTTAACTTTGCCGATATCGTTGACAGAGATTGGTAAAGAAGCATTTAGAGGTTGTTCAAGCTTAAAGGATCTTGTGTTGCCGGAAAAACTTGAGATAATTGGAGAAGGGAGTTTTTATTCATGTAGAGCATTTACAAATATTGTATTACCTGAATCTGTGATTGAACTTGGAAAAGGCGCTTTTTGCTGGTGCTCAAATTTAAAATCAATTAATATTCCGGGTAAAATAACAGAGATAAAGGCAGATACATTTCAATATTCCGGGTTAACAAGCATAGTTATTCCTTCAAATGTCACAACGATAGGGGAATATGCTTTTTCAAATAGCTACAATTTAACTGGGGTAACAATATCGGATTCTGTTAAAGAAATAAAAGAAAAGGCATTTTGGGGATGCAGCAAAATAAAGACAATTGAAATTCCAAAAGGTATCACCAAATTGAGTGGAAATGCGTTTGCTTTCTCGGGATTGGAGAAGATTTCGGTAGTTGCCGGAAACCCCGTGTATGATAGTAGAAAAGATTGTAATGCGGTAATTGAGACAGCTACAAATAAATTGGTTCTGGGTACACGATGTACATATATAATTCCGGATAGTGTCGTAAGTATTGGAAGCTGCGCATTTGAGGATTGCTCTGGAATATCATCGGTAAAGATACCTGCCAGTGTGAAGACAATCGAGAAGGATGCATTTAAAAATTGTGGTGCATTAAGGAGTATTACAATTCCGAAATCTGTGACGAACATTGAGGGAGATTTGGGAATGGTACGCATGGGAACAGATGGAAAAGTTCATTATACACCGAAAGAGTATGGGGGTGATACTGAGTGGAAGGTGAATGACGAGTTAGTGGTTAACTGCGTTGAAAATAGTTATGCACATCAATATGCAGTGGAAAAGGGATATAATATTAATCTGATTGAGGATGATGAGAGAGAAATTTTAGTTACGACGGTGAAGTTGTCGACAAATGCAGATGTTGATCATTTGACAGAGGGAGATACGTTTCAGGTGAATGCATCTGTATTACCGGAAAATGCAACAAACAAAGGAGTAACATTTTATAGTAATGATACGAACATCGTAACGGTTGATTCTAAAACAGGTATTGCCAAAGCGGTTGGAGTCGGTAAAACGTATATCTCCGGATGTGCAAATGATCAAGGCATGTATGCACGCCTGTATGTAACGGTTGCAAATTCTGCACCAGCCCCGGCAGTTGATGTCACTTACCGCACCCACGTCCAGAAAGACGGCTGGCAGGGATTTGTTACAAACGGTACAATGAGTGGAACAAGCGGGCAGTTCAAACGTCTTGAAGGCATCGAGATCAAAGTAGAAGGAAATAAAAATCTTGGAATACAGTATTCTACACATTGTCAGACATATGGCTGGCTTCCTTGGTCTGCAAATGGCGAGATGAACGGAACCCAGGCAGAGGCAAAGCGTCTCGAGGCAATCAAGATCCAGCTGACAGGCAAGGACAAGGATAAATACGATGTATATTACCGCGTGCATGCACAGTCTTACGGCTGGCTTGGCTGGGCGAAGAATGGTGCGTGCGCAGGTACAGCCGGACAGGCAAAGAGACTCGAGGGTATCCAGATCGTCGTTGTAAAGCGCGGCGACCCGGCACCGGGGCTTTCCTATGCAGGTGTCAATGTGACATCAAATGCAAACAGCGGTAAGCCATATGTATCCTCGATTGCCGGAAACGTTGTGATTCCGGGTGATGCAAATGGAACAAACATCATGTACAAGACACATGTCCAGAGCTTTGGCTGGCAGAACTGGGTATTGAACGGTACGATGAGCGGAACAAGCGGCAAGGCAAAGCGGCTGGAAGGCATCAATATCAAGCTTTCCAATGCACAGTATGCCGGCGGTATCGAGTACCGTACCCACATCCAGAAAAACGGATGGGAGCAGAGATGGAAGAAAGACGGAGCGATGAGCGGAACTTCCGGTGAAGCAAAACGACTCGAAGCAATCCAGATCAGGCTCTACGGTGAGATGGCAAACCATTTCGATGTCTACTACCGTGTGCATGCACAGTCATTCGGCTGGCTTGGCTGGGCTAAAAACGGAGAAGAATCCGGAACAGCAGGACTTGCGAAGCGTCTTGAAGGTATCCAGATTGTGCTGGTACCGAAGGGAGGAACAGCCCCGGCTGCAAACTACGGAAACATCCAGTCAACAAATGCGAAAGCTTATATCAAGAAGTAAAACAACTGTGTGATTAAAAGATAAACAAAGACGGAAGGTGTACTTTAATAAAGAAGTACACCTTCCGCTTTTTGCTGTATAGATGACATAAGAGGTGTATGTTTTAACAATCACATCACAATATGAGGGAGATGGATTTGTAAATAGATATTCACCTGTTGCACGCATTTGGTATATTATGATAAAATAAGCGAAAATTGTTTTTTTAATAGAAAGTGTAGGGGAGGAAACGCATGAGAAGAACAAAAAGATTTGCAAGCTTTGCTCTGGCGGCGTGCATGGGCGTAAGCTTGCTGGTGAATGTTCCGGCAGGAACGGTATCGGCGGCAGAACCAGACGAGGTGGTGGCTGCGGAAGCGACGGAAACGGATGCAGAGGCTTTGGATGAGATGCAGGAAGCTGTTTATGACGAAAGTGAAGCGGATGCAGATGGTTTTAAATGGAACGGAACCTCGATTGTTGGGTATGTTGGTAAAGGCGGAGATGTGAAGATTCCGGAGAAATGTACGAGTATTGGAAGTTTTGTATTCGATGGATGTGCTAATTTGACGAGTGTTGTGATACCAAAGGGTGTAACGAGCATTGGAAATTTTGCATTTATGGATTGTACAGGTATGACAAGTGTGGAGATGCCGGCGAGTGTAACAAGTATTGGAAATTTTGCATTTTATAGGTGCTACAAACTGAAAAATTTTGAGATACCAGAGAGTGTGACGAGTATTGGAAAGTATGCGTTTTATGACTGTGCACGTTTGACCGATATTAAGATTCCCGCGAATGTAACGAGTATTGGAGAGGATGCATTCAGGGAGTGTGGCGGTATGAATGGACCGACTAGTATCGTTGTGTCTCCTGAAAATACAACGTATAACAGTAATGGTAATTGTAATGCAATTATTGAAACAAAAACTAATAAGTTGATTCAGGGATGTAGGAATACGAAGATACCAATGGGTGTAACGAGTATTGGAGATGATGCTTTTATGAATTGCGTTGGCTTGAAAAATATTGAGATACCAGTGAGTGTAACGAGCATTGGAAACAAGGCATTTATGGGGTGTTACGAATTGACAGGTATCAAGATACCAACAAGTGTAACGAGTATTGAGGATTTTGCATTTTGGGGTTGTATCAATATGACAAATATTGAGATTCCTGCGAGTGTGAAGAGCATTGGAATTTCTCCGTTTATAGGGTGTCGAGAATTGTCGAGTATAATTGTGTCTCCTGAGAATGCAACGTATAATAGTAATGGTAATTGTAATGCAATTATTGAGACAAAAACAAATAAGTTGATTCAGGGATGTAAGGATACGAAGATACCAACAAGTGTAACGAGTATTGGAGACTCTGCTTTTGCGTATTGCAGTGAATTGACGAGTATTGAAATACCAAAGAGTATAACGAGTATTGGAAAAGCTGCGTTCAACCAGTCTGGTCTAAAAACAATCTATGGTGATACAGGTTCGTATGCAGAAGCTTATGCAAAAGAAAATGGTTATACGTTTAAGGCAATTGAGGAACCTGTAGCAGATGTCACCACCTCCTACCGCACCCACGTCCAGAAAGACGGCTGGCAGGGATTTGTTACAAACGGTACGATGAGCGGAACAAGCGGGCAGTTCAAACGTCTTGAAGGCATCGAGATCAAAGTAGAAGGAAATAAAAATCTTGGAATCCGGTACACAACACACTGCCAGACATATGGATGGTTACCATGGTCTGCAAATGGCGAGATGAGTGGAACCCAGGCAGAGGCAAAGCGGCTCGAGGCAATCAAGATCCAGCTGACAGGCAAGGATAAGGATAAATACGATGTATATTACCGTGTGCATGCACAGTCATATGGCTGGCTTGGCTGGGCGAAGAATGGCGCGTGCGCAGGTACAGCCGGACAGGCAAAGAGACTCGAGGGTATCCAGATCGTCGTTGTAAAGCATGGTGAACCGGCACCGGGACTTTCTTATGCAGGTGTCAATGTGACATCAAATGCAAACAGCGGTAAGCCATATGTATCCTCGATTGCCGGAGACATTGTGATCCCGGGTGATGCAAATGGAACAAATATCATGTACAAGACACATGTCCAGAGCTACGGCTGGCAGAACTGGGTATTGAACGGTACGATGAGCGGAACAAGCGGCAAGGCAAAGCGGCTGGAAGGCATCAATATCAAGCTTTCCAATGCACAGTATGCCGGCGGTATCGAGTACCGTACCCACATCCAGAAAAACGGATGGGAGCAGCAGTGGAAGAAAAACGGAGCAATGAGTGGAACTTCCGGCGAAGCAAAACGTCTCGAAGCAATCCAGATCAGGCTCTACGGTGAGATGGCAGAAAAGTATGACGTCTACTACCGTGTTCATGCACAGTCATTCGGCTGGCTTGGCTGGGCCAAAAACGGAGAAGAATCCGGAACAGCGGGACTTGCGAAGCGTCTCGAAGGTATCCAGATCGTTCTGGTACCAAAGGGAGGAACAGCCCCGGCTGCAAACTACGGAAACATCCAGTCAACAAATGCGAAAGCTTATATCAAGAAGTAAAAAGCACGGATGCGCATATCTGTCATCACGCTTTGGGTGGTAACAGAAAAAGAGGAAGGTGTACTTTGGTACAATTATTTCGATTTTTGGAAAAAAGAAGTTACAGGGAGTTTGAATAATGCAAAATATTCAAATAAAAAATATATCGAAAGCCTATGGCGATAAGCAGGTGTTAAACCGTATCTCGAAAGAGTTTCCAACTGGAGAGACAACCGTGATCATGGGCGCGTCCGGCTGCGGCAAGACAACCCTGCTTCGGATTCTGCTTGGATTAGAAATGCCGGACAGCGGTGAAGTGTCAGGGATGCCGGAAAAGGCTGCCGTATTATTTCAGGAAGACCGGCTGTGCGAGGATGTTTCTGCTTATGGGAATATCGCCCTTGTGCTGGAGCGTAAGGCAACGCGTGGACAAAGGGAGGCACAGCGCCATAAGATAGAACACGAAGCGGCGCAGGTCGGTATCACGGTGGAAGACTTAAAGCAGAATGTCATGGAACTAAGTGGTGGCATGCGGCGGAGGATCGCCCTGCTCCGGGCTTTGTTGTACGATGCGGACTGCGTGATCTTAGATGAGCCATTCAAAGGATTAGATGAAGAGACGAAACAGATGGTGATGCGGTACGTGAAGGAAAAAACTACGGGAAAGACCACATTTCTGGTGACGCACGATGCTTCGGAAGCAGAATTTTTTGGCAGGAATATCTGGATGCTGCCGCAGGAAGATAAAAATATAAATCAAGAGTAAAAATTTACTAAAAAAAGAGACATAAATGATAGATGTCTCTTTTTTTATATGCGAAAATACAGTATAATATGAAGCATAGAAAAGCGGAAGATATGTAATGCTTTTTGCTTTTAGAATATCATGTTATTTTCCGATATAGATGGCTGTTTCAACCATCTGATTTCGTTTAATGACAGAAAAAAAGACAAAGGAGTGTTGAAATGAAGATTAATTATGTGGGAAATCAGGGCGACTTTACTATGGAGAATCCAGAGATGCTTAGTTATCTTTATTTTCCAATCGCAAATGAATCAGGGGTTATGAGTTCAGTTGCACCCGATCTCGCAGGCGACTCGAAGATGAGTCAGAATTCTTTTCTGATGCCACCGGTTAGCTGTGAGAACTTGCACAATGACAAGTCCTCAAGAAATGTATGGTGCAAGATCAATGGCAAGACACTCTGGTCATTGACCGGACGTTCCGCTGCCCAGCAGGCAGAGCTTTTTACAGAGGACAAGGAGCCGACCTATTTGGAGGCAGGCTTCATGCATCACAAGATCACACGTACGTCTGAGAGAAACGGTGTGAAGGCATCCCTTTCCAGCATATCCCCAATCAGCGGTGAGAAGCTTGAACTTCTGAAGGTAGAGCTTACAAATATTTCAGACAAGGAAATGACAATGCAGGTCGTAACAGCGATTCCGCTTTATGCAAGATCCGCAGATAACATCCGTGACCATCGTCACGTAACGGCTCTGCTTCATCGCATCACAACGAATGAGACAGGCATCCTTGTAAAGCCGACGATGACATTTGACGAGCGTGGACATAAGCGCAACGAGATCAACTACGGCGTATTCGGTGGAAATGAGAACGAGACACCGATCGGCTATTATCCAATCGTAGAGGATTTCATCGGCGAGGGTGGTAATCTGGAGAATCCGCGTGCACTTTACAAGAACCCACTTGCGCCATATGCAAAGGGCGAAGGTATCGACGGTTACGAAGCATTGGGCGGCGTTGTATTTGCAGAGAAGAAGGTCGCTGCCGGTGAGACGATCTCCTATGTGATTGCAATGGGTTATGGCGACAGTGCAGAAGAGCTTACAGCAGCTGCAAATAAGTTCCTGAGTGTCAAGGCATTTGATAAGGCGTGGGACGAGACGATCGCATACTGGCAGGAGAAGGTCAATGTCTCTTACCATACAGGCAACAAGGATTTCGACCAGTGGATGAAGTGGGTAAGCTTCCAGCCGATGCTGCGTCGTATCTATGGATGTTCGTTCCTTCCACATCATGATTATGGTAAGGGCGGCCGTGGATGGCGTGACCTGTGGCAGGATTGTCTGGCACTTCTGATTATGAATCCGAATGGCGTGCGTCAGATGCTGATCGACAACTTCGGTGGTGTGCGTCTCGATGGTACAAATGCAACGATCATCGGAAGCAAGCAGGGTGAATTTATCGCTGACCGTAACGGTATCGCGCGTGTATGGATGGATCACGGCGTATGGCCATATCTGACAACGGAGCTTTATATCAATCAGACAGGAGACTTAGATATCCTGTTAGAAGAAAATACATACTTCAAGGATCTTCTGATCTGTCGTGGAGAGGACCGCGATACAGATTGGGATATCTCACAGGGCGAAAAGCAGAAGGACGCAGCAGGAAATGTATACTCCGGAACTTTGTTGGAACATCTGCTCATCCAGAATCTGTCTTCGTTCTATGATGTTGGAGATCACAATGAGATCCGCCTGCGTGGCGCAGACTGGAACGACGCACTCGATATGGCTGCACAACGCGGCGAGAGCGTGGCATTTACAACGATGTACGCAGATAATATGGATCACATCGCAGAATTGCTTACAGCATTTGAGGCATCCGGCAAAAAGACTGTGAAGATCGCAAAGGAGATGCAGCAGCTTCTCGTATCCGGTGCAGATCTGTATGAGGATGTGGCAAAGAAGCGTGAAGTCCTGATGAACTACTGCGAGACATGCAGACATACACTTTCGGGTGAGAAGGTAGAAATCTCTGTAGCAGAGCTTGCTGCAAACCTCAAGGAGAAGGCAGACTGGATGCGTGAGCATATCCGCAAGACCGAGTGGGTACAGACCGCGGAGGGCGATGGATTCTTCAACGGTTATTATGATAACTCCGGCAAGGCAGTTGAGGGTGATGTAAATGGTGGTGTCCGCATGATGCTTACCTCACAGGTATTTACAATCATGTCGAAGACAGCAACCGAAGAACAGGTGGCCCAGATCGTGAAGTCTGCAGACAAGTATCTGTATGATGCTTCTGTTGGCGGCTACCGTCTGAACACCGATTTCCATGAGGTGAAAATGGATCTTGGACGTATGTTTGGATTCGCGTATGGCCACAAGGAAAATGGTGCCGTGTTCTGTCACATGGCAACGATGTTTGGAAATGCACTTTATACGAGAGGCTTCGCGAAGGAAGCGTATAAAGTATTTCATACATTATTTGAGCACTGCAACGATGTTGAGAAGAGCCGCATCTATCCGGGTGTGCCAGAGTATGTGGATGCCAAGGGACGTGGCGTGTACCACTATCTGACCGGTGCTGCAAGCTGGCTGCTTGTGACTGTAATTACACAGATGTTTGGCGTGCGCGGACAGATGGGAGATCTGGTATTCGTACCACAGCTTCTGCCGGAGCAGTTTGATGCAAACGGAGAAGCAGGACTTTCGATGATCTTTGCAGACAGAAATGTCAAGATCGTTATGAAGAATGCCAAGAAGAAGGCACCAGCCGATTACAAGGTAAGCGCAATCACAATCGATGGAAATGCTTATGATTTTGCTGATACACCAGTGATCAAGCGTGCAGACATCGAAGCACTTTCCAAGGATGCACAGCACACGATCGAAGTGACACTTGCATAAGGAGGAACCGAACATGGAAGGAATTGAAATTATAGATTTTCAGCCGGAAGGCTACAAACCACTTGTGGATTACGAAAGATGGAGAGTCGCAGTCTTAAAGTTCTGCGACGATCTGCTGATCGAGAACGTAAAGACAATGCAGAAGCATTTATATACGGACGAGGTATTCGTGCTGGTACAGGGACATTGTACATTGTTCCTTGCAGGCGAGGGCGACAAGCCGGGTAAGATCACAGCCGTACACATGGAGCCACACAAGATCTACAACATTAAGAAGGGCACATGGCATAACCATATCATGGATACAGACGGCGAAGTTGTGATCGTAGAAAACCGCGACACCTGCGACGACAACTCCCCAATCCTGCCACTCGACGAGGCGCAGATCAAGGAATTATACGACGCCGCAAAGTAAGTAAAATTTGCAGTCAAAGATAAATTAGATTTATAAATAAAACAGGATAATTGTTCAAAAATGTATATCGAATGATGGATATTGCAGATTCTAAAGCAGACCATTGGAACACGTCAGCACTTAACGAGCTGCGCCGGAAGAATGAGGGCGCAGGGAGTTTAGTGTCTGCTACGTGTGGAAGTGAGCGAGAGCGTGTCTGCGTAGAATTGCAATATTCATCATTCGTAGAGATGTAGATTACAATTATCCGTGCGATTTAGAAAGGAAAAAATATGTTTGATAATAAGAACCGCTTTGTAATCGAAAACTACAACAAACAGTCCTGTTTCGCAAGCTTCCTCCCGGGCATCAGCGGTATCCACGGAACCCCGCTCTGGAACTTCTACGTAAACCGCGGACAGGCGATCTGCAGCTTTGGCTCAGAGAACAAAGATCATTCCATCATGGAATTTTATCCGGCACATCAGTCCTACCAGTTCACAAAGACAATGGGTTTCCGCACATTTCTGAAGGTAGACGGAACATTCTATGAGCCGTTTGTGGACGACGATATGCCACATAAGATGTACATCGGTATGAACGAGCTGGAGATTGAGGAAACAAATGAAGCACTTGGCATCAAAGTAAACGTTCTGTACTACACGATGCCGAACGAGCGTCTCGGCGGGCTGGTCCGTACCGTGACGATTACGAATCTCTCCGGTGCGAAGAAGGACGTGGAAGTGTTAGATGGCATGCCGGCACTGCTTCCATATGGAATCGCATTAAAGGATATGAAGGAGACCGCGCAGACAACAAAGGCATGGATGCAGGTTGAGGACGTAAACGAGAAGCTCCCATATTACCGTGTGCGTATCGCACTTGTCGATGCGGCAGAGGTTTCCGAGGTGGAGGCAGGAAACTTCATGGTATCTGTGAACAAGGATGGCGGGAAGCTTCCGATCATCGCAGATCCGGAACTGATCTTTGATTACGATACAGGTCTGGCAAAACCAGTGAATTTCTATAAGACAGAGGTACTTGCACTTGCGGCAGAGCATCAGCTATGTGCGAATCAGGTACCGGCAGGGTTTGCATGTGCACATGAGGAGATCGCAGACAGCTATACGATCTACTCTGTATATGGTCAGGCAGGCACGAAGGAGCTGTTCCATACATTTGCAGATGCTGGCTTAGACGCAGCATATTTTGCAAGAAAGCACGAAGAAAATGATGCGATCATCAATGAACTTGCAGATACGATCGCAACGACAACGGCAGATTCTGTCTTCGATGCGTACTGCAAGCAGACCTACATTGACAACGTCCTGCGTGGCGGATATCCGGTGAAGCTTCCGGGCGGACATATCTTCTATGTATATTCCAGAAAGCACGGTGATGTGGAGCGTGATTACAATTTCTTCTCCATGCTCCCGGAATATTATTCACAGGGAAATGGAAACTTCCGTGATGTAAACCAGAACCGCAGAAGCGATATCTATTTTGCGAACTTCGTCGGCGATTACAATATCAAAGTATTTTACGATCTGCTGCAGTTGGATGGCTACAATCCATTGCAGGTAAAGCAGATTACATACTCCTTAAAGCCGGAGGCAGAAGCAGAAGTGCTCTCCTATGTAACGGAGCATGCAGATATTCTGAAGGATTTATTCGCAAAGCCGTTTACACCGGGTAAATTATATGCGCAGATCTACAACAAGAAGGTTGGTCTTACCATCGAGGAAGATGCGTTCTTCGCGGTTGTGATGGAAAAAAGCGTTGAGAATCTGAATGCAGATTTCGGTGAGGGCTACTGGAGTGACCACTGGACATACAATCTCGATCTTGTGGACGCATATCTGTCTGTCTATCCGGAGAAGGAAGAGACGATGATCTTTGATGAGAAGGATTACACCTACTATGAGTCAAAGGCAACTGTGCTTCCACGTGTGAAGCGGTATGTCAAGACAGAGAAGGGCGTCAGACAGTACCATTCCATCGACGAGGAGAAGAAGGCAGAGGTAACCTTTGACAAGGCGCGTACAGCGTATGGAAAGGGTGACGTTTATACTTCAAATCTTGCAACGAAGCTTGTGCTGATGAGTACACTCAAGTTCGATGCACTCGATATGAAGGGCATCGGTGTCGAGATGGAAGGTGGAAAGCCGGGCTGGTATGACGCGTTAAATGGTCTGCCGGGATTATTCGGTTCTTCTGTCTGCGAGACATACGAATTACAGCGGATGTTATTGTTCCTGCGTGAGAAACTTGCGAAGTTTGACCGTGCGGTAGACGTTCCGGCAGAACTTGCCGGGCTGATCGATAAGACAGATGTAGCACTGCAAGCTTATACAAAGGGCGGTGACCGTCTGGCAGTATGGAATGCTGTGAATATCGCGAAGGAAGCATACCGTGAGAAGACTGCATTTGGCATTGATGGAAAAGAAGAGACGATTCCGGCTGCAACACTTGTGGCAATTCTTGACCGCATGATCGCATATGTGGAAGAAGGCATTGAACTTGGCTGTGCGATGAAGGATGGCGTTGCACCGGCATATATGGCATACAGCATGTCGGATTACACAGAGAAGGACGGTGTGATCACGCCGGAGAATCTGCAGGTCGTTGATATCCCGTTGTTCTTGGAGGGACCGGTCCGTTACCTGAAGCTGCCACAGACACATGCGGCGAAGGAAGCACTTTACGAGAAGGTAAAGGCTTCGGATATGTATGACAAGAAGCTTGATATGTATAAGGTCAATGCACCGCTTACAAAATGTTCTTACGAGATTGGACGTGCGCGTGCATTCTCCCCAGGCTGGCTGGAGAACGAATCCATCTGGCTGCATATGGAGTACAAATATTTATTGGAGCTGCTCAAATCCGGACTTTACGAAGAGTATTTTGCAGACTTAAAGAAGATGGGCGTTCCGTTCCTGCCTTACGAGACATACGGCAGAAGTCCGCTCGAGAATTCATCGTTCTTAGTCAGCTCTGCAAACTTCAATGAGAAGATTCACGGAAAAGGTTTTGTGGCAAGACTGAGTGGTTCAACCGCAGAGTTCTTACAGATGTGGGAGCTTATGATGAACGGAGAAAAGTTATTTACAATGCAGGATGGCGTGCTTACATTTAAGCTTGCACCGGCAATCCCGGCATATCTTGTGAAGGACGATGGCAAGGTAGAGGCAACGTTGTTTGGTAAGATTAAGGTCGTATACAACTGCGGAGGCAAACGGGATCTGATTCCGGGACAGTATGCAGTGAAGTCTTATGCGTTGTCTATGGAAGATGGTACAACGAAGCAAGTTAATGCAGCATACATATCGGGTGAGCCGGCAGAAGAAATCCGAAACGGTGTAGTCCGGCAGATTGACGTAACGCTTGCCTAAATCTTTAAAGTAGCTGCTTGACCGACTCTTTGTGTGACATAGGGGAGTCCGGGTGTAAAGTATAATATGAGTTCCCCGCGTGCAATGCATGAGCCGGAAAGAAAGTTCGTGACAAAAATGGGGAAATTATATATAATAAAAGACAATTATGTGATTTACAAATAAAATCAGAGGAGAAATGGAAAAATGAAAGCAACATTACGAAAGAAAATAGGCGCATTTCTTCTGACACTGGCGGTAATGATCAGTGTCTGGAATGTACCTGTCATCGAGTCCCGGGCTGCGACAGGGATTCCGTCCATATCTTATATGGTACATGCGCAGAAACATGGTTGGATGACCCCGGTCAAAGATGGTGTAACAGCAGGAACAGTCGGAGAAGCAAAAAGACTCGAAGCGATTGCCATTTCACTGAATTCAAATGGAAGTTCACTCAACGGTGGTTTGCAATATAGTGTACATGCACAGCGATATGGCTGGATGGACTGGGTCGATGCCGGACAGAATGTATCACCGGCAGAACTGGTATCGCAGAGAAAATTTGCGGGAACAACGGGACAGGGAAAGCGTCTGGAAGCAATCAGAATCCGTCTGACCGGAGCACTTGCGGAAACATACGAAGTGATGTACCGGGTGCATATGCAGTCTTATGGATGGTCTTCCTGGACGAGAAATGGTGATATTGCCGGTGTAACCGGGCAGTCAAAGCGGATGGAAGCAATAGAAATCCGGCTGGTTCAAAAACCTTCGGTAACGCCGTCCGCAGATCTGACATATTCTGTACATGCACAGGGGTATGGATGGATGAATCCGGTATTCCAGGGTGTGACAGCCGGTACAACCGGTGAGTCAAAAAGACTGGAGGCACTGAAAATCAACCTGACGACAACCGGCGTGACAGGCGGAATCGTCTACAATACACATATCCAGGGACTTGGTTGGACACAGGAAGTGACAAATAACATTGTCAGCGGAACAACGGGACAGGGAAAACGGATGGAGGCGGTTTCTATCCGGCTGACCGGTGATATTTCCGCTTATTACGATATTTATTATCGGGTACATTGCCAGAGCTTTGGCTGGATGGACTGGGCAAAAAACGGCGAGCTGGCAGGAACCGCGAATGGAAAAAAACGGATGGAAGCCATCCAGATCCGGCTTGTGAAAAAAGGTGCAGCTGCGCCGGGGGCAACAACAAGACCATATGTATATGTCCCGACACCGGTGATTGATCAGAATACCTATGTGATACGCGTGAACAAGCAGGAAAGCTGTATCACGATATACAAGGATGGAGTGCCTATAAAAGCCATGACATGTTCACCGGGAGATGCGACACCGACAGGAACGTTCAACCTCGCCGGCAAGTGGCGCTGGAATACATTGATGGGCGGCGTGAAAGGACAGTATTGTTCACAGATTTATGGCAATTTCCTGTTCCATTCGGTATTGTACAACAGTGCAAATCCGAGGACGCTGATTGCAAGCAGTTATAACAATCTTGGAAAGCGGGTATCGCATGGTTGCGTCCGTCTCCGGGTTGCGGATGCTAAGTGGATTTTTGATAATTGTCCGACCGGGACAAAAATCGTAATATATAATTCAAGTGATCCGGGACCACTTGGAAAGCCAACACTTTCAAAGATACCGGGAAGCCAGAACTGGGATCCTTCAGATCCGGCAATACATTAATACGATACAATTTTGTCGCACCGGGACAGCAAAATCTGCTCCGGTGCGATAGTATTGTTTTTCGGAGGAATTATGTACGCAGAAGAACAACGTAGAAGAGCACTTAGTCTGCTTGCAAATTTGATCATATGGGTATTTGAAGCAGTATCCTTTGGTATAATATGGTTTGGAGAATATCACAATCCGTTTTTCTTTCGGGGAAATTATGTAGTGATTGGATTGTATGCAGTATTTATGTTCATGATCACAAAGAGCTTTAACGGGTATAAATTAAGCTATATGCGTGTGCTTGATCTGTGCCTGTCGCATGGCCTTGCAATCGTCATCGGCGGAGCAGTTGCATATATTTTTATCTGCATGGTTTCGCGGGATTATATGAATATCATACCGGTTATAATCATGGTTGCGATTCAGATCGTGTTTGAAGTGATGTGGGTGGTACTCGTACAGCATATCTATATGATTTTCTTCCCACCGAGAAAACTTATATTTATTTATGGAAATTATCCGCCGGAAGTTTTTTTGCGGAAAATAAATGAAAGAAAAGACCGGTATAAGATCTGTGAAGTCCTGAATTATCAGCAGGGTATGGAAAAAATACAGCAGGACGTGCTGGATTTTGAAGGCGTTGTTCTGTATGACCTGCCATCCGAAGACCGGAATACAATTATAAAATATTGTTTTAAACATTCTATCCGGACGTATGTTGTCCCGAAAATTACAGATATTATTATGAAAGGATCGGATGACATGCATCTTGTGGATACGCCTGTTTTTCTGTCCAGAAATATTGGCCTTCAGGCGGATCAGCGGTTTGTGAAGCGGACAATGGATCTGCTTATCTCCGGAGTTGGCATTATAATTGCTTCTCCGTTTATGCTGATCATCGCAATTGCAATCAAGTTATATGATCATGGCCCGGTATTTTATCGCCAGGTGCGTCTGACACGTGGTGGAAAACAGTTTATGATCTATAAATTCCGCAGTATGAAGATTGATGCAGAAGCAAACGGTGCGCAGCTTGCAAAAAAAGACGATGACCGGATTACACCCGTTGGGAAAGTGCTCCGGAATCTGCACTTAGATGAGATCCCGCAGCTTTTTAATGTGTTTGTGGGTGATATGTCTATGGTTGGCCCGCGTCCGGAGCGTCCGGAAATTTTTGAAAAATACGAAGAGTCTGTGCCGGATTTTGATTTTCGCCTGAAAGTGAAGGCGGGACTGACCGGATATGCACAGGTATATGGAAAATATAATACGACACCGATTGATAAGCTGAAACTGGATTTGACATATATCCAGGAATATTCTTATCGCCTGGATTTAAAACTGCTGCTTTTGACATTCCGGATTGTATTCCGGAAAGAAAGTTCCGAAGGCGTGGATAAGAAGCAGAGAACTGCATTGCAAAATGAAGACAAAGAAAATGAGAAAGGATAAGAGGTATCAAAGATGAATGTAGCGATTATAATTGCCGGAGGTTCTGGCCACAGAATGGGACAGGATATCCCAAAACAGTTTATTAATGTATATGATAAACCGGTATTGATTTATACGCTCGAAAGCTTTCAGCGAAACGAGCTGATCGATGCAATCGAAGTTGTGTGTATTGACGGCTGGCATAACGTGCTCTGGGCTTATGCGAAGCAGTTTAATATCACAAAAGTAAAATGGGTCATCTCCGGCGGAAATACTGCACAGGAGTCAATCCGGAATGGAGTCTATAATCTGAAGGATGTCTGCTCAGAAAAGGACAATATTATTATCCATGATGGTATCCGGCCGTTGGTGGACGATGAAGTGCTGGAGGATGTCATTGCAAAATGTAACGAATTCGGAAATGGTGTGACTTCCCTTCCTTATAACGAGCAGATCTTTGTGATCGACGATGAGGCATCCACAACAAAATACATTCCACGAGAGACACTGCGCCGTGTATCGACTCCACAGGCATACAAGTTCGATAAGCTTGTATGGGCGTATGAGAAGGCTTTTGCAGAGGAAATCGGTATCTATGGTTCCTCTTATACGAATACGATGATGGTAGAGCTTGGCGAACGGTTGTATTTTGCAAAGGGCTCTGACAAGAACATCAAGCTTACGACGAAGGATGACTTAGAAATCTTCAAGGGCTATCTGACCGCTGAGAAGGATAAATGGTTGAAGTAGGAGAGACGGCGATGCATTTATATGACAGTGAACTTTATATGCAGGATGTATGTGCGGTTGCGAGCATGATCGAGGTGCAGGAACTTGCAGACGCATCGGTGCTGATCTCCGGGGGAACCGGGATGATCGGTAGTTTCCTGATTGATGCGCTTTTATATGCGAATAAGAATTATGGAGCGCAGACAGAGATTTATATATTAGGCAGAAACGAGGACAAGGCACGTGACCGGTTCGCAGACTATGCGGATTGTCCGCAGTTTCATTTTATTAAGCAGGATATCAATGAGAAAGTTGTTGGGAATCCGGCATTGCCGGCGAAGATCGATTATGTGATCCATGCCGCGAGCAATACCCACCCGGTTGCCTATGCGAGTGATCCGATCGGAACGATTACCGCAAATGTATTCGGAACGCAGTATCTGCTCGACTATGCGAAGGAGGCAGGCTGTAAGCGGTTTGTATTTTTATCTTCCGTTGAAATCTACGGCGAAAACCGCGGGGATACCGATAAATTCGCAGAGGATTATCTTGGATATATCGACTGCAACACGATGCGTGCCGGATATCCGGAGAGCAAGCGTACCGGTGAGGCATTGTGCCAGGCATACCGCAAACAAAAGGCGATGGATGTTGTGATTCCGCGTCTGTCCCGTGTGTATGGCCCGACGATGCTTCTGAGTGACACAAAGGCGTTATCCCAGTTCATCTTAAAGAGTGTGAAGTGTGAAGATATCGTATTAAAGAGCGAGGGAACACAGGAGTTTTCATATGCCTATGTGGCAGACTGTGTCGCAGGTATCCTCGCGGTTATGATGGATGGCAGGGATGGTGAGGCGTACAATATTTGTTCGAAGGATTCGGATGTGCAGCTTCGCGATGTCGCAAAGCAGCTCGCGGATCTCGCAGATAAACAGGTCGTGTTTGACTTACCGGATGCGACGGAGCAGGCAGGCTATTCGAAGGCGACCAAGGCAACACTTGACACGACAAAGCTTCGGACAGAACTTGGCTTTGTGCCACAATACGATATGAAGACCGGACTTTCCCACACCGTACAGGTGCTTCGGGAAATTATGTAGACAGGAAATAGGAAAAATATGGGAACAAAAATAAAGGAGTTTCGTCAATATAACAATTTATTTACGGAGCTTGTCAGAAAAGGAATCAAATTAAAATACAGACGATCGTATCTCGGAATCGTCTGGTCGATGATCGAGCCATTGCTTACGATGATCGTATTGACGTTGGTATTCGGTACGCTGCTAGGACACAAGGAGAAATCATTTCCGGTCTATATCCTGACCGGACGGCTGATGTATACACTGTTTTCGCAGTCAACGACGTCTGCCTTAAAGTCCATCCGTCAGAATGAGGCGATGATCAAGAAGGTGTATGTTCCGAAATATCTGTATCCGCTAGCGAATATCTGTTTCAATTACATTTTGTTTCTGATCTCGCTTGTTGTGCTTGCGGTTGTTGCACTGGTGTTGGGCGTGTTCCCGACATGGCGTACACTGCTTGCCATCGTACCGCTGCTCAATTTGTTTCTGTTGTCCATTGGTGCGGGTATGATACTTGCGACGATAGGAGTTTATTTCCGGGATATGGAATATCTGTGGAACGTTGCACTGATGCTGATTATGTATACCTGTGCGATTTTCTATTATCCAAAGAAGATTTTGAATAGTAATGTCAGCTGGATTTTGAAATTCAATCCGCTGTTTTGCATTATCAACAATTTCCGTAACTGTGTGTTCGGCAGGGCGATGAGTGCGCATATGCTGATTTATTCCTTCACCTTTGCATTTGTCTGCATCGTGATCGGAATTGCGGTATTCAATAAGAAGCAGGATCAGTTTATCCTGCATCTGTAAGGCATGGGAGGAGATATCGTGAGCGAAGAGACAAGAAAAGACGTAATTACATTATCCCATGTTGGCATGGAGTTTCATCTGAATAAGGAAAAGGTCGACAGCCTGAAGGAATATTTTATCAAGCTTGTGAAACATGATATTGCTTACACAGAGTTCTGGGCTTTGAAAGATGTGAGCTTTTCTGTGAAACAGGGAGATCGGGTCGGCGTCCTCGGGTTAAATGGTGCGGGCAAATCAACCTTGATGAAAGTGATTGCGGGTGTGTTTAAACCGACGGAGGGATCAATCGAAAAAACAGGTGTGCTTGCACCGATGATCGAACTTGGTGCCGGGTTTGATATGCAATATACCGGTGCAGAAAATATATTTTTATATGGTGCAGTGCTTGGACACTCACGCAAATTCATGGAAGAAAAATTTGATGAGATCGTAAAATTTTCCGAACTTGGCAAGTTTATTGATGTTCCGCTCAAAAATTATTCTTCCGGTATGAAAGCGAGACTCGGATTTTCGATTGCAACGGTCGTGCGGCCGGATATTCTGATTTTAGACGAAGTGTTGTCTGTCGGGGATGCGAAATTCCGGAAAAAAAGCGAAAAGAAACTGGTAGATATGATGGATACCGGGGTAACAGTTTTGTTTGTCTCCCACAATTTGGATCAGGTAAAACGCATCTGCAACAAAGCGATGATCCTGGATCATGGTGAATTGAAAGTGTATGGAGATATCGATGAAGTTGCACCTGTATACGAAGCGATGATAGGATAATATGAAATATTATATCAGACAGATTATAAAGATGATCATGCAGCACCTGGTATTTCCGATGTATTACTTATGGAGCTGTCGGAAACCAATCAGAAAAAAGACCGTTCTTTTTTCTGATGAGCACAAAGAAAAATGCCCTGGCTCTATGTTGCTGCTCCGTGAGAGACTGCTCGCATCCGGATATCAGGTGACGGATTATTTCTTTGATCTGAAGGCACTGCCTGCGAAAGACGGGATGTGGAAGATGCTTACATTTATGCGTCTTTATGCACAGACCGAGTTTGTTGTGATCCAGGACAATTTTCTTCCGGTATCCTCCTGTAGAAAACGGAATGGAACAAAAGTCATTCAATTATGGCATGGCTGCGGAGCGTTTAAAAAATTCGGGTATGACACGTCGGATGACATTCCGCATTTTTATAAAGGAAATGTATACAAAAATTACGATCTTATAACGGTGAGCAGTCCGTATTGCCGCCCGTTTTTTGCATCTGCAATGCGGGTAAAAGATCCAAAATGTGTGCGCGCAACCGGTTGCAGTTATACGGATTGTTATTATGACGAGGCTTACCGGGAACAGATGATTCGTAAGTTTGAAGATTGTTATGGCAAAAAAGATGGAAGAAACGTGATCGTGTGGGCTCCGACTTTCCGAGGAAAGGCCGGAGAACCGGGGATGGATAAAAACAACCGGCCAATCGGGGAATCCTGGATTGACCGGCTTGCGGATAATAAAAACTATCTGGTGATAAAAAGCATGCATCCGCATATGCTGAAAACAGGAGAAATCCCGGCGCTCACAACCGGAGAACTTCTCTTTGCTGCAGATTTACTGATCACGGATTATTCATCTGTATTTTTTGAATATCTTCTTTTGAACCGGCCGGTTATTTTCTTTGCTCCGGATCTGTTGCGATATAAGGATAAACGGGGCTGGTATTTAGCGTATGAAGATCTGCCCGGCAGCATTGTGACAGAGGGCAAAAGCCTGGGGGAGCAGGTTATGAGAATCCTGGAAGAAGATCAATATGCAGAGAAGAGAGAAAATTTCCGCAGGCAGTATATGTGCAGCTGTGATGGAAATGCAACTACACGGATTATGGATTATATAACAGAGGAGACAAATATACAAAAATGCTGAAATCATTATTCAAAAAATTTAAAAAGACACCCGTATTTAAGGCAATTCAAAAGACGATTCCATACCGGGCACTCCGAAAAGTCTACCGGTTTATAAGGAAAAGAGCCCGTATGATCTACCGGTATGAGATGCTGCGGAAACATTACCCGGACCTGTATAAAAAACATGCAGCCCGGCCGGTGAATGATAAAAAAGTTGTATTTATAGAAGTGCGTGAGGCGAAGATCAGTGACAGCTTTTCTTTGATGTACAAACGTGTGCAGGAACAGAATCAATATGAAGTGCATACGCATTTTCTGCGCAGCGGATTTTCAAAGCGCAAAGAATATCAGCATGCGTGTGAAGCGATGATTACAGATATTGCGGACGCAAAATACATTTTCCTGAATGAGTCATCGGATGTGATCGCGGCTTTGCCGATGCGGAAAGAAACCATTGTGACGCAGTTATGGCATGGCTGTGGTGCGTTCAAAAAGTTTGGCATGAGTACGGCGGAGCTGATTTTCGGAGATGACCGAAAGACATTGGAAAAATATCCATATCATGGAAATTATACGTATGTGACGGTCAGTGCTCCGGAAGTTGCATGGGCATATGAGGAAGCAATGTCCTTAGAAGATAAAAAAGGCGTGGTGGTGCCGACCGGTATTTCCCGTTCGGATATCTTTTTTGATATGGACGCAAAGACCGCAGCCAGAAAAAAATTATATGATGTTGTTCCACAGGCAAAAGGAAAGAAAGTCATCCTGTATGCACCGACGTTTCGTGGCAGAGTTGCGAAGGCAAAAACACCGAATGCCCTCGATATTGCAGCATTTGGAGATGCATTATCCAAAGACTATGTTTTGTTGTTTAAGCTGCATCCGTTTGTCAAAAAACGGACAGCAATCCCGGAAGGATATGAGGACTTTGCGTTTGACTGCACCGACGATATGAGTATTGAGGAACTGCTGTTTGTTGCAGATATCTGTATATCAGATTATTCCTCACTTGTTTTTGAATACTCACTGTTTGAAAAACCGATGATCTTCTTCGCGTTTGACCTGGATAATTATTATGACTGGCGGGGATTTTACTATGATTATAAAGAGTTTGTCCCTGGACCGATTTATACGACAACCGAAGAGATGATCGATTATATCAAACATATCGATACAAAATTTGACAAACAGAAAGTAACGCAGTTCCGGGATAAATTTATGAGTGCCTGTGATGGGCATGCAACAGAGCGGATTATGAAACTGGTATTTGATGGAGAAAAATAAATGGTTTCGATTATTATACCCGTGTATAATGCAAAATCTTATATCTGTGAAGCGGTTGCTTCGGCGCTTACGCAGGAGACAGACAAGGAATTGATCGTGCTTGATGACGGATCGACAGATGCATCCATGGATGTGCTCGAACGGTGGCTGGAAGGGCATGCGGATCTTGTTGCGGATACGAAAGTTATCGTGCAGAAGAATCAGAAAAATGCCGGTGTTGCGCAGACACGCAACAAAGGAGTCCGGCTGGCATCCGGGGAGTATATCGCATTTCTGGATGCGGATGACCGGTTTGCAAACGGAAAATTGCAAAAGCAGATTGCAAAGCTGAAAGAAACCGGTGCCGATCTTTGCAACACAGCACGGAGGCTGATCCGGGCAGATGGAACCGAGACCGAGACTGTGATCCACACACCGGAAGTCATCACGCTTTCGCAATTGGAACATTCAAACCGGATCAATTGTTCTTCTGTCCTCGTACGGAGAGAAACCGCACTTCGGTTTCCTATGGCACACAGCGATGCACATGAAGACTATCTGACGTGGCTGCATATGCTTCAAAACGGTGTAACGATGGTTGGAATTGATGAACCTTTGCTGGAATACCGGTTGTCGGAATCCGGAAAGTCAAGAAATAAGTGGAAATCTGCAAAGATGACATATCATACATACCGGTATGCCGGGTACAGCAGGATGAAATCTGTCCGGTTGCTGGTTTGTTACATGATTAACGGCGTAAAAAAGTATATTGCACATTAAAATTCACTGTATTTTCATATTGTATTGGGAATCAAAGATTGATTTTGAAAGCAAGATGCGATATGATAAGAAAGAACGGCTTTGCCGAATAAAGGTTTGAGAGGTATGGATATGGTTGACGAGAAGAAAACCATCCTTATGACGAAGCTTGCCATATTTGAAAAACATGAAAAAAATAAAAGCCTGGTTGTAAGTAAATATTATAGAAGAGATTATGTCCGGTATAATGTACTCAAAACATGGGTAGCGGCTACAATTCTGTATTGGTCCATTGTTGCCGGATATGTATTCATGGCATTTGACAGCATACTGGAGAAACTGAATGATCTGGATTATTTTGGAATTGTCTATAAGATGCTTGGCGGATATGTAATCGTTTGTCTGGTCTATTTTTTGTTTGCGACGATTTTGTATAATTACCGTTACAAAAAGGCAAAAGAGGGACTGACAGAGTATAATGTAACTCTGAAGGCACTGATCCATGCAGATGATGCACCGGATGCAGAGCAGCATATGATCTCGGAGGCCAAGCGAACAACGGATGATGTGTCCGTTGCACGGACGCAGGCGCAGGCTCAGGAAAGAAGAGCACATGTCAGCCGGTCCGAGATGATCAACCGTCAGATTCAGGAACAACAGGAACGCAAGAACCAGGAAATCATAGAAAATGTAAAGAAAAGAAATGCCCGTGTAGCTGCACAGAAGGAGCAGGAACAGCTCAGACAGCAGGATATGGAAGAAGAACGGCGCAGAATCCGTGCACGAAGAGAACAGCTTGAACGTGAGCAGCTCGAGCAGCTTCGAAATCAGCGGAACAATCAGAATGTTTATCGTGAAAATCATGTCTACAATACAGACACACCAAACAGAACAGGGAGGGGAGAATAACGATGTCAGGATTTATAGCAGTCAGAGATGGCATAAGAGATTTTTTGAGAAAATATGATGAGGTGATAACACCGATTATAAAATTCATTTTTGCATATATTGTATTTTCCTGTGTAAATTCGTTGTTCGGATACTCGGATTTCCTTTGCAAAGGTGTCATTGTATTCCTTTTGGCTGTGATTAGTGCGCTTGTCACAACGCCGGTCATGGTATTTATCGCGGGAATCGTTATAACGATACAGTGCTTTTCCGTATCTGTCGATACCGGTGTGCTGGCGTTACTCATTTTTGTTGTCATGTATTGCGCCTATATGCGTATGTTTCAGGATAAAGGGTATGTGCTTGCGCTGGTTCCGATTTTGTATATGCTGAAATTGCAGTTCGCGGCGCCGGTTCTTGTTGCGATATTTGCCGGATTTTCAGGTGCGGTACCTGCTGCATTTGGTGTTGTACTGTTTTATTTTTCAAAGTACGTAAAAGACGCGCATGCAACGATCCTTGCAGGAGAAAACACAGATTTTCAGGCTTATGCATATATCGTGAAGGAAATGATGAAAGATAAGAGCATGCTGCTTGCAATCATTGCATTTGCAATTGTAGTGATGTTTACAGCCTTGATTTATCAGCTGAAATTTGATTATTCCTGGTATGTCGCAATTGGTGTAGGAAGTGTGTTTACGATTTTGGTATTCATGGTGTGCGGCATGCTGGTCGATGTGAATATATCTGCAGGAAGTCTGGTCCTTGGCTCACTTCTCGGAGCTGTGATCGGAATGCTTGTACAGATGTGTAAGAGTATGGTGGATTATTCACGCAAAGAAACGGTACAGTTTGAAGATGATGATTACTATTATTATGTAAAAGCGATTCCAAAACTTGGCGTTGCAAAAAAGAACAAGAATGTAAAGACGATGACAGAGGATACAGCGGATCGCGTGAAAGAAGCCAGAACCGGATCCCAGGCGGGTGGATCAAACAGACCTGCGCGTCAGCAGACAGATGGACAGGTTTCACGTGTACGTGCACAGGAAAACAGACAGGGACAGACAAGACCGCGCACACAGACGAGTGGACAGGCAAACGGACAGAGACAGGCGATGAATCCGCAGAATGTCGGACGATCCAATGGTCAGAGACAGACCGTGAACCCGCAGACAGGCAGACCGCGTTCATAACAGGCTGATAAAAGTTCTATGACTGAAAATAACCGTAACTGCAAGGGGTGTTAGTTTGAAGAAGTTACTTACAACATTAAGTGTATATTTTGACTGGTTTTATATACCGAAGATTCATGTGACAGATATTATCGAGATCATTATTCTTTCGTATTTGATTTACCACGTCATGCTCTGGTTCAAGAGAACCCGTGCATGGACGCTGTTCAAAGGAATTGTTGTGCTGTTTATCTTCGTTGGACTGGCATCTCTTTTTCGTTTGAACACGATTTTGTGGATATTCCGGAATACAATCAATGTTGGTATTATTGCGGTGATTATTTTGTTTCAGCCGGAACTGCGGCGGGCACTTGAAGAACTTGGACGAAAAAAGATTCTGTCAGATGTATTGACAACAAGAGACGACAAGAACCTGCATTTAGAGCGTGTAAACAATCATACGATCGACGAGCTTGTAGCGGCCTCTATCGAGATGGGGAAAGTAAAAACAGGTGCCTTGATTGTGATAGAGCAGGATGTGGCGCTTGGAGAATACGAAAATACAGGAATATTGATTGATGCGGCTTTGACCAGACAGTTGTTGATCAATATATTTGAGCATAATACACCGCTGCATGATGGAGCGGTGATCATACGGGACAACCGGGTGCTTTCTGCAACCTGTTATCTGCCATTGACAGAACGGGTAGACTTAAATAAAGCACTCGGAACAAGACATCGTGCTGCAGTTGGAATCAGTGAAGTCTCGGACAGCATGACAATTGTTGTTTCAGAAGAGACAGGAGAAATCTCGGTTGCATATGGCGGAACTTTGTATCGGAATCTGGATGCAACAGAGCTTCGGAAGAAGCTGACCTCTTTACAACCTGTCGTGGCGGTACACAGACGTACAAGACTGCGGAAAGGAGGTCGGAACCATGGAAAAAAAGAATAAAGAATTAGGACATATCGGATACAAGATTGCTTCAGTGATTCTGGCGGTTGTTGCCTGGCTGGCAGTGGCAAATATCTCGGATTATCAGACAACCCGTGAGATATCCGACATCCCTGTGACACAGATCAATGGGGATGTGCTAGATGAACTCGACAAGGTGTATGATGTTGCATCGGGCGATACGGTGGACATTGTTGTAAAAGGACGCAGGTCGGTTGTTGGGGCACTGGGAAGAGATGATTTCTCTGCGATTGCAGATTTATCCAAGATGTCGATCACCAATACCGTTCCGATTACAGTTGATGCAAAAAGTGAGTCTGTCCGGAGTGATATCAGTATTACCTGTGTGGATAATACGATGAAACTGAATCTGGAAGAAAAGATAACAAAACAATTCCCGATAAAAATCATAACGGACGGAACAACGAAAAAAGGATTTGCTGTGAGTGCTGCTACTTCAACACCGAATATTGTGAAAGTGGAAGGACCGAAAAGTGCAGTCGAAAAGATCACAGAAGTTCGCGCATCTGTCAATGTAGATTCCCAAAATGCAAGCTTTGATGCAGAAACGGAAATTCATTTATTTGATGCGTATGGAGAAGAAATCAAGAACGATAAGATTACGATTGATAATATATCTGTAAAAGTAAGTGTAGAGATTTATTCGACCAAAGAAGTTGCTGTCAATGTCGCATTGAAGGGAACTCCGGGAGATGACTATGGAGTGGAAAGCGTGGTATACCAGCCGCAGAAAGTGGAATTAGTCGGACCGGAAGATTCGCTTGCAAAGATTGATACGATTGAGATTGATGATGTGTCAGTGAGCGGAATGACCGAAGATTATCAGACAAATGTGGATCTTCGCGATTACCTGCCGGAAGGCGTTTCGGTTGTGGGCGCACCGCCGGAGATAACGGTTAACGTATCGATTGAACAGCTTGATAAGAAAAAACTGACGGTAACGTCGAACAGCTTTGTACTTGAGAATCAGGAATCCGGTTATCAATACGAAGTCACCTTAAACAATTTCACCATTACAGTATCCGGCTTTGCGGATGTGATAACAAAACTTACACTGGAAGATATTGTTCCTACGATTGATTGTACAGACTTCCCGGTTGGAAATCATGGAAACGTCACGGTTCATTTAAAAGAAATTGACGGGGTTTCTTATGAGACAAACGGAAATGTGAGTGTCAACGTTACAAATGCAAAAGATGAATAAGTAATAGAAACTGTCAGACCGATTGTATAAAAAAGGAAGCGTGAAAATATGGGTGAGACAAAAGAAGCTGTAGAAACGTTAAAAAAAGCAGTAAAGGAATGCAGTTCGATTGTGTTTTTTGGTGGTGCCGGTGTATCGACAGAGAGTGGGATCCCGGATTTTCGGAGCACAGATGGCTTGTACAACCAGAAATATAAATACCCACCGGAAACAATCGTCAGTCATAGCTTTTATATGCAAAAGACAAAGGAATTTTATGAATTTTACAAAGACAAGATGTTGTTCCCGGATGCAAAGCCAAACGCTGCACACAAGAAACTTGCGGAGCTTGAGAAGGCCGGGAAACTAAAAGCGGTGATTACACAGAATATCGATGGACTGCATCAGGCAGCTGGAAGCAAAGAAGTGCTTGAATTACATGGCTCTGTACACCGGAATTATTGTACGAAATGTAAGAAATTTTTCCCGCTTTCGTATATCGTGGAATCAAAAGGGATTCCAACGTGCGATGTATGTGGTGCAATCATCAAACCGGATGTTGTTTTATACGAAGAGGGATTAGACCAGGATGTGCTGACACGTGCAATTAACCATATTGCGAAGGCGGATATGCTGATGATCGGAGGTACATCGCTGGCAGTCTATCCGGCGGCAGGACTGATTGATTATTTCCATGGGAAATATCTGGTTGTGATCAATATGGCATCAACCCCACGTGATTCTTATGCAGATATCGTCATCAACGGAAAGATTGGGGAAGTGCTTTCTCAGATAGAAGTATAAGCATGGACCAAACGGTACATACTCAGAATATATTCCGGGTATAAAACAGGAATAAACCGGAAAACAAATCAGGAACGGTTGACAGAAAAACAGGTTGGTGCTAAAGTACAGATGTGTTAAAAGTATATAAATATTTACTCGGGGCGGGGTGCGATTCCCCACCGGCGGTATAGCCCGCGCGCAAAGATGCATGATTTGGTGAGATTCCAAAGCCGACAGTATAGTCTGGATGAGAGAGTAAGGATAAAGCTGCAGGAGAAAATGGCAGACGTGCGATGCACGACGGAAGCCATTTGATTTCGATGCGTATAAACCCCGGTACATAGTGATATGCGACCGGGGTTTCATTTTGGTGATAATCCAGACGAATATATATGCATCAATGCAAGCCTGGCTGCAATTACTGCGGGCTGCATCGATCAGTGAACAGAACGAAGAAGGTGAGAAAATGGCATATAAACAGGAATATATGGAGCTTGCAATCGAGCTTGCGAAAAAAGGGATTGGGGCAGTGAACCCGAATCCGCTTGTCGGTGCAGTCATCGTGAAAGATGACCGGATCATCGGGCAGGGATATCATGCCAGATATGGAGAATTACATGCCGAGCGCGCCGCGTTTGCGAGCCTTACCGAGGATGCAGCGGGAGCAGAAATGTATGTGACACTCGAGCCATGCTGCCATTATGGCAAACAACCACCATGTACGCTTGCAATCGTCGAACATGGCATCAGGAAAGTTTATGTTGGCAGTGATGATCCAAACGACAAGGTGGCGGGAAAAGGCATTGCGTTCCTGCGGGAACATGGCGTCGAGGTGGAAACCGGCGTGATGAAGGACGCCTGCGATGCAATCAATCCGGTATTCTTCCATTATATAACAACGAAGTTGCCGTATGTGGTTATGAAATATGCGATGTCGATGGATGGTAAAATCGCGGCATATACCGGGAAGAGTCAGTGGATTACCGGCGAAGCGGCAAGACACCATGTGCAGGAGACACGAAACTGGCTGAAAGGCATTATGGTCGGCATTCATACAGTTTTACAGGATGATCCGGCACTGACCTGCCGGATCGAAGGTGGCAGAAATCCGGTAAGGATTGTCTGTGACAGCCATCTGCGAATCCCGCTTGACAGCCGGATCGTACGGACGGCCGTGGATGTTCCGACAATCGTGGCAACACTCGATGGTGCATCGGATAAAGCAAAGGAATTAGAGCAGGAAAATGTGCAGATACTACAATGCAAGGAAAAAGACGGACGCATTGATTTATATGACCTGATGGTGCAGCTTGGCGCACAGGATATCGATGGTATCCTGCTAGAAGGTGGCGGTACGTTAAATGAACAGGCGCTCGCACAGGATATCGTACAGGAAGTGCAGGTCTATATCGCACCGAAGATTTTGGGTGGTGTGGATGCAAAAACTCCGGTGGAAGGCAAAGGTGTGCCGGATCCAGATGGTGCGTACCGGTTTGCATTTGACGGGATGGAATCAATCGGAGACGACATCTTACTTCGATATCGAAAGGAGAAGTGGGAAATATGTTTACAGGAATCATAGAAGAAGTTGGAACGCTTCTTGCCACGCGAAAAGCATCGAAATCGGAGAGCCTTACGATCGAGGCACCATATGTCCTGCAGGATGCGAAGGTTGGAGACAGCATCGCGGTCAATGGGATCTGCCTGACGGCAACATCCATTTCGGGCAATACATTTACCGCAGATGTCATGGCGGAGACGATGCGCAGGACGTCGCTTGGCACGCTGCATACCGGAAGCAAAGTCAATCTCGAACGTGCGATGGCAGCAGGCGGACGGTTTGGCGGACATATCGTATCGGGTCATATCGATGGCACCGGAACGATTGCGAATATGGAGCGGGAAGAAAATGCAGTCTGGGTGACGATTGCGACGACACCACAGATCATGAAATATATCATCGAGAAAGGCTCTATCGCCATTGATGGTATCAGTCTGACGGTTGCATCCGTCAGCGCGGACCGTTTTGCGGTATCCATCATTCCACACACCGGACAGGAGACGACGTTGCTTACGAAGAAGCCGGGCGATATCGTAAATCTGGAAAATGATGTGATCGGAAAATATGTGGAGCATCTGCTTCATTTCAAAGAACCGGAGAATAAGAAACAAAGCTCGAAGGTTGATATGGGATTTCTTGCAGAGCATGGATTCATATAGAGAAAATAACGATAATTACACATAATAGAGTTATGAACAGACAAGGAGGAACAACATGGAATTAAACAGCATCGAAGAGGTGGTAGAAGACCTCAAAAAGGGAAAATGTGTTGTGATCATGGACGATGAGAACCGTGAGAATGAGGGCGATGTCATTTGTGCCGCAGAGTTCGCAACAACAGAGAACGTGAACTTCATGGCAAGTTATGCGAAAGGACTTATATGTATGCCGATGGCACCGGAATACACAGATAAACTGCATTTGCCGCAGATGTGCATCACAAATACAGACAACCATTGCACTGCATTTTCGGTATCGGTCGACCATGTAAGCACGACAACCGGCATCTCCGCGTATGAGCGGGGCATCACTGCGCGTAAGTTTGTGGAGGATGATGCAAAGCCGGAAGACTTCCGCAGACCGGGACATATGTTTCCGCTCGAGGCAAGACCGGGCGGCGTGATCGAGCGTCAGGGACACACGGAAGCAACCGTTGATCTGATGAAGATTGCAGGATTAAAGCCGGTTGGTCTTTGCTGTGAGATCATGCGCGACGATGGTATGATGGCACGTCGTGACGATCTGGAAGTGTTTGCAAAAAAGCATGATCTGAAGATTTCCACTGTTGAAAAATTGATTCAATACCGGAAAGTACACGAAGTATTTGTGGAGTGTGTGGCACATGCCAAGATGCCGACCCGGTATGGTGAATTTACAATCTATGGATATGTGAACAAATTAAATGGAGAACATCATGTTGCACTGGTCATGGGAGACATCACTGACGGCGAGCCAGTCCTTTGTCGTGTACATTCTGAGTGCCTGACCGGAGATGCACTTGGCTCTGCACGCTGCGACTGCGGACAGCAGTATGATGCAGCGATGAAACAGATTGCCAAGGAAGGAAGAGGCGTGCTTCTCTACCTGCGTCAGGAAGGACGTGGAATCGGACTCATCAACAAGATTCGTGCCTACCAGCTGCAGGATCAGGGACTTGACACGGTAGAGGCGAACCTGAAGCTTGGCTTCCCGGAGGATGCCCGTGACTACACGATCGGTACGCAGATCCTCGTGGACCTTGGCGTACACAAGATGCGCCTGCTCACGAACAACCCGCTTAAAGTATATGGACTTTCCGGCTACAATCTGGAGATTGTCGAGCGTGTGCCAATCGAGATGGAGCCAAGCAAATACGATATGTTCTATTTAAAGACAAAGAAAGAAAAGATGGGACATATTCTCGATAACGTAGATTGATGACCGCGGAAAGGTGGTGAATGCCGCCTCTCAAATATGGTTTGATTACACAGATAATTGCGTACAACAATAATGAGATATGCATAGATTTGATTCGATTTCTGAAAGACAGCATATGTTCGGAAATTAGAAGTACTTAATGTTCTGGGAGAAAACCAGAAATACCTGAACACGATGTTCAGGTAAGCCGCCATTGAGCCACGGATGGCGAATTGGCGGCGGTTTCGTACGATATAGATATGGAAGGGCAGAACATTTAGTACTTCTTAATTCCGATACATGCTAGATTCAGAAATTGAAATCAAATGTATGCATAGAGAGAAATCGTAGATACGCAATTATCGTCCAATTTAAAAGAATAAGGAGAGAAAGAAAATGAACAAATTAGAAGGAAAATTAGTCGCAGAAGGTGCAAAAATCGGAATCGTAGCAGCAAGATTTAATGAATTTATCGTATCGAAATTAGTTGGCGGCGCGATGGATGGACTGATCCGTCATGACGTGAAGGAAGAGGATATTACAGTCGCATGGGTACCGGGCGCATTTGAAATCCCGGTTGTCGCAAAGAAGATGGCAAAGTCCGGAAAATACGATGCAGTTATCTGCCTTGGCGCTGTTATTCGTGGAGCAACCAGCCACTATGATTATGTATGTAACGAAGTATCCAAGGGCGTGGCTTCCGTATCATTGGAGACAGAGATTCCGGTGTTGTTCGGTGTCGTTACAACAGAGAATATTGAGCAGGCAATCGAGCGTGCAGGCACTAAAGCTGGAAACAAGGGATATGATTGTGCCCTTTCTGCCATTGAGATGATCAACCTCATGAAGCAGATTTGATAAAAACAGGGATTGCAACCGGGACCAAAAAGCACAAACAGAACAGTAAGAGGAAAGGCAATCGGTAGAAAAAATGAAAGATAAACCATGTATGTTGTTCTTTGATATTGACGGGACGCTCATCACAACCGATGGAACGCGGACATTTCCGGAGAGCGCAAAGCGTGCACTGCGCGAGGCGCGGCAGTGTGGACATCTCGTTTACATCAACACTGGACGTGTGATGGTGAACGTAGATGATTTTATCCGTGAGGTTGGCTTTGATGGATATGTCTGTGGTTGTGGAACCTATATTGTATCTGATGGAGACGTACTTCTCCATCATCGTATTTCACAGGAACGCTGCCGGGAGGTTGCATATAAGTGCCGCGCGTGTCGCATGATGGCAATTTTTGAACATACCGAGCATACCGCTTATGACAGCGTACTCGAAGTTGCGGATGCCGGATATCAGGAAATATTGCATTATTTCAAGGCAATGGGACGTCATGTGATCGATCACATTGAGGATCCGGAGTTTTGCTTTGACAAGTTTGCATGCTGGTATGAGGAAGGAAATCCGAAGTTACAGGAATTCATTGATTATATGTCTGAGGATTTCACGTGTATTCAGAGGGAGGGTAATTTCCTGGAGGTTGTTCCGCACGGATTTTCGAAAGCAACCGGAATCCGGTTTCTAATGGACAGATATGATATTCCGCTGGCGCGTGTTTATGCGTTTGGGGATAGTAATAACGACCTGGATATGTTACGATATGTACAAAACAGTATTGCGATGGGTGTGTGCACAGAGGAAGTGGCAGAGGCAGCTTCGTACCGCACTGATACGGTGGAAGAAGATGGCATCGAGAAAGCAATGCGGCATTTTGGGATAATAGAGTAAAGATGAATGAGCGACGTTTCCGACAACTAAATATCTTGACAATCATTGCGGTTGCATCGGGTGTACTTTTGATGCTTTTTTTTGCATTTGCAGTTCCAAATGCCGGAAATCGGAAGATACCATTCCGTATACCGAAGAAGCTAAACACGACCTGGGTGCTTCAAAAACAGGGCAGTGCAGATGAAACACTGATCGATTTACCGGCAAAACTCAAAACGAAAAAAAATGAGATTCTTACAATTTCTCATCCGATACCGGAAGACGCCGGTTCAGATGGAGCTATCTGCTTTTATACAGAATTTCAAAATGTAATCGTCTCCGTCGATGATCAGCGGATTTACGAGAGCGGAGTTTTGTCCGGAAATAAAATGATGAAGAATGCTGTGCCCGGATACCATGTGGTGGACTTGAATGTGGAAGGCGGAAAAGTTGTGACAATACAGCTTGTGTCTGCCTATGGGAGATACAGCGGACGTATTCCGGATGTGTATTATGGTGCACATGGAGATATTGTTTCCTGGCTGGTACGAAAAAATGGAATCCCCTTCGTCATGTCACTTATGATACTTGTTTTGATGATATTGCTTGGCATATCCTTGTTGTTTATGACAAACGAAAACGTAAACAGGCAGAAAGCGGCGTATGGATTTGGATTTATTCTCTTTGCGGCGGCTTGGATCTTTTCCGGAAATACCATGATGCAGCTGCTTACAAAAAATCAATTTGCATGTTATATGACAAGCCAGATTTTTCTGCTTTTGATGCCGGTCCTTTACTTTATGTACCTGCGGTGCTTTGCTTTAAAACGCAGATATGCAAAAATCTTTGAGATTATGATTTATGTTTATGCAGTCAATTTCCTGACTGGCGTCGTATTTCAACTGGTTGGAGTCTGCGATTTTGCAAGTTATATATTTGTGACAAAAGTATTGATCGTACTTGGATTGATTTTGCTGTGTATCATCATGTATCTGGCTGCGGATACATACGCAGATAAAAGTATTTACAGTAATTTTTGGGCAAATGTGATCGTGACGGCATCCTGTCTGCTCGAATTTGTTTTGCACTTTTTTGCTTTTTACAGAAACTGTCAGGGCATCGTTTTGCAAGCGGGATTATTTGTATTTGCAGTGTTGCTGATGATCTCGATTGAGAAAACGATCATACAGGAAATGAATGCAGAACGAGATGCGGTTTTAAATAGTGTCGGACACGAGAAGTCCCAGGCGGTCCGGACCATTGACGCGGCATATATTTACAGCGCGCTCAATACCGCTATCAAAGACCTGAAAGACCGGGATCCGGTCAACAGCCGGCTGATCTATGATACGTCTGTCTTTATGCAATATAATATGGATGCAGTGTATAAAAGCGGTCTGGTTCCTTTTACAGAGGAACTTCGATACATCCGGGCTTATCTGGGCATGGCAAAAAGGATCCATCCCGGATTGGAAATACTGATAGAAGATAAGGTGACTGGTTTTCAGATTCCTTATAGTACGATTGAACCTTTTGTGGAAAATGCGGTCAGCGCAGCGGTAGGAAAGCAGAATCCCAAAGTGGTAGTGCGAAGTTATGAGCGGTTAGATTGTTATGCAATCCAGATTGTGGACAATGGAAACGGTGTTTCCCCGGCGAAAAAATTCCAGGCAAGACAGGATTTTCAGACATTGCAAATGGAATTGAAGAAGACGGCTGGCGCATTGCTGGACATCCGTGTGAAACCGGACAAGGGAACCATAGTCACCGTGAAGATTCCCAAACAGGGATATATTGTAAAGGAGTAAAAAATGACATTTTCGGAACAGATCGTTTATGGATGGTTGAAACCATCAAAATATAAAGATATGATAGAACTGCCGCGCAGACGTTTTGTTGCGTATGTGATCGTGATGATGCTTGTGCTGTCGATTGTCAGTTTTGTTGTTCCGACTGCATCGATCATTTCCGGCTTTGGTGGATTTGAGAAACTGTTTACACAAGGCCTCGGAGAGGTCAATTATAATGATGGTGCACTTTCTGTGTCAAATAAGTTTGATATGCATATCAACTACGCGAACTTTCTGGTAGATACTTCGCAGGAGACAATCCCAAATGATGATTTGAAAAAAGACGGGATGTTCCTTGCAGTCGGAAGTAAAACAGTACGTGTCAGTGCGGTTGCTGGTTCGAAAGTTACGGATTATGGAGTATATTATCTCTCGGATTATCTGCCGGATGGATTCAACAACGATAGTCTGATTGCTATTATCCCATCCATTTATGGAGTCTTTTTTTTCACATTGCTGGGTACAATGGTCAGTTATTTCGCAAAGTATGCTGTGATTGCGCTCCTTTTCTCAGCGCTTGTAAATGGCATGAACCGACAGTTTCAACTAAATCTGACGTTTGGCCAGGTATTTGAGTTGTGTTTTTACGGACAGTCGCTCGCTATGATTATATCGAATTTTAATCTTGCAGTTAGCTTACTGCCGGAGCTGCTTGTGTCTATCATCGGTATATTTATAACAGTTCATATGATTACAGTGAGTGTCGCTTTGATGAAAAACGAGCGGGAATTATAATATATAGATTTACAGATAATGATACCATATAATAAAAACTTATAATCAGATATAGAAACCTTGTATTTTTCAAATCAATCTTATAGCTGTATAATCAGTGCATGATAGAAAAAGGCAGAGGTGAACGTGATGAGACAGATTTTATGTTATGGAGATTCAAATACATATGGATTAGTACCGAAGGAGCATGCACGATATCCATGGGGCATCCGCTGGACAAGCCGGTTGAATGAGAAGCTTGGACTTCAGCAGTACCGCGTGATCGAGGAAGGACTGTGCGGACGGACGACGGTCTTTGATGATCCGTACCGCGACCATCGAAATGGCGCAAAATTTGTCAATGCGGTGTTAGAGACACATGGTGCATCGGATCTCATTATATTGATGCTTGGAACCAATGATTGTAAGACTGCGTACAAGACGACACCGGAACTGATTGGCAAAGGTGTGGAGACGGTAATCTCGAAGATAAAAAGCTTTGCACCGGACAGCAGGATTCTGCTTGTTTCGCCGATCCATCTGGGCGAAAAGGTCTGGGAGAAAACCTATGACCCGGAGTTTTCGAGAGAGTCGGTTGAGATATCGAAGGGACTTGCAGATGTCTATGCGGATATAGCCAGAAACGAACATCTGTATTTCCTGGATGCATCGGATGTTGCTGCACCGAGCGAGACAGATCAGGAGCATCTGAATGAGGAGGGGCATGCGAAGCTTGCAGAAGCAATCTATGCGAAGCTTGATGATATATTCGCGGAGGCTGCGTAGACTACAGATATCCGTATTTCTTTCGCTGTGAGAACACGAAGAAAAGTGTCATGCACAATGTGATCGCTTCCGCTACGATGATCGCCCCCCAGATACCATCCAATCCGAATATAAAAGGCAGCAGCATGACAGCAGCTAACTGGAATACGAGTGTCCGCAGAAAAGAAATCAGTGCGGAGATCAGACCGTTGTTTAATGCTGTGAAAAAGGATGATCCATAAATATTGAATCCGTTGATCAGATAGGTAAACGAATAGATCAGGAATCCGTGCTTTGTAAGTGCAAACAGTTCTGCATCGTAACCAACAAAGATTTTTGTCAATGGACCTGCAATTGCATGTGCAAGCAATACAAGCAGGAACCCCCAGATAGCGATCAGGCTGGTGCTTTTTTTGAACATGTTCTTTAATTCATCCCGGTTCCCGGCACCGTAGTGGTAGCTTACGATCGGTGCGCTGCCAACCGAATACCCAAGAAAAATCGATATGAATATGAAGTTTACATACATGATTGCACCGTAGGCGGCGACACCATTTTCCCCTGCGTAGTTCATAAGCTGCAGGTTGTAGAGCGAGTTTACGAGGGACGAAGAGAGGTTCGTCATAAGCTCGGAGGAACCGTTTGTGCATGCTTTTAAGAGAACTGCTCCATTGAATTTCGTCTTTCCAAGCTTCAACAAGCTTGAATTCTTCCGTGCAAAATAGAGAACCGGGAAGAAGCCACCGATGCACTCTCCGGTGACTGTTGCGATTGCGGCTCCCGGTAATCCCCAGCCTAAGACTGCGATAAACAGATAATCCAGTATCATATTTGTCACACCGGCGATGATGATGACACCCAGCCCAAGCTTCGGCTTTTCTGCGGTTACGAAGAAACTCTGGAATACGTTTTGTAACATAAAAGCAGGCATAGATATAAATGAGATTCTCCCGTATAATACACAGTTATCTAACAACACGCCCTCTGCACCAAGCAGGGAGGCAACCGGGCGGACCAAAAGCATACCACACACACTGAAGAGGATACCGCCAACAAATGTCACATAGACAAGGAGCGAGAAATATTCATTCGCTTTCTTATGCTCGCCTTCCCCAAGTGTTTTGGCTACAATCGCGCTGCCACCGGTTCCCATCATAAACCCGAGTGCGGACACTCCCATCATAATCGGCATAACCAGATTGACTGCGGCGAATGCAGTCTTACCGACATAGTTTGATACGAACAATCCATCGACGATGCCATAGATGGATGTAAAGATCATCATGATGATGGATGGCATGACAAATCGTAACAGCTTTTTATATGTAAAATGTTCCGAAAGCTGAATTTTCATGTTGTTTTTCCTCCGATTGTTTTCTTATAACTTCTGTATGCCCTCGCGCAGGGCTGCGAGATATTGCGCGTGGAAATGCAGGATTGATTTATATTCTTTTTCATTAAGCTTTGGAAATGCTTCGTTCTCGATCTCAACCATTGGGAAAATGGTGCGGCGTACGAGCTGCAATCCCTGTTCGGTCAGATAGATGTGCATGCTCCGTCCTTTTCCGGATGCAAGTGTCAGATATTCTTTCCTTTCTAATGTCCGGATTGCAGAATTCACGGTCTGTTTCGGGATGAAGGTGGTACGGCAGATATCGGTCTGCTGACAGCCATCACCTAATTCACAGATTGCGTACAGCGTGTCAAATTCGCTGTTTGAGAGTCCCAATCGTATGGCTGCTTCGTGGTAGATTTCGTTATATTCTTTATAGATGCGGTTGAAGATAACCAGTTTCTCACTCATATAAGGTTGTTCTTCTTTATTGTGTTCTTTTATGTTCATGGCTTCTCCTTTTTCGTGTAAGTTTGTTGGGAGCTTGTTGCAATCTGGCTGCGGATAGGAACTGTCCATTTTTATCCTTGGCTTTGAAAACGGTCGTTTTATGCATCGCTGCAATTCGACAAAATATGTCTGATTTCGTACTTTTACAAGTCCGAAATCATACTCAGTATAGTCCGATATCGGACTTATGTCAAGAGGAGGATGTATGTAAATTATTTGTAATTGTTAACGAAAACATGGCAAGATACATTGCTATTTTGCAGGGATTGAAGTATACTAGGGCAAAAATGGATATACAATGATGTACATATGTATAATATAAGACGTATCACGAAGAACAGGACAGGAGTAAAAAGATGCTGACACAATTTTCTAGAACAGAGCTGCTGCTTGGAAAAGATGCAATGGAGAAGCTGCATGATTCCCGCGTTGCCGTGTTTGGAATCGGAGGCGTGGGTGGTTATGTCTGTGAGGCGCTGGCACGAAGCGGGGTTGGTGCATTTGATCTGATCGATGACGATAAGGTCTGTCTGACAAATCTGAACCGTCAGATCATCGCGACCCATAAGACAATCGGAAAATATAAAACGGAAGTGATGAAGGAGAGGATTCTGGATATCAATCCGAACGCAGATGTACAGATCCATAATTGTTTCTTCCTGCCTGAGAACGCAGATGAGTTTCCGTATGAAGATTACGACTATATGGTAGATGCAGTAGATACGGTGACTGCGAAGATTGCTCTTGTGATGAAGGCGCAGGAGAGACATATTCCGATCATCAGCAGTATGGGAGCCGGCAATAAATTAGATGGCAGTCAGTTCCGGGTGGCAGATATCTACAAGACGAAGGTGTGTCCACTTGCGAAGGTGATGCGGCGGGAATTAAAAAAGCGCGGTGTGAAGAAATTAAAGGTTGTATATTCCGAGGAACAGGCAATCCGTCCGATTGAAGATATGGCGATCAGCTGCCGGACGAACTGTGTTTGTCCGCCTGGTGCCGAGCACAAATGCACGGAGCGGAGAGATATACCGGGCAGTGTTGCATTTGTTCCATCAGTGGCGGGCCTTATAATTGCCGGTGAGGTAGTGAAGGATTTGGTGAAGGATGTTCCACGCGAAACACAGAAGGAATCATCCAATATAGATGGACGCAGGTAAAATATACGAGTAATTGGTATGCATGGGATGGAACAGGAGGCAGAAGCGATGACATTGGAGAAGCATGTGATAGACACTGTGAAAGAATGGCAGACAAAGATCGGCACGGATGATGCGGGAGTGCGTCTGTATTATCCGAAGGTGTCGATGTGTGGGTATCTGAAGCTTCCGGTGGACGAGGATTCGGAGAAGATCTGTCAGGAAGCAGAAGCATATTTTAAGAAAAATGTACCGCAGCTCGGGTATGTGGAAGTGACTGAAAAAGCAGATCGTTTTTGCGTGTTTGTCAGTCCGGAGGGCTGTGATTATATTAACCGTGAGATTCCTGTTTCGGAATTTTTGGATGGATTCCTGAAGGTGCTTAAGACGCAGGATATGCAGCAGGTACGGGCGTATTTTGAGACATTTGCGAAAGCGCATGGAACGACCGTCTGTGAAGAAGACGATGAGGAAGATCTGGGAACGGTACTTTTCTTTGCGGATAAGAATGTGGAGCCTTATCTGTACTGCGTGACGGACGACCAGTTCGGAATTACCTATCACCGGTTTACAAAGGATGATTTTGATACGATTTAAAAAAGTCTTGATCAAAATAAAAGCGGAGTTTAATAAAAAAGATACAATTTGGATACAACCATGATTTAAAATAAAAAAGGAGTTTCCCTATGAACGAACAGACAAAAGCGAGAATCAAGGAACTGCAGAAAGAAAAAGATGTTGTGATCTTAGCCCATTATTATGTGGATGGAGAGGTGCAGGAGATTGCAGATTATGTCGGTGATTCATACTATCTTGCAAAGGTTGCAACTACAGTCGAACAACAGAATATTTTGTTTTGCGGTGTCTCTTTTATGGGAGAGAGCGCAAAGCTTCTAAATGCCAAAAAGCACGTCTATATGGCAGACGATGGAGCGGATTGTCCGATGGCGCATATGGCGGAAGTCGAGAAGATCGAGGAAGTGCGGAAAGAATATCCGGAAGTGGCGGTTGTCTGCTATGTCAATTCAACTGCAGAATTGAAAGCTCACTCGGATGTCTGCGTGACATCGTCGAACGCATTGAAGATTGTGAAGGCGCTTCCGAATAAAGATATCTATTTTATTCCGGATTACAATCTGGCGCATTTTATAGCGGAACAGGTGCCGGAGAAGCATTTTATCTTCAACGACGGGTTCTGCCATGTACATAAGAGTATTCACAGTGAGGATGTGAAGAAGGCGAAAGAATTACATCCGGATGCACTGGTGCTGGCACATCCGGAGTGTACAGGTGACACACTGGCACTCGCGGACTTTGTCGGCAGTACATCCCAGATTATTGATTATGCAACTGCATCGGACAGTAAGAAATTTCTGATCTGCACCGAGATGGGTGTGTTCTATGAGTTGATGCAGAAAAATCCGGACAAGAAATTCTTCTCTGTCGGACACAGACAGTTCTGCCCGAATATGAAGAAGGTCAGTCTGGATAAGGTGCTCGAGAAGCTTGAAGATCTGAAGGATGAAGTGATTCTTCCGGAGGAGATGTGTGAACAGGCGAAAAAACCGCTTGATGAGATGCTTCGTCTGGCACAGTAGCAGATCCGTTGAGCTGACAGATGCATGGAAAACACCGGAGGAATCTGATGGGTTGGTAGGTGCACGGAAACCACCGGGCGAGGAGTATGAGATGAAACGTATTTTAATTGTGGAAGATGATATGGCACTGGCACAGGAATTGCAGTATCTTCTGATCTCGAATCAGTATGATGCACAGTGTGTCGGAGAATTTAACGATGTTGCCGGACAGATCCTTGCTTCGCAGGCGGATATGGTATTGCTCGATATCAACCTCCCGGGGATAGATGGACAGAGCGTGCTGCGGGAATTGCGTAAGACATCGGATATTCCGGTTATTATGGTGACAAGCAAAAACACAGAGATGGACGAAGTAATCTCAATGAGCTTCGGTGCGGATGATTTTATTGCGAAGCCATACAATCCGTCTATTCTGCTGCTTCATATCGAGGCGGTATTCAAGCGCCTTGGAAAGCTGGACGCAGATAAAGGACTCACCTATAAGAATCTGACACTCGATATGGCTCGCGGCATCTTATGTGTCGGAGATAACAACGTGGAGCTTACGAAGAATGAGGCGGGGATTTTATCCTATCTGTTAAAGCATCAGAATACGATCGTGACGCGGGATGAGCTGATCAGCTATCTGTGGGATTCGGAAGCATTTGTGGATGACAACACGCTGACGGTGAATATGAACCGTGTGCGGAAAAAACTCTCCGATCTTGGTGTGGCGGATGCAATCCGGACAAAACGTGGACAGGGGTATATTTTGGAATGACAGTTCGAGGTTATCTAAAAGACAGAATCGGCTTTGTTGCTGCGGTGGCATGTATCATGGTAGTATTCAAGCTGTTAGGGTTTGCCTGCAAAGCACGGATGGATTTTATCTGGGTGATGGAGGGAATTATTTTTGTAACGTCACTATGTGCCTTCGGGGCAGATTACCGGAAACGGAGCCGCTTCTACCGGGAGCTGCAGGGAATCCTTGACGGTCTGGATCAGAAATATCTGATCACAGAGATGATGGTACAACCGGATTTCGAGGAAGGCAAAATCTGGATGGATGTTCTGTATGACACCGGGAAGTCCATGCGGGATAAGTTAAATGACACCGAGGATTCCCTACGGGATTTCAAGGAATATTTAGAGCTTTGGATCCACGAGATCAAGATTCCGATCGCGGCATTAAATCTCATGAATTATAATGGCAGTCAGGATCTGAAGAAACAGAAGGCGCAGCTTGCCCGTATCAACGGATTTGTTGAGCAGATTTTATTTTATGCGCGTGCAGATGCGGCAGAGAAGGATTATCTGCTCACCGCGTGCAATCTGGATGCTGCCATCAATCAGGTGTTGCAGCAGCAGAAGGATCTGCTGATCGGGAATAAAATACGAATTGAGAAAAACGATACAGACCACTCGGTTGTCACAGATTCCAAATGGCTTGCATTTATGCTTGGTCAGATCGTGAACAACAGTATCAAATACCGGGATACCGCAAAGCAATCGTGTATTTCTTTTGCGGTAGAGGATATGGCAGATAAGACGGTTCTTAGAATCCGTGATAATGGCATCGGTATAACACAACAGGATATCGACCGGGTGTTTGACAAGACCTTTACCGGGGAGAACGGACGGCGCGGAAATGCTTCTACCGGAATGGGTTTGTATATATGTAAACAGCTTTGCAATAAGCTTGGACATTCGATTGCTATTACGTCCGTGCATGGGGAATATACTGAGGTAGAGATTGTCTTTGGCAAAGAGACATTCCTGACGAGAGAGTAGTTTATAACCTTACAAAAATGTAAGAGAGTTGTCATAAACTACGATGGATAGAACGCATGGAAGAATGTATGATACAGGCAGGACAGATGCCTGGGACACAAATATGGAAGAAAGGCACAGTCAGATACTGTGGTGAGGATTTGGAACATGGCTTATCATGAATCCATGTATTTTTTAGTATTTTTGCCGGTGGTTCTCATCAGTTATCAGCTTGCACCAAAGCAGGTTCGTTTTGGTGTGCTGCTCTTTTTTAGTTATTGTTTCTATTTTTTGTTCAGCCACAGATTGATTCTATTTCTGGCTGGAGCAACCGGAATCACTTACATAGTTGGTAGGCTGGCTGCTACCGGTGAGAAAAAACGCAGAAAAGCGATACTGACAGCCGGGGTCTGGCTGCTTCTAGGTATGCTACTTGTGATGAAATACAGCGGATTTTTTGCAGAGAATCTGAATTTGCTTTTTGGAGCGGCGCAATCTTCATTGCGTCTTCCGGTGCGGCGTTTCCTGCTGCCGCTGGGCATCTCATTTTACACGCTTTCTGCGATCGGTTACATGGCGGATGTGTATTGGAAGAAGATCAAACCGGAGCGAAACATTGCGAAGCTTGCACTCTTCTTAAGCTTCTTCCCAATCATCATGGAAGGACCGATCTGTATGTACAGTGATACAGCAGATGCACTCACGAAGGGGGAAGATATCCGGAGTGAGAATCTCGTCCGGGGCTATATGCGGATTGGCTGGGGACTCATCAAGAAGGTTGTGATTGCAGATCGTCTGTATGTTGCGGTGCAGACGTTGTTTGACGGGTATGCGTCTTATCATGGCGTGATGATCGTGGTTGCGGCAGTATCCTATACTGTCCAGCTTTATATGGAGTTTTCCGGTTGTATGGATATTGTGATCGGAAGTGCGGAATGCTTTGGCGTGACATTGCCGGAGAATTTTGCACAGCCATTCGTATCGAAGAATGCATCCGAATTCTGGCGCAGATGGCATATCTCACTTGGCAGATGGTTCAAGACATATATTTTCTATCCGGTTTCCATGTCGAAGCTGACCAGGAAATGGAACCGCTTTGCGAAGAAGCATACGAGCAAATATGTGAAGCTGATGGTTGCTTCCGCAATCGCGTTATTCCCTGTGTGGGTGTGCAACGGACTCTGGCATGGTGCGAGCTGGAGTTACCTTTTCTACGGCATGTATTATTTCGTTGTAATCATGATTGAACTGATGTTGGAACCGGCGATGAAGAAGCTTTGCGAAGCATGGAAGATTACCGAAGCTACGACATGGTGGAATGTTCTTCGAATCTTGAAAACATGGGTGATCATTTTCACCGGAGAACTGTTTTTCCGGGCGGATACACTGGGCATCGGTATGCATATGTTTGCATCACTGTTCCGTGATTTTGAGCTACACAGGCTCTGGGACGGTACGTTGCTTACGCTTGGACTTGGCAGAGTGGAAATTGGAATTATTCTTGCGTCTTTGGTGCTCGTTGGCGTGGTAAATCATTTCCGTGAGCGGAAGATTGATGTGCGTGGTGTGATCTTGCAGAAACGACTGCCGGTGCGCTGGCTCGTGTATCTTGCACTCATTTTTGTCGTGCTTATATTTGGTGCGTACGGACCGGGATATCAGGAGGTGGATCTGATCTATGCAGGCTTCTAAAGATATGGATATACAAAAGAAAGATATTTCGGGAAATACAGATCCTGGAAGAAAAAAATCCGGGACACATAAGATATGGCTTCGGGCAGTTGCGTTTGCAATGGTGGTTTTGCTGCTTCTTGTAGCAGCCGGAAAGCTGTGCGATCCGATCCGGCTTGGCTTGCAGGATTCGGTTTCCGAGCGGGAACGGTACCTGCTGCATCTGCTGTCCGAACCGGAGGATATGGTCGATGTGGCAGTCCTTGGTGACAGCGAGAGCTATACGTTACTGTCCACCTATCAGTTATGGAAGGACGCGGGGATTGCGTCATATATCGGTGGACAGTCCGGACAATGGATCGGGGAAAGTTATTTCTCGCTTAAGAAGATTCTGAAACGGCAGTCTCCGAAGGTGGTAATCTTAGAGACAAATGAGTTTTTCTCCAGAGGAGATGCAAGTGTGATACGGGATGCGGCAAAATCCGCGCAGGAGCTTGCACGGCAGATGTTCCCGATTCTCAAATACCACCGGTTCTGGAAGATGGAACCTGCCGATCCGAAACTGCAGACGACGATTTTCAATGGATTTGAACTGCGGGCAGCTGTGGCACCCTATACCGGCAGTGCCTACATGCATGCGACGGATGAGAAAACACCGGTGACATTTATCACGCGGTATTATCTCGAGGGGATCAAAGACCTGTGCGATACGCATGGAACGAAGCTGTTGTTTGTGACAGCCCCTTCCCCGGTCAATCATACGATGCAGCGGCACAATGAGGTGCAGGCACTTGCAGATGCGCTTGCTGTTCCATACCTTGATCTGAATCTGAATACCGAGGAGCTTGGAATCGACTGGAATCTGGATACCCTCGATGGTGGCGATCATTTAAACTATACCGGTTGTCAGAAAGCTACGGCATATCTGCAGCGGTATATGCAGACGCATTATACGTTGCCGGATCGCCGGGATGATGTACGGTACGAGGCGTGGAACAAGCAGGCGGAAGAATTTGAAAAACTGCTTCCACAACCTTAAAGAAATCTTAAACGATTGCTTGGTTTTATCTTAATATTTAAGTTGCTATACTATGTAACAGAACAAAGAAATGCGGCGGATGAACCTGCACGCATGGAGGACATTATGAAAAATGTATTAGAATATCTGGAACAAAGTGCAAAGATGTATCCGGACAAGATAGCAGTGAAGGATGCGGCATGTTCCTATACATATGAACAATTACAGAACAAAGCGAAATGCATTGGTGCCTGTCTGGCAAAGCAGACAACACCGCGCCATCCGGTCTGTGTATTTGCCGATAAGAGTGCGGATACACTGGCAGTCTTTTTTGGAATCGTCTATGCGGGCTGCTTCTACACACTGGTTGATCCTTCGTTTCCGGAGGCACGCATCCAGTCGATGCTCTCGGTGTTACAGCCGGATGTGATCGTGGATGGAAGTGATGCGTCGGAGAAGCTTACCGCGTGTGGCTACATAGAGAATGTGGTTCGGATGGAAACGCTGACACAGGGGATGGATAGTGAATGTACAGGTTCCGATGAAAATCAGTTACAACAGATCCGGGAATCTATGATTGACACCGATCCACTCTACTGTAATTTTACTTCCGGCTCGACCGGAACCCCGAAGGGGGTGCTTGTGGCACATCGGTCGGTGCTTGAATTTATCGATCGGTTTACAGAGATCTTTGATATCACGGAAGCCGATGTGATCGGCAATCAGGCGCCGTTTGATTTCGATGTATCAGTGAAGGATATTTACAGTGCGATGAAGATGGGCGCAACCTTAGTTGTGATTCCGAAAGCGTATTTCATGTTCCCAAACTCCGTTGTGGACATGCTCGATGAGAACCATGTCACGACGCTGATCTGGGCGGTGTCGGCACTCTGCCTGTTGAACCGGCTGCATGGACTGAAACATAAGGTACCAGCAGATATCAACAAGATTTTGTTCAGCGGCGAGGCAATGCCGATCCGGCAGCTTCATGCATGGCAGAGCTACTATCCGGATGCGATGTTTGTGAATCTCTACGGACCGACGGAGATCACCTGCAACTGTACCTATCACATTTTAGACCGGGCATACAGCGAGGACGAAAAACTTCCGATTGGAATTCCATTTCCAAATGAACGTGTATTCCTGCTCGATGAGGAAAATCGTCTGATCGAACCGGAAAGTGCTGGCAAGACCGGAGAGCTTTGTGTGGCAGGTACGACGCTTGCCCTTGGATATTACAGAAATGCAGCGGCAACGGCGAAGGCATTTGTGGCAAATCCGTTACAGACCGATTACCCGGAGACAATCTATCGGACGGGAGATCTGGCAAGCTACGGCGAAGATGGGCTGCTTTATTTCGCGGGACGGAAAGATTTTCAGATCAAGCATATGGGACACCGCATCGAGTTAGAAGAGATTGAACATGCACTGGCGGCGATCCCGGAGATCGAAGGTGCCGCGTGCTTTTATGACCGCGAGAAGAACAAAGTCGTTGCCTGCTATATCGGAATTGACGATAAGAAATATCTGATTACTGCGATGAAGAAAAAGGTGCCGGATTACATGGTGCCAAATGTATTTTGCAAGGTGGACATGCTGCCACTCAACAAAAATGGCAAGACGGACAAGAAGCTTTTGGAGGCACAGTACAGGGAAGGAGCGTTTGCATGAATACAGAGGCGTTAAGAACGGTTGCGGCGACATATGGAACGCCGACCTACATCTTCGATGTGCGGGAAGTGGAAGCGCGAATCCGGTTGCTTCGCAGTCTGCTGCCGGAGGACACCGGACTTTGCTTTGCCGTAAAAGCAAATCCATTTCTGATCCCATATGTGGCAGATCTGGTTGATCGGCTGGAGGTCTGCTCGCCGGGCGAATATGAGATCTGCATACAGGAACAGATCGCACCGGAGAAGATCGTGGTATCCGGGGTAAACAAGACTTACGAATCCATGAAACGCATCCTGTCTTACAGCAAGGGTGCTGGGATCTATACGATCGAATCGGAAGAGCATGCGAAGATCCTGCGGACACTTGCAGAGAAAAATCAGATGCCGCTTTCGGTACTGATCCGGCTTTCGAGTGGCAATCAATTCGGCGTTGATGCGGAGACGTTCTTCCGGCTGGCAAAGGAGATACAGGAAAGCCCGTATCTGACACTGGCGGGCGTTCATTATTATGCCGGGACTCAGAAGCGGCAGAGCAAGCTGGAGAAGGAGATAGATACCTTAGCCGCATTTGCAGGGACGTTTGAAGCTGAGACCGGAACGAGGCTTCCGGAACTTGAATACGGAGCAGGCATGAAGGTTTCTTATTTCGTAAATGACAGCGAGAAGGATCAGCGGGAAAGCGAGCCGGAGCCGCAGATACAGGCTCTTGCCGAGAAGCTTCGGGCATGTGATGCCTACGGCAAAAAGACGATCGAGCTTGGACGGTTCCTTGTGTCGATGAGTGGTTATTATCTGACGCGCGTGATGGATGTCAAGCGGACGGCACAGCCGGGATTCCTGATCTTAGATGGCGGAATCCACCAGATCAACTACTATGGCTGGATGATGGGAATGAAGCAGCCGGAGATCGAAGTGTTGGCAGAAAAAGACGGTGACGAGGAACTGTTTCATTTGTGCGGATCGCTCTGTACAGTCAATGATGTGCTGGCGCGGGATGTTGTCCTGCATGATCCGCAAAAAGGCGATGTGATCTGTTTCAAACGATGTGGCGCATATGCAGCGACCGAGGGTATGGCAATGTTTTTGAGCCGGGAACTGCCGCAGGTTTTAATCTGCAGGACAGACGGAAAAATCGAAAAGCTGCGTGACCGGGTGGAGACGTATCCGTTTCATGGCAGTGGAAACTGGAACCGGATGTGACAACGCAGGATGCGTGAAAACTGGGAACCGGATGTGACAACGCAGGATGCATGCAAACAGGGAACCGGAATGTGGCAGCGCAGGATGCATGAAAACAGGAAACCGGAATGCGGCAACGCATGAGAAAGCATGGGTTCACAATAAAAAAATAGGAGGATTTGTAACATGGAAGAATTATTAGAGATTTTGGAAGGTATTGCACCAGGTGAGGATTTTGAGAACTGTACGACATTAATTGACGATCATATCTTAGACTCCTTTGCCATTTTATCACTTGTATCAGAGATTGAGGATACTTTTGATGTTGAGGTATCACCGGCAGAGCTGATCCCTGCGAACTTCAATTCAGCAAAGAGCTTGTGGGAGATGATTTGCCGACTCAAGGAAGACTAGTGTAGGAAAGGATGAATCATATGGCTTACCATCTGCTTACATACAGTTTAATATTTTTGCCAGTCGTGATCGCATTGTACCAGTTATGTCCGGCACGGTTCCGGTTTGTGGTACTGCTTGCAGCCGATTATACATTTTTCTGTATGATAAGCGGTAAGCTTCTTGTCTGGCTGCTTCTGGCAACGCTTGTGACATACGGAACCGGAAGATGGCTTGCGCGAATTCCTAAAAAGCATAGTGACCTGCGCGGGAAAGCACTTACACGGAAGAAACGTGGCGTACTGGCAGTCGGAATCGTGCTGATCTTAGGGGCACTTGTGACACTCAAATACCTGCGGATATTTGGTGTGACACTTGCAGCACCGATTGGTATTTCCTATTACAGTTTACAGGCGATTTCCTACATGACGGACGTCTATCGAGGCACACAGGAGTCCTGTAAGAATTCAATAAAGGTGGCACTTTATTTGAGCTTCTTCCCGCAGATCATGGAAGGTCCGATCAGCCGGTTTTCCGAGACAGCAGATGCTCTGTATGGTGGGAACAGTATTCAGTTTGAGAATCTGGTCTTTGGGTACCAGCGTATCATCTGGGGACTGTTCAAGAAGATGGTGATTGCAGACCGGCTGGCACCGCTTGTATCAAAGGTATTCAGCAGCTATAACAATTTCGACGGTGCGGCAATCCTTGTCGGTGTGTTTGCGTATACGATGCAGCTTTACATGGAATTTTCCGGATGTATGGATATCATTATGGGAAGCGGCGAGATCTTCGGTGTATCATTGCCGGAGAATTTCCGTCAGCCGTTCTTCGCGAAGAATGCAGGGGATTTCTGGCGCAGATGGCATATTACGCTTGGCGCATGGCTGAAGGATTATGTATTTTATCCAATCTCCCTTGCGAAACCGGTCAAGAATCTTGCGAAGAAGATCAAGAAGCAAGCCGGATTTTCAGTCAGTAAATTCGTGGCACCGACGATTGCGTTATTCTTCGTCTGGCTGTCAAATGGCATCTGGCACGGACCGCATATGAATTATATCTTTTATGGTATGTATTATTTTGTGCTGATCGTGATTGAGAATCTGACCGAGGAACCATGCAGGAAGCTTGCGGAACATTTCAGGATTGATACAGAAAGTGTCGGATTCAGGATATTCCGGTTCCTGAAAATGTTTATAATTGTGAACATCGGTGAGATGTTCTTCCGTGCCGATACCGTTGCAACCGGATTCCGAATGTTGCGCGGAATCGTAACAGATTTCCATATCACAGCACTAGCGGAGTCAAATTTCGGCGTGGATGTGCCGGATCTCATTTTGGCATCTGTAAGTATCCTGCTCGTATTCGTGGTGGATATTATTCACGAGAAGGGGATTTCAATCCGGAGAAGGGTGGCGGAATGCAAGCTGCCGGTCCGGTGGAGCTTCTGGTATGCGGTTATACTTCTTGTCGTTGTATTTGGCGCATATGGCAGCGGATATACGATCGTGGATATGATTTATGCAGCGTATTGACGAAAGGCTATGAGTGAGTTGTTTATGCGGAAAACTGACGGAAGAATATGCATGATTATATATGAGGCTTATTGACGGAAGAATGAATACGTGTAACATGTATGCGGCGTATGGATGGAAGAATGAATATGAGTAACATGTATGCGGCGTATGGATGGTGTAAGATTTACGAAAGAAGAATGTATATGAAAAAAGCAAGTGGAAAATGGAAAAGAACTTTTAGGATGGCTGCAGGCAGCGTCGGTTTTTTAGCCGGACTTTGTGTGGTACTGTTACTGGCAGGAAAATTCCTGCGTCCGAAAAACAATGCAGATATCTATGACACAACTGCCGTCCGGACGAAGGATGCGGAAGTAAAAAGCGAAGTGAAGGATACGATCGATGTATTGTTTTTAGGGGACAGTGAATGCTATTCGAGCTTCAATCCATTACAGATGTTCGCAGAGCATGGCTACACCTCGTTTATCTGTGGGACATCCGCACAGCGCATGTGCGATTCATATGCAATTTTACAGGCGGCATTTGAGACGCAGACGCCAGAGGTTGTTGTTTTAGAGACGAACTGCCTGTTCCGTAGCGTGAAATCAAAAGGCGATTCGAAAGATTATGTTTTAGACCGTCTGTCTGATCATGTGGAAATCTTTAGAAATCATTCCCGGTGGAAGGATGCGTTCGTAAGTACAAATGCCCTGACAAAGAAAAAGGATGGGAAGAACCGTGGATTTATCAGGAGAAATACGATCAAGCCTTATGAGGGTGGAGCTTACATGCATGCAAGTGAGGAACGAAGGATGATAGATGCCGATGCAGAAAAATATCTGCTCCTTATGAAAGAATATTGCGAGAGTCATGGCGCGGATCTTGTCCTGGTCAGTTCCCCATCCCCGAAGAACTGGACATATGCAAAGCACAACAGTGTATCTGACTGGGCACAGGCAAACGCAGTTACTTATGAAGATCTGAATCTGAATGATGCGCTTGGCATTGACTGGTCAGCCGATACGAAGGATGGTGGCGATCATCTGAACTTTGAAGGTGCGAAGAAGGTAAGTGCATATGTGGGAAACTGGCTATCGGAAGCTTATGGGTTGAAAGACAAAAGAAACAATCCGGATTACAAACATTGGGAGGAAGACAGTGTAGAGTATGCATCAGGTAAGAAGTGATTATTGATATATACCATGTTATTTTTGGAGGCAGGGATGCCTCCTTTTTTCTTGAATTGGAGCAAACACCCCCAATATGGGTAAATCCCCCAATAGGGCAGTTGCAGGAAGCAAGCGGATTGGAGTAAAACAGCAGAAAAACAAGGGAATGCTCCAAGCCGGAAGAATTGAACTAAGATTGGATTGGAGTAAAACAGCAGAAAAACAAGCAAATGCTCCAAGCTGGAAGAATTGAACAAAGAGTGGGTTGGAGTAAAACAGCAGAAAAACAAGCAAATGCTCCAAGCTGGAAGAATTGAAC
>CAKREY010000012.1:0-80728 GCA_934318045.1 uncultured Lachnospiraceae bacterium
CCGAGTTTCGCAAATGTACTTTTGCTTGCCCCGACCGCTTCTCGTAATTGACTCTTTTTCATTCCCTTGTCAATCAGTAGTTTCCAAAGTTTGTTGTACCGTACTTTCATTTCCGCACCTCCACCCAAATATAGTTTGTATTATAGTACTTTGAGAATGAAATTGCAATTATTAAGTCTGTATTTTGATACTTTTAGTTTTCAAACCGGCGCAATATCTTTCTGATATGTAATCCAGCCATTTGAACATATTTACACAAGATATATGTTGCTCCGGCACGAGTAAGGGGGTTGCCCTGCCGATTTACAAAAAATGCTCTGTCTAACCTTTCTGGCGCTGACAGACTAATTGTATGTTGGACTGCCCGTTGCTTCAAGCAACGCATATTAACATTCAAGGCTTTTGTCTCGATTTTGAGCTGAAATATGTGTATTGTTTAACTCGAATACAGAAAAGGACGATGTCCGATAATTTCAGACACCGCCCTTATAAATTCTGTTGTATCGCCTGTAATTATGCGATTTTTTAGGCTCTGCACCGTTTCAAGCACCATTTGGTGTAAATTTGGTGTATTTGTGTATTTTCAGAGCTTTTTCACAAATGAAGTACATCCCGTTTTGTAAGATAAAACGGTACTTCTTAATAGAGCTTTGCACCTGCCGGAATGTGGTCATCTACCATCAGAAGGTTTAGTCCTTCGTGACCGTCTTCCTCGTGTACTGCTGAAATCAGCATACCCTCGGAATCAATTCCCATCATCTTTCTCGGTGGCAGGTTCACGATAGCGATTGCTGTCTTACCAACCAGTTCTTCCGGCTCGTAATACTCATGAATACCGCTTAAAATCACACGGTCTTTGCGTTCTCCGTCATCTAATGTAAACTTCAGAAGCTTCTTTGACTTCGGTACTGCTTCACAAGCTAAAATCTTAACTGCACGGAAATCAGATTTTGTAAATGTATCGAAATCTACCATTTCTTCGAAGATTGGCTCAATCTTCACATTGGAGAAATCAATCTTTTCAGACTCAGTTTTTACATTTTTTTCAGGTGCTTCAGAAGCTGTATTATTTACATCATTTTTCTTATTTACACCATCTAAGGACTTCATTGTCGGGAAGAGCAAAACATCCCTGATTGCCTGTGAATCTGTAAGCAGCATTACCAAACGGTCAATACCGTAACCGATACCACCCGTTGGAGGCATACCGATCTCCAAAGCATTCAGGAAATCTTCATCTGTATGCTCTGCCTCGTCATCACCTGCGGCTGCATTTGCATCCTGTGCGGCGAAACGCTCTCGCTGATCGATTGGATCGTTCAGCTCGGAATATGCATTGCACATCTCCCATGTATTGATGAAGAGCTCGAAACGCTCTACCTTGCTTGGGTCTGAAGGCTTCTTCTTCGTAAGTGGAGAAATCTCGATTGGATGATCCATAATAAATGTTGGCTGGATCAGCTTCTCCTCACAGAACTCCTCGAAGAACAGGTTGATAATATCACCCTTCTTATGACGATCCTCGTATGCGATATGATGCTCGTCTGCAAGCTTCTTCGCCTCTGCATCATCGGCTACCTGATCAAAATCAATGCCTGTATATTTCTTGATTGCGTCATTCATCGTCAGACGCTCAAATGGCTTACCAAAGTCGATCTCAATTCCGTTGTAAGAGATCTTTGTGCTGCCACATACCTTCTCTGCGAGATAACGGAACATAGACTCTGTCAGTTCCATCATGCCCTCGTAATCGGTATATGCCTGATACAACTCCATCAATGTAAACTCTGGATTGTGGCGGGTGTCAACACCCTCGTTACGGAATACACGACCGATCTCGAACACTCTTTCCAATCCGCCAACGATCAGTCTCTTCAGATATAATTCCAGTGAGATACGAAGCTTTACATCTTCATTTAATGCATTGTAATGTGTCTCAAATGGTCTTGCTGCGGCACCACCTGCATTCGATACGAGCATTGGTGTCTCAACTTCCATGAAATCACGGCCTGCAAGGAAATTACGGATTTCCTTCAGAATCTGGGAACGCTTGATAAATACTTCTTTACTCTCCTGGTTCATGATCAGATCCACATATCTCTGACGATAGCGCATATCGGTATCGGTCAGTCCGTGGAACTTCTCCGGAAGAATCTGCAAAGACTTTGACAGAAGTGTCATCTCCTCAGCATGGATAGAAAGCTCACCCGTCTTCGTGCGGAACGCATATCCCTTCACACCATAGATATCTCCAATGTCAGACTTCTTGAAATCTGCATAGCTTTCTTCCCCGATTACATCTCTTGCAACATAGACCTGAATATTACCCTTCAAATCCTGAATGTTACAGAACGACGCTTTACCCATGACACGCTTGAACATCATACGTCCGGCAATGCTTACATGAATCGGAGAAGCATCCATGATTGCACGCCGCTCATTGTAATCGTTATTTAATACTTCCTTCTTTGCTTCGTCATCCAGACCTTCGACATCCGGAGTTGGTCTGCCTGCTAAAAGTTCTGCCTCGTGTGCCTCATACTGCTCCTTTACATCCGAGCTGTGATGTGTCACATCAAATTTTGTTATCTCAAATGGATCTTTTCCTGCTGCCTGCAGTTCCGCGAGCTTATCGCGACGTACCTGCAACAGCTTGTTTGTATCCTGCTGCTTATTCTCTGCCACTTTTCGAATCTCTCTTTCTATTAACGAATATCAATAATACGGAAATCAAAATTTCCTTCCGGTGCTTCCACTGTGATTGTCTCACCTACACGTCTCTTCATAATTGCCATGCCAAGCGGAGACTCATTGGAAAGCTTGCCATCTAAAATATTTGCCTCTGTAGAACCGACGATCTTGAATGTATTGACTTCATCTAACCCGATATCAAGGATTGATACCTCTGAACCAAAGTTTACAACACCCTGCTCGATTTCGTCCTCATCAGCAACCTCTGCATATTTTAAGATCTTCTCGATCTCTTCGATACGAGTCTCGATGTCTCTCTGCTCGTCCTTCGCAGCATCGTACTCGGCGTTCTCTGACAAGTCTCCCTGTTCTCTTGCTTCTTTGATCTTCTGTGCGATTTCCTGACGTCTATTTACCTTTAAGTCCTGTAACTCGTCCTCTAACTTACGAAGACCTTCTCTAGTCAACAGATTTTTCTTCTCAGCCATCTCTATTTTCCTTTCTTTCACGACATACTTGCCCAGACTTCTTCCGAGCATACATGCTTGAATTATATCTAATATTTCTCTATATGTCAAATCAGAATTCTACTGTTTTACCAATATTTTTCTCCTCTTTGTATGCCGCTTATTGTGTCAAAAATCCGCAAAGCCATTTCTGACCTTGCGGATTCATAATTTTCTTTCTGTAATTGTTCTGTCTTACAGCATCCGATTAGTGATGGAACAGACGGATTCCTGTAAATGACATAACCATATCGTACTTGTCTGCACACTCGATCACAAGATCATCACGTACAGAACCACCCGGCTGTGCGATATACTTCACACCACTCTTCTTTGCACGCTCTACGTTATCAGAGAATGGGAAGAATGCATCGGAACCAAGTGTTACGTCGGTATTTCCATCGAGCCATGCACGCTTCTCCTCGCGTGTAAATACCGGTGGTTTTACCTTGAAACGCTTCTGCCATTCGCCCTCACGAAGTACATCCTCATACTCATCGCCGATGTAAACATCGATTGCATTGTCACGGTCTGCACGTCCAAGCGAATCTACAAACTGCAGATTCAGAACCTGTGGTGCCTGACGGAGATACCAGTTATCTGCCTTCTGTCCGGCAAGTCTTGTACAATGTACACGGGACTGCTGTCCGGCACCGATACCGATTGCCTGTCCGTTCTTCACATAACATACAGAGTTTGACTGTGTATATTTCAGTGTGATCAATGCGATCTTCATATCATTCTTTGCAGATTCCGGAAGATCCTTGTTCTTTGTCACAATGTTTGAAAGAAGTTCATCGTTGATTGGAAGCTCATTTCTTCCCTGCTCAAATGTGATGCCATATACCTGCTTATGCTCGATTGGAGCCGGTACATACGAAGGATCAATCTGAATAATATTGTAATTACCCTTTTTCTTCTGCATCAGAAGCTCGATTGCCTCGTCTGTATAACCCGGTGCGATCACACCATCGGATACCTCACGCTTGATGAGTCTTGCTGTGTCCTTATCACACACATCGGAAAGTGCAATGAAATCACCGAAGGAAGACATACGATCAGCGCCTCTTGCTCTCGCATAGGCACATGCCAATGGAGAAAGCTCGCCGAGATCGTCTACCCAGTAGATCTTTGCCAGTGTATCGTCAAGCGGAAGTCCCACAGCCGCTCCTGCCGGAGATACATGCTTGAAGGAAGTCGCTGCCGGAAGTCCGGTTGCTTCTTTCAGCTCCTTTACAAGCTGCCAGCCGTTAAATGCATCCAAAAAGTTGATATAGCCCGGCTTACCATTGATTACCTTGACCGGAAGCTCGCTTCCATCCTCCATGTAGATCCGGGATGGTTTCTGATTTGGGTTACATCCATACTTAAGCATAATTTCGTTTGCCATGATTTTTTCATCCTCCGCTTTCTTAGACTCTGTCGTATTTATTGATAATCTTTGATGTTGCCTTACCTGTCTCAATATCGATATAGCGAACGAACAAAGATACCTTGTTATCCTCATTCAAAGAGTTCCACAGCATCCCGGTAAATGCATCCATATCATCCGGGATTGCAACCAGCTTCGGCTCACCCTCGAAGCTCGGAAGTGGATTTCCATCACCCATATAGGTGTGGATGAAATGTCCGGTTCCCGGAAGTGGATTCGTATAAGAGAATGTAAATCTCTCACAGCAATCCGGATTTCCGTCTGCGGATTTTAAGATGGACATTGCATAATTGTACGAACCATTTTCCACATGCATAATGCCGGAAATACGTGGTGTATAATTCGGTGCATCGTCCTCATATTCTCTCGTGCGTAAAGACTGCTCAAATGTCTGCTGCTTGTCCATCAGTTCATAAATCGTATCGGTCTGATCTCCATTTGTCACAATTGTCTTGTTACCCAATACACGCACCGGTGCATAGATGATCAGGTGTGGATCTGTCAGCTTGGAAGGATCTGCTGCCTCTGTTCTTATGCCATCCTCTGTCTCTGTAAATACACGGTTCCGTGAATTCACACTGCGCCCCATAATAAAATATGCAGTGACCGCTTTCCTGCCATCCTGTGACTTTCCGATCACGATACCTCTGCCCGGATACGCGTTACCCTTCAACTCTTCTTCCAATGAAATCATCTTCACGCTCTTCGCTCCTCCTCTTGAATGTTTATCTAATAACAATTTGTCAATCCGTCGTCGCTCAGGTTACCTTGTGGGTCAAGTTAGTCAGCACCGTTGGTCACATCTCCGCTTCCTTCTAAGGAAATTGGGGCACCAAGTACCGTCGGCTCCGGTTTGATCAATGTCATTACAAAGTCCTTACTGATTGCCAGATACTCGCGGATGTTCCGGATCGTCTGGCCACCATAATTGATATGCGCTGCATCGACGCCATACGCATCCATGCTAAGCCTGTTTGCATCATAAACTGCACGTGTCAGGTGATATTTCTGTGTGACAACAATCACACGTTCTGCGCCAAACACAGCTCTGGCACGGTACATACTCTCATAAGTAGAAAATCCTGCATGGTCCAAGAAAATATCCTCAGACGGAACACCATGATCGATGGCATATTTCTTCATGACACTGACTTCGTTATAATATTCGCTGCCGTGATCACCGCTCATCAATATCTTCGGTGCGCAGCCTGCTTTGTATAGTGCAATCCCCTTATCCAACCGGTCACGAAGCATCGGACTCGGCGTATCTCCGTTTTTCACCGAAGCCCCCAGCACGATGATACAGTCCACATCCTGTAAGGATGCTGCTTTCTCCTCCGTCAGCAGGCGGGGATTCACATCATGTTTAACATAGATATAGATTCCTGTCAACCCAAGAAGAATCAAAAGAGCAAATGCAAACAAAAACACAATGATATTCCGGATTGCATGCCCAACCCCACCTTTTCTTTTCTTTCCTGCTTTTTTCTTACTCATATCTTTCTGCCATTATTTCGTTGACTTTTTTTCTACTGACTTCTTCGCAGCAGAAGTCTTTGCTGCAGCCGGTTTCTTTGCTGCTGTCGCCTTCTTTGGCTCCGATTTCTTCTCAATGACTGCTGTCGCAGATACATCTGCAGCGACTGTATCCTTGTCTACATAATCATATTTGAAAACCATCATGGAAAGTGGTGCAATATCGATACTGATTGCGTATGGCATACGGTCGCACTTCTCTTCAAATGCCTTTACCTTACCATTCTTCGTGCCGGCACCACCATAAACCTTTGCATCGGAATTAAGGATTTCCTCGTACTCCGTCAAGCATGGCACTCCAATCCAATAATCCTTGCGCTCTACCGGAACAAAGTTACATATGAATAACAACTGATTCTTCGCTGTCTTTCCACGTCGTACAAACGCGATGATACTGGTATTTGCATCATCTACTTTCGTCCACTCAAATCCCATCTGGTCTGTATCATTATAATAACATGCATCATAGGTTGTATACATGTGGTTTAAGTCTGCCACCCATTTCTGCATCTGTTTGTGCAGCGGCCGATCCAACAGGAACCAGTCAAGGCTTCTCGCCTCACTCCACTCCCGAAGCTGTCCAAACTCCTGCCCCATGAACAGCAATTTCTTGCCCGGATGTCCAAACATAAATCCATATGCTGTACGCAGATTTGCAAACTTGTCCACCTCAAAGCCCGGCATCTTGTTGAGCATTGAACATTTCAGATGGACAACCTCATCATGTGAGATAACAAGTATATAATTTTCTGCGTATGTATAGGACAAGCTGAATGTCAGACGGTTATGGTTGAAGGAACGGAAATACGGATCCATCTTCATATACTCCAAAAAGTCGTTCATCCAGCCCATGTTCCACTTGTAGAGGAACCCAAGCCCCTTCATGCTTGCCGGTGCCGTAACGCCTGCCCATGCAGTCGACTCTTCCGCAATCAGAAATGCGCCCGGATTGCGCTCTTCCATGACTGTGTTGATCTTGCGGAGCAATTCGATTGCATCGTAATTCTCATTTCCACCGTCTTTATTCGGCAGCCACTGTCCATCCTGCTTTCCATAATCCAGATACAGCATCGATGCAACCGCATCCACCCGAAGTGCATCTACATGGTATTTTTCCACCCAGAACAGTGCATTTGCAGTTAAGAAGTTTGACACTTCATTTCTTCCAAAATCAAAGATATAGGTTCCCCAGTCCGGATGCTCACCACGTCTTGGATCCGGATGCTCGTAAAGCGGCATGCCATCAAATTTTCCCAGTCCATGTGCATCTTTTGGAAAATGCGCCGGTACCCAGTCCAGGATTACACCGATGCCTTTCGCATGCATGTAATCCACAAAATACATGAAATCCTCCGGCGAACCATACCGGCTGGTCGGTGCATAATAATTCGTGACCTGATACCCCCAGGAGCCATCAAACGGATACTCTGCAATTCCCATCAGTTCCACATGGGTATATCCCATCTTCTTTACATAATCACAGAGCATCTTCGCAAGCTCACGATACGTAAAAAATCCAAAATCCGAATCCTCGATTTTCTTCTTCCACGAACCAAGATGGCACTCATAGATTGACATCGGCTTGCGGACTTCACTCTGTCTTGTCTGCTTTTTCCGGTCATCGATCCATGCGGTGTCTTTCCACTTATACCCGGTCAGATCGGCAACGATATTTGCATTGTCCGGTCTCACCTGACACTGGTTTCCATATGGATCCGCCTTATACAGGATATCCCCGCTTCTTGTCATAATCTGGTACTTGTAAACCGCCCCCGGCGCCACATCCGGGATAAAAAGCTCGTAGATACCGGATGTCTGCATCATCTGCATCGGATTGAGTGCACCATCCCACATATTGAAATCACCGATGACACTGATGCGTCTCGCATGAGGCGCCCAGACAGCAAAATACGTACCTTTCACACCATCAATTGTCATCGGATGCGCCCCAAACTTTTCATAAACATCGTAATGTTTTCCTTCCGCAAACAGATACGTATCATACTCCGAAATCTGGGATTCAAATGCATAAGCATCTGCGGTTGTCACCGTCGTTCCATCCTGATAGGTCGTTTCGATGCGGTATTTTGTTCCTATATATTTTTTCTTTGGACTATAAAAGCCATACAGACCTTCTGCGAGGCACTCCATCTCTTCCCGGCTCTTCCCGGTTGGCGATGTTACATATACTTTTTCTGCATGTGGACGATACACCGTAATGACCTGTCCGTCTCCATAATCATGATTACCAAGCAGGTGCTTCGGCGCGTTGATCATCTCGTTTTTGAGCTCATCATAGAGCACCCAGTTCACCCAGTCTTCCAGTCGTTTGTTCATATTGTAACCCTCCTCGTATATATTGATTCCTGCTGTTTAACCTGACAGGTATGTATGATTCCAAATAAATTTCCGGAGTATGCTTATCTCCTGCGCCAGGGATGCCCGGCACCGGATTTGTATGGATACATCAAAATTTGTGTGGCCGGTCCACAAAACGGATTCCAAGCCGAATCAGTACAAACACACCAATCTCCGCTGCCACAATTCCCAGGTAAAGCAGCGCAAGATTTCTTGCAAATGTATCCGGAAGCAGTTTGAGCAGAAGATCTCCCCCCGCAAAATAGCTGTAATCATGCTTCCATATCATATTCTCAAGTCCGCGGTACACAGGTTTTCCTGAACATACAATCTTAAGCATCACCAATGCTGCAAGACATGCACCTCCGGCACTTCCATAATAGCATGGTTTTGTCTCCCGACGTCGCCACAAGCGGAAAAAGCTATAGCAAAAACCACCAAATGACAAAACCGACAGCACCCACGCAAACCGGTAATACCCCTTTAATCTGTTTAATTGATGAACATTCGTATCAGAAAGTGTATACCCGGCAACCCGGTATTTTCCTGTGAAAAAATTGCAAAAGGAATCCGCAATCTGCCCATAATACAGCTCCGCCTCGGCCTTCGTAATCTCCACAACACCATTTTCCTGATAATCGCATGCACTCTGACAGTACACGCTCCGGTTAAATGCAAGCAGCACAATGCCAAAACTTACAATAAATATCGCAACACAAATGCTTGCAATCCATTGAAACTTTCTATATTCTTCTCGATTCATAGTATTGTTTTTATATTCATTTCTTTCAAATTCTATAAGCTTTTTTATTTTATCATCTCCACATGGCAATGTAAAGAAACCATTTCCGAAATGCGTCCAATATTCTCTCTTTTTTATCCTGACTGCTCTTTTTCAACGTTTGTTTTTCTTTTATTTTTTCTTGATTCAAGTCCTCTTTTCCTCTATAATAGAAATTAGTTTTTTTATACGCGACAAGAGGTGGTGGGACGATATATGGCATCAAGCAATTTTGTAAACGGAAACGATGTGGCAACCTTTGTTCTTGAGACAGAGGCGCCTTATAATATTCTGGATTTTGACCAGGGTCTGTGCACGATGACCGGCTATTCGCCGCGTGAACTTTCGAAGAAAATCTGCACCCTGGATAATCTCTTATATGTGGAAGACTTCACGGAAGTGATTGCTTCCATGAATTACCAGCTGAGTATCTCGAATTTAATAAGCGTACAGCACAGAATCGTGACAAAAAGCGGCTCAATTCTGACCGTTTTGTGCAACGGACAGGCATTCTCGTTAAACGATGGACGTGACGTTTTGCAATGTGTATTTACCGATATTACAAACCTGGAAAATGCAGCAAGTGAAACGGCCCGTGCAAAAACAGATTTGGAGATTTTTGCAAACACGGTACCGAGTGGTGTGAGCAAGCACCTGCTCGACAACAATCTTTCTCTGCTTTGGGCAAACAATTTCTTTTACGATATGTGCGGCTATACCGAGCATGACTACCACGAGAAATTCGGTTCAAGCACATTGCAGCTTGTCTTAAGTGAAGACCTGGCTGTTGTAATCGAAGCACTGGCCGATCTCACCGAGAACGAAGAACACTCCAAGATTTTAAATTTCCGGATTCAGTGCGCAGACGGCAACACCAAATGGGTGAACGCGGTCCTTGCCCGGTCTGGCATGGTCGAGAAGGGATTTCCGGTGATTAATCTCGTTATGTCTGACATCACGAATCTGAAGATTGCCGAGACGAAAGCCATGCTCGAAGAACAGAAATATCTGATCATCTCCGATATCTCGGAAGAGCTTCCTTACGAATACGATATCGCGACCGACACAATTACATTTGCAGAGAAATTCAATCATATTTTTGAGGGAGACTCCGTCATAGAACATCCGGCTGAAAATATGTTGAAGATGGGCCTGGTCTCCTATGATACCCAGTCTGCCATCGAGGAACTGTTTTTCCTGGCAAAAGCAGGCACGGAGTATCACTCCACCGAGTTTAAACTGAATACAAAAAACGGGGGATTTCAATGGTATTTCTCCACGTTCTCAACAATTTATGACGAAGAAGGAAATGCACTCCGCGTGGTCGGTCTGCTCCGCAATATCCACACGCAGAAAGTAGAACAGCAAAAGCTTTTGATCCGGGCCGAAACAGATCAGATGACCGGCCTTTACAACAAAGCGACAACGGAAAACCGGATTCAAAGTTCTCTGCGTGAATTAAACGGAAACAGCTATCAGATCCTCATGCTGGTTGATATCGACGACTTCAAGAAAATCAATGATACATTCGGACATCTGAAGGGGGACGAAGTGATCGTCAATATCGCAAAAACATTGCAGGCCTTTAAGGGCGATTATGGAATCGCCGGGCGTCTCGGCGGTGATGAGTTCTGCGTATTCCTGACAAATGTTCTTGACATCCAGCTTGCCAGCGAAAAAGCAGCTATGATTGCCGACCGGCTGCGTGAGCTCTACCACGATACGTGCAAAGTAACGCTAAGTATCGGTATCGCTGCGACAAACCAGCAGATTCCATACAATGTTCTGCTTGAAAACGCAGACACGGCTCTTTATCAGGCAAAACTGCATGGAAAGGACTGCTATTATTTCTATAAGGATGATATGGAGCGCGCCAAATATGAAAATGACCGTTCCGATACTTCCGATAAACATGAAACAGATTCCGCACTTCTCGACAATCTGCTTTCCACCCTGTTTACAAGCACAAATACCTATAGTGCGATTGAACAGGCCATGACCATTGTCGGCGAACATTTTGATATCGACAAAATCTGCATCTGGGAATACAGCTCCAACAAAAACTTTGTCGACTGTACACATCAATGGTGCAAAGAAGGACTTGAAAATGATATGGCGCTCCGGCAGCATACACCGGCAGCCATCTTAGAAGAACTGTCTTCGATGGGGACCGATGGTATTACCTACTCCTCTGACACATCCTTGATCAAGACAAATACAGCAAGCATGAATCCGGCCGCAGAAGGGATCCGGAAACTCATGCAATGCGACATCCGGTCAAACGGAAAACGCATCGGATACATCTGCTTTTATTCCATGGACAAAGACACCGCATGGAATGTCCATACGCTCTCTGCATTCAAACAGATCTTCCGCCTGTTTGGAGAAGCAGTGAAAGCCAAGCAGGCCAACCGTGCGATGGCTTTGCTCCGCGATGACACGATCAAGGCATTCGGTCTCGTACAAAATCCGATGGTTGTCGTCGACAAAGACTCGTACGAAGTCATGTACTTTAACGACTATGCACGTGAATATTTCCCGGCGCTCGCATTAAACAGCAAATGCTACGCCTGCATGCACCAGGAAAGCGGCCCATGTGCGGACTGCCCGGTCCACAAAATCACCGAGGCAAATCCGACTGCCAGCTGCACAAAGCACAGCCGCATCTTAGACGAAGCGCTGGATGTACATATGACAAACATCAACTGGAGCAGCGGCACACACTCGTTTTTGATTTCCACTTCCGTCCACAGAGAGACGAAAGCAGAGCAGTTCAAGAAAGAACTCGAGCAGAATATCAACATCGAGAAACGGATTGCGGAGGCTTCTTACCGGGATATCATCACCGGATACGGAAACTTCGAGAAGTTCAAGGTAGATGCTCAGGCAATCTTAAACGATAATCCGGATACCGACTATGTGATGTTTTATTTTAATATCAAGAACTTTAAATATATCAATGAAACTTACGGGCACAATGTCGGAGACCAGACGCTTAAAGCAGTCGCGGATGTATTACATAAATATATGCAGGATGGAGAAACTTTTGCCCGTGTCATCAGCGATACTTACATCATGCTGGTGCACTATCATGCCGAAGATCAGTTCATGTCTATCTTCAACAACATCAAAGCGGAAGTGCACGACGCCTGCCTGGCAATCCAGGATCGTTTTGTCGTAGACTTCACGACCGGTATTTTGATCATAGATGAAACAATGCACAGCTACAGCATCAACCGGCTGGTTGACCGTGCCATGATGGCTGGCAAATCCATCAACGCAGCCTCCGGCGTCTCCTATGCATTTTACGATGACGAATACCACAAGAAGATCCTTGATGAAGCACAGCTTGAAAACAGCATCCATGGTGCGCTCGAAAACCATGAATTCTGCGCTTATGTACAGCCAAAATATGATATTGCATCCAAGAGCTTAATCGGCGGCGAACTGCTCGTCCGCTGGATGTCTCCTTCCAAAGGATTCCTGGAACCAGCTTCTTTCATCCCGTCCTTTGAGAAAAACGGATTCATCTATCAGATTGACTGCTTTATGCTCGAAGAAGCATGCAAATCAATCCGGCGCTACCTTGATTCCGATATCTATGTCATTCCGTTTTCCGTGAACTTATCGCGGGTAACACTGGCGCATCCGGATTTTCTTGCAAAGGTGCAGGAGATTGTGGAACGGTATTATATTCCGCATCATTATCTTGAATTTGAAATAACGGAAAGTATTTTCGCAGAAGATTACACCCATATGATTGATGTATTGTCCAAACTGAGATCCATGGATTTCATCATCAACATGGACGATTTTGGAACCGGTTACTCTTCTCTTACACTGCTTCGCGACCTGCCGATTGATGTCATCAAACTTGACCACGATTTTCTGGCACGGTCTGCAGCCAACGACAAAAATGCTATCAGCATCCTGCGAAGCATCATTGAGATGGCACACACACTTGATATCCGGGTTGTCAGCGAAGGAATTGAAACTGTCGAACAGCTCGATATGCTTCGCTCCATCAACTGTGAGATTGGACAGGGCTTCCTGTTTGCAAAGCCAATGCCAATCGAGGATTACGATAAAATGATCAAAGATTACTCGACAAACGATTAATCTCCTGATTTTATACATTTTGCGTAAGTTTTCGCAAGTTTTTGTTAAAAAAAGTATTGACAGAAAAATTGCTTTTTGCTATCCTATGGTTTGTGTGTGAACACAAACGGAAATTTTCACTGGTCCAGTTCCTCTAGTGGTGTGGATGAACTGTTCGTGTCTTGACCTAAGTGATAATTATAGAAACTATATTATGAATTTATTTTATGGAGGTGTCTGATTTGGCTAATATCAAATCCGCAAAGAAGAGAATCCTTGTCATCGAGACAAAGACTTTAAGAAACAAGACAATCAAGTCTAAGATCAAGACTTTAGTAAAGAAAGTTGAGCTTGCTGTCGCTGAGAACGACAAAGCTGCTGCAGAAGCTGCACTCAAGGTTGCAACCTCTGAAATCAGCAAAGCTGCTTCCAAGGGAATTTTCCACAAGAATACAGCTGCAAGAAAGATTTCTCGTTTAACACTTGCTGTTAACAAGCTTGCTTAATTTTTATTTTATATAGTTAACCCAAAGAAAAAGGCGCCTTTAAGCGCCTTTTTCTTTGTTTCCGGTTTTCAGCGGATGTTTTTTCAGATAGCAATGTAAAATCCACTTCTCCGGAATTCTTTTCAGTACAATCTGTATCTCCTCGTGTTTTGCAATCGGCTGCACGAGGATACTATGCAAACCTGCGTTATTTGCACCCCAAATATCTGTGAAGATCTGATCACCGACAAACAAGGTGTTTTCTTTGTTTGTCCCAAGTTTTTTCATCGCCGCTTCATATCCGCGTGCGGAAGGTTTTCCTGCCTTAAAGACATAGGTCGCATCGACCGCATCATTAAACATCTTCACACGTGCTTCGTCGTTATTGGAAACAAAGCAGACACCGAATCCAAGTGTTTTCAAATGTCCAATCATTTTTTTTGCCTTGTCATCTGCCGGCGCATCATGTTCCACCAGCGTATTATCTACGTCAAACAAAACCGCCCGGTATCCCCGCTTATAAAATTGTGCAAAATCAATATGATACGTACTGTCATAATATTCTTTTGGAAAAAGTTTCTGAAACATACTATATTCTCCTCGTCTTCCTTTTACGCAGTATGGAAAAAATCATAAATCCCGCGTGCCACGGATTCTGGTATGCCAGGCACTTCTGCAAGTTCCTCCGCCGAAGCTTCCCGGATCTTCCGGATTTCTCCAAAATATTTCAAGAGTTGTTTTCTCCGGGTTTCGCCGACACCCGGAATCTCATCGAGTACTGAGTGTACCTGATTTTTGCTCCGCAGTTGCCGGTGATACGAGATTGCGAACCGGTGTGCTTCGTCCTGCAGCGCAGTGATCATAAGCATCGCTTCACTGCCTCTCGGGAACTCTACTTCAACGTTGTTAAAATAAAGTCCTCGCGTCCGGTGATTATCATCCTTTACCATACCACACACCGGAATATCCAATCCCAGGCTGTCAAGCACCATCAAAGCAACGTTGACCTGGCCTTTTCCGCCATCCATCATGATCACATCCGGCAGCACATCCATTTTATCATCCGTAAACCGGCGGGACAATACTTCTTTCATTGAAGCATAATCATCCGGTCCGGAGACTGTCCGCAAACGGAATTTTCGATATGCATTTTTCTTTGGTTTTCCCTGTTCAAACACAACCATAGATGCCACAGACAACACACCGGATATATTGGAGATATCGTAGGCTTCCATCCGGTTTGCCGAAGGAATCCCAATCATCTTTGCAATCTCGTTTGCTGCACCGATTGTCCGCTTCTCCTGCCGCTTCACACGCTCCATATCCTGTTTTAGCACAAGCGCCGCATTTTCCTCCGCGAGATTAAGGATACGCTTTTTGTCTCCCTTTTGCGGCACAAATATCTGAACTTTCGACTCCCGTCTTTTACTTAGATACGCTTCTAATACATCTAATTCATCCGGTATTTCCGGAACTAAAATCTCTTTCGGCAGATACGGTGTCCCGGAATAATACTGCTTGATAAACGCCGCAAGCACTTCCGGCAGGCGCTCCCGGCTGTCTCCGTTCATATGATGATTCTCTCTCCCAAGCAGCTTTCCGTCCCGTATAAAAAAGATTGTCACAACGATATCTTTCTCATTTGCAGCAAGTGCAATCACATCCCGGTCTTCTCCGGATGCCTTGTTCATCTGCTGTTTATCCTCGATATGGCGGATACTCTCAATCAGATCCCGTGTCTCTGCGGCCTTCTCAAACTCCATTTCTTCTGCCTGTTGTTTCATCTGCGCCTGCAGGGTTGTCATAATTTCTTTGTAATTTCCATTCAAAAATGACAAGGCTGCCTGCACTTGTTTTCCATATTCTTCCTGACTGATCTTCCCGGTGCACGGGGCCTTACACTGCCCAATCTGATGATACAGACATGGCCGGTCTTTGCCGATTTCCTGCGGAAGTTTCCGGTTGCAAGTACGCAGATGATACAACTTGTTGATCAGATCTAAGATATCTTTGACTGCACGCGCATTCGTATATGGTCCGAAATATTTTGCATGGTCGCGTTTCATCGAATGGCTGTATAAAAACCGTGGGAATGCTTCTTCCACAGTCACCCGGATATATGGATATCCTTTATCATCCGTCATCATCGTATTGTATTTCGGGCGGTATTCCTTGATCAGATTGCATTCTAACACAAGTGCTTCAAGCTCCGAACTTGTCACAATATACTCAAAATACGCAATCTGGGATACCATACGCGCAATCTTCGCCGAACCGCCATGGCCATGTCCGGTCTGAAAATACTGGCGTACCCGGTTATGCAGGCTGATGGCTTTTCCTACATACAGGATATCATCAGTTTTACTGTGCATGATATAAACGCCAGGGCTTTTGGGAAGCTTTTTCAGTTCTTCTTCCACGTCAAACACCTGCGCGCTCTCTTCCGCATTCTGGCTGGCCCGGTCAATATTCACATTAATTCTTTGTTTTTTTTCTGCCATTTTTGTTCCTCCATAAAACAAGGAGGCATCCATAAGATACCTCCCGCTTTATATAAAGGTTTTTTTGTGCTATTTTCTTACAGCAGATCGGCGCGGAGCTTCTTGATTACCGCCAATGTCTTATTTCGGAGTTCCTCTGCCTCATACAGCTGCAACATAGAATTCTTGTCGAGTTTTGCATCGACAACTGCATTCAGCCAATCGTTCACATATGTCTGGACATATTTTACATTTGCATCTGATTTATCCTTCAATGTCACAATGATATTGTTCAGATTCTCAATCACGGTCGGCTGCAAAGTCGTATTGTTCGTCGTTGCCTGTGCACCTTCGTCTGAAAGCTCAATTACTTTACCGGTCTTTGTGATAATGACTTTCTTGTTTGGAGAAGACTCTGTTCTGGATGAACTTCCACCCTTTCTGTCAAGCAGCTTTTCAACAACTTTAATCAGGCATACAACGCTATATGTAGCTTCCTCCGGTGTCTGTTCGTCATTGCCTTTGTCCTCAAACTGATACCACAGCCACTCGGACTTCAAAAGCATCTCTTCCATCTTTGTATCCGAAAGCAGTTTCTGCAGATCTGCCTCCATAGCCGGGCCGGAATTCTTGCCGAAGAACTTGCCGCCGGTCTGTGGTGCTTCATTCTTCTTGTATTTTGCCGGAACAACAATCTCAGCATAGGTCTTGATGAGATGTTTCTCTGCTACCTTTGGATCATAATTGTTGTTGATGATATTCACTTTTCCACTGTTCAGACCATTTACGATCATATCTTCTGCCGTCATAAATACCAATGCTTTCTGACGGTCGTCAATCATCTGCTTGATCTCGTAATTTGTCTTGGACTTCTCCAAGATAGAGTTCTTACGAACCTTAAATGCCTTAATCTTCTCTTTCACGCTGAAGAATAGTTTCAATAACGACGGATTCGCATTTACATAATTGCCAATCCATGTAAGCTCCACATACTGATGCTCGATCTTGTTGGAAATCTCATATACATTGTACCCATCAAATATAACATTTAAGGTTGTGTACAGAAGATCGAGAATCTCATATTTTTCTTCCCAGGACTTGTTCGAGTTATCCTGGTTTACAAGTGCCTTGATTCCACACTCATGGAACACAAGGTTATACTCATATAAACCTTCAAAAATGTTTGTCTTATCGTTTAGTGCAGCACCGGCGCCAAGAATCTGAAGATTCTTCTTCATGTTTGGCTCGTTCTCGATATAGAGATATACCTTTCTCACAAAGGCTGATACTTCTGCAATCAGGGAATCGATACGCTTGTTGTAAATCTCCTGCTTGGAGATTGCATTGATCACGCTTCTGCTAAGCACCGTTGTATCGGCTGCAGAATTTGTATTGCGAATCAGTTCCTTGAAGCTTTCATAAACAGACATGTTATCGATTGGAATATATTCTGCATTCAATCCATAGAATTCAAATGCCTTGTTATACTCTTTGCTATGAATATATGCATTGAATAAACCGATTGAGAACTGGATCTTGTAATCATTTCCCACATGCGGATCTTCCACTACATAGTCAAACAGTACCTCCAGGTTATTCATATATGCATCAGAATTTGCATCGCCAACCGGAAGTCCCATCTCCATGAGAACATTGATCAGGTCAAGATAACCCATGATTGCCTTGTCAAAGTTCTTTGGACGGTCATCATCCTCTAAAATCTGGTAGCTTAGATTGATCAGAAGCGGTGCAATCCGCTCGCCAATCAGCCGCATTGCATCTGAAAAATACTCTCTCTGGTAGAGATAAATCAGCCAGATACTATAACGATAGATACCGGATGTGCTGATCGGGGCATCCACGTCACGCGGATCGATATCGCCATATACAAACTTGAACAATGGCTCAATCCACTCCTCAATCTCATACCGGCCGGTTGCTTTGATGTTCGTATCTACAAACTCGCCGAGCTCATACAGCTTTGTGCACTGTGCCTTGACATCATCATCAACCATCATGTTCTTCAAGTCAAAGTTGCTGTCTTTCAGGTAGTCAATTACCAATGCATAAAAGCCATCCTCTACCTGTTCATTCAAAAAACGAATGAGTAACCCTTTGTTATTCGATGCCGCAATCGTCAGGACATTGCTGTCTGATCCTGCAGTAATATTTGCTGGTAATGCCATTGCCATATACCCCCTTGTAATTAAATTTCACTACCTCGATTTTATAACAAAATCGTACGGAAAGTCAACCATCGTTTTGTCAATAGTATATAATTGGCATTGTGCATAATTGACAAAGCTTTTTCGACAAATCCGTATCGTTTTTTTATTTATTTTGTACAATTCTGTACCCGCCGGGATGAAGCTATAACACGGTCGGCATCGTGCCTGGATTTTGTTCCTGCTCCACGTCAAATCCAGCCATCCGGAGGATTGCCCGCGCATTGGTTGTCGTACATCGTCCATCACGGATCCGGTAATCAAATTTCAATTCATCGCCCTCATAGTATTCCTGGAAATGATAATTCTCCGCCGGTGTGCCACGCTTGTCCGTGATGCTGCAAAGTTCAAAATCATGTGTAGATACAACCGTCATGCAATTTTTACCGGCAAGCGTCGTGATTACCTCCTTTGCTCCTACAATCCGGTCTGCCGAGTTTGTCCCTTTAAAAATCTCGTCAATCAGACAGAGCATCGGCTTATTTTCTTTGCGATAATCTGCCATCTCCTTGATCCGAAGAATTTCAGCATAAAAGGTTGAGATTCCATGTGCCACATCATCGCGGACACGCATAGATGTGAAAAGCTTCATATACGATGCACGCAGACGCCCCGCGCACACAGGTGCCCCGAGATACGCGAGCACAAGGTTGACCGCGATTGTCCGTAAAAAGGTTGTCTTCCCGGACATATTCGATCCGGTAATAATCGTAATCCCGGATTTCAGCGTTACACTGTTTGCCTGTGCCGTATCGATGGCAAGTAATGGGTGATATAAGTCTTCCCCTGACAATATAACTCCGGTCTCCTTCCCGCCTTGTTCCTGACTTTCATATAAGACTTCACTTTCCCCGGTTTTTCGCACCATGCCAAGCACAGCAAAACTGAGCAGTTCCTCCATCTGTGCAATCATATCCGAGCAGCCTGCCACATTCTGTCCATATTTTCTTTTCCAGCGTGTGACAACCGCCGCAAGCTGATAATCCCACAGGAAAAAGCCACACAGAATCTGATGTACAAGCGGATTGAATGAAATATTGTATGCCTGGCTAATTGTCTTTAACTTCCGGAACGCCATCCAGGCACCTTCGCTGCCACCCGTTTTTTTCTGCATCGACACAAGTAGTCCGCTTTTAAATTTAGAGAGTGCAAGCAACGACAGCATTGCTGTATATTCCCCGCTGACGGCACTTGCATAATATGCAGGCAGGATGACTTCATCCGTTTTTACCTTTGTTAACCAGGAAAAAACAAGCAGAATCAAAAAACCGGCAAGCGGATATCCGTACGAGATTGCTCCACCCATGCACAAAACAAGACTTACAAGCTCTGCCGCCGGCAGCACGATCCGCGCTATGTGAGCAAATACCGGGAGTTTACCCTGCCTGCCATCTGCGCAGAACTGTTCGAATTTCTCAGCATCAAACTTTCCCTGTTCTTCTTCCAGGCGTCTTCCCGCAGTTTCAAATTCAACCGCAAATTCCGGATGGCCTGCGAGTTCCATGATCGCAGCATACCGTTTTTCCCGTTGTTCTTCATCCACATACCGCGTCGTAAGGCTTTCCGCAAACTTTACTTTTCCCTTCTCTGTATGACATACAGAAAGCATCTGGTACAAGGAATTTTCGCCGAGGAGATCAATATCTTCTGCCACGCAGTCTGATTCCTTTTTATACGTCGTTCCGTTCTCATCAAATTTGCGCCATGCATCCGAATATCTGGCAGTATACCGCTTGCACACTTCCCATTTATCTGTGAGGAGCTGCTGCCGCTCTGCCACCACGCCATGCCACCGGACGAGTGCCACAAAACCAGCTAAAAGCAGCAGTCCAAGCACGGTAAGCACAGGGGCATACGATTTTTCTTTTTCCGTGATTCCGATGATAACACCGGCCGCGCCAAGCAGAAATGTCACGATCCGGAACGTCGAGATTCTCGAGAAAAGTCTGTCCGCCTGATTTTTTTTTGCTTCATATTCAAGCTGCCATGTCTGAAACTGTTTTTGGTATTCATTTACTGTTTTCATGTTTTTTTGCTTCCCCATTTTCTTCTTTTTTTCTAGTAATCACCATCTTAAAAACGACAGCCACAAAAACAACCGCTGCGATAATACTCAGGATTCCCAATGTAGTCTGCTTCAAAACAATCAATGCAATACCTACCATTGCGATCAAACCCGCACAAGTAAGAAAATTTTTTTCTGTTTCTTTCAAATTCTTCATATCCTCTACCTCGTATCTTTCTATTGACAGTTTGACAGGTGTTTTTATAACCGCCACGTAGCCTGTCACGTTTTCATGCGACATCTTCCGCCCCATTTTCATGTGCATGATCTGCTTCTTAGTCTACCATATCACGGAATGCATAGCAAAGAAATAATTCTAAACTTTCTGTGAACCGCAGATTTTTATTTGCTTTTTATTTATGCATGTATTAGAATAGTCTGTATCTAATTGTGGTAAAATATTGAAAAGGACGGAAAAGGAGAGTCAATTATGAGTAAGTTTTTTAAAGGTCTCGTAAAATTTACAGTTGCTGCCGCTGCGGTCGGTGGCGTATGCTATGCATTCAAAGACAAGATCAAAGGATCTAAGGTATATCAGGACAATCACGTGGACGAGAAGATCAGCAAAGTGAAGACAACCATCAAGGACAAGATGCCAAAGATCTTTGACAACGAAGATGATATCGAGGAAGATGATTTGTTCGCAGATGATCTCGATCTGGAGATGGAGGATGCAAACCGGGATTATGTTACGATCAATCCGGATGATTCTGACAACTCTGAGGATGCAGATGCGAAAGGAAAAGCCGAGGATACAGATGCGGAATAATGACTGACGGCACATCCGGTTATATTTCAGACGTAACAACTCACATTAAAAAAACAAAAAGTTCGATGAGACAGTGATTGTTTCATCGAACTTTTTATTTTGCCGCAAATCGTAATCCATGTCATGTAATGGCTTTGCACGCTTGATCTATCTGTTTATTGGTCTGTCCGGTCTACCGTTTCACCAGTTTGCGCATATCTTCATAAAATCCCGGATACGAAATATCCACACATTCTGCACCGGTGATTTCTGTCTCCCCATCTGCGTTCATCGCGGCAATCGCAAAGCTCATCGCCACACGATGATCGAGATGACTGTCGATCACCGCGCCATGCAGCGGCTTTCCACCACGGATAATCATGCCATCTTCCGTTGCCTCGATATCTGCACCCATCTTCTTCAGATTATTTACCATCACATCGATCCGGTTTGATTCCTTTACCTTCAGTTCTGCCGCATCCTTAATGATGGTTTCTCCTTGTGCAAAACAGGCGAGAATCGCGATCGCCGGAATTTCATCAATCAGGGTTGGTATCACTTCGCCACCAACGACGCAGCCTTTCAGATCGGATGTACGAACGGTCACATCCGCCGTCGGCTCTCCGATTTCTCCGGATGTCTTTTCCACAGTCACGTCTGCGCCCATATCCGAAAGTACCCGCAGGATGCCATCCCGTGTCGGGTTGATACCTACATTTTTCACGGTTACACAGCTATTCGGCGTAATCGCAGCCGCCACAAGGAAATACGTGGCAGAAGAAATATCACCCGGCACAATCACCTTCTTCGCATACAGTTCCTCTGCCGGTTTCACATACACGGTCTTTCCTTCCGTACGGATATCCACGCCGAATTCTTCGAACATCAGCTCGGTGTGATTCCGGCTTACCTCCGGTTCTGTCACCGATGTCTCGCCATCCGCATAAAGTCCCGCAAACAAAATCGCCGATTTCACCTGTGCCGAAGCAACCGGCGAATCATAGTGAATTCCGCGCAGGTTCGTGCCATGAATCTCCAGTGGTGTGCAATCATTTCCACGCAGACTCCGGATATCTGCTCCCATCTTAGAAAGTGGCGTGATAATCCGTTTCATCGGACGTTTCTGAATCGACGCATCACCATTCACTGTCGATACAAATGGCTGTGCCGCAAGGATTCCCGACATCAGACGTGTTGTCGTGCCGCTATTTCCGACATCCAGCACAGAATCCGGTGCCAGCAGGCCACGCAAGCCTCTGCCATGCACCAGCACTTTATCTCCGTTATTTTCGATCTCGACACCCATCTTGCGAAAACAGGCAATCGATGACAGGCAGTCCGCCCCCTGCAGGAAGCCCTCTACCTCCGTATTCCCCTTCGCAATCGAGCCTAGCATAATACTTCTGTGTGAAATGGACTTATCGCCCGGTACCGTCACTTCGCCGGAAAGTCCATGGATTCTTGATAATTTCATAATGTTCTCGCTTTCTTTAGTAATATTCCGCATCAACTTCCGGGCATATCTCCCAGATATCTTCCTCTTCATCTTCTCCGACAATATAGATATATACGGTAGCATAAGAATTTATTTCAAACGCAAAATTCTTTGCACCATTTTCGGTATATTTGACCTCCGGAAGTTTCTCCCCGATATTGGATTTGATTTCTGCTGCAACGTCGTCCGGCAGCTCCGCCAGCCCTTCCTCGGTCACATAAATCAGCTGATTGCTGTAATTCTCGACCAATTCTGTGTATATCCGCTCAGATCCAAGTGAGGTTTCAACTGCGGTCTTGATTATCTTTGCCGAAGAAATATCCTGTGATTTCAAGGATTTTCCCATATATTGATCCAATGATGGCAATACAGCACCTTCCACCGGCGGAATCACATACCACTGATCTTCGTATTTATATAAAATCGCGCAGTCTGCATAAAGGTCGGCACTGTTGTAAGTACCGGAAATATCTTCGTAAGCAACCGTCGCCTTCACTGACACGTCAAACGAAAGATCTACCAGATACATATCATCCGGATCAATATTATACATAGCAAGTGCAGCCTCAAATTTCGCTTGCACTTCATCAACGGTAATTCCATCCTCGCCTGTTCCATCCGAAATCAGTTCTTCTATCGTTGTGTCAACTCCCGCCTTTTTCAACTGACCATTCATGTATTTAAAATATTTTGCTGCATCAAATGCTTCTATATCTTTTACTTTGATATTTGAGAATCTGATTTTCGCATCATCCAGTGTATTTTGCAATTCATAGTTATATAATCCATAATCCAGACTTTCCTCAAAATCATCAAAGTCATATCCATCGCCATAATCGTCAAGCAGGCGCGCGAGGAGATTTCTAGGTACTGTACGATACAGCACACCCTTTACATCTTTCCGCTCAATCTGCATCGCATAATTCTCAAGTGTTTTCTGCGCAGTTCGTTTTGTCAGTTTTCCCGCGAAAAAGATCAGCCACACTGCAAGAAATGCAATTACAGCCACAGCAACGCTGACGATAGGAATAACGATCTTCTTTTTGTCGATTTCCTTCTTCTGTTTTGGCTGCTTCTCCGGCATGTATCCTCCCTGCATACCCGGCTGATTCATCGGCATGTATCCTCCCTGCATACCCGGCTGATTCATCGCTGCGTATCCTCCCTGCATACCCGGCTGATTCATCGCTGTGTATCCTCCCTGCATGCCCGGCTGATTCATCGGCGTGTATCCTCCCTGCATGTCCGGCTGCAAATTCGAACCACAATAAGGACATACCTGCACATAATCTTCTAATTGTGCACCACACATATTGCAATTTTTCATCCTTGCTCCTCCCGATTTTCCATTTTGCTGCTTGTATTTTATCATAACTCAAACATGATAACAATTTATGGATTACATTTTTTGCACGGAGTATATCCCATAGTTTCCAGCTCTTCCACAGTTCCTTCGTAGGTCTGCTTGTTTGCCTCTTTCATCTGACTTACGCTGGAGCAGGTCGGCCGATGAATCTTCTTTGTGTTTGTATTCAGGATATAAGTCCGGGATGTCTGATTTGAGCTGTTCTGCGTTTCTTCCGTGTTTTCCACCGTCTGAGCATCTGCCCGGCTGCTCTTTGTGTTTTCTAACGCCCCGGTGGCCGCTCCATCTGCTTCGTGGCTTGCTCCATCTGCATAGTCAATCACAATGCCCGGCTGCACATTATAGCAATATACATGAAAGCAGATTCCTGCTCCTGCATCCTCGACGGACCAGCCCTCCATCTCCACACCGGAAGCAACCAGATTATCTCCGTCAAAAATTGGTGTCACACGGTATAACACATGATTTCCGGTCTGATTCACGTAGTCATTGACCATCTCTTCAAACGGAAGCATCCCCTCGATATTTAAGTATCGTGTTCCGGTGATCAGATTCTTCTCATTTGCATTTTCACCGGCCAGACAATATGCAATCAGATGGCAGCGGTTGTAGAGATAATTTCCGTCAATCAGATCATTGTATTTTACGGTATGCCAGCCGCTTGGGCGGACATTTCCGATTGCGTCCCGTTCTTCCGTCGGCTGAATCTTTGGACAGATATTTGCATATGCCTGCCCGCAGCGTCCAAGTGAATCCAAATTACTATAGGTTTCAAACGCCTCGGTGTTTTTCTTTTCATCCTCCGTAAAATCCGGAATGTTTTTTTCAAGCTGGGTATATGGCGTTCCATCGTAACCCGGAACGTCAGGATTCTTCGTTATATCCTGCACTTCTATGGCAGTCGCGGTCGCATCATCCGCGGTGGTCTGCCCGACCGCGCATCCGGCTAGTGAAATTGCAATGACCAGACAGGCTATCATATAGTTCCGTGTTTTTTTAATCTTTTTCATTGCTTGTTTCTCTCCATATCCACTGCGCATTCCTATCCAGGTTCATTTATTGCCTGTTCCTATCAACATTCATTATACGTTCCTTATTCCATATACACAAGCCATTCCTGGGCTTTTCCAGCTTCTACTTTTCCTCCACGCCCACCGCGTGGGTTTTCTCCCCGGGAAGCTTCTCTCTACGCCCATTTTGCCAACAAACCATCCTTTTCCTGCATATTTCTCCAGCAAAAGTTTCCTCCCAGCCTTGCAATCTCTCAAGCAACTCTCTATACTACATACATGAACTACACGATTTCGAAACATACGCTATATCCAAACCACAGTATGTTTCACACTTGTGTACCCCGTACACTTCAAAGGAGATTATCACATGCAAACTTTATTACGTTTTTTACGGGATGGCAAAACACAGTTTCACGTTGCCGCCCTTGCCAAAGAATATTTAGATGCTCATAATTTTACTCAGGTATCTGACCGAGAAAATCTCGCCGGGCTTGCCGCAGGCAGATACTATCTCGCCCCATTTTCTTCGATCGTGATTCCATTTGTCAAATGCACGCAGAACACACAGGTGCGCATTGCCTGTGCACACACGGATTTCCCGATGCTCAAGGTAAAGCCGAACCCGGAATTAAAAAAGCAGGGATATCTGCAAATAAATGTGGAACCTTATGGCGGACTTATCAAGGAAACCTGGTTTGACCGTCCGCTCGGTCTCGCCGGGAAAGTGATCTGCAAGAGTGTTTCCATTTTCCATCCGGAAGTCCGGTTGTTTGATTCCGAAAACCCGGTTGCCATCATTCCAAACCTTGCCCCACATCTGAAACGCGGCAGCAAAGAAGGAGAGCTTGATGTGCAAAAAGAGCTGATCCCGATTGTAGACATGATTACACCGTCCAATAATGCCAATCCGCATTTTCTGCTTTCTTATGTAGCAGAAAAGCTAGGCATCCATCCGGATGATATTCTGGACTTCGATTTGTACCTGTACATCTGTGATGCACCAACAACTGTCGGTATACACGATGCATTTGTGACAAGCCCTCGTGTCGATAATATTTCCTCTGTCTGTGCCATATTAGAAGGTCTGACAAACGCAGAGCCTTCTGATACACTTTGCATCGGTGCGCTCTTTGACAACGAAGAGATCGGCAGTCGTTCAAAGCAGGGTGCTGACAGCCTGTTACTTGCCGATATCGTAAAACGTCTGACTGCAGACAGCCCGATTTCGCTGACCGAAGATGGATTCTATCTGTCTGTGGATGTCGCACATGCCACACACCCAAATTACAGTGAGAAATCGGATATCACAAATACCGTACTGCTCGGAAAGGGTGCTGTCCTGAAATCCAGTGCCAGCCAGCGCTATGTATGCGACAGCGAGGCTGGAGCCTGCATCATTGATCTATGCAACACAGAACATATCGCTCTACAGCGCACCGTCAACCGTTCCGGCATGCCGGGCGGACAGACACTTGGTCCAATCGTATCCTCCTACCTGCCCATGCGTGCGTGTGATATCGGTATTCCGGTTCTTTCCATGCATTCTGCAAGTGAACTGATGCACAAAGATGATTACAGTGCTTTAAGCAATCTGTTAAAACAGTTTTATCTTGCATAACATCCATGCATAACAAAAAGGAGGAGAATTTGCATTCTCTTCCTTTTTTATTTCCTGTATATAGCTTTAATATTTATAGATAATCCGTTTCATCCAGTCTTCTATAATGGAATCATTCGCATTTAAAATAATCTCCTTTGTCTCCGCCGGATTATCTGTGATAATTCCATCAACATCCAGCAAAAGCAGATCTTTGATATATGCTTCATTATTCACTGTCCATGCATAGATTTTTTTACCTTTTGCATGAATTTTGCTGACCATATTATTACTGATATAGGTATGTTTGATACTGAATCCATCAATGCCCTGCATTCCCGCAAAATCTCCGAATGCCATCGTCATAATGTAAAGTGTGGATATCTCGGGATCTAATTCTTTCGCTTCCCGCAATGCCTTGACGCTCTGTGACCCCAGCATACACTGATCCACAAAATCATACTCATGCAACAGATTCACGATTCCCTGCACATAATTTTGATCCGTGTCCGCAGGTTTTAATTCTATATTCAGAAATACATCATTTTCTTTGGCAAAAATAAGTACTTCCTCAAGTGTCGGAATATGTGTACCATCATAAGATCGGTCAAAATAGCTTCCCACATCCAGCTTGCTGATATAGTCATAATCCACCTCTCCTACCTTGTGTCTGACATTGGCAGTACGATACAGACTTTCATCATGCATGATAATATATACACCATCTTTGGTCTGCCTCACATCTAATTCAATAATATCCGCTCCGTCTTCAACCGCCTGCTCAAATGCCGGCATTGTATTCTCCGGTGCTTTGCCCGCATCCCCACGATGTGCTGTCACGGATGCATTGGTTGGATATGCAATTCGGAATGACATGTAATTATTGGTTGACAGATAGACATAGCAGCCATTTAAAATCAATCCAAAAGCTACAGCTGAGGCTAAAAATGTATGCTGTTTCTTCCGCGAACGGTCAGAAAGAAGTTTTTCTTCCCGTTCTTGCATCTTACTTAGATGGAGTTTCTTAAACTCCGCATACTCCATATCCCCTTCCCGCTCATAAAAATGTGCGCAAATATATGCATGGATAAGTGGTGTTGTAACAATTACAATCAACACATACAAAATCACAGATGCCGCCCGAAAAACAGTGTCTACCACAACAAATACTGTTTTATTCGGAACGATCTGCATGACAACCTTTGAAATACCGGCAGCAAATGCGCCTTCTAAAAGTACTGCAACGACTGCGATTGACAGATTTAAACCTATCACGCCAATCATCATCAGCAATACATGATTTTTCATTGCCTGATTACTCATCCGGCGCGCCTGACGGTAACTCACTTTATACAACACAAAATAATTCAGTGTAAATATCTGTCTGAAAAATGTGACACACAATACCAGATAAATTGCTAACGCTCCCATCAGGCCAAACTTATAGTTTTTAAGAAAGTGCATCAAAAACTCCGGCAATTTCATACCAAGCAACGTGCCGGATAAGGTCAGAGAATACGTAAACGGAAGAATAAACAATACATATCCAAGTGTAAGCAGATTCTTCGGTGCAAGGCTCCGGCAGGCATTACCGATTCCATGCAGCAATATATCCATCGGATTCAGCTTTTCGCGCCGCACCGATGCTTCCATACTAAATATGATTCCTGACAGGTTCACTAACAAGAAAAACGATATCAAAATCAACATCAGCAAAAACGATACATATGTGATCGGAGACCGCATATACCGGTGGATTGTTCCGGACGAAAGGTATGAAATTCCCGCAATGTTCATAGACAGATTCAGCAATCCGTACATCGCCGGTGTCAAAATTGCCAGAGACAATACCCGGTAAACCACTTCAAAAAAAGCAATAGAGGAAATGTTATACCGCAGCATTTTCACCGCTTGTTTCAAACGACCCATAACTTTTTCCTCCATTTCTTTCCATATTTTTCAAACGACTGATAATTATATCATAGCCTAAAAACATTTCTCTATAATGCATTACAAAATCAGCATAGCATCGCCAAACGAGAAGAATCGATATTTCTCCTCGACCGCAATCTTATATGCTTCAAGGATCTTCTCCCGGTCATATAATGCAGAGACCAGCATCAACAGTGTCGATTCCGGCAGATGGAAATTCGTGATCAGGCGGTCAACCACCTTGAATTTATATCCCGGATAGATGAAAATATCCGTCCAGCCACTGCAGGCACGCACATGCCCTGTCTCATCTGCGACCGTCTCCAGCGTACGCGTACTCGTGGTGCCAACCGAAACGACCTTGCCGCCATTTGCTTTCGTCTCATTGATCGTATTGGCAGCTTCCTCGTCGATCACATAGAACTCACTGTGCATATGATGCTCTAAAATATTCTCGACTTTCACCGGACGGAATGTACCAAGGCCGACATGCAGAGTTACTCTTGCGATCTTGATACCTTTCTCCTTGATCTCTTGCAGAAGCTCCTTCGTAAAATGCAATCCAGCTGTCGGTGCCGCTGCCGAACCGGTATGTGTTGCATAGACCGTCTGATAACGATCCTTGTCCTCCAGCCGGTGTGTAATATATGGCGGAAGCGGCATCTGCCCAAGCTCGTCTAACACTTCCTCGAAGATTCCTTCGTATTCAAACCGGATCAGTCGATTGCCCTCTTCGACTATATCAATCACTTCGCCGACCAATTTTCCCTCACCAAAGGAAATACGCGCACCCACACGTGCCTTCTTGCCCGGCTTCACCAGCGTCTCCCAGACTTTATCATCATGGCGTTTCAAGAGCAGCACCTCAATGGACGCTCCTGTATCTTCCTTCACGCCAATCAGTCTGGCCGGAATGACCTTTGTATCATTGATAACCAAACAGTCACCCGGATTTAAGTATTCAATCACATCCGAGAAATGCCGGTGCTCGATTCCACCGGTCTCACGGTTCAACACCATAAGCCGGGAATCGCTTCGCTTCAGGAGCGGATCCTGCGCGATCAGCTCCTGCGGCAGCTCATAATTAAAATCACTTAACTTCATTTCGTTCATATCTATCTGCTCCATGTTTCTTCTATATACATTGGGTGCAAAGTATAAAATGCTGTACTGCACAATTTCATTATGCCCGTATTTCGATGCCCATCTTCGAAAGCTCTGCGAGAAGCTTATCAACAACCGGATTAACATCTGCATCGGTCAAAGTCTTTGTCTTGTCACGGAATACAAGTGAATATGCAACAGACTTCTTGCCAGGTGCTACCTGCTCACCTTCATAGACATCGAACAGCTTGTAGCTTTCTAACATCTTTCCGCCACACTTCTTGATAACTTTCTCGATTTCACCAACGAATACCGTCTTATCCACAACCAATGCCAGATCGCGTGTAACACTTGGGAACTTCGCGATACCTTCGTACTTTCTGTCAAATGTCGTAAGCATTGTAACTGTCTGCATATCCAGAACTGCGACATAGACTTCCTTCTTCATGCCATAGTTTTCAACAACCTCCGGATGAAGCTGTCCGAGATAACCAACCGAAAGCTTGCCTTTCGTGATATTTGCCTGACGTCCCGGATGTAAGAATGGATGCTCAGAGGTTGGCTCGTAGCTTACTTCCTTCGCAAATCCAAGCTTCTCTGTCAGCTCTTCGATTACACCCTTCAGATCGAAGAAATCGCCCTCGCCGAACATACCGAGGGTTAACATCATGCGCTCATCCGGAAGCTCTGTCAACGGAAGTGCCTTCGGCAGATATACATTTGCAAGCTCATACAGTCTCGCATGTTTATTTCTACGGTTATAGTTTGTAGAAAGGGATGTCAGCATACCATTCAATGGAAGCGTTCTCATGATAGAGAAGTCCTCTCCAAGTGGGTTCATGATTTGGATTGCATTTCTATATACGGAATCCTGTGGGATTAACAGCTTATCAAATACCTTCGGACTCTCGAACGAATAATGCATAGCTCCGGAGAAACCATCACCCTCGACAATATTTCTTACGATATCATTTACACGCTCTGCATAGCTCTTCTTACCGGCAGTGGACTCGCCATGTGGCAGAGTCGTCGGAATATTGGCATAGCCATAGAAACGTGCTACTTCCTCTGCAAGATCTGCCATACACTTCAGATCCTGACGGAAAGTAGGGATTGTCAGCATATTTGTCTTCTCGTCATAACGAAGCTCCAGCTTCTTGAAGATGGAAAGCATAACATCAGAAGAAATGTCTGTTCCGAGCAGCTTGTTCATCTTCTCCGGCTCGAACGGAAGCTCGATTTCCTTAACTGGATGTGGATATACATCCACCATACCGTCCACGACTTTACCACAGCCAAGTTCCTCGATCAACTGGCAGGCACGGTTGATTGCCTGTTCTGCCAAGTTTGGATCAAGTCCCTTCACGAATTTTGCGGCTGCATCAGTAGCAAGACCGATTCGCTTTGTTGTGAGACGGATATTCGTACCGTCGAAGCAGGCTGCCTCGAACAGCAATGTCTTGATGTCATCCGTAACCATGGAATTCTCACCACCCATGATACCGGCAATACCGATTTCCTTCTCGCCGTCACAGATCATCAGAACGTCCTTGTCCATCTTACGTTCCTGACCGTCCAGTGTCACAAATGTATCACCGTCATTGGCACGTTTTACAACGATTTTCTTGCCTGCGATCGTATCTAAGTCATACGCGTGCATTGGCTGACCATACTCTTCCATAACATAATTTGTAATATCAACCAGATTGTTGATCGAACGGATTCCCTGAGAAGCCAGTCTCTCACGCATCCATTTTGGTGAAGGACCGATCTTCAAATCTGTCACAACTCTGGCTGTATAACGCGGGCACAGATCCGGTGCCTGTACATCTACCGTAATGTAATCATTCACATCGCCGCCGCTGCCCTGTACCTTGATCTCCGGCTCATGGAATTCCTTGTCAAAGGTTGCAGCAGCCTCTCTTGCCATACCGATCATAGAGAAACAATCGACACGGTTCGATGTGATCTCATACTCTACAACAGAATCATGCAGGCCAAGTGCTGCGATTGCATCATCGCCCGGCTTTACACCTGACTCTTCGCCGAAAATGTAAATACCATACTCCGGTGCTTCCGGGTACAGATCTCTGGATGAACCAAGCTCTTCGATGGAGCACATCATACCATCGCTCTCGATACCACGAAGCTTGCCCTTCTTGATCTTGATGCCGTCCTCCGGAAGTGGCTCGCCATCATGTCCGCCTGCAACCTTGCCGCCATCTAAGACAACCGGTACGAGGTCACCTTCCTTTACATTTGGAGCACCTGTTACGATCTGGATCGTCCCAGCACCGATATTTACCTGACAGATAATGAGTTTATCTGCGTCCGGGTGCTTCTCGATCTTCTCGATCTTACCAACGACTATCTTCTCTAAATTCTTATCTTTTTTCTCATATCCTTCTACATGGGAACCGGACAGTGTCATCGCATCTACGAAATCCTGTACGTCCACGTCTAAATCAGGAACATATACTTTTAACCATGAAATCGGTGTATTCATCTTCTTACCTCCATCTACTCGTCGATGTCCATGCAACAATCATAAGTGTCTGTGCGGTGAACCATATCACGAAATTCTACGCAGACACGCTTTCGCTCGGATAAAGCACATAGCTGTACTAAATTCGCAGCAACAAGTTGCCGCTCATTAAGTGCCGATGTGTTTATACGGTCTGCTTTAGAATTTGTAATATAGTTCGCCGCTATCTACATATCCAAATTGTTGCATAGACATCTTCCTCATTTATTTTAGAACTGATTCAAAAATCTTGTGTCGTTTTCGTACAAGAGACGCATATCATCGATCTCGTACTTTAAGAGTGTGATGCGCTCGAGTCCAATACCAAATGCGAATCCCGAATACTCTTCCGGATCAATGCCACACATTTCCAATACATGCGGGTGAACCATACCGCAACCAAGAATCTCAATCCAGCCGCTGCCCTTACATACACGGCAACCCTTGCCGCCACACTTGAAGCAGGTGATATCCACCTCTGCAGAAGGCTCTGTAAACGGGAAATGGTGCGGACGGAACTTCGTCTTTGTCTTCTCACCGAAGAACTCCTTTGCAAACTGATCGAGTGTTCCCTTCAGATCCGCCATTGTGATTCCCTTATCAACAACCAGGCCCTCAACCTGATGGAAGGATGGTGAATGCGTTGCATCTACTTCGTCTGAACGGAATACACGTCCCGGTGACAGAATACGGATTGGCAGCTTGCCCTGCTCCATGATTCTTGCCTGTACCGGTGATGTCTGTGTACGAAGCAGAATGTCCTTTGTGATATAGAATGTATCCTGCTCATCCTTTGCCGGATGGTTTGCAGGGATATTCAAAAGTTCAAAGTTGTATTTGTCATATTCGATTTCCGGTCCGGATACGATCTCATATCCCATACCGATAAATACGCGCTCTAAGTCTTCAAGCGCGATCTGGTTTGGATGTCTGTGTCCGTCGATCTTCTTCACACCCGGAAGTGTAACATCGATTGTCTCACGCTTCATCTTCTCTGCACGCATAGCAGAATTGATGGACTTCATCTTCTCCTCGAGCTTTGCCTCGATGTTCGCACGTGTCTCATTTACCATCTGTCCAACCTTCGGACGGTCTTCCGGAGCCACATCCTTCATACTCTTCAATACCTGGGTTAATTCACCCTTCTTACCAAGGATCGACACCTTGATATCATTCAAGAGGTTGATATCCTGTGCCTCTGCAATCTTGGAAAGTGCCTGTTCTTTGATGCTTTGCAACTTTTCTTTCATTTCCTGTTTTCCTCCATGTTATACCAATTTCAGATGATTGCAAACCAGAAACACATCATACGAGCGATTCATAATTGCAATCATCTGATATGTGTTTCTAACCTTGCATAAAAGGCAACAAAAAAACTTCGCCCTTACTAGGGACGAAGTAATATCCGCGGTACCACCCTGATTCGACTTCTATAGTCGCTCTCATTGTATGCGTAACGTGCATCACGCGACGAATCCTACTTTCCATTGCACCACGACAATGGCATGTTCAAATCCGCGACTCCGGTGTGAAAATGAGATCTTCCTCTACTGAACAGGGCTTGCAGCCGTGACCCCGTCTCTCTGTCAGGTCTTGAAAATCCTTGTTGCACCTTCAACGTCTTTTATCTTATTCTGTTCTTGCAGGCGCATCATCATTCATTCCGCAAATGCACCTATCAAAAAAACATTTTAGCACAATAAAAAGTTGTGTCAACCCCGAAAATGTAAACAACAAAAGGTGCACTTCACGATTGAAGTGCACCTTCCGCATTTATATCCTGCTAATCACACAGTTTATTTACTTCTTGATATAAGCTTTCACATTTGTTGACTGGATGTTTCCGTAGTTTGCAGCCGGTGCTGCACCATTCTTCGGTACCAGCACAATCTGGATACCTTCGAGACGCTTCGCAAGTCCTGCTGTTCCGGATTCTTCTCCGTTTTTGGCCCAGCCAAGCCAGCCAAATGACTGTGCATGGACGCGGTAGTAGACGTCATACTTTTCTGCCATCTCACCGTAGAGCCTGATCTGGATTGCTTCGAGACGTTTCGCTTCACCGGAAGTTCCGCTCATCGCTCCGTCTTTCTTCCATCCCTGCTCCCATCCGTTTTTCTGGATGTGGGTACGGTACTCGATACCGCCGGCATACTGTGCATTGGAAAGCTTGATATTAATACCTTCGAGCCGCTTTGCCTTGCCGCTTGTTCCGCTCATCGTACCGTTCAATACCCAGTTCTGCCAGCCGAAGCTCTGGACATGTGTCTTGTACATGATGTTTGTTCCATTTGCATCACCCGGAATCACGATGTTTCCGGCAATTGAGGATACATATGGTTTACCGCTGTTTGCATTCGATGTCACATTCACACCTGCATAGGAAAGCCCCGGTGCCGGATCGCCACGCTTTACAACGACGATCTGGATACCCTCGAGTCTCTTCGCCTGTCCGGCTGTACCTGCGCACGCACCATTCTTCGCCCAGCCAAGCCAGCCATACGACTGTGCATGCACGCGGTAATATACATCGTACTTGTCCTTATCCTTGCCTGTCAGCTGAATCTTGATTGCTTCGAGACGCTTTGCCTCCGCCTGGGTTCCATTCATCTCGCCATTTGCAGACCAAGGAAGCCAGCCATATGTCTGGCAATGTGTAGAATACTGGATTCCAAGATTTTTATTTCCTTCTACTTTGATCTCGATGCCTTCGAGACGCTTTGCCTGTCCGCTTGTTCCGCTCATCGTACCGTTTGTAACAAATCCCTGCCAGCCATCTTTCTGGACGTGGGTACGGTAGGAGGTAGTGACGTCCTTTGTTACATCTGGTGTTGGCTTCGTAATTGTTTCGAATGTGTAACCATTTTTCTTCGCATAGGTTTCTGCATAAGATCCGGCATAACCACGGATGGTTTTTAATTCATTATCATACTCAAAAGCATAATCCCCTATTTCTTTCACACTTTCGGGGATTGTAATACTCGTGAGACTATCACAACCTTCAAATGCACGATACCCTATTTTCATCACGCCATCAGGAATTTCAATATTCGTCAAGCCTGTACTACCCTCAAATGCACCAAGTCCTATTTCCATCACACCACTTGGAATCTTTGTCTTATTACAGCCTGCTATCAGAGTATTCGTTGCTGTCTCTATAATGGCATTACAATTATCCCGGCTATCATATACTGTATTTCTACTGTCAACAATTACACTTGTCAGATTATCACAAATGGAAAATAAGTTACCTCCTATTTCCGTTACATTTGCAGGGATTGTAACACTCTTCAGTCTATTGCAAAAATAGAATGCCGCTTTTCCTATTTTAGTCACATTTTCAGGGATTGTGATATTTGTCAAAGAACTACAACCATTAAAAGCACAATGACCTATTTCTGTTACACTATCCGGAATGGCAACACTTTTTAGATTGTAACATTCGCGAAATGCATCGTCCCCTATTTTCTTTACACCCTCCTGCATTGTAACATTCACGAGACCTACGCAATCAAAAAAAGCTGCTTCCCCTATTTCTGTTACATTCCCAGGAATCACGATACTCGTCAGATTATAACAATCAAAAAAAGCGCCCTGACCAATTTTTATCACATCGCTCGGAATCTTTGTTTCTTTGCATCCGGCAATTAACGTATTCGTTGTCGTCTCTATAATGGCATTACAGTTATCTCGACTGTCATATATTGTATTTCCGGCTGCAACTTTTATGCTTTCCAGACTATCGCAGCCTGCAAATAAATTATTCCACAACCTTATTTTCGTCACACTGGCTGGAATTGTAATACTTGTTAAGCTGCTACAACCAACGAACGCATCCGTTCCTATTTCCGTCACACCTTCCGGAATTATAATCTCTGGCAAATTACTGCATAAATAAAACGCACTATCTCCAATCTTTGTCACACTGGTCGGAATCGTAATGCTTGTCAGGCTGTTACAACGAAAGAATGCATCCGTTCCTATTTCCGTACACTTACTCGGGATCACAACCTTAGTACTTGTACCAATGTACTTCGTAATCTTCGTTCCATCCCACTCAAAATCTGCTTCGCTCGTCTCTGCACCATCTGCCACGACTTCTTCTGCCTGTTCCAACGAAGTTTCTTCTGCCACGCTGCTTCCCGCATCCGTCGCTGTCGCATCCTCACTGCCGGTTTCCACTGTTTCACTTTCTGCCGTTCCTTCTGCCACAACCCCGATTGTCGGTTCTGCCGCCGACACCGTTCCTGCCGGCACATTGGCTAACAGGCTCGCGCCCATACATGCCGCCAGCGCAAAGCTTGCAAATCTTTTTGTTCTTCTCATCCCTTGTCCTCTCTTTCCGTGTAAATCATACACTTATTTTTTCTTCTTTCCGATTTTCGTCACAGAGTCATCACTTTTCGAATATTTCCCACATACAAATCTGCTTTTTGCATTCCTGTTACGTTACAACAGTCCCCATTTTTGCGCACGAAAAAAAGCCACGCATCTCTGCCCGACTACATTCATGTTCTTTATATAGTTATATCGCTTCTGTGAGTTCTCCGAACTGGAAATGAATTTACGAGATTCGAATTTCTCTATCTCTGCTTCAACAATTTTCCTGCTGAGCAGTACCCCCCCCGATGAACAAACGTTCTGTTTTGAGGTTCGAGATCATGCAGGATACCGTATTTACACGTATTTCTTTGTTAGCTTTTATACGATACATTCCCTGCACTCCTTCTTGAAAATTTCAAACTCTTAATAATTTTACAGCAATACACAGCTACATGCAATAGGTAAATAATAATTTACCATTCTACAAATCTATCCCCTTATCGCATCCACGCACGCGTCAATCAACTCTTCTTCCTTGAAATCAATCTCATAGAACAGATCCGTCTCCGGTTCTGATAATGTCAGCCGGTAAACTTCTTTTCCGTGTTTTTCCTCCACCCGGTTTTTTGACAGATACCGCACATCATCGAGGCGGATGACATCTGTGTGGAACCAATACATCGCAATCAGGAATCCATCCGTCACATAGATGCCATGGTATTTAAAATACAGTTTATCCTGCAATTCCGCATTCAGCTGTTCAATGACCGTACTACGTCTGCCATACGCGCGCAATTTTTTTGCCTGCGGATTTTTGTATGGCCGCATCCACAAGCGAACCACATATGCCATCACAAATACATATATCATCGACAATGCAACGACCAGTATATATGCAATTCCGGTATACACATAAGGAAAATCCGGCTCGCTGATCACGTAGGAGTTGTAAAATCCATCCAGCATATCCATCGGCACATCTCCATTTTGTGAAAGTCCGGCAACGATATGCTCCGTCACGACTTCATCCTTCACGATTCGGCCTTTCACGGTCCGTTGCGCAATCGTCGGCTGTGGATTTTTGGTATTTAACAGGAAAAACAACATATGATCCTCTTGAAAACAATAATAATATGCACCTTTGACTTTTCCTTCCACAAGATAATTATATCCTGTATAGTACAAGTTCTTTGCATCATATCTTACACTCGTCAATTTATCAGCATACAACTGTTCCACACGTTCCTGCACAGATTCCGAGTTTGGGATTGTGTAGCACTGTGCAGCATGAAACAGAGAAAGTCGTAGACCAACAATGATCAAAACAAGCAAAATAGCCATGATTGGTATCATCATGGCCAATGTATTTTTCATCATCATACATTCAAATCGTTTGCTTTTCATCCTGGTTCCGCCTTTTTATCCACTGTTTCCCCGAACATTGATTCAGGTGTGTTCATGCCCGAAGATTTTTTTTATTATATAACAATTATCCGCTTTTGGCTACTTTAACCCAACAAGAAAAAAACTGACTTTTTTTAACATCTATCCGGATAGTGCATAGTATAAAGCATAAGAATTTTTATCGGAGGCAACGCATGAGCGATTTGTCAGCAACACAGTGCGGTTGCGGCTGTGGAAACGGTTTTAGTCTCGGCAACGGAAACAGCTGCTCCTGTATCTGGATTATCATTTTATTATTGGTATGTGGCGGTAACGGAGGCGGCTGCTTCAGTGGCAATGGCTGCGGCTGCGACAACGACTGTATCTGGATTATCCTGATTCTTCTCTTCTGCTGCGGAAACAACAATGGCGGTGGCTGCGGCGGTTGCGGTTGCGGCTGTTAATCGAAATTTTCCGCCAAGCTCCCTTGCAAGTGTTCTTGCAGGGGAGTTTTTATGCAAAAAATCGTGCTTGCACGTATTTTATATGACGATCCATGTTCATCGAGCCGACAGGCGAGATGTATGCGGCAACCTGTCTTTACGATTGTCAATACCCGCCTGTCTGGCAGACCATGTGTCAAAAATCCAGCTCATATTTGGGGGCATGCACTCATATATTAGACTAACAAGTTTTCCGAGCATCTGCCATGCTGCATAATCATCCGCTCGATCAACTGATTCATGACGACTCCCTGTTTTTCCTGGAAGCCATGATTCCTTTTGTGGACTATGCCTACAAAAAACCGTTGATCCTCTTAATTAAATATCAGGAAATCCGTGCCCTGATGCAATGCTTTGACCACCCGGATTATGTAGCTTCCTGCGGGTTCGACTGCCATCCGGAAAGCTCGGAAGAGATGATGGAGTGCATGTGCCGGTTCCTGCCGGGCGATTTCGCAGGCAATATCAAGAACATGCAGCAGATGCTCAAGATGATGCAGGTCATGCAGGCGATGAACGATTCCGGGACACCGGGACCGCCACCCCAAAGCAACTGCGGTAATCCCTGTGATTCTCCTCCACCAAACAACTGCGGAAATCCCTGCGATTCACCGTCACCGCCGTGGCACGGCCTCCACTATGATTTCCCACCACAACCCGGCTGCGGTGCACCACCTCCGCCACCGGACTATGAACCGCGGCAAAGTCATAGTCCAAATTCCATGAATAATTACATGCAACAGAAGCAGAATCCTGACCGCAGGCAGGCACAACAGGCATCCACGCGCAAGGATCTTTATTCCAGCGTCATGGATATCCTGAATTCCCAATAAATAGAAAGGTTCTCCTATGTTTGAACAAAACCCGAAACTTCGAAACATTCATCCAACCAAACTGAAAATCATCAACGAAATCAAAGAGCAGAGCAGATACCAGTCTGCCGAGGAACTGCTGCCGCAAATCCTGCAGATCAATCAGGAATTAAAGCGGCGGAACTTAAGCTTCACAAAAGAAGAATCCGCATTGCTTCTCGAAGCGATGGAAGAAAGCATGTCCCCGGCAGAGCGGCAGAAATTCCAGATGATAAAATCCTTTTTCTTATAACAATTTTCCTCGTCTCCATAACAAAGAAACGGTTGCCCGACATGGTACACAACCAATGTCAGACAACCGTTTCTTCAGAACGTGCATAAAACAGACAAACGATCACATACTTCCCATTTCACTGTTTTATTCTTTATCGTCCTATTCGGTTTTCATATATACACCGCTTACTTACATACAATATTTACAATCTTTCCCGGTACGTAAATCTCTTTTACGATGTTGCCAGTCAGCTTATCAGCGACAATCTCCTTTGCACGGGCAAGTACGGCATCCTTGTCCTCATCCTTTGCGACAAGAACCGTTCCTCTTACCTTACCATTGACCTGTACACCGATCTCGATCGTTGCATCAACGGTCTTTTCTTCCTCATACTGTGGCCATGCACTGACTGACAGGAAATCCTCATGTCCGAGAGACTCCCAGATTTCCTCTGTCAGATGTGGTGCAAACGGGCAGAGAAGCTTGATAAAGATCTCAAGCTGTTCTTTGCTCAGCTTACCGGCACTATAAACAGAATTTGTGAGTGCCATCAGCGTTGCAATCGCGGTATTAAACTTCGTCTCTTCGATATCACTGCTTACCTTCTTGATTGCCTTATGGAAGCTTACTTCCAAAGCATCGGTGGAAGGATCATCGGATACCATATCTACCATACCCGCTACACGCTCTAAGAAACGCTTACATCCCTTCACGGAGCTGTCACTCCATGGAGCTGCGGCTGCATAATCACCCATGAACAATACATATGTCCGGAGCGTATCGGCACCGTAATCTTCTACGATGTCAAGCGGATCAATCACATTTCCCTTGGATTTACTCATCTTATCGCCATCCGGTCCTAAGATCAGTCCCTGGATCGTACGCTTTGCATATGGCTCCGGTGTATTTACCTCACCGATATCATACAGGAAACGATGCCAGAATCTGGAGTAGATCATATGTCTTGTTACATGCTCCATACCTCCGTTGTACCAGTCAACCGGCATCCAGTAATCAATCTTCTTACGATCTGCAAATGCCTTGTCGTTATTCGGATCAATATAACGAAGGAAATACCATGACGAACCTGCCCACTGTGGCATCGTATCTGTCTCACGCTTTGCTGCGCCACCACACTTTGGACACTTGCAGTTTACATACGAATCAATCTTTGCAAGTGGAGATTCGCCGTCCTCACCCGGCTCAAAGTTCTTCACATCAGGAAGTTCCAGAGGAAGCTCCTCATATGGCACAGCTACGACGCCGCAAGATGGACAATGTACCAGAGGAATTGGTTCGCCCCAATATCTCTGACGGTTGAATGCCCAGTCCTTCATCTTGAACTGTACACCAGCTTCACCGACACCCATCTTCTTGATTTCCTCAACCATACGGGCGATAGAATCCTTCTTATTTGTAAATCCATTCAGAAACTCGGAATTGATCATCTCGCCATCGCCGGTATAAGCTTCCTTCGAGATATCGCCACCCTTGATAACCTGGATGATATCAATGCCAAATGCTTTCGCAAAATCATAGTCACGCTGGTCATGTGCCGGCACCGCCATGATTGCACCGGTACCATATCCCATCATAACATAGTCAGCGATGAAGATTGGAATCTTCTTGCCATTCATAGGGTTGATACCCATAAGTCCCTCGATCTTCACACCTGTCTTATCCTTGACAAGCTGTGTACGCTCGAACTCGGTCTTCTTCTGACACTCCACACGATATGCCTTGATGGCATCCATGTTCGAGATCTTATCTGCATATTTATCGATCAGCGGATGCTCCGGTGCGATAACCATGAAAGTTACACCGAACAATGTATCCGGTCTTGTTGTATAGATCTGAAGCTTCTCATCGGTACCGTCCACATCGAAGTTTACAAACGCACCGGTCGACTTACCGATCCAGTTTTCCTGCTGTTGTTTTACATTTGCAGGATAATCGACATCTTTGAGTCCCTGCAGAAGCTTATCCGCATATTCTGTAATCTTCAGATACCATACAGTCTTTGACTTCTGTACAACCTCGCTGTGGCAGATATCACATTTACCACCCTGGCTGTCCTCGTTCGAAAGAACGACCTTACAGCTTGGACAGTAGTTAACGAGTGCTGTGTCGCGGAATACAAGTCCCTTCTCGAACATCTTCAGGAAGATCCACTGTGTCCACTTGTAGAACTTCTCATCTGTCGTATCGATCACGCGGCTCCAGTCAAACGAGAATCCAACCCGCTTCAACTGCTCGGTAAATCGCGCGATATTCTGATCTGTGATCTGACGCGGATGGGTACCTGTCTTGATTGCATAGTTCTCTGTTGGCAGACCAAATGCATCGAATCCGATTGGGAACAATACATTGTAACCCTCCATACGACGCTTTCTGGATACAACCTCTACGCTGGAATATGCCTTGATATGTCCAACGTGCATACCTGCACCACTTGGATATGGGAACTCCACCAGTCCATAGAACTTCTTCTTGTCTGAAAAGTCCTGTGCTTCAAACACCTTGGCATCTTCCCATTTCTTCTGCCATTTTTTCTCGATTACTTTGAAATTGTGTCTCATAATGTCTCCTTTTACTAAATCCGATTCTTATACGAAGCGGTTTAATTTGTCATCATATTTATAATCCATGACCGCAAGTTTTTGCTCGAGATCTTCTCTTGCTGTCTGGAATTGTAAACAAAAACTGTCCAGGTCGATGTCGTCATCGCGCAGCCTCGTATTCACAAAGCTAAGTAACATCATCGGATCCTTCGGTAAATTTTCGATTGCCATTATAGCACCTCTCCGGTAATCAGCCAAGGGGCTGGTTGATTTACAAACATACTGTCTTTGTTCGTCTTTGCCACGTTGATCTGCAGTACTTCCATATTCGAGATACCATACTTATCAAAGAGCGGCTTGATACCGGACAAAATATTTAATTCTAATGTATAGATAACAAACTGCATCTTCGGATTCTTCTTAAGCAGTCTCTGGATATCTTCCTCTAAATGCTTATTTGCAACGATAAACGAAAGCCGCGGTGTCGGAATCTTCGCCATCGACGCTTCGGACAGATCCGGGATAATCTGGACATTGTGCACGCCAAACTGCTTCACATTGTCCTCCATCGTATCTTTCGCACCCTTATCATTCTCCACACAGATAATCGTACCGTCATTTGCCACAAAGGCTGCCTCGATTGCAATACTCTCCGCATCAACCAGGCAGATTGTATCCTGCGAATCCACACCGAGCAGGCTCATGATCACCGCACGGATTTCTTTGCCTACATACTTGATCGGTCCCTTGGAGAACATCTCGTTGCGCATACCAATCCGGTAAGATTCTCTTGTATTCTCATTCAAGATAAAGATTACCGTCGGTCCTGTAATCTTGCGATTGATTACCTCTTTGATCTTGACGTGCTTTACCTGTCCTTCTTCCTCGATGCCGACTGCATACCACATATCATAATCACCAAAGCCAGCCTCCCAGAAATCGTAGAACAGCTCTTCATGGGATTCATCCGCAAAGATCAGCACGCGTTTATGTCCCTCCACTGTCGGTATTACATTCTTCTGCTTTCCACAGATATCCAGAAGCTTAATCTTTTCCGGACTCACCTGCATCTCCTTCGAAAAATACTCCATCCAATTTAATATCTGCTTTGTAGCATAACTTCCTTTCGCCATACTCACGCCTCCTTTTTCTTCGTAGTCCTTTATTCCTGTCTTTTCTATATCCTGTTTCGTTATTTTGTTGTCTTTTTCACCGCTTCATCCGTTGTTTCTTTCACTGTTTCTTCCGTTGTCTCTTTCACTGTTTCCTTCGCTGCATTTTCATGTTTTTTCAGATGCATCTTCTCCATCCAGCGGCGAAGCACCTGTTTCAGCCGGCTCTCCCGCAACGTTTTCCTCTCGTCGTGACGCTCCCGGTAAATAGGCTCTCCCGTTTCATCATCGAACTTCTTCAGGCGGATATAATCCTCTGTCCGGGAAGAAAACTCCTTCGCACGCAGCTTGTCCCGCAGCTGCACTGCAAAAAACGCATACAGGCACGCAAACACCGGTACCCCCAGGATCATCCCCGGAACACCAAACAGATCGCCGCCAACTAAAATGGCAAGCAACACCCAAATACCGGAAATTCCGGTTGCATCGCCTAAAATCAACGGGCCTAAAATATTTCCGTCAAACTGCTGCAACACAATAATCCAGATGACAAATATAACAAACATGATCGGATCGTCCATGAGTGCCAGCAGCGCTCCAGGTACCGCTCCGATAAACGGACCGAAGAACGGAATGATATTCGTCACACCGACAACCACACTGATCAGCACGGCATACCGCATGTGCACAGCCGAAGTAAATATGAAACATATGATTCCGATAATGCAGGAATCTAAGATCTTACCATTGATAAATCCACCGAACACAACATTCGCATACGAGCAGCCTTCCATAATCTTATTTCCGGTTTTCTTCGGAAACAGACAATAGATGACTTTCTTACACTGTGCCAGAAGCACATCTTTGCTCATAAGCAGGTAGATCATAACAATCAGTCCGATAAAGAAATTCATAACCGCCTTGATTCCGACAACCACGCCGGAAGAAAGTGTCTTGACAATCGTGTCAAGGTTCGGCATAACCTTATCCTTCAGGATTGTGAATATATTATTCTCGGCATAATCAAGCACCTGTGACAACTTATCTTCAATCATCTGGTTCTGTGAAAATACCTTCTTGATCCAGGCCTCCGCAGAATTGATATAATCTTCTGTACTGTTCACAAGATCTGTCAGGCTCTCATACACACGCGGAATAACAAGCCACAACAATCCAACCAGCAATCCGAGAAACAAAAGCACCGTCAGAATGAGTGCCGGAACCTTTACTTTCCGGTAAACCGTATCATACTCCGCTTCTTTCCTGATCCTGCAGATCAGAAAGGAAAGTCCACGCCGGATATAAATCATGATCGGATTCAGCATAAACGCGATTACAAGTCCGATAATGATTGGTGTCATCGCAGAAATGACATTTCCGAGAAAACCGAAAATCGACTTCCACTGCTTAATGACTTCTGCAAACAGAATACATGCGCAACCTGCAAGTGCAAGCATAACTCCAAGTTGAAGAATATTTTTATTCCACTTATTTTTCACGCTTCTGTCTCCTTCTATCAATACAATAATTGAGACTTATTATATCATTTTTAATCGGTAGAAACAACCTAATTCTTGTTGACACTCCCTATATTATTGACTAAAATATTTTTATATATAATACGCAAAGGGGTGCATTGCAAATGTATCGAAATATTATCAATGATTTCGCTATGTGGTACGAAGAGCCAAAGCGAAAAATACTATATGTAAAGGGTGCAAAAAATGTCGGAAAAACCTGGGCTGTCCGAGATTTTTCCACCGCTTTTTTTAAAAATCAATACTACATCAACCTGGCAGAGGATGCCACATGCTGCGAATCGCTTTCCGGTGCAGCCAACCTGGATTTATTCTTGTCCCAGCGTTTTCCGGACGCTGATTTTACAAACAGCGTACTGATCTTCGACGAAGTACAATCTGTTCCGGATTGCGCAGAATTCTTCTATGCTTTCCGAAAGGGACATCCGGAATACACGATCTGCCTGATTGCTTCATCGATGGAATTTACAGAATATGAATACAATCATCCGGATGTATTCTACATCCTGCGCATGCGGCCAATGACATTTGAAGAATACATGATTGCAAGCAAAGCACATCCGTTTTTAGATGCGATTTCCAGGAACAAAAACAATCCTCTCACAAACCTGGAGATTGGTGTAATCACTTCCATGTTGCGTGAATATCTGCTAGTCGGAGGCATGCCCGGCATTGTACACGCTTATTTGAAGAACCGCGATCTGTCAATTATCCGCCCTATGCAGGAAGCGTTGCTGGACGATTACATGCAGTTGGCAAAGCAAACATATAACAGTGCCCTTTACCAGCGTTGCAAGCGTATTTTCCGAAGCATCCCGGAGCAGCTTGCACGTGAAAACAAGAAGTTCATGTACAAATCTGTGGATTCGAATGCGCGGAGCCGCGAATATGCCGAAGCCACGCAGATGTTATGTAATCTTGGAATCACCCGAAAACTTCCGCGCCTTACAAGCGGAACCCTCCCTTTGGAGTCTCATGTTGATTACAAATCTTTCGAGCTCTTCCTGATTGATCACGGGCTGCTCCGGGCAGCATACGGTCTTCCCATGAGCGAAGAAATCGATGTAAATGAGATCCTGGCTGAAAAAAACGGTGCAATCGCAGAACAGTTTATATTCCAGGAACTAAGTTCCAAGATACCTTACCTGTACTATTGGGTATCCGGTGCGACCGCACGTGTACCATTTGTCTATGAAGGCGAAAATGCACCGGTACCCGTTGATATCCGATTTGTGCCAAATACAAAAGCGCAAAATATCAAGACATTCCGCAGCAAAAATCCAAACACCGATATTGTTGTAAAAGTAAGTTTCAATCAAGTCTGTCTGGATGGTGACACCCTGAATATTCCTGCATACGGTCTATGGAATATGTAATCACAAAAATGGAATCTAAAAAGAGCAGGTGAATCAATTTTCCACCTGCTCTTTTTACATAAAACCAATCTAATATACACTACCTTCCATCCAGACATTCAAATCCAGTTCCTGCTCAATTCCTGCAATCTTTCCGGTTCCTGTATACTGCCAGCCGGAATACAGATATGGAAAATCCGGCTGGTTTGCATAATGCGCCAGCCATAACTTATACGAACCAAGTCTGGTCATGTCCAGTTTCTGCACAAACCAGTTACGGTTGGAATAGATCATCGGTGTATAGCCTGCATTTTTTACCGTCTCGCAAAATCCAACGACACCGTCCGTCCGGGCATCATTCGTAAGATCTGCCGTCCTTGCCCCATCTGCATACACTTCCTCTGTATCGATGGCGACCGGCATATCCAGTGCATACTCCCTGACCAGATTCAACGCATACTGTGCTTCTGCAACACCCTCGTCGTAATTTAACGCCTGACTGTAAAAATAGATGCCAACTTTCATGCCTGCTGCCTTCGCTGCTTCGATATGCGTCTGGAACATCTCATCTGTCACAAGTTTTCCTTCGGCGCCATACCCCCGGTATCCCGCCCGTATAAATGCAATCGTCACGCCCGCCTGTTTCAGTGCATCCCAATCAAGTGCCGACTGATAGGAGGATACATCCACTGCAAGTTCGGACAATTTACTTCCATCGTCTGCATGATAATACATCCGCGCGCTTTCATCGCCCTCATCGATTGAGAAGTTGTCCGTTTGAAAATCATTTCTTGGTACTTCTTTTACGATCTTGTAAAACTCGCAATTTGGAATGTCTCCCACAAGCACATAGCTTGCCTTTGCAAATTGCCAGAAATTCGCATAGATCATCTGCGCTTCCGCTCCCGGCTGCAGACTCCACGTATACCCCGAACCGGTTACCGGAACCGGTTTGGATTTATTCCGTGCGCCAATATTTACGCCAATCACAACCCCAATCAACACAAGCACAACTGCAATTGCTCCAACCAGAATTACATGTGGCCAGTTTATTTCATACTCTCTTTTTTTCTCATTCATATGTATTCCTTCTCTGAATCTGTCTAAAATTTCTTATTTCTGTTGTTCACCATCACATAAACCAGATTTCACACCATAGACCGGCATCTGTGCGACGACCTGTATTATCATATCACATCTTCGCGACCGGCTCAATTGATGTGCATTTTTTTCGCGTAATTTTCACAATTTTCGTGCCGATTATGCAGAACACGATTCCAAATACAAGTATATAAATCAACTCGAACACAACACCCGGTGTTCCCGAATTCCCTTTCAAATATTTCGATACCGCATCCGAATAAAATGTCAGTGTCACCGAAAGTGCATTGTTCAGAAAATGCATCAAAATTCCGGGGAACAGACTCTCCGACTGTGCCGACAGATAACAGATTGCCAGTCCAATCACCGCGGTCGTCGTTGACTGCACGACGTTCATATGATAGAGACCGAATATCACAGATACGAGTACGATTGCCTTTCCCTGTGTCATCCGCGCTTCAAACGAAGAATACAGAAATCCCCGGAACAAAAGCTCCTCACACACGGCAGGAAGCAGCGCAACGATCAGAATACTTACTCCATACCCCATCCGATAGATCTCATCCATCGATGTTGTCATCGCATCCGCACTGTTTGGGAACAGAAGGCTTGTCATCGATGTTACGATCATGCCAAGTGCGATCGCACCGAGAATCAGGAAGATTCCTCCCACCAAAAATCCAGGCCTGCAAAGACGGATCCGGAACGTCTTCTTCCAGTCCTTCTTCGTATAAATTGTCATCAAAACCGGCACGCCCGCCACGATCCCCTGCGTTGCAAAAAGCCCAGTAAGCATTCCCTTCGTACTTGCAAAGCCGCCCACATAGATCATCAGGACAAGCACGATCGGAAGCGCCAGACAGGCATCTCCAACCGAAGGTACTCCGCCTTTGGTCATGTTGCTTCTCCGTTCGAAGATCTGTATATCTCCGGTCCCATCTCCGAACAGGATTGCCTCACTGTTATAAAGCTTTCCGAGCAAAAGCACCGCAATCACACCATAGGCGATGTTGCTAAACAGCACAATCGTAATCGTCGAGAAGCTGAACTTAAATGCCAGCAGATCCCGGATCAGCAGGCAGATATTCGCAACCGGAACGAGTGCCATATTCCGGGTAAGCGATACGTTCGGCATAAATCCGACAAATGACGCGAACATCACAAGCAGCATAAGCGGTGTGATATAGTTGTTCGCCTCCTTATACGTCTTCGCAAATACGCAAAAGCACATGGAAAGTGCACTGATCAGCACAGCAAATGCGAGCACGCACAGCGCGCAGACAAAAATTGCCGGAACAAACCGGGATATACGGATCCCCTGCTGCAGCGCCATTGTCTGTGCCGCAAGCTTATAGACATAGATGCCGATTCCACCCATGGATAGTACATTCAACAGCGCAGATGCGATTCCAATCGTACCCACGGTCAGGAATTTGCTGAATATCAGTTCCTGATTCGTGACCGGAAGCGTCAGAATCGTCTCCAGCGTTCCGCGTTCCCGTTCTCCGGCTGTCGTATCGATTGCCGGGTACATCGTTCCCATCAGCAGACTCACAACAAGCATAAATGGCACGATCACACCGAGCAGGCTTCCGGTCGACTCCTCGGTCGTCGCACGATCGTCGGCCTCCACCTGAATCGGATGCAGAATCGCATCCGGATCTAAGCCCGCCTCCTCTAAGCTCTGATTCGTCAGGGAATCCGAATATGCTTCAAGTACCTGACGCACCTTCTGTTCCGCATAGCTTGAATTCGTAACCGAGGACAGATACGCGATATTATATCCGGTTCCATCTTCATTTTCATATACAATGGCATTGATCTTTTCTCCCCGCAGGATCATCGAAATATCTGCATTCATGACATTCAGATCGCACAGCTTGAAATGCAGCGTGTCATCATCCGGGTGCAGAAACATCCGGACAAGCTCCGGATTCGTATCCATGAAATCAACCGCAATTTCATACGTTTGTTCATCCATCTGCGTTGTCACCTTCGACATCATGACCATACCACCGACAAACATCAACGGATAGATGAGAATCGGTACGATCAGCATCATGATTACTGTTTTCTTGTCCCGCAGGACATCCAGCATCTCTTTTTTATATAATTGCCGGATAATTCGCAAATTCATAACATTTCCTCCTCGTATAGACTCCGCTATAACATCCACCGCTCTGCCTGCACATGCGCATCACGCAGATGCGATCTCTACATCCTGGTTCATAAGCACCCGGAATGCATCCCGCAGATTTTTACTGTCTGTCTGTTCATAAATCTCTGCAAGCGTCCCCTGTGCAATCACCGTTCCGTGCGCAAGCATCAGAATACGGTCACACAGAAGCTCCGCTTCCTCCATATAATGTGTAGAATATAGCACTGCTTTTCCTTTTTGTTTTTCCCGCTGCATAAAATCGACGATTGCACTGCTGCTCACAATATCAAGTCCAAGTGTCGGCTCATCAAAGATATAAAGACTGGGACTGTGAATCAGGCAACGTGAAATAGATGCCCGCTGTGTCTGTCCCGTGGACAGCTTTTCAATCCGGTTATCGACGAATTCCTGCAAGGAAAGGATCTCGACAATCTCATCAATCCGTTCATTGATTTCACGGTCTGACAAGCCATAGATGGTCCCTGCGATTGTCAGAAGTTCCCGGGTACTAAGCCTTCCATATAGCTTTGTATTCCCCGACAGATACCCGATTTTTCTTTTTATGTCCGTCGGTTTCGTCAGCAGATTTTTCTGCTCATCCATATACTGAATCATTCCCCCGGTTGGCTGCATCAGGCAGCCAAGCATCCGGAGAAGCGTTGTCTTGCCTGCGCCATTTGGTCCAAGCACACCGACGATTTCCCCCGCCTGCACCTGCAGGCTCACATGGCTGACCGCCTCAAATGTCACTTTTTTATGTTTCTTTTCATTCCGTTCAAATGTTTTTACGAGATTTTCTGCCACAAGCATACCGTGACACCTCCTGTCTGTTCCAGCCATGCAGACATCATTTCCGCAGGATGGTTCATTGCACAAAAGCCGCCCATTCCAAAGGAGAATAGACGACCTTTAATATTGATAATTAATTTTATATTCTTCACTTCCAAGTCTGACACTCACAATCCGGTGATTATACCCGACCCGGTTATACTTGCACATCAGTTTTGTAATAAACCCGACATCCCGTGGAATCTCTATATAGCGCATGATCGGCTGTTCCTCAATCAATCTGTAATCCGGTCTCCATGCACCAAGCAGCTGTTCCGCGTCATTGACAGAAAAACGGCGTTTCCGGCGTTTCAAAACAGTCTGGCTGTGTTTCCATGCGTTAGCAGCAAAATTTGCGACCGTCGTAGAAGCTGTAAACACAAGCCTGGATCCAGGAAATGTCATCCGGATTTTTTCGATCAGATCCCGCACTTCATTTTTACCAAGATAAGAAAATCCATCGTCACATACAAACAATACGCCCTGATTCTGTTTGCAATTGATTTCATCCATCCAGGAGAAATCCATCAGGCGTCTCCCGATTGTCTTCTCCCGCTCCCGTTCGCCATACATAGACCGGCGGATAGACATGATATTGTGGGAATCCACGCTGAACCATTGAATTGTACCATTATCCACGCGTCCAAACATGTTGTCCAAACGACAGGCCAGATGGATAACTGTCCCAAACGGAAACTCCTGTATAAACCGGCGCACCAGTGTATCGCAAGCACTCATATCCGCAGCCACGCGCACATTCTGATATGCACTGATGTGCGGATTCAGCTTTGTGAAATCGAACTTGTTATCATATATAAATTTGGAAGCCCAGTCATCCTTGAAATACTCCGGGAATCTCTTCGTCCAGTCAGACATCATCTTGAGTGGATAGATTGCACGAAGCGATGTGTTGTAAGTCCCATTGATACTGTCGATCAAAAATCCCTCGGCTTTTTTGTGTTCCTTCGTCCGGTCATAAAGCATGAAATCCTCCGCTTCTTCTTCAAACTCAAAGAAACGGATATTCACACCAGACTTTTTCGCTTTTTTATAAAATTCCCGGGCATAGCAATGATACAAATCCTGCACGCCGGAAAAAATCACCACATCGTCACAGATATCTGTCATATCTCCATAATATGGGCTTGTATACTCTGTCTTTACTGCATAATCGCGCACCCAGTAAGAATTCAGGAATTCCTTCACATGCTCGTTGTAAAACGTCCAACGTGTGTGTGCGGATTTTTCCAGCAGTTCCTGTTCAAGTCCACGGTCAAAAAATTCCGTATCCATAAGCGGCGACAACAGATAGAGCTGATCCGGTTTCCGCATGCCTTCCCGCCAGGCGAGCATTGCAAGCGACAAAGCCAGACCTCCACCGGCGCCGCTTCCCATCAGGATCACGCGTTCCACGTCCTGGCCCTTCGTACAATTCGTATATGCCGGAACAAGCATCTGAAAAACTTCCCGACAGCAATGTTCCGGTGCAAGCGGATACATCGGCACGAACACACCTGCATGGCAGGCCTGTGCCACACGGGCAATAAACAACCACTCTGCGGTATTCATCCGAAAACAGAGCTTGCTTGAATAAAGATACATGATATAGGTTCCGTTGAAGTCCTGTTTTGGTACCAGACGGTAACAAAGTCGTCCTTCTTCATGCAATTCATCAATCTCAAACTGTTTTACCACAGATGCCGGAATCTTGAAATCCGCCTTTTTCCGTCCAAGCTCGATCTCACGCTTAAAATCTTCCGGGCGCATCCTATGAAATTTTGTAGATACTTTCTTTCCCATAGTATTTTTATTTTACCAAACATATCCTATATGGGCAAGCAGTTTATATCGAAAAAAAAGGACAGGCAATTGCCTATCCTTTTTTGATGCGGAAGATGGGACTTGAACCCACACGGTATTGCTACCACAGGCACCTGAAGCCTGCGCGTCTGCCTATTCCGCCACTTCCGCGTACTGCGTTTCGTATCATATCATTTATTTAAGGCCTTGTCAATAACAAATTTTAAATAAACCCGACACCATACAAAACGCGATATTACTTAAAACAACTGACTTACAACCGGTTACTCTGCATCACTTTCAGAAGCATCCGACGCTGTTTCAGCTTCTGTTGTCTGTGCGGCTGCATCTGTTGCAGTTGCTTCTACCGGCTTACCATTCTCAAGCAGGAAATCCACAACCTTCTCAGCCAACGCATAATATACCAGATCTTCAGAAGAATAATTCTCATTCAGCTTTGACTCATCCTCATAGCTGTAATAATCCATAATCTTCTTCTTATAATTATCAACTTCTTCCTTGGAAACTGTAATCTCAGCATCCTTTGCTACCGCACAGACTGCGATTTTTTCCTTCATGTAATCCTCTGCAAGCCCCTTTACATAATCGCGGAAATCATCCTCACTCTGGAAACCATATCTGGCTGTCACATAATCACCAAGTGAATACCCATAGCTTGAAGCTGCCTGCTCCTGCTGAGCAATACTCTTATCAATCAGATCCTGCATCTCCTGTTCCGGATACTTGTTGTATGTCACCTTTTCCACAAGCACCTGCATGATTGCACTTTCATTCTGGCTCTTGTCCGACTCATCCTTCTGCTCTACAAGGTCCTTGCGCACAGAATCCTCATATTCAAGAATTGATGCCGCATCTGTATAGCTTGCTACAAACTCATCATTATATTCCGGGAGCTGCTTATCCGTCTTATAGTTGATTGTAATCTTAAAATCAGCTTCCTTACCATTCAGCTCATCTTTTCCATAATTCTCCGGGAACGTTGCCTTGATATTAAATGTCTCACCAATCTTGTGTCCGATAATTCCATCCTCAAATCCCGGAATCATAGAACCACTGCCAAGTGTCAGGTCATAGCCCTGTCCGTTCGAATTTCCACCTTCGAACTCTTCCCCATCCAGGCTGCCGACAAAATCAATATTGACATTGTCCCCTTCCTTCACGGTTCCTTCCTTCACCTGAGTCTTCGTTGCATACTGTTCCAGTAAAGAATCAATCTTGCTCTTTACATCCGCATCTGTGACAGTTGACTTCGTCTCTGTATATTCAAGCCCCTTATAATCCGGCAAATCACAATATGCCGCATACTTGTCAATCATACTCTGCTGGTCTACACCATCCACTTTTTTTCCGCATCCGGTGAGCATTGTCATACCGAGTGCCAGACTAAGCACATAACCAAGTGCCCGAAACTGCTTCTTCATAATAAAAACATATCCCTTCTATATCTTTTTCACTCCGGATTTAAAAACTTCAATCCCTTGCTTTTATACCATATTTTAAAGGAAATGAAAAGCCTAATTTCATAATTCACAAAGAAATCACACTACGTAAACGCAAAAATGCATTTCATCTTTTCTTCGCCCTATGGCATAACATTGCATATTTCCTATATTTTCCGGCATTTTTGTCCATTTGCAAATCGCAATATCTTGTCAGATCGCACATGTAAAATACTATATTTAGTGTTTTTGATATTTACAAACAAATCTGCAGATGCTATAATGAAAAACCGTATTCCCGCTTTTTTGGGGTGGCATAAAAGCCGGGCATAAAAGCAGGAGAATCATACACATGTTTTATCAGGAAAAGTTTAGGAGAAGGATTCATGAAAGTTATCAAAAGGGACGGTCATACCGTAAATTATGACCGGAGCAAGATCATCACCGCAATCAAAAAAGCAAATGCCGAAGTTGAAGACTGCGAGAAGGTCTCAGAAGAGAAAATCGAAGAAATCGTAGAAAGCATCGAGAGCAGAAACCGCCCACGTATGCTGGTCGAGGATATCCAGGATATTATCGAGCAGAAGCTGATGGACGACAGAAAATTCGTGCTTGCGAAGACGTACATCATCTATCGCTACACCAGAGAGCTCGTCCGTAAGGCGAACACAACGGACGATTCTATCTTAAGTCTGATCAAGAACCGTAACAAAGATGTTATGGAAGAAAATTCAAATAAAAATGCAACGGTTGCATCCACCCAGCGTGACTTAATCGCAGGCGAGGTATCCAAGGATCTTACCCGTCGTGTCCTGCTTCCGGAGAAGATCTCCAAAGCACACGACGAAGGGGTTCTGCATTTCCACGATGCCGATTATTTTCTGCAACCGATCTTCAACTGCTGCCTGATCAATATCGGCGACATGCTTGACAATGGCACAGTCATGAACGGCAAACTGATTGAGAGCCCGAAGAGTTTCCAGGTTGCATGTACCGTTATGACACAGATTATTTCCTCGGTTGCAAGCAGCCAGTATGGCGGACAGTCCGTAGATATCCGTCATCTCGGAAAATATCTGCGCAAGAGCTACAACAAATACAGATCAAAGATTGAGGCGGAATTCGGCGACAAGCTCGACGAGGAAACCATCGAGCAGCTGACACAGGACCGACTGCAAGATGAGCTTCGTTCCGGTGTCCAGACAATCCAGTACCAGATCAACACATTGATGACAACGAACGGTCAGTCACCATTTGTCACATTGTTTTTAAATCTTGATCCAAACGATGAATATATCGAAGAAAATGCAACCATCGTCGAGGAGATCCTCCGGCAGCGTCTCGAGGGAATCAAGAATGAGAAGGGCGTCTATGTAACCCCTGCTTTCCCGAAGCTGATCTATGTCTTAGACGAGCACAACTGCTTAAAGGGCGGCAAGTATGATTACATTACCAGGCTTGCGGTGAAATGCTCGGCGAAGCGTCTGTATCCGGATTATATCTCTGCGAAGAAGATGCGTGAGAACTACGAAGGCAATGTATTCTCCTGTATGGGATGTCGTTCCTTCCTCTCCCCTTGGAAGGATGAGAACGGAAATTATAAGTGGGAAGGCCGTTTCAACCAGGGTGTTGTATCCTTGAACCTCCCACAGATCGGTATTCTGGCAAAGGGCAACGAAGAGAAGTTCTGGAGCCTGCTTGATGAGCGTCTGGATCTGTGTTACGAAGCTTTGATGTGCCGACACAATGCACTGCTTGGTGTCACTTCCGATGTCAGCCCGGTTCACTGGCAGTATGGTGCGATTGCCCGACTGAAAAAAGGTGAAAAGATCGATCCGTTGCTGATGGATGGTTATTCAACCATCTCCCTCGGTTATATCGGTCTCTACGAGACAACCAAGCTTATGACCGGTAAGAGCCATACCGATCCGGATGGTGAAAAATTCGCTTTACGTGTGATGAAACGCCTGCGCAAGGCATGCGATACATGGAAGGAAGAGACAGGACTTGGATTCGGTCTGTACGGAACGCCGGCAGAAAGCCTCTGCTACCGTTTCGCAAGAATCGATCAGGAGCGTTTCGGAACGATTCCGGATATAACCGATAAAGGATATTACACCAACTCTTACCACGTGGATGTACGCGAGAAGATCGATGCGTTCAGTAAGTTCCGGTTTGAGAGCCAGTTCCAGACGATTTCCTCCGGTGGCGCGATCTCCTATGTCGAGATTCCAAACATGCGCAACAACCTAGAGGCACTCGAAGAGATCGTCCGGTTCATCTACGACAACATCCAGTATGCGGAGTTCAACACGAAATCCGATTACTGCCATGTCTGTGATTACGATGGCGAGATCATCATCAACGATGACAACGAATGGGAATGTCCACAGTGCGGAAACAAGGATCATTCCAAGATGAACGTGACACGTCGTACCTGCGGATATCTGGGCGAGAACTTCTGGAATGTAGGCAAAACAAAAGAGATCAAAGCACGTGTGCTTCATCTCTAAGATTGGCAGGTGTAAAATGTGAATTATGCAGATATCAAACGCATTGATGTTGCAAACGGACCGGGGGTACGCGTATCCCTGTTCGTGTCCGGCTGCAGTCATCACTGCAAAGGATGTTTTAATGAAGAAACCTGGGATTTCCAATACGGAAAGCCTTTTACGGAAGCTGAGATTGATCAGATTCTGGAGTATCTGAAGCCCGATTATATCCGTGGGCTTTCCCTTCTTGGAGGGGAGCCATTTGAATATGTGAACCAGCAGGGGCTTCTCCCATTGCTCCGCCGGTTCAAGGCACTCTATCCAAAGAAGGATCTGTGGTGCTATACCGGATATGATTTTGAAAAGGATATTCAGCAGAAAATGATGATCAACTGGGCTGAGACACGGGAGCTTGTCAGCTGCCTGGACATTCTGGTGGACGGTGAATTTGAGCTGGATAAGAAGAATCTCTCGCTCCGATTCCGCGGTTCCTCTAACCAGCGGATCATTGATGTGAAACAGTCACTTGCCGAAGGGCATACGGTGCTCGCCAACGAATATATGTAGGCATTTGTGAAACACACAAACAGAAAAAGGAGAACACATGATTACTACAATGCATGTAAATGTCAAGAAATTAAATGAGAATGCGGTGCTTCCTACTTATGGTTCCGCAAATGCTGCCGGTGCAGATATCTATGCCTGCTTAGATGCCCCACTTACCATTGCGCCACACGAGACAGTTATGGTGCACACCGGACTTGCCATGGAAATTCCGGAAGGCTATGCCGGACTCATCTATGCGCGCAGCGGCCTCGCCTGCAAGCGCAATCTCGCACCTGCCAACAAGGTCGGTGTCGTAGACTCCGATTACCGTGGCGAATTCATGATTGCACTTCACAACCACGGAACAACACCTCAGACGATTGAGCCAAAGGAACGCATTGCCCAGCTCGTCATCACCCCTTATATCGTTGGGCAGTTTGAAGTTGTGGACGAGCTAGGCGATACGGAACGTGGTGCCGGCGGATTCGGTTCCACCGGTCGTAAATAGATATCGGTTATCATCTAACAGGTCCAGCGTAAAAAGCAACTGGACTTCCGTTTTTTTATCTTCTTGTAGATAAGTTTCTGCAGCACCGCATCCAAATGCATAAGTGACAATTCCTTTCTCTGCAGAAACTTCCCTACAGGATATGTTCAATGTTTTTCCCTTCATGTTATATTTGATTGCATTACTTGCCATATATTGCATGATATGCCGGATATAATCTGCATTTCCTATCACCTGTGTATGTTCTCCGGAGAAATTCTGTATCTCGATCGGCACATTCACCTCCTGCGCAAGGCTTTCAATCATAACCGCTATTTCTCTATACAAGTGGCTCATATGGAATATTTTGCGGCATGCCAATGGTTCGATTTTACCAAGCACACCTGGCATATCTTCTAGTCCATCCAGCATCTGCCCCGTTATCTTCATAACCTGCCCTCTGCATTGTTCCTGTTTCCCCGGATCATCTGCATTCTGTCTGCTGATTTCTACCATACCACGGATTCCTTCCACCTGATTCCGCATTTCCTGATTCAAATAGCACAGATACTCTGTCTTTGCAATGTTGGCATTTTTTTCCCGTTTGGCTGCCGCACACAGTTCCTGTTGATATTTCAGTTCTTTCTGACGTTCCTCAGTCAGATCCCGTATCAAAAGGAATACGGAATGGATATGTCCGTCTTCTGTTTTCTTCTGTGGAATAACCTGGGAACTGAGCCACTTTCCATCCACACTCTCTGATTCGTATGTTATAACCGTGTTTTCAGAAAGACGCTCCTCCATCGTATGCAGATTTGCAAATTGCCGGTATCCGTTCCGATATGGTTCCGCTATAAATTTCTCTACAAAGAACTGCAGCATCTCCCACGCAGTCCAGTCTCTTTTCATCTTGTCTTCCAATGCAGGCGGCAATGTAATTTTTTCCCAGCTGCCAGTATCTATGTGAATCAGGAAATTGGCTGTGTAAATACTTCCAATGGCAGCAATCGTCTGCAGCTGCTCCTGCAGTTTTCTCATATTTATTCTTGTTGTATGCATATATAGAAACAGCATGATCAACACGCAGACAATATAAATCGCTACACCATATGTCATGATGCTCCGTCTGTTCATAAATACCATTTTCCCGGGCACCAGCGCATATATACTGTAATTTTTGTATATACGCAGGCTTCCATACCACCGTCTGCCTTTGTACTTTACAACACACAGTTGTCCACCGCGTATAGATTTCAAAGATGTGTCTGAAATATTTTTTCCCTGTTCCTGCTCATTGTTTGAATTTAATACGTCTGTTCCATCCGTGATCAAAACAATGCCGTCCATTTTAAACCGGTAACCGGAAAGAAGATTTTGTAGTCGAATCTCATTTTCGGTAACTTTTTTATCTGTAATATCGTTATAACATACAACAAGACCTTTCTGGTTATTGCGCGATACAACCGCAAAATCATAGGTTCTGTTATTTTTCTTGATTCGCTCCATGTATACCTTGGCTGGGTGATTCAGGATGTCTTTTATATAATTTTTTTTGGTGATTCCGCTAAACAGGTTTTTCCAACTGTCATCGGTTTGTGCAAGCGTATTAAAGTTTTCATCCAGGACAAACGCACCTGTCATCTTTGTATCGTCCTGATATTCCTTCAATATAGCATTGGTTAGTCTTTTCCCATATTTTTCATATCTTGCAATCACCGTTGCTTTTTGCTGCAGGGAAATCAAATCTTTCACTTTGTTTCCATTTTCATAATTTTCATACCGCTCACACGTATCCTGCGCAAAATCTAATGTCTCATCCATCACTGCTTTCGCATATTTTAATCCACGTTTTGTTGTAAGCACAAAAATAAATGCCAATAATAAAAGGCCCGCAATCAGCGGAATACATTTTATTATGGCATTTTTACGTCCTGGCTTCTTCATCGTTTGTCCCCCTTCGATCAACAGATGTATTTTCATTTGTCCCCATAGCAATTATATTCCATGTGTCTCAAACTGTCCAGCTAGAAATGCAAAATAAATCCCCCCTGAAATGGATGGTTCCTAATTCGGGGGGATACTTACATCTGTGTCCGTTTATTCCAGGTTCAGCTTATGCTTGCATGTAAGCGTTGTTGCTACAGCCAGCACAGCTATTCCGATCACTTCGAGCGCAGTTGCCGTCGAGAACAAAACCAGGCACTGCTTTGCCGAGGAAGAGAGCTGTTCCATGAACATATCCATATCCTGTCTCGACAGTATCTCACTGATCACAACTACAAGGATCGCATACACTACCTCGAGAAGAATATAGAACACGACAGACCAAAGTCTCTTTCCTTTCGTAAATGCGTGGCCAAATGAATAAGAAGCATTGATTGTCCAGATACTAAACAGGACACCAAACCACATCATCAGGATCAGAAGCACGCCATCCAAAACAATCATTCCACGATCCACATTATTTCCCATCATGGAAAGAACATCCTGTACCCAGCTGACAAAATCTCCGAAGACAGTAAAACTTCCGGTTGCAATGCAGATAGAAAGTCCATACACAGCAACGAGCCATGCGACCATCACAAGATCGCAGATCAGGCGTGCGCCAATCAGCGTAGATGTCTTCACCGGCAATGTATGTGTCAGATAACCCTGATCCTTAAAGAACCGGTTTCTAAAATCCATGCAGGGAAGCAGTACAACCATAAGCATAACCGCAAACATCGCAAATCCAAAGATTACATCCACAAACCTCACAAAAATTGCAAATGGTGTCGTACAGATCACATGGTTATAAAGCTGATCCAAGCCAAACACCAGACCGGAGAAAAGTAAAACTCCCGCCGATAACATCCCGACAAATGCGGAACGGTTTACAAATTCATTTTTAATACATTTTCCTAGCATCGAAATACCTCCCTGAATATCTCATCGATTGACTGTCCTTTTTCTGCCCGCAATGCATCCGCATCCTTCTGACAGAGAATCTCTCCCTCCCTGATGAAGATGACTTCATCCAATATGTTCTCGATATCTGAGATCAGATGTGTGGACAGCAGGATCGTCGCTTTCTCATCGTAGTTTGTAAGAATCGTCTGCATGATATAGTCTCTGGCAGCCGGATCGACACCCGCGATCGGCTCATCTAAAACATAGAGTCTTGCCCGGCGGCTCATCACCATGATTAACTGTACTTTCTCTTTGTTACCTTTCGACAGCTTCTTCAAGGTCATATCCGGGTCGATATTCAAAAGCTGCATCATGTCATATGCACGCGCCTCGTCGAAATCCGCATAGAAATCCTTGAACATATTGACAAGCTGGCGGATCTTTAAATACTCGTTGAAATACGTCCGCTCCGGCAGATACGATACAACCGACTTTGATTCCGGTCCGACTTCATGTCCGCAGATACGGATGCTTCCTTTCTCCGGCTGCAGCAAACCAACCAGCATCTTGATGAGTGTCGTCTTACCACTTCCGTTCGGTCCCAGCAGACCGATGATTTTTCCTTCCGGCAATACCAGATTCAGGTCCTCAAATACAGTTTTGGAGATCCCGTATCCTTTCTTCACACCGGATATTTCTACTAAATTACTCATGTGCTCCCTCCTTGTGTAAATATCCTTTCAATACTGTTACAATCTCACCATCTGCATATCCAAGTGTTCGCATACTATCCACAAACACCTGTATATGCTTCTGGCTCAGTTCCTCTCGCATGCTCGTTCCTCCTGCCTTTGGTTCTGCTACAAATCGTCCTGCGGTCCGCTGGGAATAAAGCACGCCTTCGCGCTCTAACTCCGAAAGTGCTTTCTGCATCGTATTCGGATTCACACCTGCGGTCACCGCAAGCTCCCGTACTGCCGGTACCTGATCACCCGGCTTCAAGGTGCCCTGCGCGATCTGCATCTTTATCGCATCCACGATCTGCAGATAGATCGGGGATTCATTGTTGAACTTCCACGCCAATCTTTGTTCCTCCTTTTTTGTATTATTGTATTATCTGAATAGTACAATAATACAGTGGTACAGTTTTGTCAAGTAGTTTTTATAAAAATATGTAAAAAAAGATCCCAGTATTATTTCTAATACTGAGATCTTAACTCGATTTCCGAAATTGCTCCTGCGTCCATCTCATAGACTTTATCACACAGAATCTGAATATCCTCTTTATTATGACTTGCCAACAGCATCGTAACTCCCTGTTTTTTCAAATCCAATAAAAGCTTTCGTATATCTTCAACTCCCTGTGCATCTAATCCATTCATCGGTTCATCAAAGATTAAAATATGCGGATTTTCCATAATCGCCTGCGCAATTGCCAATCGCTGTTTCATCCCCATCGAATATTTTTTTACATGATCTTTCAATTCAGGATCTAATCCAACCTTTTTTATTACCTCTTCAATATACGCTGTATTTTTTTTATTCCGTATTTCATACAAAAGTTCCAGGTTTTTCTTTCCACTATACCGTTCTAAGAACGCGGGATTTTCAATAATAATACCGATATCCTGCAATATCTCTTCATCATTCTTCTTTCTTCCGTCTACATAGATTTCCCCTTCATCCAGACAATATAGTCCACATATACATTTAAACAAAACTGTTTTCCCACATCCGTTTCTTCCAACGATTCCAACACATTCTCCCTGTTCACAGTTGATTGATACATGATCCAAAACCTTATGGTTTTTAAAACTTTTACAAGCGTTTTTTACCTGTATTACCGTCATATTATTTATTCCTCCACAGTCCAGTCAAAATCTCGATTTTTTATTACAATGCAATCTACACATATACAAATGATTGCACCAGCCAAACACGCTGCTATTTTATAAACCAAATTTGGCACACTTACAGAACGAACAATATATCCCGGTGATATCCACGAAAATGGAGATACATAATATACAAACCGAAAAATATAACTTGTGTTAAAAGTTACTATTGGCATAAGTGCCAATATGCTGCCTACTAAGACAGCTACCAATCTGTGAAATACCAAACTAAGTGTATACATAAGATGCCCTACAAAGTTAACTACCAAAAATCCCACAACAGATCCATACAACATAATTTCAAACGGTGAGTACATTTGTAAAATGTCCATTTCAAATAGCACCTCATCTGTAGATAACGTTCCATACGCAAGTGACATTTCTATACGATCCCATGTATCCGCAAATGATAAATGAGGAAATACTCGGATAATATCTATCAAAAAGCTATATACGATCAGAAAAATGGCCAGCACTGTTATTGTTATCTCCTGCGCAAAAAGCCATTTAAACCGTCCACTACGTATTATATAATACAGTTCCTTCTGATTCATATACGGAACCTCAGAAAACAAATATAATACACAGAAACCGAAGATCATTATAAACACTAACGAACCACACATAAGAGGGAACAAAAATGGTGATACATCCTCATCATATTGTAATGATAACGTATTAATAGATCGCACAACCGAATCATGAAAAAGAAACTGTACAAGACAAATAACAAGTATACGAATTGAAAAGATTTTTGATGTTATATTACCTCTTAAATATCTAAAATATCCCATATCTTTAGTCATTTTTAATCATCCTCTTTATCTTTCCATAGATTGCAATTGTCAGCAATCCATATACGACCAGTGCAGTTATTACTGCCCGTAAAGTATAAGAATGTCCCAAGTTTACATCATTTTGAAAAACATTAAAAAGTCCATAGATCCCATATCCATATCCCAAAAAGCCATCCAAATATTTGTACATAATATATAGGCACATCACAGGCAAAATAGTTATCATCATTCGATTCTTTACATATAAAGAAAACCAAGTTGATACCAGCGCAACAATACCCGCCAGCATCCCCATTTGCACTCCTGAAACGATATAAAACAGAACATTATAATGTTTCTCGACCATCCACCAAAGCTCCATATCCCGATACCCAGAGGTCCCATATGTGTCAAACAAGTCCTCCGATACCCACGCATACCCCCGTATCCGTAATGACAGTACAAACAGAAGCATAGATATTGCTATTACAAGTACTGCTGTAACAAAAATCGTTGCCGTCTTACTAAGTACGTATTTTTTTAGTTTTGTCCGTGTCACAACCTGATAAACAATTTTTCTTTCAAAATCATCTATAAACGCATGTGCATACGGAATTGTTGCCATTGCAAACACAATCATATACTCACATAAATACAGATTCATATCAATAATCGACAACACGGAATCCCCCTGCAATTTTGTCTCATAAACAATTGCATACATAACTAATATAGAAATTCCAATACTCAATAGAAAATTAATTCCTAGAGCTCTTCTCCAATCATGTTTAATCATAAACAGTAAACACCTCTCCTGTCACTGCATGTATATCTAACTGATCACATCTGAAATATCCATCCGGATATCTTTCATATGTTTTGAATATCCAGACCGGTATCACTTCCCCATTCTTTTTTACGAAATTATATAATGTTGCCCGATAAACTTCATATGTATTCTCCGTTATCATAGAATTGTAATAATCAGAAACCGTCTTCACCACATCTTCAAATTGAGCAAGCTCAATTTCCGTATCAGTTGTGTTAAACTCATATAACATGCTTCCGTCAATAATCATTTCACGCCATCCTGATTCTGTATAATACGCTATAATAGGCGTATTTCCGGCGTATTCAGTATAATTATCCACATCACACCCCTTTACAGGAATTCCTTGCAGTTCTTGTCTCATACAAATATAATACCCATCTGCATCCTTCGAAAACGAATCCTTTTGTCTGTCCGGATCTTTACATTTGTTTAAAAGTTCAGAATCAACACAATAAACAGTCTCTATAATATCTTCTACATTTGTATACATATGTACCAGTTCTTCCAGATCCTCTACTATCTTTTCTTTTGAACAAAAATCAAAACCTTTATTATTCTTATAGAGGTCTCCATTATAACCTTCATCTTCCTGTCCCAGTTTTAGTACATCTGTGACAGAATTCCAATCTTTAAATAAATATAAACTATTTCTCCCTATATTGACCAAAGACTGTTCACCAAAACTATACATAACTTCAACATTATCGGCAATTTCCTGCTCGGTTATTTCCCTTTTCCCATCATAAACCGTATCTGAGCCATCAGAATCCCAAACAGTCGATTGCACGATAGTTTCATCTGCAATCATTTTTTCGCCCAGTTCCAAACATTTTACCTTGGCCTTTTTTGCAGTCGAAACTGTCAGCACCGGTGATTCCGGTGCCAACACTTCGCAAGAAAAAGTGACATTTTTATCCTCTGCACTGTATTGAGTCGGAAACTGATCTGTCGATTGATTCTGATCCATCTTTACTGCATCACTTTGCGTTGCAGGATTTCCACTATTACGTTTAGCATTGCACCCTGCCAACACGCAAACAACCGTTATACACATTAAAATAAATTGAATTTTTTTCACTTTTTCTTCTCCTCTGCGTAATCAAGGATTATACAGGCCTTTAACATTTATTTCTTTACTTGAACCTGTTCCATACATCGTCTGCAAATAATAGTAATGCCCTACATGAACCGCACATCCATATTTATATGCCTGCGCTGGCTTCTTAACATATATGCTTGACAATAAATGATATGGCGAAGACTGAGATGTATCATCTCTATAAACTGATCTTAATTTTATGGTTCCCGGTGAAGAAAAATGCGTAGGTTCAACTTTAAAATAATCATTTGGATAATAGTTGTCATTTCTATTTGTTTTTATTTCTTTACGTGACAACGGATCTTTGTTCATCACATTTTGATTCACTGTGACATTAAACGAAATCTCTCCTGCTTTTGCAACATATGTTCCTGCCGCCCCAACAACAATTAGCGCAAACATCAGTGCTATAATTTTAACTTTTTTACTCATTTGATTTTCTCCCTTCTGTACATTACCCAAAAATTCTTTTTATCCATTTCCAAAAATCTAATTTAATTAAAATAATAACTTCCCCTTTCGTGTATTTTTGTAAGCGCTTACAATATCTATACAACCATACACGTCCCTGTTTTTCAACGTTTGCTTCGTGAAAGGGAAGTTTTATTCGCGAAACGGAAGTTTTTATTCATTTTGAGCACTTTCCAGAATGATACTTACTGTAAATATATTATTTCCATCCTGTACCTCTATTTCCCCATGATATTTTTCTACTATATCCTTCACATTTTTCAGACCGTATCCATGCCACCCTTCTTCCTTTACACATTCCCCTCCCTGTGTATATGGATTCCTTATATTGATACAAACCAGACTTTCTTTTCTTCCAATTTCCAGTCCGATTTGTCTCTTACCCATATCTAATTTTTGTACAGCCTCCTTCGCATTCTCCAAAAGATTCGATATCAGTAAACACAGATCCAAATCATCGATTCCAATCTGTTGCGGTATTTTCCCATTGTAATTCAATGTGATCTCATTTTGTTCGAGTTCTGATCCCAATACGCCATCGATCACGGCATCGACGATTCGATTTTGCGAATAGATAATTTTATTTTTTGTTCCCTCTGACTTTTTCCATTTTTGAATGAACGCCAGAGTTTTTTCATATTCTCCCTCTTTCATCATGGCCTCAACGGTCTGTAACATGTGATGCATATCATGCTGTCTAGCTCTTGTCTGTTCATTCTTCTCATACAATCTTGTATAATAATTCTTTGTAAGTTCCTGTTCTCTTCTGTAGATTGCAATCTGCTGCTTCTGCAAATCCCTTATCTGTTCAGACTTATGAATATATAAGAAATATAACGCCATACAAAATGAGGAACCCAGCATGACGATAATCACATATGTATTTTCTGCCCGCACATTATTTCTGACACCATCTCCCAATACATATGTCACAAATGCTATTTGCAAAGCAACCAACAGTTCAACAAGCAGTGCAAATATGAATGCCGGTATTGTAACCGTAACCGTTTTTCTGTTTTCTCTTAATAAATAGGCTATCAACGCCAAAAGAACACATTCCACGGCTATATTTATCATATCTAACGATGGATTCTCATAAAAACTATCGATCCTTATTGCAAAACAATTAAAACCTACTAATGCTATAACAACACCCAATGTTTCCACTAGCAGATATGCAAGTATCGTTTTCCGTGTGCAATCCGTCGTTTTCAAATCCATTACCAGACAGGCACAGAACAAATGCAAAATCGGAGACATATCTGCCTCATTATAAGTCATTGCCACATATTCCATCCATGTCTCTATAAGTAGCACACACGCACATATTACGATACGAAGAATCCATCCTCGTTGCTTCCACCGCGTCCTGCTGCCAAAAACAATCTGCATAACCAAAACGATACATGCAAACTTGATACATAAAACCAAAAAGTGAAGCACAAAATTCATAGAATCACCACCTGTTTTCTCATATATGCATGGTAAGCAGTCCGGAATTGGCGTACCTTCCCCTTCGGAATTTTAAAACATTTGTCATCCGTCATATATACCATATCCCTGTCTATCTTTTTTACATTGCCGTAATTTAATATTACGTTTCTTGCCACTCGGCAAAACTGATCCTCTGGTAATATCTCCTGCCAGCGTGAAAGCGTATATCCTGACAACAAATAATCGGTCTTTATATCCCCCGGCTGTCTGTAATACACCTCACTATATTTATTTGATGCCTGTATATATAATACATATTTCAATTCCAGTTCCTTTGTTTTCCCTTCACATTGTATTTCAAGTACCTTCGAAAGCTCCTGTTCATACTTCGTTAGAATCTCAGCCAGTCGTATTTCATAATTATCTTTATTCAAAAAAGCAACCACATTTCTTCCAAATGCCTCTTGCATCATCTCGCTATGAGATGTCAGATATATGATGTCTATGTCCATCTTATTTTTCTGTAACTGCTTTTGAAATTCCAATCCAGACACTTTTGGCATCTCTATATCCAAAATCAGCAGATCCGGTATGATTCCTCGATAAATACCTTGCATTAAATCTTCCGGTCTTGTATATGAAAAAACTTCTGTCTTTTTCTGCACTATTTTTTTACAATAACAATACACCTTATCCAGCATGCTTCGTTCGTCATCACAAATTGCTATTATCATATGTTCTCCTTTTCAAATAAAAAAGCACAACAAAAAGTATTGTCACATACTTTTCGTTGTGCCGGTTTTTCTTTGTGTCCCCCAAGTATGCATTCCCCATATGCATTTTACGATTTATTTTTCGATTGTCTCATTCACGATGCTGTCATACACATCCATATCTACACTGTCCGGATACTTAAACCTTGAATCAATTTGCTTCTGCCACTGATCCAGTGTCTCTGACAACGCATCCTGCACCTCCTGATTATAGAGCACAATTTTCTGTTCATTCGTCTTCGTCTGATCTGTGAGTGCAATCATCTGAAATACGTGGTATCCATACTGTGTCTCCACAACCGTGCTGTACTGCCCGTTCTCCATACTATAGAGCAGATCATACACATCCTGTCCGTAAGTTTCCAGAATCTGTGACGGACTCATCGTCTGCATCTGTGCCTGATCTAACTGATAATACTCTGCCAGCTTCTCGATGTTTTCCGCATCTGCATTTTCCTGTAATTCTGCCGTTGCCAATGTTGCACACGCCTGCACCGCATTCTCATGCTGTTGTTTTTTCTCATCATCTGTGTACGGCGTGATAACTCCATTTTCATCCATACTGTAGCATGCAAAATACATGTCGTAAAAGGTCGTCATCCGTGCTTCTTCATCGGAGATTTCGATTTTCCGGTCATCCAGAATCTTTGCTTCCACCTTAGAAGCAATCGCATTTTCCTGCATCACCTTTTCCGCTTTTTCTTTTGTTATTTCTGTCTGTTCCAGCTGTTCGTCCGTAAGTCCTTCGCAGAATGCATCTGCTTTTTCATTCAAATCGGCAATCTCGTCTTCACTAAGAGACACGCCAAGCTCCTCGGCATGCGCACACAACGTTTTTACCCGGATAATTTCCTTCACTACTTCTTCCCGCGTCAGGTTCTCCATAGAATTTCCTTTGCCACCATCCGGAAGCACGGTCTGCCACACGTCACTGCCATACTGCATCTCATATCGCTCGCGCACGGTTTCAATATAGATATAGACTTCCCCTTTTGTCACCAGATTGTTTCCATATTGAAAGACAAGCGTTCCACTGCTTTTCTCTGGTTTTTCTGTTTCTTTGCCGGACTTTCCGCAACCGCTGCATACAGCAAGTGCCATGCAGATACAAAGAAACAAGGATAGGATTTTATTTTTCTTCTTATGCTTCATGGTTTACATCCTCCGGTTTATACAATGTTCGGAAATTCTCTAACACCCGCTCACAGGATGATACAAGTTCTTCCTCAATCAACTTTGAAATCTGGATTCTGAAATACGTCTGTTTTCCAGTCTGCAGCTTCAATGCTCCTTTGTAGCGTTTCAAAAGCGGCTGTAGATACTCCGGCTGCACCGGTGCCTGCGGAAGCATATAAAAACGCACTTCATTTCCCACATATTTGATGTCTGTCACATAGACTTCATGCGCGAACGCTTTCAGATATGCCACATCAAGCAGACGGAAAAATGCTTTCGGCGGCTCTCCAAACCGGTCACGTGCCTCCTCGATGATCGCATCGTTGTCCTCCCGGCTCGCGCATTTGGATATCCGTTTATAGAGATCCAGCTTCACATATTCGTTCTTCACATAACTGTCCGGAATATATGCATTTAACGGGAGTTCCACTTCCGTCGTAAACTCTTCCCGTACTGTCTCCCCAGACAATCTGCGGATTGCATCGTTCAACATCTGACAGTACAGATCATACCCGACTGCCTCGATATTTCCCGACTGCTCCTGACCGAGCAGATTCCCTGCGCCACGGATTTCCAAATCCTTCATTGCTATCTTATACCCGGAGCCAAGATCTGTAAACTCCCGGATTGCTTTTAATCGTTTTTCCGCAACTTCCTTGATCATCTTGTCACGCTTATACAACAAAAACGCATACGCGCTCCGGTTGGAACGTCCGACACGTCCGCGGAGCTGATAAAGCTGGGACAACCCAAACCGGTCTGCATCATGGATAATGATCGTGTTGACATTTGGAATATCCAGGCCTGTCTCAATGATTGTTGTCGATACGAGCACGTCAATCTCACCCCGGATAAACCGGCGCATCATCTCTTCGAGTTCCCGTTCCGGCATCTTGCCATGCGCAAACTCAATCACTGCATCCGGAAGCACGCCGCGCAGTTGTGCCGTAATATCCGCGATTGTCTCCACGCGGTTATATACATAATACACCTGCCCGTTTCTGGCAAGCTCCCGGTTTATCGCTTCTTTTACAAACTCCAGATCATATTCCATGATATAGGTCTGAATCGGGAGCCGGTCTACCGGTGGTTCCTCGAGCAGGCTGATATCCCGGAGTCCAACCAGGCTCATATGGAGCGTTCGCGGAATCGGCGTCGCAGTCAGTGTCAGCACATCTACATTTTTCTTCATCTGTTTGATCTGCTCTTTATGCTTGACCCCAAACCGCTGTTCCTCATCGATAATCAGAAGGCCCAGACTCTTGAATGCGATATCCTTCGAGAGCAGCCGGTGTGTGCCGATGACGATATCAACCATACCGTTTTTCATCATTTCGAGTGTTTCTTTGATTTCTTTTGGCGTACAAAATCTGGATAGCATCCGGATATTGACCGGATAGTCTTTCATACGTTCACAAAATGTATTGTAATGCTGCTCGGCAAGAATCGTTGTCGGCACCAGATATGCCACCTGACGGTTGTCCTGAACCGCCTTAAATGCGGCCCGGATCGCAACCTCGGTCTTTCCGAATCCAACATCTCCACAGACGAGACGATCCATGATTTTGCCGCTCTCCATATCATGCTTCGTATCGTCGATGGCTTTTTGCTGATCGAGCGTTTCCTCATACGGAAACATCTCTTCAAATTCGCGCTGCCATACAGTATCTTCCGAATATTTATACCCTTGTGTGCTTGAACGGATGGCATACAGGTCAATCAGCTCGCGTGCGATATCTTCCACATGCCCCTTCACCCGGGTGCGGACTTTCTCCCATTCCGGTCCGCCCAGCTTGTTCAATTTCACGCGGGCGCCATCTTTTCCGGACAGCTTTCCAATCCGGTCTAACTGCTCCACCGGCACGAACAGCTTACTGCCTTTTGCATACTCGATTGAAATATAATCTTTCATGCGGCCATCGGTTTCCACCTTTTCGATTCCGCGGTAGATACCGACGCCATGATTCTGGTGCACAACATAATCGCCGATAGATATATCCGAGAATCCGGCGATTTTGTCGCCAGAGAACTTCGCCATCTTCTTTTTCTTCGTCAATTCTTTGGAAGTGAAAATATCACCCTCAGCTATGACAAGCAGACTGCACTCCGGAATCACAAATCCGCGCTCCATACGTCCGACAGAGACGCGCACCTCCCCTGCTTTTAGCGGTTGTTCCCGGTTTTCCGTAAAATACGCCATCACATCGTTATCCTGCAGGTTTTTGGCGATTCTCCTGCCCCGCGTCGCAGATGGCGACAGAATCAGGATACGGTATTGTTTCTTCTTATATTTCTCGATGTCTTTCATCAGTTCTTCAAAGCTGTTGTTGTAGCTTACGAGTCCCTTTGCAGATATCTCAAATACATATTTCTCATTCCATGCCGGCTGCTTCTTATATAACTCTGACAAAAGAACCGGAAGCCGGTTGACAAGCCTGCCAATTGTCATTTTCGCACTATATAAAACATCGGCCTGGGTCGGAAGCACATAGCCGCCTTCAAGACGTCCTTCCATCGACATGCCGAACTGTGTTTCGTACGCTCCCGCACGCTGGCTCACGCGTTCCGGTTCATCGACAAAAATATCTGTATCTTCCGGAAAATAATCAAGGAATGACACGACATCGTCATAAAAGAATTCCACCATACTGTCAAGTCCCATCGTGGAATTGAATTCCTTCAGCTCTTCCATCACGGAATCCACCATCTTGTTGAGTCTTGCATACTGCTCTGTGCAGAAGTTTTCCTTGAGTTTTTTTGCCTGCGCTTTGTGTTCTTTTTCAATCTTCCGGATTCCTGCATTGATGCGCAGATCATCGAGAATCATCTCGGACGATGGGTAGATCACGAATTCTTCCACCCGCTCGATGGATCGCTGACTTTCCACGTCAAAGCTCCGGATGCTGTCGATGTCATCGCCCCACAATTCAACACGATAAGGGCACTCTTCGGTCAGAGAGAAGATGTCGATAATTCCTCCCCGTACCGAAAACTGCCCTGGTGTCTCTACGATTGAAGTTTTTTCATATCCAAGTGTTGTAAGCTTCCTTGAAAATGCATCTAATTCCAGCGTATCGCCGACTTTGATTGTCAAAATATTCTGTACGATATGGGAGATTGGTGGAATCTTGTCCATCAGTCCCTCGATGGTAGTAACAACCGTACATGGACGATTCTCCGCAATCTTCTTGAAGATTTCGAGACGTTCCTGCACCGTATTGTTGCTATGGATATCTGCGGAATAAAACAGGGCATCCTTCGCCGGATAGTAGTATGTCTGCCGGTTATAAAAACGGTAGTCCTCCACAATCTCGCGTGCCCTGCGCTCTTCATACGTTACAATCAGCCGGAATCTTCCCGCATCAGAGAGTGCTTCCATCAAAAGCGGTGTAATCCTGCGATCCATCCCCCACACATGGTGGACGCCCGCATGTGCCTTCCGGTGTTCCTGCAATTCCTGAAACCTTGGATCATCCCGAAATGCAAGTGTCAATGCCTTCATTTTCGGATCCTCTTTTCTACTAATTTACATATTTGTAGATGAGACATACAGAATTATCATTCGACGCAGACACGCTCTCGCTCGATTCATCACGCAATGGTCTGCTTACGAATTGATAATTCTGCATGTCTCTATCTACATTTTATTAATTAAATTTGTTCATGGCAGAGGCTATCCCTTCGGTAAGGATGGTTGCAACTGCCTGCCTTGCGCGGTCTGCGCTCTCCCGGATAACCGGCTGTTCTTCCTTTGAAAAACGTCCAAGCACATAATCTGCAAGATCCATCTTCGCAGGCTTCTCGCCCACGCCAACCTTGATCCGTGTGAATTCCTGGGTTCCAAGATGCGCAATGATATTCTTCACACCATTGTGTCCTCCGGCACTGCCCTTCACACGGATCCGCAATTTTCCGACATCCAGGCTGATATCGTCGTAAATGACAATCAAATCCGACAGATCACACTTGTAAAAGTCCATCAGCTCCCGCACGCTTTCTCCACTTAAGTTCATGTACGTCTGCGGCATGGCAAGAACCACTTTCTCACCTTCGATCACTCCTTTACCGATCAATGCCTTATGCTTCTTTGTCTCTACCGGAATATCATATGCATCACTGATATTATATATCACAGAAAATCCTACATTATGCCTGGTTCCTGCATATTCTTTTGTCGGATTCCCAAGTCCTACGATTATCTTCATCGTCTGCCTCCTAGTCCTCCCGGTGACACATGATCTGCTCTGCTTCCTCGAGCTGATCGATCGTATTGACACCACGGATTTCGTCACAGGCTGCACCCGTGAGTGGAAGTGCCGATACTTTGAGACCGATTTTCTTAATCAGTGCAATCGTATCTGTCAGATAATATTCACCGGCTGCATTGTCATTGCTTAAGAGTTCCAAGCTGGCAGAAAGCGCCTCTGAATTGAAGATATACATACCGGAATTTACTTCCTTGCATGCCCGCTCCTCTTCAGTTGCATCCTTGTGCTCGACAATCTTCTCGAAATTGCCTGCCGCATCACGGATGATACGTCCGTACCCGGTTGCATCATCCAGAATTGCAGACAATACTGTCACGCCATTTGCTTCCTTGCGATGTTTCTCGACAAGTTCTGTCAATGTCTTTCCAGTAATCAACGGCGTGTCTCCACAGAGCACAAGTGTGTCGCCATCGGTTCCGATGAAATCCTTGGCACACTTGACTGCATGTCCGGTTCCAAGCTGTTCCTTCTGCTCTACATAATCTACGACATCATAGATCGCATCCTTGACCTCTCTGCCCTTATAGCCGACAATCACGCATACCTCACCGGCTCCTGCATCCTTGCACGCCTGAATCACATAATGCACCATCGGTCTGCCTAAGCACTTATGAATGACTTTCGGTAAATCAGAATTCATTCGTGTTCCTTTTCCTGCTGCCAAAATTACTGCTTTTAATTTGTTCATCTTTCTTCCAACCTTTTTCTATATTTAATACAAACTATCCCGTAGTTCCTTTGCTTTCGCAACTGCTTCTTCTGCATCCATTGTCTCATATACATAAATCTCAGTTGTCATGACAGGCTCCTGTACACAGAACGTAAATGCATATGCATTGTCCTGATACACCTTGTAATACATGGCATTGTCCTCGTTGCAGCTCTTTGTATCCGCCCGCAACGCTTCCGCCCCTGCATCCGCAAGCAGAAATGTCACATAATAATTGACTGGTTCTTCTGCATCTGCGGTAGCCGTTTCCTCATACCTTGTATGCTGCGCCCCACAGGTCACATAAACATCATTGATCTCGTCCTGTGCAACGATTGTCTCTTCCTGTGAATCCGTAATATACACATTCTTATTTTGTTCCATCGAGATGGCTTTCTTCTGCATCTCGGCGATCTTCGTCCGATATCGGTATTCCACCTCCCGAATCTGATCTTCCACATAATCATACAGCTTCAGGAATTCCCGGTTTGATGGATTCAAACCTCCAGATACATGCTCGCCCGACGCCGTATACAACGTCAGTTCCTTGTATTCTCCGTCCTTCAAATCCCGGCTTCCGATATTTCTTCGCATATGATACAGGTCAATCTCATCTATGATATCCTTGATCTGCTGAATTGTATCTGCCGATAACTGAACCGTCTCCTCCGGGCATGGATCACTCGACACCCAACGATTAAAGTCATCCGCATAAATGCGGACATTTCCATTGTCACTGATCTCCGCATGCAGCGTATACATCTCGTATGTTTCAACTGCCTCGCCTTTGACTGTCGATGACAACATCAGGAACATTCCATCCGCCAGTGTTGTATCCTCTTTCTTTCCGCATCCCACCAGACTGAAAAGCAGGCAGCACGCGCAGAAGAAATAGAAGGCTCTTTTCTTTATGCTCAATGTTCACACCTCAAGTTCTATTGCATAATTAGTGTAATTATAGCACATTTCTATTCGTACTGTCATTATTTTCACTGTAGTTTCACACTTCTTTTGTTGTTTTTACTTGAGAATATTGTAAAACACATAAAAAAAATGTAAAACAAATTATATTTTGTTTTAGAACTTATTTACAACAAAGAAAATACAAAAAAAGAAAAGGAGAACAAGCATGGCAAAAGAAATCCCATACAAGATCTATCTTGAAGAAAACGAGATGCCAACCCAGTGGTACAATGTGCGTGCGGACATGAAGAAAAAGCCTGCGCCAATTCTGAATCCGGCTACGTTACAGCCTGTGACACTGGACGAGCTGTCCCATATCTTCTGTACCGAACTTGCAAAGTCATTTGCAACCCTGCCAACCGTATAATTTATATTTACATCATTCATATCTAAAAAGAGTACATAAAAAGCTATGTGTATTTTCTGTTTTCCATTGTCTGACTATCAGCGGTCGCGCAGACATATACACATAGCTTTCTTTTTATCTGTTCAATTGCAATCTATAAGAATTTCAGTTCTTTCATCTGAAATTTATCTTTTCCGTGGTAAACCAGGTACAACGCATGTATACCATCTGGAATCTGGACGTCCCCGGTGAAACATTCCCATGCATGCTCATCTTCTGCATCTGTTATGTTGATTTTCCCGCAGGCTGGTCCTTCTGGTTCCAAACGCAATTCGAAGAAATTATTTTCAGGCACCGGCATATCTACTGGTTTATGAATCAGTCTGCTCCGTGCATCGAGCCGGGCTGGTGCATCGAATCGCGCCTTATTTTCTTCTGTCTCAATTCGTCCAACAATTCCGATTCTGGTTACATTCTTAAATTCAAAATACTTGTACCCTATCAACGTTCCATGATCAATCTCGCCAATGAAACGTTCTTCTCCACTATTGGTTATATTGGGGAATTCTTCTTTATATATGCTGTTATTTCCATGCGGCATACTTCCATTCGTCAGATTGCAGGCAATCACTGCTGGGTAACTCCCCTCCGCAACAAGCGGTCCCTCATTTAATCCACAGCTTGTAACCTCCACCTGCCGAATACTTCCATCTGCTTCGATCTTTATCTTCTCTGCACACGCCTGTCTGCTATAGTCGGATTTGTGTGTGAGTCTGTGATAGAACACATACCACTGACCATTTATTTCAATAATGCTTCCATGTGTCGTACCGGTCATATTAAGTTTCTCTTCCAATGGTCTGCCATTCAGCCCGACATCGCCATTTGAGACAATCGTTCCTCCAAACGTAAATCCACCATCCGGCTGGTCACTTACAGCATAACAAAGTTCATGGTTCTGCTTTGATGAATAGACAAAATAATATTTATCTCCAACTTTTCGCATGGAAGAAGCTTCAAAAAACGGATGTGCCTCGAATGATGTTCCTTTCACCTTATACGGAATAATATGCTTCGGCTCTTCTTTCACGGTCAGCATATCGTCCTCGAGCACCAGCATCACAGGTCCCATAATGCTGTCCGGGTATGACAGGATTTCTTCTCTTGTACGCCCAAACATCTCCATCTCCTGTTTCACATAGGCATCATTTTCCGGGAAGTCTGGCTGTTCTTCGTAATCATACTGTGTACCATAATAGAGTCTTATCACGCCATCATCATTCAGCACCGCCGGGTCAAAGCATACATACCGCATCATCGGACTTCCATCTTTATTGCGCACATGCCCTAAAAATTTATATTTTCCCGCTGGCGTATCACATACAGCCACGCTGATCGGACATGTATAACCACCCACGCCATAATCGCCGGACATCGCGTAATACAGGTAATATTTTCCATCATTTCCCTGCACAACATCCGGTGCATACATATAACAAAGCTCCGGGTAAGCAGGATCCTGATCTGCCTCATATATCACTCGCTCTTTTCTCCAATCTGTCAGATCATCTACCGGTGCCGAATACACAGTATAGTCATCCATACAGAATGTATATCCCCCCTCATGATCATGGGAACCATACAGATACACCCGGTCTCCGAACACATGTGGTTCCCCATCCGGGATATACTCATTCAAAGGTAAAAAAGGATTAAACACTTGTTTCTTTCTCATAATCTTGTCCTCCTGCTCGTTCTATTCATGCAAAGTGAGATATTATTTCCTCATGCCCTGATCTGACTATATCTTATCGTAATCTTTTTTCACTATCTACCGAATCATTGCTATTTAGTTATCAATTATTGCTATTTTTTTACGAATATTTTTGCTGTTTTTTCATAATTTTCTTGATATTTTTTTTTATTTCGTTATAATTTAATAAAATCATCAACGCCCAAAAGCAATTATTGATTATGGAATGGAGACAAAATATTAGCATGGCACTTAACCTGGATGGTTCTTATGAACAGATAAAATTTCACGATTATGAATCTGTGTTGTTATATAACAACACGCAATACGAAACATATGAGCCACATTGGCATGCATCCACAGAAATCATCATGCCTGTCAAAGGCGATTATACTATCATCTGCAATGGGACAAACTATTATCTGAAGGAGCAGGATATCCTGATCATTGCACCTGGAACTGTTCATTCCATTCCAGCCTGTCATGGTCAACGTTATATTTTTCTGGCAGATTTCTTCCATTATATTAAATCTGACTGTTTTTCAACAATTCAGGCAGCACTCTCTCCAGTTACACTGATCAACGGGAACACACTCCCTGAAATTCATGATACATGTGCCCAACTGATTTCCTCCTGTGCAGAAGAGTATTTCGGTGAAAACCGGTTCCGTGAGACTGCGGTGTTTCATTTCCTTGTTCAGCTTTTTTTGCTGGTTGGGCGCACACTGTCTGACGAAAGTGCAGTCTTCCATGATATATCTCCTGACAAGAAAAGACATTATACCGAAGCATTTTCATCTGTATGTGAATACATCCATCAGCATTACGCAGAAAATCTATGCGTTGATACAGCGGCATCCATGACGGGATTTTCCAAGTATCATTTTCTTCGGCTTTTCAAACAATTTGCAGGCGATACCTTCTACCATTATGTAAATGCACAGCGCATTTATCATGCATGCCTGTTGCTCTCTGACCCTGAAAAAAATATAACGGAGGTCGCAATGAGCTGTGGATTCCACTCTATCTCATCGTTCCTCCGTATCTTCAAACTACAAAAAGGGTGTACCCCGACTGAATTCCGCAGAATTCATAATACAACCAATACCTCCATTACTCTGCCAGCATCAGACTGAGCTGATACTGGAAGGAATCCAGATTGTTGTTCTGCAAGTCGATTGCCTCTGCGATATCATAATCAACCAGAATGTCGTTCTTGATCGCAACGATCCGGTTACCTCTGCCCTGTCGCAATATCTCAATTGCATACGCGCCCATCAGCGAACCATACATACGATCCTTCGCCGTTGGCTGTCCTCCTCGCTGGATATATCCAAGCACAGATACACGCGACTCAATTCCTGTCTCCTTCTGAATCAGATCTGCCAGCTTGCCTGCATCCGTTACACCTTCTGCCACGACAACCAGATAGCTGTTTCTGCCATCGGTGTGCCGTTTACGCAGTGCATTTATAATGTAATCGAAGTTTCCGTCCCATTTCTCCGGTAATACGATAGCATCTGCGGATGTCGCCATGCCTGCCCAGAGCGCGATATAACCACGCTTTCTGCCCATGACCTCTACGACACTGCAACGGCCATGGGATACCGATGAATCGCGGATCTTATCGATTGCCTCCATCGCAGTATTCGCTGCTGTATCAAACCCCAGCGTATATTCGGAGCAAGCCACATCCCGGTCAATCGTGCCCGGAATACATACGATATTCACGCCCTCGTCCTTGAACTTAATCGCACCGCGCAGTGTACCATCTCCGCCGATTGCAACAACTGCATCTACGTCATGTGCCCGCAGGTTTTCTACCGCAATGTGTCTGTATTTCTGATCTAAAAACCGTTCGCTCCTGCTTGTAAAAAGAATCGTACCACCTTGATTGTTGATGTTTCGCACATCGTCTAATCCAAGCGGAATCGTCTCCCAGTCTATCAGCCCTTCGTAGCCGCGCAGGACTCCAACGACCTCGATACCGAGATTGTTCGCGCTGAACACAACCGCACGAACCGCCGAATTCATTCCCGGTGCATCACCACCACTTGTCAGTACCGCTATCTTCTTGATTTCATTCATTTTGTCTTATCCTCCGGATTATTTATTATCAATTGTGCAACTGATAATAGTATGTGTATTGTACAGATATTACCAATTCTACACAGACACGCTCTCGCTCGGTTCATCACGTAATGGTACTAAATTCACGCCAAACAATTTTGCCGTTCATTAAGTACCAACGTGCTTCAACGGTCTGTTTTAGAATTGGTAATATCTGCACAATCATATACATCTACTATGTTGCACAATTATAAAATCACTTACATATTGTCTTGTAAAATGCGTCTACCTGCTGCCAGTTGCACGCTGTGCCATCGAACGCAAAATACGACAGCTCATACGATTCGCAGTCACCCGTGATCAAAAACTGGATGATCACTTCCTTCTCGCTTCCCTTATAATACGCGTTTCCATTGAATTGTACGACCTGTTCTCCACTTTCTGCGGTAAAGGATTCCCATTTTGTATTCGTGCAGTAATCATCTAAGGCTTCACCATATGTTTTTGTTCCATAGCTTTTCATCTCATAATCTGCCACCGGCTGTTCCCGGATATACATTACCCGCTTATCCATCAGAGAGGACTGATCCTTGCCAATATGTGCCTCACCAACGCCCATCACGCAGAGCACGATTGTCGCTATAATCGCCAAGATCTTGCAGAACTGATTCTCTATGAAGCCCTGCCATTTCTTTACATTTAACGCAAACGCCAGAATACCTCCGACAATCGCGCCACCGATATGACCATAGATATCCACATTTCCGCCTGCAGAATAAATTGCATATCCAATAACGAGGGCAATGGCGATAATCATATCTTTCCGTTCCGCATTTTTCCGTCCCATGATATGAAGAAAAACGGCTGCACACATGATTCCAAACACCGCGCCGGACGCGCCCGCTGCAAACCGCGCCCGCTCTGGATGCAGTATATGCGCAAGTTCCATCGAGACAGCGCCCGCGCCGATACCGGAACCGAAATAGATTACTGCCATCCGCAGAGAACCAAGTCGATCCTCCACCAGTTTACCAAACAAAAAAAGCGCCACCATATTTCCTATCAGATGCTCAAAATCCGCATGTATAAACATATAAGAGATCAAACGACGATATTCGTGGTTTATCGTGATGTACTCATAGTTAATTCCTGCAAGCTGGAATGTGTTGCTGATACCAATACACATAATCGCCGCAATCACATTTGCCACAATAATCAGGATTGTAATAATCGGAATTGTCTGCTTCGTACGCACCGGTTGAACCGGTGGTGCTGTATGAACTACATATGGTTCTTCATATGCATATGGGGTTCGGTTGCCGTATAATTGCTGATTTTCATAGGAATTCCGGTTCATGTATGATTCCTGTCTTCCGTAGGAATCCTGATTGTTGTATGCTTCCCGGTTTCCATATGGATTCTGGTTCATGTATGATTCCTGTCTTCCATAAGAATCCTGATTCTCATATTTCTGTGTCGGCATACCATAATATGGACCGGATTTTCTCTCTTGGTCCATTTCATCATCTCTTCTTAACTGCACTTGTACATCCCCTTTCTACTTGTGCACATCATTTGTTTCTTTCACACTGCAACAATTATATTCTACCTTCCGATTCTAGGCAACCCAAACTTGCAGCCTGCTTTATTTTATCTTCCGGTTGGAGCTTTCCTTCCCGTTTTTACTCTTTTGCTCCAACCCGCTCGCTTCTCTATGTCTTCCGCTTGGTGCATTCCTCCCCATTTTTACTCTTTTGCTCCAATCTGCTTCCTTCTCTATGTCTTCCGCTTGGTGCTTTCCTTCCCATTTTTACTCTTTTGCTCCAACACGTTTGCTTCTCTATGTCTTCCGGTTGGAGCTTTCTTTCCCGTTGCGCCACTTTTACTCCAATCTGCTTCCTTCTCTATGTCTTCCGGTTGGAGCAATCCTTCCCGTTTTTACTCTTTTGCTCCAACACGCTTGCTTCTCTATGTCTTACGCTTGGTGTTTTCCTTCCCGTTTTTACTTTTTTGCTCCAACACGCTTCCTTCTCTATGTCTTCCGCTTGGTGCTTTCCTTCCCGTTGCGCCACTTTTGCTCCAATCCGCTTCCTTCTCTATGTCTTCCG
>CAKREY010000013.1:0-71626 GCA_934318045.1 uncultured Lachnospiraceae bacterium
GCGGATATGGCGCTTTATGCGGTGAAGTTACACGGAAAGCATAGCTGCTGTGCGTATGAGGGTAACTACAAAGTGCAGAATAGAAGCCAGTTGGGATTTGCACTTCAGGATGTGTCAAGGAATCTGCCGGGGGCATTTCTGATATACATTGCAGATAAAACGAATGACCGCATTTTATTTGCGAATCAGGAGTTGATAGAATTTGCGGGATGTAAGGATTTTGATGAGTTTCTTGCATATACGGATCAGCGATTCCGGAACCTGATTCATCCGGAGGAGCAGGATGCGGTTGAGACGAGCATCTGGAAGCAGATTGATTCGGAGAAAAGTGGAAACAATGACTATGTCAAATTCCGCTTTGCGAAAAAAGACGGAACGTATCGTCCGGTATTCGATCATGGAAGAATCGTAAAGAACCGGTATTATGGAAATGTATTTTACGTGTTGATTATGGATTGTGCTCTGATTGATTCATATTATGACGAAATGTGATCGACAGTGCCTATACATCCCAATAAGCAAAATAGAAAAGAGGCAATAACATGGGTAAAAAAGAAGAGAAAACAAATGTGATGCGTCTGCTGGATCAGGCGAAAATCGAATACAAGCATTACTGCTATGCAGGCACGGATGCGGTTGGCGGCATGGAGGTCGTTGAGGTGTTGCACCAGAATCCGGATCAGGCATTTAAGACGCTGGTCACAGTCGGCAAATCCGGCGAACACTATGTGTTTGTGATTCCGGTCAATCAGGAGCTTGATTTGAAGAAAGCGGCAGGAGCCGCCGGCGAGAAATCCATCGCGATGATCAAGTCCAAGGAATTGCTTCCGTTGACCGGATATATTCACGGTGGATGCTCCCCGCTCGGCATGAAGAAACAGTTTCGGACCTTCTTCCATCAGACAGCGGCGGATTTTGAGACGATTCTATTCTCTGCCGGAAAGATCGGATATCAGGTGGAAGTGAATCCGGAAGCACTTCGAAAGATCTTGAAATACGAGTTAAAAGATCTGACGAAAGATGCATAGACGGATTGTGGGAATCCTGCGAAAAGTCACTTAATTAATAGCATTAACATTATCAGTTGTCATATCTTGATAAGGACCGTCGAAAATGGCGGAGCCAAAACCGGCAATGAAAGAATTATAGTCCGCAGTGTCCATAAACTGGTCATTTACGACATATACAAAACCATCCCCGTCTTTGTCGATATCTTCGGGAAATGGGGCTCCGTTGTGATATGTGTAATAGTATTCCGTTGGCTCACCGGTAGAATTGTCAATACATTGATTGCGATCCCATGCATTGATGTCATAACATTCGTTGAGTTGACCATTTTCATATTTCCAAATGTAGATTGGAAGAAAGGTGGCAAAAATATCAGCCGCTTTATAACCGCTACCTATGACATATCCGTTTTTATAAAAAACGCTGCCTTTTGTAACGATGTAATATGGAATGATTGATTTGCTTTGTGTGTTATATCCATATACAAGCATGTTCCTGTCGGCTTCACAAGTCCCCTCTCGATTGACTAATAATTCCGGAACGGAATCCCCATCAATATCAAAAAAAGCAAAATTATCATAGGTTGTTTTTACAAACGTTTTGCCATCTATCCACGTATAGTTATTTGTCGAAAGTACTGTCTGTAAAAATTCTTTATACGCCCTCTTAGCTTCTTTCTCATGATCAATCTTCGAAGCCCCGATTCCGATTCCTTCGTCCTCTGTATCTCCGTTTGCCCCGGTTGTAGTTTCAGTCGTTGCCTGTGTTGTTGCTTCCGATTCTGTCGTAGATACGGTTGTTTCCTCGGTTGCCTCTGCAACTTCGGTCACGGATGGGGTAGTATTCTGTCTTGCACCTTCCCGGTCTTGACTTGCGACGACATGATGCACACCAAATCCGATGGAAGTCACGAGTGCAGCACCGATGACACCAGCAGCGATTTTTCCGCCGATTGTGCCGATGAGTGCAGCGGCAAAACCTCCCAGACCGGATGCACCACCGGCGGCAGCTGCACTACCGGCAGCGGCAGCTCCTGCTGCGGATGCACCTCCGGCTTCCGCACCGGACATGATACCTGCAGCTCCGTTTACACTCATACCGGCTGTGGAGCCTGCAATGCCTGCAGCCCCGTTTGCACCAGTCACAGAGCTGGCAGCCATACCGGTTCCGACCGCCTGCCCGAGTACGCCGAGGGACCAGCCGGCGATGCTTACCATATCGATTCCAAGTGTGTATCCAAGGAAATTCTGGTATGCGATCCACATCCATGGTGCGTCGGAAAGATGATACCGTTTCGTGTCTGCGTGATTCGGGTTCCCGGATGCGGCTGCAGATGCTTCTGTGATCACCTGTAGAATCTCTGTACGTGTACGATTCAGCGTGTACCGGATATCGGTATCTTTGCAGCCGGTTTTGACTGCGATTTCCGGTACGCTCGTTCCGAAGTAATAGTAATCCTGAAAGACAACCCGCTCAATCGGAGATAATGTGTTTACGATTTCCTGTAGTTTCGAGACAAAGAAATTATCTGAAACGAGATCTTCCGTGATGGTAAGCTCAGCATCTTCCAGGGCATAATCGTAGAAGGATTCGGTAGCTCCCGGCCCAGATTCCGGTGAGTGGGATAAAGATTCGGTTGGCGCTTTCCCGTCATATGTCTGCTCCTTTATGCCGGATGCTGGATTTGCAGATATAGTTTCTGTGAGATTTTCTGTCTTCAGATAGCAGAGTGCCTCTTCGTTTGCGTATCCGGCTGCCCATTGGTAAAAGCCTTCTGTCTGTTCTAAATCAGCGACATTCCGGTAGATTTTATCATATACCTGTGGCACAAGTGACGTTGCCACATCCTGGTCATTTACGATTGTATGCAGCATTGTATAGACAGTCTGTACCGTTTCGGTATAGAAACTTTCGTACCCGCTGAAATCTCCGGTTTTAAATTTATCCAGTTGTTCTGTAATCATTGGATTCATTTTCGATTTCCCCCATTCTTTTTTTATCAGGCGATTTTATAATACCAGAAATTGGAAGAGCTGTTTTCATGATAAGTTTACACCCCATATACTCGAATTATTTTACAGCACATATGGGGGATTGACAAGCAATTTGCCCCCATTATTATGTGCTGACACATCTATCTTGTAAAAGTATGTCGTATGTTGTAAAATATTATCATGTGTGCAGGAGCACGCGAAAGGGGAGGAAAAGAAAATGGCAAACAATTGTCCAACTTGCGGAGCTGCATTGTTAAATGGAGCAACAAGCTGCACGTTTTGCGGAGCTGTAATTCCGGCGGAACAACCGGTATATTCTGCAGAATCGGGAAACAACTCAAATACAGGTTATAATCAAAACCAGTATAATCAAAGCGCAGGATATGGTCAAAACCAGTATAATCAAAGCGCAGGATATGGTCAGAATCAATACAACCAGAATCAGTACAGCCAAAGTGCTGCATACGGTCAGAATCAGTATAGTTCGAATCAGGGGTATGCGCAGGCACAGACGAGTGGATATGGCGCTCAGGGAGTCAATGTAAATGTATATGCACAGATGCCGGCATCCAATATCCGAATGAAGACGGACAGAAGTATGATTGTCGTGATTTTATTATCATTGATCACGTTTGGTATTTATGGATTATATTTCTGGTCTGTACTTGGCGAGGATGTCAACATGATCTGTTCGAGAAGAGATGGAAAAAAACAGATGCATTACCTGATTGCGACGTTGTTACTGTCAGGAATTACACTTGGTATTGTACCTCTTGTATGGATTACAACATTGTCAAGCAGAGTGGGTGAAGAAGCAAGAAGCAGAGGCATTCAGACAAGCTTTGGTGGTGCTACGTATTGGCTGTGGGCAGTGCTTGGTTCTTTGATTATAATTGGTCCATTTGTTTATTTGTATCAGTTATGCAACACAATGAATCAGATATGTGAAGATTATAACCGTAAGGGATATTAAAATAATAAAAAAGTAGGATAATTCCCTTTACATTTGCCGATAATTAGCTTATAATCGAAACAATTATAGGGAAAAAGCGTTGAAGGAGACTACCGACAACAGGACATGACAGGGAATATGGTCACCGACTGAGAGCCATAACATGACACCATGTCTGGTGGAACACTACCGGAGCTGATAAGCTGAAGCCTACGTGGAGCTGCATCCTAAGAGGTCTAGGTTTATCCGAAGCATTCACGTTACGAATGAGAGAGGAAATCATCTTATTTATTTTACAGATGGTTTCAATGCGGGTGGTACCGCGGATGTAACACATGTACATTCGTCCCGAAGTCAAAGCACATTTGACTTCGGGATTTTTTAATGCAGAAAAGGAGATAGGAAAATGCAGGCAAACATTTACAGAGACATGACAATGGCGCAAGTATCAGAAGACCTTGTCGGAAAAGAAATCAGACTGGCAGGATGGGTAGAGAACATCCGTGACCACGGTGGCGTATCTTTCGTGGATTTACGCGACATGTATGGCGTGATGCAGGTCGTTATGCGGGATACAACGCTGCTTGATGGAATTACCAAGGAACAGTGTATCTCCGTAGCAGGACTGGTACAGCATCGTGACGAGGAGACTTACAACCCGAAGATCCCAACCGGAACAATCGAGCTGGAAGCACATGAGGTGGATATCTTAGGAAAGGTGTACAAACAGCTTCCGTTTGAGGTGACAACCTCCAAGGAAGTCCGTGAGGACGTTCGTCTGAAATATCGTTACTTAGACCTTCGTAACCGTAGGGTAAAGGAGAACATGATCTTCCGTTCCAATGTCATCTCATTCCTTCGTCAGAAGATGACAGAGATGGGATTCATGGAGATTCAGACACCAATCCTTTGCGCATCTTCTCCGGAGGGTGCACGTGATTATATCGTGCCATCGAGAAGATATAAGGGTAAATTCTATGCACTTCCACAGGCACCGCAGCAGTACAAGCAGCTTTTGATGGTGTCCGGATTTGATAAATATTTCCAGATCGCACCTTGTTTTCGAGATGAGGATGCAAGAGCAGACCGTTCCCCAGGTGAGTTCTATCAGCTCGACTTTGAGATGAGCTTTGCAACACAGGAAGACGTATTCAAGGTTGGCGAGGAAGTGCTTACCGCAGCATTTAAGAAATTCGCTCCGAAGGGATACACCGTCACAGAAGCACCATATCCAATCATCAGCTACAAGGAAGCAATGCTCAAATATGGTACAGATAAGCCGGATCTTCGGAATCCACTTGAGATCATCGATGTGACAGAGTTCTTCCAGAGATGTACATTTGCACCATTCCATGGCAAGACCGTTCGTGCGATTGCAGTACAGAAGAAGCTCTCCAAGGGACAGCATGAGAAGATGCTGAAGTTCGCACAGTCTATCGGCATGGGTGGACTCGGATACCTCGAAGTATTGGAAGATGGTTCTTACAAGGGGCCAATCGACAAGTTTATCCCGGATGATATGAAGCAGGAGTTGAAAGATCTTGCAGGTTTGAAGGAACTTGATACGATTTTCTTCATCGCCGATACAGAGAAGCAGGCAGCTCTCTTTGCAGGACAGATTCGTACCGAGCTTGGGAACCGTCTTGATCTGCTTGAGAAGAATGCGTATCGTTTCTGCTACATCAACGACTTCCCAATGTTCGAGTACAATGTGGAAGAGAAGAAGATTGGATTTACACACAACCCATTCTCTATGCCACAGGGCGGCTTAAAGGCATTAAATGAGAAAGATCCACTGGACATTCTCGCATACCAGTACGATATCGTATGTAATGGCGTGGAACTTTCATCCGGTGCCGTTCGTAATCATGACATGCAGATCATGGAAAAGGCATTTGAGATTGCAGGCTATGATAAGAGTGTTCTCGAAGAGAAGTTTGGAGCACTTTACAATGCATTCCAGTTTGGAGCACCACCACACGCAGGTATGGCTCCGGGTGTCGATCGTATGATCATGCTGCTTCGTAACGAGGAAAATATCCGTGAGGTTATTCCATTCCCTATGAGCGGAACCGCACAGGATCTCATGTGTGGCGCACCAAACGAAGTCACAGAGCAGCAGCTTCGTGAAGTTCATATTAAGGTAAGACAGTAGTATTTTTCAGCAAAGAGAAGGCAATTGTGATTTCATATAAATTGCTTGCGTTATCATGAATGATATGTTTGCGGAAATAATCATTAGAAGAGTAGTATATTGATTATTTTCGCAAACTATAATATGTAGATTCGCAAGCATTATAGGAGGAAAAATATGACGATTACAGACGAAACAATTGATTATGTAGGTATTCTGGCGAAGCTCGAGCTTTCCGATGAGGAAAAGGAGCAGGCGAAGCAGGATATGTCGAATATGCTGGAATACGTCAGCAAATTAAATGAGCTCGACACCGATTCCGTGGAACCAATGAGCCATGCATTTCCGGTTAGCAACGTATTCCGTGAGGATGTTGTGACAAACGGGGATGACAGAGACAATCTTCTGGCAAACGCACCGGAGCAAAAAGATGGCTGCTATAAAGTGCCAAAGACATTTGATTAGAGGAGGGCGGTATAGATGAGTAAAGATTTAATGAAATTAACCGCCGTTGAACTTGGCAAGAAAATAAAAGACAAAGAAGTGACCGTCGTAGAGGCAACGAAGGCGTGTCTGGAGCGAATCAAAGCACTCGACGAGACATACAACTGTTTCGTCACCGTGGATGAGGCAGGCGCACTGGCACAGGCGGAAGCAATTCAGGCAAAGATTGACAGTGGAGAGCTTACCGGACCGCTGGCTGGTGTTCCGGTTGCCATCAAGGATAACATGTGTATCAATGGTATGCTTACAAGCTGTTCTTCCAAGATTCTGAGTAATTTCGTTCCGACGTATACAGCAACTGCCGTTGAGAAACTGCAGGAGGCAGGCGCGGTGATCATCGGAAAGACAAACATGGATGAGTTCGCCATGGGAAGTACAACCGAGACTTCTTATTATGGTGTGACAAGAAATCCGTGGGATACAGACAAGGTACCAGGCGGTTCTTCCGGTGGTTCTGCAGCAGCCGTTGCAGCAGAGGAAATTCCATATGCACTTGGTTCCGATACAGGTGGAAGTATCCGTCAGCCGGCCGCATTTTGCGGTGTGACAGGTATCAAGCCGACATACGGAAGAGTGTCCCGTTATGGTTTGATCGCGTATGGTTCCTCACTCGATCAGATTGGACCACTTGCCAAGGATGTCACAGACTGTGCGACGATTCTTGAAGCCATCTGCAAGCATGATGACAAGGATTCTACTTCTTACGCACAGGCAGAGGATGATTTTACATCTGCACTGGTGGATGATGTAAAGGGTATGAAGATCGGTATTCCAAGAGATTATTTCGCAGAGGGTATCGACGAGGATGTCAAGACTGCCGTGCTTGCAGCCGCAAAAAAACTCGAAGAAAAGGGTGCTATCGTGGAAGAGTTCGACCTGGGTATGGTAGAATATGCGATTCCGGCTTACTATATCATTGCATCCGCTGAGGCATCTTCGAACTTAGAGCGTTTCGATGGCGTCAAATATGGTTACCGTACCGCAGAGTACCGTGACCTTCACAATATGTATAAGAAGACCCGTTCTGAGGGCTTTGGTGCAGAGGTAAAGCGTCGTATCATGCTTGGTTCCTTCGTCCTTAGCTCCGGTTATTACGATGCGTACTATGTAAAGGCTCTTAAAACAAAGGCGCTCATCAAGAAAGCGTTCGATGATGCATTTGCAAAATACGATGTGATCTTAGGACCGGTTGCACCGACGACGGCACTGAAGATGGGCGAATCTTTAAGTGATCCGATCAAAATGTATCTGGGAGATATTTATACAGTATCTGTAAACCTTGCCGGTCTGCCGGGCATTTCCCTTCCATGCGGACAGGATAAGGATGGTATGCCGGTCGGCATGCAGCTGCTCGGACAGACATTTGACGAGAAATCAATCATCCGCGCAGCGTATGCATTTGAATGTACAAAGACTTATAAGCGTCCGGATGCTCTTGGCTTCGTGGAAGCAGAAAGGGGGCTTGCATAATGAGTAAAACATATGAGACAGTCATCGGCCTGGAGGTTCACGTAGAGCTTGCCACGAAGACAAAGATTTTCTGTGGATGTTCGACTGCATTTGGCGGTGCACCGAATACACATACCTGTCCGGTTTGTACCGGTATGCCGGGCTCTCTTCCGGTACTCAATAAGGCAGTAGTCGAGAAGGCAGTTGCTGTTGGTCTTGCAACGAACTGTACGATCACACAGAACTGTAAGTTTGACCGTAAGAATTACTTCTATCCGGATAACCCGCAGAACTATCAGATTTCACAGCTTTATTATCCGATCTGCCGGAATGGTAAGGTAGAGATTGAGGTTGATGGGAATAAGAAATATGTCCGTATCCATGAGATTCACATGGAGGAGGATGCAGGTAAGCTGGTGCATGATCCGTATACAGACAGCTCGCTGGTGGATTACAACCGTTCGGGCGTGCCTCTGATCGAGATCGTATCCGAGCCGGATATGCGTTCCGCAGAGGAAGTCATTGCTTACCTTGAGAAATTGAGATTGATCATCCAGTACCTTGGTGCGTCGGATTGTAAGCTGAACGAAGGTTCTATGCGTGCCGATGTCAACCTGTCTGTCCGTGAAGTCGGTGCAGAGAAGTTCGGTACAAGAACCGAGATGAAGAACCTGAACTCCTTCAAGGCGATTGCGAGAGCAATCGAGAACGAGAAGGAGCGTCAGATCGATCTGATTGAATCTGGTGAGAAGGTTATTCAGGAGACAAGAAGATGGGATGATACAAAGGAATATTCTTATGCGATGCGTTCGAAAGAGGATGCACAGGATTACCGTTACTTCCCGGATCCGGATCTGGTTCCGGTTATGATCAGCGATGAATGGATGGAAGAGATCCGCAGCCACCAGCCGGAGCTGCGTGACGAGAAGCGCATCCGCTATAAGGAAGAGTACGATATTCCGGATTATGATATTGATATCCTGACGAACTCCAAGAAGCTGGCTGATATCTTCGAGGAGGCGATTGCGCTTGGTGCAGCACCAAAGAAGGTATCGAACTGGTTGATGGTTGAGACGATGCGTCTAATGAAGGAAGCATCCATCGATGCCGATGACTTAAAATTCTCAGCAAAGAACCTTGCAGCTATCATCAAGATGGTCGATGACAAAGTCATCAATGGTACCGTTGCGAAGGAAGTGTTCGAGAAGGTATTTGCAGAGGATATCGATCCGAAAGCTTATGTCGAGGAACACGGTTTGAAGACTGTCAATGATGAGGGCGCACTTCGCACCGTTATCTTAGAGGTAATCGAGAAGAATCCGAAGTCTGTTGCAGATTTCAAGGGCGGTAAGGAGAAAGCAATCGGTGCACTTGTCGGACAGACGATGAAGGCAATGCAGGGGAAGGCGGATCCATCCGAGGTTAACCGTATTCTGCGCGAAGAATTAAGTAAATAGTTTTGGCTTGCGAGTGGCTCTACGGACGAACTCCAGGCTGTAAAGAAGTCCACCTCAAAAAATTCACGTTACAATTTTTGTGAGGTGGACTTTTTACATCCCGGAGTTCTGGTAAAGGGAAAACGGAAAGCAAAAATATTTATGAAAATATTCTTCGCTTAAAACGGTTCGCCTTGTGTAATACGAGAAATTATAATAAAATCAGAGTATAAAGGTAAGCACTACGGTTCACCCGTCAGTGTTCCGTGGTTTGAAGGAAAAACACTATGAAAAAAGAAGGATATTACTCGACAGGCGAGTTTATGAAACAAGCGAATATTACGAAGAAAACCGTCCGGTACTACGACGAGAAGGATATCCTGAAGCCATCCTTTGTCAGCGATTCCGGCGCGCGTTACTACACAGAGAAAGATCTCGCGAAACTCCAGCAGATTCTTCTGTTAAAGTATCTCGGCTTCTCTCTGGGCGATATCAAGGAGATGCAGGTGGATGATGCAGACAAGCATTTTATCGTCAACTCCCTGAACATCCAGCAGAAACTGGTGGAAGACCGTATCGAGCAGCTGCAATTAGTGAAAACGACAATCAAGGAAGCAACGGATGACCTGCAGGCAGACCGGGAAGTGGACTGGACGAAGCTATTCGAACTGATCCAGGTGGCAGATCTGGAGAGCATCCTGAAGAAACAGTATAAGGACGCGTCGAATATCATGGCGCGGATCAACCTGCACAAGCAGTATTCGGTCAACAAGCAGGGCTGGTTCCCGTGGATCTACGAACAGATGCAGGTAAAGCCGGGACAGAAGATTCTGGAGCTTGGCTGTGGCGCGGGAGATCTCTGGGTGGAAAATGCAGAGAAATTTCCAGCGGATATTTCTATTACCGTGACAGATATTTCGGATGGAATGCTGCGCGATGCAAGGCGGGAAATCGGCAGGGAAGATGCGGTGTTTTCCTATGCAATCTGTGATTGCGAGGCAATTCCGTTTGAAGATGAAACTTTTGATCTGGTTGTTGCGAACCATGTGCTTTTTTACTGTGAGGATATCGACCGGGCATGCCGGGAGATCCGACGCGTGTTGAAACCGGGAGGCATGCTTATTGCGGGCACGTATGGCTCGGCACATATGAAGGAAATCAGCCGGGTAGTCATGGAATTTGATGACCGGATCGTGCTTGCTGCGGAGAATCTGTACGATCGGTTTGGCAAGGAGAATGGAACGGATATTCTTCAACGGGTATTTGAACAGGTAGAGTGGCGGCAGTATGAGGACGCGATTGAAATCGACGATGCGGAACCGCTGATCTCCTATGTTCTGTCGTGCCACGGGAATCAGAATCAGTATATTGCGCATAAATACAGGGAATTCCGGGCGTTTATGAAGAAAAAAACAGCCGGAGGTTTTCGTATTACGAAGGATGCCGGAATCTTTTTTGCAAAAAAATAAAAAAAGTACTTGACTATGCCCCAGGGGCACCCTGTATAATAGATATATAACAAACACATATTCGATTATACCGGATTGTGTTTCGACTTAAGAGCACGAGACAAAACAAGAAAATAAAGGAATGATTTAAGGAGGTAGAAAAGTGAGAACGTATTTAGTAACAGGAGGTGCCGGATTTATCGGTTCCAATTACATCCATTATATGTTTAAGAAGTATGATAATGAAATCCGTATCATCAATGTGGATGTACTGACGTATGCAGGAAATCTGGAGAATCTGAAAGACATTGAGAACCGCGAGAATTATACATTTGTGAAGGCGGATATCTGCGACAAGGAAGCAATCGCGAAGATTTTTGCTGAAAATGATATCGACCGCGTGGTACATTTCGCAGCAGAGTCTCATGTAGACAGAAGTATCAAGCATCCGGAAGTATTTGTACGGACGAATGTACTTGGTACCGCCGTTATGCTGAACTGCGCGAAGGCTGCATGGGAGTTGCCGGATGGCACATTCAAGGAAGGCAAGAAGTTCCTGCATGTATCGACCGATGAGGTGTATGGTTCCCTTCCGGATGATGAGAACGCATTCTTCTATGAGACATCACCATATGAGCCACACAGTCCGTATTCTGCAAGTAAGGCTAGTTCAGATATGCTTGTAAAGGCATATATGGATACTTATAAGTTCCCTGCAAATATCACGAACTGCAGCAATAACTATGGACCTTACCAGTTCCCGGAGAAGCTGATTCCTCTGATCATTAACAATGCATTGCAGGGCAAGAAGCTTCCGGTTTACGGCGATGGCAAGAATGTCCGTGACTGGCTGTTTGTTGAGGATCATGCCAAGGCAATCGATATGGTTCAGGAGCAGGGACGTCTGTTTGAGACATACAATGTCGGCGGACACAATGAGAAGCAGAATATCGAGATCATCAATATTATTATTGATACATTGCAGGAGATGCTTCCGGCGGATGATCCGAGACGTGCACTTGTATCGAAGGATTTGATCACGTATGTGGAAGACCGTAAGGGACATGACAGAAGATATGCAATCGCACCGGACAAGATCAAGGCAGAAATCGGCTGGTATCCGGAGACAGATTTCGCAACAGGAATCAAGAAGACAATCGCATGGTTTTTCGAGCATGAGGATTGGATGAAGAACGTGACAAGCGGCGATTACCAGAAGTATTATGAGGACATGTACGCAAATAAATAAGACGTGCGAAATCATCTATAATGCCGATGCGGGCTTGCTCGCAAATCGGCAATTATGGATGATTTCATACGGCGCATAATGCGACCGACTCGGAGCGAAGCGGAGAGGAGGTACGTATTACGTGCGCACGTCTTATATCAGATATGATCCATGAAAGGAGATTTCTATGAAAGGTATTATTTTAGCGGGTGGTTCCGGAACAAGATTATATCCACTTACCAAAGCAGTATCGAAGCAGATTATGCCGGTATATGACAAACCGATGATCTATTATCCATTGTCGACACTGATGCTGGCTGGTATCCGGGAAGTCCTGATTATCTCGACACCACGGGATCTGCCTGTTTTTGAGGAATTATTTGGCACAGGCGAGCAGCTTGGCATGCATTTCACATATGCGGTGCAGGAGAAACCACGCGGACTTGCGGATGCATTTATTATCGGAGCGGATTTTATTGGCTCTGACAGTGTGGCGCTTGTATTGGGAGATAACATCTTCTATGGTCAGAGCTTTTCAAAAGTTTTGAAGCATGCGGCAGAACGAGAAACGGGTGCAACGATTTTTGGCTATTATGTAAAGGATCCGAGAGAGTATGGCGTTGTAGAATTTGACGAGAATGGCAAGGCAATCTCCATCGAGGAAAAACCGGAGCATCCAAAGTCAAACTATGCAGTGCCGGGACTGTATTTCTACGATAACCGTGTCGTTGAGATAGCAAAGAATGTGAAGCCTTCTGCCCGAGGGGAGATTGAGATCACTTCCATTAACAATGAGTACCTGAGGATGGGTGAGTTGATGGTAGAGACGCTGGGACGAGGATTTGCATGGCTGGATACCGGTAATCATGATATGTTGCTTGATGCAGCGGATTTCGTGGCGGCATTCCAGAAGCGGCAGGGCATGTATATCTCCTGTATTGAGGAGATTGCATATAGACGCGGATTTATTACGCGTGATCAACTGTTGAAGCTGGCAGAACCACTGATGAAGACTGCATATGGTCAGTATCTTGTGGATGTAGCAAATGGACTGTAGGCGCATGTGCAACCGCATGTGAGCTTTTAGAAAAGAGGGGTGCATATGAAGAGACATACATGGAAGAAGCTTCAGGCATGGCTGTTGGTGATCGTGATGTTCGTATCGGTATTTACAGGTATGGGAACCACACCAAAGGTATCTGCCGCAGAGAAGACAAAGATGGGTGTTACTTATGCGGTACATATCCAGACATATGGAGATAGTCAGGGCTGGGTGAACGACGGAGTGATGGCAGGAACCATGTATCAGGCAAAACGCCTGGAAGAAATCCGGATTAAACTTACAGGAAATGAATACAGTGGCAAAATCCAATACAAAACGCATATCCAGACCTACGGCTGGCAGAACTGGTCGTATGATGGAGAGCCAAGCGGAAGCCGGGGGCAGGCAAAACGACTTGAGGGTATCGAGATTCTGCTTACCGGGGAAGTTGCAAAACATTATGACGTGATGTACCGGGTATATTGTCAGACATATGGCTGGATGCCATGGGTGAAGAATGGCGTGATGTCTGGAACGAGCGGACAGGCAAAACGACTCGAAGGCATCGAAATCAAGCTGGTGCCAAAGACAGAGATTACAGAGATGGGCGTGCAGTACCGGACACATTGTCAGACATATGGATGGCTGAAATGGGAAAAAGACGGAGCTTCCAGTGGAACAACCGGACAGGGCAAGCGTCTCGAAGCAATTGAGATTAATCTGACAGGAAATATGCTCAGTGGAAGCATCAATTACAGAACCCACGTGCAGACGTATGGATGGGAGAAATCGATGGTTTCCAATGGTGCACTGTCTGGAACAAGTGGACAGGCAAAGCGTCTCGAAGCAATCGAGATTGAACTCGAAGGCCAGATTACAAATTACTATGATGTATATTACCGTGTGCATGCGCAGTCTTACGGCTGGCTTGGCTGGGCGAAAAATGGTGAGACAGCCGGAACAAGCGGCATGGGAAAACGATTAGAAGCTATCCAGATTAAACTTGTACCTTGGTGGCAGACACCAAAAGAGTATAATGATGGAAAAGATGCATATATAAAAGGTACACCGCAGGTGACAGTTCCAAACAACCAATCCGGAGCTTCCAATCAGGCACAGGAAGTACTTGCACTTGTGAATCAGCAACGGCGTGCAAATGGAGTGGGAGAACTTCAGCTTGATCCGACACTGACACAGGCGGCAAATATTCGTGCAAAAGAACTTGTGACGAAATTTTCTCATACCAGACCGGATGGAAGCACGTGCTTTACCGTTTTAGATCAAGTGGGATATCGGTATGGAACGGCTGGAGAAAATATTGCAGCTGGCTATACGAATGCATCAGCTGTTATGACAGGATGGATGAATTCATCCGGACATAGAAAGAATATCTTAAACAGCGAATATAAACGTATCGGAATCGGATATTATTATGATTCAAATTCAAAGTATGGATATCACTGGGTTCAGCTTTTCTCAGATTGATACATGTCCTGCAAAAAAACGTTGTGCAGCAGATTAGAGAAATCTGTTGCACAACGTTTTTTGTTATAGTGCTATTACAAATAGTATAGAAACCATATGAGGATACCGGTTATAAAGTATATCCATTTTTAATAAGAAGTTCTCTGGCGGTCTCTACCGAATCCACACCGGTGCTATTTTTGATCGGTGCAAATTCTTTTTCCCGATCCACTTCGAAGATCAGGCAGTCATCCATCTTGTGAATCAGATCCAGTGCCAATGTCTCGAACTTGAAGGCGTTTGGCTCAGATGGAGTCACCGGATTGCCGGATTCATCAACATATGGAACTTTCTTTTTTACAACATGCAAAGGCATCGACTCGTCAAGAGTTTCTTTCAGCCGCGAAATCGGGAAGAGATAATTGAGGATTGCACCAAAGCCATAAGCCAGATCCCCATCTGCTGTACGTTTGGTGAGCATCTCATCTGTCATTTCGTAATATTCTATAATATGTGGCTTGCCGTTCTCCTTGCACATAACACCGACTTTTTCCTCAGGGAAGGCTTTCTTAACTACCTTTGCGCCACTCATCTTGCCACTTGCAATCGTTGCACCTAAGAAGACAGGATCGGCGATCCGCTGCAAGACGTTATCGACCGCAAATACGTTGATCCATTCTAGATTGGAGTCGAATATGGCATCGAGCAGACCGGCCTTGTGCATGGATGAGAACCAGCCGCCGTTACCGTTCGGTGAGAGCGCCACTTCGTATTTTGATTTCAACAGAATCTTTCCGTCAAAATCCGTTGCCGGATTCATCTCCTGAATGAAGAAATGCACATAGGACGCATCGTATCCGAAGTAATCGTGTGCTTCGAAGAAGGTGATGGTATCCTGATAGTTGATGTTGCTTGTCATGATATAAAGTGGAATATATGCATCAGCAGCGCGTACCACATCCATGATATGTTCCATCAATAACTGGAATATATACAGATCCTTTGTCAATCCTACGTTGAAACAGCCCTTTGGTTTGTCGAAGCCGAGACGGGTTCCCTGCCCTCCGGCTAACAGCAGCAGACAGAGCTTTCCGTCGCGGATTGCCTGCAGACCGATGGAACGGTAATGTTCCTGATCTGCCAGAATCTTCTCGAGATGAAGTGCGTCGATTTCCTCAATCAGGGAATCTTTGCTTTTTGCCTCATGGGAAAAAGCCTGTTCAAAACTCCAGTCGATTCCATCAATCTGGGACAACAGAATCTGTTTTTCTTCATCATTTAGCTGCTCATAAAAACGAAGCAGATGCGACTGCTTCCAATCTGCTAATAATTTCTTTCGTTCCTCAAAATTCATAGTGTAACCACATTTCCTTCCATAGTATATAAAATCTAGTTTAGTATAGCATAGCAACATGGGGTTTACAACAAAGAAAATATGAAAGTTTTTTGAAATATAAGGAAATACATGAAAAGAATATTGTTTTTTTGGGCGGAATCATGTATTATAGGTAAATAGTTTGTTTATTCAACAAAATAGAATACGGAAGGACAAAGTGATGAGTAAGAAAAAGGCGGGATTAAGTGCAAATGCCAAATGGGGAATTGCATTTTTGGTTGAAATTGTTGTAATGGTAATTATGGTTGTTGGTTATGTATTCTTTTATGCAAACCGTAAGCTGGATCATATCAATCGTCCGGAGAACTGGGACGACAGCAAAGAAAATCTGGATATCAATGAGGATGCAAACGAGGCACAGAAAGGATATCGGACGATTGCGTTGTTTGGTATCGATTCACGAAGCACAAATTCTATGGCAGAAGGAAACCGAAGTGATTCCATTATAATTGCAAGTATCAATAACGATACAAAGGAAGTAAAACTGGCATCCGTTTATCGAGACTCTCTGCTTCAGGTGGATTATGATGGCGGTATTACGACGAAGATTACACATGCGTATGCATATGGTGGACCGGAGATGGCGGTGCGTGCATTGAATGCAAATCTTGACCTGGAAATCACGGATTTTGTAACGGTTAATTTCGCTGCATTGTCTCAGGCAATTGACGATCTCGGCGGTATAACTATTGACGTACGGGATGCAGAGCTAGAGATGTTGAATGCATGTATTACGGAGCAGATCAGTATTACAGGAGAATACTCCGATGGTGTATTCTCAGCAGGAACACAGCTTCTGAATGGTACACAGGCAACCGGTTGGGCACGTATCCGAAGCACAGATCAGGGAGATATCACACGTACCGAGCGTCAGAGAACGGTTATTGCAAAGATGATCCAGAAGGCGAAGAGCTCTGATCTATCTACAATCAATGATATTATTGACGATGTATTCCCAAACATCTACACCAGTTTGACGAAGAAGGAATTGATGAGCATGGCATCGGACATGTTTGATTATAACCTGGGCGACACGATTGGATTCCCGATGGCATATATGCCGGTGGATTCCGAATCAAAGGGATCGATTCTTGTACCGGCAGATCTGACGAGCAATGTATCTGCTTTGCATGAGTTCTTGTTTGGAACACAGGATTATACGCCGACTTCAAACGTACAGGATATCAGTGCATCAGTGCAGAATGAGACAGGTGTAGGAGCGCAGGAGATCGATTTGAATATCTTCAATCCGCCGACAGAATAAAGAAATTGTAATTGAAACATATTTTATTTATTATAGAAGAAACGCATTTTCGCAGAGCGCTGTGAAGGATGCGTTTCTTTTTTTGTATTTAAGCGATTGCGTGAAATGTCCGAAAAATGAAATGATAGTAAAAAAACTTCGTGAAAATAGAGATATGCTTGTTATTTTCCACAAAAATATAAAAAATGGTTTACATTTCGAATAAAGTGTTGTATTATAGGCGCATGGATTGAGAAAACAAAGTGAAAAAAGTATTTTACTTGATTTTCGTCAGCATAAGATTATTCGAGAAAGGAAAGACAAGCATGACGCAGATAAGAGATGAAAGAGCGCATATCGCAGAGCAGGGCATGTATGATAGCAGCTTTGAACATGATAACTGCGGTATTGGTGCAGTAGTAAACATTAAGGGTATTAAGACACACAAGACAGTCAGCGATGCACTTCGGATTGTGGAGAATCTGGAACATCGTGCCGGTAAGGATGCAGAAGGAAAGACCGGTGATGGTGTTGGTATATTACTTCAGATCTCACATAAGTTTTTCAAGAAAGCAGCGAACGAGCTTGGCGTGGAGCTCGGAGAGGAACGTGATTATGGTATCGGTATGTTCTTCTTCCCACAGAATGAGCTTCAGCGGAAGCAGGCAATGAAGATGTTCGAGATCATCGTGGAGAAGGAAGGTCTGGAATTCTTGTGCTGGAGAAAGGTTCCGACGAATCCGGGTATCCTCGGACATAAGGCTGTCGCAGTTATGCCATATATAATGCAGGCATTTGTAAAACGTCCAAAGAATGTGGAACGAGGACTTGATTTTGACCGGAAGCTGTTCGTTGTAAGACGTGTATTTGAGCAATCAAATGAGGATACGTATGTGCCATCTCTTTCAAGTCGTACAATCGTATATAAAGGAATGTTCCTGGTAGGTGAGCTTCGGTTATTCTATCAGGATCTGCAGGATGAGGATTATGAGTCAGCCATCGGTCTGGTACATTCCAGATTCTCTACGAACACAACACCGAGCTGGCTGCGTGCACATCCATATCGATTCTTGGTTCACAATGGTGAGATTAACACGATCCGTGGTAACGAAGACCGTATGATTGCCCGTGAAGAGACAATGGATTCCGAGTATTTCAAAGGTGAGTTTCACAAGATTACGCCGGTGCTTGATCCGGATGGTTCGGATTCCGCAAGATTGGATAATGCACTGGAGTTCTTCGTTATGAATGGAATGCCGCTTCCGCTGGCAGTTATGATCCTGATTCCGGAGCCTTGGGATTCCAATAAATATATGCCGAAGGCAAAGCGTGATTTCTATCAGTATTATGCAACGATGATGGAGCCATGGGATGGCCCGGCCTCTATGCTTTTTACTGATGGTGACTATATGGGCGCGGTGCTTGACCGTAACGGACTTCGTCCTTCCCGTTATTATATTACCGATGATGATTATCTGATTCTTTCCTCAGAGGTCGGTGTCTTGGATATTGCACCGGAGCATGTTGTGATGAAGGATCGTCTGCGTCCGGGTAAGATGCTTCTTGTCGATACGAAGGCAGGAAAGCTGATCTCTGATGACGAGCTGAAAAACCAGTATGCCAATGCACAGCCATATGGTGAATGGCTCGACAGCAACCTGACATATCTGACCGATATTCCGATTCCGAATGAGCGTGTGCCGGAGCTTTCCGACGAGGAGCGAAGCCGTCTGCAGAAAGCATTTGGTTATACCTATGAGGAGTTTAAGACTGCGATTCTTCCGATGGCACAAAATGGAGCCGAGGCAATTGCCGCAATGGGGGATGACACACCACTTGCTGTGCTCTCCCATCAGAAATTGCCATTGTTTAATTATTTCCATCAGCTGTTTGCGCAGGTAACAAACCCGCCAATCGATGCGATTCGTGAGGAGATTGTTACCTCAACGACTGTGTACCTTGGACGTGATGGTAATATTCTCGAAGAAAAGCCGGAGAACTGCCGGGTGCTTCGTATCAACAATCCGATTCTGACGAATACAGATATGTTGAAGATCAAGAACCTGAACACAGAGAACTTGAAGGCCGCCGTTGTGCCAATTACGTATTATAAGAATACATCCCTGGAGAAGGCAATCGACCGAATCTTTGTTGAGGCAGATAAATTCTTCCGGGATGGTGCAAATATCCTGATCTTATCGGATCGTGGCGTCGATGAGAACCACGTAGCGATTCCGTCTCTGCTTGCGGTATCTGCAATGCAGCAGCATCTGGTCCGGACGAAGAAGCGTACTTCTGTTGCATTGGTGATCGAGAGTGCAGAGCCACGTGAGGTACATCATTTTGCAACCTTGCTTGGCTATGGTGCTTGTGCAATCAACCCATATCTGGCAATTGATACGATCAAGGACATGGTTGATACGCATTTCCTGAACAAGGATTTTTATGCAGCAGTCAATGATTACAACAGCGCAATTTTGCATGGTATCGTAAAGATTGCATCGAAGATGGGTATTTCTACGGTGCAGTCCTACCAGGGTTCACAGATTTTCGAGGCAGTCGGACTGTCCGAGGAATTTGTGAAGAAATATTTCACGAATACAGTAAGCCGTGTCGGTGGTATCGGAATCAAAGATATCCAGCGTCATGTAGAGGAGCTGCATAATTCTGCATTTGATCCGCTTGGATTGTATACAAACTTAAGTCTGGAGAGCATCGGAAGTCATAAGATGCGGAGCGGAAAAGAGGAGCATCTGTACAATCCGAATACGATTCATCTTCTGCAGCAGGCAACCTGGACGGACAACTATGATCTGTTCAAGCAGTATTCTGCAGCGATTGACGATGAAGAAAAAGCATTCCATCTGCGTGGACTGATGGAGTTTAATTATCCGGAAAATGGTGGAATCCCGATCGATCAGGTAGAGCCGGTTGATTCCATTGTAAAGAGATTTAAGACCGGCGCGATGTCTTATGGTTCCATCTCACAGGAAGCACATGAGTGTATGGCGATTGCTATGAACCGTCTCGGCGGTAAGTCAAACTCCGGTGAGGGTGGCGAGAGCTTAGAGCGTATGCGTGGAAGCAAGGATGGCGTGAACCGTTGTTCAGCCATCAAGCAGGTTGCTTCCGGACGCTTCGGAGTTACTTCCGAATATCTGACAAGTGCGAAAGAGATTCAGATCAAGATGGCACAGGGCGCAAAGCCGGGTGAAGGTGGACATCTTCCGGGCGGAAAGGTATATCCTTGGATCGCCAAGACCAGACATTCAACACCTGGTGTAGGTCTGATCTCGCCACCGCCACATCACGATATCTATTCGATCGAGGATCTGGCACAGTTGATCTATGATTGCAAAAATGCAAATACAGATGCACGTATCTCGGTAAAGCTTGTATCGGAAGCTGGTGTCGGCACGATCGCAGCCGGTGTTGCAAAAGCAGGCGCACAGGTTATCCTGATTTCCGGTTATGATGGTGGTACGGGCGCTGCTCCGGCAAACTCCATCCATCATGCAGGACTTCCTTGGGAACTTGGTCTGGCTGAGACACACCAGACGCTGATTATGAACGACCTTCGTAACAAGGTAATTCTGGAGACCGATGGTAAGCTGATGACCGGTCGTGATATTGCAATCGCGGCAATCCTTGGCGCAGAGGAGTTCGGATTTGCAACAGCACCACTTGTAACAATGGGCTGCGTCATGATGCGTGTATGTAATCTGGATACCTGTCCGGTCGGCGTGGCTACACAGAACCCGGAGCTTCGCAAGCGGTTCAAGGGTAAGCCGGAATATGTCATGAATTTCATGCGGTTTGCAGCACAGGAGCTTCGTGAATATATGGCAAAGCTTGGCGTGCGTACGGTGGATGAGCTGGTAGGAAGAACAGACCTGATCAAGGCCGGCAAGATGGCTGAGGAATATAATGTTGATCTGTCCCGTATCATAGACAATCCGTTTGCGAATGATGCACAGAGCAAGATCAGTTATGCAAATAAGAATCCATATAACTTCGAGCTTGAGAAGACGGTCGATGAGACGGTTCTTATGAAGAAGCTTGGGCCGGCACTCGAGAAGAAGCAGAAGAAGACCATCGAGATTGATGTATCGAATATCAATCGTTCACTCGGTACGATCTTCGGTTCTGAGATTACGAAGAAATATGGAACAACTCTGGATGAGGATACATTTGTTGTCAAATGCCACGGCAGCGGTGGACAGAGCTTCGGTGCATTTATCCCGAAGGGACTCACGCTGGAACTGGTTGGCGACAGCAACGATTATATCGGTAAGGGACTTTCCGGTGGTAAGATCATCGTCTACCCACAGGATGGCATCCGCTATGATGCATCCGAGAATATCATCGTCGGAAATGTTGCGCTCTATGGAGCAACTTCCGGTAAGGCATTCATCAACGGTGTTGCCGGTGAGCGTTTTGCTGTTCGTAACTCCGGTGCAACGGCAGTTGTCGAGGGCGTCGGCGAGCATGGCTGCGAGTACATGACAGGTGGTCGCGTCGTGATCCTTGGACCAACCGGTAAGAACTTTGCGGCTGGTATGAGCGGCGGTATCGCATATGTACTTGATATGGACAGTGACCTCTATATGAAGCTCAACAAGCAGATGGTCGAGGTTGAGTCTGTCGTTGATAAATACGATGTTATGGAATTGAAGGACATGATCGTGGAGCATGTTCAGTGTACGAATTCCAAGCGCGGTAAGGAAGTGCTCGAGCATTTCGAGGAGTATCTGCCGAAATTTAAGAAGATTATCCCACATGATTACAAGAAGATGATGTCGACGATCGGTCAGATGGAAGTCAAGGGACTTTCCAGCGAGCAGGCGTTGATCGAAGCATTCTATGCAATCAAGAATCATTAAGAGAGGAGCGTATGACTTATGGGAAAAAGTACAGGATTTATGGAGTATGAAAGACAGACCAGCAAGGAAGTACCGCCTCTTGAGCGTATAAAGAATTTCAACGAGTTCCACGAGCCGCTTTCAATGGAAGAACAGCGCAAACAGGCGGCACGTTGTATGGACTGTGGTGTGCCGTTTTGCCAGTATGGCAAGATGATTGCGGGTATGGCATCCGGCTGTCCACTGAATAACCTCGTACCGGAGTGGAATGATAACGTGTATACAGGAAATATGGAGATGGCGTATAAGCGCCTCTCCAAGACGAATAACTTCCCGGAATTTACAAGCCGTGTCTGCCCGGCACTCTGCGAGGCAGCATGTACCTGTAATATCAACGGAGAACCGGTCTGCACGAAGGAGAATGAGAGAAGCATCATTGAAAATGCTTACGAGAAGGGTTATGTGAACTGTGAGCCGCCGAAGGTACGAAGCGGGAAACGTGTTGCCATTGTTGGTTCCGGCCCATCCGGACTTGCAGCCGCTGATCAGTTGAACCGCAGAGGGCATCAGGTAACGGTATTCGAGCGTAGTGACCGTCTCGGTGGACTTTTGATGTATGGTATCCCGAACATGAAGCTGGAAAAGCAGATTATCGACCGCAAGATTGAGTGTCTGAAGAAGACTGGCATCGAGTTCGTGACCGGAACAGAAATCGCAAATGGAAAGAATAACCAGAATCCGGCAGTTGCCAAGGGCGATGAGATGGCAGCGTATCTGACGGATGCCAAGGTGAAGAACGTAAAGGCAGAGAAGCTGTTAGAGGAATACGATGCCGTTGTCCTTGCGTGTGGTGCATCGAATCCCCGTGATATCAAGGTAACCGGGCGAGATGCGAAGGGCATTTATTTCGCGGTTGACTTCTTAAAGACGACAACGAGAAGTCTGCTCAATTCGAAGTTTGCAGATGGGAAATATGTCAGTGCCAAGGGCAAGAAGGTACTTGTCATCGGTGGTGGTGACACCGGAAATGACTGTGTCGGTACATCCATCCGTCAGGGTGCGGTTGCCGTGACACAGCTTGAGATGATGCCGAAGCTTCCGGAGACACGTGCGGCAAATAATCCATGGCCGGAGTGGCCGAGAGTCCTGAAGACCGATTACGGTCAGCAGGAGGCAATCGCAAAGTTCGGACACGATCCACGTATCTACGAGACAACAGTAAAAGAGATCGTGAAGAACAAGGATGGTCAGGTCTGTGCAGCAAAATGTGTGAAGCTTGCATGGGAGAAAGATCCGGAGACCGGACGTATGAACATGAAGGAAATTCCGGACAGCGAGTACACGATCGAGTGTGATCTGATTCTGATTGCAGCCGGTTTCCTCGGCACTCAGAAGTATGTGGCTGATGCGTTCGGTGTGAAGCTGAATGCGCGTACGAATGTGGAGACCGCTCCGGGTGCGCACAAGACAAACGTAGACAAAGTGTACACGTGCGGCGATATGCACCGTGGACAGTCGCTGGTTGTATGGGCGATTCGCGAAGGACGTGACGCAGCGAAGGAAGTTGACACATTCCTGAACGGCTACTCAAATGATTTCTAGAGGCATGTTTGCATCTTTCGAAGCGACCTTATTGTAGATAAAACCCGAAGGACAATGCAGAAAAAATGGAATTCGCTCAGATATGATATGTTTGCAGTTTTAGAATTACTTGGGACTCCTTCTATATAGTAGCAATGCTTGAACACGATGTTCAAGCAAGTTGCCACTGAGCCATGGATGGCGAATTGGCAACGGTTGCGCATATTGTCATTATATAGATTAGGAGTGCCTAGTAATTCTTAACTGCAATACAGTATATCTGAGCGAATTCCATTTTAATGTATTGAACTTCGGGTTTTACTTACAACCAACCTTCGTCAGATGCGAAACATCCAAGTAGTCCGCGATGCCATCCGCGTAGTCTGTTGGAACTTCCCCGGCGACGAGCGGTTTCAGATACGTAATCATTTCCTCGGTCACGTCGTGGTGGTCAGGCGTGATCCAGGAGACAGGCACTTCCTTCGCCTGATTGGCAACTTCGCTGACCGGTGTATTGGAAAGCTCGTAAGTATATGGTGCATCGGACAGACGATGCAGACTTACCATCTGCGCGCTTTCCCCGTTCTTGGCAAGGACAACTGCGTGTCTGCCGGAGAGGAACGATTCCGTTAAGTCTGTCATGCTTGCCATGTGTCCGGCACAACGCTGTAAGACATTGACCTCGACCGACCGAACCTTGATACCGAGTTTTTCCTTCACGAGGTATTCCAGCGTCTTTCCGGCACCGCTTAACTGCGCATGTCCGAACTTGTCAGCGGCAGCATCGGTAGCGGAGATGTAATTGCCATCCTTGTCGCGGATACCCTCAGAGACAGCGACGATAACATTCTTGTATTTCTTCACCATTTCCTTTAAGTCTGTGATGAACTGCTCCTTGTCGAAGGCAACCTCCGGCAGATAAATCAGGTGTGGAGCCAGGCTGAATTCATTCCTCGCAAGTACAGAAGCAGCAGTCAGCCAACCGGCATCCCGCCCCATAATCTCGATGATGTTGACACTCTCCAAATCGTAGATATAGGTATCATAAGCAATCTCGCGAATCGAACTTGCGATGTACTTGGCAGCAGAGCCAAAGCCCGGTGTATGATCTGTCATGATCAGATCGTTGTCGATGGTCTTCGGTACGCCGATGATACGGATGTCATTGTCGATGGAAGCGGCGTAAGCGGACAGTTTAGCGACGGTATCCATCGAATCATTTCCACCGATATAGAAGAATGCCCCAATGTTCATCTCCTTGAAGATCGAGAAGATTTCCTCGTACATCGAAATGTCCTCGTTCATATCCGGCAGTTTGAACCGGCAGGAACCAAGGTACATGGCTGGCGTGCGGGCAAGCTTTTGGATGAACGCGTCATCCTTATCGGACAAATCCAGAAAATGTTTTTTCAACACACCCTGAATTCCGTGGATCGCACCATAAATTTTATCATATATTCCGAAGTCTCTGGCAGCGGCTACAACGCCTGCAAGAGACGCATTGATAGCGGCTGTCGGTCCGCCGGATTGTGCAACGATACAGTTCATAATTCGTAATCTCCTTATTTTTTGTGCTTTGATTTTAATAAAATAATAGTAACATATTCGATACCCGTTAGCAATATAAATGAAGATAGTCGGTAGAAGAACGAAAAAAATGGGATAATCCCGCAGATGCCAAAATACGTAGATTTTTTATAAAAAGCCAATAATAATCATAGACATCCAAAAATCTTCAAGAAACATCTAAAAATTTTCAATTTCTTTCTTGCAAAAAGTCGGGTAATATAATATCAACAACAAAAGAAAAAACTACGAACCTCGAAAGAAGTTTGTAGTGAATACCCCCCTCTCCCCCCTTTTTATGTGAAAGCTGCGAGATCCAATCCCACCTCCCCTTTATTATTGGATTTCGCAGCTTTATATGTATAAGCAGACAGAGTATATGGCATGTACGGGGCAGAAAGAGGATTTGCCCAATTTGGCTGGATATGGTAGAATATGAGACGCTGGATTGTTTTGAAGGCAGTATTATTTATTTGATTAAAGATATTGAAAAAATATGCAGTAACATTACATATATAAAGAAGAAAAGAAGAAAGGTGGTACACAGATTATGAAGATTTTAGTTACAGGTGGTGCAGGCTATATCGGAAGCCACACATGTGTGGAACTGCTTGAGGCAGGCTATGACGTTGTAATCGTAGATAATCTCTACAATGCAAGCGAGAAGGCAGTTGACCGGATCGGACAAATCACAGGTAAGACACCAACATTTTACGAGGCAGATATCCGGGATTATGAGAAGCTGACAGAGATCTTTGCGAAGGAGCAGCCGGATACTGTGATTCATTTCGCAGGACTCAAGGCAGTTGGTGAGTCTGTACGCAAGCCACTGGAATATTATGAGAACAACATCGCAGGTACATTGAATCTGTGCAAGGTGATGCGCGAGAACGGATGTAAGAATATTATCTTCTCATCCTCTGCAACCGTGTATGGCAATCCTGCATTTATTCCGATTACAGAGGAATGCCCGAAGGGCGTTTGTACAAACCCATATGGCTGGACAAAGCATATGTTGGAGCAGATTCTGACAGATATTCAGTTTGCAGATCCGGAATGGAATGTGATTCTGCTTCGTTACTTCAACCCAATCGGTGCACATAAGAGCGGTTTGATCGGCGAAGACCCGAAGGGAATTCCGAACAACCTGCTTCCATATGTGGCACAGGTGGCAATCGGCAAGCTTCCTTGTGTTGGTGTATTTGGAAATGATTATGATACACCGGATGGTACAGGCGTGCGTGATTATATCCATGTTGTGGACCTTGCGAAGGGACATGTGGCAGCAATCAATAAAATCAAGGAGAATCCGGGTGTTAAGGTATATAACCTTGGAACTGGTAAGGGCTACAGCGTACTTGATGTGATTCATGCATTTAGCAAGGCATGTGGTAAGGAACTTCCATATGAGATCAAACCTCGCCGTGCAGGCGATATCGCAACTTGCTATTCGGATGCAAGCCTTGCGAAGAAGGAACTTGGCTGGGAAGCACAGTATGATATTGACGAGATGTGCGCAGATTCGTGGAAGTGGCAGTCGATGAATCCGGATGGCTACAATACACCGGAAAAGTAAAAACACTAAAATAAATAATGATACAAAGAATCGAGCAGGAGCTGGTCTGCCCGATTCTTTTTTTATCATTATATGCTGTTGATTGGTACGGGAAGCTATGAAGAGTATCATAATACTCCACAGGAACATTATGCATATACGGTTTACTTTGTTGCATATTGGCCAACCAAAGAGAGTGATATTTTATTTTTTGATGGAACCGGATGGACAAATGAATATCCATGGAAGGCAGATGGGGGAGAAAATAACATATTTGAGGTAAATGGTCAGAAGACAAAAACTTGATAAAAACAAGTAAAAATAAACATGTAATAGAAAAAGAGAAGTAAAAATGCGTTTTCACTTCTCTTTTTCTATTACAACTTAAAAACATGTGCGATTTTCTGGATTTCACATAAAATAATTAAGCAAAATACGTATATACGCCTGACATAAACAAGTAAAACATAAAAAACGATTGATAATATTCAAAAAAATAGAGATTTCACTTGCGAAACCTGTTTGACAAATTAATTTTCTTAAGTATAATGACAACATGTTGAGTGAGAAAAGCTAGCAGACTTAACAAAAAGAAAGAAACAAAAAGAGGAGGAAATGATTATGACAGAAGAAATTATGAATGCGATTTCAAGTGAAGTCTATGGCGTCTGGTTCCTGATCGGTGCGGCATTGGTGTTCTGGATGCAGGCAGGTTTCGCAATGGTGGAGGCCGGATTTACAAGAGCAAAGAACACCGGTAACATCATCATGAAGAACCTGATGGACTTCTGTATCGGTACCGTGATGTTTATCCTGATCGGTTTCGGTTTGTTCTTAGGTGAGGATGTGGCAGGTATCGTTGGTAAGCCTGGATTTGATATCTTCACAAATTATGCAAATTTTGATTGGTCAAACTTCGTATTTAACTTAGTGTTCTGTGCGACGACTGCAACGATTGTATCCGGAGCGATGGCAGAGAGAACCAAGTTCTTATCTTACTGTGTATATTCCGCAGTCATCTCCGCAGTCATCTATCCGATTGAAGCACACTGGACATGGGGCGGCGGCTGGCTCTCCAAGATGGGATTCCACGATTTCGCCGGTTCTAACTGTATCCACATGGTTGGTGGTATCTGTGCCCTGATTGGTGCAGCAATCCTTGGACCACGTATTGGTAAGTTCAAGAAGCAGAAAGACGGAAGCATCAAGGTTGGTGCATTCCCGGGACATAACTTGGCACTTGGCGCACTCGGTGTATTTATCTTATGGCTTGGCTGGTATGGATTCAATGGTGCAGCTGCAACATCGGTTCCGCAGCTCGGTGCAATCTTCACAACAACAACGATTGCTCCTTCTGTTGCAACGGTCGTATGTATGATCTTTACATGGATCCGTTATGGTAAGCCGGATGTATCTATGTGTCTGAATGCATCTTTGGCAGGACTGGTAGCCATCACAGCTCCTTGTGATGTCGCAGATGCAGCCGGTGCAATCGCAATCGGTGCAGTATCCGGTGTACTTGTAGTATTCGGTGTATGGTTCCTTGATAACAAGCTCCGTGTCGACGATCCGGTTGGTGCGGTTGCAGTCCATATGATGAACGGTATCTGGGGTACGATCGCTGTTGGACTTTTTGCAACAGATAGTACACCTACATATTCTCTTGCAGATGCAAATGGTGAGAAATTACTGGGACTTTTCTATGGTGGAGGATTCAAGCTTCTTGGTATCCAGTTAACAGGTATGCTTGCAACAGCCGCATGGACAGCTATTACGATTACAATTACATTCCTGATCATTAAGAAGATCTTCGGTCTGCGTGTATCTGCAGAGGAGGAAATCACAGGCCTGGATGCAACCGAGCACGGACTTGAGACAGCTTATGCCGGCTTCATGACATATGGCGATCATATCAGCAGCGATGGTACAACGACAGTTTCTGTTCCGGCAGTCGCAGAGAATGCGGTTCCGGAGGATGAGGCAGTTCCGGTTCAGGTGATGAGTGGTGGAACCGGCGTGGCTTCAGATGTAAAGCTTACAAAGATTTCAATTATCTGCAAGCAGAACAAGTTCGAGGAACTGAAGGAAGCATTGAACGATGCCGGCGTGACTGGTATCACTGTGACACAGGTACTTGGATGTGGTGCCCAGAAGGGACAGACAAAGTACTACCGTGGTGTCAAGATGGATATGACCTTGCTCCCGAAGGTAAAGGTCGAAGTTGTTGTCAGCAAGGTTCCGGTTGCAGATGTTGTAAAGGCAGCCAAGAAAGCGCTTTACACTGGCAATATCGGTGATGGTAAGATCTTTGTCTACGGTGTAGAAAATGTAATCAAAGTACGTACTGGAGAACAGGGCTACGATGCATTACAGGGTGAAAACTAAATCATTTCCTTATATATAAAAAGAGAAGCAACCTGTTTTTTGACAGGCTGCTTCTTTTTTTAGCTTGTAACATGCACAACTTTCCGGATCCATGCGTTATACGTTTGAAAAGGTTTTTCAAAGAGAGGCTGTGCCAGGATTATGACCAGAATCAACGCGATTCCAAGCCATAATATGTTTGCAAAGCCATCCAGTTTGTGGTACAAAAAAGAATATGTTCCGAGGTACTCCAGATAGAAAAGCACAGGCCGGTGGAAGAAATAGATCTGCAGCGATTCTTTTCCGAGATAATCGAGATGAAACACGCTTCTTCGCGGAATGATGCTCAGGATACATACCCCCATCACAAAGGTGATCATGTATGCGACCAGACGGAACAAAATACCGACCTCGCCGGCATCATCGAGCAAAGTCTCATAAGAACTCCGCCCGGTAAAGAAACGCCGGAAGATATACATGCTATCAATCTTAAGCCGGCAGATTGCAAAAAAAGTAATCACGATGACCGGCGCTAATACACGGAGTGCCGGACGGTGCAGATTTTTTTCCAGTTTTTCTACATCACACATCCATCCAAGCACAAACCATGGGAAAAAGACAAAACAGCGGGAGAGTACAAATACATCTCCGACGCCATTGTCATATCCCGCAAGCAGTGCAAGGAGGATAGTCCCGGCGAGAACCTTCCGCTTATCAACCTGTTTCAACAGGTAAGCACAGGAATAAAAGATGCACATCGCGAACAGATACCAGGGAACACCATCCGTTTCCACAAGTGAGAATGTAAGACGAGGATTGACCAGACGCTGGAAAGGAAAAATCAACAGCTTCAACAATAAAAAAAGACCTGCAAATGTTGCAATCTTTTTTAAGAAGCGTTCCTTTGTCGCAATCCCGTGCGCACACATCAATCCGCTTGCGAATACAAACAATGGCATGTGAAAACTGTAGATAAACAAAAACAGTGATTTGCACATGCTGGAACTGTAATCGATTCCGCTTTCTAAAAAATGTCCGGCGACGACACAAATAATCAAAAAACCTTTTACATTGTCAAGCCATATGTTTCTTTTTGCGGTAGACATATAAAAACTCCTTTAATTGATTATAATGGAATATGAAATTTTCGTTGATAATAGTAGTCTTGTCTGTGTAAAAAGTCAATAGAAAATCGTTGTGCAAAATGTCTTCTTTTTTCTGATAAACCGCAAATCCATTGGTAAATACTTAAGAAAATGCCAAAAAGCCTTGCAAAATAAAGGAAAGTAGCGTAATATCATGCTAACAAAGAAATACAAAGACAACTTAGTTGAACCAGATATACATACTTATTTTACGCATGAATTATGGAGGAATGAATCATGGCAGTTAAGAAAGCAACAGTTGATGCAACGATGGCAAAAGTAGAAGCAGCAAAGGCAGCAGCACCTGCAAAGAAAGAAGAGCCAGCAAAGAAGGCAGCACCTGCAAAGAAAGCAGCTCCAGCGAAGGCAGCAGCACCTGCAAAGAAAGAAGAGCCTGCAAAGAAAGCAGCTCCAGCAAAGAAGGCAGCAACTCCAGCAAAGGCAGCAGCTCCAAAGTCTGTTAAACTTTTTGTAGAATATCAGGGTGGACAGATTTCCACAGAAGAGATTGCAGCGAAGGCAGCAGATGCAAGCGGAAAGAAAGCAATCAAAGAATTGAATGTATACTATCAGCCAGAGACAAACATGGTATACTACACAGCAGATGGAACAGAAGGTTCTTTCTCATTATAATTTGTATTCCCAAACCTTTCATAAAAAAGAAGCACCCGAGGAAATTGATCGGGTGCTTCTTTTTATTGTGCGTCTTGCGGCGCACGTTTCTAGATTCCTTTTGCTTTTGCTGTGCATGCCTTCATGGCATCCATGACTGCACTGCGGAAGCCTTTTTCTTCTAAGACACGAACGGCTTCGATTGTTGTACCGGCAGGAGAGCAGACCATATCTTTTAATTCTGCCGGGTGTTTCCCGGTCTCTAATACCATCTTTGCACTTCCGAGTACAGCCTGGGCTGCAAACTTATAGGCCTGTGCCCGTGGCATACCATCGGCAACTGCTGCATCTGCCATAGCCTCGATAAACATGAACACATACGCAGGGGAACTGCCGCTGACCGATACGACCGCGTCCATTAAGGACTCCGGAATCGCTTCTGCTAATCCAAAGCTACTGAGGAGCTTTAATACGTAAGCAAATTCTTCGTCAGTGACATTTGAATTTTTGCAAACACCGGTGATCCCTTCTCCGACAAGTGCCGGTGTGTTTGGCATTGTGCGGACGATCTTCACATCTCCGAGACGTTCTTCGAGCCAGGAAAGTGTCTTTCCCGGTGCAATTGTAACAATTACCTGATCCGCCGGCAGATATGATTTGATCTCTGCGATGACAGTCTCGTAATATTGCGGTTTGACAGAGAGAAACAGCACTTCTGATTCAGAAGCCGCTTCTATATTGGAGGTCGTGGTGTATATGCCAGCCTGGCTGGAAGCTTTGTCTAAAGCTGCCTGGGAGGCATCTGCGGCGATGATTTCAGACGCTGCAATCCCGGCATGTTTCTCCAATCCTCCGATGATGGCACCTGCCATGTTACCACATCCGATAAAACCAACTTTGTACTTCATAGAGCATTGTCCTTTCTATATATAAATTCCTGTCTACATAAAAACCTATTCAAATGCCATTCGCGCCTGCAGTCCAAAATCCGGACGATCCGTGATGATACCATCGACACCGCGTTTCATCAGCTTGCTCATACGGGCGATATCGTTGACGGTCCAGACATAAACCTGCTTTTTGTGCAGGTGCATACGCAGGATAAATTCCCGCGTGATAAATTGAAAATGCGGGGAGATGAAATCCGCTTTGCAGGCATGCATCCGGTGTAGCGGAAAATATTCGTTCAGCCGGTGGACAATCGTATTGCGCGGTGTTCCAATCAGCAAACCGGCATTGATATTTGGATCAGCTTCTTTGATACGGAGCACTGCGCGATCGATAAATGATTTCATCATAAAGTCCGGATAATCAAAATACCGTTCGACAAGATCAATCGCCTGTTTTTCATATCCGGTTTCTTTCAATTCGATATCAAGTTTGATTTTCCCTTTACACAATTCCAGCACTTCCTTAAGAAGAGGTACCCGGTATCCATCTGTTCCCGTGATATGGCACAATTCGTCGTACGTATACTGCCGGATGGATTTCCCGTTTAAATCCGGATTGTGAAATGCAATCATCTTGTGGTCTTTTGTCATGCGAATGTCAAATTCTGCATAATCGGCGTTGAGATTGATTGCAATCTGAAATGCTTCCAATGTGTTTTCGTGGGTAGCAAGCGCGGATGCACCCCGGTGTGCGATAATCGCAGGCATCATAAAGCATCATCTCCGCGTTCACCGGTACGAATCCGGATTGCATCCTCAACGTTTGAAACAAAAATCTTTCCATCTCCGTAACTTCCGGTTGGAATCCGCTCAGTAATCATGGAAATCAATTTCTCACACATAGCATCTGCAACGACGGTTTCTACTTTAATCTTCGGAAGCAGATTTACAAAATAATCACCATTGTGATGCTGGGATTTGTGCCCTTTCTGATTTCCGTATCCCATGATGTTGGTGATCATGGCACCTGTACAGTTGCATTCATCGAGAATTTCTTTCATATCATCCAGCTTCTCGGACCGGATAATCACTTCCACTTTTTTCATGCTGATACCTCCTGACTGTGTGGATTAAATATTTGTACCGCGCAACTCGATTATCGGTGCGCCTTTGCCATTGATGTAATCGCCGGTGATTGTGACACGTCCGATGTTATCGTCGCGTGGAATCTCATACATAATATCCATCATGAATTTTTCGATGATGGCGCGAAGCGCACGGGCTCCGGTTTTTTTCTCCATCGCTTTTTCTGCGATTGCTTCGTAGGCACTATCGTCAAATTCCAGGTCTACTTCATCTAAGGCAAGCAGTTTTTTGTACTGTTTCAAAATTGCATTTTTTGGTTCCTTCAAAATCCGGATATACATATCTTTGTCAAGCGCATCCAGTGTAAAAAGCACCGGAAGACGTCCAAGAAACTCCGGAATCATGCCGAATTCCCGCAAGTCTTCCGTCGTGACTTCCTTGATCAGATTTTCATTTTTGTCATATTTATCTTTCAGGTCAGCGGCAAACCCCATCGAAGACTGCTTATTTAACCGCTGTTTGATGATATCCTCGATATCCGGAAATGCACCACCACAGATGAATAAGATATTCCGTGTATTCATCGTCGTCATCGGTGTCATGGCGTTCTTGCTGCCGGAACCGACAGGAACTTCAACCTCGGCACCCTCCAGGATCTTCAGGAGCCCCTGCTGTACAGATTCGCCACTGACATCACGACTGCGTGTCTCTTTCTTCTTCGCGATTTTGTCAATCTCGTCGATAAAGACGATTCCGCGCTCTGCCTTCTCGACATCGTTGTCGGCAACGGCCAGAAGCTTGGATAGGATACTCTCTACATCATCACCGATATAACCTGCTTCCGTCAGCGTGGTCGCATCGGTAATCGCGAGCGGAACCTGTAAGATTTTGGCGATTGTCTGCACCAGATAGGTCTTGCCACATCCGGTTGGCCCCAGCATCAACATATTGGATTTCTCGATTTCGATATCATCCATAGAGTCTGTGATCACGCGCTTATAGTGATTGTAGACCGCAACCGACATGGCGCGCTTGGCATATTCCTGTCCGACGACATATTCGTCGAGCATTGCTTTGATCTTATGTGGGGCAGGAACATCCGCCATCGTGAGCGGCTTTTGCTCTTTTTCTTCTTTCTGCTTTTTCTTCTTTTTCACTTTTTGGGATGTCGGGATATCATCAAATGGCATAAATTGCGACAAGTTGATATTTGGCATCTTTGATAAATCTAAAAACTGCATCGCCCCGTTTGAGAAGGAGTCGAAGCTTTTCTGCATGCAGTCATTGCAGATATACATATCTCCCGGCATGTGAATCAGTTTTCCGGCGACGGATTCCGGTCTACGGCAGAGATAGCAATACTTTTCGTATTCATCATTGTCGTTATGATTCTGATTATTTTCATTGTTGTCTGGCATAATTTCCTCCTGTGTGGATATATGGCTGTCTGAATATCACAGCCGGATATTTTTCACTCAATCCAACCCGCATGCATCCATGCGGAATTTCATTTGAATTATAGCACGAAACTGTCAATCTGACTATGGAATATTTATGAAGACGGATATATAATGAAAAAATAGTGGATGAAAAATATGCGGGACAGATTCATATAAGAATACACGGTCCATATGATAAACAAAGAGGATGGAGGAATGAGTATGAAGAAACGTATTACAGAATATCTGGCATATATAGATGCGTTGTTAGAAAGAGAGGATATAGACTGGGAACGAGAATCCCAAAAGCACCTTGTGCAGATCGCATTTTTTGCACATGAGCGGCAGGTGCACCTGATCGTGATGGCACTTTTTGCGATTGCGACGGTAATTTCGATTTTATATTTGAATTTCAGTGGTTCACTGATCATCGTCGCACTTGTATTTGCGCTTTTGGTTCTGCTGATTCCCTATGTCATGCATTACTACCTGTTAGAAAACAGTGTACAGAAGATGTATGATCAATATGACCGGATGATGAATAAGATCGAGCCATCCTTTCTTGTAAAAGAAGAAAAACAGTCGTGATACAGAGTGTGAATCGCGACTGTTTTTCTCAAAATATTCTTGATTGCCTCATAGTAGGAGACGTTTATACTATCGTTGAATTTAATTCTTGGTGTTTGAACCGTCGACTGCATCTTCTACGCCATCGACCGCATCTTTGACGCCTTCACCGACACCTTTAGCAGCATCCTTCACACCTTCACCGACACCTTCGGCAGCATCCTTCACGCCGTTGCCGATCCCGTCTGCGGCATCTTTGACACCGTTTCCGATTCCCTTGGAATTGGTGGCATTGCCGCCGGTTGCGTTGTTGTTTTCGGTTGTCATCTGTGTCTGCCCGGTTGTTGTCGCATTATCTTTGCTTGTTTCATCGGTACCACATCCACACATACAGATGGAAAGCATCATAGCAGTTGCTGCAAGCGCAGCGTATGTCTTAAATTTTTTCATAATAAAAACACTCCTTATCTAGTATTCATTCTATAAAAATAGTATGAACCCTAAATAAGGAGATTATTTTACCAATTTCCGGTAATTTTCAAAAATCAATCGTTTGGAGTCAGACAGGCGCAGTCATCGGGAGTTGTGCAGCTCTCACAGTTTTGCTTTTGATCGAGAGGATTGCACAGTTCCAAAGGCTTGATGTTGCGGTCTAAGAGACTGCCACTGACAAAATTCATGCAGACAGAATCTTCCGGTGTAGAGAGCGTTCCTTTCGAGACGATTGCTTTTCCGTTGTGTGGAATCCGGTATTGGTTGTAGTAAATCGATTTCACGATCAGTGTGAGTCCGACTGTCATTTCTGCGTTCGCAATATTAAAATCCAACACCTTTGACATCGCCATCAGGTTAAATCCTTGCGTGATTGCGCTGTTTGTAGACAAAAATCCGATCACGTTTAAGTTTGGCGTGGCAACCGTCGTGTCTGTATAGATTGTTCCGTATGGTGCAAATAACTGCATCGTTACGGAGGTCGGGTTGGTGTCAGCGTCATAGTTTGGATCGGTTGTTGCAGTTGGCAGGTATACAACGCCGGTGACAGGCAGTGTTGCAAGCAGACGTTTGCAACAGTCGTACACATAGATGACAAAATCGACGGTCAGGTTTGTGAGTGTGATCTCGTAGCAGTTTGGACGTCCCGCGATTGGCTTAATCGTAACAGAAGGCGTGGCCCCTGTCGCCAATGTGATGTTTGTCACTTCGGCGCGGATATAGGCGGCTGTCGGATAGTCTGCGAGAAGATTCGCCAGTGGAATCGTCCGGCAGACATTGACACCGATTTCGTCATAGATGACGGGGATGAGAACAGTCAGAAGTTTTGGGTCTCCGCATTGTGGTGTTGTACAGACATCGGTGCAGGTCCCGGAAACAGGAAAGCTGCATCCGTTCTGACTGCACATACAGGACTCTGGATTTCCGGCAATGGTATTGCTTAAAAATGTTTTGTTACAGCCACAGCATTTCGACATGCTTTTTTCCTTTCAAATATGCTTACCATACTATATTCAGATTATGCATTTTTGTTCGGCATTCCTAATATATTAGAAAGAGAAATAAAAATATCCAAAAGCTATAAAAAGACAGGAGTGTATATATGCAGGACGTGTACCAATGGAAAAAAGACAAGAAAATCCTCCTGTATGAGGAAGGAAATCAGATTCAGGTGCAGATCATCCGTGCAGGGAGAAATATACAATGGGGTGTGTTGTGCCGGGATTATCAGACTGGCGGTGTCAGTTGGAAATGGGAAGAAGAAATCTATGTTGCTTATTTGAATACAGAAAATGCATTGCTGTTTGACAAATTATCCGGTGATGGAAGAGTGGTGCTTGCTGCAGGGGAAAGCTTTGGGAGTATCCGGGATATCGTGATCACAGAACTTGCCGGGGAAAAAACACAGTTGTTTGTTTTGTACCGGGTGGTAGAGCCGAAAACCGGTGAGGAACAGATTCTTGCAGTAAATCCGCTGGGAGAGAGGAAGGTGCAGATACTGATGCATACGGAGACGCGGATCGAACATTATGAAATCTGGCAGCAGGGAGGCGTAAGCTATCTTGTGTATAAGCTGGCAACGGAACATAGACCGCGGATATTTGCGGTAGATGTTTCCAGGCTTGGTGACATAAGTCTGACGGAGTATATATTATGTAAAGAACAGACAATGCAGGAACTTACGATACGATGTAAAGAAAATGATAAGAATTTTAATCAAGCTCTGAAAAAGATGGAGCGCGAATATGAAGAAAAATGGAAAGAAAACGCAAAAACAATGGAAAAACGATATAAATCACAATATGAGGAGCTTTCGGAGCTTGCAAAAGGAATGCAGGAGGAGGGAAGAAAATGGCGGGAATTATATTACAAAAGTGTTACAAAAAGTTAAGAAAAGATAAAATTTGCTTGACATAATATGAAAAATTTTATAATATAAAAAATGCAACCTTTTTTCGGGAAACGTCCCAAGGCTGCAAATCGTAATTTGTATGACACAAATAATGTACCACAATATCTAGGGAATGTAAAGGAAAATTTTATGGAAGACAAGAAAAAAACTTTAACTGAATATGAGCAGGAAATTTCCGAAGCACAAGAAATCGAAGAAAAGGAGAGCCGGCGAAAACGAGCGAGGGGATTTAAGCGTATGCTGATGGTGACATTTTTGGTTGTGTGCGCGATTCCGATTTCCTTATGTCTGTTTTTGATGATGAAGATGAACCGGCTCGATCATAAGATAGAGAACCTGGTCGACCGGGTGGAGGAAGGGAAAAACCTTGTCAGCACGAACATCGGTCCCGTGGATCAGGCGACGGAGACGATGACGAGTGAGCAGATGGCATACGGTAATCTGGAAAAAGATTCTTCGGGGGTGCATGTAACACTGACGAATAACGGGGATGGCAAAAAGACAACGACGGAAGATGCAGCACCCGAAAAAGAAAAAACGGAAGATGTGCCGGAACAGAGTTATTACAATGGTCAGAAAGTGTATCTGACATTTGATGATGGACCGAGCACCTACACCGGAGAACTGCTCGATGTGCTGAAAGAAAACAATGTAAAAGCAACATTTTTTGTTGTCTACAATGACGATCCGGAGGCGCAGAAGTATTACAAGCAGATTGTAGAAGATGGACATTCCATCGGCATGCATTCCTACAGTCATGTATATGACCAGGTTTATGCAAGCAAGGAAAGCTTCGAGGAAGATGTGACGCAGATTCACGATTACATAAAAAATGAGACGGGCGTGGATACGCATCTGTACCGGTTCCCGGGCGGAAGTTCCAACCAGGTAAGCAAGGTGGATATGCAGGAACTGATGGGATATTTAAATGACAAAGGCTATGTATATTTTGACTGGAATTCTCTGTCCGGGGATGCTGTGGATGCATCTTTGACACCAGACGAGTTAAATGATAATATACTTGGATACGTACATGCAAATGCCGGTGATTCTGTAATCCTGATGCATGACCTGCAGAACAATCATGCAACGATTGAAGCACTTCCGGCGTTGATAAAGACTTTGAAAGAAGAAGGATATGAGATCTGCCCGATCGATGATTCTACAAAGCCGGTGCAGCATGTAGAATACAAGGGAGAGAAGTAGCTTTGAATTACACGGAAGCACAAAATTATATAGAAGAAAAAAACAGGCTGGGTATCGTGCCCGGCCTGACACAGGAAAAGGAGCTCTTGCGTAGACTTGGCAATCCACAGGATGTGTGCAGAACATTGCATATTGCCGGGACGAACGGAAAGGGCTCTATTTTTGCATTTGTACAGGAAACTTTGCTAAGAGCCGGGTATCATGTCGGACGATATATTTCCCCGACAATCTTTTCCTATCTGGAGCGTTATCAGCTTGACAGGCGCTATATGTCGGAGGCAGAGTTCGCATCGTTGATCACGGAAATTGCACCAGTGATAGAATCGATGGAAGCGGATGGATTTGCCAGTCCGACTGCTTTTGAGATAGAAACTGCCGCTGCGTTTTTGTTTTTTGCGCGATCGCGGGTGGATTATGTGCTGCTCGAATGCGGAATGGGTGGAAAGGAAGATGCAACCAATGTGATTTCTCATCCGGAAATCTGCGTATTTGCGCAGATCAGCATGGATCATATGCAGTTTTTAGGAGACACGCTTCACAAAATTGCCACGCAGAAAGCCGGTATCATCAAACCGGGTGCGCACGTGATCTCCGCACCACAGGATGCGGAAGTATCCCGGATATTGCAGGAAAAATGCCGGGAGGAACATGCAGACTATACAGAAGTTTCTCCGTCGGACTGGATGGTTGGAAAGATGGACCTGAATGGGACCGAATTGATGGATGTGAGAAATCAATCGGTGCAGGAACATGTATTGGAAGATATTTCGTGCCCCGGCATCACTTATCATATATCTCTGCCGGGCAGCTATCAGGTTGCAAATGCGCAGACAGCGATAGAAGTCCTGCGTACGATGCATGTAAATGAAAACCGAATAAAAGAAGGAATCTCGCATACGAAATGGCCCGGACGGATGTCAAAAGTCGAGGAAAATCCATATATCTATGTTGATGGTGCACACAATGAAGCCGCGTGGAATGCACTGCGCGAGACGGTGGAAACCTATTTTACAAACCGGAGAGTCATCTATATAATCGGAGTGCTGAAAGATAAAGAGTACAAGAAGATGGTGGAAATCCTGGCGCCGACGATGACATACGCAATTGCGATTACGCCGGATAATCCACGTGGACTTTCAAAAGAGATTCTGATGGAATTGATTCGTAAGACAGGTGTGGAATGTGTAACAGCAAAAGACAGGGAAGAAGCACTCTCGCTGGCACGGAAGCAGGCGGGAGTGGAAGATGTGATTCTTGTCTGTGGTTCCCTTTCTTTTCTGGCAGAATATCTACATGCGCCGGGTACCGGAAAATATATAGAAACAGATAGGAGATAAGATGGAACGAGTGGACAGAATCCTTGCACATAAAGATTATATAGAATATATGAAAGTGATTGAAAAGCAGGAAGCCGGACGAAAATTCTGCCTGCATGGGTTGGAGCACAGCCTCGATGTTGCCCGGATTGGGTATATCAGGAGCCTGGAGGCCGGTTATTCCATCAAGCAGGATGTAATCTACGCGATGGCACTTCTGCACGATATCGGGCGGTGTGAGGAATATGCATCCGGAAAATCCCATCACGAGGCGGGTGCCATGCTTGCAGATCCGATTTTGTTTGCGTGTGGCTACAACGAAGAAGAACGGAAAGCAATCTGCGATGCAATCAGCTGCCACAAGGCGCCAAGTGGGAAAGAAAAAATACTGTCCTCGCTTTTGTATGATGCAGATAAACTGTCGAGAAACTGTTTTGCCTGTGTGTCGAACGAGCAGTGTTATTGGCCAAAAGAGAAGAAAAATCAGACAATTCGATATTGAAATCTATGCGGGAAAAGCAGCGGGAGAAATCCGGCTGCTTTTTTTATGCCATTAAGCAAAGCGTGATGATTGGCCTGCGTAAAGAAAATGAAAAAAACCACATCTAAAAACAACTTTATAAAAACAAGCAAAACTACAAAACCACAAAGGAAACATAAGATAAAACGAAATAATGCTTGTGAAAACTTTGAGAGCACGTTAAAATATAAAGAAATCCTGCGATTATTTAGAAAAAAATAAAAATAACACACGAAAACTTTAAAAAAATTAGGAAATCCGCCTTTTGTGTTGACAAAATAACGTTACAGGCACATAATACAGCCAAGTCAAAGGTAAGGACTTAAGAAAATTAAGAAAAATGTGAGAAGAAAGAGAGGATGATGTTTATGAAGAAAAGAAAATTAATCAGCATGGTACTTGCGGCAACGTTAGCATTGACATCCCTTACCGGATGTGGAAAGAAAGATTCATCCGGAGATGACAGCGTATTGAGAGTCGGAATGGAATGTGCATATGCTCCATTTAACTGGTCACAGGAAACAGATGCACTTGCAAATGGTGAAAAGGCAGTTCCAATCTACGGAACAAACATGTATGCATATGGCTACGATGTCATGGTAGCAGAAAAACTTGCAAAGCAGATGGGCAAGACATTGGAAGTACATAAGGTTGAATGGGATTCCATCGGAATGTCACTTGATGCAGGTGATTATGATGTGATTATCGCAGGTATGGGACGTACGAAAGAAAGAGAAGCTTCATACTCATTTACAGATCCATATTATTATAGAGATAACTGCTTAGTTGTAAAGAAAGGATCTGGACTGGAGAGCATCAAAGGTCTTTCGGAGCTGGCAGGCAAGAATGTAACACTTACGACACAGCTTGGTACCGGATGGGTAAACCTGCTTGACCAGGTACCGGATGCAAAACTCGGTTCGAACTACGAAACGACTGCAGAATGCTTCATGGCAATCTCAAACGGAACCGCAGATGTATGTGTCATTGATGTTCCAACTGCAGAATCAGCAGCTATGACAAACGATGATCTGGCAATCATCTATCTGGATTCAAATGATAAGTTCCAGGGCGATGAGGAAATGACAAACGTATGTATCGCAACAAGAAAAGATGATACAGCACTTCGTGATAAGATTCAGGAAGCAATGAATGCAATCGGCTGGAATGATAAGGCTACTATGGATAAGACAATGGAAGATGCAATCAGCTTGCAGCCGGCAGCTAACTAAATATCGTCACCCCCCCCGCAGCCTTTCGTGATTTCAGGCTGCGGAGGAATTATAAAAAACGTGTAGGACAGGAGGAAATCATATGGGAACTATTCTAAGTTTATCGTCCCCGAGCAATATCTTTGAATGGATGGCATTTCTTGCCGAGAAGTATTCGAGCATGTTCTTACAAGGAACATGGATTACCTTGTATGTATCTGTGATCGGTACGATCGTAGGTTTCATACTTGGTTATATTGTAGGTATTGTCGGAGATATCAAAATTCACAAAGAAGATAATCCGATCAAAAAAGGAATTATCAAATTTTTCAAATTAATTTGTTTCTTATATGTAGAGCTGTTCCGAGGAACACCAATGATCGTACAGGCGATGATCGTATACTTCGGTTTACGCCAGGGCGGTGTGGATATCAATCCTATCATTGCAGGTATTCTCGTAACGGTATTAAACACAGGTGCTTATATGTCAGAAACCGTACGTGCCGGTATCAAATCAATAGATGCCGGACAGCGGGAAGGCGCTTTGGCGATGGGTATGTCTCCGATGCAGGCGATGTTTTACATCATATTGCCGCAGGCGTTCAAGAATATCATCCCGGAGATGGCGAATACGTTTCTGACAAACCTGAAGATGACATCTGTGTTGAATGTAATCGGCATTCAGGAGCTTTTCATGCAGGCAAAGACGGTTGGTGGTACATATTACAAGTATTTTGAATCGTATCTTGTAATTGCCCTGATCTATCTGGTGCTCTGTGTGGTATTTAACCGGTTGTTCTTATTTATCGAGAAAAAGATGGCAGGCAAAAAGGATTATGTGCTTGCTGTAGAATATATGGAAGACAAGGCCTAGGAGGTGCGCTTATGGGTAAAAATAATGAAGAAAGTATTATTGAAGTAAAAGACTTAAGCAAATCCTTCGGTGATCATGAGGTTTTGCGAAAAATTGATTTTGAAGTGAAAAAAGGCGAAGTGATCTGTATCCTCGGCTCGTCCGGCTCCGGCAAATCCACATTGCTTCGATGTGTGAACAAGCTGGAGACGCAAACAAGCGGACAGGTGCTCTACCACGGGAAGGAAATCCGGAATGTCCAGAGGGAGATTAACGAGTTTCGTTCCAAAGTCGGCATGGTGTTCCAGTCCTTCAACTTATTTAACAATATGACGGTGCTGGAAAACTGCATGGAGGGTGCAAGAAAAGTATTGCATGTATCCAAGGAGGAAGCGTTTGACCGCGCAATCAAGCATTTGAAAGAGGTTGGCATGGCACCGTACATCAATGCCAGACCGGAGCAGTTATCCGGTGGACAGAAGCAACGTGTGGCTATCGCCAGAGGCCTCTGTATGAATCCGGAGGTGCTGCTGTTCGATGAGCCGACATCCGCGCTCGATCCGGAGATGGTCGGCGAAGTATTGAATGTTATGAAAGAGCTTGCAAGCTCCGGACTTACGATGTTGATCGTGACACATGAGATGGATTTCGCAAAGAATGTATCGTCCCGTGTGCTGTTCATGGATAAAGGTTATGTGGTAGAGGATGCTCCGCCGGAGGAGTTTTTCACGAATCCGAAGAACAATCGAAGCAGAGAGTTCTTAAGCAGATTCATCGCATAATAACCTTGCTTGAAAATGGTTTCAAAAAGTGTAGATAGATTGTGAGGGAAAAATATGGAAAATTATGTTGTTACTTTTGCAAGAGGCTTTGGTACCGGCGGAAAGGAAATCGCATCGAAACTTGCGAAGGAGCTTGGCATCCATTGCTACGAAAACCGAATCCTGACACTGGCATCCCAGATGAGCGGACTCGATGAGAAGTTGTTTCAGGAGGTCAATGAGAAGGTGCGTTCGAATGGTGGCTTCTCCAGCTTCTTGAAAGGCCTGCCGCGTGCGAAAAGCTATATCAGCCGGAACGAGAAATTCGTGTCCGATGATAAGCTGTTTGAGTATCAGAAGCAGATCATCGAGAACTTAGCGGATACCGAATCGTGTGTCATCGTTGGAAAATGTGCGGATTACATTCTGCGGGGAAGACCGAATATCGTAAGTATCTATATAGAAGCACCGCGTGATTTCTGCGTGAAGCGGACGATGGAGCACATGGGTGTGACGGAGGATGTTGCGACAGCGACAATCGTGCATACGGATAAGTTCCGTGCGGATTATTATAAGTATTATACACATGGAAATTACTGGACGAATCCGGTCAACTACGATCTGACGATCAACAGTGAGAAGGCCGGGATCGAGGACAGCGTGAAGCTGATCAAGGATTACATGAAGATCAAAGGAATTATAAAGTAACGAAAACATTTTATATATTTAGGAGGCGTTTATTATGAAATTAAAGGATCTTGGATTAACAAAGCAGGACATCAAGGATAAGGTAAGCAAGTACATGATCGATACATACGAGCGTTTCGATTTCTTGGCAGAGACAGCCGAGGGTATGTACATGTATGATGAAAATGGAACTCCGTATCTGGATTTCTATGCAGGTATCGCTGTAAATAATGCCGGAAGTAGAAACCCGAAGGTTGTTGCAGCCGTCAAGGATCAGGTCGATGATATCATGCATACATTCAACTATCCGTACACGATTCCGCAGGCTCTGCTTGCTGAGAAGGTTTGTACAACCATCGGCATGGATAAGATCTTTTACCAGAACTCCGGTACAGAAGCAAATGAAGCCATGATCAAGATGGCAAGAAAATACGGTATTGAGCATTACGGACCAAACCGTTACCATATTGTAACTGCGAAGATGGGCTTCCACGGCAGAACATTTGGTGCGATGTCTGCAACCGGTCAGCCGGGCAATGGCTGCCAGGTTGGATTTGGACCGATGACATATGGTTTCTCGTATGCGCCGTACAACGATCTACAGGCATTCAAGGATGCTTGTACCGAGAACACGATTGCAATCATGATCGAGCCGATTCAGGGTGAAGGTGGTGTCCATCCTGCAACCTACGAGTTTATGACAGGACTTCGTAAGTTCTGTGATGAGAACAATATGTTGCTTTTGATTGATGAGGTACAGACCGGATGGTGCAGAACCGGTCAGCCGATGTGCTACATGAACTATGGCATTAAGCCGGATATTGTCTCTATGGCGAAGGGTCTCGGTGGCGGTATGCCGATCGGTGCCATCTGTGCAACTGCTGAAGTTGCAACCGCATTTACACCGGGTTCCCATGGTACAACCTTTGGCGGACATCCGGTCAGCTGTGCAGCCGCTTATGCGGAAGTAAACGAGCTTCTTGACCGCGACCTTGCAGGCAATGCAAAGGAAGTTGGCGCATACTTTATGGATAAACTGAAGAACCTTCCGCATGTGAAGGAAGTCCGTGGTATGGGACTGATGATCGGTGTGGAGTTTGATGATACGATTGATGCTGTCGATGTGAAGCATGGCGCGTTCGACAGAAAGCTTCTGATCACAGCCATCGGTGGACACACAATCCGTATGGTTCCACCACTGATCGCTAGCAGAGAAGATTGTGACAAGGCATATGCAATTCTGGAAGAGACAGTGAAGGCACTTTCATAAAATTATGGGGAAGAATCTGTCCTGCTGCTGTAATTGCGGCGGGACGGATGTTCCATCCGGAAAGCAAGGTGACATAGATTGAAAAGTTTTAATTTTTCTGTACCACAGGATATTATCGTTGGTGCAGGTTCTATTAAAAAATTAGGTAAATGCGCGAAGTCGCTGCAGGGAAAACATGCGCTTATTATTTCCGGCCCCCATCTGAATAAGATGGGATTGGTGGATGTATGTAAGCAGTCTCTGGCAGAGGCTGGGATTCCGGCGGATGCATTTACCGAAACAGAGGGAAATCCTTCGGTTGAGACAGTTGAAAAGGCTGCAAAACTGTACAAGGAATGCGGTGCGGACTTTATCGTGGCATTCGGCGGCGGTTCTCCAATGGATGTGGCAAAGGCAGTCGGAGTTGTTGCCAGATACGGCGGAAGCATCACAGAATACGAGGGTGGCGGCAAAGTGCCGGGACCGATCGTTCCGCAGATTGCGATTCCAACGACCGCGGGTACCGGTTCTGAGGTGACTGCATTTTCCGTTATCACCGATCACAGCCGGAATTATAAGCTGACGGTATTCAGCTATGAACTGATTCCGAAGTATGCGATTTTGGATCCGGATTTAATTGCAACAGCACCGGCTTCGGTCGCTGCGGCGTGTGGCATGGACGCGTTTATCCATGCGTGTGAGTCGTATATCTCGACGGATGCTTCGCCATTTTCGGAGGCAATGTCCGAGAAGGCAATGGAATTGATCGGTCGTTCGATTCGAGCTTATGTGGCAAATCGTACGGATGTCGATGCAGCCAGCGATATGCTGGTCGGTTCGCTCTTTGCAGGCATTGCATTTTCCTGGGCGAGACTTGGCAACGTACATGCAATGAGTCATCCGGTCAGTGCATTTTTCGATGTGCCGCATGGCGTGGCAAATGCAATCTTGCTTCCGACGATTCTGGATTACAACAAGCTTGCGGACAAAGGAAAATATAAGAAGATTTATGAATATGTGAGTGAGACACACAGAAGCGATGAGAGCTTCACACCGGACATGCTGGTGGATGCAATCAGAGCGTTGAATGATAGTCTTTCGATTCCTGCAACCCTCGCAGAAGTAGGAGTGACGGAAGACAAGATTGATGTTATGGCAGACGATGCCATGAAGAGCGGAAATATCATGGTGAACCCACGTCGCTCTACGAAAAAGGATATCGTAGCCCTTTACAAAAAGGCTATGTAATATCAAACCTGTCTACACGGGAAAAGGTTGTCGCTTGGCGGCAGCCTTTTTCTATTAATGAAAGAAATATAACGATAATTTTATGAAAAATACAGATAAAGCGGTGGCAGTTTTATGATAAAAATGTTAAAATGATAATAATTATGGACAAGAATGAAAACGAGGACTTATAAATTATGAAAAATCAGGTTATAACGATAGGAAAGCGCGACTTTGAGATAGGAAAACGTCCCTATGTGATGGGAATTCTGAATGTGACACCGGATTCATTTTCAGACGGTGGAAAATACGGAGATATGGATGCTGCGTTGAAGCATACAGAAGAGATGATCAAGGAGGGCGCCGATATCATTGATGTTGGCGGAGAATCCACCCGGCCTGGACATGTGAAGATTTCGGTTGCGGAGGAGATTGAACGCACATGTTTCGTAATTGAGGCGATTAAGGAGCGGTTTGAGATTCCGGTTTCGTTAGATACTTACAAATATCAGGTGGCTCAGGCGGGAATTCTGGCTGGGGCCGATCTGATCAACGATATCTGGGGATTTAAATGGGATAATGAGATGGCACCGCTCTGCGCGAAATATCAGATCCCGGTCTGCCTGATGCACAACCGGAAGGAAGCGGTATACAATGATTTCATTGCGGATGTGATCGCAGATATGAAGGAGTGCGTACAGATTGCGCACGCATCAGGACTTGCCGATGATAAGATCATCTTAGATCCGGGTATTGGATTTGCAAAGACTACCGAAGAGAACTTAAAGTTTATGAACCATCTGGAGAAACTGGTTGCACTCGGGTATCCGGTACTGCTTGGAACTTCGAGAAAATCCATGATTGGAAATACACTGAATCTGCCGGTCGACGAGCGGGAGGAAGGCACGATGGCAACCTCCGTCTTAGGACTTGTGAAGGGCTGCAGTTTCTTCCGGGTGCATGATGTGCAGAAGAATGTGCGTGCACTTACGATGACGGATGCGATGCTCAAGGCATGATGTCATGGCAGTCGTTATGGAATATAAGACAGAGAAGGACAGAAACTATATGGATAAAATATGGATCAGGGATTTAAAGATATTTGCACATCACGGTGTCCTTGCGGAAGAAAAAAAGAATGGGCAGGACTTTTATGTAACTGTATCGATGGATGTGGATCTGCATGCGGCAGGCATGACAGATGATCTGGATCAGACGGTCAATTATGCTGAAGTTTGTGAGCTGATCCGACAGACGATGCAGGAGGAAAGCTATGATCTGATTGAGGCGGCTGCGGAGAGCGTGGCAGATGCAATTCTGCTTACCTATCCACAGATTAGGATAGTGCATGTGATATTGAGCAAACCGGATGCACCGATTCCGATGGAGTTTGATACAGTCTGCGTGGATATCACACGCAGCAGACACGTTGTTTATCTGGGTATCGGTTCCAACCTCGGAGACAAGGAGGCATACCTTGATTATGCGGTCGATCAGTTAAACAAAGACGAATGCATCAAAGTGACCAAAATTTCTACCTATATAGAAACAGAACCATACGGTGACGTGGAGCAGGACAATTTCTTAAATGGCTGTCTGGAGATTGAGACGCTGTATTCTCCGCAGGATCTGCTTGCAGTTGTGAACGACATCGAGCAGAGCGCCGGCAGAAAGCGGCTGATCCACTGGGGCCCAAGAACCTTAGATATTGACATCCTGCTCTACGATCAGGAAATGATCATGGAAGAAAACCTGAAGGTGCCGCATGTGGAGATGGCAAAGCGTGCATTCGTGCTTGAACCACTTGCCGAAATCGCGCCATATGCCTACCATCCGGGCTACCACAAGACGATCATCGAACTACTGGAAGCATTACAAAACAAAAAAGATTAATAATTATCCGACATATGGGATTAAATATAGAATAAAATATATGATTTTATGATTGAATTTAAATACGCACAGTTTCCTATCCGGTTATGGATTTTGAGAAGGGGCATTTGCGACCGCCGGCACTTAATGAGTGCGGAGCACGAATTTAGTACCGCTGCGCGGAGCAACTAAGCGGAAGCGGCCCCGAATCGAAACCATAACCGGATATGGAAACGTCCGTAAGAAAATGGAGGTAAAAACTATGGCATACAAAATGTTTGCCGCCATCTACGTCGGAAGCAGTGAGATATCCATGAAGATCTTCCAGGTAAATGGCAGAAAATCATTTCGCCAGATTGACAGTGTCAGCCGAATCTTAGAGCTTGGGCGTGACACGTATCGCGATGGAAAATTAAGCCGGGATTCGATCCGGATGATCTGTGAAGAACTCGAAGGCTTCAAACATAAGATGGAAGAATACAAGATCACAGAATACCGTGCCTATGCGACAAGTGCGGTGCGGGAATCCGATAATATGGATCTGGTGCTCGATGTGATCGCACATACAACCGGCATCCGCGTACAGGTATTGAGTAATTCCGAGCAACGTTATATCAGCTTCAAGGGGCTGGTTGCAAAATACGAGGATTTTCATCAGGTTGTCAGCAAGAATACTGCATTCGTCGACGTCGGCGCAGGAAGCGTGCAGATATCCCTGTTTGATAAGAACAATCTGGTCGTGACAGAGAATATCCCGATCGGTGCTGTGCGTGTTCGTGATTATCTGGCACTCATCGGACACAAAACCGGACGTATCGATGAGATTATGGCAGATTACGTAGATAACGATATTGTATCCTTCCGGAATATCTATCTGAAGGATAAGGAAATTAAGAACATCATCGCGGTTGGTGAGGCTGTAAGCTCTTTGAAGAAGATTGTGCCGGAGTTATCCATCAAGAATGTAATCACACGGGCGCAGTTCGACGCGATGTACAAGCGCGTCATCAGTATGCCGGCACAGGAACTTGCGGAAAAATACGGAATTCCATACGAGCGTGCGACCTTGATGCTGCCGAACATTACGATCTACCAGTCGTTTCTGAATAACTGTAAAGCAGAGGAAATGTATGTGCCGGATGTCGATTTCTGCGAATGCATCGTGGCAAATTATATGGACGAAGGAAGCCGTGTTGTCTTTAACCATAATTTCGAGGAGGATATTCTGGCAACCGCCAACAATATTTCGCGAAGATACCGTTGCAACAAAAATCATGTGGAGCAGACCGCATATTTTGCACTTAAAATATTTGATGCAGTAAAGAAATCGTTTGGCCTCGACAAGATGCAGCGGCTTCAGTTGCAAATCGCAGCGATTCTGCACGAATGCGGAAATTTCATCAATCTCCATGATGGTGCAAGAAATTCCTATTATATCGTTGCAAATACGGAAATCCTCGGACTTTCCCACAAGGAACGCATGGAAGTTGCAAATGTCGTCAAGTATAATCCGCTGTATCTTCCGGCAAAGGATAAAATCTCCGCAGAACTCGATGGCTGTGATTATATTGTCATCGCGAAGCTTGCCGCAATTCTGAGGATTGCGAATATCCTAGACAAAAGCCACATGCAGAAAATCGAAGATATTTCCGTGACATTGAAGGATGATAAACTACTGATTATGGCGAAAACATACGAAGACATCTCGCTGGAGGCAGGTCTTTTTGAGGCGCGAGCAGATTTCTTCGAGCAGATCTATGGAATCAGACCGATACTTCGGGTAAAAAGGAGCGTGTAAAGTATGGATAAAAAGTTATTGGAAAAACCGGAAAATTATTATAACCGGGAGATGAGCTGGCTGCAGTTCAATTATCGTATTTTAAATGAGGCGAAGGATAAGTCAATCCCTCTGTTTGAACGTTTGAATTTCCTGAGTATCACAGAATCCAATCTGTCCGAGTTTTTTATGGTGCGTGTGGCATCCCTGATTGATCTGATACACGCAGATGTGAAGAAGAAGGATATCGCAGGTCTTACACCGCAGGGACAGCTTGACCTGATCATACCGGAGACGAAGAACATGATTGCGAGCCAGTACAGTACACTCAACCGTCAGATTCTTCCGGCATTAGAAGAAAATGGGCTGAAACTTGTAAAAAACTACGAAGACTTAAATGAAAAACAGAGTAAATTCGTGGATAAATATTTTGAGAAGGAAGTCTATCCGGTGCTGACACCGATGGCGGTCGATTCTTCGAGACCATTTCCGCTGATCAGCAACAAGACGTTAAATATCGGAGCGCTGATCCGGGACAAAAAACGCGATGTGATCGATATCGCAACTGTACAGGTGCCGTCTGTGCTGCCGCGTGTCGTTGAAATCCCGGGCGAGGAAGGTCTGCGGGAGGTTATCCTGCTGGAACAGATCATCGAGAAGAATTTAAACCAGCTCTTCTTAAATTACGAGATTATTTGCGCACATCCATATCGTATCATGCGAAATGCAGACCTCGCAATCGATGAGGATGATGCGTCGGATCTTTTGAAGGAGATTGAAAAGCAGATCAAAAAGCGTGCCTGGGGCGAAGTTATCCGTCTGGATGTGGAAGCGGACATGGATAAGCGCCTGTTGAAAGAACTGAAAAAACAGTTAAATGTCAATCATGATTATGTCTATTTTGTAAATGGCCCGCTGGATCTTACATTCCTTGGCAAGGTGCGTGGACTCGATGGATTTGATCATCTGAAAAACAAGAAATACATTCCACAGCCGGTCAAGGGACTGAATCTCGATGCAAATATCTTTGACCAGATCAAGAAGAAAGATATCCTGCTGCATCATCCGTATGATGAGTTTACGCCGGTCATTGAGTTTATCAAACAGGCGGCAATCGATCCGGATGTGCTTGCAATCAAACAGACACTGTACCGTGTCAGCGGCAATTCGCCGATCATCGCAGCACTTGCGCTTGCAGCGGAAAATGGCAAGCAGGTAACGGTATTGGTTGAGCTAAAGGCACGATTTGATGAAGAAAACAATATAAACTGGGCAAAAAAACTGGAAAAAGCGGGTTGTCATGTCATTTATGGCCTGTTAGGATTGAAGACGCATTCCAAAATTGCACTCGTTGTCAGACGGGAGGAAGATGGCATCAAGCGGTATGTCCATCTTGGAACCGGTAACTACAATGATGTGACAGCGAAGTTATATACAGATATGGGTATGTTGACTGCATCGGATGCAATCGGGGAGGATGCAACTGCGGTATTCAATATGCTGTCCGGTTATTCTGAGCCGCCGGCATGGAACAAGCTGCTTGTGGCACCGATCTGGATGAAAGACCGGTTCCTTGCGTTGATCGACCGGGAAGCGGAAAATGCGCGCATGGGTAAGAGTGCCAAGATTATTGCCAAGATGAATTCTCTGTGCGATCCGGCTATCATCCATGCACTTTATGAGGCAAGCAATGCAGGCGTGAAGATTGAACTGATTGTGCGGGGCATCTGTTGCCTGAAGACCGGGATTCCGGGGCTTTCCGAGAATATCACGGTTCGTTCGATCGTTGGTAACTTCCTGGAGCATGCAAGAATCTTCTATTTCTACAATGATGGATTTGAAGATGTGTATATGGGCAGTGCCGACTGGATGCCGCGAAACTTAGACAAACGCGTGGAGATTACATTCCCGGTTGAGGATGAAGATTTAAAGAAGCGGGTGATTGAAATCCTGGAGATTCAGCTTTCTGATACACTCAAAGCATATATCCTGCAGCCGGATGGTACCTATGAAAAACAGGATCTGCGGGGACGTGAAAAATTAGAGGCACAGGCATATTTCTGCAAACAGGCGATGGGGGCGCTGAAGGAGGATGACAAGAAGAAAGTATCCCGCATCTTTATTCCACGTATGAAGATCGGTGATCAATAAAATAAAAAGAGAGGAGACTTAAAAAGTGGAAAAGTTTTTTAAGATCAAAGAGAGAGGATCCACGCTTAAGACGGAGATCTTCGCAGGTATTACAACCTTCTTCGCAATGGCTTACATTATTTTTGTAAACCCGAACCAGGTTGCAGCAGAGGGCGCAAATGGATGGCTTGTCGGATTAGGGGCGGATCCGGGAACGATGGGACAGATTTGGAATTCTGTATACATTGCATCTATCGTCGTAGCGATCATTGGTACGTTGCTGATGGCACTTGTTGCAGACATGCCGTTTGCACAGGCGTGTGGAATGGGACTCAATTCCTTCTTCTGTACAATCTTCGTAGCGGGATCTTTCTTCGCTGGCGAGGATGTTAAGACAGGTTATCAGGCAGGTCTTGTTATCGTATTCCTGTCAGGTATTGTATTCCTGATTCTTTCTGTAACCGGACTTCGTAAGTACATTGCGGTATCTATGCCGGAGTGTCTGAAGAAGGCAATTCCAGCTGGTATCGGTTTGTTCATCGCAATGATTGGTTTCAAGAATGCAGGTATCATCGAAGATAACCAGTACACATTTGTACAGTTCTACGATTTCCATGGCAGAATCAAGCAGATTGGTACAGAGGTTGACGGTGTGATGGTAACAGGTCTGGATGTATGGCATCAGATTGTTCCGGTTGTTGTCGCTTTGCTCGGCGTGCTTATCATTGCAATCCTTGCGAAGAAGGGGATTAAGTCAAACGTAATTATTGGAATCCTTGCATCAGCAGTACTTTATTACTTGTTTATGTGGGAGGTACCTTCTTTTGACATGAGCAATATTTCCCAGTCCTTCAAGGACTTTGCAAATGTAGGTTTCTTAGGCTTATTTAACGGTGATGCATGGGATGCCGCATTTAACAGTTCTTATGTCGGCGGTGTGTTCTCGGGAATCATGTTGATCGTAGCATTCTGTCTGGTAGATATGTTCGATACGATCGGAACCATCTATGGTACAGCCGCATCTGCAAACATGATGGATGAGAATGGTGATCCGATCAGCATGAATGAGTGTATGCTCTGTGACTCAATCGGTACAGTATCTGGTGCGCTTCTTGGTACATCTACATGTACAACATTCGTAGAGTCCGCATCCGGTGTTGGTGCCGGTGGTAGAACAGGATTTACAAGTATTATAACAGCACTCTGCTTCGCATTCTGCCTGTTCTTAAGCCCGCTTGCAAGTGTGATTCCAAGCTGTGCAACTGCACCGGCCCTGATCTATGTAGGTGTTCTTATGGCAAGAAACTTTGCAAAGGTAGATATGGACGATATGCTTTCAGCAGTTCCGGCTTTCCTTGCACTGATCATGATGCCGCTCACATACTCAATCTCAAACGGTATCGGTATCGGCGCAATCGCTTATGTTGTAATTGCACTGTTCACAGGTAATTTCAAGAAGAAAGATATCGTGATTACGATTATCGCTGCATTGTTTGTATGCAAATTTGTGACAGTCACGATGTAGTAGATTATGCAAACTGATATTTTTTGAAGCTGACGTGGAGAGCATTGCTGTACAAGCAATAGAATGATAAAAAGGATCGTACTTGCGGAGTACGGTCCTTTTTTATACAATGTTCACAATTGGAGTTGTGCAATTTGACGGATAATAGGAAGGAAACCGATTAAAATATTGGATAGTATTTCTTGTTGACTAATTTGGTATATGTGTTATACTTCAAGTAGAACAGAAAAGAGATACAGATCCGGAAGGGAGTTGAGAAGTATGGATGCTGAAAAGTTTACAAAGAAATCATTGGAAGTAATAGAGAGTTGTGAGAAGCTTGCGTATGAGTACAACAATCAGGAGCTTGTACAGGCACATTTGTTGTATTCGCTTTTGACCGTGGAGGATAGTCTGGTTGCAAAGCTGCTTACGAACATGGGAATCAATCTGGATGCATTTCAGAGTGAGTGTGAGAAGCTGGTTGCAAACCGCCCGAAGGTATCGGGAGGACAGTTGTTTACAAGTCCGGAATTTTCCAAGGCATTGATTCAGGCGGAAAAAGAAGCAAAGCAGATGGGTGACGACTATATTTCGGTCGAGCACATTTTCTTAGGCCTGCTTGAGAAGGCAGATAAGGATATCAAGCGTGTGATAAATGCGTATGGTATTACAAGAGGGAAGTTCCTGGAAGTGCTGGCAAATATCCGTGGTAACAGGAAGGTGGAAAGTGACAATCCGGAAGATACTTACGATGCACTGAACAAATACGGATACAATCTGGTACAGCGTGCCAGAGAGCAGAAGCTTGATCCGGTCATCGGACGTGACAATGAAATCCGGAATATCATCCGTATTCTGTCCCGTAAGACGAAGAATAACCCGGTCTTGATTGGTGAACCTGGTGTTGGTAAGACAGCCGCAATCGAAGGATTGGCACAGCGTATCGTGCGTGGCGATGTTCCGGATTCTCTGAAAGATAAAGACATTTTTGCATTGGATATGGGCGCACTCCTGGCCGGTGCTAAGTATCGTGGTGAGTTCGAGGAACGTTTGAAAGCTGTTCTTGATGAAGTGAAGAATTCCGAAGGTCAGCTCATCTTGTTTATTGATGAGATTCATACGATTGTCGGAGCCGGTAAGACCGAGGGCTCTATGGATGCAGGTAATATGTTGAAGCCTATGCTTGCTCGAGGCGAACTCCACTGTATTGGTGCGACAACGCTGGATGAGTACCGGAAATACATCGAGAAGGATGCTGCATTGGAACGTCGTTTCCAACCGGTTATGGTGAATGAACCGACTGTGGAAGATACAATTTCCATCCTGCGTGGTATCAAGAACCGGTATGAAGTGTTCCACGGTGTCAAGATCAGTGATGGCGCATTGGTTAGCGCCGCAACACTTTCAAACCGTTATATCACCGATCGTTTCCTGCCGGATAAGGCAATTGACCTGGTTGATGAGGCGTGTGCGATGATCAAGACGGAACTTGATTCTATGCCAGCCGAACTGGATGAGATTTCCAGAAAGATCATGCAGCGGGAGATTGAGGAAGCCGCTCTTAAGAATGAGACCGATCATCTGAGTCAGGACCGTCTGCAGGTACTTCGGAAAGAGCTGGAGGATCTGCGTGAACAGTCCAAGCAGATGAAGGCAACCTGGGAACATGAGAAGCAGGATGTCGAACGTGTACGGAAGCTTCGGGAAGAGTTAGAAGATGTGAATAATCAGATTCAGGTTGCACAGCGGGAATACAATCTGGAGAAGGCAGCAGAACTGCAATATGGTAAACTGCCGCAGATCAAGCAGGAGCTGGAACGTCTGGAGGCACAGGTCAGTGAGAAGGACAGAAGTCTGGTACATGAGTGTGTTACAGAGGAAGAGATTGCGAAGATTGTTGCAAAATGGACAGGAATTCCAGTTGCAAAGCTGACCGAGAGTGAACGGAATAAGACTTTACATCTTGGGGATGAACTGCATAAGCGTGTCGTCGGACAGGATGAAGCAGTTCGTCTGGTCAGTGATTCCATCATTCGTTCTAAGGCAGGCATCAAGGATCCGACAAAACCGATTGGATCGTTTTTGTTCCTTGGACCGACAGGTGTTGGTAAGACAGAACTTGCGAAGTCACTTGCCGCTGCGCTGTTTGATAACGAAGCGAACATGGTTCGTATCGATATGAGTGAGTACATGGAGAAGCACAGCGTGGCACGTCTGATCGGAGCGCCTCCGGGATATGTCGGATACGATGAAGGCGGACAGCTCACAGAGGCAGTCAGACGGAAGCCGTATTCAGTTGTCCTCTTTGATGAGGTAGAAAAGGCACATCCGGATGTATTCAATGTATTGTTGCAGGTACTTGATGATGGACGTATCACAGACTCGAAGGGTAAGACAGTCGATTTCAAGAATACGATCCTGATCATGACATCAAACATTGGCTCTGAGTATCTGCTTGAAGGTATCGATGAGAATGGCGAGATCAAGCCGGAGGCATCGGCACAGGTTATGGCAGGTCTGAAGAATCATTTCCGTCCGGAGTTTTTGAACCGTCTGGATGAGATTATCATGTTCAAGCCGCTTGACAAGGCGTCTATCAGTGGTATTGTCAATTTGCTGCTTACAGATCTTAATAAGCGGATTGCAGATAAGGAACTGACACTGAAACTCACCGATGCAGCGATGAATCATGTTATCGAAGCCGGTTACGATCCGCATTATGGGGCGCGGCCACTCAAGCGTTATCTGCAGAAGAATGTGGAGACACTGGTTGCGAAGAGCATCCTGTCGAATGAGCTTCGTGCAGGCGATACGATTACGCTTGATTATGATGGCAATGCGCTGTATATCAAGAAGTAAGCGTAATGTGTGCGGGATAGTAACTTGAGATGTTGAATGCACATAGCATAAGCCGGTTGTGAGGCAGAAAGAAAAACGATGCCGGAGAGACATATATAATTATAATATAATGATACCGTCAATATGGGAGCAATCCTGTATTGACGGTATTTTTTGCCTGATTACGTGGGTGCGTGGTTTTATGCAGCAATTGTGCAAGAAAACCGTATCTGCACCAAGATACATGGAATGATAAGGAAAAATATTAGGAGTAATTTATCTATAATCACAAAAAGACTCCAAAGCAAACAGGTGACAAGAAGGACTGTTGGAGTATGATTAAGCGTATTTGATATATTGCTCCTAAGAGGTTGTTCAGACTACAAAAACATGGTAAAATAAGCAAGGCAAAACGTGCAGGATATACATGCGTAAGTATATAGAATGTAGATGAATCACATATAATTTCAAGATGGTCTGTAAGCATATAGATATGTTTGAATCTTAGAAGTTCTTAATGCTTGAAGGATTATTTAGAAATGATTGAACACGATGTTCAATCAAGTCGCCACTGAGCCATGGATGGCGAATTGGCGACGGTTTCGTGCGGTGCCAATATGTGAATCAGAGCATTTAGAACTTCTTAGGTTCAATACATTTATATGCGACAGACTATGTGAAATTATATGTGATTTGGAGAGACGCATATACTTACGCATGTATATCACGGCATGTATGAAAGGAGACAAAATTATGTGGGCAAACGAAAGTGTATTTTATCAGATTTATCCGCTTGGCTTTTGTGGCGCACCATTTGAAAACGATGGGAAACTTGTGTCACGAATCAAGAAGGTAGAGGACTGGATTCCTCACATTCAGAAGCTTGGCGCCAACGCAATATATTTCTCACCGGTGTTCGAGAGTGATACACACGGCTACAACACGAGAGATTACACGAAGATCGACTGCCGCCTTGGCACAAATGAGGATTTCAAGGAAGTGGTTGACAAACTGCATGCAGCGGGAATCAAGGTTGTATTAGATGGAGTATTCAACCATGTGGGACGAGGCTTCTGGGCATTCCAGGATGTACTGAAAAACCGCTGGGATTCCCCGTACAAAGACTGGTTTCATATCAGCTTTGATGGAAATTCCAATTATAACGATGGTCTCTGGTACGAAGGATGGGAAGGAAACTATGACCTTGTCAAATTAAACCTCCGCAACGAAGAAGTGATTCAGCACATTTTATCTTGTGTCAAAGGCTGGATTGATGAGTTTGATATCGACGGACTCCGATTGGATGTGGCATATTGCTTAGACCATGATTTCATTCGCAGACTGCGTGCACACTGCGATGGTTTAAAACAGGATTTCTTCCTATTAGGAGAGCTACTGCATGGCGATTACAATGTATTTGTAAATGACAGCATGTTGCACAGTGCGACAAATTACATGTGTTACAAGGGACTTTATTCAAGCTTCAACTGTATGAACATGTTTGAAATCATTCATAGTCTTCTGCAGCAGTTCGGACCGGAAGAATGGACGAGATACAAAGGAAAACATTTCCTGTCTTTCGTGGATAACCACGATGTGACAAGGGTGGCAAGTATCCTGACGAACAAGAACCATCTGCCTCTCATCTATGCACTTGCATTCGGCATGCCTGGTATTCCTTGTGTATACTATGGCAGCGAGTGGGGCGCGGAAGGCAGAAAGGAAGAAGGAGATCCGTCGCTGCGTTTAAGCTACGAGAAGCCGGAGTGGAATGAGCTGACTGACTGGATCAGCAGACTGGCAGAGGCAAAAAAACATAGCGAAGCTTTGAATTATGGAGGATTCCGTTCGGTTGTTCTTACGAATCATCAATGCATCTTCGAAAGAAAATCCGAGCATGAACGCGTGCTTGTGGCAATCAATGCAAGCGACCAGCCATACACAGCACATTTTGATGCAGGCTGTGGAATGGCAGAGGACCTGATCACCGGAAAACCACACGATTTCGGAGGCGGCTCTGAACTTCCTCCATATTCTGCGGCATTCTGGAAGATGGAGCGTTAATGACAGAGGATTCATAACAAACACGATAGATAAGAAAACCTGCACATCCGGCAAGGATGGCAGGATGATTTCTCAACAAATAAAAAGTCTCGCATAAACTATACAGAAAGTGTATGTTTGCGAGGCTTTTTTATGGCAGTGAAAATCGTGATTGACGCCGGACATGGTGGATATGATGCCGGCGCTACGTATAATGGAAGAAAAGAAAAGGATGATACGCTGGCACTGGCATTGGCGGTTGGTGAGATTTTGGAGGCGCAGGGCTATGACGTCATCTATACACGCGTGGAGGATGTCTATGATTCCCCGGTGCAGAAGGCTCGGATTGGAAATGAGAGCGGAGCGGATTTTTTTGTGTCCATTCACCGAAACTCTTCTCCGTCGCCGAACCAGTATAATGGTGTACAGACGTTGGTCTATAATAATACCGGACTGAAAGCGGTGATGGCAGAAAATGTGAACAACGAACTCGGAAAGGTCGGTTACCGGAAAATCAATGTCGTGGAACGACCGGATCTCGCAGTGCTCCGCCGGACAAAAATGCCGGCAATCCTGGTTGAAGCAGGTTTCATAAACAGTGATGCGGACAACAACCTGCTTGATACGAAATTTTCTGAGACTGCAGAGGCAATCGCACGCGGCATTGATGAGACAATCCGGGATGCGGGATATACGGCTGCGCAGATGGTTAATGAATATTATGGAATATCGCGGACGGTCCCGGCGTTTGCGGAAAAACCGCCACAGGAATCTGCCGGCTACCAGATTCTTGTTGGTATTTACCGGGCGTATGGAACTGCATCGCATCAGGCAAACCGGTTTATCAATGCCGGATATGACGCGATGGTGTATGAGGATGATGGCTTATATCAGGTGCGTGTTGGGAATTATGATACGATTGAAGACGCACTGATTGCCCAACGGGAACTGCGCGACCGGGGATATGATACGCTGATTGTGCGTAAGGCATAAGCTTAGAAAAAACATCACTCAAAAGAAATGCTACTATGTATATAAATGAAAAATTGTCAATAAAACTGAAAAATGGGTATTGACAACTATAGTTTTCCGTGCTAAATTAATACACGATGAACTGCCGTAGACAGTAGGTGCCGCAAGGTATAAGTTGAAAAACGCCTACCGAGGAAGAATCGTGATGAACGAATTTTAACTCTCATACTGCGGTGTGGGAGTTTTTCTTTTAAGTGCAGTTTCCGTTAATATTATAAGGAGGTGCAAGACTTTGGCTAAGATCGAGTTAAAACAGCCTGTCGTTGAGGAAATCAAAGAAAATATTAAGGACGCAAAGTCAGTAGTATTGGTTGATTACCGTGGACTTACAGTTGATCAGGATACACAGCTTCGTAAGTCAATGAGAGAGGCAGATGTCATTTACAAGGTATACAAGAATACCATGGTAAAGATTGCTATCGCTGGTACAAAGTTCGAGTCTTTAAAGGACGAGCTTGAAGGACCTACTGCTGTTGTAATCTCTAAGACAGATGCAACTGCTCCAGCAAGACTGGCAGCTAATTTTGCTAAGGCAAACCCAGCGCTTGAACTTAAGAGTGGTGTTGTTGAGGGTACTCACTACGACACAGAAGGCATTAAGACAATCGCTACAATTCCTTCCAGAGACGAACTTATCTCTAAGTTCCTTGGAAGCATCCAGTCACCAATTACAAACTTTGCTCGTGTTATTAAGCAGATCGCTGAGAGCAAGGAAGCATAATTGGAATTATTGAGATTGGAATCTACAAAACAATATTAAATTTATAATGGAGGATTATTATTATGACAACTCAGGAAATTATTGAAGTTATCAAAGGTTTATCAGTATTAGAGTTAAATGACCTTGTAAAGGCATGTGAGGAAGAGTTCGGCGTATCTGCAGCAGCAGGCGTTGTAGTTGCAGCAGCAGGTGGAGACGGTGCTGGCGCAGCTGAGGAGAAGGATTCCTTCGACGTAGAGCTTACAGAAGTAGGTCCTAACAAGGTTAAGGTTATCAAGGTTGTTCGTGACTGTACAGGTCTTGGACTTAAGGAAGCTAAGGACGTTGTTGACGGCGCTCCTAAGGTTCTTAAGGAAGGTGCTTCTAAGGAAGAAGCTAACGAGATCAAGGAGAAGCTTGAGGCTGAAGGCGCTAAGGTTACTCTTAAGTAATTTTAACTCAAATAACAAATGTCCGGTTTGGCATATGCCAAGCCGGATTTTTTGCTCTAAAAATATTCGGACAGAAATTCTGAAAATCATCAAATTATTTCAAAATGTGTGTTGACACAAATTCCCAATCGTGATAGTATAGTAAAATGTCATTACTATGGATATGTGTGCTATAAAATCGGATAGTAAAGAAAAAACCAAATAAATTCAAGGGGTGAATGCGTCGATGAAAAAGTACAGAATGCGTCCTGTGAAATCGGGAAGAGGAATGCGTATGAGTTTTTCTACTGAGAAGAGAGTTTTGGACATGCCAAACCTCATCGAAGTACAGAAAAATTCGTATCAGTGGTTCCTTGATGAAGGTTTAAGAGAAGTATTTAAAGATATTTCTCCAATCGTCGATTATACAGGAAATTTGAGTTTGGAACTGGTTGATTATCAGTTGTGTAAGGACGACATCAAGTATTCGATCGAGGAATGCAAGGAACGTGATGCAACTTATGCAGCTCCAATCAAGGTCAATGTGCATCTTCGTAATGAAGAGACAGGTGAAATTGCACAGCATGATATCTTCATGGGTGATCTTCCGCTTATGACAGAGACAGGTACATTCGTAATCAATGGTGCAGAGCGTGTTATTGTCAGCCAGCTGGTTCGTTCTCCTGGTATCTACTATGCAATTGATCATGATAAGTTTGGTAAGACCCTGTATTCATCTACTGTAATTCCAAACCGTGGTGCATGGCTGGAGTATGAGACGGATTCCAATGATGTATTTTATGTACATGTAGATAGAAATAGAAAGGTGCCAATCACGGTTTTGATTCGTGCACTGGGCTTCGGAACCAATCAGGAGATTATTGATCTGTTTGGTGAGGAGCCAAAGATTATGGCCACACTGGAAAAAGATGTTTCCAACAGCTTTGAGACTGGTGTGATTGAGCTTTACAAGAAGCTTCGCCCAGGTGAGCCGGAAGAAGTAGAAAATGCGACAAACCTTTTCATGGGTATGTTCTTCGATGCAAGAAGATATGACCTGGCAAAGGTTGGACGTTATAAATACAATAAAAAACTTGCACTGAAGAATCGGATTGCCGGACATGTGCTGGCAGAAGATGTCATTGATCCAAGTACTGGTGAGGTTCTGTTTGCAGCAGGCACAACTCTGACAAGAGAAGATGCAGATGCGATTCAGAATGCAGCAGTTCCTTTTGTGTACATTCAGACAGAAGAGAAAAATGTAAAAGTATTGTCAAACCTGATGGTGGATCTTTCTGAGTACGTAGGATTTGATCCGAAAGAAGCAGGCATCCATGAGCAGGTTTATTATCCGGTTCTTGAGAAGCTTCTGCAGGAATATGATGATGAGGATGAACTGAAGGCAGCAATCGAGTCAAATGTAAGTGAACTCGTTCCAAAGCATATTACAAAGGAAGATATCATTGCGTCAATCAACTATAATATTCATCTGGAGTATGGCATTGGAAACGACGATGATATCGACCATTTGGGCAACCGTCGTATCCGTGCGGTTGGCGAGCTGCTTCAGAACCAGTATAGAATTGGTCTTTCCCGTATGGAGAGAGTTGTCCGTGAACGTATGACAACACAGGATAAGGATACTGTTACCCCGCAGTCTCTGATCAATATCAAGCCTGTAACAGCAGCAGTGAAGGAGTTCTTCGGAAGTTCTCAGCTGTCTCAGTTCATGGATCAGAACAACCCGCTTTCTGAACTGACACATAAGAGACGTCTGTCAGCCCTTGGTCCTGGTGGTTTGTCCCGTGATCGTGCCGGATTCGAAGTTCGAGATGTACATTATACACATTATGGAAGAATGTGTCCGATCGAGACACCTGAAGGCCCGAACATTGGTCTGATCAACTCACTTGCTACGTATGCGAGAATCAATGAGTACGGATTTGTTGAGGCTCCTTATAGAAAGATTGACAAGTCGGATCCTGCAAATCCGGTTGTTACAGACGAAGTCGTATATCTGACAGCAGACGAAGAAGATAATTACATTGTTGCACAGGCGAATGAACCGCTCGATGAAGACGGACACTTCAAGAAGAACAATGTATCCGGACGTTTTAGAGAAGAGACATCTGAGTTCCCGAAGTCAAATGTGGATTTGATGGACGTATCGCCAAAGATGGTATTCTCAGTTGCTACATCTATGATTCCTTTCCTGGAGAATGATGATGCGAACCGTGCCCTGATGGGATCAAACATGCAGCGTCAGGCAGTTCCGCTCCTTCGTACAGAGGCAGCCGTTGTCGGTACAGGTATGGAAGCGAAAGCAGCCGTAGACTCTGGTGTATGTATTGTTGCAAAGCATGATGGTGTTGTTGAGATTTCATCCAGCGAGAAGATTGTCGTAAGATGTGACGATGGCACGTTGGATGAGTACCATGTGATCAAGTTTGCACGAAGCAACCAGGGTAACTGTATGAATCAGCGCCCAATCGTAAAGAGGGGTGACCGTGTAACAAAGGGAATGGTAATCGCAGATGGTGCATCCACAGCAAATGGTGAGATTGCACTCGGTAAGAACCCATTGATCGGTTTCATGACATGGGAAGGTTACAACTACGAGGATGCTGTCCTTTTAAGCGAAAGACTGGTAAAGGAAGATGTATATACATCTGTTCATATTGAAGAGTATGAGACAGAGGCAAGAGATACAAAGCTCGGACCGGAAGAGATCACAAAAGAAGTTTCCGGAAATGGTGACAATGCCCTGAAGGATCTCGATGAGAATGGTGTCATCCGAATCGGAGCAGAAGTTCGTGCCGGTGATATCTTAGTTGGTAAAGTGACTCCAAAGGGAGAGACAGAGGCAACCGCGGAAGAGAGACTGCTTCGTGCAATCTTCGGTGAGAAAGCAAAAGAGACGAGAGATACATCACTCAAGGTGCCACACGGTGCTTACGGTGTTGTTATGGATACAAAGATCTTTACAAGAGAAAATGGCGATGAACTGCCACCGGGAGTAAACAAATCTGTTCGTGTATACATTGCACAGAAGAGAAAGATTTCTGTTGGTGATAAGATGGCCGGACGTCACGGTAACAAGGGTGTTATCTCCCGTATCCTCCCGGTAGAGGATATGCCGTTCCTGCCAAATGGACGACCACTTGATATTGTGTTGAATCCATTGGGCGTACCTTCCCGTATGAATATCGGACAGGTGCTTGAGATTCATCTTGGCCTTGCAGCAAAGGTGCTCGGATTTAATGTATCGACACCGGTCTTTGACGGTGCAAACGAGCATGATATCATGGATGCTCTGGAGATGGCAAACGACTATGCAAACTCCGACTGGGAGACATTCTATGAGAAATATAAAGATGATACAGACAAAGAAGTGATGGATTATCTGTATGAACACCGTGACCATCGCGAAGAGTGGAAGGGCGTTCCAATCAACCGCACAGGTAAGGTGAGAGTCCGTGATGGTAGAACTGGTGAGGAATTTGACTCTCCGGTTACAATCGGTTACATGCACTATCTGAAACTGCATCACTTGGTTGATGATAAGATTCATGCGCGTTCAACAGGCCCTTATGGAATGGTTACACAGCAGCCACTTGGTGGTAAAGCACAGTTCGGTGGACAGCGTTTTGGTGAGATGGAGGTTTGGGCTCTTGAGGCTTATGGTGCTTCCCACACATTGCAGGAGATCCTGACTGTGAAGTCCGATGATGTAACAGGACGTCTGAAGACATATGAAGCAATCATCAAGGGCGATAATATCCCGGCTCCAGGTATTCCGGAATCCTTCAAGGTATTGCTCAAGGAATTCCAGTCACTTGGTCTCGATGTAAATGTATTGGACGAAAATGGCGAGGAAGTAGAACTTGGCGAGTCTATGGATACAGGTAATGAGAACGTAAAGAAATTTATGGGCGATAATCCGGATGACTTCAACGAGGACCTTGGCGAGAATGGATATAGCGGAATCAACGAAGAAAATGAACTGGAGTCTTTGGATGATGACTATCTGGATGATAGCGCGTTTGACGATGATTTCGGCGATGATGAATTTTAAGGAAGGAGATTTGTAAGAGATGTTAGCGATGAACAACGAGAAAGATCAAGAGCAGCCTATTAATTTTGATGCCATCAAAATTGGACTTGCATCTCCTGAAAAGATTAGAGAGTGGTCACATGGTGAAGTTACAAAGCCGGAGACTATCAATTATAGAACCCTGAAGCCGGAAAAGGATGGACTTTTCTGTGAGAGAATTTTTGGACCAAGCAAAGACTGGGAGTGCCATTGCGGTAAGTACAAGAAAATCCGTTTCAAGGGTGTTGTCTGTGATCGTTGTGGTGTAGAAGTTACAAAGGCATCTGTACGTCGTGAACGTATGGGACATATCGAACTTGCTGCTCCGGTTTCACACATCTGGTATTTTAAGGGCATTCCAAGCCGTATTGGATTGATGCTTGACATTTCTCCAAAGCTCTTGGAAAAGGTGCTTTATTTCGCATCTTATATTGTACTTGATCCGGGAGAGACAAATCTGGAGTATAGACAGGTGCTCTCAGAGGCAGAGTATAGAAAAGCAGACGAGGATTTCGATGGAAAGTTCCGCGTCGGTATGGGCGCAGAAGCAATCAAGGAATTACTTCAGGCTGTTGATCTGGAAAAAGAATATGAGACATTGACAGAAGAACTTCAGACTGCAACCGGCCAGAAGCGTGCACGTGTGATCAAACGTCTGGAAGTTGTGGAAGCGTTCCGTAATTCGCACAACAGACCAGAGTGGATGATCCTGGATGCAATCCCGGTTATCCCACCGGATATCCGTCCGATGGTGCAGCTTGACGGTGGCAGATTTGCAACATCCGATTTGAACGATTTGTATCGCCGGATTATCAACCGTAACAATCGTTTGAAGAGACTGCTTGAGTTAAAGGCACCGGATATTATTGTTCGTAACGAGAAGCGTATGCTGCAGGAAGCAGTGGATGCGTTAATCGATAATGGTAGAAGAGGACGTGCGGTAACAGGCCCTGGAAACCGTGCTTTAAAATCTCTTTCAGATATGTTAAAGGGGAAGCAGGGACGTTTCCGTCAGAACCTGCTTGGTAAGCGTGTTGACTATTCCGGACGTTCCGTTATTGTCGTTGGACCGGAATTGAAGATTTATCAATGTGGTCTTCCGAAAGAAATGGCAATTGAGCTGTTTAAGCCATTTGTGATGAAAGAGCTTACAACACGTGGAATTGCAACAAATGTAAAAGCAGCAAAGAAGAAAGTAGAATCTCTGGATCCGGAAGTATGGGATGTTTTGGAAGATGTAATCAAAGAGCATCCGGTTATGCTGAACCGTGCCCCGACACTTCACAGACTTGGTATTCAGGCATTTGAGCCAATCCTGGTTGAAGGTAAGGCAATCAAGCTTCATCCACTCGTATGTACCGCGTTCAACGCCGACTTCGATGGAGACCAGATGGCTGTTCACCTTCCACTTTCCGTAGAAGCACAGTCAGAGTGTAGATTCCTTCTTCTGTCACCAAACAACCTGCTGAAACCTTCCGATGGTGGTCCGGTAGCAGTCCCTTCTCAGGATATGGTACTTGGTATCTACTATCTGACGATGGAGCGTTATGCAAGTATCTCAGATGAGGAAGCTGCAAAGGTAGAAATCAAGAAAGAATACCTTGCAGAGGATGAGCAGGGAAATCTGGAACAGCTTTCTAAGGATTGCTATGCAGGTGAGCTGGATGCAGATGATTATGTTAAAATCCGTGTAGTTGCAAAGAAGACAAAGGCGGAGACATTCTATAAAAATATTGTAGGCCTTGTACGGAACTTCATGAAACCGAAGTTCAGCAGCGAGAATCTTGCAATGCTTGCATATGAGAACAAAGAAATCACGCTGCATCAGAAGATAGAAGTTATCCGTACGATCACAACACCGGATGGTGAAACACATACCGGTTTTGTAGAGTGCACACTTGGACGACTGATCTTTAATGAGATTATTCCACAGGATCTTGGCTTCGTAGACAGAACAAAGCCGGAGAATGTTCTCGAACCGGAGATCAACTTCCATGTTGGCAAGAAACAGTTGAAGAAGATCCTTGACAAGTGTATCAACACACATGGTGCAACCAAGACAGCAGAAGTGCTGGATGATATCAAGGCAATGGGATATAAGTACTCAACAAGAAGTGCTATTTCAGTTTCGATTTCCGATATGACGGTACCTGCATCCAAGAAGACAATCCTTGAGGATGCACAGACAATCGTAGATAAGGAAAATCTGTTGTTTGGACGTGGATATCTGACAGACGAGGAGCGTTATCATGCGGTTGTCAAGACATGGCAGGATGCCGATGATAAGCTGACAAAGGCTCTTCTGGATGGACTTGATAAGTACAACAATATTTACATGATGGCTGACTCTGGTGCCCGTGGTAGTGACCAGCAGATCAAGCAGCTGGCAGGTATGCGTGGATTGATGGCCGATACATCCGGACGTACAATCGAACTTCCAATCAAGTCAAACTTCCGTGAAGGACTTGACGTATTGGAGTACTTCATCTCTGCACATGGTGCTCGTAAGGGACTTTCCGATACAGCCCTTCGTACAGCCGATTCCGGATACCTGACCCGTCGTCTGGTAGATGTATCACAGGATCTGATCATCCGTGATGTAGATTGTAGTGCAGACCGTGACGAGAAACCTGGTATGTATGTAGAAGTATTCATGGAGGGCGATCGTGTCGTTGAGAGTCTGAAGGATCGTATCACAGGTCGTTATGCAGCGGAAAGCATTTATGATAAAGATGGCAATATGCTCGTGAAGGTGAACCACATGATCACACCGAAGCGTGCAGAAAATGTTTTGAAGAATGGTGTAGATAAGGATGGCATTCCGTTTACACTCGAGGGCGAGTCTGAACCAAGAAGAGATGCGAAGATTAAGATTCGTACAATTCTTACCTGTCGTTCTCATCTGGGCGTATGCTCGAAGTGCTACGGTGCAAACATGGCAACCGGCCAGGCTGTACAGGTTGGTGAGGCAGTCGGTATTATCGCAGCGCAGTCCATCGGTGAGCCAGGTACACAGCTTACAATGAGAACATTCCATACAGGTGGTGTTGCCGGTGATGATATCACACAGGGTCTTCCACGTGTCGAGGAGTTGTTTGAGGCCAGAAAACCAAAGGGTCTTGCTATCATTGCAGAGTTTGGCGGAACGGTTGAGATTCGTGAGACAAAGAGAAAACGTGAAGTTGTGATTACAAACCAGGAGACAGGAGAAGCAAAGGCTTACCTCATCCCTTATGGATCACGTTTGAAAGTACAGGATGGACAGGTGCTTGAAGCCGGTGATGAGCTGACAGAGGGTTCTGTAAATCCACATGATATCCTGAAGATCAAGGGTGTGCGTGCAGTACAGGATTATATGATCCGTGAAGTACAGCGAGTATATCGTCTGCAGGGTGTTGATATCAACGATAAACATATCGAGGTAATCGTGCGTCAGATGTTGAAGAAGATCCGTGTAGAGGAAGCTGGTGACAGCGAATATCTGCCAGGTATCAATGTAGATGCACTTGAGTTTGAAGAGACAAACGAAAAGCTTGTTGAAGAGGGCAAGGAACCTGCAAAGGGAACGCAGATCATGCTTGGTATTACCAAAGCATCACTTGCTACAAATTCCTTCCTGTCAGCAGCATCCTTCCAGGAGACAACAAAGGTATTAACCGATGCTGCAATCAAGGGCAAGGTTGATCCGTTGATTGGACTGAAAGAGAATGTTCTGATCGGTAAGCTGATTCCTGCAGGTACAGGTATGAAGCGTTATCGTTCCGTAAAACTTGATACAGGCGATGGCAATATCGATATGTCCGAGGTTACAGGCGAAGCAGAGGAAACTGAAGCACAGACCGATGTGGAGCCGGAAACAGAAGTTTCTACAGAGGAAACTGTGAGTGCCGACACAACAGAAGAATAAGAGTATCGAAATAAAAGAAAGGGACACACATGACTTTCGGGTCGTGTGTGTCTTTTATTAAGTAAATATAATCAGAACATCTAAAACAATCAGAAATTTCAAAATAATTCTAGAATTTCGGAGATTCCTGTTGACATCCGCCGGATTCGATAATATAATAGTCAAGCATGCGTTTAAGACGTGTGTTTTTTGTGCATACTTGTGTATGCATGGTGTAAAATATTTTGAATGGAGGTGAAAACATGCCAACTTTTAACCAGTTAGTTAGAAAAGGAAGACAGACTGTAGAGAAGAAGTCTACTGCACCAGCACTCTTGAGAAGCTATAACTCTCTTAAGAAGAAGCCTACTGAGACAGCATCCCCACAGAAGAGAGGTGTTTGTACAGCAGTTAAGACAGCTACTCCTAAGAAGCCTAACTCAGCTCTTAGAAAGATCGCCAGAGTTCGTTTGTCAAACGGAATCGAGGTTACATCTTACATCCCGGGTGAAGGTCACAACCTTCAGGAGCACAGCGTTGTTCTGATCCGTGGTGGTAGAGTAAAGGACTTACCTGGTACAAGATACCATATCATCAGAGGTACTCTTGATACAGCAGGTGTTGCTAAGAGACGTCAGGCACGTTCTAAGTATGGTGCTAAGAGACCGAAGGATGCAAAATAAATCGGTAGATTAGTATTGTAACAGTTCGTATTTCAAGAACTAAAAAGTGCGAAAGTGGGTTATGTTTTCCGTATTATATATTTATAGAAGGAAAGATAGCAATTTCCGCACGAACATATTTCCACAATACTCAAGTACAGCAGGTAACGGTTTGCTGTATCTCTATTGAGGGGAATGTGAGTACCGTTGAATTAATTCGGATTGAATAATCCAAAAATAATTAAGGAGGGAAGAACCGTGCCACGTAAAGGACATATTGCAAAAAGAGACGTATTAGCGGATCCAATTTACAACAATAAGATCGTTACAAAGCTTATCAACAACATCATGCTTGATGGTAAGAAGGGTGTTGCTCAGAAGATCGTTTACGGTGCTTTTGATCGTATCGCAAACGAGACTGGTAAGGAGGCTTTAGAGGTTTTCGATGCTGCTATGAATAACATCATGCCATCACTCGAGGTTAAGGCCAGACGTATCGGTGGTGCAACATACCAGGTTCCAATCGAAGTAAGACCTGACAGAAGACAGGCTTTAGCACTTCGTTGGCTGACAACTTACTCACGTGCAAGAAGTGAGAAGACTATGGAAGAAAGACTTGCAAAAGAGCTTATGGATGCAGCAAACAATACAGGCGCATCTGTTAAGAGAAAAGAAGACATGCACAAGATGGCAGAGGCAAACAAGGCATTTGCTCATTACAGATTCTAGTTTTCGGGTGCATATATACTAAAATAAGGAGGAAAAAACCTTGGCTGGAAGAGAATATCCACTTGATAGAACAAGAAACATCGGTATCATGGCTCATATTGATGCCGGTAAGACAACTCTTACAGAGAGAATTCTTTACTATACCGGTGTAAACTATAAGATTGGTGAGACTCATGATGGCGCTTCTACCATGGACTGGATGGAGCAGGAGAAAGAGCGTGGTATCACAATCACATCTGCTGCTACAACATGTCACTGGACATTAGAGGATCATCATAAGAAGAAGCCAGGTGCTTTAGAGCACCGTATCAACATCATCGATACTCCGGGACACGTAGACTTTACTGTTGAGGTAGAGCGTTCACTTCGTGTATTGGACGGAGCAGTTGGTGTATTTGATGCAAAGGCTGGTGTTGAGCCACAGTCAGAGAACGTATGGCGTCAGGCTGACACATACAATGTTCCACGTATGGCATTTATCAATAAGATGGATAAGATGGGTGCAGACTTCTTCATGTCTGTACAGACAATTATTGACCGTCTTGGCAAGAATGCAATTCCTGTACAGATTCCAATCGGACAGGAAGATGACTTCATCGGACTGATCGATCTGTTCGAGATGGATGCATATTATTATAAGAACGATGAGGGTACAGATATCGAGATCACAGAGGTTCCAGATGATTTGAAGGAGCTTGCTGATAAGTGGCATGAGAATCTGGTAGAGAAGTGTTGTGAGCTTGATGATGACCTTATGATGCAGTATCTTGAGGGTGAGGAGCCATCTGTCGCTGATATGAAGGCTGCACTCCGTAAGGGTACAATCGCAAACGAGGCAGTTCCTGTATTCTGTGGTTCTGCATACAAGAACAAGGGTGTCCAGAAGATGCTTGATGGTGTCATTGAGTATATGCCTGCTCCTACAGATATCCCTGATATCACAGGTACAGACGAAGATGGTAACGAGGTAACTCGTCCTTCATCTGATGAAGCTCCATTTGCAGCACTTGCATTTAAGATTATGACGGATCCTTTCGTAGGAAAGTTAGCATTCTTCAGAGTATATTCCGGTACATTGAACTCAGGTTCTTATGTACTGAACGCAACAAAGGGTAAGAAGGAGCGTGTTGGACGTATCGTTCAGATGCACGCAAACTCCCGTACAGAGATCGACAAGGTTTACTCTGGTGATATCGCTGCAGCAGTTGGTTTCAAGGTTACAACAACCGGTGATACAATCTGTGACGAGCAGCATCCGGTAATCCTTGAGTCTATGGAATTCCCTGAGCCGGTTATTGAGCTTGCAATCGAGCCAAAGACAAAGAATGATCAGGGTAAGATGGGTGAAGCTTTAGCAAAGCTTGCTGAAGAAGATCCTACATTCCGTGCACATACAGACAAAGAGACAGGTCAGACAATCATCGCAGGTATGGGCGAGCTTCACTTGGAAGTTATCGTTGATCGTCTTCTCCGTGAGTTCAAGGTTGAGGCAAACGTTGGTGCACCTCAGGTTGCTTACAAGGAGAC
>CAKREY010000014.1:0-67864 GCA_934318045.1 uncultured Lachnospiraceae bacterium
GAAAAGGGGATTAAGACAGGAAAAGAACGATATAATATCGGGGTTACGATTCTGTTGATCCTTGGTCTTGTAACCATTCTGTTCCCATTATATATGACGGTTATGATCGCATTTAAGCAGCCGTCTGAGATGACAAATGATATCCATGGAATCTTATCTTTTCCACAGCACTGGAGCCTGAGTAATTTTAAGGAAGCTATGGAGGTAACAGATTTCTGGCATTCTCTCGGTAACAGTTTATTTATCACACTGACAACGATTGCATTATCGATTGTGATACATTCCCTGATCGGTTATGTACTTGGACGAAGCAAGAAAAAGAATCGGATCTATAATGGAATTTATCTTTATCTTGTCAGTGGTATGTTCGTACCATTCGCTATTTTGATGATGCCGCTTGTAAAACAGACAGCAAAAATGGGACTGGCAAATATGGTTGGCGTGGTGTTACTTTATACAGTATTTTATCTTCCGATGAACACCATGTTATATGCAGGATATCTGAATAATCTTCCGCTTGAACTGGAAGAGGCAGCCTATGTTGACGGATCCACGACATGGACGACTTACTGGAAGATTATCTTCCCGAATATGAAACCAATGCATGCAACGGTTGCAATCCTTACAGCCCTTGGTACATGGAATGACGTTATGACACCGCTTGTAATTATGTCCGGTGATCAGAATACACTTCCGCTTGCACAGTTGAATTTCCAGACGCAGTTTGGAACAAATTACAATCTGGCCTTTGCATCTTATCTGTTAGCGTTACTTCCGATTCTGATCTTCTATATTATTTGTCAGAAACAGATCATAGCAGGTGTGGCAAACGGTGCAGTAAAATAAAAGGAGACTTGATTTATGGCTATTATATATAACAAAGAGAAAAGAATATTTTCTCTCCATACGGAACATACCACCTACCAGATGATGGCAGACGCACATGATTATTTGCTTCATCTGTATTACGGAAAGCGCCTGGATTCGGAAATGGATTATATACTGACTTACTACGATCGCGGTTTTTCGGGAAATCCATATGATCTTGGAAATGACCGTACGTATTCCATGGATGCACTTCCTCAGGAATTCCCTGTTCTTGGAACCGGTGATTACAGAACAACAGCAGGAAAGATCCGTGAAGCAAATGGCTGTATGGCACTTGATCTCCGCTATACAGGCTATCAGATTCAGGACGGTAAGTATGATCTCCCGGGACTTCCGGCAGCACATGCGGAAGCTGCACAGACTCTGTGCATATATCTGAAGGATGAAAGAGTCGGCGTAGAAGTGACATTATTATATGGCGTGTTACCTGATTGCGATGTAATAACCAGAAGTGTAAAAGTTACAAATGTCGGAAGAAATGAAATCTATCTGGAGAAGCTTTCCAGCGCATGTCTTGATCTTCTGTATGGAGATTATGATGTATTGACATTTTATGGACGGCATGCAATGGAACGGAATATGCAGCGAACACCGGTATCACATGGCAGACAGGTGATCGGAAGTAATCGCGGTACGTCCGGCCATCAGTATAATCCATATATGATTCTTGCGGAACACGGCACAACAGAGACCGCCGGAGCCTGTTATGGTGTATCACTGGTGTACAGTGGAAGCTTTGAGGGAAGCGTTGAATTAGATCAGTATGACCAGATCCGTCTGGTTATGGGTCTTCAGGAGGATTTCTTTTCCTATCAACTAAAGCCGGAGCAGACATTTTACGCCCCGGAAGCAGTTCTGTCATATTCAGCGTATGGAATGGAACAGCTATCCAATCAGATGCATCATTTGGTGAGAGAGCATATCTGTCGCGGGAAATATAAAGATCAGATCCGTCCGGTTCTTGTAAATAGCTGGGAAGCTTGTTATTTTGATTTTAATGGTGATGCAATCGTTAATCTTGCGGAGCAGGCTGCAGCACTTGGTGTGGAGCTTCTGGTCATGGATGATGGCTGGTTTGGCACAAGAGATGATGATAATTCATCCCTTGGTGACTGGATTGTAAATGAAGATAAGCTGGGCTGTTCTCTTACGGAGCTGACAAAACGTGTTCATGACAAAGGTGTTCAGTTTGGTATCTGGATAGAGCCGGAGATGGTTTCGGAAAACAGTGATCTTTACAGAAAACATCCGGAGTGGGCAATTCAGGTTCCCGGTAAACATCCGGTACATGGCAGAAATCAGCTTGTACTTGATTTTGCAAATCCAGCGGTGGTGGATTACATCTATGAACAGATTGCAGCTGTCCTTAGGCAGGGCGATATCAATTATGTGAAATGGGATATGAACCGGAGCTTATGTGATATATATTCCGGCAGTATGGTATGGCAGGGAAATGTAATGTATGACTATATGCTTGGTGTATATGACCTGCTGGAACGACTGACGCAGGCATTTCCGGATATGTTATGGGAAGGCTGCTCCGGCGGTGGCGGAAGGTTTGATATGGGTATGCTGTATTATACACCACAGATATGGTGCAGTGATAATACAGATGCAGTTGATCGTATCCGTATCCAGTATGGTACATCGTTTGCTTATCCTTTATCCACGATGGGAGCCCATGTATCTGCGGTGCCGAATCATCAGACCGGCAGAGTGACGGATATGAATACCAGAGGTGTGGTTGCCATGACAGGTGCATTCGGATATGAACTGGATCTCGGAAAGTTATCGGAGGAAGATAAGACGGCAGTCCGTGAGCAGATCAAAACCTATCATGAAGCAGCACCAGTTATTTTAAAAGGAGATTATTATAGATTAAGTAATCCGTTTGAGGCGGAATATGGAGCATGGATGTCTGTCGATGAAGGGAAAAAACATGCAGTTGTAGGTGCTGTTTTGTTAAATACACATGGTAATCATCCTGTATTTTATATTCGATTGAGAGGGCTTGCGCCGGAACGTTCCTATCGGGATAGGAAAACAGGTGTTTTATATTCAGGAGCTGCTTTGATGGAGCTTGGTATGCCGCTTACGATAGTGTCCGGTAATTATCCAAGCTATCAGATCCTGCTTGATGCAGTAGAATAAGAATAAATAGGACTCCCCGGTTTCTGTTTGCAGAGATCGGGGAGTTTGGTAAAAACAATAGAGTAAAAGAGATATAAGATGATCAGAAATGAGGTGACGGACAGATGGATACGAAAGAAATTACAGTATCAGATCTGGCACGGGAACAGATCAGAAACGCAGAACGATTATTTCCGCTGATTTTGGAAAAAACAGAAGAAAGAAAAGAGAAAAAAACAATCATATCGGTATCCGGAGGTTCTGGTGTCGGTAAGACCGGAATGGCTTTCTTACTTCAAAATATGTTTGAAAAACAGGGAAAGAAATCACTTATTATAAGCGGGGACAATTATCCGCATCGGATTCCCATGTATAATGATGCAGAACGAATTGCGAGATTTCGTATGTCCGGGTTAAATGGACTTATAACTGAAAGGCTATATACAGATGAAGTAAAAGAAAAACTATTAGAGCTTCAAAAAGCCGGAAGGGATGCAGAAGAACAGGAGGACATGCAGTGGTTATCCATATATCAGAAGTATGGAGACAAGGCTCTTACAGACTATCTGGGTACGGATCAGGAACTGGATTATGAAGCTGTGTCGAATCTTCTCATGCAGTTTCATGGAGGAACCTCGCAACTGCTGCTGCGTCATATGGGAAGAACCCCGGATGATATCTGGTATGATCGCCGGGATGTATCAGATACAGATATTCTGATCCTTGAATGGACACATGGAAACAGTGCATACCTGCAGGGGGTGGATGTATCGGTTGTATTGATCAGTACGCCGGAAGAAACACTTGAAAATCGAAAAAAGAGGAATCGTGACACTGCCATTGACAGTCCCTTTGTAGCCAGAGTATTAAGAATTGAGCAGAAAAAGATCAATGATGGACTGGACCGGGCAGATATCATTCAGGATATGCATGGCAGGATTTATAAGGAATGGTAAGTGAACAGGAGGCTGTGGAATATGAGGAAAACAGAAATAGAAGAAAAAAATATGACTGATATAAATAAAATGGAAAATGGCCCAATGCTGAATCTGTATCCGGACAGTCTTGGCGGTGATCTGGAAGTAGTTGCGGATTTATTTGAAAGAGATGGATTTGCAGATGCATTTTCCTCAATATATATACTACCGAGTATTTACCATTCTGATCTGGATCGTGGTTTTTCTGTAATCGACTATGATCTTGAGGAAACATTTCATTCTGAAAAGGCACTATTACGGTTGGGCAGACAGAATATTGATCTGAAGCTGGATTTTGTTTTAAACCATGCGTCTGTACAGTCACCACAGTTTCAGGATCTGTTGGAGAATGGCAGTCAATCGGAATATCGTGACTTTTTTATTGACTGGAATGCATTCTGGGAAAACTGTGGAGAAATGACAGAGGACGGCTATATACAACCGGATCAGAAGTATCTGGATCCGATGTTCTTCCGCAAACCGGGATTGCCTCTGTTGATGGTTGAAATGGCAGATGGCAGCCGGATTCCATACTGGAATACATTTTATCAGGAGATTCGGGATACGGATGATTATCATACCAGATATTTAGGACAAATGGATCTCAATATTAAATCAGAAAAGGTTTGGGACTTTTATCGTGAAACTATAAAAAAACTGGCAGGTTACGGAGCAAAGATAATCCGTCTGGATGCATTTGCATATGCCCCGAAAGCACCGGGGCGTGCCAATTTCTTAAATGAACCGGAGACATGGGAATTTCTTGAACAGATCCATAAGCTTGCAAACCCATATGGAATCCGCCTTCTTCCGGAGATTCATGCCGGATATAAAGAGAAAAAGTATGAGCTGATAGCACAAAAGGGCTATCTGACGTATGACTTTTTCCTTCCGGGATTGATCCTGGATGCTCTTTACAGAGGCGATGGCACTTATCTGGAGCAGTGGGCAAAGGAACAGATAAAAGAGCATATTCATACTGTGAATATGCTTGGATGCCATGATGGAATACCGGTACTGGATCTTGCCGGATTGTTGCCGGACGACAGGATTGAAGATTTGATCCGGCTGCTTGTGGAGCGTGGTGGTTTTGTAAAGGATCTTCATGGTAATAAAAAGATGTATTATCAGGTAAATACGACGTATTATAATGCACTTGGTGAAAATGAGCAGGCATTGTTATTGGCCAGAGCATTACAGATATTTATGCCCGGAAAACCTCAGGTCTGGTATCTGGATCTGTTTGCCGGATCTAATGATTATGAGGCAGTGAAGCGTGCAGGTGCAGGTGGACATAAAGAGATCAACCGGACGAATTTTACACAAAAAGATATAGAGTCAGGCCTTAAAAAGGAGGTCGTAAAAAAGCAGCTTGAAATGTTGAAATTCCGCAAAGAATTTCCGGCATTTGGATTTGATGCGGAAATGGAAATCCGTACAAAGCCTGCAGCGCAGATCTCTACTCAGGCAGAAAATGCTTTGCATTTTGCAAAAATACCGGATGAGCAGATGTATAACCGCATTTATATCACCTGGAAAAAGGACGGGTATCTTGCCCGTCTGTCAGCAGACCTAAAAGCCCATACCTATCGGATTCAGGCTCTTGATCCATCCGGCAACCTGATCTGGCAGATGTAATGTGTAAATATTAATTAGGATTGACGAATAAAAGGATGTATGATAAGTTAAATATGTATTAATAAATTGACAAGCAGGAAAGGCACCCTGCGCTCCTGTTATGAGGAACCTGAGATGATGGATACGCAGCCCATCCGATTTTATAAATACATTTTTGAGATTAAGCGCGGTTTGAATAGGAACTGCGCTTTTTTATAAGATGAAGGAGAAAAATGAAAAGCACAGGGAAATTTAAGGCAATTATTTTTATCATTTTGTTATCAGTATTATTGACAGCTTGTGGATCTACTGCGAATGTGAATACAGAAACGGCATCCGTGAGTGACGCTGAGACTGCACATTTACTAGGAATTATCTCGCTGGAAAACGTTCAAGTGAAGATCGAGAAAGACGGCGCAATTACGAGTGATTATGTGAAGGTTACGGGAAATGCATTTGCGGATTACAGTCAGATCTATGGAGATACGAGACTGGAGTATGCAAAGACCGAAGAAGTGAATGGCACAGAATATACGCATACCGTACGCCATGGACTTACCGTTCAGACGGTGGGAGAGGCGATGGAGGTGAATCGTGTATCCGCGGAAGAAAGCAATGTGAGGGTTGTTGCAGAAGGAGAATTCAAAAATGATGCAGGGGGTTCAGTGTCATATCAGGTGATTGATTTTTGTGCATGGAATGCAGGAATCTATTATTTTATCCCAGCGACAGATACGATCACCTATACATTGGCTTTTTTTACGACTGCAACCGACGGAAAAACTGCACTTTCTCTGGATGAACAGGATATTACGACAGAAGATCTGAAACGGTATAACAGATATTTAGATCATGGATATTATGAAATCTGTGTGGATGAGTGACGGTACGAAAAGCAGAATTGCCGGAAACGTAGAATGAAAAGTAGCTGGTTTGCGCATAGTCTGCTATAATAATACATACTTGAAAGAGGAAGGGAGAAGTTACATGCAGGAATATGTAATGGGAAATGGAGCGATCGCGCTCGGCGCATTGGCAGCAGGCGTCAATCTTGTGTCCGGGTATCCGGGAACTCCATCTTCTGAAATTGTGGAAACGATATCCAAGTACCCACACGATGGGGTGCATTTGGAATGGTCAGTGAATGAGAAAGCAGCGATGGAGGTTGCTGCGAGTGCGGCATATGGCGGCGCACGGACGATGGTGACAATGAAGCAGGTGGGCTTGAATGTGGCAGCCGATCCGCTGATGTCGCTTGCGTATGTGGGTGTAAAGGGCGGCATGGTTGTTGTATCGGCGGACGATCCGGGTCCGATTTCCTCCCAGACCGAGCAGGATACAAGGCGGTTCGCGGACTTCGCACGGATTCCGGTTTTTGATCCATCTTCACCGGAAGAGGCGTATGAGATGATACAGGATGCATTTGTGTATTCAGAGAAATATAGAACACCGGTTCTGTTCCGTCCGACGACACGTGTCTGCCATGCGTATGCGTCGATTGAGAATCCGGTTAACAATGGACCAAAAGCATATGATGGCTTCGTGAAGGATTCAAAGAAATGGGTCATCTTCCCGCGGTTATCCTACATGAATCATGCGATGATCGAGCAGCGGAATGTGGAGATTGGGAAAGATTTTTCTACCTATAAATGGAATCGCGTGGAAGGCGGAAATTCCAAGAGAGCAGTGATTACGTCAGGAATCAGCTATGCTTATGCGAAAGAATATCTGAAAGACCACACCGATATCAAGCTCATCAAGCTTGCAACTGCATACCCTCTGCCTGAGGATTTCCTGCTTCAGGCACTCGAGGGCGTGGAGGAACTGCTCTGTGTGGAGGAGCTTAGTCCATATATTGAAGAACAGATTCTGAAGCTTGTTGGAAAGCATGCGCTCTCTATCAAGGTATCGGGAAAATTAGATGGAAAAGTACCGGCGAGTGGCGAGAACAGCTCGAATCTGGTTGCAGATATTCTGAGCGGGTTCCTTGGCACGGAGAAGCTCGCGCGTGGGTATGATGGCAGCGATGCACCGGCGCTTCCGATGCGTCCACCAGTGTTGTGTGCAGGATGTCCGCACCGTGCATCGTTCTATGCAGTGAAGCAGGCGATGAAAGGAAAGAAAGCGTATTTCTGTGGCGATATCGGATGTTATACACTTGGAAATGCGATGCCGCTTGATATGGTTGACACATGTCTCTGCATGGGCGCCGGAATCACGATGGCGCAAGGCTTCCACTGGATTGATGGGGAAGGCACGTGCTTCGGATTCGTGGGCGATTCGACATTTTTCGCATCGGGTATGACGGGTGTCGTAAATGCGGTGTACAACAACGCAGATATGATTCTCTGCGTGCTGGATAATTCGACAACGGCGATGACCGGTCATCAGCCGCATCCGGGAATCGGACGGAATATGATGGGACAGTTCGTGGACAAGGTAGATATTGCGAAGGTGTTGGAAGGAATCGGAGTACATATGATCGTGACGGTTAATCCATTAGACCTTGATGCGTCGGTGGCTGCTGTGCAGGAATGCGATAAGCTTCCGGGCGTGAAAGCGATTATCTTCAAATCGCCGTGTATTGCGATTTCCAAGCCAGACGGCAAATGCCGGATCTCGGAGCAGTGCATCAATTGTAAGAAATGCATCCGTGAGATCGGCTGTCCGGCACTTATTACCGTAGATGGAAATGTGACGATCGATGAAAACTTATGTACCGGCTGTGGCTTGTGCAGCCAGATCTGCCCGGTTCACGCCATTGGCGACGATACTCAAAAAGGAGGTGCCACATCATGAAGAAAGATATATTGATCTGTGGTGTCGGCGGGCAGGGAACCGTGCTGGCATCCAAAATTATTGCGGCATCTGCGATGGATGAAGGTTCGGCAGTTCATTCGGCAGAGACGATCGGCATGGCACAGCGGGGTGGTTCGGTGACGAGCCATGTGCGTATCGGGGAGGCATATGCACCGCTGATCCCACAGGGTGCAGCAGATATGATTCTGGCGTTTGAGCCGGCGGAGGCTGTGCGGAACTTAGGGTATCTGAAAAAGGATGGAATCGTGATCGTGAATCGTGTACCGGTAAAACCGGTGACAGAATCTTTGCAGGATACCGGGTACGACGGCACAGAGATGATTGCGTATCTGCAGAAGAAATGCAGCTGTATCGTAATCGATGCAGAAAAAATCTGTGCACCGTTTGGCTCGTCGCGATATTTCAACATTGCCATCTTAGGCGTGGCAGTTGGAAGCGGACGACTTGGAATCAGCAAGGAAACCGTGCTTGCAGAGCTTGAAAGGCGCGTGCCGTCAAAGTATGTAGAGACAAACAAAGCGGCATTTTACGCAGGTGTTGAAGTGGGAAGCGGAAAAACGTTGTGATAGAGAAAATAACGTATCATCAGTCGATATAATAAATCGTATTTGGAGGAGGAACCAACTATGAAATTAACAGAGTTACAGTTGTCACAGGTAGACGCGCAGATTAAGCGTCTGATCCAGACAGACAGTTATTATGGCAGAATTTATAAAGAAGCAGGAATCACAGGTGTTTCAAGTCAGGAGGAGTTTGAGCAGCTTCCGTTCTCCAGCAAGGCGGACCTTCGAAATGCGTATCCGCTTGGAATCCAGGCGGTACCGGATGAGGAGGTGGTACGAATCCATTCTTCGTCCGGTACGACAGGTAAGCCGGTCATCATTCCTTATACAGCAAAGGATGTGGATGACTGGGCGATTATGTTTGCACGCTGCTATGAAACAGCAGGAATCACAAACAAAGACCATATTCAGATTACAGCCGGCTATGGTCTGTGGACGGCGGGAATCGGATTCCAGGCAGGCTGTGAGAAGCTTGGCGCAATGGCAATTCCGATGGGACCGGGTAATACAGATAAGCAGATTCAGATGATGATGGATCTGAAATCGACCGTCCTTACTGCGACATCTTCGTATGCATTGCTTCTGGCAGAGGAAATCAATAAAAGAGGAATCCGCGATCAGCTGTATCTGAAGAAAGGTATTTTTGGTTCCGAGCGCTGGAGTGAGAAGATGCGGGAATACATTAAAAGGGAGCTTGGAGTTTCTCTTTATGATATCTATGGTCTGACGGAGATTTACGGACCGGGCATCGGAATCAGCTGTGATGAAAATTCGGGTATGCATTATTGGGATGATTATGTATATATTGAGATTGTTGATCCGAAGACACTTCAGCCGGTACCGGACGGAGAAGAAGGAGAGATTGTTATAACAACACTTGTCAAGGAAGGCGCACCGCTTCTGCGATTCCGGACACATGATATCTCCAGAATTATTCCGGGTGAATGTGCATGTGGTAACAAATATCCGCGTCTTGATATAATTAAGGGACGTAGTGATGATATGTTCAAGGTACATGGTGTCAATATGTTCCCAAGTCAGGTAGAAGAAATCCTCGGCATGGTCGATGGTGTATCGAGCGAATATAACATTAATATCGCGCATGATGAAGCACATAACCGTGATATTATCATGGTGACTGTTGAGGCGGAAGGCCGTGTGGACTTCGAGCAGACAGGTCAGACGATCAAGAATCTGTTCAAGTCGAAGATGAGTGTTACACCGAAGATCAATGTTGTGCCGGTTGGAACATTGCCGCGAACAGAGAAGAAGGCGAAGCGTGTGATCGATCACCGTGAGGTGTAGGAAAATATATTGATTGAAAGAAGAGGACAAAGGATTTTTGTTCTCTTCTTTTTTGGTGCCAAAAACATATTGACACTCTTCGATAATTATGACATAATAGTGTCAAAATATAAATGGCACACGAGGCAAGATATGATTCAAACATTAGAAGAGGCATTAAAAAAAATCAATGAGTTAGAGCAAAAAAATAAACAATTAGAAGCAGAATTAGAAAAATATAAAAATCGTGCATACGCGGGTCGGAAGAAACACGATAGCGCATGGATGCAGTCTTATAATGCGTTTGTAGTACAGTATGAAAAGGGAAAGACAATTATGGAGATTGTAGAGCAAGGTGACATCAGCAGAAGAACTGCGTACCGATATAAAGCATATTACGAGAAATTAAAAGAGAAAGGAATGGCGGTTGACAAACAGGATTAACTTGTTATAATCATAGTCAGATGGAGGGTCCTGCCGATCAGTGGACTTATGAAACAGAGTATCTCCGTTACGACGGGTACTGAAAAGGCTATGTTTATGCATAGCCTTTATTTTTTATGGATAATGAATGGAATTTATATAAAGTGAATATGAAATATATTCGGAATCTAAAAAATGTGGAGCAAAAGGCTACAGGTAGAACAAATACGATTTTATCAGTATCGACTCAGACGCACAAACAAGGCAGACCATTTTTAGGAATTTTGGTATTGGTGAATGAAAGGAAATATTGCATTCCGTTAAGCTCTGTTGAGGAAAAAGAAAAATATAAAAGCATGTCGGAGAATATAACTTGTAGAAAAATCAGAGATGATGATGGGAATGTAATAGGAATTCTGAATATAAATAATATGATACCTGTGAGGGATGAATATCTTACACCATTTGAACTGGAGGAACTACCAACAGATACTCAAATTCAGCTTTCATATAAACGTAAATGTAGACAGGAATTAAAGTGGTGTCGTCTGCACGGGAATGAAATTCTTCGTTTGGCACAAGAACTACATAGAATTATTTGCAGTGAAGAGCGATTTGCAAAGAGACATATTTGTCCGGATTTTCTATTATTGGAAAAAGAATGTGACAAGCAACGAGTTGTATCGAAGCGTGATGAAAAAAAGAGGAATAGAAAAAGATAGTTGGTTAATATCTGTAAATATAGTAAGATATTATTTGGAGTGATAGCAGAGAAAAAGGAGGTCCACAGATGCGAAACATTTTAATTGTAGTAGATATGCAGAAAGACTTTGTAACAGGTGCACTTGCGTCAGCGGAAGCACAAGCGATTCTGCCGGAGGTGAAGGCGAAAATAAGTGAGTATGATCGTGCTGGTAAGGAGATTATTTTCACGCGGGATACACATGGAGAAGATTATATGCAGACGAACGAGGGAAAACATCTGCCGGTTCCGCATTGTATCAAGGGGACAGATGGATGGCAGATCTGTTCAGAGCTTACCGATGGAGTCACTTCGGAATATAAGACCGTTGACAAGCCGACATTCGGGTTCTTAGGCTGGAAGGATGTTCTTGCGAGTGAGACCGCGGATGGTTCGGATCTGGATATTGAAATGATTGGAGTCTGCACGGACATCTGTGTCGTGTCAAATGCTCTTATACTGAAAGCCTTGTATCCGGAAGCCACGGTGCGTGTGGATGCAGGCTGTTGTGCAGGTGTGACACCGGAAGCACATGCGGCGGCACTTGTGACGATGCGCGCCTGCCAGGTGGATGTAACCGATAAATAAAGAGCAAGAGATGGATGGTGGGGGAGAAATGGAATTATTTACAAACATCCCCCACTATTCTCTGAGAAGGGCAGGGCAACCTGCGTGATGTAGTCTTCTGTATGGTCTCCGCGGTTAGGAGGCCCTTCGAGATAGATACAGCGGAATCCGCCGGCTGCCTGAATTTTATTTCCCTGTACATATGCCAGCAGGGCGTCAATCGCGGTATTGATTCCCTCGTAAGCGCCACGATAGTAGATGCACAAGGCAGACGTTTCCGCAAACTCCATTCGCTCTTCACCCACAAAATCTTCCGAGACAGGGATGCAGCATAGCAGATCGAGTTCCTTGCAGGAGGAACCTATACGTATAGTAAACATGCGGCTTTTCAGGGACATTTTTCCTGTCCTGGCAGCGGCAATATAGGTATCCCGCAATTTGATGGCGGCGTCTTTCGCATCTGTACACTGGTATCTGCGGCAGAAACACACCTGCCCAGGCAGGCGGACGCGGTGCATGCTTAAGTCTCCCGGTTTTGCCGCGCGCAATTGAAGCAGATGGATGTTGCGGTCCAAGGTTGCCCGCAGATCCATGAGGCGGTCAAGATAGCGGTCAAGGTTTTCTGTATCATAGTAATATTCTCTGATTTCCGCCAGTGAAAGTCCCAGTGTCTGCAACGAGCGGATAGCACGAATCTGCGTCATATTATCCGCAGTATAATAGCGGTATCCGCTTGTTTCATCCTTGACTGCAGGTGTCAGCAGTCCCATCTCTTCATAGACAAGGATGGCTTTCCGTGTCACTCCCAAGATCTTGGCAATCTCACCGATTTTAAATAGATGCTCACTTTGTTTTTTCATAGAAAATCCTCCCCATAAAATCAAGTTTTTTCTGTAGATAACGCGAATTATCCGCGATTTCTGTCTGGAAAAATCGAATCTCCCATTGACTTGTCCCTTAGGGGACGATTTAAAATTATCATAACAGATTGTTCATAAGTTTACAAGAGTAGGGCACGCCTTACGTGAGGGTGCATTACAGTATAAGGAGAATGCGTATGAAAAAGAAAAATCGGATCAAAAAGGGAATCGCTGCCATGCTTACAGTGGTATTGACGTTTAGTATGACAGCGGGAATCATGCCGGGAAATGTATTGCGCGTGCAGGCGGCAGATACAGGAAGCAAACCGGAGACAGTATATTATGCGACAAAAGATGAGCTGATGGATGGCACATTTGCGCCGGATGAAAATGGAAAAGCGAAGAAAATCGCGAAGCTGCAGTTTGGAAACCGCAAGGATGGAACAAGATGGCTGTCACAGAAATGGTATATCTTAGGTGCTGACAGCGGTGTGCAAGGAGATAACACGGTCCTTTTTGCTGCAGAGCCGATGGTTATAGGGTCACCGTTTAATAGTGACGGACGCGACCGGAATTATAAAACAGAAAGTGGAACATATCAGAACGGTAATCCTACGACAGTATCTGCAAACCATTATGGAGCAAGCGAATTACGTGCGAGCATGCAGGCGATGGTTCAAAGCAGTTACAGTGAGGAGGAAACATATTTTACCCGGGAAGAAAAACGATTATTACAGAAAACTACGGTAACAACAACGGATATAAAGAACCAGAAAGATTACACGACTTCGGATGAATTGTATGCGTTGAAGGGGGATGTTGGAGAGACAGTATTGCGCGCTGGAAGCAGAGATGACAAAGTGCTGGCTATGGATCCATATTGGCAGGATGGAAACTATTATAGTTTTTGGCTTCGATCAGCATCTGATTCCGGTAAGAAACCGGCTGTGAATATTGCGCGTATGCAGTCGCAGGTTGGATATTGTGATCAAATCAATGCCTCGTATACGGGAACCTATGCGATACGTCCGGCGGCAAATCTAAATCTGAAAGAAGCGCTTTTTGCTTCGACAGCTGAAACGAGCAATGGAACAGCACTGGATTTGAGTAAATATTATTATGATGCGATGACACTCAGACTCGATGGCAAAGCCAAGGGTATGGATATCGGAACTGTCGAGTACAATCCTGCGCAGGGTCTGATAAAAGCGGAGAAAGGAACGATAGGAAATCAATATGATAATCCGTATGGCGGCATGTATTGGGAAGATTCGTATGGAGATTCCTACTATCATGTGAGTCTTGTAGTACAGGGAGGCGATGATGCCAATCCTTGGTGTTACAGCGAATATATTGAGGGCTTGGAATATGTAGACGTTGATGATATCCAGAAGGAATTAACGGAAAAAAATATTACGACAGAACCTGTTGATTTAAGCAAATGCAAAATCTGGCTGGAAACAACGGGCTGGTACTATAAATTAACTTACGCAGTGGAAGCGACAGAAACAACGGAAGATCTGGAAACGAAAATATCCAAGCTGAATGTTTGGGATATTGATGCACCGGTAGCTGGAGAGGCGTTGGATACTTCTTGTGAAATTTATACATCCGGTCTAACCACCAGAAATCCGGTTGTTACATGGACACCAAATCATACTACAGCAGAATATGACACAGCCTATACAACGAGTGTGACACTTGAGGCAAAGAAACATTATATATTTACGGATTCTGTGTTTAACAACGCTAATATAAGTAAGAAAAAAGCAAAAGTTACAAAAAACCCGGACGGAACACTGACATTGACTTATACGTTCCCGAAGACAGCTTCCAACACACCGGCAGAACCGGAGCATACGCATTGTCTCTGTGGACGGGAAACTGCGGATGAGGGAGGCACGTCGCATACACACCAGACAGAGACCTGGACAGGCATAAGCAGTCTGGATGAAATCAAAGCAGCGGGCAAGTATTACCTGAAGAGTGATGTCAAACTGAAAGATACATGGAATATGAATATCGCTGGCGGAGTCTCACTCTGCCTGAATGGGCATAGCATCACCGGTGCAAATGGGAAATCCGTAATCAAAAACACACAGGATCTTCTGATTACAGACTGCCATAGCGGCAGCGGGGTCGGAACGATCACACATAAGTCAGGGGAAACAGGACGAGGAATCGAGAATAACAAGGGAACGTTCGTATTATATAATAGCTGTATCACCGGGAATACGGTTTCCGGTAAAGAAGAAGGCGGTGGAATCAAGAACACAGGCATCGTGCATTTGTTTGGAGAAGCCACAATCAAGGACAATGAGGCTGTAGCTGGCGGTGGTGTATGCAATGGCGGATTCGACGTACAAAACGAATTTTACATGCACGACGACAGTTCAATCACCGGGAATACTGCAACAGAAAGAAACGGCGGTGGTGTATATACTTATAATGGCATGTTCTCTATGGAAAACAATGCAGCAATTACTGGAAATACCGCCCAAAGCCTTGGCGGTGGTGTATATTACAGTGGGCTTGGATCTTTCAAGATGAATGGCGGAAGCATCACCGGGAATAAATCATTCGCCGGAGTGCCGTATGGAGGCGGATTTTTCGCCAATGGTCCAAAGCCGGTGGAATTAAGCGGAAAAGTCATAATTACGGACAATACATATGGAACAAACGGAAAACCTGGAAATTATCATCAGGAAAGCGATTATATCATCCTTGCGAGTGGGCTTGTGGAAGGCTCGAAGATAGGTATAGGCATAAATCTTCAGCAGATACCGACAGAAGGAAATCCAATCATCCTTACAGATGCCGGAAGCAATCCGGCGTATTTCCAGGCAGATAGCGAAATCTACGAAATCATCACATCGGAAAATGCAGCAGCACTCGCAAAGAAAAAGAAGGTTGTTGCGCCAATGATCACGACACAGCCGCAGGAAGTAACGGTAAAAGCTGGTGAAACAGCGACATTTACAGTTGTGGCGGCAGGCACAGATCTGACCTACCAGTGGCAGATCGACAGACAGGATCAAAAGGGATTTGTGGATATCGAAGGTGCAACGGGCGCAAGTTATACGACAGGCAAGACGGACGAGACCTGCAGTGGATTTAGGTATCGGTGTACAATCAGCAACTCCGCAGGGAATGTGAAAACTTATGCAGCAAAACTGACTGTGGAAGCTGTCGAACAGCCACCGGCAGAACCGGAGCATAGACACTGTCTCTGTGGTCAGGAAACCGCGGAAGCGAATGTGTCGCATAATCATTCCACAGCTACTGACTGGACGGGCATAAGCAGTCTGGATGAAATCCGGACTGGCGGGAACTATTACCTGAAAAATGATATCAACCTTACCGATGCATGGGAGATGAATGTCGACGGATTTGTATTCCTTTGCCTGAATGGTCATACCATCACCGGTGCAGATGGCAAAGACGTCATCGTGAATAAGCAATCCCTGCTCATTACAGACTGTCACAGCGGCAGCGAGGTCGGAAAGATCACGCATAAGCCGGGGGAGACAGGACGAGGAATCCTTAATGAAGAAAGCGCATTCCTGGCTATGTATAATGGCTGTATCACAGGCAATACCGCAGCAACCGACAATGGCGGCGGCGTATGGAATAAAAGTAAATTTATGATGCTTGGCGGAAGTATCACCGGAAATTCTGCTACAAAGAATGCGGAATATAATGGATATGGTGGCGGTGTGTACAACTATGGATATGGTACAGATGTAACATGTAAGATAGAAGGAAATGCCGTAATCAGTAACAACTCTGCTTCCAACGGTGGCGGTATATGTAATTTCAACATACTGCTTATAGACGGACGTGCCACGGTCAAGGATAACAATGCGGTGAATGGCGGTGGTGTATGGAACGGCGGAAGTCCGGAAGATACAAGAGTTACAATGTCCGGGGACAGTTCTATCACCGGGAATACCGCAACATATGGCGGCGGCGGTGTATACACGTGTGAGGGCTATTTTGGTATGGAAGGAAATGCCCGGATTGCAAGAAACTCTGTATCCGATGGCAGTGGTGGCGGAGTCTTCCACAGCGGAAACAGGTTTTCGATGGATGGAGGCAGTATCACTGAAAATACCGGTGGAGGTATATTTGTCAATAGCCGCAATGAAGTCCGTTTAAGAGGTAAAGTAACGATCACCGGAAATAAAGCAACGACAGGTAGCAGCACGAAAGATGCAAATTATCATCAGGAAAGCAATCATGTGATTGAGGCGGATGAGCTTGCAGAAGGATCTATGATTGGCATAGAAGTCAGTTATGAAAGATATCCGGGAACAAAACCGACAATCATGACAAACCAGGGATGTAAACCGGAATATTTCAGCTCTGATAGCAAGAATTGCGCAATTGTTTTATACGAAAATGCGGTGGCATTGTCTGAGATAAAATCTCCGGAGATTTCATCCCAGCCACAGGATGCAACGGTAAAAGCCGGTGAAAAAGCGACATTTACAGTGGAAGCGATAGGTACAGATCTGACCTATCAGTGGCAGATCGACAGAAATGATGGAACAGGATTTGTGAATATCGAAGGCGCAACGAGCGCAAGTTATACGACAGGTGAGGTAGATGCGACGTGCAATGGATTTACGTATCGGTGTGTGATCAGAAATTCGCGGGATTTCGTGACGACGTTTGAAGCGAAACTGACGGTGGAAGATATCACACCACCACCGGCAAAGACGTATGAAATCATAGCGACAGCCGGCGCAAACGGAAGTATTTCTCCGAGCGGCATGGTGGCAGTCACAGAAGGAGAAAACCAGACATTTACGATCACAGCAGCAGAAGGTTACGAGATCGATTCTTTGAAGGTAGATGGTGCCACAGTGACGGTCGCTTCAAGTTATACGTTTGAGCACGTAACAGCAGCACATACGATAGATGTTACATTTCAGGCGATATCGTCGGAAAAAGATAAGCTTACGAGTATCACAGCACCAGCGGGAATCACAGTTGCAAACAATACAGCATATGCAGATATGAATCTTCCGGCGCAGGTAAATATCGTGACCGAGAAGAACACAGTCAGCCAGGCAGCAGTCACATGGGATACATCGACGCCGGCAAGCGGAAGTTATGATCCGGCGGTTTTGACAGAGCAGACCGTGACATTGAATGGTACGGTGACCTGTCCGGAGGAACTCGATGCAAATGGCGTGGCACTTACGACACGTATTACGATCACAATCAGTGCGGCAGGCATCGCCGGGGCACCGGAGGTATCGGTTGCAGAAGGAAGTTATACAGAAAATCAGACGGTTACATTGACATCTACGACGGAGGGTGCAAAGATCTACTATACGACAGATGGAAGCGCACCGGAAGTGGTAAATGGAACGCCGGCTGGAACGACAAAAGAATACAATGGACCGATTTCCATCACGGGAACGCAGGGACAGGAAGTAAAAACAACAGTTCGGGCAATTGCGATAAAATCAGGTATGCAAAATAGCGAAGAAAAAACATTTACATACACGATTGCAATTCCAAATCCGACACCGACACCAGACCCGGATCCGACACCAACACCGGACCCAGACCCGACACCAACACCGGATCCAGACCCGACACCAGATCCGACACCGACACCAGATCCGACACCAACACCGGACCCAACCCCGATGCCGGCACCACAATATTCGATTATCGAAGGTGCCAACAGTACATGGACACAGAGTACAGACGGAAGTCTTGTAATCCGTGGGGATGGCGATGCAGCCAAGTTTGTGAACGTGAAAGTGGATGGCGTGATCGTAGATCAGTCAAATTACACGGTAACTGCCGGGTCGACCGTCGTGACATTTAAGCCGGATTATCTGAAGACACTGACAGTCGGAAGCCATACATTTGAGATGATATGGACAGACGGTACTGCAGGGACGAACTTTACGGTGGCACACCCTGCACCGGATACCAGCGTGAATACAGAAAGCAAACCGGCACAGGTAACAGACAATAAGAATAACGTTACGGAGGCAAAAGAAAAAGAGGAAGCACCGGCTGCGGATGGCCCGCTCACCGGAGATTCCGCGGATGTGGTACTCTGGGCGACACTTCTTCTGGCATCCCTTGCAGGACTTGCAGGTATGCTTCGCAGACGGAAGCGGTAATTGTCGGAACCTGAAGAAATAAAATAGAATTTCGACTTGAGGGCAGGCACGCAGATTAGTGATCTGTGTGCCTGTTTTTTATAGCGCATATGTGTGAAACCATGTGTGTTTTGTCGGAAAATCTATGGTACATGCCTTGCTGCGGGATTAAAAGGACAGGCATGCAAAAAGGGGGAAGAAAAATGAGGAAGGACTTCGTTTTTCAAAAAATAAAAAATACGAAGACGATGACCATCGCGGTTTGTGGTGTGGTTATTGCGGCTTTGGTGCTGGAGTTCATTATATTGTATCTGGTGAATCTGCGGGATTTTAAAAGAACGTCCCAGATGCTTTTGATCCAGACGATGGAAGTACTTGAGAAGAATGAAACCCGTGAGTTGGAAATGATGGAATCCATGAAGGAGGATTACAAAGTCCGGGTCAATGCGGTTGCCTATATCCTCGAAGCGAAGCCACAGGTCGAAACCGATCTGGATGAACTGAAAAAGATTGCAGCATTTATGTCTGTGGATGAGATCCATCTGCTAGACGAAAAAGGTGTTATTTTCGGAGGAACAAATCCGGAATACTATGGCTACAGTTTCGATTCGGGCGAACAGATGGGGTATTTTAAGCCCATGCTTCAGGATAAAAATTTGACGATGTGTCAGGATGTCACGCCGAACACAGCCGAGGGACGCAGTATGATGTATGCAATTACCTGGAATGCTTTCGGCACGGAGATGATTCAGGTCGGCATAGAGCCAAAACGTCTGCTGAAGGAGATAAATCAGAACGAGATAGCGACTGTGGTTGCCGGTATGCCTATGTATGCCGGAGTAAATATATACGTGGCAGACAGAAAAACCGGAGAAATCCTTGGAAGCACGCAAAGCGCGGCGACAGGAAAAACACTGGAGAATTTAGGAATCGACGGGGATGACATATATGCGGATTCTGATGACGTGACCATCCGTTACAGAAACATAGACGGTGTTCCGAACAGATGCTCATTTAAGCAGGAAGAAGACTATATCATAGGTGTTACGTGCAGCCTGATGGCAAATGTAAAGACCGATATTGTCATGATTGTGCTTATGGCGGTGTACATTGCCATTGCCGCAGGTGCGCTTTTGCGTATGTTCTCGAAGCTTGACCGTGTGAAACGCAGTGTGTATGTGGATGAACTGACGGGATGCTTTAACCGGAATGCATTTCAGGAGAATGTGGAAGGAGACTGGAAAGAGCCGGATATGGTATACATATCCATGGATGTAAACGGTTTGAAAAAAGTAAATGATACGTATGGACATGCGGCTGGCGATGAGCTGCTCCAGGGTGCTGCCGATTGCATGAGGAAGAGCTTTCATGGGTATGGAGAAGTATATCGGTTTGGCGGTGATGAGTTTGCAGCGGTTGTATTTGCAGACAACAGAAGACTTGGAAAGATTCTGGAAGATTTTAAGGAACGTATGAATGAATGGTCCGGAACGAAGGTTTCTGTTTTGTCGGTGTCTTATGGCTATGCGGAAAAATGTGAGCGGCAGTGGGAGAGTTTCGAGGCGCTTGCCGAGCTGGCAGATGAGAGGATGTATGCATGCAAGGCAGAACATTACAGCAGAAAAGGCGAGGACAGGCGGAAGCTGTGGGCTGCGCACAATGCGCTTACAAAGCTGTATACGAAAGCACTCATGGTAAATCTCACACAGGATTCTTACCAGATTATAAGTATTGATAAAGAGAACTTAAAGCAGGATGCACTCGCGGCAAATCATTCGGACTGGCTTATGAGATTTGCAAATTCGGACGAAATACATCCTGACGACCGGCAGGCATTTTTGCAAAAAACTTCGATTGAAAATCTGAAAAGAAATATCGATGGTTCCGGAAAACCCTATAGCATTGTATATCGGAAGAAATATGGGGATACATATAAAAAAACAGTTATGGAGATTGTTGCGGCAGACGAGTATACCGATGACAACCAGGTATGTTATCTATGTGTACGGTGCCTTGAGTGATCGCAGTTATGTATGATACGCAATGAGAAAGGAAGTTGTATCAATGCTATCCTTTTTCAAAATACAAAATCACACGCCCGCTTTGCGAGAAAAAGTAAATAAGTGAATCACTTTAATACAATTTCTCGGTTTCGCAGATCGTGCCGCCGCCGACTACGACATCACCATCATATAAGACAACTGCCTGTCCCCTGGTGATCGCGCGCTGCGGTTCATCGAAGATGACTTCGATTCTTCCATCGGGAAGTGGATACACCGTCGCCGGTGCTTCCGTGTGACGATAGCGAACCTTCGCAGTGACGCGGATTGGCGTGTCGATTTGGCTGATGGAGATGAGGTTTACATCATCTGCGACGAGACGCTTCGAGAAGAGATCTTCATTCCGCCCAAGGACGACCTGGTTTTTCTCTATATCGACATCCATGACATACATCGGCTCCTTCAAAGCAAGCCCGAGCCCTTTGCGCTGCCCGATCGTGTAACGGATGATACCTTTGTGGCGGCCTAAGACATTGCCTTGGACATCGACAAAATCCCCTTCCGGGTAAGTCTTGCACGCATGCTGTTCGATGAACTTCGCATAATTTCCGTCCGGCACAAAACAGATATCCTGGCTGTCGTGTTTTTTCGCATTCACAAAGCCGTGTGCTTCGGCGATGGCACGCGTCTCACTCTTCGGCATGCCGCCGAGCGGAAACTGTGTGTGTGCAAGCTGATCTTGTGTCAGAGAATACAACACATAGCTCTGGTCTTTTGTCGGGTCAATCGCTTTTTTCAGAAGATAACGTCCGGTCTTCGCATCCTGTGTAATCTGTGCATAATGTCCGGTGACAACATAGTCAAGCCCGAGCTCCTGTGCGCGCTTGTAGAGATATTCAAATTTCAGATACCGGTTGCAATCGATGCATGGGTTCGGTGTGATGCCGCATTCGTAGCAGTGCACAAACTTGTCCATGACACATTCCTGGAAATGCTCCTTGAAGTTCATGACATAGTAATCCATCCCGAGGGAGCGTGCAACCGCGCGGGCATCTTCCACGTCATCCAGGGAACAGCAGGTGTGTTCTTTGTTGATGACGATATCGTCGTTTTGATATAATTTCATCGTGGCACCGATGCATTCGTAGCCCTGCTCCTTCATCAGGAAGGCTGCCACGCTGCTGTCGACGCCGCCGCTCATAGCAATCAATGCTTTTTTGTTTGTTGTTTCGTTCATGATCGGTTCCCAGCTTTCTTTTTTTACTGATAACTTTTATCTGATCGTTTTCGAAAATCCCTTGGACTTTTTCCGGTTGTAATAGTATAGTATAGATATTGAAAATCATAAATAATATTGCACATCCGGGCAATTCATTCATATCATACTATAATATGATTGAAGTGTCAAAAGCAATGAAACAAACGAAACAAACCCAAAAATTCATATTGGAGGCTGATTATGGAAACAATTGTAAATAAGACGATTCTGGAGGCAACTGCCCGCCTGAAGGAAAACTACGAGGCACAGAAGATTTTTGATATGTCGCTCGGCGACTGCGTGCCGGATCGGGATGCCGTCATCTCCATCATTGAAGGGTTGCGAACGGTCACATTTCCGGGATTTTTTGGTTCCGAGAATATGGCATATGTATCGAAGGATAATTTTGCGGGAAGCACGCTTGCAATCCTGTATGAAAAGTTGTTCAAGCAGATTCGTGTGGCGCTTAAGTTCGACAACAAGAATCTTGTGGATGCGGAGATCCGCGCGAGGGCAGAGGAGTATACATCAACATTTATCGCGAAGATTCCCGAGATTCAGGCAATGATTTTAAAAGATGTGGATGCCGAGTTTAACGGTGACCCGGCGGCGAAAGATCATCAGGATATCATTCTTTCTTATCCGGGACTTTTTACAATCTTTGTATATCGGTATGCACATGTTCTGTATGAATTAAATGTGCCATATATCCCGCGTATTATGACGGAATATGCACATGGTCTGACTGGCATCGACATCAATCCGGGCGCGACGATCGGGGAATATTTCTGCATCGATCATGGTACCGGAATCGTCATCGGCGAGACAACGACGATCGGCGATCATGTGAAGATTTATCAGGGTGTGACACTCGGTGCGCTTTCTACACGCAAGGGACAGCTGCTTTCCGGTGTGAAACGTCATCCGACAATCGAGAATAATGTTGTGATTTATGCGAATACTACTATCTTAGGTGGCGAAACTGTGATCGGTGAGAATTCTGTCGTAGCCGGAAACTCTTTTGTCACAACATCCATCCCGGCGAACACGAAGGTCGCTTCCATGCAGCCGGAACTGGAAATAAAAGAGCAAAAGTAGGGATTCGATTTATGCAGACCAAAGATCATCTTGCCTTAGGGCGTTATCTTGCACATGCATTTGCAATAGAAGAACCGGTAAAAAAATACGCGTTTGTGATCGGAAATATCATGCCGGATGTCAACAAATGTTCTTACATCCACGGATATTTCTGGTTGCTGCACGCACATAGACGACAAAAAAATGCGGGACCTTTGTCTGCAAATGACCACCGGCGTATGCTGATCGGTGGGCATACAGCGGAGGGGTCCTGCTTTTTTGTAAACCGGATGTACCGTGTGCTGCGGAACCGGAAAAAACTGTCAGTACTTGATTATTACCGGCTTGGGAAAGCGATACATTATCTGGCGGATCGCTTTACTTACCCACATACAATGCGGTATATGGATGGATTTTTCGCCCATATCCGGTATGAAAAGCGGCTGCATATCTGTATGCGGGCGATGTTGCGCGCGCTTCCAAATGTCCGGGAAACAGTCGCTTCGTGCTTTGCAAAAACAAGTTTCCGCAGTGTGTACCGGGCATACCGAACCACCGCTTCCGAAATAGGAAATGTTTCTCACGACTGCTTCTATATAGTGGCAGTTTCTATTGCTTATTTGGAGAATATCATATATAATGTAGAAAAATAAGACACAAAAAGGTAAAAATTCTGACATATATACACAAAGATATGAAACATTTTGGCGTGTGAAGGGAACCCGACAGCGGAGACTGGATGATATATGGAAACCATAGCCGGGATGCAGAGGATACAGGGGAGGTGTGTATGGATGGATAAATCGGAATTTGAATCGCGTTATTTTGACCTGGTTGCAGATGCACCGGGCAAGACTTTTTTATTTTATGGCAATATGACAAAGGATGTGATGCGCTGGTCGAAATCAGCGGTTGAGTATTTTGGATTACCGGGAGAGATTTTTGCCGATTCTGTCCGGGAGTGGATCAGCCGGATTCATCCCGACGATGTAGAGGAATATGTGGAAGATCTCGAAAGACTGCTCCATGGCGTCACACCGTATCATAACTGTGAATATCGCATAAAGAATGCAAAGGGCGAATATGTATGGGTAAACTGTCGTGGATACATGACCTATACAGAGGATGGAAAGCCATTCTGGTTTGGCGGTATCGTCACGAACATGGGACGCCAGACGAAGATTGATCCGGTGACAAATCTGTGGACCGTGAATCAGTTCCGCGGTGAGTTAAACCGTCTGTTAGATGCACATGCGCATGGCGGAATCCTGATGATTGGACTTGAGAATTTCAAGCGGATCAACGCAGAGTATAGTTATGCAGTTGGCGACAAAGTGCTTGCACAGATCGGTGAAAAGCTGTATGAAGGACTGCGGCACAACTGCCATCTGTTCCGCATGGATGGTGCGAATTTTGCAGTTATCATGCAGGATGCCGGCGTGGAACGTGTAGTAGAGTACAAAAATTATATTCAGAAATTTATGAAAAATCTTGTCGTGTCCGGACAACCGATGCATCTGCGCGCAAGAACCGCGGCTGCATTTTTTCCGGAGGATGGAGAGTTCTTAGACCAGATACAGAGCAATTTGTTTTATGCACTTGATCATGCCAAGCTTACGAACAGCGAGGATGTCGTCTTTTATACGCAGGAGCTTTTCGCACAGAAGAAGCGCATGACAAGACTGCAGGATTCCATCCGTGAATGTGCTGAGGATGGCTGCAAAGGTTTCCGCATCGTGATGCAGCCAATCGTGGATACAAAGACCGAGGTGTGTGATGCAGCAGAGGTGCTGCTCCGGTTTACACATCCGGAGTTCGGCGTAGTCAGTCCGGCAGATTTTATTCCGATTTTGGAAAGCTCGAAGGATATAATAAAGGTTGGAAAATGGGTGATTGACCAGTCGCTGCAGACACTCGCTGCATGGCGGGAACAGATCGGGCATATGCCACTGAAACGGCTGCATATCAACGTCTCCTACATACAGTTCAAGGATCTTTCGCTCGTCGATTATGTCGTGGAACGGTTGGATGCATACAAGCTGCCACCTGATGCCATCATGCTGGAACTTACCGAGAGCTGCCGCGTAGAACATACGACGTTTCTATCAGACATACTTCAGAGATTCAAGGATGCAGGTGTCTTAATCGCACTTGATGATTTCGGAACCGGATATGCATCCCTCACGGTACTCAAGGATATCCCGGCGGATATGGTCAAGCTCGATCATACGATGACGCGGAGTATCACAGAGAAGCCGAAGGACAAAGCGCTGATTGAATTTATCGTCACGTATTGCAGAAAAGTGGGAATTGATGTATGCGCGGAAGGCGTAGAAAAAATCGAAGCGTTGATGATCATGCGGAACGTCGATGTCGAGTGCATTCAGGGCTACTACTATGACAAGCCGCTCGAACTCGATGCATTCTACCGGAAATATGTGAAATAAACAATACGGAAATTGTGAAAGATAATTATACAAAGAGATGCACTACAAATATGTTTCTACGCAGACGCGCTCTCGCTCGGTTCAGCACGTAGCGGTACTAAATTCGCGCTTCGCACTCATTAAGTACCGACGTGCTTCAACGGTCTGCTTTAGAAATATATTTGTGGTGCATCTTAATTTACGCTGAGAATTTCACAATTTCCTTCAGGTACTGCCTTGGATGTAAGGAATTTGTCAGTATTCTACAGCGTGCTTCGTTTCACTTATGTATATGCAAATTCCGTTAACCGTTAACTAAGGCGAGATTTTACATAGTTGAAATCCTGGCAATATTGCTTGTCAATTTTTCCTTCTCCGAACATGCAGTCTGTGAACATATCGTTTGTGTTGGTTCCCGGAGAAATGACGAAACCGGAACCAAAATCAGCTTTTCCAAGGAACACACTCTCGTAGAACATGTGATCCATGTTTGTCACCTGCGCAGTCAGAAAACACTCTGGGAACGTGAGACCATCCGGAATCCGGCATTCGGAGAACATATATTCCATATTTGTGACATGCGTGGTATCAAAAATCTTGCCGAAATCGAATGCCTCCGATACGGAACTCTGGTAGAACATGTAACGCATATCTTCCACTTCTTTTGTGTGGAAATGGTTGCCGAGCGAAAAGCCTTTTGGCATGACGCAGCCGGCAAACATCAGGTTCATATCCTTGATGCCGCGCGTGTTAAAAAGTCCGCCAATCTGGAAGCCTTCCGGCAGTGTCACCCAGGAGAACATGCCACAGCAACTGCTTGCATTGATCGGAACTTCTAAGCGTCCGCCCTTGAATTCACGGTAGTTAAATTTCAGAATCTTTTTTCCGTTCCAGTTTTTCGTAGGCATAAAACAAGTTGGATTGTAGAGAACCCAGTGTTTATCGCCGGTACCCTCTAAAAACCATTTGTAATTTGGCACGCCAATCCGGTTCTGGAACCACATCCGTTCCGAATCGTCGTTGACATCGATAAAATAGGAATTCCCTTCATATATAAAATGCTCTCTTCCAAATATCTTCTGACGTTCAATCTCTTCGTGTGATGCAAGCATAAAAGTACCCCCTGTCGCAAATCAATCAGTAAAAAATGCATGATTATTTGCATATTTTGCACAATAGTCTGAATTGATTATAGCGGATACAGGGGGTAGTTGCAACGACAAAATCAATTATTGTGCAGATTCTGTCACGGTTTCGGTCTGTTCAATGCTTGTTTCATCTATTTTGTAGGAACCGCCCTGCTCTAACAGAGCGTCTGCGTCAACTCCCAGGTCTTTTTCAGCTTTTGCAAACCATACAGGGGTTTCATTCAGATGTGCTTCGTCGGTTGGAATATTCATCGTGTTGAAGATGTATTTTCCCTCTGCATTGAAGATATATTCTGCCCATCCGTAGCTTTCCACGGTTCCGCCGGCGACGAGCACATGCGTATTTCCTTCGGAATCAGTGTAATCCTTCCGGAAATAGTCCGTGTCGCTGCACTGATCGGTGATGTCTGTTTTCTCATCATTCAGATTCAGATACAGACGTCCGTTCTCGGCGGTCGTGTAAGAAAGATCCCCTGTTTTTTCGATGGTAAATGTAACTGAGTTGTCGTCCTCGGAGATCTCCACGTTCGAGCCATCTGCCATAACAATGATTGTGTGCACGAGAGATTTCCCGGTCGCTGCGTAACAGATGCCGTTCGATGCGGCAAAAAGCATTACCAGACATGCGGCAGTATAGCATATGCGCCGGACAACACGTGTGTTGCGGCTGTGCCGGATGGCTGTCCGGTTTAAATGGATCTCGGCATCCGTCTGTAGTGCGTCAAATGCTTTTTTATAATTCTCATGATTGTTCATCATTCCAAGCCTCCTTTAAGTGCTCCTTCAGCATAGCCCGTCCGCGGGTTAAGCGGGTTTTGACATTGCTCTCGCTAAGCTTCAGGATATCTGCGATTTCTTTGATGGAATAATCCTCATAATAAAAGAGATGAATCACGGTGCGTTGTTTTTCAGGAAGCTTCATAACCGCTTCAAATAATTCTTCACTCTGTGAGTCCGGGAAATTCAGCTCTTCCATATAGGATTCCAGGGATTGCCGGTGCTTCCGCCAGAACGATCGGAGTGTGTTTCTGGATTTGTTGATGGTAACCCGCATCAGCCAGGCACGGATGTGCGACTCGTCATCGTATTCCTTATTTGCAATATGGTATTGCACAAATGTGTCCTGTACGATATCCTCGGCATCTTCTCGGTTCTTGCATATGTTGAAGGCAATCCTGTATAAATGAGATTGATATTCGTCAATCAATATGCGTATTGGTATTCTCATATAGCATATCCTCCGTTTGTTTCAAAAGGCCTTTCAAAGATTATACACATGGCAGAGGAAAAAGGTTACAAAATATTGACAAATAAAAAAAATCGTGGTTTAATCGATTACTGAAATACTTTATTGCACTAAACCGTTAACTCGTTAACATATTAGTGCGAAAGAAACAAAGAAACGAAAAGATAGAGATGGGACAAAGACACCCATATCGATGAGGAGGATGAAAAGTATGAGAAAATTCAAAAAATTCCTTGCAGTAGCATCGGTTGCTGCAATGACACTTTCCCTTTGCGCCTGTGGCGGCAAGAAGGATGATACGTATACTGTAGGTATCTGCCAGCTCGTACAGCATGAGGCACTCGACGCTGCAACAAAGGGCTTCAAGGATGAGCTTGTGGAAGAACTTGGTGAAGATAAAGTAAAGTTTGATGAGCAGAATGCACAGGGTGATGCAAATACATGTGCTACAATCATCAATGGTTTTGTCAGCAGCGATGTGGATTTGATCCTTGCAAATGCAACGCCTGCATTACAGGCAGCTGCAGCCGGTACCGATACGATTCCGATTCTCGGTACATCTGTCACAGAATATGGCGTAGCACTCGAACTTTCTGATTTCAACGGTACAGTTGGCAGAAATATTTCCGGTACATCGGATCTTGCACCACTCGATAGTCAGGCAGATATGATCAAGGAGCTGTTCCCGGATGCAAAGAAGGTTGGTCTCCTTTATTGTTCCGCAGAGGCAAATTCACAGTATCAGGTAGATACGGTAAAGGCAGCTTTGGAGAAGCTTGGATATACATGTGAGTATTATTCATTCTCAGATTCCAATGACCTTTCGACAGTTACTACATCTGCAGCAAACGCAAGTGATGTGATCTATGTTCCGACGGACAACACAGTTGCGGCAAATACAGAGATCATCAAGAATATCTGTATGCCGGCAAAGACTCCGGTTGTTGCAGGTGAGGAAGGTATCTGTAAGGGATGCGGTGTCGCTACACTTTCTATCAGCTACTATGATTTAGGTGTTGCAACAGGTAAGATGGCAGCGAAGATCCTGAAGGGTGAGTCTAAGATCGAGGAGATGCCGATCGAGTATGCACCACAGTTTACGAAGAAGTACAACAAGGATATCTGTGATGAGCTTGGTATAACTGTACCGGACGATTATGAGGCAATCGCAAACGAGTAATGGAAAAGCATAGCGAAAACAAGCGTATTTACTTGATTTTTGCTGTATTATTATAGTATAGTAGTCGGGTAGAGTTTTTCTACCCGATTTTTGTTATATAAAGGAGAGAAAGAAATGGATGTAAGTGCTTTATTCAATGCCATGCCGGGCGCGATTGCCCAGGGTCTGATCTGGGGCATTATGGCGATTGGCGTGTACATCACGTTCCGGATTCTGGACATCGCCGATTTGTCTGTCGATGGAACGATGTGTACCGGTGCAGCCGTATGTATTATGTTGATGCAGAAGGGATATCATGTAGCAGCCGCGATGGCGATCGCGACACTTGCCGGTATGCTCGTGGGACTTGTAACAGGTTTGTTCCACACGACGATGGGAATTCCGGCGATCTTAGCCGGTATTCTGACACAGCTTGGTCTGTGGGGTGTGAACCTGAAGATCATGGGAAAGGCAAACCAGCCGATCAATGTCGACAAATACGATCTGGTAGTTTCTCTTCGTTACATAAAGAGAGTTGCATTCTATAAGAATTCTATCTTTGTTGTATTTATATTTATGATTGTTGTCATCGGAATTTTGTACTGGTTCTTCGGTACAGAGCTTGGAAGCTCGCTTCGTGCAACGGGTTGTAACGAGAACATGGCACGTGCGCAGGGCATCAACACGAACTTCAACAAGGTCCTCGGTCTGATGATCTCAAATGGTTTGGTTGCATTTTCATCTGCTTGTCTCGGACAGTATCAGGGATTTGCGGATATCAATATGGGTAAAGGCGCGATCGTCATCGGTCTGGCATCGGTTATCATCGGAGAGGCAATATTCAGCCGTATCTTCAAGAACTTCGCATTGAAGCTTCTGTCGGTCGGAATCGGTGGTGTAATCTACTTCATCGTGTTGCAGATCGTTATCTGGCTCGGCGTCGACACAGACCTGTTGAAGCTGTTCCAGGCTTTGATCGTAGCGGTATTCCTTGCAGTGCCTTACTGGAAGGGAAAACATTTCAACAAGGGTAAGAAGCTTGCGGCAAACGCAGAGAAGGAGGCGTAATCTATGTTAGAACTGAAGAACATTTACAAGACCTTCAATGCGGGAACGGTCAATGAGAAAATGGCGTTAAGAGGACTGAATCTGACACTGGAGGATGGTGATTTCGTAACTGTCATCGGTGGAAACGGAGCCGGTAAGTCTACGATGTTAAATGCGATCGCAGGTGTATGGCCGGTCGATCAGGGACAGATTCTGATCGGAGATGCCGATGTGACAAAGCTTCCGGAATATAAGCGTGCCAAATATCTCGGACGTGTGTTCCAGGATCCAATGACCGGAACAGCGGCGACAATGGAGATTCAGGAGAATCTGGCACTGGCACTCCGCCGGGGAGACAGCCGTACTTTGAAAGCCGGAATCACGAAGAAAGAGCATGCAAAGTATCGTGAGATGCTGGCAACATTAGGACTTGGTTTGGAAGACCGTATGACCTCGAAGGTAGGACTTCTGTCCGGTGGTCAGAGACAGGCACTCACACTGCTGATGGCGACCTTGAAGAAGCCGAAGCTTCTGCTACTCGATGAGCATACAGCCGCCCTTGATCCAAAGACTGCTGCAAAGGTATTGCAGACGACCGATATGATCGTCAACCGCGATAATCTGACCACATTGATGATCACACATAATATGAAGGATGCAATCGCGCACGGAAACCGTCTGATCATGATGATGGATGGCAATATTATTCTCGATATCCGCGGCGAAGAGAAGAAGAAGCTGACCGTTGCAGATCTGCTTCACAAGTTTGAAGAGGCAAGTGGCGAAGAGTTCGCAAATGATAAGGCGATTCTTGGCTAGTCGAACGTGACAGAACGATTGCAAAAGAGCGGCGTGGATATTGCGCGCAGGTCATCATGCTGATGTGTGGTGACAGGTAAGATAGAATTATGAATGAAGAACAGGTATTGTATGCGCGTTTGCAGGACTTGGCGAAGCGCGCATACAGACAAAATATTTATACATATACCGGATTTTTGACGCCGGCGGAACTTGCGGTTGTCTATGAGAAACAGGCAGAGTTCTCCTTTGTGGGGATGACCTGCTTCGGTGGAACGCCGGAGCGTGAGCGGCAGATGGTGCAGTTTGGTTCGGAAGAATTGTTTGGGTATGCGGGCGTGTTTCCCATCTCAATCATTCTGGTGGAACCGTTGCTCGAAAAGTTCGCGGAGGATTTGAACCACCGGGATTTTCTTGGCGCTTTGATGAGCCTCGGAATTGAGCGGTCTGTACTCGGAGATATATTGGTGAAAGACGGAAAACGGGCATATATTTTCTGTCAGGAAAGTATCGCTGCATATATTCAGGAGAATCTGACAAAGATAAAGCATACGAACGTGAAAACATCTCTGGTCGACGGAGAGATGGAAGATCTGAAACCGACGCTTGTGGATGTGCATGTGATTGTCAGTGCACCCCGGTTTGACGCGGTGGTGGCGGCACTTACAAAATGTTCGCGCAGTGAGGCATTGGAATTCTTCCGTGCGAAGAAGGTTACGAGAAATGGCAGGACAGAGGAACGCAACAGTCTGGTGTTAAAAGACGGCGATATATTTTCCGTGCGCGGCTATGGGAAGTTTCAATATTGCGGTGCCGGAAATGAGACGCGCAAAGGCCGCGTGAACATATGGGTGAAGAAATATATTTAGGGGTTTTCGAAATAACGCTATCGTGATACAATGTTTGTTACGGTAGACATAGAAATTGGTATAATGATGAGGCGAGAAGGGCATGATCAGTAAATACATTACGGAAAATGGAAAATTCAGACAGATAGATGAATTTCTGCCTGGCATGTGGATTAACCTGACAGCACCGACACAGGATGAGAGCTTAGAGATTGCCAGACGCTACAATGTGGATCTGGCAGATATCCGGGCAGCGCTGGATGATGAAGAGTCTTCCCGTGTGGATGTCAACGATGACTATGTATTGATATTATTTGATATTCCGTCGGTGGAAATCCGACATAATCAGGAGGCGTATACCACGATTCCGCTTGGCGTTGTGTGGACGGATGATGCGATTATCACGGTGTGTTCAGCGGAAACTCCTGTGCTCAAACATTTTATCGTGAATAATATCCGTGATTTTACGACGAAAAAACAGGTTCGCTTCACGTATCAGATTTTGTACCGTACAAGTATGCTGTATCAGTCATACCTTCGGATCATCGACCGGCATCGTCTGGAGATGGAGGAACGTATGGGTGGTGCAACGGAGGATGCGGATATCGTAAACCTGCATGAGATGGAATCAAACCTTGTGTATTTCGATACATCGCTCCGTGCAAACCGTATGGTAGTGGACCGGCTGACCCGGTATAGTGGAATCCGGAAGTTTCCCGAGGACCAGGAACTGCTTGATGATGTGATCGTCGAGAATCTGCAGGCAATCGAGATGACACAGATCTACCGGGACATCTTAAAAGGTACACGGGAACTGATGTCAACGGTGATCGATAACCGGTTGAATAACATCATGAAGCTGCTGGCTGCAATCACGATTGTTATGTCTATCCCGACGATTATTTCGGGGTTGTACGGTATGAATGTAAATGGCGATGGTATGCCATTTTCAAAGACACCATGGGGATTTGCGATTATATGTCTGCTTACGCTTGTCATCTGCATTGTTGTGACAATCGTGCTGCGAAAAAAGAAGATGTTGTGATAGCTCCGGTTTGCAGGCAGACACAGAACTATGCAGGATGACATGGGGAGATAAGGGTTGAGATAGATTGAAAAATTTGAGATTTAAGTTCGTTGTTGCATCGAGTCCGTTGTTCGTTGCCACGCATATTCCGCGTGCGAACTATATGATAAAACACAAAGAAAAATACACCGAACAGCAGCGGTATGCGTTTGCGATGAAGATCGAGAATCATATGCGCAGACGTGCCCGTACGAAAACCGATGTATACGGCAGGGAGAATCTGCCACAGGATGGCGGCTACATCATGTATGCGAACCATCAGGGCAAATACGATGCGCTTGGAATCATGCTGTCCCATCCGCGCCCATGTGCGATGCTCTGGGAAGAAAAGTCGGCAGACCGCCTGGTTGCGAGACAGGTATGTGGTCTGGTGGAGGGAACGACGATATCCTTTGAAGATCCGAAACAGCAGATTGCTGCATTGAAACAGATTGCAGAGCGGGTGAAGGCAGGCAAGCCATATCTGATTTTTCCGGAGGGTGGCTATACGGATAATAAGAATGAATTGCAGGAATTTAAGTCCGGATGCTTTTCATGCTCGCTTAAGTCGAAGACGCCGATCGTACCAGTCGTGATCTACGATTCGTGGCGGTCGATGGATACGAACACATTTGAAAAAGTGCGTACACAGGTGCATTTTCTTCCACAGATTCCGTACGAGGAATATGGGACGCTGCGCAAACATGATGTATGCGAATTGGTGAAGAAGAGAATTCAGGAGAAGCTTGACGAATTAAAGAAAGCAGATTCGAGGAGATAAAAAACGTGAAGACAGGTATTGTATTAGAGGGCGGTGCGTTCCGCGGGCTTTTTACCGCAGGAGCATTGGACTGCCTGATGGATAATCAGATAGTATTTGATTATGTGGTAGGAGTATCTGCCGGCGCTGGAAATGCGGTGAATTATCTGGCAGGGCAAAAAGGCCGTACCAAATGGACGATCACCGCGCATGGTGAAAATGCATATTATGGTGTCAAACAGATGCGCAAAAGCAAAAAGATGCTTAATTTAGACCGTATGGTGATGGAGTTTTCGCACAAGCAATACCCATTTGATTTTGAGAAATTCCTTGCGTCACCATCGGAAGTGGAGCTTGTGGTAACGAATTGTGAGACCGGAAAAGCGGAATATATCGCGAAGACAGACGATGAGAAGCGTATGCTGACAGCAGTCAAGGCATCCTGTTCGGTTCCCGTGCTGTGTAATCCGGTCGAGTTAGATGGATTCCATTATATGGATGGAAGTCTGGCAGATTCGATTCCGGTGAAGCGGGCATTTGCGGTTGGATGCGACCGGGTAGTCTGTATACTGACCAGAAAACCGGAAGAAGCACCGACGAACTATGGGAAGATGCGTGTACTGATGCGGACATATAAGAAGAAATATCCGGCATTTTATGATACACTGATGCGCAGGAGAGAGATGTATGCGAAGCAGTTAGAGCGGATCGAGCGTTATGAGAAAGAGGGAAAGCTTCTGGTGTTACGTCCGGAGCTTGACAGTATCAGCAAGTTTGAGCAGGATAAAGAAAAACAGGAAGCGTTCTATCAGAACGGTTACAGTCAGATGGCAGAAAATATTCAGAAGCTGCAGGAGTTCATGCAGGGAAGATAACGGAATATGTATAATAAAAAGTGTACGTCGGTATGGAGACGTACACTTTTTTGCAATAATTATATCTAATATTGTGGTTTATATCTGCTGTAACAATGACGGTGAGAACAAAAGCGGCTTAGCCCCTCCGGCTGTATTTGTACCACAGATACATATACGCGACAAGCGGGCTGTATTCCGGGAGCGGGATAATTCCGAGTGATTCATAAGCTGCTTTGCTGTCGTAATCGGTCGATGAAGCGGAAATCCCAGTCAGATAGATTGGGATCTTTTTTTGTGCCGCCTGCCTGGTGAGTGCAAGCAGGGATGGATTTTTCGTATTGATCGTACCGGAGTGGTAGGCGTGAATCAGCACCGCGCGTGTATCGTCCGGCAGGTAATACTGCATGCCCGGCATGGATTGGAAGAAGCAGACAGGGCAGGTTGTTTCGAAGTGACTTACAACTGAACATTCCCGCAGGACGGGCGCGATAGCCTCTGCATATGCGTCATATGGACGTTCGTACAAACTGTCATTAAACGGACGATGATTGTAGATGCCGAGCGCATTGTAGATCTTCGGTGTGCTCCCGGTGTTGCAGTAGGAGATACCGACGGCGGTAGGGAGAATCGGGAAGCTCGGGGTATACATAGCCGTTGCTGTATCCGGAGAAGCCGGTGTTTCATTGGGTGTTCCCTGTCCGGAATGCGTGTGCTTCCAGTCGTATATATAATCGACTGCAGCAGCGAAGTTTGCCAGTCCGTTTGCACGTGGGTCATCTAAGATATAATTGCTGGATACAAGCAAAATCGGAATTCTGGCATATGCAAAACACATACCAAGTGCGGCAGCGGTAAATGGAAGTGTGTCGGTGCCGTGTGTGATGATTATGCCGTCAATATCCGGATGGTCTGTTGTAAGTAAGCTATGCACACAGGCAATCAGGCGGTTTAAGTGGGAACCATCCATATATTCACTGAGTGTTGTATAAGGGGCTTGTGTCCGGAAGTTTGGGATTGCAGCGCTTTTCTTTTTTTGTTCGGCTTCATACATTGCCAGCAGTCGATATGGCATCTGTGCATCGGTAGAGACAAAGTCCTGCTGTACGGACGAACCAATCGTGCCGCCGGTGAAGATAACTGTGATGTTCATAGAATTACTCCGTTTCATTTTCCTTTAGTTTTAACATGATATTCGAGATAAATTCATGTTGTTCGGTATAAAAATTCGAGGAACCGTGGTATTTTTGCGTCGTTGCCTGAATCGAGGCAAGGCCGATACCACTTTTCCGCTCCTTGGTGGAGATGTATTTTCCGTTCCGTGTGCAGACATTGCCGTCGAAGCTGTTTACCATTGTGATATACAGGTGCCCCGGAGTGTCGAGATCCGCGGATAAGCGGATGAAACGGGCATCGGCCCGGACATGGCGGCATGCGGTGACTGCATTATCAAGAAGATTGCCGAAGATCAGGCACAGGTCAATATCCGAAATCGCTATTTCCTTTGGAATAACAACCTGCAGTTTCGTCCGGATGCCATAGCTTTGGGCGATATCGATATAATAATGAATCGTTGCGTTGACCACGGGGTTGTCACAATAGGTGGCAGGTGCCTGTACATTCGATATCTCGGAAGAATAGTTGGCGATATATTCCTGTAATTTCTCATACTGTCCGGTCTGGGAAAGTTCATTTAATACTGCAATCGTATGCTTGAAATCATGCCGGATACGACGAGTCTCATCCAGATACGCCTGCATTTTCTCATACTGGTCTGCTTGAAGCTGGTACATCAGGGCGGTGGAATCTGCTTCGATCTTCCGGGAGGTCGTGACGGCGATGATGTACAACAGGGACTGGAACAGCATGAAGAACAGGAACAGCACACCTTCGATCACCATTGCAATCTGGAAGATCCGCCCGACGCGGATGTTGGCATAATCAATCGGAATCATATAGATGTTGCAAAAGGAGATGATTGCGGGAATCATCCATGCGATTCTCCAGAATAATGTCGTGTTGAAATTCTCAAACAGCCATCGGTATTTGTGCCGCATGCGGAGTAACACAGACATAATGAGGAGACTGACCGCATATTGTATGATCAGACCGGGTACGGAGTCATCGTGTATGTTGGAATACGGATCGATCCGCGCGATGATGTAATCGTTCATGATGCAGCCGAAGGATAACGCAGCGGTTGTACATAAAAACATGTAAAGTAATTTTAATTTTTCCAGTTTTACAGTCAAAAAATACGCAATCAGACAGATGCCGAGCAGAGGAAAGAAGAATATGTTTGTGTAGTAGGAGCCAGAAGAATCCACCCACGCTAACACAAAACAGACTGCAACCATGCATGGCAGCAGCACCGGATAGAGCTTCCTCTGGGGAATGATGAGCCAGTCTGCAACAGGGATGATGCAAAGAAAGATGCCGGGGAGGATAATGCCGTATTCGGCGGCTCTGTAAACGAGGTTCCAGAAATTCATGAGAGCCCTCCTTTCGTCAATGCCTTCGTGCGCCGCTTAAACTGGTGAGCGATATAAGCCTGTGTGATGGCGGCTGCATTTTTCCTATGAATCGAAAATGTCGTGGAGTCGCACATGGTGCAGGAAGTGTTCTCCATATGCTGCACGTAGTCCAGGTTGATGAGTATCCCCCGGTTGATGGTCAGAAACCGTTCGTCCTGTGTGAGGATGGATGCGGCTTCGCGAAATGGCATGCGGCAACGGAACACATCGCGCCCCTGAATCTGCAGATAGTTGGAATCCGAGGTGATATAGCGGATGTCAGAATATAAAACCGGAATCTGCTTCCGGTCTATCGAGATTGAAAATGCCTGTGTGTCAGTCTCTTCTTCCTGCGTGATCGCCAGCTCGTCGAACAGCCGGGCGATCATCTCCCCGGTTATGGGTTTTTCGAGATAATCAAATGCATGCACCCGGAATGCATCTGCCCGATGCTCCGGACTGCTGGTCAGGAACACGATAGGTGTCCGGGGAGCAATCCTGCGGAATTCTGCCGCCAGATCAATTCCGGTTGCATCCTGTAAATAAATATCAAAGATAACAAAAGAATATGAGATCTGTGCGCATGCAGAAAGAAATGCAGCAGATGTCGCGAAGCAGTCACAGGCGATTGCAACATCGTGCGTGCGGCTGTAATCCATAATGGTTTTATATAATTTCTGTAATTCTTCCGGATTGTCATCCACGATGGCAAGGTTCATATTCATTTCCTCTCTGATGAATGGTTGAATTGTAATTTTTAACATTGTATCACAATTTTATATAGGAATCTATGCATCCAAATGACATTTCGTCCCAGAAAAATGCATTTCGTCCCAGAAGGGTTGACGCGCCCCCAAAAGGTATGGTAAATAAAAAGAATGAAAAAAATGTAAAGAGGATAATATTTAGGACAGGAAAGTCCTAGGTAGTAGGAGGAGAGGCAATGAAAGTAAGAGAGAAGTTAATGCGGAAGGTGATGGCAGTTGTGATCGCAGCAGCCACAATTTTTTCGATAAGCGGAGGGACGAAGGTTGTGCCGGTCAAGGCTGCGGTAGGAGTGGCGGAGGTATTAGATAATACTGGAATGAGTATAGCAAAATATGCAACGTTTGAAGCAGCGGCGAGAAATGTATATAATAATTATACAATCAAGATGCTGGCAGACGCAACGGAGACCTGTTCTGTTGATATTGGAAACAAAAATCTTACGATTGATCTGAATGACAAGAATTTGACGATTACACAGATTTCCACTATGAATGCATTGACGATAAAAAATGGAAGTATGTCAGCGGAAATTGATAATGCAAATGTTGGAAATGATCCAGTGTTGACATTGAATGATGTAAAACTAACGATATCACATCTTTACTGGGCTACTAATGGTGGTGTTGCATTGGAAGGAACAAGTCAGGTGGATATGGTTGGTGATTATTGCTGGCTTGAGAAGCTAACAATGCAGGAAAGTTGTGTGTTTGAGGTTGGAACAAACGCATATATCAATAATTATGGTAATGTCGCGAATGGTTTAGATGTAAAAGAATTTCTGCCAGAAGGGTATCGTTTTAATGCAAAGGGAACAAGAATCTTTGACCAACAGAGGAATGAGGCAAGCAATTATGTACTTCGTTATCGCAGGCTCACCGATTCACAACTTACCGTTACACTCAATCCGGATACATATGTCTATGATGGCAATGAAAAAAAACCTGCCGTGACAGTAACCTATGACGGACAGACACTGACAGAGAACACAAGCTATACACTGACTTATGCCGATAATAAAAATGCGGGAACAGCGAGTGTCACAATCGACGGAATAAATAGTTTACATGGACAAATTGTGAAAAACTTCACCATCCAAAAGGCAAATCAGAATGCACCGACGGGATTGACACCGACGGCAGAAACAATTGATGGAAAAAATGATGGTCAGATTGCCAATCTGGCAACGACGATGGAATATAGTGTTGATCAGACAAGCTGGACCGCCTGCACAGGTACGACGCTGACGCAGCTTTCCGATGGCGATTATTACGTAAGATATAAGGAAACAAACAATTACTATGCGTCGCCATCTACCAAGGTAGTTGTTGCAAAGGGCGTGGCTCCATCCACAACAGGCGAGCAGACGACGACAGAAGGAACGACAACAACAGAAAATCAGACGACAGGTGAGCAGGCAACCACACAGCAGACATTCGTGGAACAGCCGGATGGAGCAACTACACAGGCAGGTGCCCCGAAGACAACAGAGACAAGCAAGAAAACGGATAAAACGGTTTCCACCGGAGATGCATATCCGATAGCGATTATGATTACGCTTATGCTTGGCGCAGGCGTCGGTATCACAGGTATGATCCGAAGAAGAAAAGAAAAATAGTTAATTGTGCAATTCATACACATGAGAGCAGGATGGAAGTCCTGCTCTTTTTTCGGAAGTAAATCATGTGGTATAGTGAAGTGGGCGCGGAAGAGAATATAAGACTGGAAAAACCCACGCGATGGGTGTGAGAGAAAGAAAGTAAGCAGAAAAACCCAGATTGGAAGCGGGAGGTGGAGAAATGTGGCGAGGAGTGGGCGCGGAAGAGAATATAAGACCGGAAAAACCCACGCGATGGGTGTGAGAGGAAGAAAGTAAGCAGAAAAACCCAAATTGGAAATAGAGGTGCATAGCGGGAACGGAAATAAATTTACAATTTCCGTATGAAATGGTATAAATAAAGAAGATTTTACAGATTGGAAATGCGTATGGAAGAATATGTGATCAAAAATCAAAAAAAGCTCCGACTGGGCATCACGACAGGAACGTGCAGTGCAGCGGCGGCACAGGCAGCAGCGATGCAGCTTCTGCTTGGCGTAGAAAGCCATGGGGTAACCTTGCGTACACCAAAGGGGATGACGGTTTCCGTTCCGGTGTATCTGCTTGAATCAGATAGCCGGAAAGCAAGCTATAAAGTAGTAAAGGATAGCGGCGATGATCCCGATGTGACAAATGGCACGGATGTGTGCGTGACAGTGGCGTATGCGAAGCAGCGTGTGTGTGAGCAGATGGATGGAAGCGTAGGACTGGATGGAAACGTGGAAATAAGTGTTAGCACGGGAACATATGGAGATGCGGAAACAGGTGTTAGCACGGGAACGAATGGAATTATGAAACTAAGCACGCAGGGTAGGTCTTGTGCATTCACAAGTGAATCGTTTCCGTATCTGACGATGGACGGAGGAATCGGAATTGGGCGTGTCACGAAAGAAGGCCTGGAGCAGGCGGTCGGACAGGCGGCCATCAACCGTGTGCCACGGCAGATGATATTTGCGGCTGTGGCAGATGTATGTGAGAAAGCAAATGTTCGTGAACCATTGCATATCACGGTATGGATGCCGGAGGGCGAGACTCTGGCGAAGCGTACATTTAACCCGAAGCTTGGCATCGAAGGGGGACTTTCCGTGCTTGGGACAAGCGGAATCTTAGAGCCGATGAGCGAGCAGGCGATTGTGGCGACAATCGAAACAGAAATCCGGCAGTTACATGCGGTTGGCGAAGAGAAGATATTAGTCACGCCGGGAAATTATGGACAGACATACGCATCCGAATATCTGGGGCTCGATCTGACGAAGAGTGTCAAGTCGAGCAATTATATCGGCGAGACGATCGACCTTGCAATCTCGTATGGCATGAAAAATTTCCTACTGGTTGGAAATATCGGAAAGCTGGTGAAACTGGCGGCAGGTATCTTTAACACACATTCCAAGGTGGCAGATGGACGTGGAGAAATCTTCGCGGTGCATGCCGCGATGGCGGGCGCAGAGGCGAATGTGGTACAGGAAATTTATAACTGTATCAATACCGACCGAATGTTGGATGTTGTGGAACGAGAAGGCTTGCGGGAAGCTGTGATGCAGAGCATCCTTGCGGCAATTGAGAAACATGTGGCAGGCAGAGTTGGCGACACAATGCGGTTTGGAGTGATTGTATTTTCCGAGAAGTACGGATATCTGGGGCAGACGAGTGATGCGGACAAGGTGCTGGATGTGTTTCGCGGAAAGCAGCAGATGTAAGAATGATTACAGGATATTGAACACAGAATGTGAGCTGTGAGGGTAAGATGGATGCGAGGATGCCACCCGGGATATCGAACACGGGATGAGAAATATATGCGGGTGTGACGAGTGAAAAATCGTTGTGCAAAAACAGAATAGATTATAATAGATAAAGGAAGAAGATAAATGGTACATTTCGTAGGAGCGGGCCCCGGCGCGTGTGATCTGATTACCGTGCGGGGCATGAATCGAATCAGGGAAGCGGATGTGATCATCTATGCAGGTTCGCTTGTGAATCCGGAGCTGCTTTCCTATGCGAAAGTGGACTGCGAGATCTATAACAGCGCGCATATGACGTTGGATGCGGTTGTGTCTGTAATGCGGGAAGCAGAGGCAGCAGGCAAAGGGACGGTGCGCCTGCATACGGGTGATCCGTCCGTGTATGGTGCAATCCGCGAGCAGATGGATCTGCTGGATGAATATGGAATCGCATATGATGTGTGTCCGGGCGTGAGTGCGGTGTTCGGCGCCGCGGCATCGCTCGCATGTGAGTATACGTTGCCGGATGTGACGCAGACATTGATTCTGACGCGAGCGGAAGGGAAGACGCCGGTGCCGGAGAAAGAGAATCTGCGAAGTCTGGCTGCACACCGTGCCAGTCTGGTCCTATATCTGTCATCCGGGCTTGCCCGAAAGGTGCGGCAGGAACTTCTACTTGGTGGATACGCAGAGGATACGCCGGTTGCTGTTGTGTATAAGGCAACGTGGCCGGAAGAGAAGATCATCCGCACGACACTTTCTAAGCTTCCGGAAGATATGGAAGCGGCTGGAATTACGAAGACGGCACTCATCATTGTATCCCCGGCGCTTGGAAGTATCTATGAGAAGTCCAAACTCTATGATGCAGCATTTGCAACGGAATACCGCGGCGCAACGGAGATTGCATTTCCGGCAGGAATCCGACGGGTACTGCTTATTACATGCAGTGTGCGCGGGTATGCGACGATGCAGAAGCTGGCGAAGAAGCTGGAGGCTATCCCTGGTGCAGAAATTATTACGAAGGTAAAATGCGAGGCACTTTCGGATGTTTCAATGCGGGAAACGGTAAAGGCGTGTGTCGATGTGTATTTTGAGCAGGTGGACGCGATTGTGTTCGTGACCGCAAGCGGAATTGCGGTGCGGAGTGTAGCGGAACACCTGACACACAAATCCAAAGATCCAGCAATCGTGTGCATGGACGAATGCAGCAAACACGTGATATCGTTGGTGAGCGGGCATGCCGGCGGGGCAAATGCACTCACACAGATGCTGGCGGATGTGATGTGGGCAACACCGGTTATTACGACGGCGACGGACGTGGAAGGACAGTTTTCTATCGATGATTATGCGCGGGAACATAATTTAGTTGTGACGGACTGGGCGAAGGCGAAGGCAATCAGCGCAGAGGTGCTGGCGACCGGGGCGAAGCCTGTGTGGGTGGATGAAGCAGAGGTTTCGCAGGAAGAAGAGAAGAACGCATGCGGGAATAGAATCGATGTTCGGAGATTAAAGATAGGTTCGTATCAGGTTATTGTAACTCCACGAGATATCCTGCCAGATGAGAAAATGTTGCAGCTTGTTCCACTCTGCATCGTAGCAGGAATTGGATGCAAGAAGGGAACATCTTCGGATAAAATCGAGCATGCGGTGCAGGATGCATTTGCGAAAGCAGGCTTGCGGATGGAAGCGTTATGTGCGGTGGCGAGCATTGATTTGAAGAAGGAAGAGGCTGGATTGCTTGAATTCTGCGAGACGCGGAAAGTGCCATTTGAGGCATATACGGCAGAAGAATTGCAGGCGGTGTCGGGGACGTTTTCCGCATCCGAGTTCGTGACAGGCGTGACAGGCGTGGATAATGTTTGTGAGCGCAGTGCAGTGAAATATGCAAGCGAGCATGGCGCGAATGATGGAGAGCTGTTGCTTCGCAAGCAGGCGCAGGATGGCGTGACGGTAGCACTGGCGTATGTGGGTGTAGCGAGTGGAAAGTAAGCAGAAAAACCCACGCGGTGGGTTTGGAAGTCGAAAAACAAGCGAAAAAACCCAAACCGGAAGCTATAACATAGAAATATAGAGCAATAACGGAGAGAAATATGAGCGCAGATAGTAAGAAGGAATTGTATATTGTCGGGCTTGGCCCCGGCGCGAGACAGAAGATGACGCAGGAAGCAATCGACGTCGTGGAAGCCTGCGAAGTGATTGCGGGATATAAGGTGTACATTGATTTGCTGAAGCCGTATTACCCGGATAAGGAATATCTGGTGAATGGTATGAGGCAGGAGGTAGAACGATGTCGGCTGGCACTGGAAACTGCGGCAGGCGGAAAGAAGACAGCGCTTGTCTGTAGTGGTGACGCTGGCGTATATGGCATGGCAGGAATCACATTGGAGCTGGCAACAGAATTTCCGGAGGTGGATGTACATGTGATTCCGGGCGTGACGGCAGCATTATCCGGTGCGGCATTGCTTGGCGCGCCACTTGGGCATGATTTTACAGTGATCAGTCTGAGTGATTTGCTGACACCGTGGGAGCTGATAGAGCGGCGTCTTGCGGCAGCCGCTGAGGGTGATTTCGCAATCTGTCTGTACAATCCGTCCAGTCACAAACGACATGATTATCTGCAGAAAGCGTGTCAGATTCTGTTACAGAAAAAATCTGGAGATACAATCTGTGGAATCACGCGGAATATCGGGCGCGATGGCGAAGAAAAACGAATTCTGACATTGGGCGAGTTACTGGAGACGCAGGTGGATATGTTCACGACAGTATTTATCGGAAATTCCCAGACACGAAAAGTTGGTGACGCGATGGTGACACCGCGCGGATATAGAAGAGATAACGCATGAAAGTAGTCATATTTGGTGGTACAACGGAGGGGCGACAGCTTGCCGAGTATCTGATACAATTAAACAAGAAGCAGAAAATGCAGACTATCGAAGTCCATGTTTGCGTGGCATCGGAGTATGGTGCACAGGTGTTACCGGACGCCGCCGCACTCAAGGTGCATGTCGGACGGCTGGAGCAGGAGGATATGCAGGGATTCCTGCAGGCGGTACAGGCAGACATCTGTGTGGATGCGACACATCCATATGCGGTGATCGTGACACAGAATATCTATCAGGCGTGTAAGGCGGTGGAAGTTCCGTATGTCCGCGTGCGTCGGGAGATGCAAACCTGTGAAACACCAGACAGCGTCTATGTCAAAGACACGCAGGCGGCGGTTGATTATCTGAAAGGCGTGACCGGAAATATTCTGATTACGACAGGCAGCAAAGAATTACATTTGTATACGCAGATCCCGGACTATGAATCGCGCTGTACGGCGCGTGTGCTTCCAACGCCGTCTGTGGTAGAGGCATGTACGGAACTGGGATTTACCGGCAAGCATCTGATCTGCATGCAGGGCCCTTTTGATCTGGAAATGAATCTGGCGACCTTGCGCTATGCAAATGCTGATTTCCTTGTGACAAAGGCAAGTGGGAAGAACGGCGGCTACGACGAAAAATGTGAGGCTGCGCTTGCTGCGGGCGTGCATCTGGTTGTGATTGGGCGTCCAAGGGAGCAGGTAGAACCGGTAATGTCACTTGCACAGGCAGAAAAATATTTGACTGATAGGATAAGAGGCGGAAAGGAGAATCAAAAGAATGGGGAATAATGAAAACACCATCGTATATTTGACCGGTATGGGACCGGGAAATGCGGATTGCCTGACGTGGGAAGCGGTACAGGCATTATCGCAGGCGACCGTATGTATCGGTGCTTCCCGTATGCTTCAGATCTGGAAGAGCCTCTGTGAAGAAGATGGACGCGACGCGGAGCAGACCTTTTATAATGCGTACAAGGCAGAAGAAATTGCAGAACTGATTCAAAATCATGTCGGAGAGACGATTGCGGTAGTATTCTCCGGGGATATCGGTTTTTATTCCGGCGCGAAGAAGCTTTCGATGATGTTGCGAAAGACAGCGGGGAAAGTCTGCAATATGGTGGATGACACGACAGGAACAACCGAACAGATACAGGCAGATAAAACAATTTATGAGCTTTGTTATATTCCGGGACTCTCGTCTGTTCAGTATTTGTTTGATAAAATTGGCTGGGCATGGGAGGATGCAGAGCTTATAAGCAATCATGGCATCTCTGCAAATATTCCAGCGAAGGTGCTGCATCATGCGAAGGTCGGTACATTGCTTGGCGGTGAAAATCAGGTGGCAGAAGTCTGTAAGCGGCTTACCGAAGTGGGATTGGGAGAAATCGTGGTAGTCGTTGGAGAGCGGTTGTCATATCCTGATGAGAAAATTACAAAGAAATATGCCAAAAATCTATGTGAGAATACATTTGATAAGCTGGCGGTTGCAATATTTATAAATGATCATCCGCAGCCAAGGCGTTTAGCTCCGGGAATCAAAGATGAAATGTTTATCCGGGGTAAGGTGCCGATGACGAAGGAAGAAGTGCGGATGGTTGCAATCGCAAAGCTTGGAATTCAGGAAGACACAGGACTGGTGAAATATGATCAGAACAGCGGGCAATGCATGACAAACAATCCTGCACCAGTCATTTACGATGTAGGAGCGGGAACGGGTTCAGTATCCATTGAGTTGTCACTCCTGACTGAGCAGGGAACGGTATATGCGATTGAGAAAAAGCCAGAAGCTGTGGAATTGTTGCATGCGAACCGAGAGAAGTTTCATGTGGGAAATATGGAGATCCTTGCGGGCGAAGCATCGGAAGTGATTCCAACGCTTCCTGCACCGACGCATGTATTTATCGGAGGAAATGGCGGAAATCTGTTCAAGATCATGGATCAGATCTATGCGAAAAATCCGAACGCGCGCATTGTTCTGACTGCGGTCACATTGGAGACGCAGGCAGAAATGCTTACATTGGCAGACATAGCGAAGCGGCATAACGTGGATTTTAATATGGTACAGATGGCGGTGACGCGCAGCCGCGAAGCTGGCCCGTATCATATGATGCAAGCACAAAATCCGGTGTGGATCGTGACGATGGGATAGAAAATGTACAAGAGCGACCGGAAGAAACAATAGTATAGAAAATGCACAGGAGCGACCGGAAGAAACAATAGTATAGAAAATGCACAGAAACAGCCGAGAAGAAACAATAGTATGGAAAATGGACAGGAACAGCTGGTAAGAATCAATGGTATAACATGTACAGTTACAGTCGGGGAGAAACAATGCAACACAAGAATAATATCCAGGTAAATACCCCACGTGTGATGTTCGCAGCGACGCGGAGTGGCAGCGGAAAAACAACCGTGACGTGTGGTGTGCTGGCAGCATTAAAAAAACAGAATATAAAGGTACAGGCGTATAAATGCGGTCCGGATTATATCGATCCGATGTTTCACCGGACGGTGCTCGGAATCGACACTGGAAATCTGGATACGTTCTTCGCGGGGGCTGATGCGATTGGACGCATCCTGGCGCGAGACACGAAGGATGCAGAATTGATCGTGATGGAAGGCGTCATGGGATATTACGACGGTGTTGGTGGAACAACGACGATGGCAAGCTCTTATGAATTAAGCAAGGTTACGAAGACACCGGTCGTTCTAATCGTGGATGCGAAGGGCGCGAGTGTCACGCTTGCGGCGATCATCCGCGGAATTATGGAATATAAGAAGGACAGCCGGATTGTAGGGGTGATATTAAACCGTGTATCACCGATGTTTTACAGCCGGATCAAGCATGTGATCGAGACGGAATGTGGGATTCCAGTGCTTGGATATCTGCCGGAAGATGCATCATTTGCGGTACCATCCAGACACCTTGGACTGCTGCAACCGGATGAAATGCAGAAGCAGAGAGACTGGGTGGAAACAGTTGCGGAAGCTGCCAGAAAAACGATTGATATTGACGGGATTCTGGAGATCGCGGCACAAGCAGAGATGTTGCAGATACAGAAGGCGACAGGTGAGACAGAAAAAAGCAAGTTCCCAGCCGGTTATCGCATTGGCGTGGCAAGAGACGCGGCATTTTCCTTTTATTATCGGGAGAATCTGCGCATGTTAGAGGATATGGGAGCGACACTTGTGTACTTTTCTCCGCTGACAGATGCGCATGTGTCGGAGGTGGACGCACTGATCTTTGGCGGCGGTTACCCAGAGCTTTATGCAAAGCAGTTGTACGAGAATCAGTCGATGCGTGCGTCTGTCTGGCAGGCATTGGAAGCAGGCATGCCGTGCCATGCAGAATGTGGCGGTTTCTTATATCTTGGCAAATCACTTGCCGATGCAGAGGGAAATGTATATGAGATGGTCGGTTTCTTGGATGGTGCAGGATTCCGGACAGAGCGGCTACAGCGATTTGGGTATGTGGAGCTGGCACCGCAGGAAGCGGATGCATTTGCTGTGAATACGGTTTTGCGCGGACATGAGTTTCACTACTGGGATAGCACGGATTGTGGCGATGCCTGTTTGGCGTGGAAGCCCCTTTCCAAGCAGAAGACCTATCCGTGTATGGTGAAGAAGAAAGGAACGTTCGCCGGATTCCCACACCTGTATTACGCGGGTGCGGAGAATTTTTTCTATCATCTATTTTTAAATAGTACAGAGAATGAAAATAGATGAAAATAGATAATATAGTTTTTGGTTAGTAATGAGGGAAGAGAAGAGTAAGAGGGTATTATGTTAGAAGAGATACAGTTACAGCAGGTGCTGCCACAGGAAATTGAAAAACGAAGCTTCGAGATTATCACAGAGGAGCTAGGAAATGTTGAATTAGATCCGCTTCAGGCACCGATTATCAAGCGGGCAATCCATACGTCGGCGGATTTTGATTATTTGAAGAATCTGACATTTTCTGAGCTGGCAGTGGAACAGTTCCATACGGCGATTAAAAATGGAGCCTGTATTGTCACGGATACGCAGATGGCGAAATCCGGCATCAACAAGAAAGAACTTGCGAAATACGGTGGTGAGGTCTACTGCTTTATGAGCGATGACGACGTGGCAGAGATCGCGAAGAAACAAGGTTCCACGCGGGCAGTAGCAAGTATGGAGAAGGCGTGCATGTTAGACAAGCCGCTTATTTTCGCGATTGGAAATGCACCGACCGCGCTGGTGCGTCTGTATGAGCTGATCGACGAAGGAAAGCTGCATCCATGCGGCATTATTGGTGTGCCGGTTGGCTTCGTGAATGTGGTGGAAGCGAAAGAACTCATCATGCGGACACCTGTGCCGTATATTGTGGCACGCGGCAGGAAGGGCGGTAGCAATATTGCCGCGGCAATCTGCAATGCGCTGTTGTATGAGCTGCGGGATATGGAGAAGTAAGAAATTATGAATGAAACACAGCAGAAAATCTATACACAGGCAAAGGGAAAATGGGATGCAATCGCGAAGCCAATCGACAGTCTCGGCGTGTTCGAGGATATGGTTGCCAGACTTTGTGCGATTGCCGGGACAGTGAATCCCGGTGATTATAAGCGGCGGGCACTGCTGACGCTGTGCGCAGATCACGGCGTTGTGGCAGAGGGCGTGACGCAGACCGATGCCAGCGTGACAAAGGTCGTAGCGGAGAATATTGCACACGGCTGTTCCGGTGTCAATTATATGGCGCAGATGGCAGGCGTGGATGTGTATGCCGTCGATATCGGTATGCGGGGAGAAGCATATCCGGATGCGACATTCGGTATGGGACATATGATAAACCGGAAGGTACAGGCTGGAACCGGGAATCTTGCGAAGGAACCTGCGATGTCGATGGAAATCTGCGACCGCGCAATTGAAGCAGGAAAAGAGCTTGTACGGGAATGTAAAGAAAAAGGCTATGAGATATTAGCGGTTGGTGAGATGGGAATCGGAAATACAACTCCGACCTCTGCCCTGCTTGCGGCACTGCTTGATCTGCCAGCGGATACGGTGACCGGGCGCGGCGCCGGACTCAATAATGCCGGACTTGCAAGAAAGGTGCAGGTGATCACGCAGGCACTTGCGCGTGTGCAGGGAACGACCGATGCGAAGCAGCTACTCGCTGAGCTTGGCGGGCTGGAGATCGCCGGGATGGTGGGCGTATTCTTAGGTGCCAGACAATATCAGATTCCGGTCGTGCTGGATGGTGCGATCACCTGTGTGGCGGCGCTCGTTGCGATGCGGATGGAACCGGAAGTTGTGGATTATCTTCTGGCATCGCATGCGTCGGAGGAAGCGAGTGGAAGGCTGGCACTGAACGCACTCGGACTTCCGGCAGTGATACATGGCAAGCTGTGTCTGGGCGAAGGCAGCGGCGCAATGATGTTATTTCCGCTTTTGGATATGACATTATCCATCTATAAAAACATGGGAACGTTTGATGATCTGTCAATCGAAGCATACAGCCGGGATGGAAAGCCGGAAGAATAGGGGGGGAACGCATGAAACATAGAAAGATATGGATAATTGTAGCGGGTGTAGTACTGATTGTGGCTGGCGTACTCGGCGTTGTATTGGTAAGACAAAATTGGAATTCGAAGGATACGGGACCGCATTCGATTGAATTTACGTTTGGATTTGATGAGTTTACATTTATGAAGCATACGCTGTCCGAGGGTGACAGAATGAGTGCGATTATGATGGAGAACAATATTGGCATGGCAAACAGCGTGAATGATACAAGGGATTATTTTGTGTACTATGCTGATAATATGAAGGCGCAGGTTCTGATGTGTCCGTATGAGATTGACGGGGATAGAAACTACAGAGCTTCCGTGTATATTGTCTCGAAAGAGAGCGAAAATGACAGAAGAATCCACATGAGCATAGATAAATCGCAGCCGGAGTATGATACATATTATAAGGGACCGATTCAGATCGGGGATTCGCTGGAGCAGGTATACGAGTATCTTCATATAGATGAGATCAAGAAATATGGAGAACTGGAGGAGAAAAATAACCGGAAATATTACACATGTGACAGTAACCTTGGCGTTATCACGTTTCACGAAGAACCGTTTACCGGATTGCAGGAACTGGAGAAATATAAGACGCCGGAGGAATATTTGAAGACAGGAAATACGATCCAATACATTATTAATTTTGCTACATATGACCTGCAGGTTCAGGTTGATGAAAGTCTGACAGTTTCGCACATTAGTTTAGCTTATGATCCGGATCGGACGACTACAAGCAGTGACCTTGCGGATATGGGCTTCTAAAGAAAGGTAAATAGACGATGTTACATATTGTGTATGGCGGAAGTGCCAGCGGGAAATCATCGTATGCAGAAAGCTTCGCCATGTCCTTGCAGGGCGAAGGACGGCTGCTCTACATTGCGACGATGTATCCGTATAAATGGAATACGACGGAGATTGATCCGGAGACGATGCAGCGGATTGAACGCCACCGCGCGATGCGTGCCGACAAAGGGTTTGATACGGTCGAATGTTACCGGCATGTGGAACATATTGTGGCGAAGCGGCAGGATGTGCTGCTGCTTGAATGTATGTCGAACCTGCTTGCAAATGAGATGTATCTGGAACAGGATAGTGATGATGGCGGACTAGCGGAAACAATGTCGGAAGTGGAGAAAGCAGGTGTCGGTATGTCAGTGACACTGTCACCGGTGAGCAAGAAAATCGTACAGGCACTCGTTGATTTATCTACGCGTGTGCAGGATGTGGTGATCGTCACCAATGATGTGTTCTCCGATGGCGGAAATCTGACCTACGATGAAAGCACGCGGGAGTATGTGAAGAATCTGGCAGACATCAACTGCACGCTTGCCAAGCAGGCGGCAACTGTGACCGAGGTGGTTTGCGGGATTCCGGTCATAGTCAAGAAAAATCACCCAATGGGGAAGTAAGGTTAAGAGTAGGAATTGGGTAGAAATTGTGAATGGAAGAAAATTCCCCAATCATAATGCAGAAAAATGAGAAATCATTGGGGAGAAAATTGGAATATGAAAAACATCCCCAATTTCAGAGAAATGGGTAAGTCAAAATTGGGTAAAAAGTTTAGAATTATCAAAAAATCCCCATGTAGGAACAACAGCAAGTAGGAGAAATAAGAACAAAAAGTTCGAGTAAATTGATCAGAGGAGACAAGCAACCATGATGAAAGCAATCGCAATTGCATTTTCAACTTATTCCAAGATACCAATGCCGCATTTCAAATGGGACCCGAAAGCCTTGCAGTACAGCATGTGCGCGTTCCCGTTGGTTGGGGCTGTGATTGGCGCGGGTGAGTTCGCGATCTGGTATCTCTTTGGTTTTCTCTTGCAGTGGTCGGAAGTCTTCACAGCGGCGCTTCTTACGATATTCCCGATCCTGATCACAGGAGGCATCCACATGGATGGATTCCTAGATACCGTGGATGCGAAATCTTCTTATAAGTCCAAGGAGGAGAAGCTGCAGATTCTGAAAGACCCACATACCGGGGCGTTTGCAATTATCCGCGGCTGTCTGTATTTCCTGATCTATTTTGGATGCATGGCAGAAGTTGTGCATGCGCTGAACAGAGAGATACAATCCGGGCCGCAGGCTGGTGCGCCGGCACACGCAATGCGGTTGATGGGCGTGTTCGCGGCAGGATTTGTGCTGGAACGTGCTTTGTCCGGACTTTCGGTACTTACATTTCAGAAAGCAAAAAAAGAAGGCATGCTGGCAGATACCGCACGCCTTGTAAATAATCGCTCGAAGGTGATCATGTTCGTATGGCTTATTGCCTGCATTGCCGCAGGCTGTGTGATACAGCCGGTTGCAGCACTTGTGGTCGCAGGCATCGCCATACTGATTTTTTTCTATTATCGTTTCATGTCGTATCGCACCTTTGGCGGGATCACCGGCGATCTGGCTGGATATTTCCTGCAGATGTGCGAGCTCTGGATGTTAATTGGAACTGTCGTTTTGGTGCATGTTATTTAACAACGATGACACCACCAGTCACATAATCCTGATCGCTTATGCTAAGTCCATCAACCATGATACCAATGCTTTCGCCGAGGGTAGATTCCGTGACATCCTGACGGAGCTGCTCCATGCGGCTGATCGTGCCTTCTACAACCTTTCCGTTTGTGAGCTGTACATAGACAGGATCGCCTGTCTTGAATACGCCCTTATTGGTTGTGCCATTTAAGACGAGCGTATCTTCGCCGCCGAGCTGGAAGCAGTCGGTGATTGCCATATAGACATCATTTGCAGCTTCACTGAAATCACGGTCAACATCCACATAGTTGGAAGAATCAGTTGTGCTTTCCGTTGTTTCTGCATCGGTTGTGGAAGCGGTGCTGTTGGCAGACTTGACAAGGTTCACAATCTTGTCCTCAGGTGTCAGGTATTCGACATCATCGAACAAAGCCGTTTTCTCTGCCATCAGTTCTTTCACGATGTTTGTTCCATAGCGACCATCAAAGGTGTCTAAGAAATAGTCTTCCAGGGTTCCTTTCTGGATTGGAACGTATGTAAATCCAACTTCATTCTCCGGATATACGTAATATCCGCTTGTCTCACTGTAACGAAAAGTGTCAAAGAAGTTTACCGCAATTCCAAAATCTTCAAATTGCCAGCCAATGTACATTAGATATGATGAGAACTGGTCATCCGATTTTTCCGGATGCAGGAACGTGTCAACGAAGTACTGGGTATTTTCTTCGGCTGACTTTTCTGCATCATAGTCATTGCCGAAACAGATATAATTTGGGGCACCAAACATGGTTGTCAGCATATCCATATAGATATATGCAGGATTCGGATCGTCGTAAAAGTTGTAGACGTCGTTGTAAGAATCCTCAGAAACCCCGAAAGCATCGTAATCTAAATATGTACTGAACAGTGACCAGAGGTTCTTGTCAAGGGCTTCGCCAATGGTCATATCGTCTTCGTCTATCATCAGCTGGGGAAGGGAGTAACTATCCTCATAGAATGATACGGAATATGCAGATTCATCCAGTGCATCCGTAAGTGGCACGCTGGCTGCGCTGTAAGGCATGCTAAAAAGCGTATCCGTCGTAACCGGGAATGTCAGTCCGTACAGACCGGCACCCTCAGGTAATTCCAGTGTCTCTTCATCGGAAAGCGCACGGCTGAACACCCATGGACAGATGGTGTAGTCGATCGTACCGGCTGCTGTTTCGCTTCCGGAATTATCGGAATTGCTTTCGCTTGTTACTGCCGGAACAGGAGTGTCCGACGTGGTATCTTCTTTCTTGCCACAACCGGTTGTCAGTGTAAGGGCGGCTGCCAGTGACAGTCCAAGTGCCAGTGCCTTTGTAAATTTTTTCTTCATTTTGATAGTCTCTCCTTTAAGTAAATATTTGATTTCATTTATAACAAGACACGCGTTGTGCACAGACAGAATTGTCTGCTGCACATAATCATGGATTGAATATAAATGATACGGAACAATTTTGAAATCCGTCCGTTCAATATATAGACGGACGAACAGGAGAAAAGGTTTGGATTTTTTGAAATATTTTTTAGAAAAAGGGGTTTAATTCAGACTTGTAAAAAAGTATAAAAAAGGATGAAATATTAGAAAATTTTATCTACGATAATCCATCTGAGTCTGTTTATAAGATAACAGGAGTCAGAGGATCTGGGAAAACAGTAATTTTGGAAAAGGTAGAACAGGAAATAAGAACGAATAAAAATCACTATGCAAATTGGGTTGTATTTGATGTTAATCCAACAAGGAATATTCTAGGTCAGATTGCGGCAATGCTTGCAAAAGAGGGATTTGGAGGAACAGACACGAAATCTGCGGGCGTGAATATTTCGGCATCGGTGTTCGGAACTGGTGCAGGATTGGGATTTTCAAAAGAGAATGATTTCTTCGATATCGGGGTTGAAGTTGAGAACATGATACAGGCAGCGCAGAAAAAAGGGATTAAAATACTGATTGGCATCGATGAGGTTTCGAAGTCAGAAGAAATGGTTAAATTTGCATCGGAATATGGAAGATGGCTGCGAGCGGGATATCCGGTGTATTTTGTCTGTACAGGCTTGTACGAAAATATTCAGGATTTAAGTAATGTGAAGAATCTTACCTTTTTCAGAAGAGCTACAACGATTAAGACAGAACCGTTAAATATGATACGAATGACAGAAATGTACAGAAGTAAGCTCCGGGTTGATCTCGCACAGGCAAGGGAAATGGCGAAGATGACCAAAGGTTATGCATATGCATTTCAGGAGCTGGGTGTGTTATGCTTTAAGAAAAAGGACGCGGAAACTCTGGACGATTTGGTTCTGAAACTCAAGGCTGAGCTATTTGTGTATTCTTATGAAAAAATATGGGAAGAAATGACGGAAATGGATCAATTTCTTGCAAGTCTCCTGACAGAGAAAAAGGAGTATAAGCGAGAAGAGGTGTTGAAACTCATGGGAGAGAAATCAGGAAGTTACTCCATGTATAGAGACCGATTGATAAAGAGAGGAATATTGAATTCCCGGCAGGGATATATTTCGTTAGCGTTGCCATATTTTGCAGAGTATATAAAAGAATACTGTTAGGAGGAAGCGTTATAGTAAAATATCTGTCGATTGAGGTCGAAACTGATTGACGATCTGATACAGAAAAGATACAATTTATTTGAGGTCGCAATTTGCGACCTCAAATAAAAAACATAGGAGATGTTAGTTTGTCTGATAATACAAATGTAAATGTGCCTGTAATAGTTGATAATACAGAAGAAAGAATTGAGAGTCTGATTCACTATGTGCGTGGACAGCAGGTTATGATAGATAGTGATTTGGCAATGCTTTATAATGTTGAAACAAAAAGATTGAATGAAAGTGTGAAAAGAAATGCTAAACGTTTTCCGGAAAACTTTTGTTTCCAACTGACCGAGGATGAATATGCTGATTTGAGGTCGCAATTTGCGACCTCAAACACAGAAAATACATCTACAAAAGGTGGGCGCAGATATTTACCATATGCCTTCACAGAGCAGGGAATAGCAATGTTGTCAGCAGTTTTAAGGAGTGATGAAGCTATTCAGGTCAGTGTAAATATTATGAATACTTTTGTGAAAATGCGACGTTTTCTGGCTGAAAATGCTTTGATGTTTGATAAGATAAACAGCCTGGAACTAAAGCAATTAGAGTATCAGAAGGAGTCTAATGAGAAATTTGACCAGATTTTTGCTTACATTTCTGAACATGAAGAGGTGGGGCAGAAGATATTTTTTGAAGGTCAGATATATGATGCATTCAGTCTTCTAGTAAGCCTTGTAGAAAAAGCGGAAAAATCAATAGTCTTAATTGACAATTATGTTGATGTGGGAACTTTGAACATTCTTGCAAAAAAGAAAGATGGTGTTGATGTAACAATTTATACTGTTCGCAGAACTCGTCTGGCAAGTCAGGATATTGCAAGTTTTAACAGTCAGTATCCGACGCTAACTGTGAATTATACGGGCGTTTTTCACGACAGATTTCTTATTATTGATGAAGCCACAGCATATCATATTGGCGCATCAATTAAAGATGCAGGAAAAAAATGTTTTGGAATAAGCCGAATAGAAGATATAGGAATTATTTCAGACATACTACAGCGTTTAGAGATTGAAACGGATGAAGCAAACAATTAAATCACGATAATGACAGTAGCCATTATGGAGGTTAAGTTCTCTGTGGTAAAAGATAATATGCTTATGAGAGCTGAGTCTTATAAAGAGTACGTTAAGGTTTTCGGAAATTGTTTCGTCAGAGTTAGTAATACTGGTATAGAAGGAGGAGCTGCTATGATCTTAATAATCGGTGGTGCATACCAGGGAAAGTTCGAGTATGCCAAGGCAAATTTCAAAGAAGGACATCAGATTATCAATAATTTTCATAAATATGTGCGGAAGACGATGCAGCAGGGCGGCGATCCGGAATTAGAGGCAAAGCAGCTTATGAACAAAGCGGTTCTTGCCGGAAATGCAGACAAGCTCGTTTTGGTCAGCGATGAGGTCGGAAGCGGCATTGTGCCGATTGATGCATTTGATCGGGAATTCCGCGAGAAGAACGGACGCGTGAATTGTTATCTGGCAAGTCAGGCGGAGCAGGTCATCCGCGTGACGGCAGGAATCGGAACGAGGATTAAGTGATATGAAAGCAAAGATTGTATTAATCCGTCATGGCATGACGCAGGGAAATCAAGAACATCGGTATGTCGGTACGACGGATGAAGGGCTGCTTCTGGAGAGTGTGGAAGAGCTGCGAGGTATGCAGGAGTTCTGGCAGAAACAGGTGCCGATGAATGGTAGAACCGTGGCAGATAGTGTACATGACGAAATCGAAATTGCACCGGGGAAAATCACATGTGAGCAGCACTGTCAAAAAAACGGTAGTAAAGAGCAAATCGTCTACGTCAGCCCCTATCTCCGTGCGAAGCAGACAGCGGATATTCTGTTCCCCGATGCAGGAAAGGTGGAAATCCCAGAGTTTGCAGAGTGCCGGTTCGGTGAATTCGAATACAAGAATTATGCGGAATTAAATGGGAATCCCGATTACCAGCGCTACATTGACAGCGGCGGTACGACGGCGTTTCCGGGCGGTGAGACGAAAGCGGAGTTTACAGACCGTGTGATGCGGGGATTTGAGAAGGTGTTTGTGGATGCGGAAAGCAGGGAAGAACAAAAACGGTTACGATGTGACGTTTCATTGAGAATGGAGACGGCGCACACATCCCTGTCAGACACGATCATTATCGTCGCACACGGAGGTACGATCATGGCACTGATGGATCAGTTGTCAGAGCCACACAAGGATTATTTTGACTGGCAGGTGAAGCCGGGCGAGGGAATTGCAGGATGGTTAGAAGTGACAGCGGATGGGATGCAGATTGTATCTTATGAGAAAATGAAATTGCCGCAGGGTATGAAAACGGTGCCAGATGCTATGAAAAACGGTGCATGATACTATGAAATAGATGTGGTAGAGACACTATGTAAAGGCAAGGTCGTGTGAGGTATGTCAGGTAACTAACAGTACGGAATACAAATATGCAATGCAGCGATGAAAGGAAATGTAAAGTGACCGTGTTACAGGAACGAATATTTATCATTATAATTGCATGTCTGCTTGATCTGGTATTCGGTGATCCACACTGGCTGTGGCACCCGGTACAGGGGATGGGCTGGCTGATCGACCATGTGGAGACGTGGATGCGCAAGCGGTTTCGGATACGGGAAGATCGCGACGCGGATATCCGTAAAAAACAGGTGGCAGGAACATTTACAGTTGTGATCGTGATAACAGTGTCACTGCTTGTGGCGGCAGGAATCCTATATGGGTGCAACCGGATTCATCATACGTTGTATCTGGTCGTGGCAATGTGGATGTCATACCAGATGCTGGCAGCCTGCTCGCTTCGGCGGGAGAGCATGAAGGTGTGCAAGGCACTCGAAGCCGGGGATGTGGAACAGGCGAGAACGGCGGTATCCATGATCGTCGGCAGAGATACAGCATCGCTCACCGAGGAAGGCATCGCGAAGGCAGCGGTGGAAACGGTTGCTGAAAATACGTCGGACGGCGTGATCGCCCCGCTTTTTTATATGTTTTTGTTCGGTCCGGTCGGTGCGTGGGTGTACAAAGCAATTAATACGATGGACTCCATGCTTGGATATAAGAACGACAAATACCGGTATTTTGGAACGTGCGCGGCGCGTGTGGATGATGTCGTAAATTTCATTCCGGCACGACTTTCCGCGTGGCTGATGGTTGGTGCGGCAGGCATTTTGGGTATGGATATGGCTGGCGCGGCACGGATTCATTTGCGGGATCGACGAAACCATGCAAGTCCGAACTCCGCACAGACGGAATCGGCGTGTGCGGGCGCGCTTGGATTGCAGCTTGCCGGAAATGCATATTATTTTGGAAAGCTATATGAGAAACCAACGATTGGCGATGCGAAAAGGCAGATCGAGCCGAAGGATATCCGCCGGGCAAACCGGTTGATGTACGGAACCGCAGTGTTGATGGTGATCGTGGGTGTCGGCGTGCTGATCGGATGCGGATGTTTGATAAAATGACATTCCTATAAGATATTTTGGTATATATGAACTGAAACATTTTCTATGATGCGGATAATATGACATATGGCGGACTGCGGAAGATAGAATTTGCACGGACAAAGATGCTTGGATAGGGCGATAACTGTTGTGATTTTCATTTTATTGAAATTTAGGAGGAAACGTTATGAATGTTATAGAGGCTATTCATTACAGACATAGTTACAGGGGGAAATACAAGGATATTCCCGTACCAAAGGAAGATTTAATAAAAATCATGCAAGCTGGTCTTGATGCTCCGTCCGGATGCAACAAACAGACTACATCATTGATTGCTGTTGATAATCCTGATGTACTGAAGCAACTCCATAGTGTGATAGAACCACCTGTTGGAGAAACTGCTCCTGCTGCTATCTGTGTTTTGACACAGAGAGTCAATGCTTATCGGAATAAATGTTTCGCCGTGCAGGATTATTCCGCTGCGATTCAGAATATGCTGCTTGCAATTGTGGAGCTTGGTTATCAAAGTTGTTGGTATGAAGGACATATTACCGATGATGACAAGATCTGTGATAAGATGGCACAGATACTAAATGTGCCTGAAGACTATGAGTTGGTCTGTTTTTTGCCTATTGGTATAGCAGAAAGCAATCCGATACATCCCCAAAAGAAAACATTTGAAGAAAGAGCGTGGTTTAATTCATACAATCAGAGCATCTGAACAGAGCTGTCGTGAGTGCAACCTGTGAGATGGTAATTACGGTCATTGATGGAAAAGTTGACAGAGTTTATGATGAAGAAACAGGGCTTAATATATTTAAGTTTGATTAGATGCGTTGAACACATGTGAAGAATCGGGAGTTTCAGGAGGGAAATCATGAGAAGCAAAGGTATTTTTATTTTAGCGATTACATGGATTGTTTTATCATTGTTTTGGTTCTGGGCAGAAAATATTGCAATAGGTATCATATGGCTATGTGCCGGAGTCATTGAACTATTTATCGCGTTGGTGAGACGCAGCAAAGAGAAGAAAAGCGAATAAATTCCGGGTTATGAGGATAAAAGATGAAAATTATAGAGATTACAAAAAATAAAAACGTCAAGCGTTTTTGAAAAAGTCCTTGACATGCTCAGTTCGATTATGCTAGTCTACTAGCAAAGCATAAGTTTCATATAGTAGTTGCTAGACAGCTGCTTTCTACGAATAGTCAAATTATTTATTCTTGAACATTCATGCTTTTAAATTCAATTCATTTAATTTAAGATGCAGGGGTATTCAAGGAAGATAGTTTAGGTCTATGTTTGCAAATGGATTTCTCCTGCTCAGGCCAAAGGAGGACGAAATATGGCAAACAGAGAGTACAAAAGTGACGTGTTTAGTATGTTGTTGGAGGACAGAGCGAGAGCGTTGGATGTCTACAATGCGATGGCAGGAACGGCATACACGGATCCGGAGATTATCGAGATTCATACGCTGGAAAGTGGTGTATCACTGACCGTGCACAACGATGCATCGTTTGTTGTGAGTATGGATTCGATTCTGAATATCTACGAACATCAGTCAACGTATAATCCGAACATGCCGCTTCGGGAACTGATTTATTTTGTGGCGATTATCAAGAAGCTAGTCGAAAATAGATATCTGCTGAGTCACAAGCTGGTGAAGATACCGACACCGAAATTCGCAGTGTTCTACAATGGAGGCAAAACGAGACCGGAACGTGAAGTGCTGAAATTGTCCGATGCATATGAAAATCGGTCGGATGAACCGCAGTTAGAGCTGATGTGTACCGTGTACAACATCAATCCGGGAAACAATGAGGATTTGAAGAAGCGGAGTCAGACACTGCGGGAGTATATGATATTTGTTGGATATGTAAATGAGAATCTTGTAAAAGCAAAAAAGGGCGAGAAGGATTATGAGACTGCAATCAGAGATGCAGTGAACCGCTGCATTGCAGAGGATATCCTGAAGGATTTTTTGCTGGAGCGCAGAGAGGATGTGCAGAAAAGTATGATGTTTGATCTGACATACGAAAAACAGATGGAGAACGCAAAGCGGGAATGGTATAACGATGGCGTGGAAGAAGGTCGTGCAGAGGGATATGCAAAAGGAGCGGTTCACCATTTAGCAGCTTCGGTTGTAAAAAAGGTACAAAAGGACAAAAATCTTGAACAAATTGCAGATGAACTTGAAGAATCCGTTGAAACAATCCAGCCAATTTACGATATCGTGAAGAAACATGCACCAGAATATGATGTAGATGCAATTACGGCAGAAGTGCTGGAAACACGGGAAAAAGAAAAAGCATAAATTGTTATGAGAGATTAAAAGCAGGATTGCTGATTGAAAGTCAACTGTCCTGCTTTACATATATAACAGGTTGTTGATTGGACGAAATTGTGTATGAGTAGAAAATTAGAATTTGAGGAGACGTTGAATGGTTAGAGAAGTTTATGAAAACGAGTTGAATAAGGTGCTAGATTTATATTTGCATTTGCATGAGGAAACAATTCCAGAAATGACAGAACATTTAAAAATGACTTGGCAGGCGATTATGCAAGATAAAAACCATCATATAATTGTCAAAGAACTAAATGGGAAAATAGTTTCTTCTTGTGTTTGCGTGATAATTCCCAATTTGACAAGGAACATAAGACCATATGCGTTTATTGAAAATATGGTTACACATTCAGATTATCGCGGAAAAGGATATGCAACGGAGTGCTTAAATTATGCAAAACAAATAGCAGAGAACACAAATTGTTATAAAATGATGCTACTTACAGGTTCAAAGAAAAAAGAAACATTGAACTTTTATGGTAATGCAGGGTATAACAGTACAGATAAAACAGCGTTTATTCAATGGCTTGAATAATACAAACTTCCGGGTTATGAGGATAAAAGATGAAAATAATAGAGATCACAGAAAATAAAAAACAATATCTTGATTTGCTCTTATTGGCAGATGAGCAGGAAAATATGATAGACCGCTATCTTAATAAAGGCTGGATGTATGTGCTAGATGATAATGGGATTAAATGTGAGTGCGTCGTTACCAATGAAGGAAATGGAGTGCTTGAATTAAAGAACATTGCGACTGCTCCAGAATATCAAGGGAAAGGATATGCAAAAACCCTGATTGATTTTATTGTTGAGAAATACGGAGAGCAATATGCCATTCTGCAAGTAGGAACAGGAGATAGCCCACTTACAATACCATTTTATGAAAAATGTGGTTTTGTCCGTTCGCATATTATTCCTAATTTTTTTACAGATAATTACGACCATCCAATATACGAAGATGGAGTACAATTGGTAGATATGGTATATTTGCAAAGACAGTTATAAAGAAACATGTTCTAATAATCCGTTGATATTTTCAAATTGCGGTGGGTATACATATGCACATACTTATGTTGAGTACATTGAAACAACCTATGGCTGGAATGCTGTTTTGAACATCATACAAATCGGAAATTATGAAGCGTTTTTGAAAAAATCCTTGACGCTTCTGTTCGATTATGTTAGCCTACCATCAAAGCATAAGTTTCATATAGTAGCTGATGAGCAGTTACTTTCTACGAATAGTCAAATTATTTATTCTTGAACATTCATGCTTTTAAATTCAATTCATTAATTTAAGATGCAGGGGTATTCAAGGAAGATAGTTTTGGACTATGTTTGCAGATGGATTTCTCCTGCGCAAGCCAAAGGAGGACGAAATATGGCAAACAGAGAGTACAAAAGTGATGTGTTTAGTATGTTGTTGGAGGACAATGCAAGGGCATTGGATGTCTACAATGCGATGGCAGGGACGGCATACACGGATCCGGAGATTATCGAGATTCATACGCTGGAAAGTGGTGTATCACTGACCGTGCACAACGATGCATCATTCGTTGTGAGTATGGATTCGGTTCTGAATATCTATGAGCACCAGTCAACGTATAACCCGAATATGCCACTTCGGGAACTGATTTATTTTGTGACCATCATCAAGAAGCTGGTCGAAAACAGATATCTGCTCAGTCACAAACTGGTGAAGATACCGACGCCGAAGTTCGCAGTGTTCTACAATGGAGATAAAACGAGACCAGAGCGTGAAGTGCTGAAATTGTCCGATGCATATGAAAACCAGGGGGACGAGCCGCAGTTAGAGTTGACCTGCACCGTGTATAATGTCAATCCGGGAAACAATGAGGATTTGAAGAAACGGAGCCAGACGCTGCGGGAGTATATGATATTTGTTGGATATGTAAATGAGAATCTTGCAAAGGCAAAAAAGGGCGACAAGGATTATGAGACTGCAATCAGAGATGCGGTGAACCGCTGCATTGTAGAGAATATCCTGAAGGACTTTTTGCTGGAACGCAGAGAGGATGTGCAGAAAAGTATGATGTTTGATCTGACATATGAAAAGCAGATGGAGAATGCAAAACGGGAATGGTATAACGATGGTGTGGAAGAAGGATATGCCAAAGGAGCAGTTCATCATTTAGCAGCTTCGGTTGTAAAAAAGGTACAAAAGGACAAAAATCTTGAACAAATTGCAGATGAACTTGAAGAATCCGTTGAAACAATCCAGCCAATTTACGATATCGTGAAGAAACATGCACCAGAATATGATGTGGATGCAATTACCACGGAAGTGTTGGAAACACGGGAAAAAGAAAAAGCATAAATAGTTATGGGATAAGAAGCAGGATTGCTGATTAAAAGTCAACTGTCCTGCTTTCTGTATATAACAGGTTGTTGATTGCATTCTCGTGCATGACGGATTGGAAGAATATGTGTATGAGAGGAAAATCAGTGTTTGTCAAATTTTCTAAACAGTCTCATTGCATAGGAATGACAAACAGACTATTCCTAAAGTAGGAGGTGGTAGAAATGGCAAACGAAGATAAAAAGGATTTTAATGCTATGTTGCATGATAAAAAGGATATGCCTAAAATTCAAATTATTACAGACCAGAAAAGCATTGAAAAATATGGTGGAAGTAAAATGTATTTTGCCCCGCCAATCGACTATGATAAGGTAATGAAAAAAATCCCTTATGGTAAAGTGATGACTGTTGGGAAAATACGAGAATACTTTGCGGAGTTGAATTGTGCAGACTTTACAGAACCGATTACAGCAGGAATTTTTGCTTCTATTGTGGCGTGGGCGAGTTATCAGCGTTCCGAAGATGAAACGCCTTATTGGAGAACATTAAAAGCGAACGGAGAACTGAATGCTAAGTATCCAAATGGTATTGAAGCACAGAAAGAAAAATTAGAAGCAGAGGGACACACTATTATTCAAAAAGGACGTAAAAATATACGGTACTATGTAAAGGACTATGAAAATTCTCTCTTTGTTTTGAAATAGGTAACTTCCAGTTTAGAGAGAACTTAGAAATGATTCGATTTTGTCCAAAGGATGAGATACAAAATACAATATAAGAATAAATAAAGACGATTGGTCTTATGATAAGACTGGTCGTCTTTATTTTTTCGGAGTTTGATATGAAAACATGGGAAATTAAAACTTAGTGAAAAAGTGCAGTAAGTTTTAATTACAATATTGATTGTACATAATAAGGATAGTATAATAAAATTAAAATTTGCGTGAAAAGTGCAGTAAGTTTTAATTTGAGGAGGCAAATCTGTGGAAAAAATTATAAATAGAGATATCTATTTAAGTAGATTGATAGACAAAAAGGAAAATGGTCTGATTAAGGTTATTACAGGAATCAGAAGGTGCGGAAAAAGCTATCTTCTGTTTTATTTGTTTCGTGACTATCTTATATCGAGTGGAGTAAAGGAAGAACAGATTATTTCCATTGCACTTGATGATGATATTTGTGAACAGTATCGGAATCCGGATGAATTATCAAAATACATTCGTTCAAAAATTGTAAATAAAGAAATGTATTATATTCTTATAGATGAAGTGCAATATGCTATTACAAAAAAAGAACTTGAAAATCCGGAAGATGTTAAGCTATATAATGTTTTGAATGGATTGATGCGTCTTCGAAATGTGGATATTTATGTGACGGGAAGTAATTCAAAATTACTTTCTCAAGATGTAATGACGGCATTCAGGGGCAGAGGCGATCAAGTTCGGGTATTCCCGTTGTCATTTAAAGAATATTATGATTTTGTCGGTGGAGATAAATCGGAAGTGTATGAATTGTATGCTCTTTATGGGGGAATGCCGCAGCTTTTATCATTCAAACGTGATGAGGAAAAGGTTAAGTATCTGAAAAACTTGTTTTCGGAAGTATATTTCAAAGATATAAGTGAGCGATATATTGTAAAACTTCCCGATGTTTTGACTGAACTAACCGATGATTTGTGTTCTTCGGTAGGTTCACTTACAAATGCAAAGAAGATTGCCGATACATTGGAAAGTGTAAAAAACATTAAGGTGTCTACCAGTACAATCGCAAAATATTTGGAATATCTGATAGAGTCGTTTATGTTCAGCGAGGCAAAAAGATATGATGTAAAGGGTAAAAAGTATTTTGAGTATCCTTTGAAATATTATTGCACGGATGTAGGACTTCGTAATGCTAGGCTTAATTTTAGACAACAGGAAGAAACACACATAATGGAAAATATCATTTATAATGAACTGATAATTCGTGGGTATTCTGTAGATGTTGGCGTTGTTGAAATTATTGAAAATGCTGAAGGCAAAAAAAGAAGAAAACAGTGTGAGATTGATTTTGTTGTAAATATGGGAGCAAGAAGATATTATATTCAGTCTGCATTATCCGTAAGTGATCCTGATAAGATGACAACTGAGTTAAGACCTTTGAAAAATACAAAAGATTTTTTCAAGAAGATTATTATATCAAAGTCAAATGCAAAACCATGGATAGATGAAGACGGTATTGTGCATATTGGATTGTATGATTTTTTGTTAAATCAGAATTCCTTGGAACTGTAAAGAAACAAATCGGAATTTGTGAATTTTGTTGATTTAGATTTTTAATGTTAGGAGGTTATCCATGTTTGATTTAAGTGTCAAATACAATGAACTAACAGCAGAGCAGTTTATTGAATTGTGGGAAACAGTATGGGGAGATGGACCAACTCTTGAACAAACAGAGTTGGCGATGAAACATACCTTATTCAGAGTATCTATATGGGATGGGGATTGTATTGTTGCTATGGCAAGAATGAATGGTGATATGGGGCTTAATTACTATATCAAGGATGTTGTTGTCAGACCGGAATATCAAGGCAAAGGCATTGGAAGAATGTTAATAAATGAATTAAAAAAGTTTGTGAATGACAATGGGGTGAAAGGAACTGATATTTTTGTGGAGTTATGTGCGGTTCCAGATAAGGTACCTTTTTACGAAAAATTTGGATTTGAAGCAAATGAGGCACAAAGATTAAAAATTTTTCATCATGTCGAGTAATATTAAAATTCCAGCTTATGAGGATAAAACTTAGAGAATACAAAACGACTGACTATGAGCAATTGGCGCAATTGTTTTATAATACGGTACACAGTGTAAATGCAAAAGATTATACAAAAGAATAGGAAGTAGATATGATAAAAATTGTGTGGTCGATAAATGATATAAATAAATATCAAACAGGAAGCTTACCGGATGACGCAGTAAAGATAGAAACACCGCAGAGTGTTGGTGAACTGATGAAAAAAGCAGTGCCAATTGCTGCAATTCTATGCGTTTTTCTTTTTGTTGCTATGCTTTGTAAAACGATTATATGCAAGACAGTTGTAATCTCACCAATATTTATTCCGGTTGGATTTGCTTTCGGTTTTTTATTGTTAATAATTCATGAGTGGTTACATGGAATTGTTTATCCTAAGGAAGCAGATGTAACAATAGGAAGAATAAAAGGAAAGACAACATTTGTCGCATTAGCATCATATCCATTGAAGCGAAATCGATTTATATTGATGTGCCTGTTGCCATTTGTTCTGGGATTGGTTCCATTTATATTATTTGTAATTAGTCCTGCTGAATTTAGAGTATTTAATGGATTGAATTTTGGCATGGCATGTATGGGTATGGTTTCGCCATTTCCGGATGTGTTTAATGTTCTTGCCGTTTTAAGAAATTCTGAAAAAAGCGATTCAATAATGTTCTACAAGAACGATATGTATAAGATTTCTTAAATTTCTGGTTGATTGTACAGTTGATCAGATAGGAAAATGTAAATCTGCAACTCAAAATATTTTGGAGAAATAGCATGAAAAAATATTTAAGAGAAACAAAAATGCTGGATTATTCAAGTAAAAACATACAGCAATTGATACGGGAAAGAAACTGGAACGACATAGAAGAATTTGAACGACTAAAATCAATTTACACGTTTGTAAGAGATGAAATTTTGTTTGGATATAATATTGATGATACTGTTTGTGCATCAAAGGTTTTGGCGGATGGTTATGGGCAGTGCAATACAAAGGGAACATTGTTCATGGCACTACTAAGAGCTTGTAATATTCCATGCAGAGTACATGGATTTACCATTGATAAAGAATTGCAAAAGGGAGCAATGACAGGAATTGTATATAAAAATGCACCTCGAAATGTGCTGCATAGCTGGGTTGAAGTGTATTTTGAAGATACATGGTACGAGCTAGAGGCATTTATTCTTGATGTACAATATTTGAGAAAATTGCAAATAAAAAATAGCGATTGCACGGGTGCATTTTGTGGTTATGGTGTAGCGGTGAAAGACTTTAAGCATCCGGTTATTGATTTTGACAGAAATAATACATATATTCAGAGCGAGGGAATCAATCAGGATTTTGGAGTTTATGATTCACCAGATGATTTGCTAAAGGAGCATCATCAGGAAATGTCTGCGTTGAAGGCTTTTTTATACAGAAATTTAGGAAGACACTTGATGAATCGGAACGTTAATAAGATTAGAAATTCTTGAAATTCATCCGATTGGTCGAATAGTATAACACTATTTTGGGATTGTGAAACATTGAGAGTAATGGAGAGTTGAATTTTGAAAAAGGTATTGAATCCGATGTTGCGTAATAGTTTATCCGGTGATGCACAGAACCTTGTAAAAAGAATACAGGAATATATTACACAGAACTTATATACTTGTACAAATAAGATTTTGCGTGGATTAGGAAAAATGTATTCAGGTGGCGGGGATATTACAACAAATATTGATGCTTATGGAGGTGAAGGTACCGCGATTTTTGTAGCAAATGCAATAGAGATTTATTGCGATAATGCAGAGTAAAATCAGAATTTGCAGGAGTGTGTTACATGTATGACTGTTGAAGATGCGATTAATTATTTGGTGTAATAGGTGGTGATATTTTTTGAAAAATGAAATTGTTTTATTTACAGATGGTGATATAAATCTTGAAGTTGAGTTAAGCCCAGAATTAGAAACTGTATGGTTGACGCAGAAACAAATGGAAGAATTATTTGATGTTAAGCATGCTACAGTGAGTGAGCATATTTCCAATATTCTTTCTTCAGGAGAATTAGATGGAACTTCTGTCGGTTTTTCCGACAAAAGTTCTGGAGGAAGAAAACCCAAGATATATAATCTTGATATGATATTATCCGTGGGATATCGTGTTAATTCAAAACGAGGCATCGCATTTCGTAGATGGGCTAATTCTGTTTTAAAGCAATATGTGAT
>CAKREY010000015.1:0-67175 GCA_934318045.1 uncultured Lachnospiraceae bacterium
TTCAAACACGATTTTACCTTTTTCCATGGCTTCTCTATCATAATTATCAATAGAGAAAATGGTCTTTGCATTTTCACCGGTTATCGGAATTGCAACATCAAGAGGGATTTTATTTTCCCGGGTATGATCCGTGTCAATGAAAGGCTCCCCATCCTCGGAAAGGCTCAAAAACACCGGATAGGTCACACAGATATGATCTGTAAGATAAATATATCCTCCATTATTCTGATTGACACCACTGCTCGCAGTAATCCCCATCAATGTCACATTCGGACAGTCTCCGAGGAATTTCGCCATTCCGTCGCCTGCACTCATACAATTGGAATTGACCAGCACGACAACTGGAATATCCGCATATCTTCCATCCGGAAATATATATTGGCTCTCCGCAACATGATATCCCTGTGCATCCTCATATCCAAATGAAACCATATGAGACTTTTTATCAGTGAAAAGTGAAGCAAGCGCACCCGCTACGGAATCATAACCGCCTCCGTTATTGCGAATATCTATTATAAGATATTTCATGCCCTTATTCTCCAGATTCTCAATTAAATCTGCATAGTATTCTGTAAGTTCAGGATAATAGCCCTTTTTAATTGCAGAAATATTATCCCCCAACGCATCATAGCTTTCACTTGTTATTTGAAGATACCCGCATCTGTCATCAAGCATACAGGAATAAAAGTTTTGGTAATCGTCATCGTCATGCAATAAGCATTTTATAGCTACTGATAATCTATCCTCATAATTGCCTGTTTTCTGAACCGAAATACTCCGTTCGTCTCCGTTATCATCAAGGAATGTAATGGAAACGCTCTCTCCTCCCTTTCCAGCAAGGAAAATAGGTTGGAAGATAGCTTCATTTTCCTCTACCGGAAATGATAATCCGGGATAGATACATTCTACATCCTCAATGGCTTCATTGATGTCCCGGTTGTCCCATGAAATAATCGTCGTTCCATCGTGGATCCCTTTTGTGGCTGCCTCACTTCCGGGCTCAACCAAAACAGCGATTACACTGCCATCGTCAATGCGGATCATGGACAGACCATAATCGTTTCCGGAAAGATGCTCACACGTAGCGAATCTTGTGTCATCTGTAAGATATGGTCCGACATGCGAATCATAGAAATAATATGTAACTTCAGTAACGATTGCCGAATAAGCTGCTTCATCCCTGTTTCTTTCAGCCTCCTCAACCCTTGGCAGGTATGTCTCAAGCAACTCATGATAGTCGATCTCTTTCCATGAGTTAAGACAATATTCCTGCTCCATTGTCTTCAGCATTTTTTAAAGCTCTCTGTATAACTGTATCGGGTATAATTGTGTACCATTGGCGCAGAGATGGAATTAAGTATAAAAACAAAACACAATACTGCTGATAACAGACAAACCATAACCGATCTGATCACGCGGATGAAGGCTGATTTAATGTCAAAAATAAATAGTATGGGAATAAATGCTTCCAGATAAAAAAGTTTAAAATGATGAATGAACAGATTTCCATAAATGCCCCAGTGTACGAATGCAGCTATGGCTGGCAGAATACAAAGAATACGCGGTACAAGATACTTTTCCCTTCTTCTAAGAGCAGGGCATATGACAGCCAATACAACGGAATATACAAATATTCCGAGTGTAATCATGCAGTTTCCGGTTTTCAATGTCAAATAAAAAAGATACATCCGCTTCCTCCGTGGAACAACTCTACGTCCTTACCAGATTCCTGCCAAATCCTACAACGAAATTCTCATATTATGATACTTGGCTATAACATCTTCAAACCCAACAGATCTGTATAAGGAATATCCATCCTCTGTTGCCTTTAATTCAATATTGCTCACGTTTTCTACTTTTGCGTCCACCAACATCATGTTCATTAATTTCTTAGCATATCCTTTTTTCCTATACTCTGGCTTCGTATAAACATTCAAAACAGTCCCCGTCTTCCCGGTAATAAATGATGGGCTCATAGGTTTTTCCACGATCAACAAGAATGCACAGGAAACGATATCCTTCTCATTGCGTGCAACATAGACCATCAGATCCTTATTAAGGTGTTTTTCATAATAACCTGGCAATAATGACTCTATCAATTTTAAATCCGCATCCCCAATTTCTCCTAAATCCTCTTGCAAATATGCGATTCTAAGTTCTGTCAACATACCTGTATCTTGAGCAGTTGCTTTTTCAAATGTCATTGTCATTCCTCCGAATGCTTTTATTAATATCCTCTAACTTTAGATTGGTACAAATACTACGTTCCTACTTGTTATAACATGCATCAAATGCAGGACGCATATATTCTATTTGTCCCCGTGAAAGGTCATATTCTTTTGCCTTTTTTTCCCAATTATTCCTGACAATTGTAAGTATTTCCTCTGCCTCATTTTCCGCCACCTCTCTCTGAATTCCAAAACGGTTTGCGGTATTAATCGCCAGTTCTATCGATATGTTGTTATCACGGTCATCTACTAAAAGTGATAATTCATCACCATATGGAACAGGATTTACGTCGTACAAAGGTGACAACTTCCAACCATTATCTGCAAACAGAAACGCATGGTTACGAAGATGATCATCTGTATTAGTAACCGCCATATTGAATACAATTCGTTTCCATAATTCCATCAAATCAGCCTTTGGATTCGATCCAAAAGCCTTAATAAATGAAACAATATCCAAATAACTTGTCCCATCCTCAGCAGAAGCGCCATCTGTCTTTCCAAGCAATGTCATTGCCGAGGCAAAGTGTATTCTTCTATTACCATCTCTATCAAAACGTCTGACAAGAAAGGTACTTCCAAGTTTTGAGAATTTTTCTAATTTAGATTCCGGAACATTCAGTCCACACAATCTTGCCAAATCATAAACAACCTTTTCCCACGCCCCTGTGTCACATTCATCATTCTTTGATGGAAATTTAGCTATCCACAATTCGCCTTCTGTATCCATTACCGTAGCCTTTGGTCTTGCACCACCCAAAGAAGATCCCGGCTTTATTAACTGGTTCAACCATTCGTCTGTAATCCCTTTTTCATCATTTTCAAAATTTCGGGAAGCCTCCTCCAATGTTCTTAGTTTTGTCCATGGAGGTGTTGCGGTTTCCTTGTCATCAGAAAGAAATAGTCCGTCTGGATCAAGCTTAAAACGAATCCCTCCCATTCTGGTTTCGTCGTATACCCCCAGCAGATAATCACTATCATGCAGTTTTCTTGGTTTTCTTTGTTCTCTTCCAGCAAGTATGCGTTCCCTTTTGTTCATAAGCACACGTCCCCACCTGTCTGGAGACGCATCCGAAAACATGCCAAAAATATTTTTTCCTGTTGGAAATTGCCGTCCTGTGAACGGTTGCAACTGCGGATCAAGGCTGACTCTCATTTTATTTTTAGCCAACCAGTCGGCATCGTATTCGAAAGAATATGTTTCTCCGCCCTTAATAACTCCAACATAAAGCTTTCCGATTAAACATGGACTATCTTCTGAAAAATCATCATATACATATATGATTTTTTCGTCTATCGCCATTATTTTTTCCTCCTAGTTGCACGCTTCTTTGTCAGGAGATTAAGATCCTGCATCTGCCTGCCCATTTCATCATCCTTCGCTACAAGAAGCATATCCTTGTCCATACCTCCTAATGCATGCAAAACAGCAGCATAAATTCCAATCGCAACTGCCGGACTTCCTGACTCAACCTTCCACAAAGAAGATCTACTGATTCCTGCACGTTCAGCCACTAATTCCACGGGCAAATCGCGTCTTAATCTTGCTAATTTAATCTGCTCTCCCATTGTTTTCAATATATCTTCTGTTTCGGGTAATATGTTATACACTGCTTTTTTCATTTTTATATCCTTTTCTTTTCAATGTTTATTATTATAAACGTTATTCATTATATAGTCAACAATAGCAAACATTATCATTCCTATATTATTTATTCAAATTGCTGTGCATATCCCCTTTGCGATTGGTGAGCTTGCTTCTAATACATTACAGGAAACAATATTTTCTTCAATGTCCGCTTTTTGCAAATTATTTAATTTACCACTCACATGCAGCTCATTTTTTTCTTCTGAAAAATCACAATAAAATACCAGCTTTACCTTTTTATATCCTTGCTTTTTCTTTTTTTCAGGTGTTCTTTCAACAAAAAGACCGGCAAGTATGTAAGACTAAAATCAAGCAGTGCAATAAGCATCAACCATTTATTCGGTGAGAAAAAACCTGCCAGCAAGAAGAATACGAAAGGAACTCCCGGCACTCCGGAAACATGATACCCCCGCTTCTTGCTTTCAAGCGGTGCCCCAATATAAGTCGCGATCCAGCACAGCAAGCCAATCGCCCAGAAAACTCCGTCGATTATCCACATCACTATTGGATAATGTTCATACAAACTGCTCATGTACTCCTCCCATTCTATTACCGAACCCCATAGGAATCTGTCCACAATAATTTGTATCCACTTCGAATCGCAACACTCTGCGATGCCAGATTCGTGACAGATGCACTGTAAAACGGAATTTTATTACGTTTCAATATTTCCACAGATAAATTATGCACAAGTAATTTTGCCAGGCCTTGCCCACGATATGATTTCTTTACGTCAATCCCAACTTCCATAATCTCATTTGTCTCACATGCTGCTCCTGCAACCGCAATGATTTCTCCATCCTTTTCGGCATACAAAACAATACCTGTGTTCGTATTTCCTTCTTCATCAAAAGATAACGAATTATCAAACCCCTTAAGTTCCCTAAGTTTTTGTATACTCAAGCCTTCCAATATTTCAAACGCATATTCCTTGGGGTAGATAAATGGAATCATCTGTTTTATATCCGGGATATACCGCAACGTTTGTCCATAAATCAGTTCACTTTCAAACAGCTCATCCCGATTTTTCCCTGCAAGCAATTTTTTCACATGCGCATGCACATCTTCTGATAATGATATAATATTGGCATCGCCAATCCCCAATATTTTAATATAATTTTCTTTTTTAGCTGGATTCATCACAAAGATTGTTTCGTCAGACTTTAATTGGCTAACCGTACATCCAACCATCTCTGCAATATATTCATAAACGCAAGTTAATAATTTATTCTGACTAATCATTTTCACTCCTACATCCATTCGCCCATTTTGTGAACTTTTTAATTTCTTGATATAGTTTCTCTTTTTTATTCATAATATTCCAATCTCACCACATCATCCGCCATTTTTAATTCAGACGCTGCCACTTGTTTATCACCCATCTGCGCCTTATCCATATATTTTGTTGTCGTCACCGCCAGATTACTCACGAGCGCACAGACGATTGCCCAGAAGATTGCAAATACAATTATATTCTCAAGATTCAGACGCTCTTTGCGCGTTTTGTCACATTCCACATCATCCCGGTACTTCTCTGTATTTCTCTGCCGCCACATAATTACCGCAAGAATAAGCCAGACGCTATCCAGAACCAGACACACGGTGAACAAAAATGTACAGATATCCTTCATAAAATGCCATTTGATCAGATACATCACATCCACCACCAGAAACAGGACAAAGCATGCGAAATACATCCACATCCCAATCCGGCTGTGCTTTGCAAAAAGCGAGCTTCCTGCCTCGCACGTCTTCGGAAGATTGTTCAGATTATTCCCATATGTTTTTTTATTTTCCGGGATTTCGTAGCCGTAGGCCCGCAGGCGGGCAAAATACAGCTTTGCAGCGAGAACCACAACATAACACGGAAGTCCTACAAGCACGCCCGTATAAACTGCCATGATATAGAATACCTCTGTACCGTGGATTTCGAGAAATGAAAAAAACAGACCAATAAGCAAAAGCACTGTAAATATAAGTGCACAATATTTCGCAGTTTTTGCAGTTATATTGTCGAATTTTATTTTCATAGATCCGCACCTCTCTTCCTTGACACGATTATACTCTAATTATAATAAACAATTTTCCGTATGCCAAGACCTTTATAGTGACTTCTCGCGAACCGGCTCGTTGAATATTGTCCATCATAAAAACTTACATAGGCGCAATTTCTGCACGACGGATTATCACGAAAAAACGGGCAATGAATCTGCTTCATCGCCCGCCTTGTCTCTCATTTATTATATTTCATTATTATTTCTTTACGTTAAATGCCTTCATGCCCGGATAGCTTGCTGCAGCGCCAAGTTCTTCCTCGATACGAAGCAGCTGGTTGTACTTTGCAACACGCTCAGATCTTGATGGTGCACCTGTCTTGATCTGGCAGGTATTCAATGCAACTGCAAGGTCTGCAATCGTTGTATCGGCCGTCTCGCCGGAACGGTGGGATGAAATAGCTGTATAGCCAGCCTTGTGAGCCATCTTGATTGCTTCCAATGTCTCGGAAACTGATCCGATCTGATTCAGCTTGATCAGGATAGAGTTCGCTGCACCCATGGCAATTCCCTTGGAAAGTCTCTCTGTATTTGTTACGAACAGGTCATCTCCGACAAGCTGAACCTTGTGTCCGATCTGGGCTGTCATCTTCTTCCAGCCTTCCCAGTCCTCTTCATCGAGACCATCCTCGATAGAAATGATTGGGTACTTGTCAACCAATGACTCCCAATGTGCGATCAGCTCATCGGATGTATATTCCTTGCCGGACTTTGGCTGCTTGTAATATCCGATACCCTTCTCAGACTTCCACTCAGATGATGCTGCATCCATAGCGATCATGAAATCCTTTCCCGGCTCATAACCTGCCACACGGATTGCCTCGAGAATCTTCTCGATTGCTTCCTCATCAGACGTAAGCTTATTCGGTGCAAATCCACCCTCATCGCCAACGGCTGTTACATCACCCATATCTTTGATGAGACCTCTCAATGCATGGAACACTTCGGCACACCAGCGAAGAGCTTCCTTGAAGGAAGGAGCGCCCACTGGCATGATCATGAATTCCTGTGTATCAACAGCGGAATCTGCATGTGCACCACCATTTAAAATATTCATCATCGGAACCGGAAGTGTTGTACCCTGAATACCGCCAAGGAACTTATAAAGCGGAATATCAAGTGCGATAGATGCGGCTCTTGCTGTTGCGATAGATACGGCAAGAATTGCATTTGCACCAAGATTAGACTTATCCTTTGTGCCATCGAGTGTAAGCATCGCTGCATCTACTGCATAAATATCGGAAGCATCCATACCTACAAGCACATCTGCAATCTTTGTATTGATATTATCCACTGCCTTTGTGGTTCCCTTGCCAAGATATCTTGACTTGTCACCGTCACGAAGCTCCAATGCTTCGAATTCTCCGGTTGATGCACCCGATGGTGCGGTTCCACGTCCAACTGTTCCATCGATCAGAGTAACCTCTGCCTCAACCGTTGGATTTCCTCTGGAATCAAGGATTTCTCTTCCATACACTTTTTCAATCTCTAAATACATGTTACTACTTCCTTTCTTACTTGTTTTCGTTCAACAAATACATCCCCGCATACGCTATGTAGATTCACTCATTTCCCTATAATAATGGACGGATGCATATTCTCAATTTTATGCACGGACCGTCATATCGTATATGTTCCTGCCGTCTTCGTATACCCGTGCATACACATCCCTGCACTTTTTCAGCTTGCAGAAAAATGATATGGCCGCAGGAACATCATGATACACCTTCCATTCGCCGCAATAGGCACAGCCTTCCCCTTTCTTCTCAATGAAATCCCTTACATCCTCGATCGGATATCCGAGAAATACACCGATTTCATGCGGAAAACAGGGTTCCGTATTGATCCGCTCCTTCAATTTCTCTATGTAAGAAGCAAGATTTCCAGAATCTTTATAACCATAGTTTTGCAGAAATGTGTGCACTTCCGAATCCGCGATTCGTTCTTCCAGCTTCGATTTGCGATACACATAAAGCAGATAGAAATCCTTTACATTTTTCATGAGCTTTATATAGATTCCCTTTTGATTGAGACGCTTGTTCATCCTATGAATCGATTCTATGCAATCCCGTAGATTCTTAAATCGGAAATTATATAAATTCGCTGTTTTAATCCCTGCTAAGGTCGGAGCCGCATTCCGAATTAAGCTTTCTTCAAATCCCATATATATCAGATCCTTAAATTGCTGCAAGTTTCTTTCCGAGTTCGTTGCATGCCGCAACCGCTTCCTCATCCGGTGCCTCATGTGCAATCAGACCTTCTCCGTCGATCACGCTTGCGCCGGCTGCTGTCATACGGTCAACCCAGTCACGCATCCACTCGCCGTCGCCCCAGCCATAAGAACCGAACAACGCGATCTGCTTTCCGGCTGCGATGCCTTCCACTTCTGCAACAAAAGGTTCCATCTCTGTCTCTTCCAATACCTCTGCTCCCATTGCCGGACATCCCATTGCGAATCCCGGAAGATCCTTCAACTCGTTGATGTCTGCCTCAGAAGGAGATAGGAACACAGGCTCTTTCCCGGCTGCTGTTACGCCGTCACCAATTGCAGATGCCATCGCACCTGTATTTCCACCCTGTGTCCAAAAAACGATATAAACCTTATCCATAAAACACCTCCAAAATTTTTATTGCTCCTTCGAAACATGGCAGGTAGCCAGCCTTCCATTTTGTAATATTTCAAAGGAGCCACAATGATTTACGCAAAGTTAGTTTTTCCTAACTCTGCGTATAAGTTAGTATATCCTAACTGTTTTGTCAAGTGTTTTTGTGATTAATTTATAAAGTTTTTAACCGCTCGCTTACCATGTGTCTTTCATTTCACGTCTTCCATTTCACATCTTTCACTTCACGTCTTCCATTTCACGCTCAAATGTCTCACGCTCGATGCTTCCGCTTCTGGCGTTCATCACACGTACACAAAGCTTCTTCTCATTTTTCCATGTCGCATATACACCGATCGGCTCATGGCAGCCCGCTTCCATCTCCCGGACTACGGCTCGCTCGGCACGCAGGCAGCCCTCTGTTTCCGTATCACTGATCATGTGCGCCATACGATACGGAAGTGTTCCCTCGCACGCCTCAATCGCGATAGTTCCTTGTCCGGCTGCCGGAAGCATCACATCCACATCGAGATATTCATAGACTAAATCCGGCTCCTTCTCGATGCCTAGCCGCTCGATTCCCGCTGCCGCAAGGATGATTGCATCGTACAAGCCATCCCGCAATTTCTGTATGCGTGTCGTGACATTTCCCCGAAGTTCCATGCACTCTGCCTGTGGGTATAACTCCTTGATCTGACAGCGTCTGCGCAGGCTTCCGGTTCCCACGGTAAATGTATCCTTCGACCGGATATCCGTACCCGCACGATAGATCAGTACATCCTGCGCGCAGCCACGTGGCAGAACACCCGCGATTCCAAGGCCCTTCTTGCATGGATTCGGCATATCCTTCGCACTGTGAACCGCCAGATCGACCGTACCGTCCAGCAAAGCTTCCTCGATTTCTTCCACGAATACCGCCTTGCCTCCAAAGGAACTGATTGCAGCATCTTTGCGCCTATCTCCCTTCGTCGTCACGATCACTTTCTCAAACCGCACATCCGGGTAATGCTTCTTTAATTGTTCGATTACCATATCCGTCTGAATCTGCGCAAGTTTACTCCCCCGCGTTCCGATCCTGATTCTCTGTTCCTGCATTTTTGCCTCCACGATTGCTGCAAATCTTCGTTTTCTTGCCCGTTCATCCGGCTCCTCTGCCAGAATTTCCTCACGGATAGCACCAAGTTCTTCCGCGATCTGACCATAGTCTGTCCGAAGCATCTGCCGGATATCCTTCTTGATCTTCGATGCAAGCATCGGACTGCTGCCTCCGGTAGACACCGAAACAACAACCTCACCCTGCTTGATGATTGCCGGGAAATAAAAGTCACAATCTTTCTTCACATCGACCACATTTACCAGGATGTGCCTGTTTCTGCAAAGCTTGGCATACCGCGAATTAAGCTCCGCATCATCCGTTGCCATGATCACGACATCCATGCCGGAAATGTCCGACTCTGCGACTTCCCGCTTCCACACCCGGATTCGTTCCGGCTTTTTCTGGCAATTACCATCAATATTTTCTACTACGCCTGCTGTTTCATCTACTCGTTCCGTATCTGCGATAGCCTGCAGTTCCGCGCAGATCTCCGGTGCTACCACGGTCACACGCGCGCCAAATTCGCACATCTGTGCTGCCTTCTGTGCTGCGACTACACCGCCGCCTACAATCAGACATTTCTTATCATCGAGTTGTATCATGAATGGAAAATACGCCATCTTCTATCCCCTTTTACACTTACATATTCCTGTTTCCGGGGCATTGCCCTTTTTCTCTGTCCATTTTCCCGGTTGCTAAATCCGTGTCCTACGACAATACGTTTCCTACGATCAGCCCGAGATAATTTCCAAGCACATACCCCAGACAGCCGACTAAGATGGACGGTCCGACAAGCGCATCCCAGCCTTTTGCGATTGCCATGCTTGCTGCAGTCGTCGGACCGCCGACATTTGCATTTGATGCCAGGATAAGTGTCTTCCTGTCTATCCGCAACAATGTGCCAAACCCGAACGTAAAAAGCATATTGGATGCAACAATCACAAGCGCAAACAATAAAAGAAGCGGTGATTTCTTTATAATCTCAGAGATGGATGCCGGTACTCCGATTACAAATATAAAGCAATAGATTAAAAATGTGCCGATCTCCTGCAAGCCGGTAAGTTTCTCCATTTTATGTGGTACGAACGTCGCTATCAAAACTGTACAGGTTGTAATCCACATATAATGGTTTCCAAGCAGGGAATTGACTGCCATCGACAGATTTCCGGACGTCGGTATCACTTTTGCAAATGTATCCGCAAGCAGTTGGGCCACAGCCACAATCCCGGCGGATAACCCCAGACCGACAGAAAGCGTCTTTCCTGTCAGCGCTTCTTTCTTTTCTGCCGGTACTTCTTTCTTTCCGGTCAGCGATTCTTTGCTGCTAAGCATCTTTTCGCACGTTTTCTGCACCGGAATCGCAAAAAGAATCAGAAAATAAATCGCCATATTCAGATTATCTGCGATCGTTGCTGCCGATATACTGCTTCCAGACACATGAAAAGCAGATCCAAGTATCGCGAAATTAACACTGCCGCCAATATACGTGCCTGTCATCATCGCCGAAAGTCCAGGCAATTCATCGATATGATTTTGAAACATTCCATATGCGGCAAACGCACCGGCGACTGTGCCAGCTGCACCAATCAAAAACGCGGCAAGCAGCTGTCCGGATTCCCTGCATATCTTCCTTAAGTTCGATTGATATAACAGAAGCGGCAAAGAAAAAGGCAGACAATAATCCCATACAAAGTCATATACCGGTGCCTCTGTCGGAATCAGATGAATATTGGAAAAAACGATTGCAAGTAACAGGATGATTACCAGTGCGGACATCCTGCCTGCCCACTTATACTTACTTTCCAAAAAAACACTAACCGCCACAGTGCCTGCAATGATTGCAAACAGCAAAAAATTTTGATCTGAATGAATGATCGGCATAATCTTCCTCACATATCCTGGATAATGGAATGAATCGCATTAGCGCCATCCGCGGCAGCCGTGATTACCTGTCTAAGCTCTTTCGTCCGCACATCCCCGGCGGCATAAAGCCCTCTGCAGCTGCTCCGCCCATCCTCACCGGCTATGATATAACCCGCCGGATCCCGATTCGCTAAGTCCTTGACAAGCCCAGTGTCCGGAATCATACCGACTGCAACAAAGACAGCAGCTGTCTCTATCTCGTTCCCATTATCTAACAGTACCTTTTCAACTTTATTTTCTCCAAGAATGGATGCCACATTGACCCCTGTGACAATCGTGACATTTTCTTTTTCCCGAAGTTTTTCGAGCGTTGCGTACGAACCGCGGAACGCTTCTCTCCGGTGCACGAGTGTTACGTGGCTGGCAATGTCGGACAGATAGAGTGCATCATCCAATGCCGTATCCCCACCGCCAACGACAACAACCGGTCTGCCGGCAAAGAAATTTCCATCACAGGTTGCACAATACGAGACGCCCATCCCCCGAAATTCGTTTTCCCCTTCCACCTGCAAAAGCCTGTGATGTGCACCTGCACAATATACAAGACTTTTTGCTTCAAGCTTCTCCTCTTTCTTCCGCACCTTCACAATGACATGAAACGTGTCATCGGCTTTCGTGATTGACAACACGGTACCGTTCTTGATTTCTGTTCCCAGGTGCAGTGCATGTGCCCGGAAATGCTCTCCGAGACTGTATCCATCTATATCATAATATCCCAGATAGTTATCTACTTTACTGCTCAACGCAATCTGTCCGGTTCCTTCATAATCCTTTTCGATCACAAGCACCTTTTTCCCTGCGCGCATGCCATAGATGGCTGCACTAAGTCCTGCCGGTCCACTCCCGACCACAATTATATCATACATCTGCGTCACCTCAAATATAATAATTAAAAAGCATATTATCTTCCCATTCTACCAGATCCTGCAGACTAATTCCATCTACAACATCCTCGATTGCATCTTCTATTTTCTCACAGACCTTCGCTGTGACATCCACCGTGTCCGGATCGACAGTCTCTGTACTAAACATACCGCCCTCCATCTTTCTAAGGATCATGCCAAGTGTCACCTCGGAAGGGTCGCCATTTAACAGATATCCACCGCGTGCACCACGTACAGACCGGACAAACCCGGATGTATTCAGAATGCTGATGCTCTGTTCAAGAAATTTCTCGGACAGATTTCTCCGCTTTGCCACATCTTTCAGCCGCATCGGTTTTCCTGTATTATTCTTTGCAAGATCCATCATAAATAATATAGCGCCTTTTGATTTTGATGAGATTTTCATGTCGCGCCCCCTTTCTGTCTTTTATAAACGGAACTTATTTCGTCTTACTATCCTTGAAAAGAAAGGCTGTGACTTCTGCCACAGCCTTATCTCCCATAATTGCTTACTCAATCACCAACGTATGAACGGTAACATTTTTTTCCTGATCGATATGAAAACCACGGAACAGAGGTTCCTCCGGATCCATCAGGGAAAGAATCATATAAATTGCATTTGGATCATATGCCAGCTTTTTATCTTCTTCCGAAGGTCTCGATGGGGATTCCGGATGCGAATGGAAGTTGCCAAGCATCGCAAGTTTATTGGCTCTTGCATCCTTGACAGCTGCTAACTGCTCCTTTGGGCTCATCGTAAAATGTTCGTTGGAATGATCTTCATTTGTAAGCAGATATACTTTGTCAATATAGACCGTCTCTGCTTCCTTGTGTCCGGCGATCAGTCCGCAAGCTTCCTCTGGGGCACATGCCTTACAATGCTTCAATATCGTTTCATAATCTGCGTTCTTTATTCTGATTGTCTGTCCGGTTTCCGGGTATGGTACTACAATCGCTGCCATCGTTTTCCTCCTGCGCCACCAGCTTTCCGCATCGTGACATCTTCTGAATTTACATATTAACCTAATGCTTCATATCGCATTCTGCCTGCTCATAATCAATCAGCTTTGTGATTGTAGGGTGGTCTGAACAGATTGCACAGTTGCAATCTCTTGGAACCTTGATCGTATGGAAGTTCATCTTCAACGCATCATATGTCAGAAGTCTTCCGGTCAGCAAATCGCCCTGACCGATAATATATTTGATTGCTTCCATCGCCTGCAGACATCCAATCACACCTGCCATAGCTCCGATGACACCTGCCTGCTTACAGGTAGGAACTGCATCCTTCGGTGGTGGATTCTTGAACACACAACGATAGCATGGTCCTTCTCCCGGTACATAAGTCATCAGCTGTCCCTGGAACCGGATGATTCCTGCATGACAGAAAGGCTTTTTCGCCATGACACAGGCATCGTTGATCAGGAATTTTGCCGGGAAATTGTCTGTACCATCAATGACGAAATCATAATCTGCAATCAGATCCATGACATTGGAAGAATCCACAAATGTACGGTATGTATTGACCTTTACATCCGGGTTGATTGCTTCCATTGTTTCCTTCGCTGATTTTACTTTCGCTTTTCCGAGGTCGTTTGTCGTATGGATTACCTGTCTCTGAAGGTTTGACAAATCCACTTCATCCGCATCGACGATCCCGATTGTTCCGACACCGGCTGCTGCAAGATATAATGCGGCCGGTGCGCCCAATCCGCCTGCACCGATAATCAGCACCTTTGCATTCAATAATTTCTTCTGTCCCTTCACACCAACTTCTTTTAAGATGATGTGGCGGGAATAACGCTCTAACTGCTCATTTGTAAATGCCATTAATTTGCACCTCCGCCCATGAAGTACAGGAATTCCACTTCGTCTCCGTCCTTAAGCTTTGTTGTATCAAACGCAGCACGGTCAACAAACTCATCATTGACTGTCACGGTTACATACTGTGGGTTGTCCACATTTTCCTTCTCGATCAACTCTGTCACGTTTGTACCTTCTGCGTATTCCTTCTTTTCTCCTGCTATACTGATAATCATCTTTCTTACCTCCATTTTTATGATGTTCACATATTCTTTTCGATCAGGGCATCGATTTCATCATATCCGATTGCGCCTGTGCTGCGTGCAAGTTCTTTGCCATCCTTTATAAGAACCAGTGTCGGAACAGAAGCAACCGCATACCGCTTTGCAAGTGCTTCCTCGTAATTTACATTTACTTTATAGACGAGCAGTTTTCCTTCGTTGTCGTCCTCAATGTCGCCCAATGGACCATTTAATTTCTTACATGGGACACATGTATCCGAATAAAAATCGAGCAATACCGGAAGCTCTGCCTTCATCACAAGCTCCTCAAACTGCGCTTCATTCACTCTTTTGGCCATGGTTATTCCTCCACTTTCTTCACGATCAGCGTGTATGTGCCATCCTCATTATCCTCGAGCTTCAAAATCTGATGCCCTTCTTCTTTGATGCTCCGTGGTACATTCTGTACCGGCTCTCCGTCATTCATACGGACCGCCAATATCTGTCCATCGTCAAGTTCCTCTAATGCAACCTTTGCTTTCACAAATGTAACCGGGCAGACTACATCTGTGATATCTACTGTATCATCGATTTTAATATCAGCCATCATATGCCTCCTTCAAAACTTTTTCTAATTTATCTCTGCCGACACGGTCGAGCGTAAACTTGAAACGCTCACCCGGCTTTGCATAATCTGCAAAAAACTGGATTGCAGCATCTGTCACACGGAACAGCTGCTCCTCTGTCTTTATAAGTGGAAGCGGTGAATATCCCGCTTCAATATGATTTCCAAATGTTCCTCCAAACGACACTTCAAATGCTTCCGTCGCATCCCAGGCATCTGTCGGGCAACTCTTCACACAGCGGCCACAGTAGTTACACTTGTCATAATCGACGTTCACTTCTCCGTCCACGATCGTGATTGCGCCTTCCCGGCATACTTTTGCGCAAAGTCCACAGTTGATGCAGGCTTCCTTCTTCCACTTTATATCCATGGCGCCCTTGATTCCGACATCATTTTCTTCTGCTTTCAGGCAATTGTTGCGGCAGCCGGTAACACCAAATTTGAACTTGTGCGGCAGTTCTCTTCCGAAATACCGCTCGTCAAGCTTCTTTGCAATATCATACGAATCAATATTTCCGCTTGGACAGATCTGATTGCCCTGACAGGCAGTTACCGTCCGGACTCTCGGTCCACAGACACCCGGCTTACAGCCACCTTGTGCCAAAGCTTCTTTTACTTCATCGATATCATCGAGCTTGATAAATGGAATCTCCACGCCCTGTCTCGATGTCAGGTGTACATGTCCATCTCCATATTTCTCTGCAACTTCTGCGATTTTTTTCAGATTCTCGGCAGTCAGTGCTCCACCAACGACTGCCAAACGCAGAGAGAAATTATTCTTTTGTTTCTGCCTCATGAAACCACCCTTTTTCAGGGTTGCATAATCAACTGCCATATTTCTTACTCCTCCACACTCTCAATTGCCTGTTTGAAATCCTGTTTCAAATCCTCGATATCCTCGATTCCAACGCTGATCCGGATCAAGTCATCATAGACACCGGACTGTTCCTTCTCTTTGTCTGAAAGATGCGTTGCAATCGTGGATTCCGGATGAATCACCAATGTTTTTGTATCGCCGATATTTGCCAATATGTACGGAAGTTTCAACGCATTGATAATCTTAAATGCTTTTTTCTTCGACCCTACCCGCACCGTGACGATCGCGCCATATCCGTTTTGAAGCATCCGTTTTGCAACCTCGTGGTATGGGCTGCTCTCCAATCCCGGATAATTCACACAAAGTCCCATCTCGGATTCCAGGAACTCAGCCAGTGCAAGTGCATTGCTGCATTCCCGGTCCATCCGGAGTCCAAGTGTCTCTAATCCCAATGTATTATAAAATGCATTCTGCGGAGCCAGACATCCTCCCGTGTTGCGGAACAATCCATTTCTAAGCTTCACGATATACGACATCGCGCCAAACCGCCTGTAAGGCAAAAGTCCCGGATACCGGTCATAATCCCAGTCAAACTTTCCACTCCATGTAAGGATTCCGCTGATGGAATTGCTGTGACCATTCATGTACTTGGAAGAAGAGTTTACAACAATATCTGCCCCGAGCGTGATCGGTCTGACAAGATACGGTGTGGCAACCGTGTTGTCGATAATAAGCGGAACTTTATGTGCATGTGCAATCTCTGCCACCGCTTTGATATCCGTGACGTCAAGTTTTGGATTTCCAATCGTCTCTGCAAAGACAAGCTTTGTCTTCTCTGTGATCAGCGCCTCGTAATTCGAAGGGGTATTCTCCACAACATAATTCGTTTTGATTCCGAGTCCTTCCAGATCATCAAACAGTTCCACCGTTCCACCATACAGTCCGGCTGCTGCAACGATCTCATCGCCTGCCTGTAAAATATTTACCATGGCATTAAAGAGTGCCGCCATACCGGATGCACACGCAACCGAAGACATACCTCCCTCGAGCAGATTGACACGTTTTTCAAATGCTTCCACCGTCGGATTGTTGATCCGTGTATAAGAAAATCCCATTGCTTTGTTGTTGAAGATTCTCTCCAATGTTTCCGCATCCGGCTGTCTGAACGCGCTGCTCTGATAGATTGGAACCGTTGTTGTACCAAACGGATTCTCATCGTCAATCCCATGCAATAAGTTTGTATTAAATCCATATTGATTCTCTGCCATAACGCCACCTCTTCTTACGATATGCATATATTACCATTCTTTTCCTACCAAGTCAATAGGTTTTGTAGGAATATTATATTTTATATAAATGCTCCACCATTTACATCCTCGCTGTGAATACCGGAATGCTTATAGATTCTCCGGGCAGCTTCTCCCGCAGAGAGGCCATCCTCCTGCCAGCCGCTTACATACGAACGGTTCTCTGCAAAGACGGATGTATCCACATCGTCTGCATACAGAAGCACCAAGATACCTGCATTGTTCAGATGCTTCACAACCAGTTTCACATCCTCACCCATCTTCGGTGCATACAGATACGTATGTCGGCCCATGATTGCGAGTTCTTTTTCTACTTTCTGTACGAATTCCAATGTGTTTCCATACCGTCCTGCCACAAACTCCATCGTAAGTGCACGCTGTCCCTTGAAATTGCTCCGTGCTTCCCGGTCAATCACATGGTCAGAAGAATCCTCTGCATCTGCCAAAAGCTTTGTGACAACACCGCAGGCAGATGTCATGTTTGTCACACGGTCAATCAGAATCAGCTCACCAAGTGTCTTATGCTTTGCAAACAGATCGACCACAATAGCATCCGCAAATACAAGTTCACATTCTGCGATCTCATTTTTCTTCAGGGACGAAGCTTCTTTTTTCTCGCCGGTATTGACATCAACCGTATACAGAATATTCTTGATGACGCCCGGAATCAGCTTTGTTCCAAGCTTTACATAATAGTTCTTTCCTTCTTCGAGTTCTGCATCATCCATCCAGAGAAGCGTTGCCTCGACAGAGGATGTCACAGAGATGCCGGAATCGACAGACAATACACATCCTCTTGACACATCGACTTCGCGGTCAAGCTGGATGGTAACCGGCTCACCAAGCTCTGCTTCCTGTGCATCTGCACCAGCGATATTGATACTCTTTACATGCGCTTTCTCATTGCTTGGATACGTTGTAATCTCATCGCCGACCTTGATACTGCCAGCCTCAATCTGTCCCTGGAATCCACGGAATGTATGGTTCGGGCGGCACACTCTCTGTACCGGCATATAAAATCCCTGTTCCTTCTGGCTGTCCTGTACATCTACCTGCTCCAGATACTCCAGCAGCGCCGGCCCGTTGTACCAAGCAGTATTTGCACTTTTGGTTGTGACATTATCACCCTCTGTTGCAGAAACCGGAATGATCATGATGTTTTCGAGTTTCAATTCTTCCCGCAGGTCTTTGATCTGCGCTTCAATCTCTTTAAAACGTGCTTCGTCATAGCCAACCAAGTCCATCTTGTTGACTGCAAACACAAAATATTTAATACCCATCAGCGCACAGATTCGGGCATGTCTTCTTGTCTGTGTCAGCACACCCTGTTTTGCATCGATCAGGATAACTGCCAGGTCTGCGAACGATGCACCAACTGCCATATTTCTTGTATATTCTTCATGTCCCGGTGTATCTGCCACGATAAAGCTCCGGTTATCGGTTGTGAAGTAACGGTATGCGACATCAATCGTAATACCCTGTTCCCGCTCTGCCATCAAGCCATCAAGAAGCAGGGAATAATCAATGGCTCCCTCTCTGCTGCCGACCTTCGAATCGAGCTCGAGCGCTTTTTCCTGGTCTGCATATAACAGCTTCGAATCATATAATATATGTCCAATCAAGGTAGATTTACCATCATCCACACTTCCGCATGTAATAAATTTCAATAACTGCATATCCGTTCCTCCTTAGAAATATCCTTCTCTTTTTCTACGCTCCATAGAGCCTGCTGCCTCGTTGTCGATCACACGTGTCGTTCTCTCGGAAGATACTGCACTCAGTGTTTCCTCGATGATTGCATCCAGCGTATCTGCATCCGATTCCACACCACCGGTCAGCGGATAGCATCCAAGCGTTCTGAAACGGACTTTCTTATATTCAATCTTCTCATCCGGACGCAGACGCTCCTTCATACGATCATCATCAACCATGATGATATTGCCATCCCGGACGACAACCGGACGTTCTTTCGCGAAATAGAGCGATGGAATCTCGATATTTTCCCGTGCAATATACTGCCAGATATCTTTCTCTGTCCAGTTTGAAAGTGGGAACACACGCACCTCTTCTCCTTTGAAAAGTTTCGTGTTGAAAAGCTTCCACATCTCCGGTCTCTGGTTCTTTGGGTCCCAGGCATGTGCGGAATTACGGAATGAGAAAATACGTTCCTTCGCTCTTGATTTTTCCTCATCTCTCCGTCCGCCGCCAAATGCTGCTGTAAATCCGTATTTGTCGAGTGCCTGCTTTAATGCCTGTGTCTTCATGATATCTGTATATGCTGAGCCATGGTCAAACGGATTGATTCCGTCCTTGACACCCTGCTCATTGATATACTCAATCATCTCAAGTCCATATTTTTTTGCTACATAATCACGAAACTCAATCATCTCGTGGAACTTCCATGTTGTATTGACATGTAAAAACGGAAATGGCGGCTTTTCCGGATAAAACGCCTTCAATGCCAGATGCAGCATAACCGAGCTGTCTTTTCCGATGGAATAAAGCATAACCGGCTTCTCACATTCTGCTGCAACTTCTCTGATAATGTAAATTGCTTCTGCTTCCAATTCATCTAAATGTGTTCTTGTACTCATATGCGGTCTCCTTTAATATTTATTTGATTCCTTTGTATGGATCACAATTTCTTTTTTGCTGCCATCCGGCGCTGTCACGGTCCAGGTGCGTACATCGCCTTTTTCCTCCACCGATAAGACGGACCCTTTTCCGCCCATATCGGCGCCTAAGAAAAACGAGATTGCACAAAACTTACATTCTTTTAAGCAGGACGTGCATCCCCAGCAGTCTTTTTCTCTTTTGATCACTGCTTTTCCATCCTGCAGTTTGATCAGATTTCCGGGACACGCCTGCACACATTTCCCGCAGCCTGCACATTTGTGCTGATTGATTGCAATACTCATTGTCTCTCACCTCCGGCCATGCATTGATTTTTTTCATCAAACTGGAATACGAGTCTGTGGTCTGCATCTACCAGCCTGCGTTCCACGATATGAATGTCTCCATCCTTCTTGTAAGAATTTACATATTCCTTGTATGCATCATCTTCATCCGGATGGCTCATATTCTCTGCAAAGCTGTGCCATCTTGTTTCCTTTCTGGCAAGCAGATGGGCAATCACTGAAAAGCAGACCGTCATCCGTTCTTTGATCTCGTAAATCTGCAGCAGATCATCCATGTTTTCTGCATGCAGTGCTTCTACAACCGGAATCAAGCTCTCCAGATGTTCCTTCGCAAGTGCAAGTCCGGTTTCGTTGAACTGATAGCTGCTTCCGATTCCACCAGCGTAAGTATCCATGATCTTCTGCATTGTTTCCTCTGCCTGTTCAATGGAAATAAGGGATGACGCATTTGAAAAATAATGTGCATACCCATCTATGATATCCTGTATCTTTTCTGTAAAATATGCCGCATCCTTTGTCTGGAACTTTCGTTCCTCGAGGAAACGTTCCATGCTTTCACTTGCAATCTTCCCTTCGACGATTGCTCCTGTCACATACTTCTGTGGGGCGCCTCCAGCGACATCTCCGGCCGCATACAACCCTTTGATGGTTGTTGCACGGGTATCGTCAATCCAGTAACCGCTTGCTGTATGTCCACCAACGATATATGGCTCCGTCCCCTCAATCTCTACGTTCTGTGACTTTGGTCCCTGGCCGCCTTCTAACCATTTCAATGTCTGGCTCGGCGCCATATTCAGATAGGCTTTGTAGAGGTCCTCTTCCTGCTCTGCACTGATTTCATCCGTTTTCAGATAACACGGACCTCTGCCTTCCTGATTTTCTTTCGTTGTTCCGTACACACGCTCACAGGTTGCCACACCATATTTAGTCTCATAGATTTCGCCAAGTCCATTCATCTGTTTTGCATGAACTCCCTGTGCGATGGTTCCGGTCGGAGCAATCGTATCTTTGCAGCGGAGTGCAATAAACCGCATCTCAAACGTTGTCATCTCTGCACCGGCTTCGATTCCCATCGCATATCCGGCTCCGGTATTAAATGGCGGATACCACATCTTATGTCTCGAAAATCCCGGATTGTTCGGACGGTAAAGTCCTGCCGCACCACCGGTTGCAACAAGCACCGTCTTCGCATGGATGACATAGACTGTTTTTTTGTCGACATCAAACCCGATGGCACCATAGATTTCATTCTCGCAAACAAGATAATCTGTGATATTGACATGGTTTAACACTGTCACATTTTTCTGACGTGCCGCCATATCTGCAAGAATCGGTTTGATATTTTCCCCATTTATTTTAATATTCCGGTTTCCTCTCGTGACATACTTTCCGTTTTCGTCTTTCAATATCACAAGCCCGTTTTCCTCCAGCACGTTCGTGACTTCGTTTAGTCCCTCGGACATGGATAACAACAGGTCTTCCCGGACAATTCCTTTTGCATCGTTTTTTGCGTAATTCACATAATCCATCGGGGTTCTTCCCTCTGTGATATAGGCATTGATTGCATTTACGCCCGCTGCCAGACAGCCGCTTCTTTTGATATTTGCTTTCTCCGCAATCACAACATCATAGGTTCCACTTAGCCCTGCCACATAGGCAGCATAGCACCCGGCTGTACCACCTCCGATGATCAGGATATCTGTATCGTATATTTTGATTTCAAATGCTTCATTCATACCGGTTCCTCTCTCTTCTTATTACATAAATACTTCGTCGCCAAGCAATACGTAGTTATCAAGTATCTTTACTTCATCGTCTTTTGTAAGGATCAGCCGGTATACAAGGACATACACATCTTCCCCGACTGTCACCGGATTGTCGCCCATGCTTCTCGATCCGACGATGACCTTATCACCGACACGGACGGTAATCTCGGAGTAATCCCCTCGGAACACGACCTTGATTACTTTTCCCGGTGAGGAAGTTGCCGCGAACTGCTGGGATTCATTTTCCTTGTAGATCCGCACAAATTCCGGCCGGATCAATACTTCGTCAAACTCCTCCGTCTGCGCAAAGGAACGCAAACCGTGATAATCCTTAAACACTGCATTTTTCCCAAAGAAGTTTGCAGTAAATGCAGTCTCCGGATTTGCATATATGTCTGCCGGCGATCCAATCTGTTCGATTCTTCCTTTGTTTGTCAATATGATCTCATCCGAAACTTCAATCGCTTCGTCCTGGTCATGCGTGACGAAGATGCTTGTGATTCCAAGATTCGTGATCATCTCCCTAAGCCAGCTCCGTAACTCCTGTCGGACTTTTGCATCAATCGCCGCAAACGGTTCATCGAGCAGCAAAAGCTGCGGATTCGGTGCGATTGCTCTGGCAAACGCAACTCTTTGGCGCTGACCACCGGATAACTGGTTCGGGTACCGGTCGCCAAGTCCTTTCAGGTTGACAAGTTCTAACAGCTCGTCCACACGTTCCTTTATCCGTTTCTTCGGCACCTTCTGGATTTTCAGACCTGTCGCAATATTTTCCGCAACCGTCATATACCGAAACAGCGCATAATTCTGAAACACAAATCCGATTCCGCGCTTGCTTCCCGGCAGGTCATTTACGACTTTTCCGTCGATAATGATATCGCCGCTGTCCTGTTTTTCAAGCCCCGCAATCATCCGGAGGATTGTTGTCTTTCCGGATCCGCTCGGTCCAAGCAGAGCGACTAACTTTCCTTTTTCAATGCTGAAACTGACATCTGTGGATGCCTGATAAGAACCATAAGTTTTATTTATATTTTTCAAAGTCACATATTCCATATTAGGCATCCTTCTTTTCTAAAATATTTCTCAAAATCAATATGATGATTGCCATGAGCATCAGCAGCGCAGACACTGCAAATGCGCCTGTAAAATCATATCCCTGGTATAGCATCTCCACATGCAGCGGCAGCGTGTTTGTAAGTCCGCGCAGATGCCCGGATATAACTGACACTGCACCGAATTCGCCCATGGCTCGCGCCGAACAGAGTACAACGCCAAACAGAAACGCCCACCGGATATGTGGAAATGTAATCTTGCGGAAAATCGTAAATCCATTCATTCCCATCAACGCAGCTGCTTCCTCTTCCTGCGTCCCGATGGAATTGAGCACCGGGATAATCTCCCTCGAGATATAAGGAAATGTCACAAAAACAGTTGCCAAAATCACACCCGGAACCGCAAATGTAATAGAGATTCCGAACCGTTCCAGAAGCGGATACAGAATACTCTGTCGTCCATATGTAAGCAAAAAGATCAGTCCGGCAATAACCGGAGAGATTGTAAGGGGCAGATCAATCAAAGCAGTCACGACTTTTTTCCCTTTGAATTCAAACCGTGTCAGGCACCAGGCTGCACAAAGGCCAAAGATCGTATTGACAAGAAGTGCCCATACAGTCGCAAGGATTGTAAGTTTCATTGCTTTTAATGTATACAGATCGGTGATTGCAGCCACGAATTTGCCGATTCCTGCATGCAAAGATGTATACAAAATGTAGCTAAGCGGCAGGATCAGCATCACAAACAAAAAAATCACACAGACACCGATCATAATCCACTTCACAAGTTTGTTTTCTTTTTTGACTGATGTTTTTTTCTCCATCGTAGTTCCTCATTTATTTCACTTTCTTTGCTGCTTTGTACTGGATCACAGAATTGATCATCAATATGACAAACGCTGTCACAAGCATCAAAAGCGCAATCGATGTTGCTGCTGTATAATCAAATTCCTGCAGCTTTGACATGATCAAAAGCGGAGCAATCTCCGTATCAAATGGCTTATTTCCTGCGATAAATACAACGCTTCCGTATTCACCCAAACACCTGGCAAATGCCATTGTAAATCCTCCGGCAAGCGCTGGCAGAATCTCCGGGAAAACCGCTTTCCGAAATGCCAGAAACGGCGTAGCGCCCAAAATCTCCATCGCTTCTACATACGAGCCATCGAGTTTTTCAAGCACCGGCTGCACACTGCGGACGACAAACGGAATCCCGACAAAGACAAGTGCAAAGATAATTCCAAGTTTTGTATATGCAATTTTTATTCCAAACTTTGCAAAAAAACTGCCGATCCACCCATCCGGCGTGGCCAGATGCGTAAGTGCAATACCTGCGACTGCAGTCGGAAGCGCAAACGGAAGTTCAATCATGCCATCCATGATTTTTTTCCCGGGGAAATCATACCGCACGAGCACCCATGCCATAAGCAATCCCATGACTACGTTGATCAACGAAGCAATACATGCAGTCGAGAGGCTGACCCAGTATGCACTTAACACACGTTTATTCAAAATGATATGAAAGAATTCTGCCGGTGAAAGTTTCGCTGTATAAATCACAAGCGAGCAAAGCGGAATCAATACAATCACGCTAAGCATCGATATCATGATTCCAAATGTCAACCCAAATCCCGGAATTACTCTCTTTTGTCTTTTACTGCTCATATATTCTATCGAAGAAACCGCCATCTGCAAAATGCACACCGGCTGCATTCTCCCATCCTCCAAAATGTTCTATCTCTGTCATGTCAACATCTGTAACCATCCACTTCTGGTCTGACGGAATCTCCTTGATTTCCCGCACACCTGCCGGAAGTGCATATTCGTTTGCAATCGTTTTATCGACCGGGCGGTAAAAATTTTCGGCTTCTAACTTCTGGGCTTCTTCCGAATAGAGATAGCGGATATATTCTTCTGCAACATCTTTTGTCTTGTGCTTTTCCACCATTTCATCCACAACCGCGACCGTTGGCTGGCATAAGATTGTTGCCGAAGGCACGATGATCTCATATTCACCCGGATATTCTTCCAAGCTGAAAAATGCTTCATTTTCCCATGCGATCAGTACATCTCCCTGTCCATTTTCCACAAAAGAAGTCGATGACGCTCTCGCTCCTGAGTCAAGCACCAGCACATGTTTATAAAGCGTCTCCATGCAGTCCAGTATTTCCTGTTCGCTTTTCCCCTGCTTTTCAAAATAATACCACGCCGCCAGATAATTCCATCTAGCTCCACCGCTCGTCTTCGGATTCGGTGTGATTACACCGACATCGTCCCGCAGCAGATCATCCCAGTCATGGATGCCTTTGGGATTTCCTTTTCGCACAAGGAACACAATCGTCGAAGTATACGGTGCGGAATCGTCCGGAAATTCATCTGTAAAATCTTCATTTATCATACCCTGGTCGGCAATCGCACGGATATCCTGCTCCAAAGCAAGTGTTACGACATCTGCTTCCAATCCGTTTGATACTTCCAGTGCCTGTTTGCCGGAACCTCCATGAGACTGTATGACATCGATATCTTTTCCCGTCTGTTCCTTCCAGTGCCGAATAAATATCTGATTGTATGCCTCGTACAATTCCCGGGTTGGATCATAAGATACATTTATAATATAGTCCCGTTTTGTCGTATTACACCCGGTAAGCATGGTTGCAAGAAGCGCGATAATGCATACAACTGTTTTTGTTATTTTTCCCATTTTTCATACCTGTTTTGTGGGATTTCGTCCCATATTTTTTCCCGCATATTTCTATGCGGGAAATGTGTGTCATGAATTATTTTGAAAACAATGATGTTGACAGGTACCGGTCTCCGGAATCCGGAAGCAATGCAACGATTGTCTTTCCTTTATTCTCCGGGCGGTTCGCTAAAATCACTGCCGCCTTCAATGCCGCACCAGAAGAAATACCAACCAGGATACCTTCTGATATTGCAAATCTTCTGCCTTCCTCAAATGCATCATCGTTTTCAATCGGGATAATCTCGTCGTAAATCTTTGTATTCAGAACTTCCGGTACAAAACCTGCGCCGATTCCCTGGATCTTATGTGGTCCCATGATGCCTTTGGACAACACAGGGCTTCCAGCTGGCTCTACTGCTACAATCTTGATATCCGGATTCTGTGACTTCAGATACTCACCGATACCAGTGATTGTTCCACCGGTTCCAACACCTGCCACGAAGATATCTACTTTTCCATCGGTCTGCTTATAGATTTCCGGTCCGGTTGTCTCTTTGTGGATCTTCGGATTTGCCGGATTTACAAACTGTCCTAAGATGTAAGAACCAGGTGTCTCCTTATGGATCTCCTCCGCTTTTTCAATCGCGCCCTTCATGCCCTTTGCGCCTTCTGTCAAAACGATCTCTGCGCCATAAGCCTTAAGCAGGTTTCTTCTCTCTATACTCATCGTATCCGGAAGTGTAAGGACTGCCTTGTATCCTTTTGCAGCTGCAACTGCTGCCAAACCGATTCCTGTGTTTCCACTTGTCGGCTCGATGATCGTGGCACCCGGTTTGATCAATCCTTTTTCTTCTGCATCCTCAATCATAGAAAGTGCGATTCTGTCTTTTACAGAACCTGCCGGATTTAAATACTCCAGCTTTGCAAGGATTGTCGCATCCTTGACTCCTGCCTGCTTTGAATAATTGTTCAACTGTAAAATCGGTGTATTCCCAATCAACTCTGTTGCGCTCTGTTTTATATCTGCCATTTGTGTCTTCCTACCTTTCCTATCAATTTAGTAGGATATTATCACATTCTGTATCACTTGTCAACATTATCCAGCAAAAAAGCGAAACCATTTTTCACAGTTTCTTACTTTTTTGCCGCTGCTTTTATCAATGATTTTATATATCCAACTGCCTGCCCGTATTCTTCGTCGGAAATCTTCCGGTAAGAAAAGCCTGCCAGATTCAATATCCGGATCACAGACGCTTTCTGCAAAGCCAGTATCTGCTTTTCGTCGGTATTTCTGACATGTGCAATCATACACGCAATCTGGGTTTCATAATTTTTACAGTTTTTTAAATCCGGGTGTTTTTTCTCATACCGATGTGTCATACGACTATAGTACATAACAAGCTTATCATTATAGGATGCCTTCGCAAAGTGAATCGAATACAACATAGTTTTTATGCCATATCTGAAAATCAAAGCCAGCACAAAAAGTCCCGCAAGTCCTGCTAATACAAACAATATATTCCGGACAAGCTGATCCGATATCGTAAATGCATTTGTATTTTCTGTCACGTCTGCATCTGCCTCTCCATCATCTCCACCCATCATGTCTGCAAACTCATCCCAGAAATTTGTTACATCTTCCTCTTCATCCGAAGATGGCGTCACATCAACCGGATACCAGCCAAGCACCGAATCATAGATTTCCACCCACGCATGGGCGTCCGCATCTGTCACATTTACTTTTACACAGGCAGTCTCCCCCAGTTCCGAATCCCCTTCGTAGTAGTCCGAATATGATTCGTCTTTCACAAGTTCTCCATCTAAGATCTGATCATAATCGATTGCATATCCTTCCACATAGCGGGCCGGGATTCCCATATACCGAAAAATCAGGACCGCCGCACTTGCAAAATAAGAGCAATATCCTTTTTTATTTTCTTCCAGGAAATAATTGACAAAATCTTTTCGTTTCGGTGTCTTACCCGGGCGGACGGTATATGGATAATTCTCCTGATAATATTCCTTTAACCGTTTTACTGCCTGTTCGTTTGTCGCAATCGTCCCAATCGCAGCCGCTGCTTCCGAAACAGCCTCTATATTCTCATCCGGCACATACAAATCCATATCTGTATATGGCATTGTGTCATAATCCACAGCAGTCTGGTTGTCATCGAGTCTCGGATAATAGGATACTTTATAGTTCCGGTCCGTAGATCCCTCAAGTACCTCATATGCATAGTATGGCCTGTATACGTCTGCTGGTCCATCCACACATTGAATCTCCATATTGGCATGAGACCCATACGCATATCCCTGTTCGTAACTCTTTTTTAATGCCTCCGCCTCCGCTTTGCTTGTTTTTATCGCATCATATCCACGGATTTCATCCATAGACGACCATTGGTTGGCATACGGATTGTACCGGACACCGGTAAATGACTTCAGGAAAATACGATTCGATGTATATGGTGCCATTTTGACAATCAGATCTGTCTGATTGTCCAGATAAACCGTTGACACAGCCCCAAGTTTTCCGCTTTCGAGGCCTCCATCATTACCGCCTCGTTGATAGAAGCCCTCGAGTCCATCCACAAGCAGTGTCGTCATCGCACGCATCGATAACTTTTTATATTTGTTTTCTATATATCCTGTATTAAACGAATCGGCCGGCCGCAAAGAACCTGCACTCACAACGACAAACAACATCGTCACAACCGCAATCGCGCCAGCCTGTATCATGCCCTTTACATCATAGACATACGAAACTTCCCGCTTTTTCTTTCCCTGTATCACAAATTTCCGGCTGCTTCTTTTTATGGATACCTGTGGACTGTAATGCCTGCCCGCCTTAAACACAACCGCCATTGAAATTCCCGCCAGCATCATAAGTTCATACAAAAGATCCGGTTCCTCTTTCATATAAAGCGGAATCAGATTCAAACTCATGATAATAACGATTGCCGTTGCATATTGCATCCGTCTCGAGATATATACATTTAACAAAATATCCAGAACGATTCCGATAAACAACGCAACAAATGTGACTGTCACGTACCGGTTCCCGATTTTTTCCTGATACAGTTTCTGGACGTCCACATCAAAATACTGTGCTGCCTGATCAACGGTGATATTCACAACCGCATAAAACCCACTGTTGATATAATCCCGGAATATCAATACTAAAAAAGCAAAACTCACAAACAAAAACAGATACCCTAGATTTTCTACCAGCAAGCGGTAATATAGCATCGCACATCCAAGTGACACAAGCAGGATGATCGCATGGCATAGTCCTACCTGAAAACGAATGTTAAAAGCTGTCAGATAAAAGCCTATACTTCCCATAGAAAGAAGATAGACAATGAATCCTTTCAACAGCAGGGTAAGTACCCGGTTTTCCTTCTTCTCGAAGAATTCTTCCTGCAGGTACACGCCCTCGCACAGCTCCATCGGTTCAATTGTATCCACATTCGTCTTTTTTGCCATTCTAAAACCTACTCATTTTCCCGCACAACCATCTGTGCGCCCTGTCCATCTGTATATACATGCAGATATGCGTGCATCTCCGGGTGTACAAGCGCCATGTGTTCCGCCGCTTCATTTGGATTTTTGTACGTTTTTTCGTAGTACATGCGTGTAAATGCCGCATCCAGATCTTCTTTATAGTCAATTCTCATATCTTCATATTCATACCGGTTTGCACTCCAATACAAAAGCCGCACGGTCGTCTGTGCCTGAATCAGTTCCAATATGACCGAATACGTCATCGTAAGAACTGCGCTAAGTTCTATCGGGCGGCCAAGGAAAAGCTCCGGCACAATCACGAGTTGATGATCCGACATGCTGACACGGTCTTTTACCATCAAAATATCCCGTTTGGCAGAGAGTTTCCAGTGGATACTCATCAATTTATCGCCGGGGATATATTCCCGTATTTCCTGCACATCCGAAAAATCATTTCCCCGTTTTGAACTTTCCTCGCTCTCGAGCATTCCCTGTTCGAGCGCAGTTTTCTCATAAGGGATATCCGGAACTGCGCGCGGAAGAATACTTTGTTCTGCGGCTGATTCCACTCGTTTTTTTAGTCGAAAAAATCCCATTAAATCTTTGATGTATACACAGGAGACACCGATCCGGATGATTCCCGGATACATAGCTGTGACAGGGAGTGTGAGCGTATATCCTTTCCCTGCATGAACCGGAATCGAAAAAATCTGCTGTCCAATCGTCTCAAACAGGGTGTTCTCCACATTCACAACAAGCTTCGTGTCAAGGGATACAAACCACGTCGGATTTTTGACCCGGATTGTAAAATACGCAGTCTCCCCCTGAACCCCACGGGAATCCTGCGTACACATGACTTCCACATTCAGATATCGCCGCAGGAAAAGTGCAGCAAGAAGTGAAAGCACAGGTCCTGCCAGCATCAAAACGAGCGCAAGAAAATAAAAATGGCTATGTAGAAATATATAGATTACGCCTGTTACCGCCACCAGTATGCCATATCCAATTATGCGAAAAATATATTCTGCCAAACTTTATACCCTCGGTGCTGCCACCTGCGCAACCAGCATGCCGATTGCCTGCTGCATCGTAATCCCCTGTGCCTTTCCACGTGCTGAAAGCTTCACACGATGTCCTAACACATCGCGTGCCACATCCTGCACATCCTTCGCACACACATAATCTCTGCCGTCAATCACTGCCATCGCTTTTGCCATACGCAAAAGCGCGATCGTACCTCGCGGACTCGCTCCCATTGAGAAAATCTCCATCGTCCGGGTTGCCTCCACCAGATTTACAATATACTCATAGATATCCTCTTTTACATAGAGATTATTTGTCATTGTACGCAGCGCAAGCACCTCTTCTTTTGAGATCACTTCCTGCACTTTTGAAACCGGCTTTTCCGCATTTCCCTTCAGGATTGCCACTGCATCTGCGTGACTTGGATACCCCATCGACAGGCAGACCATAAAACGGTCCAACTGAGATTCCGGCAGCATCTGCGTACCGGAAGAGCCATACGGGTTCTCCGTCGCAATGACTACAAACGGATCCGGCAGCGGTCGGGTCACGCCATCGACCGTTGCTGTTTTTTCTTCCATAACCTCAAGCAATGCGGACTGTGTCTTCGGCGAGGTACGATTGATCTCATCCGCTAAGAACAGATTTGTAAAAACCGCACCTTCACGGTATTCAAATTCCTTGGTGGCAGCGTTATACATTGAAAAGCCCAAAATATCACTTGGCAGTACATCCGGCGTAAACTGCACACGCTTATAGTGCATCGACATACTCTTTGCAAATGTTGTCGCAAGCGTCGTCTTGCCTACCCCCGGAATATCCTCCATCAGAATATGTCCACCCGCGATCACGGCGGCAAGAACCTTCTTTACGACATCCTCCTTGCCTTTGATCACTTTATTGACTTCTATCTGCACTTGATCTAATTTCTGCTGCATTCCGTCCATACAGTTACCTCCTGCCTACTCCATATTCTTCGATCCAACCTCTGAGCCACCCCACTCAACGACGGTAAATCCTTTTCTCTTTGGAGCTGTCAATACTTGTGGTTTTATATCTATTTTTTCATCCACCGATTTCCATGCCATAAAAATACGAATGGTAGTATCCGGCAATGGATCAATATCCAATACCGCATTATCCGTATAAGCGGTTGTCTGGAATGAAATAATGTTATATTTGTTATTCTGCATACGCGGCAGCCAATATATAATAAACTCGTTTGCCTCTTTTCTCGTGAGTCCGAGTTTCTCAAGTGATTCCTCCAAAAATGCCGCAGTGTCTTTCCCTTCCACGCAGAATCCTCTCGACATATCAAATGGCTGATTTGTAACGCCTTCCCAATATAAATAGTTATACTGCTTTCCATCCGCATCGTACAACGTGCCATCCGGCTCTGCGGTTACTTTCCATCCATCTCTATAATCCGGATAGGTACATGTCAATTTTCCATTACAATGCAGCTTGACCGAAACCTCCTCGCGCTTTTCCGGATATAGATATATCACGGGCTTTTCCTCACCCAAATACGACATATCCATGTCATAAATAAATACCGATTTTACCTCATACCATTCTGACACTTGATCTGCAATATACTCATCTGTGCCGGTTGTAGCATCGCCGAGTTCCACACGAAGAATGGAGCCGGCCTCTAAATAAAGATCATTCGAATCAAACTGCAATTTCGTATCCGGCATAAACACAAGACCTATCTCCCTGCCATCGGTTGTCTTTAACTGTGCATTTCCATCATCATAATAATACAAAGCAAGCGTACCATCCAAATAAACCGCATCACTTGCAGGTACTTCTGCCTCTTTTGTCTTTGGAACGGTCGCATCAAACAGAGATGTACTATCATTTACCGAAACCGTCAATTGATATTGTTCCGACATCCCTGCATCTGGATTTTTTGTAATCATTATATTAAATATTTCGCTGTCTGCTCCAATCATACCGGCAGTTAATTTCGATTTATATTCTTCATTTGCAGTAATATTCTGAATACCTCTTCTTCTGAAAAAAGTTTCAAAATCCTGATAATCACCAGTTGTTTCATCTGTTGGATCATCCACAGAAGAATAATCGTAATAATTATGGGATCCCAGCCCCTTGATTACTCCATTTTCAAATACATACTCTTCTTCTCTCTGACTAATATACAGTGATGAGTTATCATAATCAGATTTTTTATCAAGGTAACTATAGTCGCTGTTATAATAACTGTCATATACAAACTTATTATCCTGTACTTTTATTATCTGATACTTTATGTCTGAATATATATTTTCATTTGTTCCGGTATCATAATCGTCGTCTGTATAAAAATACTCATATGGAATTGCGATATGCCAAAACTCCTGCTGATATAAGCATAATGCCTTTTGTCCGTCACAATCAACCAAATCGGTTGATATCCGCACTTCTCTATAATCATTTGGTTCAATCCCTGCATTTTGCATACTGAAAAACATATTTCCTGTATAGCCCTCACTAAATGCATTGTAAGCGCCGGCAAAACCAAGTGTCTGACAATCGCATAATGTCACAGAATCTTCATTTCTTTTATACAAACTTGCTTCAATGAAATCCCCCCCTTTTTCGCCTTGATCCATTCGGAATACAATTAACTCCTTTGTACCATCTCCATCATAATCTTCAATTGAAGATGAGAGAATCCCATTATTCGCAGAAATCCAGTTTGGCGCTTCCCAATTATAATCATCGGAATATTGGATATCAACCGTCTGACCATTTAGATCCAAAGCTCCATACAACGGAAGCAGATTTTCATTCATATACTTCACATAAATCTGCTCATCTGTAAGAGTGTTGTTCTGCGTTAACATTTCCGTTGTTCCATCTGCATCCGTTATGGTTGCATCACTTGCTGTTGCCACCACCGGCGCCGGATCTGCAGGATCTGCCTGATGTTCTGTAATCACATGATGGGCTGCTACACCGCCGCCAACTGCCAAAGCTGTCGCAACTGCACCAATTGTTATCTTCCCACCAACCGTTGCGAAAAACGCTCCAATTCCTTTTCCAGCTGCTACTTTACCTACGGTTGCAACGGCTGTTCCTGCCACACCATTTCCGGCTGCCCCACCTGCCGCAGCTACTGCAACATTTCCAGCTGCCCCACCTGCCGCAGCACTGTTTCCAACCACACCTGCAACTCCTGCATAGCCGCCAGCGGATCCTACCGCAGACGCTCCATATGCTGCTCCGGACGTTCCCATCGCTGCATAGCCGCCGGACATTCCGGCAGCAGATCCTGCCGCTCCGGCTCCTCCTGCAACCGCATCTGCACCAGTCAAAGCCATCCCGGCTGCTATAGCGCCGGTTCCGGTTGCAAGTACACCGCAGACTTTACCTATCCGATCCACCAGTTTCTGTGGCACCTGACAATAATAGGCATCTTCCTGCTCAAAATATTGCACCCATGGGGCTATCTCACACATAGATACGGAAGGATCCGATTCCAATGCCAAAAGATTGGTCTTGATTGTATACTTTGCATGTGCAAGAATTGTAAGTACTGCCTGTTCCGTCACCCCAAGATCCTGTGCAATCCGTTCTGTGGCACGATTTCCGCAATAATGTGAGACTAACACCATACGTTCATAATCATTGAGTTCTGAAAACAGAATATCCCGTACATAATGTTGTTTTTCCTGACTCTCCGCTACAGTTGCCGGAATAACAAATTCACCGATCTCTGTGTTTTCCATCTCTTCCGGAAACGACCAGCTTCTTTCACGTACATACGCAGCACACACGCGTTCTGCAATTCCATATATATAGCCATAAAAATCAGCTGCACCGGGAAGCCCTGCAAGCGTTCTTCCCAATTCCTCATAAATATACTGCACTCCATCCAAAATTTCATCTTCCGAAAAACTTCTATTTCCAAACAGATATCGTACATATGTGTACACATACTGCACAGATTCCTCAACAATAACGGAAAACGCACTGGTCTGTCCATTTATATATGCATAAATTGCTTGTTCTAACGCTGGTGTAATTGCCTCATTCATTGTCTGCCTCCCCGCAATATTCATTTCAATTACTTTATTTTACGATTCCGAGCTTCTTTGCCTCATCCGATACTGCCTTGGCAACGACCTTTGCCACTCTCTCATCAAAAGCACCCGGAATGATATACTCCTCATTTAGTTCCTCATCCGTTACAATCGAAGCAATCGCCTTGGCTGCCGCAATCTTCATCTCTTCTGTGATTGCCGTTGCCTTTGCATCGAGTGCACCACGGAAAATACCCGGGAATACAAGGACATTGTTAATCTGATTTGGATAATCCGAACGTCCGGTAGCCATCACGCGCACGCCACCCTTCTTTGCCTCGTCCGGCATAATCTCCGGTGTCGGATTTGCCATCGCGAATACAATCGGATCTTTTGCCATTGATGCGACCATTTCTGCCGTTACAATATTCGGTGCGGATACGCCGATAAAGACATCCTTGCCCTTCATAATCTCTGCAAGTGCACCTGTCTGCTTATCCTTGTTTGTCACCTCTGCCATCGCTGCCTGTGCCGGATTCATCCAATCCTCACCCGGGCAGAGCGCACCATTCTTGTCAACCAATACAACATTTCCGATACCAAGTGCAAGCAGCAGCTTACAGATAGAAATACCGGCAGACCCGGCGCCATTGATCACGACATTTGCCTTGTCAAATGGTTTTCCAACCAGCTTCAATGCATTGAGAAGGCCTGCGGATACGACAATGGCTGTACCATGCTGATCGTCATGGAATACCGGAATATCGAGTTCTTCTTTCAGACGTCTCTCGATTTCAAAGCAACGTGGTGCAGAGATGTCTTCCAGGTTGATACCACCGAATACCGGCGCGATCCGCTTTACGGTTTCCACGATCTCATCGACATCCTTTGTATCCAGACAAATCGGAAATGCATCCACACCAGCAAAACGCTTAAATAAAACAGATTTTCCTTCCATAACCGGAATCGCTGCCTCCGGTCCGATATCGCCAAGTCCAAGTACGGCTGTGCCATCGGATACAACAGCGACAGTATTCGCTTTGCATGTATATTTGTATACGTCAGCCGGATTTGCATGGATCTTGCGGCATGGCTCTGCAACGCCCGGTGTATAAGCGGTACTTAAATCATCGCGGTTATTGATAGGCACTTTCGATACGACTTCGAGTTTTCCGTGGTTTTCTTCATGCATTTTTAAGCTCAATTGATTGTAGTCCATTTTTTATTCCTCTGCTTTCTTATTTTAGTTCATCTTCACATGATCGATTTCTTCATTGCATTTTTTGATTGACTCTTTTGCAGCGTCAATCTTCTCTACTAACGGTGCAAATTCCGGATCCATCTGTGCACCTTCTTTTACTTTGTTGTAGAAGATCTCACCGATTGCCTCGTATGTCTCCTTGATATTTGCCTTTTCTTTGCTGATTTTCGCTTTGAGCTTTGTAACTTCCACGGCATCACCAGCTTCACTTTTGACTGTCTTTACAAAATCCTTAAATGCCATCTTCCTATCCTCCTATACGTTTTTATTGTATTAACAGGTGCTGCCTGTATTTTTATATTTCTTCAATCCATACTTCTGTCCAAACAGGTTCGCCACGGTGCAAACCAGATTTGCGATCAACACATACAAATAAATGGTATACAGTCCTATTTGTTTATGTATCTCCACTCTGGAGAACATATTTGCGATATCACTTGTCTTTGAATATCCGATCAGATAAAGTACCAATGTAGCGACTGCCAGCACCGTCATCAAAACAGCGACGGAAACGATTGGTTTTTTCTTTGGATTCATGGCTGTTACCGTACTTATGAGAGAAAGAATAACCTGTACTGCCATCAGCAATCCCATCACATACAGAAAAATGCGGAGGGACGGACTAAAGTCTACAGCGAGCAGATTATCACTCAAAAGCACAATATCCGTCTGTGTCTCATCATACAAGGTCTGCAAAATATAATAAAAGCCCCTTGCTGCCACGATCATTGCTACCACTGCTGATACAGCTGCCATAATTGTCATAAGCATCGACATACCGGAATAAAAATTCATCCGGATATCCGTTGCATCTGAACCGGAAGCCACATTTGTTTCCACGTGCACCGGTTCTTTTTTTTCTTCCGTCGCTTTCGATAAATCTACCTTTTTCTTTTCCGTAGCTACCTGTTGCAACTGGACCTTTTTTTCCTGTTGTCTTTCCTTTTTGCTCTTACTCATCTTCTCCATCTCCTCCTATCACATATCACCGAATGATTCCGTATGTGTTTCGTTTATCCCATCATATCAAACAGACTAAGCTGTGTTCCGATTGTCTTGTTTTTATACTCCCTCGTAAATCGAAGTAATTCTTCCTTGTCATATTGCAATTTTTCCGCTTCGCAGACTTCCCGGAACGTCTTCATAAGTTCCGGATAGTTTTTTGTTTTCAAGCTTTTTTCATTTTCGAATTCTTTCTCATACCGGTCATACAATTCCGGAAATGTTTTATAAAGTTTCTGATAAAACCGCTCCTTATTTCCTTCCCGGAGTACCGGGCACAGCTTATCGGTCAACACTCCATAGACGCCTGCCTTTGCACAGGCACAAAGCAGTGACCGCATCTTTTCCAGCGAATCGTTGATATATGGCAGAATCGGGGAAATACTTGCAATGACCGGAATGCCTCGCTCCGAAAGTTTCTGTATCAACATGAACCGTTCTTCCGGTGAGGTCGTTCCCTGTTCCAGCTTGTCCGAGAGAACCGGATCACAGGTAAAAACACGGACAATGACCACACATTTTGTTTTCCGGTTGATCTTATCTAATATATCAATATCCCGGAGTGCCAATGTCGAATTTGTATGAAGCACCAGTCCAAAATCAAACCGTTCGATCTGATTTAAGCACCGGCGGATCAGTTGTAATTCTTCTTCGATTGGAAGATATGGTTCGGATGCAGCGCCCACCTGGATCATACTCCTTGTCCGTTTCTTTTTCAAAGCATACTCCAGCATATCGACTGCATGTGCTTTTACTTCGATATCCCCGAATTCATGATCCATCCGGTGGCACGCACTCCGCGCATCACAATACATGCAGTCATAGCTGCATCCCCGATAGATGTTCAATCCATTCTGTGGAGATAAAATTGCTTTTACTTCCTTGTAGTGCATGATTTATCCTCTGTCTTTCCCTAGATAAAGTCGAAGCTCACCTGCTCGTATTCGAGATCCTGATATACAAGCTCTTCCTGCTCCACTTTACTTGTATAGTCGACAACGACAGTCAACTGTTTTCCCCCTGCCATCTGTTGTCCTAAAATATAATTCACATCAAACCGTCCGGTAATCGCCGGCGTTGCACCACGTGCTGGCACAATCAGCTGCACATGGTTGGCTGCTAAAAGTGCAAAAATCGGTTCCCATATGTATACATCCTTTGCCGCGCCAAACGGATTATCGATGAAGATTGTCTTTGTTCCTGTATCTTCATTTCCATTTCGGTACATACCGGAAATATAATTGATGATAGAAATCAAAAACTGGATATAGATACCCTGGGACTGCCCGGTGCTTCCGACCGCTTCCTCATACTTCAAATACCGACTCTGCTCTTTGATTCGTTCCCGTTTATATAAGCTTAATTTTATCGCATTCATATCGGTCACGATCACGCTGAACAGTTTCTTCAGAGTCAGACTGTTCCGGATGTATTTCATCCGCTCACGGTCCTGGTCATAGTCGTCCGCCTGTGCCACGATGCGGTCAATATAATCCGACATACGCTGCTTCAAAAATTCATCTTTTACATAAGGCACCTGCAGACCTACCATCTGGATCACTTCATCATCCATGATGATACGGGAAAGCTTCGGAAGCTTATCTAACTCGGTCCGCACATCCAGGCACCGCTGCAGACACTGCTCCTCGAAGTTTGCTTTTAAGCTTTCCATATCTGTGAGACTTTTTTCCACACGGTCACGTTCAAGTTTTACATATTCAACCATCGATTCGAGATTTTCAACCAGAGTCTTTGCCATCCCATATGTGTCCGGAATCAGGACATCATCCCGGATTGTTCCGGCAAGCTCATATGCCTGCATCTCATCAAATGTCTGCGCTGTGTTCCCTTTGAATTTCAATAATTCATTTTTGGCTCGTTCGAGCTGCTTACAATTTCGGTCAAACTGCATCAATCTGGATTCAAAAAGCTCCCGGAGTTTTTCTTTTTCCTCCGCCATCGGTTTTGCATCCTCAAGCGGGATGTCATGCGATGTTACAATCCGCTTCACATCTTTGTACAAATCCATCATATAACGCTGGCGCTTCTCGTAAGACCGGTACGCTTCATCACAGGCCTTCGCCGCAGCTTCCAGCCTTGCAAGCAGCACCTGCCCGCTCTCTAAACTTTCTATGATTTCGGATTCTGATGCCTCGATATCCTCATAACTTCCAAACCCGTTTTGTATATTTTCAATCGCATATTGGATACTTCCTTCGAGCTTGTCTGCCTTGGACCGGATCTTCGCCAGATTCTGCTCCTGTTTTTTCTGTTCCTCTTTTGCGAACGCGATATCTTCCCTGCATGTACGCAGAACCGTTTCGTCCGAATAATATAGCAGATTACGGCTTTCCAAATCCTCTAATTCTTTAAAATCAACCCCACGCTGCCCAATATTTTTTCTGGATTTTTCCATGGATGCACGCAAAGTTTCTATCACCATCTGTTTGTCTTCCATCGCGCGCATATCCGCCCGGTTATCATCAATCATAGTAAAAAACCGTGCCCGCAGATCCTCATCCGAAATCGTAAGGACATCATACTCGTGGTCAATATTATAGTATTTTTTGAAATTATCTTTCCAATCCCGGCTCAGATGATCCAATGTCTTCTGCAAAGAATGGATTTTTGCATCGGTTTCTTCCACATTAATCTGGCTGTCGCCACCCTGTGCCAGAAAAGAAGCCCGCTGTTCCTCTAATTGTTTCAAATCTGCCGCTGCCTGTGCCTGTCTTTGCTCTTTGTTTTCAACAACCTGCTGAAGCTGACGGACCGTATAAAGCCGGCTTAGATCCTGTTTGCAGATTTCGCATTGTTTTTTATATTCCTGTTGCTTTTCTTTGGACTGTCCCAGTTTCTTTTCCGCATCAGCGATTGCTTCTTTGCACGCACTGATCTGCTGTTTTATGTCCGATATCCCTTTTTCTGCATCTGCTAATTGTTTTCCTGCTTGCAGGAGATCCTGATCGGAAAGCCGGATCAAAAAAGCCTGATCTTCCCGGTAAGCCGAAAGCATCTCTTCCTGCATGGCAAGCTGGTCTTTCACTTCTGTTCCATGCGTGCGTTCTTTTGCAACCAGTGTACTGATCGTCTCTGCATCCAGCATATATTCTGCGGAAGCCGCAACGGCAAACACATTGTCGCCAAGGTGCATCGCCATATCTTCCATATGATTTTTATCATAGATATAAACCGGAACCGAACCGGTATCGATGGACCGGATATTCGGATCGCTTTCCAGTGTTTCAAAATCTTCTGCAACAACTCCATATACTAACTGCGGATTTGCCGTAAGGACCGCCGCCTGTTTGTCCGGTGGCAGCGCTGATACATAGTCCATGCCATAAATGGCTGTAACCCCATGTCTTGTCTCGATATAATCGAGTACTTTTCCGGCACCTTCCGACACGCCGATCAACCGGCCTTCTGCCAGACGTTCCGCAACTTTTTCGCTTTTTTCAACTTGTTTTTTCAAATCCGCGATCTTAAGTACCGCATCCCGGATACGGTCTGCAAGCACATCGGTCAATGCATCAAATTCCACCGCGCCATAAATCGTCTGGATTTTATTCAGCTTATCGGCTGCTTCCCTGTATGCTTTTTCCTTTTCACGCAGCGTTGCTTCTATATTTTCCGTTTCTGTCTGTTTTACCTGCAACGCCAGGAATCTCTCCCGTTCTGCGTCGAGAAGCTTTTTCTGCTCCTCTGTAAACGCCTCTTCCTGTGAAAGTTTTTCCTGCCATGCGCGCTGCTGCTCTTCATTTTCCTGCAGCTGGTCATCCACACTTGTAAACCGGATCTCGTTCATTTCCATACGGATCTTGGAGAGTTGTTCCGAAACAAGCTTTATTTCTTCTTCTGCTTCTTTCTTGCTCTGTTCACAGACAGCCTGTCTGATCTGCATCTCGGAAAGCATCTTGGCATTGTACTTCTGCTTTGCCGTCTCACGTTCTAACTGCTCCGTAAGTGTGCTGATCTGGGTTCGCAATTCTGTCATCTTCACATCCATACGCATCTTGATATTATATGCATATGTATATAATAAATCTTCATCAAATGCGGACTCATTCATCTGTGCTTTCACAAATGCTTCTAAGTTGTCTTTTTTCTTCCGGTCTGCCACGTATTCGAGATACTCATTCATGCTCTCTTTTTGAGCCAGATTTTCCGTCTCCTGTTCCACGTGCTGCTGCTGCAGCAAAAGCAGCTGCTCTGCTTTCTTTATATCCGCGGAAAGTGCATCTAGCTGCCGCTTATCACGTGACACTTTCAGGCACTCTATCTTCTTTCGCTGCTCATCCTTTTTCTCACGTTTTTCCGTTCGCTCACTGTCCAGGCGTTCGAGCGTATCTGCGTCATGTTTTACAAACTCTTCGCCTGTCACACAGATATCCGCAAACAGTTTTTCTAACTCTGCCTGCTCCTGATACAGACTCATAAAAGATGCAACTTTATCCCGCAATACTTCTATCAGCTCTGCCTGATGATCATAACTTGCAATATCTTTTTTCTTTTTTGCAAGCACAGTCAACTGCTCTTTGATATCCATCAAAAGCTTTGCCATCGTATCGGAATCTTCGCCTTCGCGCATCGTCTTTACTGCATACGCTTTCTCAATGATTCCTTCGATCAGCAAATCTTCCACAACTTTCCGTGTCGTCTTATAATTTGTTTCAAAATATGTCCGCACATGACCTTCGGTCTTATTGATACCCCGGATGATTTCCCATTGGCTTTCATGCAATCCATAGCCGCTGATAAACCGCTGGTACTCTCCTTTGCGGTCAAAGATACAGACTTTGAGCGACATATCGCGATGTTCCAGTTCCTTTAAATAATTGCGAAGCCCCTGAAATGTAATCCGTTCCTTGTCTTTTGACAGCGGCAGGTTGATGATATCGTTTTTGTTGTATTCCCGGTAGAAGATGCAATAGTTGAAATATTCGATTGCTGCGACATCTTTTTTCGCAGTTTCTCCTTCCACATCTTTCGCTTTTCTGGCACAGAAACCAGTTGTCATATACCGGTAACCTTCTTTTTGATCCTGCTCATCGAGTTTCCACTCCACAAGGGAATGGATCGTTGTGTTTCCATTGCCTGTCCGGAACAGTTTCTCGATTGGCTGTTTCTCATCGAGCGTACAGTTTGGTATCACGTTTTGCAAAAGCAAAAGCATCAAAACGCTTTTTCCACCACCGTTTGCCAAATCATACAATGTGTTTTTTCCATACATACGCATAGAAAAATCATCATAAAACTGCGTTCCAAAATTATATTTTACATTGTTTACACGAATCCGGTTGATACTAGGCATGCGTCTCTCCTCCCAGTACTTTATAGATTTTTCCTTTGTATTCCTCGAAATAATTTTCTACAATCGCATGGAACCGGTCTGTCGGATAATACCGGTCTTCCACTGCCAGGAAAAGCTTCTGTTCCTGCAGAAAATTAAATGTCAGTTTCACATATCCTGTACGGGACGCGCGGCTCGCACGATTTTTGTCTTTCTCGTCCGAAGTCACAAGCGGCAGTTCGTCCCACAAAAGTGCCAATGACTTGAAGCTGTCTGCCTCCACATCGCTCATAGAATATACAGACAGATCTTTTGTGATTGCCTGCAGGTAGGTTGTCACCTGCTCGATCACATCCTCAAGCCGCACATATTCTTTCACCTGATACGACGCAGAATCCTGATAAAAAAGGAGCAGGAAATTATATAAAATAAAATATACCATATATAATTCCCGGTTCAGCCGCAGTCCAAGCACGCGCTTCATATCATCGTTTGTATATCCAAACACCCGGTTTCCTTCTCCCGCGGTCAGATAGATGGCATCCTGGTATTCATACAGATTCAGATTCAGTTTTTTCATCATCTTCGTCACGATGTCATACACAGCGGCATTTGCATAAAACTCTTCATACATGTCCCGCGTATCCGGATTTTTTCTGGAAATCTCCTGTCCGGTAATGAGTGCCGCATAGATATCCAATGCTTTTTCAAGATTCCGCTGTTCCATTATCTGACTGCCTCCTTTTCAAAATTCATATCAGTTACAACAAACGGTTCGGTCTGTTCCGCTCCTGTCTTTCCTGTAAATACCGGCTGGATTGCTACTTCATCCGTTCCAAATGTAATCGAAAACCGGATATCCTGTATTTTTTCCCGTTCTTCCTGTGTCAGATGTCTGACGACCATTTCTTCAAGCATCGTTTCCTGCTTTTCAAACATCGCAGACGTATCATATTGCTTCTTCCCCGCCAGATGCACTAAAAAAGCATAATAATCACGGTTTTCATATATCTCTTCCCCAAACTTAATCTCTAAGATTCCATTGTATTCCTTCAAGCTTAGACGATTCCACTTTTTAAGCTGATCACACAGTTCAAAAAACATATGTGCAAAATTCTTTCCGATTTTTTCTTCCAATATCTCATCTTCGTATTTGAAATCCGGTGTAATCTCCCGCTTCTCGATTTTTTCCGTCTCCTGTTTGTCGTCACTCTTCAACGTCAGGATATTGTCGATATTCCGCATGGTAAAGAAACGTTCCATTCGCGGTGCAAACAACGGTTCAAGCACATGCCGCATCATCGCCGGATCATCCTGCTTCATAATCTGTATCAGACTTTGTTTGAAATCAAATACCGGTCTTAATTTCCTAAGCTTTGCCCGGTTTATAATCTGATCCGAAAGCTGTGAGAGTTCTGTCGTCTCCCCGATCAGGCGGCTGTGATTGTAGATCGTTCGTTTGAGTTCCGTCTCGAGCTGGCTGATTTCTGCTAATGCTTTGGAACGAAGCGTCGGAGCACTCCCATCCGTGTCACGTTCAAACTCTGCTTTTTCGATTGCTTTATCTACGAGTGCCTTGTTCTTCACAAAAAGCTTCTGCTCTTCAGAGAACCATTTTGCTGTCGTATCCATGAATTGTTCGTATGCTTTTGCACCTTCGAACACATCTACTCCAAGCAGTTTTACTACTTCATTTTTCTGCTCGATCAGAGAGATCACCTGGCTGTTGATCCGTCGTACAACATCGATGCCACCTTTGAAATTATTTGCATTGATCATCTTTTCAAGCAAAAGCTGGGATACGTTGATCCGGCTCTCTTCTTTTACTTCCTTTGTATCAAGATAAAACTCGATTCCATCCGATGTGATCGTGTAAAACACTTGTCCCTGTGTGATATGGCTGTCAATCAGCTTCACACGGGCCACTTTGTTTTCTCTGGCTTCCGGATCATAAAAATGAAAAGAAAACGCCCGTCCGTCATTTTTGATCTTATCAAATATATAGGAGCAAAGCTCGCGAAGTTCCGATGGGCTCTCCTCCAATCTGAAATCACGTGTCAGAAGCTCCCTCAAAAATGCTTCATACTCCTCATATGTGACATCCTTCTCATGGAAATTGTTCTCATTGATGAAAAAACGCAAGGTTGCCATCGTGATATAACCCATATCCAAAAATGCATACTTTCCTTCTTTATACTGTGTGAAGGTTGTCTCGTTCAGCACAAAAAAAGGATAGTACTTTTTCAGATTCTGCATCCGTGCACTATGCTCCGCAATTATATCGTTGATCATTACATGTTTTAAAGCCATACGTGTTTCCTTCTATTTATCATGTGCCAGTTTACATAATAGGGCATAATGCCGCATAATTATAATAATTATAATACAAGGCGACACAGGAAACAAGAGATACAACAAGAAAATACGGGGGAAAATCAGCAGAAAATCAATCACGCTTTCCACATATCACAAAAAAACCGCCCTGCCAAAGCAGAGCGGTCTGTACATCTAGTTTTTTGAATGAAGTTACTTATTAAGCTTTTCCAACAGATCCGAAAAGTTCCATCTTCTCTTTCACTGTTGCCTTGATTGCTTCTGCACCAGGTGCAAGGAGCTTACGTGGATCAAATCCCTTGCCTTCAAGGTCCTTACCAGCTTCAATGTACTTTCTTGTAGCTTCCTGGAATGAAAGCTGACATTCTGTATTTACATTGATCTTTGATACACCAAGTGTGATTGCCTTCTTGATCATGTCTGCAGGAATACCTGTACCTCCATGAAGTACAAGTGGCATAATACCTGTCTTCTGCTGGATTGCATCCAAAGTCTCGAAGGAAAGTCCCTTCCAGTTTGCTGGATACTTACCATGGATATTTCCGATACCTGCTGCAAGCATATCTACGCCAAGATCTGCAATAATCTTACACTCTTCAGGATCTGCGCACTCACCCATACCTACAACGCCGTCTTCTTCTCCACCGATGGAACCAACTTCACACTCGATTGAAAGTCCAAGCTGATGTGCAACATTTACAAGCTCTTTTGACTTTGCAAGGTTCTCTTCGAATGGATAATGAGAACCATCAAACATGATAGATGTGAAGCCAGCCTTGATACACTTATAACATCCTTCGTATGTTCCATGATCCAAATGCAGTGCTACAGGAACTGTGATTCCGAGTTCCTCGTCCATAGCCTTAACCATAGCTGCAACTGTCTTGAATCCTGTCATATACTTTCCGGCACCCTCAGATACACCAAGGATAACAGGGGAGTTTAATTCCTGTGCTGTTAAAAGAATTGACTTTGTCCACTCAAGGTTATTAATGTTGAACTGACCAACTGCATAATGACCAGCTTTCGCCTTTTTCAACATCTCTGTAGCTGAAACTAACATTTGTAATTCCTCCATTTTCTAAAAAATTTATCCTAGATAACTGTATTATACTATATTATCCGCAAAAATAAAAGACTATTACTTACAATAATCCAAAAATTTCTCTTTGATTTCTTCTCTGTCTATCCCCATAGCCAAAGCAAGTTCACTGTAAAGTCCATCCTCGGCAAGTTTCATATATCGCTCGTCTGTCACGGTCACTTTCTTCCCGTTTGCTTCCCGTTCTTCCTTCCGGATTAAAAGTGCTTTGATCATCTGCACGCATTGACGCAGGTCGCAGCTCTTCATCGCCTTTTTATACGTGTCGTCCCGTTGTCTCTCGCTCTGGATTTTAAGCGGTTCAATCTCCTTCACTTCCTCAAGCAGCGCCTTTGCTTCCTCTGCTGTAATCACGCTCCGAAGTACAACCCGGTTATTGTCTGTCGGACAAAAAAGCCGGCTGTCCCGCGTCTTCTCCGGCACCAATACATAATACAACTTATCCGGCGTACTCCCCTCAATATCCGGATGCGTTATTTCCTCTACCCTGCATATACCATTGCTGCCATATACGATATAATCTCCAACCTGAAACACGCTCTCGCCTCCATTTTTTATTTCCCGTCTTTCGCTTTTCTTTCTTATTTTTATAATAACACGTTTTTCAAAAAACTGTAAGGAGGTTTTCCATACATGCCTGATTTTCGGCGTTTTCACAAAGAAGCAGCATATATTTTTTGTATTTTTTCACAATTGCTTTTTTCTATTTTTTACAAATTTTTACAAGTATATCATTTTTTGTTGATTTTCCTTATAAAATGTCGATAATGAAATTAGAGAAACTGATAGACGGGAGCAAAACCGGATCAACATAGCAAAACAAGGGGGATGTATTTTTGAGAAAGAAAATCGGATTACTCATAGATGAATTAAATACACCATTTACTTCGGAAGCAATCAAGGGTGCCGAACTTGGTGCTATGGCTGTCGATGCGGATATGTATATCTTTCCGGGCATGTACCTGGATGATACAAAGATATCTGACGATCATCATTTGTATGAATATCAGTATAATACATTGTTTGAGTTTGCAAACGACAATCATCTGGATATTCTGTATATCATGATGGGACTGATTGGCTGCAGAGTTGATCTGGAACGTCGGCAGAAATTTTTGTCCCAATACCTGAATATTCCTGTTGTCATCTTATATACAGAGATGCCAGGCTATCCGTCCATGATTTTTGACAACCAGAGTTCTTTTATGAAAGGGATCCGTCATCTGATCGTAGATCACGGGGCAAAAAAGATTGGGTACGTAAGCGGGCCAAAGACAAATATCGACGCGATGGAACGTCTGCAGGCTTATAAACGGGTACTCTCCGAGCAATCCATTCCTTACAATGAAAACTATGTCATCTATGGCAATTTTGAAGAAAACAGCGAAAAACTGATTGGTGCTTTTATTGCTACCCATCCGGAACTCGATGCAATTGTATTTGCAAATGACGAGATGGCAAAAGGCGGTTACCATGCATGTGCAAAGCTCGGAATCACAATCGGCAAAGATCTGCTTGTAATCGGTTTTGACAATGCATCTTATGCGTCCACCCTGAACCCACCTCTGACGACAGTGGAAGCAAATGCGGCAGAGCTTACCTATACAGCCATCACACATATCGATGATTTTCTCGAAGACTGTTCTACCGACATGATTCGGCGTGTTCCAACCCATTATCTGCATCGTTGTTCGTGCGGATGCGAAAATTACGATTACGATACGCTTGCCAGCAAGCTGCATTTGAAAGACCTGCTCCATGAAGCAAAACGTCCGGAAGTCATCCGGCATATCATGACGTATCTGTTTGGAACGTATACAAACACAGACCGCACCACACACCTTCAGGATGATTTGTCTGTATTCTTCCGGCTGATCTGTGATCTGACGCAATCAGATGATATTCTCGCAGACCGTATGGATGCAAAGACATTATTTACACAGATTATCAACCAGTCGATATTTGCATATACATCCGTGGAGTTTTTTGTCAATCTCCTCTTCTCTTTACAATTTACCATGGAGCGTGAGATTTCCGATCCGGATTGCAGGATTGCATTTGTGGATGTATTTTCTTCTATGTATCAGCAGCTTTCCGTATCAAACTTCCGGACTTATCAGAAGCAATACAGCGGACTTACACAGATTACGCATCTTGTCGATGAAATCAGCGCAAATCTGTCTTCATCCGAGCTTATGGAACTGCCATACGAATCGATTTTAAAAAATCTCGGATCGATTGGTATCCGGTCATCCTTTTTATATACCTTTAAAAACCCAATCAACCATCCACGGGATTCTGTATTTACGAAACCGGATTCCATGCTTCTGCATGCATACACGATTGGAAATAAATCATATGGCGTTGCAAAGAAGGACCAGCTTGTCTCGATCGACAGTCTGTTCCGCAACCAGAAACTTGCGCAAGCAGAACGTGGTACTTATGTTCTCGCTCCGCTTTTTTCACAGGAGCAGTTGTTAGGTCTTATGGTATGTGAAGCAGAATTTGAACATTTCAGTCTGATTCCATCTCTCGCGATTCACATATCTGCAGCATTAAAGACAATGCTTCTGCTTGAACAGCAGCAGAAAATCAGTGAACATTTGCAAGAGAACTTAGAACAGATGTCTAAGCACAACCTGATCTTGAACGAGATTTCAAAGACCGATCAGCTGACCGGCCTTTACAACCGATGGGGATTCCTTGATTATGTAAAATCTATCATCGAAAATCCTTTGAACCACAACCGTGAAGTGCTTGTATTATATGCTGATATGGATAATTTGAAGATAATCAACGACCGCTATGGACACGAGGAAGGAGACTTTGCACTTCGCGAGATCGGCAAGATCTTAAAAGAAGCATTCCGGAATACCGACATCATATCCCGTTTTGGCGGCGATGAATTCGTAGCTTTCGCATTGCTTGGCATCCCGAACTACGAAAAGATCATGAAACACCGGATTGAAGAAATCACCGAGCGGCACAATCAGGTAGTCCAGAAGCCTTACCGGATTGAGATGAGCATCGGTATCTGTGAAGTTACTTGCTCCAGAGATTTAAAGATAGAAAAAGTATTAGAACAGGCAGACAAGAAATTATATATCGAAAAGAAAGCGAAAAAAGAAGGAAGAAAGCAGGTTTAAAGTCTGCTTTCTTCCTTTTTCCCATCATCTTTCCATCATTCAACCAGCCCGCGGAATCCTTTTTCTACTGTGTTCCTTGGCAGCATTACCATATGTCCACATACTCTGCACTTCAATCGGAAATCCATACCAACCCGCAGGACTTCCCATTCGTTGCCGCCACATGGGTGTGGCTTTTTCATCCGGATTACCTGTCCAACCTGAAAATCCATAGTTCCTATCCTCTTTTCTACATGACCGTCACACAGCCATCCATATCCCGTACTGTCATCCCTGCAGGATAATATGCACCATCGCTTCTGCGTTTTCAGCGAGATATCTGCAGTCACAGGCTTCAAACTCTTCTTTACTGCCGTATCCAAACAGTACACCGATTGTCTCAATTCCAAACGCTCTGGCACCAAGTACATCAAATTTCCGGTCGCCCACCATGATAATATCGCTCACCGATGGTTTTGTCTGATCCGGTGCAATGCCTGTAAGCAGATACTCAATCACCGCAGCCTTTGTATCTCTTGATTTATCAAAGGTACTGCCTGCAATGATATCAAAATATCCATCTAACCTCAGATATTCCAGAATCTGCTTTGCATAAAGCTCCGGTTTCGATGTTGCCACATACAGATGACAACCATGCGCCCGAAGTGTACGGAACGCTTCTTCCATCCCCGGCATGATGCCATTTTGATAGATGCCTTGCGTGCTATAATACTCCCGGTAATAAAGGACTGCCTGTTCTGCCTCTTTTTCCGAAAGTCCATGGAATTCCCGGAACGAATCCCGAAGCGGCGGACCAATATACGGATACAAAGATGTTCTGTTTTCTACCGTAATTCCAAACCGTGAAAGTGCATACAACACCCCATTGATGATGCCCTCTTCCGGTTCTGTGATCGTGCCATCCAGGTCAAAAAAAACATATTGGTACATATCAGTTTTTCAGATACAGAATAATGCTCTTTCGTGTGATAATTCCGATAAAACAATCCCGGTCATCTACCACACAGAGGAAATTCCGATCCAGAATCCTTTCCATAATCTCATCTTTCTCCACAGTATTTAATACTTTGGATCCCGCATCTTTGTTGACAATATCCGCCACCTTGTACTTGCCAAGGTTCTCGCGTCCATGTTCCATGACTGCACGTAAAAAATCACCCTCGCTTGCGATTCCGACATACCGTCCCTGATTGTCAACGACCGGAATTGCCGTATACGTAGATCCAAGCAGAAATGCAACCGCCTGATCCAACGGATCATTTGCATTTAAATAGGTCAATGTATGCTTCGGAATCAATATACTAAAAATATTCATATGTAACCTCCTGGCTCATAATAAGCTGCTGATTCATCCAAACCAGCAGCCTATACATAAGTCTCAATTTGCTTACAGCTGCTCGGCCATCTCCAGAAGCAGTCTCTCTGTCTTCTTCCATCCAAGGCAAGGATCTGTGATTGACTTACCATAGCAGCCACCGCCGATTGGCTGGTTTCCATCCTCTATGTAGCTCTCTACCATAACACCCTTAACCAGATGTTTTACTTCATCGCTGTGTCTTCTGCTATGTAGAATTTCATTTACGATACGTGGCTGCTCATCCCACTTCTTACCGGAGTTGTTGTGATTTGCATCCACGATACAGGCTGGATTTACAAGCTTATACTTGCCATACGCCTCTGCCAGATACTTCAAGTCTTCATAGTGATAGTTCGGAATCGAACGTCCACTCTTACTCAGCGAACCACGCAGGATGCAATGTGCCAATGGATTTCCATCTGTCTTTGCCTCATAACCGGAGAAAAGGAATGTATGCTTTGCCTGTGCAGCCACACAGGAATTGAGCATAACCGAGATATCTCCGCTTGTCGGATTCTTCATACCAACCGGGACATCAATACCACTCGATGTCAGACGGTGTGCCTGATTCTCCACACTTCTTGCACCGATTGCCACGTACGAGAGGATATCCTCTAAGTAAGGCCAGTTATCGGTATAGAGCATCTCATCTGCTGCAGTAAGTCCTGTCTCGCGGATTGCCTTGATGTGCATCTTCCGGATTGCTTTTACACCTTCGATGAAATCCGGCTTATCTTCCGGGTTTGGCTGATGCAGCATACCCTTATATCCGGAACCGTTTGTACGGGGCTTGTTTGTATAGATTCTTGGAATCACCAAAATCTTATCCTTGATTTTCTCTGCAACCGCTGCTAATCTGCACAGATAATCAAGCACCGAATTCTCATAATCAGCCGAACAAGGACCGATGATTGCGATGAACTTGTCTGACTCACCCGTAAATATCTTCCTGATTTCAGCATCTCTCTTTGCCTTGATTTCCTGTAACTCTTTGTCCATTGGATGTGCTGCGCGGATTTCTTCCGGTGTCGGAACCGCTTTTACCATATGTAAACCCATTTCTTTTCCTCCAAAAAATTTTATATCTGTCACTTTGCATATGCGATGACAAGACACGTCTCCGCATACAATGACAATTTCTACGTTCTTTGAACTCTCGAAATCGTAACAGAAGTATTATAACATATCTACTCGATAGACTTCAACGATTCCGCCATATCTATTTTATCAATTTTCCGGCGCATCACCAGATCCACAATAATCAGGAATGCCAGTACAATCAGAACGCTATACAGATAACTGATATTCATGATCCTTGATGCAAATGCCACCATATCGACCTGAATCTGGGACATAACAAACCGATGCAGCAGACAGCCGAGCGGTAGTCCGACGACAATTCCCATCAGTGTCAGTACGAAATTCTCGCGGAAAACATACGATCCTGTCTCGCCCGGATAAAAACCAAGTACCTTGATTGTTGCAATCTCCCGCACACGCTCCGTAATATTAATATTGCTTAAGTTGAATAACACGATAAATGCAAGTGCACCCGCACTGCCGATGACAAGTCCGACAACCGCATCCATCATCTTCATCATATTCTCCACACGGTCTTTGATGTCTGCAACAACCGAGACGCTCATCACATTGGAGAGTGCAGATAATGTTCCACCTGCCTCATAAGCGGTACTGTCTGTATCAACATGCAAATACATTGTATTTGCCTCGCACGCTTTGCCAAAATACTGCTCATAGCATTCCGGTGTGATATATGCGTAGTGCCATACATAGTTTTCGAAGATTCCCGATACCGTAAGCGTCACATCTCCCGCATCCGTATCATGCAGGGTAATCGGATCGCCAACCGTCACATCCGCAATCTCCGCAATCTTCTTTGACAACATCACCTCACCGTTTCCCGGATAAGCGCTGTTCTTGGTTGTCATGTCAAACTTCACAAAGCCATCTAAATCTTCCGGCTCTGCAGCAATCAGATACACTGTTTTAATTGCAGAAGCTGCATGATATTCTACCGTGCTTTTCAGGATTGCTGTGGAATCCTCAAAGCCATCACCAACAGCATCTTCCACCTCCTGCTGTATATCCTCATTATATGTGCCATTCAGGGTTACTTCCATATCGTAAGTATCGATATCTCCATACTGGAATTCCGCCAGATTTGATACCGAATCCTTCACTCCAAGCCCCGTCAGGACAAGCGCCGTGCATCCGGCAATACCAAGCAGCATCATGAACATACGCTTCTTGAATCGGAATACATTTCGTGCGGTTACCTTATGTAAGAATTTCATTGGCTTCCAGATAAATGGGATCCGCTCGAGTAAGATACGTTTCCCTGCTGCCGGCGCTTTCGGCCGGATCAACTCCGCCGGCATACACCGAAGCTCATTGATGCAGGCAAGGAATGCCGTTCCCATTGAGCAAAGCAGCGATACGATCAGGCAGATTACAAAAAGTCCCGGTGAGAAATAAAATTCAATGCCTGTTCCGAAGTCATACAACATCTTATACGCCTCAGATATTACATACGGGAACAGATAGCTTCCTCCGAAAAATCCGATCACGCATCCAAGAAATGCTGAGCTTCCGGAATAAATCAGATACTTCGCCATAATACTTCCATTCGAATAGCCAAGTGCCCGATATGTTCCGATCTGTCCACGTTCATCATCCACCATCCGTGTCATCGTCGTCGAACAGACAAGTGCGGCAATCAGAAAGAAGAAAATCGGGAATACCTTTGCCACGCCATCGACGATGTTCGTATCATTGTCATAGCACATATAACCGACATTCGTCGAACGATCCAGCACATACGTCTTTACATCTCCAAATGCTTTCTTCGCCGCCTGTTCTCCATATTCCTGTACGAGTGCATCCTGCTGTTCCTGTGTAAGAGGCTGTAACTGCTCCATCTGGGCTATCTGCTCCTGTGTGAGCGTTCCGCTCTGCGCATTCTGCATCATCGCCTGTAATTCTTGCGTCTGTTTTTCAACCGCATCCTCCACAAGGGTTCTGCCCAGCTCTGTCACAAGCCGGTCATACCGATTATCTGTGACCTCCTGCAAAGATGTCTCCATATCCGGTGTGACGTCGTCGATAAACTCATCATAAGCATCCGTGTAAATATCATAGCTATCCTGACCTTTCACATAGATTTCCTTATATGCATCGAAGGAAAATCCATCCTCCGGAATGAAGATAAACGCACTGACCCGCCCATTTCCAAGCGTTGTCGTTCCACGTTCAATATTGATATACATCGGTGAATTCACCGTACCGACAACTTTATATTTCTTGTGTGCAAATGCATCTTTCGTATCCTGCGTATTGCTGTCCGCAATCTCGATTTCCTGTCCGATGATATCCTGTCCCTTAAACTGATATGCATCCACCACACATTCATCGTCCGCTTCCGGCATACGCCCATCCCGCAGCTCCAGTGTATTCACATGCTCCGTAATGGACTGTGCGCGCAACACCTTCTCCTTGCCATCCGCATCTTCATAGATCATATCCTCGTAATAAGAACCATCTGCCGCCAGCACATGATCCTGCTTCCGCATTTCTTCCACAGCCTCCGTGTCAAATCCAATGGAAGAAAGCAGCCGGAAATCATAGAAGTTATACTCGCGCAGATAATGATTGCCGGTTTCCACCATGCCGGGTTTCGTCACTTTAAGCCCCGAGAAAAATCCAACACCAAGCGCAATGATTGCCAGAATTGCCAGGTACCGTCCCATACTCTGTCCAATTGTTCTACGTATATTTTTTCTATATGCCCGCATCGTCTATCACCACTCAATTTCTTCTACCGGTACAATCTGTTCATTCATCTTCACCGAAGCAATCTTACCACTTTTTACTTTTATGATCCGGTCTGCCATCGCAGTCAGCGCCTGGTTGTGTGTGATGATGACAACTGTCATGCCACGTTTTCGGCTGCAATCCTGTAGCAGTTTTAAGATTGCCTTACCCGTCTCATAATCGAGAGCACCGGTCGGTTCATCACAGAGCAAAAGCTTCGGATTCTTCGCAAGTGCACGTGCAATCGCCACACGCTGTTGCTCACCGCCGGACAGCTGTGCCGGAAAGTTATTCATACGCTCTTCCAGTCCGACATGCGCAAGCACCTCCGATGGATTCATCGGGTCTTTCGATAACTGGGATGCAATCTCGACGTTCTCCAGCGCAGTCAGGTTCGGAATCAGATTATAAAACTGAAATACGAATCCGATATCCCGTCGTCTGTACGTCGCAAGCTGTTTCTTGTTGTAATCCGAAACCGCTGTGCCATCCAAACGCACTTCTCCGCTTGTCAGATGATCCATTCCACCTAAGATATTGAGCAATGTCGTCTTTCCTGCGCCGGACTGTCCGACGATCACGCAGATTTCACCTTTCCCGATTTCAAACGATGCATCCTTTAACGCTTCTACCTTGACATCACCGGTCTGATAAGTTTTGCTTACGTTCTTAAACTCTACATAACTCATTTGCATGTTCCTTTCTGATTTATCTGTGATAATTGCAAAATAATTCGATATACCTGAGTATAACATACTGTTTCCCTGCGATATATCAATTTCATTTGCATATAATGTATTGCAACCAAGAAATACTAAATGTTCCAATCTACAATCTCTCATGCTTCCGCAGCCGCTGCCAATTCGCCATCCTTGGCTCAGTGGCAGCTTGTTTGAACATCGTGTTCAAACACTGCTGTTTTATTTATGGAACATCAAGTATTTCTAAGTTGCAAACATATCATATGCTTCATGAAATTATATATCACAGGTGAACAATCATGTTATATCTCAGGCATATCCAATTATATTTTGCAATTATCTATAACTAATATTACTTCCTCCAGCTTGCGATTCGGAGCAGCACTTCCTTATCGAGGGGATATGGACAGAGTGCCAGCTTCGCTTTATTTTCTGCTACAATATCAACAACCTGACGGATATTTTCCTCCGGCAGGATGCCGCAGTCACTCACAACCTGGAAGAAATCTGCGAATTCGTCCACTGATGCAAACCCAATTGTCGATAACAGATATTCCTGATCTGCTATATCTGCTTCCCGGATATACCCCGGCAGGAAATAGCCGATTGCAATGCCATGCGGCACGCCAAGCTCATACGTGATCGCATAACTTAAGCTATGCGGAATCGTTGTTCCGGTCTGCGCGATCGCCATACCTGCAAGCGTTGATGCCAACAGGAAATTGCTGTAATCTTCGTCTGTCATCTCCCGCATGCCAAGCAGGGCATCCTTGCTTCGCGCCCAGACCTTTAGTCCCCGGTCAACAAACATCCGGCTGTAATCCGTCGCAGTCGTATTCAGATAGCTCTCGATCATATGTCCAAGCGCATCGATGGCAGTCTGTCCGATAACTTTCTTCGATGCAGTCTTCAGATATTTCGGATCCGCCAATGCAAGCACCGGGAATACGCGGTGCGGCAGGGATGCCTTTGTCCGTTTCGCATGGACAGTAAGCACAGCGACGCCCGTCACCTCTGATCCGGTTCCACAGGTCGTCGGAATCGTCACAACCGGAAGTGCCTTTGTATGTGCTGCACTCTCATACAGATACTCCGCATCCTTCTCCGGGTTGGCAAGCATAATCGCAATCGCCTTTGCCGCATCCATTGGCGAACCGCCGCCAATCGCAATCACGAAATCAACACCATTTCTTTTTCCAAACTCGGTCGCTTTCATGACCGTTTCCACAGATGGATTTTCCTCGATCTCATCATACTGCACATGCTTCTTCCCATATGCATCGAGTGCTGCTTCCACATCTGCAAGCGCTCCATTCGCGCGTGCGGAATATTTTCCTGTCACAATCAGTGCGTAGCTTCCATAGCCTGCCAATTCCTCTGCATGTACCTTTACTGCATCTATCTCCTGGTATACTTTTGTTGGTATGTAATATTTCATATTCTGTCTCCAATCATCTGCCTGATTCCGAAGTTTCCCCGCGGTACAGACTTCTAATAATATGTTATAATGAATACCCATATTTTTCAAGCACAGGTTTGTGAATTGTTTGTGATTTAGCACGCCGCATATGCGATGCGATAACCGGTTTTCAGCTTTCCTCACACATCACATAAAAATGAGTGGATAAACACGTTCGCATGTTTATCCACTCATTTCTGTTTACTCTAATAAATGCATCAATGCTTCATACACTTCTTTTGCTACCGCCAGCTTGTACATCAGGCGGCTCGGCTGCTGTGGTATCTCCACCTCATATGAATGCACAGAGTCTTTCATTTTTATCGCAAAATAAACCTGTCCTGGTGTCGATGCCTTGGGATTTTCCGGGTCCACATTGCCCATCGTCCCTGTCACACCGATTCCGATATCCGCCTGATACGTATACGCACATGCAGCAGCCATCGCCTCTGCAGTTTCTTTGGAATACACGGTATATGTATCGATCGTCTCCGCAGGCACCCCCATCATGATTTTTGATTCGTTGCAATAAGTAATACTCGCACCTTTGAAGATGGCAGATGCCCCTTCTGTATCCGTAATCAGAGACGCAATCTGTCCGGCAGTCGCACTCTCCATCGTCGTGATCGACATGTTCCATTCGATCAGAAGTTCTGTCAGTTTACGATAGTCCTGACGAATATCTTTCTCCACATATTTTTTCTTGACCGGACGAACCTTTGGTTCTTTCTTCTTAGCTGCCTTTTCCTTTTTTGTTTTTTCCAGCTTCACAGTATCTGGATTTTTCAGGAGATTCGCATCCTCGCAATATGGGCAGATTTTGTATCTGTCTCCGTTATAAAAATGATCATTTTCACATTTTCTGATATTCATAATTTTAACCTCGGTTATGTTTATTCATTTGAAAACTATCTTTATTATAACGTAAGTGCAGGAAAATAACCAGAATTTAATATGAAATAAATCATGCTTTTATCTCGTTTATCCTCTCATACAAATTACTTGCCATATCCCCTATAAACTCATATTTGACAATGCGTCTTTTAAATTCATCTCCGATCCACATAGCCATTCTGCAATAATGCAGAGCTTCTTTCTCTCGTCCTGGTATTTTACAAAGCAGTTCCGCTATATTGATACACGTCCAAGCTATAGCAGGATCATTTTCTATAGGCCATATCCCATTATAGTCCTTTTTTCTAAAAAATAACGCATCCTTCAACAGTTGTTCTGCCAGATCAAGTTGCTGATTTGTTCTTGATAAGAAACTTCCGAGATTATCTTTTAGCCAGGCAATTGTCGACAGAATTTCCCCTTGGGAATGTGGTTGAAACAACATTCCTATTCTTTTAGCATATATGAAGTTACCATAATCCTCCATTATTTTTTCATTCTTACTGATTGCATCTTCGGTAAGTCTTATTATCTCATCCGTCCTTTTACTATCAGAATCTTTTGTTGTCATTTCCATAAATGCAACCAGAAGTTCTTCTGAAATTGCCTGTTCTATATCTGAGTCAGCTTTATTACCTTTCAACAGCTCTTCCGCTTTCTGAATATTTTCATCATCTGCAAATAATCTTAGGTCATAATAATAAGCTGCCTTCACATCTCTGTAGGTCCAGAACCATACTCCCCAGTCATTTGGGCTTGTTAAAATTTCATCGCTACATTCATCTCGCATGAATGCCAGCGTATGTTTTTGTTTTTCAAAGTATTTTTCTTTTTCAAAAACAGCCATCTCTGCTGCCTCCAGATACATACTGGGTTCAAAACAGACCGGCGCATATATGTGTTCTTTCTGTTTTTTACTGCCAAACGACTGGGTTTCAACTTTACGGATTGGAATCTGATATCCCTCTTTGTTTGCTCTCGGCAATTCAATATCATACTTTGTTAACAACTGACGCACACTTCTTATTAATTGCTTAATACGTCTTCCATCCCGTTCCTCATTATAAAAGGTATCATATTCTTTATCATACACTCGCGCAAATAGCTCCTCTTTTGAAGCTCTCCGTCCATCCACGCTTGCTTTTACAATCACCCGCAACGCCTTTTGCCGGTATCCTATAAAATCCCAGGTTGTTTTCTCCTTGTACAGAAAGTGGTCAAGTGATTCTTCAAAACATAAATCATCGCTTAAGTAAATTTTTCTTATCATACTTCTCTCCTTCTTCCCATTGCTCATCTTTTAAGTTGTCTAAACTGTTACTACCTGATCCGTCTCAACACAATAACAGCTCAGGCATCCTCCATTCGCTTTATGTCCATTTCCTGTATCGATATCCATATAAGAATCGCCCTTATATACCCGATATGATCCATCCAGATTAAGATTCGTAGTTGGGACATGTCCACATATGATATATTTATCCAGCTTTCTTCGTATTGCAGCTGCACAATCATGAATATCTCCCGATATCAAGAACTGATATTCGTTCTCCTTTACACCTCTCTGTATAGACTCTTCCACATCCACAAATCCGTCTTCGTTATATACTAAATAATCTATGTCGATACCTGAATGAACCACTATCGTCTCTCCATATATTGGACTATTCAGTTTTGTGTATATCGGTAAGTTCTTTATAAACTGTTGCAACTCATGTTTTTCAATCTGGGATAACTCATCTACTTCCTGCCTTGTCTTTTGTCCCCCGAATCGGTCCCAGGTTCCTGCACTAAGCGTTCCCTGTAAATACATTTGAAAGAAAAGCTCATGATTTCCTTTCAAGAGCATCACATTATAATCTTCGCTTTGCACCATTTTCTTCACATACTTTAAAAGCCTTAACGGCTCCGCTCCACGATCAACGATATCTCCAACTAAAATCAGCATATCCTGATTATTGTAACTGATTTTATGTAATATGTCTAAAATACCTTTATAATCCGAATGTATATCTGATATCAGGTAAGTCATAGACTATCATCCTCCCTCACTTCATCTTAACAGTACACTATATAAATTAGTCAGTTCGTTCCATCTCTATTGCAAGTACTCCATTTTTTTGCTCATCTTCTACAGAATAATATGTATACATCTGCTCTACAGCCAGATCTTTTGAAAAATGTGCAAAGCCACACTTCTCAAGAGGGATTTCCTCAAACATATCTCTGAATGATTTATAATGATACAACCCTTTAACAATAACTTCCATTCTTTCATTCTGATCTTCAAGTTTTTTAAAAACAATATGGTCATCAACCTTTATCTGTTTTCTTTTTACATCAAATAATCTTAATTCATAAATTTTCTCTCCTGATCTTATAGCTTCAAATGGATCTTTTTTCAATTTCATATAATGAATCATTGTCTTATCTCCTTTCGTTAATATAATAAAGCATTTGGAATGACTAAGCCAAAATATCTTCAAAAGAATCACTCTTCTTCATGGTCATAAATTTGTTTAAATCAACTACATTTTCATTAAAAAGCATGAGTTTCTCTTTCTCGCCATCCCATGATGGGTATAATCTATCTGCATGAAAGTGCCCCCACGCCCAGCGTCGATAATTCAGTGTTGCTTCAATCTCTCCCAGATACATCTCCATCGTTTTATCTATCTGCGATTGGGCAACTATTGTATGAAATAAATCTCTCGGCTCATAAGCGATAGGACAAGTGTGGGAAATGACCAAATCAAAAGTTTTTTCTTTCTCAATAAGCATTCTCCCATAATCCATTTCCTCTTTTGTAAGTTGTTCATTCTCGTACCATGTCCAGTGATTATACAATCGTACCCATTTATCTATGCTGTATGCCCCAGGGATTGACAGTGTTCGGTATCCATCGAACATATAGCTGGCAGGTTTGTCGTCAAGGTACTCGATACTTGGAAACTCCGTTTCTATATATACTGTGCCGTTATATTTTTGTTTGGTTGTCCATTTATCCGGATACTTATCTACTACATCTGTCACCCGTGCTTCGTGGTTCCCCCGGAGGAGGATATAGGTAAATGGAAATCTTGACAATTTCTTCTTGAAATTTGCATCCCGGTTACCAGTAATTGCAAAATTACATCCCACATCGCCAAGAAGAATTATAGAATTCTTACATGCATCAAGTTCTAATCTATCTCTATTTTGATTATAGAAATATTCAATTGGGCCTGACTCCCCATGGATGTCCCCAAGTAAAAACCAATTTTCTCTCATACAGCACCTCCTAAAAGTCCCGACTAAACAACGCAAAATCATTACTTATCAATTGCAAGCCCCTTTACATCGCCTTAAGCTTTATGTGTTTTTCCCTTGTCAAAAAGCAACCTCCAAACTGAATAATTTTATCCTACATCAGCTTAGAGGTTAACATAATTTTTCATAAATTTCATTATGGTATTCATTACTTTTATTTAAAAATGATGACCACTATCGTACCTTCTATCCCTCCTAGTGATAGAAGCAATAAAAAAAATACACCTATTCCTAAAGATTCAAACAATAACATAATAATCGACATAACAAACAGCCACAGAAATATCACTCCATATGAACATACATATATTCCTATCAGTACTAATAATTCAATTCCAACATTTTTTTTATTATTGATGCTAAAGTAAAAATACACTCCAATTGATTCACAAAATGCAGGGACAACACTACAAAACCATACTATTAATCTTCCAATCATCCCTGACTCTGACTGCCATTGTATCGTTACGTTTTTTCCTACAAAGAAAAAACATATGTATATCAACAAAGCACCAATTAATGCCGCAAGCTTTTTATTAACTAATCTTTCTTTATCTTCTTCCATCTCTATTTTCCCTCGTTATTAATTATTATCATACCTAGGTTTTACCAAATACGCTTTCCTAACACCTCCTCTATATGTAGTTTCCACATCTGCAGTAATTACAGCATTTGTTTTAGTATTATTAATAGAAATATTCTTAGCATATATGGTTATATTATAATTAAAACAATCTCCGTAAAGACTATACCTTGTCTTATTTAAATAATTTATTTGTATTTCTATGTTTTTCCAATCTTCTTTTTTTATAACAATAGTATCTGCATCAATTTTCAAATGAATTTCACGCATTTTATTAGATTTAGATAACGTTTCAAGAATTCTCTCTTTTGTTAAATATTCCCTTATTTCTTTTTCATTTGCTTTTTGAGGGAATCCATTAATTGTTATTTTTAAAGAAATTAATGCCAACACAATTACAATTAATATTTTCCATGTTTTTTTCAACAATAATCACTTCTTTCATATTTTTAACCATTCCTTTATGTGAATATTCTTAAATGTTAAACATACTGTTTCGCTCCCATAATCGAATGCAATAATCTTTTACCATAATCTCTCCTTAACATAATTTCCATTACTTGCTCTATAAGAAAAACGGATAGACGACCCTTTTATAGTATACGAAATAATATTCATCCCACCTGCTGGATCTTTAGGAAATGCTTTTTTCAACTCTGCAAGAAATTTAGGTGCAAGTTCCTCTGCTAAAGCAACACACTCTTCATCACTTTTTAATGCTTGAACTCGATTTTTTTCAAAAGAATAAATTTCTTGTCTACCCCCAAACTCAACATCACTTTCTATTCCGTCTCTTTCAACATTAATATTGAATCCACCTAAAACCCACTCCTTGGTTCGGTTTCTGTCCATTTTTTTTATAGCTAATACAAATTTTTCTTTTTGTGTATTTACTATCTCTTCGGTAATTTTACTCGAAGAAAAAATTTTTTTACACTTTTCTTTTTGTGTATTGAATTCATTTATGTACATAGTCTCATAGTCTCTATCTAATTTGTCATACTTTTCTTTATAATAATTAATTTTTTTGTCAATTATTATCCTATTGTATAATTTACAAAACAATATACATGCTATTATAATCCCTACCATTGTAAAAATCCCTAATAACAGTCCACGAAACATCGCTACTAACTCATCTATTTGATCATCTGTGACGTCATCTACGCACTTTAAAAAACAAACCCCAAACCCTATTACCAAACCAACTATACTACTCCAAACAGGAACTTCCTCCTCATCAATTCTAAAGTCTTCAATTTTTCCTTTTTGGTTTCTAAACTCCTCTTCAAGCTCCTTTTTATAATCTTTTGGGTTCTTATTTACCATTCTCTATATCCTCTCTTTCTGATAATTTTTGTTCTTATCATAATTAATCCACCAAATAAAAATACAAACACACTTATTATTTGAGATGTGGATATCCCCCTATAAATTCCCCGTATCTCATCTCCACGATAAAACTCAATTATAAACCTAAAAAACGAATAACTGATCATATATACTGCTGTTTTCAAACCATAGATTTTCTTATTAACATAATGCATGAAAATATATATCATCAAACAAAATATTGCCTCCACAAACCATGTTGGAAATACATCACATTTTTGATTTGCAACAATATAGCGCACCGCTAGAAATCCATTATAATTTTTCCCATAACAACATCCATTGAAATAACATCCAATCCTTCCAATCGATTGTCCCAAAGGCAAGACACTTACAAACAAATCTATATATTTCCATCTATTATCTATCTGGTGCTTTTTGCAAAATAACGATATTCCAACCAAGGCACCTATTAGCCCCCCATAAAAGACAAAACCATTAAACAAATTAAGTATTTTTTTATGACCTTGTATTACTTTGGTGAATAAATAAAGCGTTTTCCCTCCTATGCACGCAAAAATCAAGCAAGGTAGAAACATTTTAACCATATTAATCAATTCTGGATATTCGATTTGTTCTATATAGACCAATGCAAGAAAACATGCCTCAATAGCAATTAAAAGTACAAAAGGAAAAACCATTAAATTGATAAAACCTATTTTAATTACTGGTAGCATAACTAATCCTCTCTACAAAAAAGGGATGAATGTATTTATTAATGTTCACATTCATCCCTTCGTCCTATGGATTACTTTCTTGTAAAGTACCCACTACATCCATTCGAACTTTCGTAAGGATAATAGTATGCCTTATTTCTTGTACACCAGATTTTTCCACTGCTGTCTCCACCAGGTTCAGACCATCCGCAGTCCCCACAACAATACGCACAGCATGTTCCCTCACTTAATTTTACTGTTTTCTTTTCCTCCATAACTTTTTTCTCCTTTCTCTTGTACTTTATACATAAACAAAGATCTACAAAAATCATTGTACATGTAACATATTCTCTAACATATTTGATCTATAACACTTACCCCACATTGATATATACTGTTACTTTTAATTAAATACATATAAAATGTTTTTCTCACAACTAATGGAAAAATAACATACTCAAGGTTATTTTCTTGTAATATTTTTCTTGCATAATGTATATCCGCATATGATAACGCATTTACATCTTCTGGATGACTATGTATTATCCCCGCAAACTCAATATCATCTTTTAACCATTGATCTAAAATTGTATTAATTTTTTCTACATTAGGGACATATCTATACTGATTTATATCTGCATTACCATCATAGAAATATTTGCATATTATTCCATTTTTCCTTCCTAACACTCCACCTGTTTCAGGAGGCTGGGCTGCAATTGTATCCAATATTTGATCATATACTTCTTTTGTCATCAAAATATTTTTATTACTCATCACTCCTCTTTTTCTCTATCCCCATTACCTCTCTAAACTTCTTTCGTCTCCTGTCATTAATATCATCTGCTTTCGCTCGGAATTGTTGATATTCTGTCGGCCTTCCCGCCTCTTCACTCTTATGAAGAAACTCCTCAATTGCTTTTATCTCTTCCTCTTCGGACTCTTTATTTACAGAAGACTCTTCTTGATTACACTCTATTTCTAATTTACGGATACGTATTTCAAGCATACGTATATAATTGATTAACAGATCCGTCTTTTCGTTCAGACTTTGCGTGTCTACTTCCAGAATATCAATTGACTCTTTCATATTCCATATATTTACATCTTCCTCTGGATCAAAGTCACATGCAATCTCTGACTCTGTTTTTCTTGGAATAATCATTGCCCTCAACAGTATAAATAGCAGTAATGCATAGGTATGATCCGCTACAAGAGAATCACATCTGTCATACGGCTTCGTACATCCTACTCCGATCTGCCATACAGTTAACATTACAAACATAATAGTTACCCAGCGTAAAATATTCGCTCTGCTTGCAGAATACTTCGATGTACACTTTACCGCAACTGCTGAAAAGACAATATTCACAGCAAGCATTCCCAATAAAATCATAAAGGAATAGGACTGAAACGCCGACATACCAGAATCCATGTACTGCATATATAAGCTATGGAGTTTCAAAGTAAATCCATCTTCACCCGCCATGCCTAAAAGATTAAACACAATAGCCCAACAAAAGATTGCTATGATTGCTATCCATATAAATACTAAAATATTATATTTTAGAGAACTTTCTTTTTTAGTAATACACTGTACAAATGCAGCAATTATTATCGAGAGAAAAATAAGCAATATAAATAAATACTGTAATCTATCTTCAGGCATTTGGAATCTATAGAAATCATTTGTATACTCCGTTTTTTGATACAATGTTAATACATAAACCAATGCCATGCTGATAAAGCCTACTAACGCAAGATAACCTTGATAATTTATTTTATTTTCAAATAACGGAAATACAAAAATACCAAGAGCAATCACACTGCCTGCACAACAAATGATTGCCATATCCGGATATCCTGTGGGAATTGCAATGGCTAACAATGTTGCTACAATTGGTAACAAAATGCCTGCACCTATAATCATCCAGATTCTATACGCCGCTGAATTCTTTAACTTTTTTTCATGACTCTTTATGAATTTATCCGCCAACCACTCATATGGGATAAGCATAAGGATGATTCCAAGAACAATACAACCAATGTTTCTATTTATTGCCCACTTGAAAAAATCAGTCTCCACGCGCTCCCCTGTAGATTCTAAAATCGGGAGATTACAAAACATCACATATTGACTTGCTATATATACCATCACAGCCAGAATTCCAATTACAATTGCCTTGATCTTATAAATTCTCGTTGTTATTTGTTCCTTATCATGCATGAATTCTCTCCTTTGTTTTTATCACTCCAGGTTCTTCCTCAACTCTCCATAATATCTCCGGCTCACAGGGATGTCTACATTCCCACACTTTATACTTGTCCGGCTCATCTTCGATATATCTGCCATACGAACCATAAAGCTCTGATGCACACGGACAAATCCATTATTGACCAGTTTCTCCTCAATATCGGAAATCTTCGAATAAAATGTCATCTCTCCACAACCCAGATGCAAGACGATTTTCCGTCCTCTACTCTCTACATATTCAATTGATGCAATCGGGATTGTCCTCTTCTTCCGATTGATAATTGTCTCCAAATAACGGTCATTTTCCCTTACTGACTCCACATTATTTTCAACCATATTACACACTCTCTCCTAAATGTTTTATCTTTCGCAAATCTATTTACTTTTACATAAATAATCTGTCATTTTTTACATTATATCACATAAATTTTTTTTTGTTTGCGTTCGTGCATAATTGGCGCGTATTCCGTCAAAATTGGTTTATCTGACTGTTTTCACTCTTCTTTTTTGCTCTGTTTATACACCTGATTAATCCCTGTGGAAGCAAATCCAGACATAATCCCAACTGAAATCGCCGTAATAATATCTTCCGCGGGAAAGCTTTTCATCACATACATGGCAGGCACTGCAACGATTCCTCCCACGATACCAACGATCACCGGAATTGTCTTATCGCTGATCTTCTTACTCGCCTTACAACCAATTCCAACCAGATAACAAATGATCACAATCGGCAGCACCGTTACATAACTTGAAATATCCATCATTTCTCCACACACTTTCTCTTATACTATATCTATGTTACAACAACTGACATTGACAGCAAAACAACCTAGAAATGATATATTTTCTTATATAACCGCGGAAAATATATTTGACGCTTATTTCGGACAACTATATAATGAACTTGATTTTATACAAAGACTTATACCATAAACATGCATAATTATGTTTAATCGGGATTATTGCTTATGCAAAAAGGAGATTAGAAACTATGATTCAGATTGATTTGATTACCGGATTCCTAGGTTCCGGCAAGACAACCTTTATAAAAAAATACGCCACCTACCTGATGCAGCAGGGAATGAATATCGGCATACTCGAAAATGATTTTGGAGCCGTGAATGTCGATGCCATGCTTCTGCAGGATATATTAGGAGATCACTGCACATTGGAGATGGTCGCGGGTGGATGTGATGCCGACTGTCACCGTCGTCGTTTCAAGACAAAGCTCATCGCCATGGGAATGTGTGGCTATGACCGTGTCTTAGTAGAGCCATCCGGCATCTTTGATATGGATGAGTTTTTCGATGCGTTACATGAATCTCCACTTGATCGTTGGTATGAAATCGGAAATGTAATCACGATCGTAGATGCTGATCTCGAAAAGAATCTGTCCGATGCTTCCCGCTATCTGCTCGCATCCCAGGTTGCACAGGCAGGTGCGGTTCTTTACAGCCATGTCCAGGAGGTAAGTCCGGCTACACTTGCCTCTACTAAAAACTATGTTGAAAAATCCTTTGAGATTCTACACACAGATCAGAAGCCTGTTTCTTCTATCACAATCGAAAAAAACTGGGAGGCTTTAACCGATGCAGATTTCAAAGCAATTCTCTCATCCGGCTATCATTCTGCTGACTATACCAAGCTTTGGTTCGATGATAAGAAAACATACGACAGCTTATATTTTATAAATATGGATTTCACGGAAGATTTTTTGAAAGAATCCTGTGCAAAAATCCTAAATGATCCTGCATGTGGGAAAGTATTTCGAATCAAAGGATTCCAGAAGCTCTCGGATGGCTCGTGGATTTCCTTAAATGTCACCCATCAGAAAACAGAAATCCAGCCAATTCCAAATGGCCAGGCAATTTTAATCATCATCGGAGAAGGACTGAATCAAGCTGCAATTGAAGGGTATTGGGGGAAATCAAACATCTGATTCCTGCGCACCTAGCCATGTTTCAGCCATAAAAAAGCGGCGGGAATCCTTTATTCTATATGATTTCCGCAAATAAAAAAATGCCCAAAGCTGGAATCGAACCAGCGACACGAGGATTTTCAGTCCTCTGCTCTACCAACTGAGCTATCTGGGCATGTGTTTCTTCTTTTGTATATATTGCATTAAATGCAATTAGTAGCGGGGACAGGATTTGAACCTATGACCTTCGGGTTATGAGCCCGACGAGCTTCCAGACTGCTCCACCCCGCGATATTATGTTGTTCCTTTTAAAAAGGATAGTGGGCGGAGGTGGATTCGAACCACCGAAGCAAGTTGCAGCAGATTTACAGTCTGTCCCCTTTGGCCACTCGGGAATCCGCCCATATTTTTAAACTGATAAGCCGATGATCGGACTCGAACCGATAACCTGCTGATTACAAATCAGCTGCTCTGCCAATTGAGCCACATCGGCA
>CAKREY010000016.1:0-67003 GCA_934318045.1 uncultured Lachnospiraceae bacterium
TGTGGTCTTGGCATTCCCGGTTGTCCCATCGGCGGCATCTGTGGCTGTCCCATCTGTGGTCTTGGCATTCCCGGTTGTCCCATCGGCGGCATCTGTGGCTGTCCCATCTGTGGTCTTGGCATTCCCGGTTGGCCCATCGGTGGCATCTGTGGCTGGCCCATCGGTGGCATTCCCGGCTGGCCCATCGGCGGCATTCCCGGCTGGCCCATCTGTGGACGCATATTATTCATCACCCCTACACGGTTTACCTTAACATCCTTATTCACATCTGGAGCTGCATGTGTATCTATGCCAGACCGGATTCCTTCATCTCTTGTATAGAAAACGCCGATCTTCTCCATTTCTGCATCCACAAGTTCTTTTAATTTCATATTGGAATAATGATCTGTATTGATCAATGTAAGAATTCTGGCAACATAATTGTCCGAATCTGCATCATCAAAGCGCATGTGCGCAACGATATTCCGAAAGAAATCCGGAATGTCAGACTGTCCAAGGGCATCCTGTTTCACAGGCACCATAATACACTTCACTGCAAAGCTCTCCGGATCAACATAAATATATTTTGCATCCCGGACAAGATAGCTGATCTGCACGCCAGCTGCACCAATCTCAAAAGCACAAAGAAGGCCTTTTATAACAGCCAGTGCCTCTGCCTTTTTCAGCGTCCGTTTCAATGTGACTTCCAGTGTGTTGTCATTGTGTACATAGGAAACAATGCTTCTCTTTCCATCTTCATCTTTGTACTGAAATGGAATGATATTTCCAAGTTGTGCCACCTTATCTGACACTCTGTCATCATATGCATCTGCCGCACCAAGATGATACTCCACAAATGTCATGCCATTCTGCTTTGTAACATTCAACTCTAACCCCTTCATACGCTCGCTACCTCCTACGATCATAATACCTTCTGTATTTTATCTTATTTTAAACATAAATTCTTCATCTGCCAGCCTTATAATTGAATCATGTGTCAGAATCTCTTCCACACCATCTTCCACACGTTTTCCATTCACATATGTATGATTGGTCGATTTGTTATCTTTGATATAACATACGCCATCTTTCTGGATGATAAATGCATGCTGGCGGCTGATTGCGCCATTTCCACCAACCGTATAATCCACACCTCTTGTTGCTTTTCCAATCTTGAAGATTGCTTTGTTCAGCATAATGCGTTCTTCTGTACTTTCGCGAATCAGGTATGGCAGTGCTTTTGGAACTGCCGCTTTTGGGGCAGTGGTTGCTGCTGCGCTCACTGCACCGACCGCATCCTTCACGAGATCTGAAACCGATTTATTCAGAATCGATGTACTCTTTGGTTTCTTATCGTCGTCTTCTTTTTTCTCAATGTTCATGTCATCATAAATATCTTCAATGACCGGAACCTTAATATTTTCTGTCATGCCATTGGCATTTTTCGATTCATCTTCCTGTGTGACCGGTTCTTCCGCAACATTTGCCTCTGCCTGCGCTGCCTCTGCTTCTGCAGCTTCTACTTCCGCTTCTGTCTGCTGAATGATTGCGGCACGGTTTACCTTAACCACGTTTCGCTTTACAACCGGCGGTTTATCCAGAAAATGATCCAGATCTTCCAATGTCTGGATGTTCTTTGTCGGCTGGGACGTCTGCTTTGCAGATGGTACTTCACCAACCAATTCCTTGATACGATCCTTGATCAGATTAATATCTGATTCTTTCTTATTTGTCTTTAAATGCAGCTTTTCTCCAGCGTTTGTCTCTGTCTCCGGATTTACCTGGGAGAGAATCTGTTCCGCTGCCTGTGGGACTTCCGGTTTTTCTTCCTCTACTTCTGGCTGTGGCATGGTCTCCGGCTCTGGTACTGCTTCCGGCTGTGGTTCCTTGTCCAACTCCGGCTCTTCGTCCGTTGCTGCCATCGCTTCCGGCTTGTCAAATGGTTCTTCGTCTGCTTCCTTCACAGGAGCTGTCATCTGCATGCCCGCAGGGAGAATACTGTCGAGTTCTTCTTCCTTCTCTGCTTCTTCCTCTGGTACTTCCACCTCTTCATCCTCTTCGTCATCACCGATTTCTGGGAGAGGCATATCTGCTTCTGTCTGCAGGCTGCTCATAATGTCATCGATTTTCTCCGTCGTTGTTTCCTCTGCACTGACAACTTCCACACCATCTGCATCGATTGCGCCCGTCTCTTCGAAACTGATTCCCTCTTCTTCCATCAAAGCTTCTGCAAGCCCGATCAGTCCACGAAGGTTAAAATTATCTCCATTGATGTATGTAAGAAGTTTTCCAACATAGCTTAAATCTTCTTCCACATCGTATTTCATGTTTGCAAGAAGTTGACGGACAAATCCCTTAAATTCGGTTGCAAGAGCACCTTTACTCTCTATCGGCAGGCACAAAAACTGCACAGTCTTTTTTTCCACATCCATGTAAATAAAGCTACGGTTCAAAAGCACATAAGAGAGTGGAATCGCCTGTTCCTTCAGTGAAATCATCTCCTGCGCAACATTTCGCAATACAAGCAATACATTCTCACAATTATGTTCTTCTTTAATAAAATCCTCCAAAGTAACTTTTCCGGTTACCGGATATGTCAGATAATCGTAATCATCGTCTTCTTCATAGATAATCTCAATCAGTTCCTCCGGTGCATGATCCTGGCAATAATCTAAAACATCTTCATCTAATTCACAATCCTCGCCCATTGTGTATGACAGATATTTCTCATCGCCAATATTCCGCACCCTAAAATTAAAAGTTCTCATAGCGTCCCTCCTGTTTGGTAAAAATATAGCAAAATACCTTATTCCGTTCCTGTATCACCCGAAGTATCGTCTCCACTATCGCCGGATGAATCTCCGTCTCCTGTCGATTCGCCGCTGCCTTCTGCCGGCACTCCGTTTGGTCCACCGATAATCTGTGTATCCACATGTTCTTCATAAGTTTCTGTGAAGATATGTGTACCCGCTTTTTCATCTCCCACATGATAGTACATATAATTGTGTTCTGTTGGATAAAGCACTGCATCGATACAGGCAATTCCCGGGTTACAGATCGGACCTACCGGAAGGCCCGGATTTTTATATGTGTTATACGGGGAATCAAGATCCAGATCCTCATATAAAACCTGGCTCTTGTCATACATTCCGTCTGTCAGTGGATATAGCACGGTCGGGCACATCTGAAGCGGCATATCTGCCTTCAGACGATTGTTAATAACGCCTGCAATAATCGGTCGTTCTTCATCCACCTTGGCTTCACGTTCCACAATCGACGCTCTTGTTACTACTTCATATGCGGTGTATCCAAGTTCTTCAGCCCGATCCCGCAAATCCTTTGTATAATAGTTATCAAACGTCTGCAGCATCCATGAGACAAGCGACTCTGCGGTTGTATTCTCATAAATGTCATACGTGGCCGGGAACAAAAATCCCTGCACTTTATATTTTACATTTGCGCCGGCCGGTATATCTGCCAGATATTCAAAATCACTTTTTGTAACGGACTTGCATGCGTTCAAAAAATCTGTCGCGGAACAGATTCCCTGATCTTCACACCGCGCAGCAATCATCTCAACCGTAAAGCCCTCAGGGACAACCAGTTGTTGAACCGGCTGATCCTCCTCATAGCTCGGGCTCATCACAGCCATCATCTCCAATGTTGTCATACCCGTATTCAACGTGTAAGTTCCACCATGCAATTTTCCTCTGTATTCGGAATCCTGCAGTCTCTTTGTAAATGCTCTTGGATAATCAATCAGCCCTGCCTTTTTCAAGATCTGGGCAATCTCTTTTACGGATGCACCTTCCGGGATTGTAACGGATACATCTTCTCCCTGTGTTGACTCCGTTCCCTTATATTCATACATATAATCGTCATAATATGTCCGAAGATGCTTGTATGTCAGATTACCAAGCGCAAAAATCGCGATTACTAAGATTATGCCCTTGATAATACGTATGATTGTTTTTGTCACAACTCGTACCTCTTTTTCTTTTTGGTTTACATAATGTCATATAAAATTACATACTTGATGTAATTTTACAATGGTGATAATATATTATCATCTTTTATGAAAAAAAACAAGAAAGGATGATAATTTTGGAAAATCCAATTGTTACAATGACGATGGAATCCGGCGATGTTATGACATTTGAACTGTATCCGGATATCGCACCGAACACAGTAAAGAATTTTATCTCTCTGATTAAGAAGGGATTTTACGATGGATTGATCTTCCACCGTGTCATCAATGGTTTTATGATTCAGGGCGGCTGCCCGGATGGAAATGGTACCGGCGGACCGGGATATTCGATTCGTGGTGAATTCGCCCAGAATGGTTTTGCGAATGATCTGAAGCACGAACCGGGTGTTCTTTCTATGGCACGTACGATGATGCCGAACTCCGCCGGTTCGCAGTTTTTCATCATGCACAAGAACAGTCCGCACCTTGACGGAAGCTATGCTGCTTTCGGCAAGATCGTGGATGGTCTGGATATCGTGAATAAGATTGCAGATGTTCCAACCGACTACATGGACCGTCCGCTTGAAGACCAGCGTATCAAGACCGTTACCGTCGACACGAAGGGTGTCGAGTATGATGAGCCGGAGAAGATGTAATCATATTTTCTAACGGACGCACAGCGTACAAAATAGAAATCCCCTGCAGACCGCAATGTGTTTCTATCAGTCTGCAGGGGATTTTATTTTTTGTATATTTTATACATCTCTACATTTCTTGCATCTTCTTCAGGAATGCCTTGGCACGGTCAGTCTTCGGGTTGTCGATGACATCCTCCGGCTTTCCTTCCTCGACGATCACACCGCCATCCATGAAGATCACGCGGTCGGATACGCTCCGGGCGAAACTGATCTCATGGGTTACGATCACCATCGTCATCTTCTCTGCGGCAAGCTCCTTCAACACCTTTAAGATCTCGGCTGTCAGCTCCGGATCGAGCGCCGATGTCGGCTCATCAAAGAAGAGCATCTTCGGCTTTAACGCAAGTGCACGGGCAATCGCCACACGCTGCTGCTGTCCGCCGGATAACTGATATGGATAATAGTCCCCCTTATCTTCTAAGTTCATCTTGCGAAGCAGCTCCTTCGCCTCGGCATATACCTCGTCCTTGTCACGCTTCTGCACGTGGATCGGTGCATCTGCAATATTTTTCAGTACCGAATAATGCGGAAACAGATTAAAATTCTGGAACACCAGTCCGTAGTAGCTCTGGATCTCTTTCAGCGTTGCCCTGTCTGCATAAACCGGAACACCGCTGTCGGAATTAACCGCTTCCTTTCCGCAGTACTCCATGCTTCCGCCGTCAATCTTCTCCAGCATCGTCATACAGCGCAGGAAGGTTGATTTTCCGGATCCGGATGGTCCGAGAATTGAGATAACCTCGCTCTCTGCCACCGACATACTGATATCTTTTAGTACTTCGAGATCGTCGAAGCTTTTCTTAATATTTTTTACTTCCAGTAAATTCATACGCGACCTCCTAATGATAATAATTCATGCGCTTTTCAATCTTCTCCATCACAAACGCAACGACAAAGTTAAAGATGTAGTAGAACACGCCTGCGATAAACAGCGGCATGATCGTTGTCTGTGCGGCAGCCACCTGCTTGGCAAGTGTGAACATCTCTGTATAAGAGATAGCAAACGCAAGTGATGTATCCTTAACCAGTGTGATAACCTCGTTTGTGACAGAAGGCAGGATGTTCTTCGCCATCTGTGGGAACACGATCTTGAAGAACGTCTGGCTCTTGCTGTATCCTAAGATCTTCGCCGCCTCATGCTGTCCCTGTGGCACAGCCTGAATACCGGAGCGGTAGATTTCTGCGAAATATGCTGCATAGTTTAAGGCAAATCCAATGATAACCGCCTGGAAACGATAGCTTGTCGTAAGCGTCGCGCCAAACAGATAGTATGGTCCATAAAATACAACCAAAAGCTGTAACATCAGCGGCGTACCACGTGCGATGGAGATATAGAACTTCACCAGCCAGCGGATCGGCGCGATCTTACACATTCTGCCTGCTGCAACCAGAAGTCCGAGCGGCAGGGAGAATAAAAGTGTCAGGAAGAAGATTACCAGGGATGCGAGCAGGCCTTCTGCAAGCTGCTTTGTGATCGAGCAGAACTTATCCCAGAAGCTTGTGTTCTTTTTGCCTGTGGATGTGGTATCTGTCGCAGTTGCCGCAGCGGCATTTTCATCCTGCACCTGATCGTCCGGCGACAGGCAGATGGACTCCTCCAGACCCCATTTCTCTGCGATCTCCTCAAATGTACCATCGGCAAGCATGTCAAGCAGCGTTGCCTGTACTTTATCACGAAGCTCTGTATTCCCCTTTTTAAATCCGATTCCGTATTCCTCGGAAGACAGACGATCCTCGAGCATCATGAATTTATCCCCGCGGGATTCGATCTCGTAGTTTGCAACACCGATATCCATGCAGATCGCATCGACGGCGCCCGACTCCAGATTCATGAATGCACTGTTGTAATCGCCCACCTGCTGCAGTTCCTTGAACGTCTCTGCAAGCGCTTTATTGTCCTCACTTGCATCCTCGCCGGTGAGTGCCGCAAGCGCAGAGCTGTCTGCCTGCACGGCAACAACCTTCCCTGAAAGATCGTTAAGCTGTGTGATACCGGAATCCTTACGCACAACGACTACCTGCGAATTATCGACATATGGCGTCGTCCATGTGTAGACATCTTCTCTGCCATTCATTGTAAATCCGTTCCAGATGCAGCTGATCGAACCGGAATTTAATTCCATATCCTTCGAGTTCCACTCGATTGGCTGTTTCTTCAGGATCCAGCCGTTCCGGTCGCATACCTCCTGTGCCAGATCCAGATCGAAGCCGACGTATTCGCCGTTATCATTCTTATATCCATATGGCGGGAACTCCGCATCGAAGCCGACAACAAATGTATTGTCATCTGCGGTTGTCTCTTCCTGTACCTCATCGTCTGCAGTCAGACAGATGGATTCCTCCAGTCCCCATTTCTTTGCAATCTCCTCAAATGTACCATCGGCAAGCATGTCAAAAAGCGTTGCCTGTACTTTGTCACGGAGCTCTGTATTCCCCTTTTTAAATCCGATTCCGTATTCCTCGGAAGACAGACGATCCTCGAGCATCATGAATTTATCCCCGCGGGATTCGATCTCGTAGTTTGCGACACCGATATCCATGCAGATTGCATTTACAGCGCCCGACTCCAGATTCATGAATGCACTGTTGTAATCGCCCACCTGCTGCAGATCCTTGAATGTCGCACACAGTGCTTTATTCTCCTCGCTTGCATCCTCGCCTGTGAGTGCCGCAAGTGCAGAGCTGTCTGCCTGCACGGCAACGACCTTCCCGGAAAGATCGTTAAGCTGTGTGATGCCGGAATCCTTACGCACGACAACCACCTGTGAATTATCGACATATGGCTTTGTCCAAGTATAGTCATCCTCTCTGCCGTTCATCGTGAATCCGTTCCAGATACAGCTGATTGAACCGGAATTTAATTCCATATCCTTCGAGTTCCACTCAATCGGCTGTTTCTTCAGTGTCCAACCGTTCCGGTCGCATACCTCCTGTGCCAGATCCAGATCGAAGCCGACATATTCGCCGTTATCGTCCTTGTAGCCATATGGCGGGAACTCCGCATCGAAGCCGACAATAAACGTATTGTCGTCCTCTCCGCCCGCCGCCCGTGCCGGTGTCTGCATCGATACAATCGGTCCAAGCAGCAGCGCCACCATCAAAATTGCGGTCACTAGCCGTTTCCATTTTGCGTTCATAATGTCTTCCTCTCCTGTTTTCTTTTTAATATGCAGAGATATACGACCTTGCTGTACTGCCCGGAGCTGCCTGCCCCTTCGGCACAAGCCGGATCTCTATCCCTTCCAATCGCTTTGCATAGCCGGCGGTTCCTGCCGGTGCACCATTTTTTGCCCAGCCAAGCCAGCCAAATGTCTGTGCATGCACACGATAGTATACATCATAATGCTGTTGCATGTCTCCTGTCAATGAAATACAGATGGCTTCAAGTCTTTTTGCCTGTCCGGATGTGCCACTCATCGTTCCGTTTCTGCGCCATGCAGATGGATGGTTCGTCGGTTCCTGCCATCCGTAGCTTTGCACATGCGTTGTATAACAGATACCGCCGGAATATGGTGCATTCGTCAGTTTGATTTCAATTCCTTCGAGGCGTTTCGCCTGTCCGGATGTGCCGCTCATCGCTCCGTTAAACTTCCAGCCCTGCCAGCCAAACGACTGCACATGAGTCCGGTATGTAACATTCGGTCTGTCTGCGCCTGCGATCTGCGGATTTGCACTTAACCCCGGTGCAGCATAAAACGCATTTGCAAATTGTGACATAATTTCCTGCATATTCCGATCAAATCCTGCACCTTTTTTCACGACCACGATCTGAATGCCTTCCAGACGTTTCGCATAGCCTGCAGTTCCTGCCGGTGCGCCATTTACCGCCCAGCCAAGCCAGCCGTAGCTCTGCGCATGCACGCGGTAATAGACATCGTATTTATCCTTATCGGATCCGGTCAGCTGGATTTTGATGGCCTCTAACCTTTTTGCTTCGCCCTCTGTTCCGTTCATGTCGCCGTTCGCAGACCAAGGCAGCCAGCCATAGCTCTGGCAATGCGTCGTGTACTGGATTCCGAGACCGGAATTACCGGATACTTTGATTTCGATTCCCTCTAGTCTTTTCGCTTTTCCGGAAGTACCGGACATCGTGCCGTTTTTTCGCCAGGTGTTCTCCCATCCGAAGGTTTGGATGTGCGTGCGGTAAGACACCGTCACATCCGGTGTTACAACCGGCGTCGGTACTGGTGTCGGTGTCGGCGTCGGGGTTGGCGCCTCCGTCGTGGTCGTAGCCGCTTCCGTTGTGGTTGTTGCCTCACCACCCGTTCCCGGGTCCGGATTTGTTCCAGGGTCTGGGTTCGTTCCAGGGTCCGGATTCGTTCCAGGGTCTGGGTTCGTTCCAGGGTCCGGAGCCGGCTTCACCGTCACACTCTTTTTCTTGATGACAAATGTCTTGTCTGCCCCACGCAGATATGAAACATACAACGTTCCATCCGCCGCGCAGATCGTCTGCGATGTAGAATACGAATCGAGCGAGACTCCTTCCTGTGCAAATTGGTCATTTGCCACATCATACCGGTACAGATTGGTTGTCCCTGTATAGGCACCCGATGTGAGCACGAACAGTGTTCCCTGCCTGCACACCGGAACCACATCCGAGATCGTGCCATCTTTCATTTTAGAGCAATGCCATGCTTTTCCATCATACCGGTTGACAAGTATACCTTCGCTGCATGTGACAACATACAGGTTTTTTCCATCTGTTGCCATGCCATACGTGCTTCCTTTTGTCGCTGCATCACTCACTTCTTTGTGGTTTCCATTTGCATCCAGGCAAAATGTGTGAACTGCCATCGTCCCTGTATTCCGTATGGACGCATACATCGAGGAGCCTATCGAAAGGAGCTTTGGCTGGCCTGCAAAATGATTTGTCCCTGCGGTCGTGTAATAGCTTCCGAGATTGGTTGTCACGGACAAACTTCCGGCTTTGAAGCATCTCACATATGCGGTCGTATTGTTCTGCGTGTATACAAGATACACGCCATCTGCGCCAGCCTGCATATCAAAATCCGCAGCTCCTGCAATCGTCTGTTTCTCTGTCACGCGGCTGCAGGATGCATCCAGCTTTTCAATCTCTATCCCTGCCGCATCCGCATATGCAAAATAAAACGATCCATTGTAGGCACAGAGCTTTATTTCATTTCCATAGTTCTCGGAGATTTTCTGCTGATACAGTTTTTTCCACATGTCCTGCTCACAGAAATATAGCGTAAGCGCTGCATCATCTTTCGTATACGTAAGCACGTACGGTTTCTGTCCGCAAAGCGTCATCGCTATCTGGTTCCATGCATTTTTGCTGTCTCCGGATGCAGAGGCAAATCCACAATCCGTCCATTTTGCAGAGTCCGAAACCTTCGGAAAATCCACCTTTAAAGTAATCTGACTACCCTCGGCACTGCCAACTTCACTGATCACGATTCCCGAATTCGTTCCATCGGAGAAGGTCAGCGCTCCATCGCAGAGGCCTGCGGAAAGGTCGGATTTGCCGATGGTTGTCCGTCCTTTTTCTTTGGAAAGATATGCTTCATAGACGCTCTCTGCCATCTGGGAATATCCTGTCTGCCCCGGTTGCGGGCGGAACACATACACACCGGTCTGTCCATACAGGTTGCTTAAGCCTTCGACTGCAGGGTTGATCCGGTAGACAATCACGCCGGAACCTCCGATAAACCGGTCATAGCTGTCGAGACCCATATCCTTCTTCCGGAATTCCACAACAAAAAGCTCCTGCTCATTGAGCGGTGATTTCAGAATATATGCCGGATGACCGTCCTGCTTATCCTGCGTGTCCAGTGTCAGCGTCTGCGATGTAGTAACCGTATCCAGCATAAGCCAGCCGCCCACTTTCATCCGCATATACGCAAGCGGGTAAGACATTCCATAATCTGCGCCGCCCATGATATCCCAGTTCCCGACCGGATAGGTCCCATCACTTGTATAAAGATCCGGGAAGCCAAGTCCATGCAGGAATTCATGCGCGAGTACACCGGATTCCTGAGCCATCGTCGTATTGCCTGCCCCTAAAAACTGTGGTGTATTGATCATGTTGTAATGTCCGACTTCCTTCCCGTCATATCGTAAGTCCTTGTCTGTCGGATAAAATGCATGATGCGCGACGAGTGAATTGCCGGAAGTCTGGGATTCTTTCTCAGACTTCATAATGACAGTGAGATTGTCGATGTATCCATCTCCGTCATAGTCAAGCATCTGCCCGGAAAGTGCCGGAATGCTTGCCAGGATTTCACTCACAATCGTCGTATCCATATTTCCACCTGCCTGCACAGAAGCTTCCGTAACGGAAAGTGCGCAGGCAGAAAGTGTTGTGCCATCATCCTGTGGGAAATAATTTTTCACACGGAGTTTTCCATAAGAAACAGCAGACAGATAATTCGTAAAAGAACGATTCTGGCCGCCATCATATAAACCCAGGATTTTCGCACGATTTGTCTGGAAATATGAAGCACCTTCCGCATCTCCCTTAAAATACGCAAACACAACAACGTTCGCATAATTCTTTGCGTCCGCTGCCTGCACCATCGTCTGCGCGTTGTTCATCCCCCAGTTCGTAATAAATAAAATCCCCGTCAGCAGGATTGCAAGAATCCTTCTCCCATATCGTACATTTACGGACACACCGCTTCCGTATCGTCTGTGTAACATATGTGTACCTCCCGTTTCTGTCATGGTTTCATTATATGGGATACTGCCAAAAATAACAATAAAAAAACCCGGGATATTCTCCCGGGTGCAAGTATTTTGTTTCTACCCTGCCACAAGGCAGCCATGGTTTTTATTTTTTCTGCACATTGTCCGACTCTGTTTCATCGTCCGTTTTTGTCTCTGTGGTACCGGCGTTCCCAGTGTCTGTATCCTCTGCATCTGCGCCCTCTGCATCCACATCTTCTGCATCCGCATCCTCTGCATCTGCTTCATGCAGCAACACGCTCTCATCATGTGCATGCAGGTCTTCTTCCGGCAGGTATGGCCGGAAGCATCTGAGCATAATGTACGCCCACAGATATCCAACCGCACCGAATCCGATCAGCACATATACAATAATGGAAATAACAATGTCATAGTAGAAGCACCATGCAATCACCAGATACGTCAGCAGCATTAAAAGTGTCATCGGGAAATTCTTGACACTTAGCAAAAACGCATTCCGAATCTGCACCTTCCACGAATTATCGAACTTCGCCTGCAAAGCAAATGTATAGATAAACGTCATAACTGTCAGGGTAAGAAGCACGACACTCACGAACAAAAACGGTTTCGCGAGTGCATTTCCAGTTGCCTTCCACTGTGTCATCCAGAACCAGATATCCACCGACAGGATGAAAAATGCGACTAAAAAGAGCAGCCATATACCGGTTGCCTGCTTGAAGTTCCGCTTGAAGCTCCGTGTATAGAACTTCCAGATATATCCGTCGTCGCCGGAGATGCCTTTCATCGCCGTATAGTAAAGTGAAGTAAATGCTGCGCCGATCGTGATAATCGGAACGCATGAGAGTACAAACAGAATGGAAAGCACCATCGCATCACCCACTCTGCTCAGCATCCTTATAAATATATTGTCATAGTTCATTCCTGATTCGCCGTTATCTGCCATGTATCCAACACTCCTGTTTTCTTTTTATTTTATCCCACCAACGGACTGCATCCGGTCCGCAGTCGTTTCCGGTATGTTCCAGCGTCGTATCCGCAATCATTTGTACCAAAACCGCACATAATAATTTATGATACCATCTTCGATATTTATTTTCAATTAGATATCAAGTTTTTTACGCCATTTTACTTGACAAAACGCAGTTTTACTTCTAGATTATAGAGAGCGTGAATAAAAAGGCTGATAAACAGAAACACCTACTACCTACAGGAGGAATATCATGAAGACACCATTTGTAACGAAAGCACAGATCGAAGAGATCGTAAAGACATACCCGACTCCGTTCCATATCTACGATGAGAAGGGAATCCGTGAAAATGCAAGAAAATTAAAGCAGGCATTTGCATGGAACAAAGGTTATAAAGAATATTTCGCAGTCAAGGCAACTCCGAACCCAACCATCCTGAAGATTCTGAAGGAAGAGGGCTGCGGTACCGACTGTTCTTCCTATACGGAGCTTCTGATGTCAGAGAAAATGGGTATCACAGGTTCTGACATCATGTTCTCATCGAACGACACACCTGCCGAGGAATTTGTCCTTGCGAAGAAGCTCGGTGCGAACATCAACTTAGATGATTACACACATGTACAGTTCCTGAAGGATACATGTGGTGTTCCGGAGACAGTATTCTGCCGTTACAATCCGGGCGGAACCTTCTCTATCTCCACAACCATCATGGACAACCCCGGCGATGCCAAATACGGCATGACGAAGGAGCAGTTGTTCCAAGCATATACGGAGCTGCGTGACGCAGGTGCGAAGAAATTCGGTCTGCATTCGTTCCTTGCAAGTAACACGGTCACAAATGACTACTACCCGACCCTTGCAAAGATTCTGTTCGAGGTCGCTGTTGAGCTGAAGGAAAAGACCGGCATCGAGCTTTCCTACATCAACCTGTCCGGCGGTGTCGGTATCCCGTATACACCGGATAAGGAAGGCAATGATATCCTGAAGATTGGCGAAGGTGTACACAAAGTATTCGACGAGGTGCTTGTCCCTGCCGGGCTTGGCGATATCAGCCTGTTCACAGAGCTTGGCCGTTTCATGCTTGCCCCTTATGGACACCTTGTTACAAAGGCAATCCACGAGAAGCATATCTACAAGGAATACATCGGCGTGGATGCCTGTGCGGTAAACCTGATGCGTCCGGCTATGTATGGTGCTTACCATCACATCACGGTCCTTGGCAAGGAAAATGCACCTTGCGACCATACCTATGATGTGACCGGTTCCCTGTGCGAGAACAACGATAAGTTCGCGATCGACCGCAAGCTTCCGAAGATCGACATGGGCGATTATCTTGTAATCCATGACACAGGTGCTCACGGTTTCGCAATGGGTTATAACTACAACGGCAAACTCAAATCCGCAGAGCTTCTGCTGTGTGAGGACGGCAGCGTAAAGCAGATCCGTCGTGCCGAGACACCGGAAGATTACTTCGCAACCTTAGATGGTTTCTGGGATGTAGAGGTGTAAGATAGCGTATACTGAGTGTGATATAGATATCCTGCATATGTTACAAAGAGGCGCTGAATAGTCAGCGCCTCTTTGTTTTTATTTATTGGGGAAAGCAGGCTGATTCCCGGCACCTTCGTTGCAAGTTCTGCCAGAAATTCAACCTGTGGTACAAATTTGAACCAATAATCACTATTATAAACAATCTTCTTTTGTTATTCGCTTACTGTACACTGAACGTATACATCGTGTTACTCTGCAAACTTAACGAATTCTCAAATGCTTTCCGTGTCACCTTCACCTCTTCGCCAAGTACCGGATCATAATACCGGATATGGGTCGAATTGTAGCTGATCACAAGCACATACCTGCCATCATCAATGCATGCCGCAAATGGGATGTCCCGATCCAGGAAATACAATGCGGTCGACAGACTGATGCCGGAGATATTGATGCCGACACCGTTCGTGTAATCCTCGAATACCTTCTCGAACGTTCCACTCGCAATTGCATCGGGCAGCTCTAATGTACCTCCCGCATACTGCGCACACATATATGCACAGGTAAGCAGCGACTGTCCCGCATCCGGATTCGGTGTCTCTTTAATCGCATCTGCAACTGTATTGTAACTGTCTGCTGCCAGACAGCGATAGATTGTATTTCCGCTGCTATCCACAACCAGACCGGCATCATCACTCACAACTCGGGTGATTGCACTTCCGGCGGTATTGTATTCCCCGACATACCCTGCATTATCAAACACATAAAATGCGCCACCCCGTGTTGTTGTATCCACCTGCATATCCTTGTAGCTGTCAGACTTCCGGTATTTTGTCTTCCGATAGCTGACCGAGTCAGAAAGATAAAAATTTGATGGAAATACGACGCGAAGCGTATCCCAGGCATAGTTGTCATATGTTACAGATGTCGTGATCATCTTGTTATTTTCTTCTTTCTTATAAGAAATATAATCCTGTTCGATTTCTTCAAAAAACTGGTTCTGTTTCTTCGCGCGCGTCAAGTAGATCGTATCTTCTCCAACCGACGCATTCATGATATAGACACCGTCCTTCCGGTAGTCTTTTTTCTGCTGTCCATCCTCACCTATGATAAACATCTCATAAAGCGGCAGGATTGGGTCCCCGTCGGATGTTACGATCACATCCTTTCCATGCGAGCATCCATAGATCAGATCATTCTCGACAAATCCAAGTGCGAGCAGCAGATCTCCACTCCCGCAGGTCTTCTCAAAAACATCACCCGTTTCAAAATTACGGATTGTAATTTTTGTCACCTGTGCATCATCTGCAGAATCCGGATACGCAACCAGCTTGCGGTTTCCTGATACAAGATATTTGGCAGATGGGATTTTTTCCACAAGTGCCTTCTGTGTCATATCCTCAAGCGACACTTCATACAATGTCTCATCAAGCAGATAATAAAATCTGTTTTCCTTTGCATTGTAATAGGTGAACCGGCCTGTTTCTTTCTTCATGATATCATAGCTTTCATCACATTCCACAAAGAAAAGCTCCTGTGTCATCATTGAAGTCGATGAATAATAATATAGAGACATGCCATTTTTTCCTTCATGTTCGCCACGGTTCATATATCCATAGACTACAAAATAAATATTTCCATCTGCATCCATGTCCGCAATATTAATATCCAGATTTGTATTGAGCGTCCGCACATCCGAGAAGCTGTCCTGCGGATAACTGAATATATTCGTAAGTGAATTGTCATCATAATTATACATCCAGAGCTGTCCCAGGCGCACAAATGCAAGCCGCTCATAATCATCAGAAGCTACATATTCTGCCGGTTCATTTGTAACTCCCATCCCAATGCTGTTCGTATCTTTGTCTATATACCCGCTATCGAAAAAGCTCTCCTGATACCGGTCGAAAGCAAGCAGAGAAACCGTCTCGGCACTCCTGTCATACGTCGCATTGTAATATTCATCAATCTGATAATAATGGCTTTTCTTGTCGTTCAGAGATTCAACGACATAGGACATATGCACAACTGCGTAATCTTTGTCTATCTCCGTTATCGTCGGCGTCACACCTGTAACAGTCACCAGATTTAAACCACCCCAGCTGATCTGTTCATAGGTTGAACTTAAATTCACATGCGCCAGACTTGTTGTCGTTCCCGCCTTATCCGTCTTCAAAGCATCATACACGACATTTCCCTCTGATTCATTGACTTCTTTAATAAATGTCGTGTCATGAAATGTTGACGCATATTCCACGATTTCCTTCGCATGTTGTTCCGGAAGATTTACAACCCGGTTATAATACCGCACTTCCGTTCCGTCCGCTGCCGTTATAATAAAAACAAGAACATATTCCCGGTTTTGCTGCATGTCCATCCGGAAATTTACGTCAAACTTTTTTCTTCCTTCTGTCACAACGCCAGGTGCCGCATCGCCTCGCTCCACAAGTGAGTCTCCCGCTATGCTCCGAAGTTCATAGGTAAACATCTCGCCATATTGTGCTTCATCATCGACCAGCAATGTAACACCATGATTGGAATTGAGCGGCACAATACCATCCCGCATCAGACTCGTCGACATCACCTGGGTATACCCGCAAGTCCGGTTTATCACTTTCCCGTCGAGTTCCACATACACATATGGGAGCACCGGTTCATCGAGTTCCTTTGTCACACTGTCTAATCCACGGTTATTGAATTGATTCATCAAAAAGGCTGTGCCCATTGCAACTGCAATGAACACAATCGCCCGTAACAAAAAACGTTTCATGGTCAGAAATAGTTTCTCCTTTTCCGGTATCTGCACCGCCGGATATAAAATTCATGGCACACCATGATTTCAATCATATGCATCAATGTTTCGTCCGCATCTTTATAACTTACTTTGTCATAAATTTTCTTTGCAATCGCAAACATGGATACTTTGTCTGGATATACAGCAAACATCGGACTTCCTTCATATTCGAGCCGGTCGCACGCATCCTCGACTAAAACGAGAATGAGCTTTGCACGTGTCGGATACATTGCCCGAAGATACGCCCGGTCTTCCTCCAGTTCCTGCTCATCGACAACTGCAAGTTCCGGCATACGGAATCGGTGTACATACATCTCATCGATTTCTTTCATAGAATCCTCGCAATAAAATGACATAAATAGACAATCAGTTTTAGGCTGATTGTCTATCCGTTTTTGTTATTTTATGCATGCGCACCGCCTTTTGTTCCATGCGGTACCCCATTTTGTATGCGTGCAGCTATCCGATCGCAGGTTACTCGTCGCCGAAGGAAATTCCCAGGCGCTTTGCATACTTGACAATGCTGTCATCCGGTGATACATACTTGAGCTTTCCGGCAGATTCTTCCATCGGAATCGCGGTTACTTCGTTGTTACGCATAACAACGAGCTTGCCGAAGTCTTTATTCTTGATCAGCTCAACTGCCTCTGCACCAAACAGGCTCGAAATCACACGATCATATGGATCCGGACTTCCGCCCCGCTGTGTATGGCCAGGTACCGTCACACGGATATCCATGCCGGAATATTCCTTGATCTTATCTGCCACTTCGTAGGCAACGGATGGATATTTCTCTGCCGCTGCTGCCACAGCTGCCTTTCTCTCTTTCTTCGGAAGTGCCGCGACATCCTTCGAGATTGCACCCTCTGCGACTGCAAGGATAGAGAATCCTTTCCCCTGCTTTGTTCTTCTGTCAAGTGCCTCACATACCTTTGCGATTTCGTATGGAATCTCCGGAATCAGGATGATGTCCGCACCGGATGCAATACCTGCATGCAATGTGATCCAGCCTACCTTATGTCCCATAACCTCTACGATAAATACACGATTGTGCGAACATGCAGTCGTATGAATACAGTCAATTGCCTGTGTTGCGACATCGACAGCACTCTGGAAACCAAATGTCATATCCGTGCCCCAGATATCGTTATCAATTGTCTTTGGAAGTCCGATCACATTCAGCCCTTCCTGTGACAGACGGTTTGCCGTCTTCTGGGATCCATTTCCACCAAGTACAACCAGCGCATCAAGCTTCAGCTTGTTGTAGTTTTTCTTCATCTCCTCAACTTTGTTGAGTCCTTCCGGTGTCGGTTCATCGATCAGCTTGAATGGCTGACGGGAACTTCCGAGGATTGTACCACCTTTCGTCAGGATTCCCGAAAAATCCGATGGCTTCATCTTCACATAATTTCCGTAGATTAATCCCTTATACCCTTCGAGGAAGCCATAGACTTCCACATCCTCAAATGTGTTATAAAGCCCTTTTGCCACCCCACGCATCGTTGCATTTAATGCCTGGCAGTCACCGCCACTTGTCAACATTCCAATTCTCTTCATTCTGCAACCTCCTTAATAGATAAATCCCTTACAAAACAGTTCTTCCTTCCAACGCCCGAAGCAGTGTCACTTCATCGATACATTCCAGATCACCGCCGACCGGAACCCCACTTGCAATCCGTGTCACCTTGATACCGGATGGCTTGACCAGCTTCGATATATACATCGCGGTTGCTTCACCTTCCACGCTGGAATTTGTTGCAATGATCAGCTCATCCACATCTTCCTGCTCCAGACGGAGAATCAGTTCCTTCAGCCGGATATCTCCAGCTCCGATTCCCATCGCCGGATTAATCACGCCATTTAATACGTGATAGACGCCCTGATATTGTCCAACACGTTCATACGCGGCCAGATCCCGTGGCGTCTCCACAACCATGATCAGCTTATGATTTCGCTTTGGCGAAGCACACACCGGGCATAGCTCCTGATCCGTGATTGTACAACAGGATTTGCAATACCGGATATGTTTTTTTGCATCCACGATCGCATCCGCCAGACTTTCCACCTGTTCCTCCGGCATATTGATAATATGGAACGCCAGCCGCTGTGCAGACTTCCCTCCGATGCCGGGAAGTCTTCCGAGTTCGCCGATCAGCCGGTTTACTTTCTCTCCATAGATATCCATTAGAACGGTAAGCCTCCGCCAAGTCCACCGGTGATTTTGCCCATGGAATTCTTCTGGTCTTCATCCTGCATGCGGATTGCTTCGTTCATGGCTGCCATGATCAGATCTTCGAGCATCTCGATATCGTCCTTATCGACAACTTCTTCGTCGAGATGAACTTCTGTCACTTCCTTCTTTCCATTGATCTTTACTTTGACAACTCCGCCGCCGGCTGTTGCCTCGTATTCCTTCTCTTCGAGTGCCTTGGTGGTCTCTTCCATCTGCTTCTGCATCTTCTGTGCCTGCTTCATCAGATTGTTCATATTCCCGGGCATCATGCCCATTCCACCGTATCCGCCTCTTTTTGCCATCTTTATATCCTCCTGATTTCTTATTGTTTTATTTATGAAAGGTCGCCACATCTCTATGAAATGTGCGATTGCTTTTTATTTATATCGGGCAGCAAGGCCCGGATATCCGGATAAGTTCTTCTCATAACTATCCTGTAAATGTATCTACGCATGCATCTCGATATCATCGAAGATAATCCGGCTCAAATCCCAGTCTTTTTGCAATTCATGCGCTTCTTCCCTGCCCTCTATTTTTCGGAAAGTCACCCGCACCTGGCACTTTGCCATCTCTGTCAGCGTCTCGGCGAGTTCCTGTATTTTGTCTGCGCTCGAAAAATACGAAATTGCCAGATCATTTTCCGGTATGTCAGGCACAAGCAGCTCCAGGGATTTGGATTCTCTTCCTGCAACCAGTGATGCCACTTCATAATAATGCCGCACCAGTCTCGGTCCACGCTTGCTGATATCTTTCCACGCTTTTGCGATCAGGATCAAATCTTCATACTCCGCCTCAGGGTACTTCTCCCGCAGATTCTGCTTGATATGTTCCGATGGATTCTCCGTTAAAACATCCGCCGGTCCCGGTGCTACAGCAGGAGTACCATCCGCACTTTGCTGTGGCGCAGCTGTCACATACACAGGATGTGCCTGCTGCTCTTTTAAAAGTTCTTTCGTCTCTTCTAACTGCTGCTCTAAACTTGCAATCCGTTCATTCATGCCTTCTATATCATACCGCATCTCCGGTTTGCACAGTTTAATGATTGCAAGCTCTAACATCACCCGCTTGGATGTCGTATATGCAATCTTCGCTGCCGCATCCTGCAGCACATAGATGGCATGCATCAGATGATCTTCATTTGCATCCTGTGCAAGCGCAATCATCCGTTCCTTTGCCTCCCGGCTGACATCCATTGTCATGGACGGATCCAGAGAAAGAACCAGTATATTCCGTATAAATCCTGTAAATTCATTTACCAGCTGCAAGAGATCTTTCCCTTGCCAGATTGCATCATCTATAATCTTCAATGCACGGATTACGTCCCGGTTTTTTAAACATTCAAACAACTGGATATAGACTTCCACATCCACTGCACCAATCGCATCAAGCACTTTGTCAAGCGTCAGTTCTTCTCCGAGGTGATATGAGATACACTGCTCAAGGATACTTAATCCGTCCCGCATGGAACCATCCGCTGCCCGCGCCACATATTCGACTGCCTCTCTGGTCGCCGGGATATTCTCCCTTCCAAGGAGCTCCTGCAGACGATCCGCTATGACCTCGAGCGGGATTCTGTGGAAATCATACCGCTGGCAACGGGATAAGATTGTCGCCGGAATCTTATGGGATTCCGTCGTTGCAAGTATAAAAATCACATACGATGGCGGTTCCTCCAAGGTCTTCAAAAGCGCATTATAAGCGGCATCCCGAAGCATATGAACCTCATCGATGATATAAACCAGATATTTACCGGATGACGGAGAATAATTGACAGAATCCGTAATCTGACGGATATTGTCAACACCATTGTTACTCGCTGCATCAACCTCAATCACATTCATCGAAGCGCCTGCCGCAATCGCTTTACAGCTGGCACATTCGTTACACGGGCTTCCGTTCACCGGGTGTTCGCAATTGACCGCCTTTGCCATCAGCTTTGCCGTTGTCGTCTTTCCGGTACCACGCGTCCCACAGAACAGATACGCATGACCAACACGATCATGGATAATCTGGTTCCGGATGGTCGTCACGATATGTTCCTGTCCTTTGATCTCCTCAAATGCATCCGGCCGCCATTTGCGGTACAATGCCATATATGACATAACTGTGCTGCCTCCAAATCTATAACATCTCTATCAAATGCCTGTATCTCAAATTATCTTGTATCAAATCTATCCTGCACTTATACATGGAATATCTGGTCAAGCATACGAAGCGTCTTGAAATTACCTTTTGCTGTAATCTCCCCGGACATAAATCCCTTTTGGAACGTATTTTTCCCTGCAAGAATCGCACGTATCATCGTACTCGATGCTTTCAGCTTGACATCCGCATCTTCCTCCATGCCATACGAGCACTGCAGATTCTGTCCGACACGTATGATCAGATTCTTCCCCATATCCGGGATGATCACAACATAGCTTGCCGCAAATCCTGTCTCCGGATGGAAGTTCATATAAAAGCCTTCTACAATGTCATCCTCATAAACACTTGGCGGTTCCGGATTCTCTTCTTCGCCGCCAAGCATCTGCTTGAACATTGCGGCAAGTTCTTCGATATCTTCTTTTTGTTTTTTTACATAGCCATCGTCCGCCACAAACTTCGAGAGCTGCTCGCTTTCCTGCGGTGTCAGATTGATGTTGCTCTGTTTGATCAGGGTATTTTTGACTGCAGTGTTGCTCGTCGGAAGCTTCATACTCTTTTTATTGATCAGACGGTAAAAATCCTCTGTTTTCTTCTCGATCAGTCTCAGATATCCCGGTTCCTGCTCGAGAATGTCCTGCGAATCCACATAGGTCGCAATCCCCGGTTCCGATATGCCGCCAAGCACATCCCACGCCTTGCGCAGGGAAAGTTCCGCATCCTGCTCGCCATAAGCGGTTGCAACAACAACCGGCATCATATAAAGCGTGGCCAGTTTTTCTTTGTCCGCATACAACCAGCACATATCCAGAAACTGCTGCATATACCCACCGATTCCAAACCATTCCAGACTGGCCGCAAGAATCACACCATCGCATTCCTTCAGTGTGTTCGGAAGCGTTGCTATCCCGGACTTGTCCTCATACATATTATATCTTGTCACTTCGACGCGGAGCTCCTGAAGCACCTGAATGATTCGATCTACTACAAAAAGCGTCGGATCTTCAAGTAGTCCACGGCCTCCGTAATACACATTTACCTTCACCGTAACACCTCATGTATTCCCTGCCATTTTTATCGCATGCTACAAAAACGCACACTATTACTATACCAAAAAGAGGGGGTAAATACAATAATTGCGAGGAAAAAATCCAAGTAATCAAAAAATCCGCATCATTCCCAATTTGAAAAATAATGCGGATATTTTGATTTTCGTTTTCTCTTGTCTTTCCATAGTTTTTTACGAGACAAAAAACTCCTCATTTGCAAATCCAACCACATCGCCCTTCTCCAATTTCCGCTCAGTCATCGCAGGAATCCGTTTCGTGTTGATAAACGTCCCGTTCGTCGAGTTTACATCCTCAATATAGAGCCCATCCGGCCGGTTAAATAATTTCGCATGGACGCGGGAAATCTGGGTTGTTGCAATGCGGTAATCGGATTCTTTCTCCCTTCCGACAGTAAGCACAGGAATCGAAGACAGAATCTGAAGCGGTTCCAATGCCCGGTTTGTGAGCGGCACCAGTTTCGTGTAGGAAGACGGAGATGCACGCTTTTCTCCGGATGTGACTGCACTGGCCGCTGTCATATCCCGGGATTCATATTCCGGCGTGCTTCGTACCGGTGCCTTTTCTGCACTTTTTCTGTATGACGCCATCGCTTCATCCGCTTCCTCTGCATCGTCCTCTTTTTCCCGGATCGTAAGGATTAACAGGATAAGCAGAGATAAAAGCCAGACGACACCAAATATGGCCGTTCCCATCGTTCCGTCAAAAAACAAATATTTTATGATCAACGCAAGTGCCGCCCCGCCCGCAAGCACAAAAAGGAAAAATTTTCTGGAAAAAACGAATTCCCTTCCGGATTCTTTCTCCTCAACAATCTCCGATGTTTCTTCTTTTAATAAATCCGTTTCATCAATCTGGATATACTCACAATCCTGTTCCCTTATATTCTGTTTTCTTTTTTCTGACTTCGTATATGTCCCCAGGCAGGAAATAAACTCCGAAAAATCCTGCCATTCATTTGATAAAATCGTATGACATTCATATAAAAATCGTTCTCCATCCCGGTCTCCGTGGTTGAACCGCGGCATCAGATATTCAAGAAATTCCCGCAGTTGTTCTTTTAACGGCATCTGATGTCCCGGAACGCAAAGCAGCCGGATTTCTTCTGTATTTGAATCAAAAAACATATATTCTGTCTGCAAAACAAGATCGGACGCATCAAGCAGATATAGCTCCATTGATTTCGAGCAGCTTACAATCTGATCCAGAATCGTATGCAGCATCCGGCCATCCATATTTTTCTGCTGCAACATTGCCTGCAGACTATAGCACTGTTTCGTATTATGTGTCAGCCAGACTTCCCCGTCTGTGCAAAGCATGGAAGAAGACAGAATATAGGGGAGCTGGTTTTCCACAAGCATCTGGACCTGATACATGCGCCCTTCTTGTTCGAGCTCCTGCAGCATACCCAGTTTTGCATCCATATAATGATAAATTCCTTTATTCCCAAATGATATTTCCATATACCTGCCACCTTCTCAACCGATCACTGCATACATCCACTTCTGTAATAAATACATGTCCATCTTCCTCATAAATATAATTATGATTTTTAATGACACCTTCTGTCTTCTCAGGTTTATATGTATAAATGGTACTGTACCCATCCTGCTGTACCAGTCCGTCCTTTATGGTATCCAAATGCAGCCAAATTGTCAGAAAAATAATCCACAATATAATTGGCATGATCAGACTCATCTCCACAATAGAACTTCCGCGATTTCCTAAACATCCCCTCATTTTCTGCATCCTCCGTTTCCCTCCATTTTTCACCTACTCACTGTGTGCACCACATCTTTGGCACGCTCCGAGACCAGGTACTTCACTTAATCTTTTTCTGTAAATTGTACGTTTTAATCCGCTGCAATTTAACCTGCTGTGATAACAGTTACCTTCCTGCGTTATATAAACTGTTTCCCCGCAGTCAGATCCACAAAAACGACAAGGTACATATCCTCTTTTTTTCGCCTGCTGCAAAGCACTCATTTGAATGCTCAACCGCAAATATGTACAGTTCCTTGTCAGGTGATATACCGACTGGTTATCGGTCACATACACATACCGGTCCTCCGCCAGTGTTTCCTGTCCATTCCCTTGCGCACCATCTTCCCCCACATATGCGCGTTTCCGAATCCGGAATGTGCGTGTGCCTGCATATTTTGTCTGGTAACTCACTTGTAAGACAACACAGTTTTCTTCATCCAGTGTGTTGCTTCCAAGGAAACTCACGCCGGTGCTTCCTCCCTGTATATAACGCTCCACACCTTCTTTTTCATCTATGTATTCCGGAAATTTCAGATATGCCAGTGCAATATCACATGGTTCCACGTAGGAAACCTCTGCCATATATTCCGCTGTCTGGGCAGCTGCCTCATAGACAAGTGTCTCTGCTAATACACATTGAAAAACCAGGAACAGGTATACCATGGTCAGCAAAAAGACCGGCATAACAAGCACCGCTTCCAGAGAAGCGCTTCCGGCATTCTTCGTTTGTGACTGTAAATATTTCTTATGCATTTTCCTGTAAAGCATGTGAACTCTCCGTCTTATAAACAGGCAATGTCCTTTTAAGGCTTCTCAGATTCGGTTTACAATATGAATTCAATCCGCTTTGGCCAGCGCACCTGGAGAGGCTTAATTAATTATATTTTCTAAGAAGCCCTAAAAAAACACTGCCTGAAATCCCTAATATTCTACACTCTGATGATAATAAAATCCCCGGTTCTGAAAGCTGCTTTCAAAATCCGCTTCAAATCCGACTGCTGCATTCCGTATGCGAAACGCATCCTGTTTCTGTCTGGTATTAATCTGGATCAGGTCAAGCATCCGGTTCCTTGTCCGGTCTGTTTTCATAAGCTGCAGGATTGTGAGATATGCCTGATAATCCAATCCATTTTTTACTTCTTTCGTATCTTTGGATAAGCTTTCCTGGATATGGGAAAGATCCGTTATCCAGTTTTCAGATGTCTTAACCGCTGCAGCTTTTTTTCCATCAAACAATACCTTTACATCTGCAATGGATTCCACATACGCCCAGCATCCGGCCAGGAGATATTTGACAACCGGAATCAGATAGGGTGCTGCTGCCGACAAAGATGCAGCAAGAGAATATAATTCTGCCATTTTATCAGCCTGCGCACACAGACTCACATAATTCATCGGGTATCTAAGACCAATCATCCGGTGTGCAACCGATTTCAGATTTTCCTGATCGGATGCCTTCCCGGCAATCAGGTATTCCTGCTCATATTGCAAAACAGAAGTATCATTTTTCTGTTCTATAAAAGAGTTAAACACCAGCGGGATATAAGCTGCCTGTGCGCCTGTATCCACAAGGGCATCCTGCCAGCTTCCAAGTGTTTTCAGTCCTTTTTTCATGGCTTTCATACTGCCAAAATCCCGGTCCACTTCCTCATAGTCATCCTGTTTCCCGGACTGTGCATGGCTTGGCAGCTCAGACAAACTGGCAACTGCCCCGGAAACCGTTTTGTCATCCGGCAAAACAAGATTCAAAATAGCACTGCTCGACAATTTTTTCGTATAATCCCGCGGATCATCTGCATTTTCTTCTGCATCCGAAGCACCGTCCGGCTGATGTTCTGTTTCCTGCTCGTTTTGTTCTTCTGTATCACCCGGATTCTCAGATTGTTTTTCCGCTTCATCCATATCCTGCTCCAGATCCGCCGGCAGCGTACCATCGTGTCCATCTGTCTTTGCTTTAATTTCATCCACCGCTGCCTGTGCAGCCTGTTGCGCAAGCGCATACGTTATATAGGCCTGTATCTGTTCCTGAAACGGCGCGCCATCTTTGTCTGTCAACATATGAAACTCTGTGATTTCTACATTTTTATCCGTATACTCTGCTCCGAGTTTGTCTTCATAATAAGTCTGTAATAGCGTTTCCACGTAAGCTTCTCCTTTTCCACCCATCGTTTTATCAAAAAGGAGAATATGGTAATGCTCAAATATATAATTATTGTAGCAGGCTTTGATATCGGAGCCGGAAAGCTGACTTGCAATAACCGTCTTTGATTTTGCTGCACTTTGTATTACAACCTGAAATACAACCGTGAGCAAAACCAGCAAAACCGATATAATCAAACTCATAAAAACCACGACTCTTCCCTTATTACTATTCTCCATATTCTCCTCCTGATTACAAATGTCAGTTACGAGTAAACTTTTTTCGCGTTTTTGTTAATAGACGCCCAGATTGTCTCTACAAGTGCAGTAATCTGATCTTTAAAAATAATCACCATTGCTACCAGCACGACGATAATCAAAACAACTTCCACTACACCCATTCCATCTTCTTCCTTTAAAAACCGTTTTAAAGCATTCATCCACCTCACACCTTTCTAAAAACCGGTCATCGCCGGATAAACAATCATGATCATGACTAATGCAAGTAACAAAATCATAGGAAGCAGCAGCTTTGTCGATGCCTCTTCTCCTTTCTTTCTGGCAGATTCCCTTCTTTTTTTCAAAGCAGTCTGCATCTCATTTTCCATCAGATTTCTGAGATCTTTTGTTCCCATGCGAATATGCTGGCTTATGTGCTGCATCAGCTGAAAGTATTCAGGAACATGAAGTCTTCTTCCTAACTGTTCATATACGAAACTCTCTTCACCACCTGTCTCTAGCTGGTGCATTGCATATTCTAACTCTTTTTTTAACAGAAGATCTTTTTCCATTTCCGATATGATTTTTTTGATTCCCATCTGCACAGTCATTCCTGTGCCAAGCAAAAGCCACAATTGATTCACAAAAGAAGGATATTGATCGATCAGCACATCGTTCCGTTTTTTCCGTTCTTCGCGCAATTGCACATATGTGCATGGTGCCAGCAATCCGGCAATCACAATTCCAAAAACCAGGCAAAGAACCGGCCGGTCTGATGTACTGCGTTGTGCATGGATTGTGACATCTGCATATTCTTCCGGCAGCGTAACCGTATCGCTTGTACGCGTTTCTTTTTCTATCTTTTGGATTTCTTCCTTCACTCGTTCAAACGCATCTTTCCCACGCGCATCCTTTACAACAACCATCGGATATTCATACTCTGTTTCAAAATTCTGATAAGCAATTTTCAAAAGCAGCGTGACAACTGTATCCTCCTTTACTTCCTCCAAATTCACTTTCCCATAGGAGGACACGATTTCCGGATGATCTGAGATCCAGGAATACGCAAACACTCCATCCGCATCCCCTTTTGGTAATATCAGCATGCTGTTGATATGTTCAAAGTCCGCATTGTCGCCTAATATTTTTTGACTCAGTTCCCGACTTTGTTTGTCCGCCATCGCACAAAATTCTTTTTCTGTATATTCCTTTGGTTCAATTGTCATAGAATAAACCTGTTCTTTGTCATCAAGCGTAAGACGAATGTCCTCCGATTTTGTTCCTCCAGTATAGTCTTCTCTTTCCACTACGACCTGCTTTTCCAACGGTTCCTTCCGGTCTTTATAGATCAGAAGCTCTGTCAAAATCGTACTTGCAAATAAAACAACAATTCCAATTTCAATCACATGCATAAGTATCTTTTTTGTTTCCTTTTCCGCATCCAGACTATCAAGCACACGCAATTCACGTATTTCCTGTCGATAGCGGTTTACCCATTTTGTGTTCTGTAACACAGAATAGATTCCTTCTTCCATGCATGCAGGAAACGATCGGATCTTTTTATTTTTATATTTACTGAAATGAATTCTTGATAAGATTGCCATGATTACAAGCGCAACCTGTATCAATATGCATACCACCATATTCACACCTCAATTCTTACTATTTTTTCTATCCATAATTTGCAAAGAAAAATCACAACCAGACAGACTGTCATCCAGATTCTTCCTGTGATTGTCTGATAAATGACTTCTATATAAGAAGTGTTGATCAGCCTCAGCATCAGCATGATTCCGAATGGAACCGCAATCATAATCGTACCTTCCATTCTTTTTGCCGCGATAACCGTATCAATTTCCATCTCTGTCTCCTGAATATCCGAAAAGTTTGTAGTCATCTGCCGGATCAGCTGCGGGATATTTCCTCCATATTGTTTTGCTGCTTCAATCAGTTTTGCAAAGTTGATGATCTCGGCGATATCCCATCGTTTTCCCAATTCCAACAGCAGCGCTTCAATCCGGTTACTGTAGGACAATCCGTTTGCAATGCGTTCGAGCTCCCGGTTCATGCGTACATATTCTGATGCATTTGTCTTATATACCTGCAAAAATGCATTTTCGAGCGAATATCCGGCATTGAGATTACCGGAAACCATTACCATTGCATCCCGGAACTCCTCTTTCATCTGTGCTTTTTCTTCCAATCGGATTTTTTCCTTGTTTCTTTTCCACAAAACCGGAATCAAAGGAATCGCCACAAACATTCCAACTGCGGAATCGTAAAACAGCCAGCTTGCAGCAGCCCCGATTGTAAGTCCCATCCATACCGGTCTATATACACGAAAATCCACGAACAGCCTCCTCATATACATCCATCATCCCTGCGCTTTGCAGTTTCTCAATGTGCAGCAGATTCTGCACCTTGTGAAGTGCGCCCTGTACTTTTCCTTTTTTCATACCTGTTTCCTGAAATTCAAATAACGTATTTAATATAATCTCACCCTGTTCCATACCTTTTACCTCACATATTTTTACAATTTTCCGGCTTCTGTCCCGAAGCCGGCTCACATGAACCACAATATCCACAGCAGATGCAATCTGCCTGCGGACTGCGGAAAGCGGGATTTCCATTCCCATCAGAACCATCGTCTCAAGTCTTGAAATCATATCTTCTGCCGTATTCGCATGTCCGGTGGAAATCGAACCGTCATGTCCGGTTCCCATCGCGGCGAGCATATCGATTGCCGCAGCATCCCGCACTTCTCCGACGATAATACGATCCGGCCGCATGCGAAGACTTGCCTTGATCAGGTCTCGGATTGTAATCTCATTTTCACCTTCAAGATTTGCCATGCGTGCCTCAAGCCGGACCAGGTTCTCCACACCTTTGATCTGCAGTTCAGCGGAATCTTCGATTGTAATAATCCGTTCATCCTTTGGCACATAATCACTCAATACATTTAACAGCGTTGTTTTTCCGGATCCTGTTCCACCGGAAATGAAAATATTGTATTTTGCCTGTATCAGGATGCGTAAAACTTCGGCTGTCTTTTCATCCAGGCTTCCAAACGCAATCAGTCTTTTCATATCTATGCGTTCCTTGGGGAATCTCCGGATCGTAATTACCGGACCGCCAAGTGATACAGGTCTTGTAACGATATTTACGCGTGAGCCATCCATCAGCCTGGCATCCACAATCGGATTGGACGCGTTGATTCTCCGATTGCAGTCACCTACAATATGCTGAATCACCGTTTCAAGCTTCTCCTCGGACAAAAACGACTTTTTATATTTTGTAATCCTTCCATTCCGTTCCACAAAAATATCTGACACAGAATTCACCATGATTTCTGTAACCGCCTCATCTTCCAAAAGCTCCGTCAAAACGTCCAGACGCCGGAGACTGTTAAACAATTCGACCCGCAGCCCGACCTTCTCCTTCAACGGCACATAGCTCTCTTTCGTCTCCTCCACAATACAGCGGTCAATCACTTTTCCGATCTCTGCATCCGCGAGATCTTTTGTCATATCAATCTCAGACATGACTCTGACTTTCAATTTTTCACGCAATGACTGTAACTCCATGTTCCTACCCTAAATACCTTCCTGTCTGTTCTCATTTTCCTGCTGTACATATTGCAAAACGGATTCATCACACGCCTCTAGTTTGAACATCCGGCGAAATTCCTGCATCTTATTTTTCGAAACCGGATCCCCAAGTTCCGGCACATACACTTTGTCAAATACATCCAGCACCGGATATCCGCAAAGCACGGTAGTTCCGATATCAAACACAACTGCATCATACAGTTGTTTTTTTCTGACCTGATCCCGGAACCACTCCAGATCACCTTTTTCAACCTGTGTGATATCCTGATAACTATCCGGCGGCGGGACTTTCTTGCAGGAATGCTGCTGCAAATACTCTATACATTCCTCATTTCTGCTCTTCATGCAGTAAATCATCCAGCTTCCGATTCCTTCCTCCGCCTTTTCCGAAGAGATTCCTTCCCAGTTTACATACAGGCTTCGCCGGAATTTCCCGCATATTTTTTTTGCATATTCTGTCTTTCCACACCGCCCAAGTGGCGAATATACTGCAAGAAATGCATATTCATTTTCTACATTCGGATGCTGTTGGTCCATCTGGTCCAAAATATATTTCACAATCATTTCCATACTCTGGTAGCGGAAAATATAATGCTCTTTCTTCTCAAACTCCCGCGATTTTGTAAGGACCACTGTTTGTTTTTTCCATTTCAGCTTCGACATTTCATCTCCGACCAGCAGCAGATCCAGTGTGTTCTGATCGCAAAACTGCTCCAGCGCCTCCTCGCTTGTAAACGTAAAAAGGCGAATCGGTATCGTCGCTCTTAAATTCAGATATTCCATAAATGCTCTCTGATATGCCGAATCGGTATCCAGCATTCCAACTTTATATGCCATACATCAAACCCTCCATTCCATACCATACACACCCAAATGCAATCGGCACCGACAAATGCATTCTGGTATGTTGTTTCATCCCATACATCCGTCCTTCTGCCTGCAGTCCCATACGCGGGGTTCGAAAAGCCACTCCTTTTATCAACGCAGCCACCCCTGTCATCACACACGTATACGTCAAAATCTTCCAGATATCATCTCCTGCGTAGGCGCCAATTCCACAAAGCAGTTTCACATCTCCCGCACCAATCACATGAATTGCAAAAATCACAAACAACACTACAAATGGAATCACCATTCCTCTTACCGATTCAAAAAAACCGTTTGTTCCGTACAGGTATCCGCGCAGAAGCACCCCGGACACTGCCATCGCTGTGCAAAACCGATTTGGAATCCTATATGTTTTAAGGTCCGCCACGACCGCTCCGGTCAACCAGATACATACAATAATTTTCCAGATTGTATACCTCCTTTTCTGTGCCAAGCACGGATACAATCATGCAGTTTTCCAATCGTAGTTATAGATATGGCTAAAAAAGACAGAGCTTAATAAAGCATAGTTAATTACAAAACTCTGCGATTTCTTTGTTGGGGATTCCAAGATAATTTTTTGTTTTGATAAAACGTCTATGATTGGAAAACTTTATGATTATAAAAATTTTAGAATGCATCCTTGCCACGCTGAATAAGCGCTTCAGAAGTACAATCCGACTATAGCACGGGAAGTCATGATTTGTAAAGCGTAATTTTGGAGCATTTGCGGGAGCCCGCATAAATACTAGAAAAAATGGGCAAAATTTTTTATTTTGCCCATGTACCCTGTTCTCTTTTTTCGATTTTCATCTTCTGGTGAAGGGTATTTAATACGTGTCGTTTGTTGCCCGACCAGAGCGGAGCGGCTAAAATATTTTTCGGACCGTCTCCGGTGACACGATGGATCACAATATCATCCGGAATGACTTCGAGACACCGGATGACAAGCTCGATATATGCATCCTCGGACAGCACTTCGAATTTTCCTGCCGCATAATCCTCATACAGATCGGTACCACGCAGCACGTGCAGCAGCTGCAATTTGATTCCAAACGGTTTCGCCTGCTGTCCACACACATACCGTACCGTCGCAAGCATATCCGTTTCCGTCTCACCTGGCAGACCTAGGATTATATGCGTGATATATGGAATATGGTTATCCGCAAGTGCCTGAATCGCTGTCTCGTAAGTGGAACGCGGGTATCCCCGGCGGATATATTCCGCTGTTTTCTCATGCATCGTCTGAAGCCCCAGCTCAATCCAGATGAATTTGCCGCGTGCGGCGTATTCTTTCTGCAGTCTTGCAAGAATCCCGATCACCGTCTCGGAAGATTCCGTTCCCTGACGCCTGTCCCCTGCTATCGTTTCCGCATGTTTCTCACTTATGGATATGCCCGGAATCCCCAGACAATCCGGTCTTGTCGCGATGCTGATTCCGATGACGGATTCCTCTTCTAACGCCTCCCGCCAGATGCGTTCTAAGTATGCCGGATCTCCATACGTGTTCGTGTATGCCTGAAAATAAATGACAAACTTCTCCCCGACTTTTTTGTGGAATTTCGCCATTCCGCGCTCGATCTGCCGCCTGACATCAAGCGTTTTGCGCTCCACATCGACGCAGCTTCCCCGGCGCTCATATTCCTTATGATAGACCTCTGTCGATGCACCAACCGAATTCTGTCCATCCTGCCTGCTACCCCCTGCGATCGGCACCGCGAAATCGCCGCTTCCGCCGGCACTACAAAAAATACACCCATGTTCGCCAAGTGTACCATCACGGTTCGGGCAGGTAAGCCCTGCGTCGACCGCAATCTTGTACACCTTCTGTCCATAGGTGTATTTCATATATGCATCCAATGAATAATACGGCTTATCCAGCCATTTTTCCTGTCTCATAATCTCTACCAATGATAATGATGTAGCTGTCCTTCTGCTTCCAACCCTGGGAAATCCAGCTGCCGTAATGCCTCGTACAGCACAATGCCTACCGAATTCGATAAGTTCAGGGAACGTTCCCCCGGCATCATCGGGATCCGCACACAGTTTTCCTTATTCTGAAGCAGAATCTCCTCCGGAATCCCTCTGCTTTCTGCACCAAACATAATAAAACAGTCATCCTCGTATTGCACGTCGGTATACTTCTGCTTTGATTTTGTCGTTGCCATATAGACCTTTGCCCCCGGATTCTTCGCCAGAAAATCATCGTAATCGTCATAGCGTGTCACATCCAGACGATCCCAGTAATCCAGTCCCGCGCGCTTTACCATCTTGTCATTTAGTAAAAATCCCAGCGGCTCGATCAGATGCAGACGTACCCCCGTTGCCACGCAAGTACGCCCGATATTCCCTGTATTTGCCGGCATCTCCGGCTCATGTAATACAATATTTAACATGTCTTTTGCTCTCTTAATCTTCCAATAAATCTCTCTAATCTTCCCATTGCTTCTTTGAGCTGTTCGATCGAGTATGCGTAAGAGATACGCAGGAAGCCTTCGCCACAGTCACCAAATGCAGTGCCCGGCACAACTGCAAGTTCCTCCTCACGGAGCAATCTCGTTGCGAATTCATCACTCGTGATGCCAAACTCCTTGATGCATGGGAACACATAGAATGCACCATGCGGCTCAAAGCACGGAAGTCCGATTTCCTCAAACTTCTTCAGCAGGAACCGGCGTCTCTGGTCATACGACTTGCACATCTTCTCGATATCCGCATCGCCATTCCTGATTGCCTCGATGGCTGCATACTGGCTCGTCGTCGGCGCACACATAATTGCGAACTGATGGATCTTCGTCATCTGGTGTGCGATTACCTCCGGGGCAAGTGCATAGCCAAGTCTCCATCCGGTCATCGCATACGCCTTGGAAAAACCGTTGATGACGATCGTCCGCTCCTTCATGGCCGGCAGGGATGAAATCGAACAGTGCTTCTCGCCGCCATATGTAAGCTCGGAATAGATCTCATCGGAGATCACATAGATATCCTTCTCCTGACAGATCTTCGCAATCGGTTCGAGATCCTCCTTCGTCATGACTGCACCTGTCGGATTGCTCGGGAATGCAAGAATCAAAATCTTCGTCTTATCCGTGATTGCCGCAAGCAGCTCCTCCGGTGTCAGGCGAAACTGATTCTCATTTTTCAGTTCAATCGTAACCGGCACAGCACCGATTAACTGTACGCAAGGCACATACGATACATAACAAGGCTCCGGGATGATAACCTCATCTCCCGGGTCAAGCATGGCACGAAGTGCCACATCGATTCCTTCACTGCCGCCGACCGTCAGCAGTGCTTCGCTCTTGTAATCATATAATACGTTATATTTTCTCTGATACCATTTACAGATTTCCTGACGCAGCTCAATCAGTCCGGAATTCGAGGTGTAAAATGTCCGTCCCTTTTCCAGCGAACGGATACCCTCGGACCGAACATGCCAAGGTGTATCGAAATCCGGCTCGCCAACACCGAGTGAGATTGCATGTGGCATCTCGCTTACAATGTCAAAGAACTTCCGGATTCCAGATGGTTTAATCTGTTCTATCGTTTTTGACAATGGATTTCTCACGGTGCGATTACCAACCTTTCGTCCTGACTTGGTGTATGGAAAATAACACCGTGGTCTTTGTATTTTTTCAGTACAAAATTCGTGGATGTTGCAATGACGTCCTCGATGATTGCCAGCTTCTCGGATACAAAATGCGAGATCTCCCGCAATGTCTTTCCCTGAATAACAACCATAAAGTCATACGCACCTGCAATCAGATAGACCGAATGTACTTCATCGAAATTTCTGACACGATCCGCAATCTGGTCGAATCCCGCTTCTCTCTGTGGTGTAACCTTGACTTCGATCATGGCTGTTACCATTTCCTCGCCAACCTTATCCCAGTCGATCATAGTATGGTATCCACAGATGATGCTCTCGTCTTCCATCGCCTTAATATCCGCTTCCACCGCGGCCTCATCCGCGTCGATCATCGCGGCGATATCCTTCACTGTCAGTCTGCTGTCGGTTTCGAGCAGCTTCAAAATTTCATTTCTCATCTTGTCTACCTCCTGTTTTACGTTTATACTGATAATGATATTTACAAAGCAGATACAAGCAATCCGACTACCATGGCGAACACAAGCACACCACAGATGATTGCCGCAATTCTCTTTGTCTTCTTCTTGTTACTGAAATCAAATAACATGGATTTTACCTCCTGAAAGGAATATTTTATGCATTATATTACAATTATCATTTGTTGTTCATTTCTGGCATTATGCTACATTGTCTCCCGAAATGTCTCCCGGTTTAAGAAATCACATGGACAAAGCCATGAGGAGTTCCTCGAACAGGAATCAAGGGCGAATTCCGTGCGCAAAGCAGATATCTCTGCACTTCCTTATGTAGAAATCCCTCTGGACGAGCTTCCGCTTGACGCGCTGTCCGCATGCGGCTATTCCGCACTTGAGGAAGAACTGCGTGCATTGGCATCTGTGAAAATACTGAATCTTTCCATGTACACCAATACAGAGCTGAAGCTGATGTATGGTCCCGCCAATCTCACAGCATTATCTGACTGCGATGACGCCTACACATCACTCATCATGCTCTTAAACAAGATCGGTGCATCGCTTCTCGAAGCAGACCGGCCGGACGACGCTGAGAAATTTCTGTCATTTGCAATTTCTATTGGCTCTGATATTACTACAAGCTATACGATGCTTGCAACCCTTTATGCCAAAAAACATGATATAAACCGCATCGACCGGCTGATCGGGAATGCGGATTCGCTCACGTCCCTATCCGGCAAAACAATCCAGAGCAATCTTCGCTCAATCAAATCCGGATTAAAATAACATCATGCTTTTCCTGACAGATAATTCATGAACTGCTGTGCCGTACGACCGGATACACCGCCATGGGAAAGTTCCCATTTGTTTGCTTCTGCTAAGAGCTCCTGCTCGGTCAGTCCGATCTCCGGATGCTTCTTTGCCAGTCCAAGCACGATATCGTTAAACTCATTTCTCGATGGACGGGAGTAACTGATCGTCACGCCAAAACGATTGACGAGAGAAAGCTTCTCCTGCATCGTATCGGAACGATGCATACCGTTATCTGTCTCCACATCATCACGGTCATTCCATGTCTCTTTAATCAAATGTCTACGATTTGAGGTTGCATAGATCAGTACATTATCCGGCTTTGTCTCAAGTCCACCCTCAATGACCGCTTTCAGATATTTATACTCAATCTCAAATTCCTCAAAGGAAAGATCATCCATATAAATGATAAACTTATAATTCCGGTTCTTCACATGCGAGATCACAGCAGATAAGTCCTTAAACTGATGCTTGTAAATCTCAATCATACGCAGTCCCTGCTCATAATACTGGTTAATGATTGCCTTGATACTTGTGGATTTACCGGTACCACTGTCGCCAAACAACAGACAGTTATTCGCTTTCTTTCCAAGTACAAACGCCTCTGTATTATCTACAAGCTTTTTCTTCTGGATCTCATAACCAATCAGATCATCCAGCATTACCTTATCTGTATTCGTGATTGGGATAAATTCCAGTTCCTTACCCTCATCATGGCGGATACGAAATGCCTTATTCAGCCCGAACATCCCGACTCCATACTGCTTGTAGAACGCTGTCATAATGTCAAAGATCTCATCGACACTTTCCGCCTCGCTGACACGGTCGCTGATATCACGCACCTTCTCACTGACATTCTGGTTATACATCTGTTCCTTCTTCGGCAGTGACTTGTAATTCGTGATTGTTGTGAAACAGTCAATGCCAAGATCCTTCTCGATCGGTGCAAAATCAAAATGGAACAACCGCTTGAAGATTGCATAATCATTTTTTGCAAACGCATTGACTGAGCCATCTCCTGCGCCAACCTTCTCGCAGGTAAGCGTAAATGAATTCTCATTTGTGATCAGCAAAAACGCCAGATAATCCTGCCACAGATTCCGGTTGAAGCCATAGCTTGTTGCCACATCCAGAATCCGCTTGATCTGCTGGTAAATCCGTGTGACCAATTCCTCCTTGGTACTCGTCTTCTTCTCCCATGCCTCAAAAATATCCGCCATGCAATATAAGATACTGTCTTGCCCTAAATCACGATATAAAACGAGTCCCGGTACTTCTTTGTACATGTTGTTACATCTCCTTGTTTTGTTTTTTACTGTCCGTTTTTTCGACTTTTGATTTCATTGCAAACAGCCGCCTGCCTGCCGATTCAAGTGGGACTACATCGTCCGGCACCTGTTTGTCATCAACATTAATCTCCCGTTTTTTTATTCTCCGGTACACGATTGACCGGAAATATGCATAAAGCACAGACACAAGCGGAATGAAGATAAACATTCCGACCACGCCCATCAGGTCTCCGCCGGCAATCACAGCCAGAAGCACCCAGATCGCGGGCAGATTAATGTCTCCGCCGACAAGCTTCGGATAGATAAAATAATTCTCTATAAACTGTAAAATAAAGAACAATAACACAAACCACAGCACCTGCTTCGGGTCAACAACCAGAAGCAGAAAGCATCCGATAAAAAGTCCGATAAATGCACCAAACACCGGTATCAATGCCGTAAATGCAATCAGAACGCCAATCGTAAGCGGATATTGTATGCCCGCGATTGCCATCGCAATCATGAACATGATGCCGAGGATGATACCCTCCCGGAACTGTCCGGTAAAAAACTTGGAGAATGTCGTACTTGCTATCTTACCGAACACCATCAGCTCATCTGCCGTCTTTTCCTTGAATAACGCATAGATAACAAGCTTCGTCTGCCTGCCGAGCTTCTCTTTCTGTGCCAGAATATATGCGGAAAAAATAATCCCGATAAATATATTTATGACGGTTCCAATAATAGATGAGAAGATAGAAACCGTCGCCGACATAATCTCTCCGCCGTTATCATTGAAGAACGAGAATATCTGGTCAAAATCCGGTTCAATACCTGCAATCTTCTCCGATATTGCCGGAACATTCCTTGTATATGCAAGCGCAAGCTCCTTCGCCCGGTTTACAAATCCGGGCAGAAGCTCTTTCACCTTTCCAACCGTATCCGCAACCTCCGGTACAACTACAAACAGCACAAGCGCTATAAAAAGCAGTGCCGCAATATACGTAAGCACCATGCTGATCGGGCGCCGGAACCGGTACAGACGGTTTTTTTCATTCTTGAAAATCCCCTGTTCGATTCCACGCATCGGAATATTCAACACAAACGCGATCCCGCATCCAATCAAAAACGGAAGCAGCACAGAAAAAACCATACCGAAAAATCCGCTTATAATATGCAGATGATTCACTACAAATATCAGAAGTACGGTAAACGTAATAATCGCAAGTATCAATTGTACCAGATGTTTTTTGTCTTTCATTCTAATCTGCTGTATTCGTCATACAGCAAGCCTCCTTCTATTCTACCGGGTGATGCTGGCTCTCGCTGTCGATCCCGGTGCCGCGGCTCCCTTCGGTACGAGCACGATCTGGATTCCTTCTAGACGTTTTGCAAGACCGCTTGTTCCACTCATCTGTCCATTTTTTGCCCAGTCTAACCAGCCGTACGTCTGGACATGCACGCGGTAATAGATATCATACTTCTGTGCCGCCTGTCCGGTCAACTCGATGCAGATTGCTTCGAGACGTTTCCCGAGTCCGCTTGTTCCACTCGTTGCACCGTTTGCCATCCAGCCCTGCCAGCCAAATGTCTGCACATGTGTCTTATACCGGACTCCACCGCTGATATCCGATCCAAGGCAGATCTGAATTGCTTCGAGTCGTTTTCCAAGCCCGCTTGTTCCACTCGTTGCGCCATCCTGGTGGAAACTGCCTTCCCAGCCAAACGTCTGGACATGTGTCTTGTAATTTACTTTTCCCGGGAAGGCAGATACACATTTTCTGCCCGTTGCAACGCCCGGATTTTTTCCTTTTGGCACAATTGCAATATTAATTGCTTCCAGCCGCTTTGCCAAGCCTTCGGTACCGGCCATCTCACCATTTTTTGCCCAGTCAAGCCAGCCATATGTCTGTGCATGCACACGGTAATATACATCATATTTATCTTTATCTGCTCCGGTCAGTTCGATGCGGATTCCTTCCAGTCGTTTAAACTCTCCGGTTGTTCCACTCAGATTTCCATTTTCACGCCAATCCTGCCAGCCAATCTTCTGGACATGTGTCTTGTAGCGGATTCCAAGGTTTGGATTTCCCGATACGCGGATTGTAATGCCTTCCAGACGTTTCGCGCTGCCAACCGAACCGGACATGATGCCATTTGATACCTCCGGCTGCCAGCCAAACGTCTGAACGTGTGTCTTATAAGAAACCGTTACATCACTTGCCAGGTCTTCCAGCTTTGGATTGTTGAGCTCCGTATTTTCCATCCGGCTTCTGTAATGATTCCGGATAAACTGTCCGGCTTTCGTCAATTCATCGACAGACCAGCCGCTTGTCTTTCCACAACTGCTTTTAATCAGTGCAGAGCTTTCATTTTTGTTACACAGACTCCAGACACAATAGCTGACATTTCTGTCATCACACCGCTTCATCCACTCAGCAGCTTTGCCGAGATCTACATTTCCGTTTCCACTCGCTTCAGACAAGCCAAACTCAGATACAAATACCGGAAGTCCCTTGTCAATGGCAGTGCCGATCTTCGCAGTCAGCCACTGATTGTGGCTGGACTCTGACGCATAGAAATGGAATGCATACATCAGATTGCTGTATCCACGGATCGGATCATCCGCCGGCTCATAAGTATGTCCCTGGTTGCCAAGCTGCGACCAGGTCGGCGTACCAACGATAATGATTGCATCTTTGTCATATGTACGGATCGTCCGGATCACTTCCGTTGCATAACTCTTGATATCCGACCACGCACAATTACTTGGCTCGTTGCAGATCTCATAGATGACATTGTCGTAGTCTTTATACTTCTGTGCCATCTCCTGGAAGAAACTTTTTGCCTCGTTTGTGTAATTTTTCGGGTTGACATTTAACAGATGCCAGTCGACAATGGCATACATGCCAAGTTCTGTCGCATACTGCACACCATCTGTCACTTTTTTCTTCATGCCATTCCGGTTGCTGTAATACCCGCCTTCGTCGACATACATGGCAAGGCGGATTGCATTTGCACCCCAGTCATCACGCAGCGTCTGATATGCCGCTTTGTTGTTATACTGATTGAACCATTGCAATCCATGTGTACTGACACCATGGATCTGAAATGGTTGTCCATTCTTGTCTACGAGCTGTGTTCCTTTGACCGCAAGCTTTCCATGCGTGGAAACCGCAGTTGCCGCAGCCGCCTCCGCTTTCTTCGCCGGCGCAATCACTGTCACTGCGCCAAGCAGCAATACCACAGTCATCAGCCATGCCAAAATCCTTCTCTTTGTCTGTCTCATTGCTTTTCCTCCCTTTTTGTAACCCTTTTACAACCTCTTTATCATCAATTCCGCAACCGCCCGCACACAGATAGTCCTTCCCACCTGTATCAGAGGCTTGCGGCATAGACTTCTCTTTTTGAAATTCCCCGGTCTTTTGCGACCAGCTTCATTGCCTCTTTTTTCTCGATGCCCTGATCCATATACATCTGCAGATGTTCCACGATACTCATCGTCTCCCACTGACTCTGCGCCTCTTTTGTGACAGCCTCCCGCGACAACGCTTCAATCACAAGAATGCACTCGCCTTTCGGCTCTTCCGTCTCGTAAAAATCTTCTGCCTCTTTCAAAGTCGTCTTCCAGAATGTCTCATGTTTCTTCGTGATCTCACGGCAGATGGTCACGGAACGGTCACCGAGTACACGCAATAGTTCCTGCAGCGTCTTCTTCAGACGGTGTGGTGCCTCATAGACAACCATCGTCCGCGTCTCCCGCTTCAGTTCCTCGAGGACAGCCTGGCGCTCTTTCTTGTCCACCGGCAGAAATGCCTCGAATGCAAACCGTCTCGTCGCCTGTCCGGATGCAACAAGTGCATTGACCGCCGCACACGCCCCCGGCACCGGAACAACCTGAATCCCCGCATCATAACACTGCTTTGTGATCTCTTCGCCCGGATCCGAGATTCCCGGAGTGCCTGCATCCGTGATCACCGCGATATTCATACCCTGCAGAAGCTTGCCAACAAGCACCTGCGCTTTTTCATATTTGTTATGTTCATGATAACTTGTCATCGGCGTTTTTATATCGAAATGATTGAGCAGCTTGATACTGTTTCTCGTATCCTCTGCCGCGATCAAATCAACCTCTCCAAGCAGACGCACCGCCCGGTACGTCATATCCTCAAGATTTCCGATTGGCGTTGCAATCAGATATAATATTCCTGCCATGTTTCCGTCTCCATTTTCCTGCCTCGCAGCCAGCTTCCGACTATACATTCCCATATCGGTGAAGCAGATCTTCCGTATAACTTCCATCCTTATTGTATACAACGAGTGCCGGTTCAACCTTGAGCATCGGTCTTCCGCCTTTGTTTCCTTCGATCAATACCATATTCGGCTCTTTGTCTGCGTAAGGCTGTACCATACACATCCGCTTCGGTTCGATCCGGTATTCCATCATCAGACGCATAATCTCCGCAAGCCGGAACGGTTTATGCACCATTGAAAATGTCCCGCCTTCCGAAAGCAGATATGCAGCCGCTTTCACAACGTCTTCAAGCTCCATCAGGATCTCGTGCCGGGCAATATTCTTCGGTGAATTCTCATTTTCCAGACCGTGACTTCCTTTGATATACGGGGGATTGCACGTCACGGCTGAAAAACTCCCGGGTGCAAACATCTCCCGCACATCCCGCATGTCACCTTCCACGATGGAAATTGACTGCTCTAATCCATTCATCTGCACACTGCGCCCTGCCATATCCGCACTGTAACTTTGCACTTCCAGTCCCGTAAAATGCGCGCCTTTGCCGCGTGCCTGCATCAGCATCGGGATGACTCCGGTCCCGGTTCCAAGGTCAATCACTGCCCGGCCGGGGGCACCTGTCGCAAAATCTGCCAGCAATACAGCATCCATGCCGAAGCAGAACACTTCCCTGTTCTGTATGATGTAATATCCCCGGCATTGCAAATCATCGACACGTTCTCCCGGTTTTGTCCAGCGGGCTTCCATCTCATTAATCGTCATTGAGCTTTGATTTTCCTTCCTTGCGTTCCAGGCTTTCAAGTTCCTTCAATTCTTTTTCGGACTCGCCATCCTCTTTTCCGCCTCGTTTCCCGCGGTTTGGTCCTTTCGGACCTCCTTTTTTCTTCGGTTTAAAACGAAGCTCATCCACTTTGTATTCCTCAATTTCAAACGTGTCATCTTCCTGTGCGACTTTCAGCTTTACTTTCTGCCGCAATACACTTACCGATGTCACTTCACCTGTTTTTCCGTCAAATGTATGAACTACATCCCCGATGTTTGGTAATTTTTTATTCAGATATTCATACGTCTCCTGCTCGTGAGACAGACAGCACATCAGCCTGCCGCACACACCCGAGATTTTTCCTGGATTCAAGGACAGGTTCTGCTCTTTTGCCATCTTGATGGATACCGGTCCAAACTCGGATAAATACGAATTGCAGCAAAGTCTTCTGCCGCAGATTCCGATTCCTCCCATGATTTTTGTCTCATCCCGGACACCAACCTGGCGAAGTTCGATTCTCGTCTTGAATACAGCCGCGAGATCCTTTACTAATTCGCGGAAATCGACTCTTCCATCTGCAGTAAAATAAAACAACACTTTGCTATTATCAAACGAATACTCTGCCCCGATCAATTTCATCTCAAGTCCGCGTTTTTCGATTTTTTCCTTGCAGATCACCATTGCTTTCTTATTTTTTTCCAGATTTTCTGCATGTTTTTTTTCATCCGCTTCCGTGGCAATCCGGATGATCGGCTTTAACTCTCCCTGGAGTTTTGTCTCATCCACTTCCCGTACACCAAGCACAACCTTGCCAAATTCCACGCCATGCTGTGTCTCGACGATCACATACCGTCCCGGATCAACCTTATAATTCAACGGGCTGAAAAAATATATCTTGCCGTTTTCACGAAAACGGACGCCGATTACTTCCTTCATTCTTCTGTTGCCTCCTCTTTCAGGGTCAGAAGTAACAGTTCCATTGTCACTTCAAAATTTGCGTTGGCAAGCAGTCTCTGCTCCGCCTTCGCGATTGCATCGATTTTGTCTTCAATACTCTTAAATGTCAGTTTTCCCGCCTGTTTTTTCAAGGTTGAAAACTCATTTTTAAACAATATCTTATCCACGTTTCCGGTGATTTTAAGCATCATGGCATCGCGATACCACATCATCATCAGATCCATGTAATCATTCATAGACATCTTGAACTGCTCGATGTCTTTCACTGCTTTTCCAAGCGATTCCACATCCATATCACTGATATGGGTCAATACATTTACAACCGAATCCACGATTGACGCGTATTCGTCATTTCCAGCCAGCTTGATTGCTTTTCCGAGATTGCCCTGCGCAAAGTCCAGACAGAAATAAGCTTTCTCTTTTGTCAGCCCCATAACTCCCGTCAGATAGGCGAGAACATCCCGCTCCCGGATTGGTTTGGTCTGAAGTTTCAGACAGCGTGACTGCACGGTTGGAAGCATCTTGTCCAGATTTGTCGTAAGCAGCAGAATTACTGCATACGCCGGTGGCTCCTCGATTGTCTTTAACAGTGCATTCTGTGCCTGCACATTCAGAAGTTCCGCATCCGGCACAATATAGATTTTGTATTTCCCTTTGTAAGGCTTTACATCCACCGTATTGATGAGCTGTTCCCGCACTTCATCCACAGAAATCAGATTTGGCTTTTCATGTGTCACCGTAATGATATCCGGATAGTTTCCGGTTGCCATCTGCAGGCAGGATTGGCAGGTTCCGCAAGGTTCCGTACCACCGGTCTCACATTCAAGCGTATCTGCAAATGCATAGGCAAGTGCTTTTTTTCCGCTTCCCGCATCTCCGCTTATGATATATGCATGCGCAACATTTCCTGTCTCGATACTGCTTTTAAAGTGTGCAATTATATCTTCATGGCCCACTATACTTTTAAATCCCATAGCGTTCCCTCTCTTTCTTTCTATTCTTTTTGTCCATCGTCTCTCGGTTTTTATAGGTTGATTATCCTATTCGTCTTTCCGGATTTCTACGTTGAGATATCAATCAGCAAGCCTCTTATATCGTCGATTTTCCCAAGGATCGCCAGGTGGTCTTTTTCTTCCTTCATCAGTTCCTGAGCCAGATCGTCTAAGTTCTTGTCGACCTGCCGGATGATACCATACACGCGGTGCCTGCCGCGCCGATCCAGGAAATTTTCCCTTGAAAACTCGTGTGCATTTGCCGCCACTTCATTCATGAACTCCTTGATTGACGTGCGGTATTTTTTCATATCTTTGATATCCATGTGCTTCGCGATTTTCTCACCCTGCTCCTCGATATCTTTCATCAGACCCGAAAGTTTTTCTTTCAGATCTGCTTTGTCTATATTCCGGATGAGAGTAAATTTAAACTCCTCATCGGTCGCCTTCTGGCTTTTCGGTGCTTCCATCTGTGTCAGCTGCTGCAGCTGATTTACTTTCATCTGATTATCCACTTACTCTCCTCCTTCCTTTTATACATTCCCGGACAATATAGTTTCAAACGACAGTTCCATCTGCTTCCCGTCTGTTTTCACCGTCCCTTACCTTGCGGCAAGCAACCGCTCTACCTGTTTTATGATTGCTGCATGGATTGCTTCGATGTCCCCGGCTGCATCGATCGTCACGATGCGCTCCGGTGCAAGTGCCGCCAAATCCCGGTACCCCTGCGCCACTTTCTCGTGAAATACCGTCGACTGTGCTTCCATGCGGTCGAGCTGCGCGCGCGACTTTGCGCGGGCCAGTCCAACCTCCGCCGGCAGATCCAGATGGATCGTAAGATCCGGCCAGATATCCTGCATCGCAAATCCGTTTAATTCATAAATTTTTTCTACGCCTAGCCCGCGCGCCATACCTTGATAGACCGCGGAAGAATCCACGAACCGGTCACTGATCACCGCTTTTCCTTCCTCAAGCGCCGGCTTAATCACCTGCGCCACAAGCTGCGCACGTGCTGCCGCATAAAGCAGTGCCTCTGTGTGGTCATCCATCTCTGCATATGAGCGGTCAAGCAGGATATTCCGCACTGCCTCGCTGATTGCCGTGCCTCCCGGTTCTCTTGTCACAACAACATCTGGATATCCATTTGCTTCGAGATACGTTTTCAATTTTACTATCTGTGTGGATTTCCCGGATCCATCCGGTCCCTCCATCGTAAGAAATATGCCCTTCATATCCGTCCCTTTTCCTTTGCATAGCTATTTATACTATACCATTATCAGAAGGATTTTACCATAGATTTTTTCTTACTTATGTGTTATACTTAATTGTGTTTTGCGTAAGAAAGCAAAACGAAAAGAAAAGGAGGTCATTTATCATGGCAAAACAGATTGATAAATCTATGTTGATCCACGAGATTATTGAGGTTGATCCGGGAAATGCAGCAATCCTTATGGCTGCCGGTATGCACTGTGTCGGATGTCCGTCCGCCGCTATGGAAAGCCTTGAGGAGGCATGTATGGTTCATGGTATGAATTGCGAAGAAGTCATCGCCGACATCAACGCATATCTTGCCAAGAAAGAAGCAAATGCTTAATAAATGCAGATGGCGGGGCACATTCGTGTGCTTCGCTGTCCAAAATAAAAGGAGGTAATGTATATGTCCTACAACAATGACTATAATAACAATTATAACCAGGGGTACAACAGCGGATATGACAATCCGTATCCGGACAGCTACCAGTACCAATATGACAATTCCTATAATGGCGGAAGCAATGGCAGTTATAATTCAGGTTATAATACAGGCTATGGCACATCTTCCAGGCTGATTTCCAGTGAGATGTACAACCTGTTGATCGGCGGCGTGCTTCTGTATGGTTTTATCGTAAATGCAGTCATGACTGCATTTTGGGGTGATTCGATTGTAAACTTTGTTACGAACAGCCCGATTATGTTCTATGTGAGTTATTTTCTTCTTGCACTCGCAGGCACGTTCATGGTCCGCAAGTCAGCCAATCCGGTTATAAGTTTTATCGGATACAACCTGATCGTCATTCCAATCGGTATGGTGATTGCCGTTTCTGTCACCTTGTATGGTCTCATCGGCTACAGTTCGGTTGTTGCAACTGCATTTGGAATCACGGCGGCTGTCACACTGGTCATGATGTTTGTTTCATCCCTGTACCCACAGGTGTTCCTGCGGATGGGAAGGACACTCGCGATCACACTTCTTGCTACAATCGTAATTGAAGTGATTATGATGTTTGCCGGTGCAAACCTTGGTATCATCGATTATATCGTGGTTGTCATCTTCTGTCTGTATGTCGGTTATGACTGGGCAAAAGCAAACGCCATTGAAAAGACTGCAGATAACGCGATTGATTCTGCCTGTGAACTTTACCTTGACATCGCAAACCTGTTCCTGCGCATCATGCGGATTCTCGCCCGTGCAAACCGGAACTGATTGTAATTTGTATGATATGTAATCGCAACGCACAAACAATCTGTACTTGCGATTATCTGGAATTGTATAACACGAAAAAGAGGAGATACAAATCAAATGAGTAACGCAATTGACACAAAATCCGTAAATTCTATCCGTGTACTTGCTGCAGATGCCATCCAGAAAGCGAACTCCGGGCACCCGGGGCTTCCACTTGGATCTGCTCCGATGGCATACGAACTGTGGGCAAACCACATGAACCACAATCCGAAGGACCCAAAATGGGAAAACCGCGACCGTTTCATTCTGTCCGGTGGACATGGCTCCGCTCTGTTATATTCCCTGCTTCACTTCTTCGGTTACGGTATCACGATTGAAGATATGAAGAACTTCCGCCAGCTTGGTTCCAAGACACCGGGACATCCGGAATATGGTCACACCGTCGGTGTTGAAGCAACAACCGGTCCGCTTGGCGCCGGTATGGCAATGGCAGTTGGTATGGCAATGGCAGAAAAACATCTTGCCGCAATCTTCAACAAAGAAAACTTTCCGGTTGTTGACCACTATACTTACGTACTTGGCGGCGACGGCTGTATGATGGAAGGTATCAGCTACGAAGCATTCTCGCTTGCAGGCACACTTGGCTTAGAGAAGCTGATCGTATTATATGATTCCAACAACATTTCAATCGAAGGCGACACGAACATCGCGTTCCGTGAGAATGTAAGGAAACGTTTTGAGTCCTTCGGTTTCCATACCCAGCTTGTTGAGGATGGAAATGACTTAGATGCCATCGGCAAGGCAATCGAAGCTGCCAAGGCAGAAAAAGGCAGACCTTCCATGATCGAGATCAAGACGAAGATCGGTGCCGGCTGTCCGGCCAAGGAAGGAAAGGCAAGTGCACATGGCGAGCCACTCGGTGTCGAGAATGTGGCAGCGCTCCGCGCAAACCTTGGTATCGCAGACAATGGTCCTTTCGTACTCGATCAGGATGTATACGATCATTTCGCTGATCTTGCAAACGAGAAAGCAAAAGCAGAAGATGCATGGAATGCATTGTTCTCAGACTATTGCAAGACATATCCAGAAATGAAGGAACTGTGGGACAAGTACCATGACACAGACAGTGCAAAATGTCTGTATGATTTAGACGAATTCTGGAATTCCTTCGACAAGCCGGAAGCAACCAGAAATGTATCCGGAAAACTGCTGAATATGATCAACAATATCGTTCCAAACATGTTTGGCGGTGCGGCAGACCTTGCGCCTTCGACGAAAACAAACATGAAAGATGCCGGTGATTTCTCCAAAGAGAATCCACTTGGCAAAAACATCCACTTCGGTATCCGCGAACTTGCTATGGCCGCAATCGGAAACGGAATTGCACTCCACGGTGGTCTGCGTCCGTTCGTCTCTACATTTTTCGTATTCAGCGATTATGTAAAGCCGATGGCAAGACTTTCCGCTTTGATGGGTGTTCCACTTACGTATGTATTGACGCATGACAGCATCGGTGTCGGTGAGGATGGTCCGACACACGAACCGATCGAGCAGCTTGCAATGTTCCGTGCGATGCCAAACTTCTATGTCTATCGTCCGGCGGATGCAACCGAATGTGCAGCTGCATGGTACTTCGCTACAAACAAGAAGGATGCGCCAACAGCCCTCGTTTTATCCAGACAGAATCTGCCGCAGTTAGATGGCAGCAGCCAGGAAGCATTGAAGGGCGGCTACATCTTAGAGGATTCTGTGAAGGATACTCCGGATGCCATCATTATCGCAACCGGTTCGGAAGTTTCTCTCGCTGTCGAAGCAAAGAAAATTCTTGCAGCCGAGGATATCGACGTACGTGTCGTCAGCATGCCATGTATGGATCTGTTTGAGGATCAGCCGGATGAATATAAGGATGCGGTTCTTCCAAAGAACGTCACAGCCAGAGTTGGTGTTGAAGCACTCTCCGGATTCGGATGGGGCAAATACATCGGTATCAACGGTGCGTTCGTCGGAATGAAGTCCTTCGGTGCTTCTGCACCTGGCGGACAGCTCTTCGAGCATTTTGGAATCACGACAGATGCAGTTGTTGCAGCAGTCAGGAAAACGTTAGCATAATGAATTAGAAAGACAAGAAAAGCCACCGGCAAACAATGCCGATGGCTTTTCCTATTTTGTATTCCGTTGTAACGCGTATACTCTTTTTACAGTTTTGCAAGTGTCTGCAAAGCGTCTGCTTCGATAATCAGCTTGTAATGCTCCCGCATATGACTTGGTGTCGCATACGTCGTCCGCACACGGCTGCTATACTCACCAAGCAGATTACATGTCTTTACAAATTCATTTTCCGTATTTTGATTCTTCGTCATGTAAAGATAAAACCGGCTATCGCGCGGATTCTTATACAGGGAATTCTCGCTCTTGTAAATATCTTTCACCAGATTGGCTGATAAAATCACCTGATCAAGATTCTTAAATGCATAAATCCGGAACACTTCCTGTTGCAATTCACCGGAATCCTGTTTGATCTCCGTCCTGCGGTCTGCTGTATCTGACTGATTCTGTGGTGATGCAGGTTTCAAACCTTTTCCGCCCATAAGACCACTTAAATCCTCCGCCAGACCGCCAATTGCTTTGAGCAGGCCATTTACCGGATTGTCTTCCGTCATATGGTCATCCTCGTCCTCATCGACCAGACCAATGCCGCCATCCTCATCCTCATCATCCGGATCATCCGTCTCGTCCATATCAACCGGGCGCGTAAATCTGGAAAACCGTGTGTCCAATTCCTCCGGATCATCCACTTTCGTGATCACTAAAATCAGGCACTCCTGCGATACAGGTATTGCTTCTATCATAAGTGGCACATTATCCACTTCAAATCCCAGCTCACTGGATGCCTGCTGCATCAGTTCCCGGAACAATTCTTTCGCTTTCTCTGTTCCATATGCGAACTCCGTCAAACGGATTTCCTTATCTGCCAGGTCTGACTTATAAAGCGTACAACGGATCTGATTCTCACTTAAACGCTCTAATTTCATATTTGTCAACTCCTTTGCATATGTTCAAAAAATGATTATTTTTTGTACTACTTAGTTTATCACAAAACTGTCACATGTAAAGCAATTTCTCAATTTTTTCACAATTTATTGCTGGAAATTTCCCCAAATTTCTAAATAGCCACTTGCTTTTTTTGAAAATATATAGTACGATATTTTCTGCATAGTTAATTACATTCTTATTTCTTTGTAGGTTTTTCCTACAGATTATTCCATTTTTATTTATTTGCATACGGCCGCATATCATTCAAAGGAATATAAAAATATCACAGACTTCTTATATCTATACGGATATGATATGCACCAGAAAAAAGAAGGTGATACACAGACAAAAACAAAACATTTCATCATTTCATAACTACATAATCAAGACATAAAGAAAAGAGCCTTGGTTTGATGCCAAGACTCTTTTTCTATATGTAATCACGTGGGATTACTCTTCTGAGATAACACCTGTTGGGCAAGTTCCTGCACATGCTCCACATGAAATGCACAGAGAAGCATCGATCTCATACTTGCCATCGCCTTCTGAGATTGCGCCTACAGGACAAGCTCCTGCACATGCTCCACACATCACGCATCCGTCATTAATCTTAAATGCCATGGTAATATCCTCCTTACTCTTTTTGGGTATTGATAATATCATTTGTTATTGATAATTATTATCACGTTGACATTGTACCCCTTTTTGTTACAGATAGCAAGTAATTTTTATAATTTCCTGCAACTTCCTGCAGCCTGTTTGGGGATTGTTTCCGATTGTCTGCATTTATACAACTGCTATTTTTTACGACAGGCGGTTGCTATCCTGCCCTTTTTGATAAAACCGCATCAAAAGCTTTGCAATCCAGGATGGCCAGAACTTCTGGTACATCGCATAGTCCTCCGGACTTCTGCCATTTTCTTTTCCAATCACATGGGATGTCTCGGAATCCTCATGCACCCGGTGTCCCATCACAGGCTTTCTGACATAGCAAAACGCCCCCGGAAGTTTAGAATAACGCTCCCATGCTTCCCAGTCAAGATCCGCCTTGCATCCAACTGCAAACGGTTCCTCCGGGAGCCTGCTCTTCACATACGTCACAGACGGGCAGCAGATGCCACACCCAAATGCAAGCGAACGCCGGCGTAAGAAAATACTGTTCCATGTCTTTCTTGTGACAAAAGGCAAGAGTAAAAGTTTCTTCACGCGGAGCAGACGGTTGCTGTATACTGCTTTTTGATTCCGTATCTCATAATACGCCGTATGTGCCAGGATCGGATTTTCCGCATGATTAAACGCATACAGGACTTCCTCCAGATAGTCTGGATTATAGATATCATCCTGATGTGCAATCGTCACAAGCTTCGTCTGTGCCTGACGATATGCAAAATTCCAATCTGTTGCAATGCCCGACGGTGCATCGTTCACAATCAAAGGCAGTTCAAACTGTCTTGCTAATCTCCGGATGTATGCATTATCTGTAGATGTCGCAATCAGAATCCGGCTTTTCACGTTCTGGTTTTCCAGAGACCGGATACAGTTTTTCAAATATTTACTTTCTTTATACGCGCAGATGACAAATGTGTGATCCTGCGCCGTATACTTAGTTTTCTTTGCCATATTCATTTCCATCTTCATTCTCAAGTTCCTGCTGTTTCATCTGCGCTTCAAGCTTCCGCACACGCGCCTCTAAAATCGCCTGTGTCTGCACCAGCGTCCGAATCCGCTCGGATTGCCCGGATGCGATTGATGTCAGTGACAATACAATCAGAATCAGGAAACATACGCCGATAAAAAAGACAGCATTTGCTTCCGAATACACACCCATCAACCGCGTGAAAAACCGTATCACCTGCGGAAAAGCAGCACAGACAAGCAGAATCACGCCCGCGAAAAACCAGATTAGGGAATATTTTAAACTCATACGTCCTTTTCGCATCAGGAAAAGAATCATCGCAAGGTAAAGTAGAACAAACACGAGCAAAATTACGCGAAATACCGTTGTCATCATATTTTTCTACCTCCATTTTTTCCCTGCAATTCGGTAAATCACAATTGCAAGCGTCACTTTTATCATATAATAGACAGATTTCCAGGGACTGATGGAAGAGACACCCGCGGTCCGTTCATTCATGATTACCGGAATCTCTTTCACTTTAAATCCACCCGCATTCACTGCAATGATGGATTCCGGTTCCGGATAATCCTGCGCATAATTATGAGCGAAAAAACATAATACGCCTCTGGATGCCGCCCGGAATCCGCTTGTTGCATCTGTAATCTTTACATGCCCACAGACATGCAAAACCGTATTCAACACGCCAATCCCCGCACGCCGCATACCGGAAGTCTGAAATCCTTCCTTATTTATAAAACGGGAGCCAATCACCAGATCCGCTTCCCCGCGTTCAATCGGTGCAATCAAATCCGGAATATATTCCGGGTTGTGTTGTCCATCACCATCCATCTGAATTGCGATATCATATCCATGTTCTGCAGCATACCGGTATCCCGTCTGCATGCCACCGCCGATTCCAAGATTGATCGGCAGATTCAAAAACGGATATCCATGCGCTTCACATATCTGGACTGTATTGTCGCCAGAGCAGTCATTTACTATAATATAATCGACATCCGGGCAGGCTGCTTTCAGACTCTCAACTGTATGCACAATATTTTCCGCCTCATTGTATGCCGGAATTATCACCAGTGTCTTCATAAAATCTCTTACTCCACTATCTGTACCTTTAACATATTTGTATTGCCAGAGATTCCAAGTGGAACGCCGGCACCGATTACAACCTTGTCACCCGGTTGCAAAAGTCCCTGTTTCTTACCTGCTGCTACTGCATGATCAAACAATGTAAATACTTCATTTTGCTCTTCGAGATGTACCGGTGTCACACCCCAGGACATATTGAGCTGGCGATATGCCTTATCGCTGGTTGTTCCTGCAATGATATTACAACTTGGTCTGTACTTGGAAATATTTCTCGCAGATACACCGGATTTCGTCACAATGATAACTGCTGCCGCATTTAAATCAATCGCAGTTGTACAGGCTGCATGGCAGACTGCATCTGTCACGTTCTGATTTGCAGCGCGCTCATAGTGGAAGAAATTCTTCTTGTAGTCAATGGCTGTTTCCGCACGCTCAGCGATCTTTGCCATCATCTCGACTGCCTCAACCGGATATTTGCCGGCTGCACTCTCGCCCGACAGCATCACCGCACTTGTACCATCGTAAATTGCATTCGCAACGTCTGTCGTCTCCGCACGTGTCGGCCGCGGATTCTTGATCATCGAATCAAGCATCTGCGTCGCGGTGATTACCTGTTTACCTGCCATATATACTTTGTTTATGATCATCTTCTGGATGACAGGAACTTCCTCGCACGGAATCTCCACACCCATATCGCCACGAGCAACCATGATACCATCTGATACATAAATGATATCGTCTATATGATTGACGCCTTCCGAGTTCTCAATCTTGGAAATAATATTGATCTTCTGCCCGCCATTTGCATTTAAAAGCTCCCGGATTTCAAGCACATCCTTTGCAGACCGTACAAAGGATGCAGCCACAAAATCCACATCCTGCTCGATACCAAACAAAATATCGCTCTCATCCGCATCGCTTAAGTATGGCATGTTCAGATGTACATCCGGTACATTGATTCCTTTGTGGTTTGAAATCGGTCCACCGGTAATCACCGTACACAGGATATCCTCGCCGCTGATTGATGTCACCTGAAGTTCGATCAGACCATCATCAATTAAGATATGGGTTCCGACCTGAACATCCTTGTACAAATCTTTGTATGTGATAGAGGTAATTGTGCTGTCGCCGAGGATATCTCTCGTCGTCAATGTAAAGAAATCGCCTGCTTTCACTTCTACTTTTCCACCTGCAAAATCGCGGGTACGGATTTCCGGTCCTTTCGTGTCAAGCAGAAGTGCGATTGGAAGGCCAAGCTCTGCACGTAATTTCTTGACCATATCCATACGTTTTTTCTGTTCCTCATGCGTACCATGCGAAAAATTCAATCTGGCTACATTCATTCCGGCAAGCATAAGTTTCCGCAGTACATCCTCGTTATCTGTTGCAGGTCCCAGTGTACAAACAATCTTTGTCTTTCTCATCACTTATTACCTCGTTTTATATTTATTTGCCATATCTTCTCCCATTTTGACATACACCCCTAGTATAATCGCTTATGTCAAGTTTTACAACCATATTTATAAACTATTTTTCTCTTTAAAATCTAACAAATTTTTAACTTTTATTCCTGTCAAAATCATGCTATTATAGTGATGGTATTATACATTTTTACACAAAATATATAGGAGGTTTACATGTACGATAACTTTCTATTCCGGGCAAAACGAACCGTCTACAAATGGTGGTGTATCGTATATAAGCCGGTCTATAAACTCATCCACAACGGCGAGTGGCCGGAAGAAAAAGATCCTGACGTCAAATATGCAGCTCCAAAGCAGGCATCGCAGCCTGCAGCATTAGATGCACAGGCACTTGCGAATACAGTTCTTGACACAAACCGGCAGAGCCAGCATAATATCGATGAGCTGGTTTCCGAGGCAGCACACATGTCTGCTGAACCAACGGCATTCACACCGGACACAGGCAGCACCGCTTCTGCATTAAATCCGGAAGAAATTCCGGCAGGTGTTGACGACGATGTGTTAGCACGTGCCAACGAGATCATGGCACGGCTTAACCGCGAAGCCGCCGAAGATGAAGAAAAAAAGCAACGTGAAATTGAAGCTGCAAAAGAAAAAGCCATCGAACAGGAACGGCTGGCAGCTATTTTAAAATCAACCGAACGTAACATCGATGCATTTATACAGGAAGGACTCTCCAAACAGCATCAGCAGGACGACGGCAACTAGGAAAGGAGTTACTACTATGTACTCGAACGCAAAAAAATATACTCTGGGTTTGTTTTTTATTCTCATTGCAGCATGCACGCTATGCGGATGCAAGGGAAACCCGAAAAATTTTACAGTGAATACCATGACGATCACATTGACCGATAACTTCAAAGAAAGTAAGATGAGCGGATTTGATGCCTACATTGTAAGTGACAATGTAACATTTTCCGTAAAAACAGAGAACGCGTCCGATCTGGAATATCAGGGCTACGAGATTGCAGGACTAAAGGATTATGCAAAAGAAATCTGTGGATTAAATAATATATCTTCTGATAAATTAGAGCAGCGGAACAATTACTACTATTTTAGCAACAGCCAGACTGTCTCCGGAGCGAAGTACACGTATTTGCACTGTATGTTCCAGCAAGGTTCCAATTACTGGATCTGCGAATTTGTATGCAAGGCAAGGCAATTTGATTCGCTCGAAGCAAGTATGTTGAAATGGGCGGACAGCATCACATTTGAATGATATCGGCAAACAAAAAGAACATGCATCGGCAAAAACGGTGCATGTTCTTTTTGTTTGTCCTATCGTTTTTCTGATTCTTCTGTCTTTTCCGGAATTTCCGGATTACCCTGTTCCTCCGGATTCTCCTCTTCTTCGAAATCCTCCGGGCGCATCTTTTCATATTTTGTCATACCAAATGTCAGAAAACTTACGAAAAAGATTGTAGGGATCGCGATGACAATTCCAGCCTGTGCTGCTATTTGCATCCATCCATGCAATTTCCCGGTAAATAACAGATAGCTGGCGGTCACAACGACCGCCAGCATAATCATATCCACACAGATTGTTAAGATTGTCTGACTTTTCTTACTCATACAGATACCAGCCGCCACGATACTTGATACACGTCAAAGTATACGTCTGGGACTCATCCATATCCTGTCCAAGATATGACATCTTGATGTTGAATGAAAATTCCACATCACAGGCACCTTGCAATTTGATGTCCTTTTCTGCATAGTCGGAAACTTCCTCCTGGAAGTCTTTCAGATCGTCACCTGTGTATTCGTCCTTGCTCTCGACACCCTCATATGTAAACTTGACATCATAGCCTTCATACATATCAATCATGTCTTCAATGTCATCCTTGCCCGGATCCAGAAATGGCGGGCAGAGTTTTGCCATCTTATCTGCATCTTTTTCATCCATCGCCTCGATAAACTGCTTTGCCACATCCTCCGGTGATTTTTCACCGCCCGATTTCACACCGAATTTGAAAATAAGCAATAACACGATTGCAACCAAAGCAGCCGCTCCTGCTAATATACCAATGATCTTAGCTTTGCTTGTCTTTGGAGCCTGTCCGGCACCGATTCCCGGCTGACCATATGGTGGCTGTCCCGGCATTCCGCCCGGCTGTCCATATGGTGGCTGTCCCGGCATTCCGCCCGGCTGTCCATATGGTGCCTGTCCCGGCATTCCGTCTGGCTGTCCGCCAAATCCCGGCTGACCCATTCCGCCTGGTTGTCCGCCAAATCCCGGCTGACCCATTCCGCCCGGCTGTCCGCCAAATCCCGGCTGACCCATTCCGTCCGGCTGTGACTGCCCGGCATTTGCATCTGTCTTCAACGATAATCCCGGTGTTACTCCTGCTTCCGACGGATCAATGAGAATCGTCTTTTCGTCATCTCCAACCTCTCCATTTGGAGACGGCAGATCCGCACCACAAATTGCACATTTTGTGAAGACATCATCATTCTGTGCTCCACACATTTCACATACTTTCATCCTAGTCCTCCTGTTAAACCTCTCTTTTCATGAATTGTCAAAATTACAATTTACATAATATATAATGTCATAAATGACGCCCGAAGTCAATTAGACATAGTATATATTTTTTTAAATCAGTTGTAAACTGAAGCAATCGTGCTATAATTAAGGAAGGTTTTTGCGGACAAAGCAAAAGCCAATTACAATCGAATTATGAGAAAGGCTGATTATCATGTACAAAGTTGATTTTAACAAACCCATACATGTGCATTTCATCGGAATTGGCGGCATCAGTATGAGCGGACTTGCAGAGATTTTGCTACAGGAAGGATTTACGGTGTCCGGATCCGACATGAAAGAATCTGATATGACTGAAATCCTGCGCAATTTGGGTGCAAAGATATATATCGGACAAAAAGCAGAAAATATAACCGATGACATTGATCTGGTTGTATATACAGCTGCCATTCACACAAACAACCCGGAATTCGTTGAGGTAACGCGAAAAGACATCCCGATGCTCACCCGCGCACAGCTGCTTGGACAGATTATGCTCAACTACAAATATGGCGTTGCTGTAAGTGGTACACACGGAAAGACAACGACGACTTCCATGCTGTCCTACGTCTTACTCGAAGCAAAAAAAGATCCTACCATTTCCATCGGCGGTATGCTCGATGCAATCGGGGGCAATATCCGCGTAGGGCATTCGGATTATTTTGTCACAGAAGCCTGTGAATACACGAACAGTTATCATGCATTTCACCCTTATATCAGTATTATCCTGAACGTGGATGCAGACCACCTCGACTTCTTCAGTGGAATTGAAGAAATCGCGGATTCCTTCAAGACATTTGCAGAGATACTTCCGGACAATGGTCTGCTCGTTGTAAACGGAGATATGAAATACTATCATCATGTAACGAAAGATCTGCATTGCAACATCCTCACATTTGGCATAAACAAGGGAAATGATTACAGTGCCACAGACATTGTATTTGATGAGAACGGACATCCTTCCTACACGCTCGTTGTGAAAGGAGAAACGCAGGACCGCATCGTACTGCATGCGACCGGAATTCACAATGTGATGAATTCTCTTTCCGTGATTGCAGTTGCAGATTTCCTTGGCATCGACCGGAACGCTGTAAAAGCCGGACTTGAAAAATGTTCCAGCGCCCATCGTCGTTTTGAGCACAAAGGTGTAACTGAAAACGGGGTTATAATCGTAGATGATTATGCACACCATCCAACAGAAATCGCTGCAACCCTTGCCGCTGCCAAAAATACACCACACAATGAGATCTGGTGTGTGTTCCAACCACATACTTATTCTCGTACAAAGGCGCTGCTTGACGAATTCGGAAAGGCTCTTTCCACCTGCGATCATGTCATATTGGCAGACATATATGCTGCCCGCGAGAAAGACACCGGTCTTGTCTCTTCGAGAGATGTCTGTGACAAAATCAACGCGCACGGGGGACACGCCATCTATCTTGGAGACTTTGACAGCATTACTGATTATGTCAAAAAAAATTGCAAAAAAAATGATTTGTTGATAACTATGGGCGCAGGAAATGTCGATTCTATCGGAGATGTGCTCTTAAAAAAATAATTATCCACATTATCCACAGGCTCATTTGGGGAAAATCCCCAAATGGGTCTTTTCTTTTCGGTTTACATAATTTTTACATAAATCATCCCGAATTAGCGCATCTCCAACCACCTGTTATTTATGGTAACCAATTGTCCACATTATCCACATTATCCACATTTTCCCAAAAATCCATGACCGAAAAGATGTTCGCTTGAATTTAATTTTCTTCATGCTATAATTTGAAATGCTTCGATGTGAGGCGGTGAAGGGAAGGTTCAAAAAACTATGAAAACGATAACGATTTCAACAGAAAACAGTGAGACATATTCTTCTATCTCAAACTTTTTTATAGACTATTACATGACAGATGCAAACGGGGAATTCGTAAAAGTATATCTGTATCTGATTCGCTTGTTAAACAGCCAGAAACAGATCTCAGTAGCCGGGATTGCCGATCATTTTAACCTGACGGAGAAAGATATCTGCCGGGCAATCAAATACTGGGTGACAAAAGATGCACTTCGCCTGACATTTGATGGCAAAGGGCAGCCAACAGGCATCGTTATTCTTCCTCTAAAAGCACCTGACATGGATTTGTCTGCCGAGGCTGACGCATTTTCTTTGCTTCGGTCCGACATGCCGGTGGTTACAAACACAGAAGAAAAACCATCCGCAAAAATTGTGCCGATCAACTCCGCTCCGGTTGAGTTATCCGCACCACCCAAACCGGAGTTTACAAAAAAAGATATGGAAAATCTCTTGCGCGATCAGGATTGGGAGGATATATTATATCAAGTAGAGACTTTATTTGAAAAGCCACTCTCCCCATCCGACACACAGTCACTTCTGTATATATATGATACACTTGGCTTCAGTGTCGATCTTTTTGAATACTTGATTGAATATTGTACGACAATGAAAAAGAAAAATTGTCGTTATCTTGAAGCGACCGCCATCGGCTGGTATCAGGACGGAATCAAGACAAAAGCCCAGGCCAGGGAACAGTATGCCCTGATGAGCAATGTCTCCCGTCTCTTCTACAAGACGCTTGGCATAAAGCGTGGCGTACCGACAACGATCGAGCAGGAGTTTTTTAAGACATGGACCCGCGATTATGGTTTTGATGAAGCAATCATCGAAGAAGCATGCAAACGGGCGGTTCTCCATACGCAGAATCCGACTATAAAGTATGTAAATGGGATTCTTTCGGCATGGCACAATGCCGGCATCACAGATTTTAATGGAATCAAGCAGGCTGACCAGGCACATGAAGAAGCTGCAAAAGAAGCAAAAACTTGCGCAGGCACAAAGAAAAGCGGAAATGCATTTACGAATTTTTCACAGAGCAATATGACTTCTGAACTCGACGAGATGGAAAAACTATTCCATAAAGAGGTAAATGGGCAATGAATTTTGAATTGTTAAAAAAAGAATCCATTCTCCACGAATATGAGCGGATCCGTCTGCGCAACAAACGGATTCTGCAGGACCGTCAGGCAGAAATCTACGAAAAGATTCCGGAGATTAAAAGATTGCAATCGGAAAGCCGGTTATCCTATATCGAACTGGCAAAGAAACGGGCATATGGGCAATCCTCGGACACGCAGGAAGCTTCCATCTCCGAAAGGAACCGCGAAAATTCCAACCGAATCGGAGAACTTCTGATGTATCATGGTTATCCGGCGACGTATCTTGATCCCATCTATGATTGCCCGATATGCAAAGACCAGGCATACATCGACGGAACAATGTGCCGGTGTTACGAGAAAAAAATTGTAAATGCGCTTTACCTGCAATCAAACATGACACAGGTTCTAGACCGTGAAAATTTTGATACCTTTGACCTGGAATATTACAGTCACATGATTCCGAAGAACAGGAATTGGTCCGCATCGCCTTATGAAAATGCAAAGAACACACTTCAGATTGTAAAAGGGTTTGTCAATCGTTTTTCCACGCAGAAAGCAGACCGTGGGAACCTTCTTCTGTACGGAGAACCCGGACTCGGGAAAACATTTTTGACAAACTGTATCGCAAAATCTCTGCTTGACAGCGGACACACAGTGCTTTATCTGTCGGCAAATGATATTTTTGAGCAGGTTTTTGGTCAATATCTAATGAATAAAAAATTAGAGCTTGAAGAATTATACAAATATATTTATAATAGCGAATTGTTGATAATCGATGACCTCGGAACAGAAACAACAAACACATTTGTCTGTTCAAAGCTTTTTGAGGTCATCAACCAGAGAGGACTCACCGGGAAATCCACCGTCATCTCTACAAATCTTTCCATGAAAGATTTACAGGAACGTTATTCCGAGCGTATTATGTCACGGATTGTTGAAAGTTACACCGTATTGCAATTATACGGTGACAACATAAGGTATCAAAAAAGAAAAAAAGAAATGATACAGGGTTCTAAGCTGTAATCACACAATGGAGGAAAAAAATCATGCCAGATTCAAGTCATCTTATTACAGTTCCAGTAGGAAAGCTGGGGATTATCCCTTTGGAGAGCTGCAAAGCACTCGGCGAAAAAGTGGATCGCTATCTTGCCCGCTGGAGAGCAGAACGACACAACGAGCACAAGGACAACATTACATTTGCAGGCTACGAGCGGGATTCTTATATCCTGAAATCATCCTGCCCACGTTTTGGTTCTGGTGAAGCAAAAGGAACTTTGGAAGATTCTGTACGTGGTACAGATGTTTATATCATGGTTGATGTTGTAAACCACAGCATCCAGTACAAAATCTGCGGTATTCCAAACATGATGTCCCCAGATGACCACTATTCCGATCTGAAACGTGTCATCGCTGCCATGGCTGGAAAAGCAAACCGGATCACTGTCATCATGCCTTTCATGTATGAAAGCCGCCAGCACAAGAGAAGCAGCCGTGAATCTTTAGATTGCGCAATTGCATTGCAGGAACTCGTCGGACTTGGTGTCGATAATATCATTACATTCGACGCACACGACCCACGTGTACAAAATGCAATCCCATATAGCGGTTTTGAGAATATCATGCCAACCTATCAGTTTATCAAGACTTTGCTTCGTACAACACCGGATCTTACATTAGACAGTGACCATATGATGGTGATCAGCCCGGATGAAGGTGCTATGAACCGTGCAATCTACTTTGCAAATCATCTCGGTGTTGATGTAGGTATGTTCTACAAGAGACGTGATTATACAACCGTTGTAAATGGAAAAAATCCAATCGTTGCCCATGAGTTTCTAGGTGACAGTGTAGAAGGAAAAGACGTTATCATCATTGATGATATGATTGCTTCCGGCGAGAGCATGCTTGATGTTGCCCGCCAGTTAAAGGCGCGTAAAGCAAAACGTGTTTATTGTCTTGCAACATTCGGCCTGTTTACTGCCGGTCTGGATATCTTCGATCAGGCAAAGAAAGAAGGGACGATCGAGAAGGTTATCACTACGAACCTTACTTATCAGAATCCGGAACTCTTCAACCATGACTGGTATGAGTCTGCGGATCTTAGCAAATATATCGCAACCCTGATCGATCACCTGAATCACAACGCTTCTATCAGCAGTCTGCTTGACCAGTCTGAGCGTATCCAGTCAAGAATTCAGGAATATAAAGAATTCGGCACCATCTCTGATAACTACAAAGCACCAACTGTATAATCAGATTTATATGTGAACCGGAAAATCATAAAAGAGAAACGGTATCCGCATAACCGGGATACCGTTTCTCTTTTATTTTTTTTATTTCTTCCTTATTGTACATATACATAGACCTGAATCTGCTCGTCATTTAAGTTATTTGTAAATGTCAGGATCGCGGTTCCTTTCTTTCCCGGGATCACGCGCAAACGCGCAACCGATGGTCCAACCGGAGTCGTATCCCATGCAAAGCTTGCAACCGATTCATCCGATGACTTGACACTGACTTCGATATCGCCTGAGATACAGACACGAAGAACTGCCTCGTTATTCGTATTTCCCGTCTGTACATCATCGTTATCCGTGTCACTCTCCGAATCCCCCGTTTCTGTCGTCTGTGGGATCGTAAACCGCAGGAACGTATCACTTACAAACATATCCTCATAGCCTTGCGAAGGTACAGCATCCGTAAAGCTCGCCAGACCTTCCATCACTTCCTCTTTATCCGTTAAGTCTGCAATCTGCTTTTTGTACGCTTCTTCGTTCTCCTTGTAATCCGAAATCGAACCTTTCAACAGATCAATCTCCGTCTGCAGCTCCGCAATTGCATCCTCCTGTTCCCGGATCTGCGAGCGGAAATAATTCGCCGCAACATCACTTTCAGAAGCAATCGTATTTCGTTCATCATTCGCCTTTTGCACTTTGCTGCTAAAATAGAAAAATCCAAACACCAGCCCCCCTGCCAGGAAGATCATCAAAGCAACGGAGATTCCTATATAAAGTTTTGTATTTCCATGTGCATCTGCACGTTCGTATTCTTCATCTTCAAGCGGTTTTCCGCAATTGCTGCAAAACAATGCACCATCCTCGTTTTCCGCTTTGCAATGCTTACATATCATATTCTTTACAACTCCTGTTTTCGTTTTCAATCGTATGACATTTTTATCTCTATCTAATCTATGATACCTTATTTTCAATTTCTGTCAAGTTTTTTCCCGAAGATTCTTCGTCTATTTTTTGTCGCTGCCACCTCTGTATGTGCCTGTTGGATTTCCCGTAGCACCTGATCGAGACGACGGTAGCGTGCTTCTTCCCGTTCTTCTTTTTCCCTCATGACTGCATCAAATTGCCGCATCACATCCGCAGTCACTTCTTCTTTTATCGACGTCGTGATGATATCCTTATTTTCGCGTAATGCATTTGCGATCACACGATTCATCACACTTTGCAGCTGTGCCTGTTTAAAATCCACAACTTTGTCCATTTCCGGAAGGATGTTCTGATTGCGCACTGCGCTTACTTCCTGCGCATCCTCATCGTTTGATTTTTTTATTTCCACCGGGTGTTCCTCCTCAACCGCTTTTTCCATTCGCTCCACCATGGAATCTTTGTCTTCATCCATCCTTGTATGTACCGGCTGCAGTTCCGTCTCCCTCGCGCGTTTCGCCCGGATGATGGCGTTTCGGATATCCCGCAGGGTAAGCCCCTCCTCCTTCATCTTTTTTACACGTTCAAACAAGCGGATGTCCCGTTCCTCATACTCCCGGTGTCCCTGGGCATTTCTTTTTATCTCCAGGTTAAGTTCATCCTCCCAATAACGAAGCACATGTGTTTCCACATGAAGCATTTTTGAAGCTTCTTTTATCGTCATATCCATAATCTCCCCTGTTTTTATTTTCCAGTTGAATAATGACTCCCCCGGTCAAGATTCTTCAACCTTTTTCACCTATTTACCTTACCATACTTTTCACAGACTGCGCTTTTCTTTCGTATGCATTCTATTGCGGTTTTTCTGTTTCTTTCGACAAAAACACATCTGATGCATGTTTCTGCGTATCATGCAAATGAAATTGTGAAATCTCTGTCTTAGGATTGCGCATCGTCTGATTTTCTAGTATGATAGTTTTGTATGTATATGGCGTCGTTCTGTATGCATATCATCAAATAGCAGATACTATGCATAAGCAAACACCCAGACATCTTATACATGATATCCGGTTATGAAATATGGAGGTTTTAATTCTATGTGGAAAAAACTATACAAGCGCATGACTGCCATGGCACTCGCCTGCGCAATGACTGTCATGCTCGCTGCCTGCGGCAAAACGGATGCCGGCAGCAAATGGAATATCGGTTCCGATATTTCTGACATGGAAACGGAAGAAGCAAGCGCCGACCCGGTAAGCCCGGATGATGCCTCTCCTATCGATGCATCCACACTTGAGGACTGCGTCTACACACAACCTGACCCGACAGGCGAAAAAGCAAAAGCAGAACAGGAACGTTTTCATACGTATCTGATGGACAGTTTCAAAGAAGCTGTCACAAGCGATACCGTCACATTGCATTACACGGTTGCAAACCCGGCAGACTACGACTTAGATGTGCCGACCGCTACGTTCGGCGATGCAGACGTCTCTGAGGAGGCGATTCAAAAAGACAAGACGGAAACCGAAAAAGAGAAACAAGAATTGGAAGGCTTTGATTATGACCTGCTGACCGGCTCCCAGAAATACACCTATGACATATTAAAAGATTACCTGGCACTCAATCTGGAATCCTATGACTACACGTATCTTTATGAGCCATTTGCCTACACAAGCGGCTTGCAGACAAACATGCCGATCAATCTCTCGGAATACAAATTCTATAACGAAGGTGACGTGCAGGATTATCTGGCATTGCTTGGGCAGCTTCCGGACTTTTACGATACGTACCTTAACTTCGAGCAGACGAAGATAGAAAAAGGACTCTTCATGAACGAACATTCCGCCAGCGAAGTAGTACGGCAATGTGAGGAGTTTATTGCAAATCCGGAAGAAAACTTATTGATTGCGACATTTGAAGACAAAGTACGCGGTGTGGACGGTTTAAGCGAAGAACAGATCCAGGCGTATATTACACAGAATCACGACACGGTAATCAACTCTGTGATTCCGTGCTACAAAAAGGTAATCAAATTCTTCTCCGCCAACCGGACCGCCGGGAAAAATGATCTTGGCTTATGCAACTTCGATCACGGGAAAGATTACTATGCCTACCTGTTAAAGTCAAAAGTCGGCACAGATAAGTCACCGGATGCGGTTGTCACCTGGCTTGATGATGCCATCGAAGATCTGATGACCGAGTATCAGAGTACTGCCATGGCGAACTATTCCGCCTACGAGCAATACTTCACCGATTCCGAAAACGGTTTGTACGGAGACAACGACCCGCTAGAGACAATCAATTACTTCAAGGATGCATTTGCTGATCGTTTCCCAAAGATGCCGGATGTCCGGTACAAAGTGGAAAATGTACACGAATCCTTAGAGGATATCGTCAGCCCTGCCTTTTATGTCACGACACCGATTGATGCATACGACGATAACTCCATCTACCTGAACATGGGAAGCAGCGGTGCCGGCGACTTATGGTCCACACTGGCGCACGAAGGAATACCGGGACACATGTACCAGTTCACATACTATTTAAGCACAAAGCCGGAGCCTATCCGCGCGCTGCTTGATTTTAATGGATATTCCGAAGGCTGGGCAACCTATGTGGAGATGATGAGCTACGATATGTACAATGATTATCCGGATGACAGCTATGCAGATTTCGAACGAATCAACTCCGCGTTGAACCTGCTCGTGAGCGCCCGTGTTGAAATCGGCGTCAACTATGAGGGATGGGATCTCGAAGCAACGAAGCAATATCTCTCTGACAACGGGTTTAACTCCGATGGTGCCCAGGATATCATGGATTATGTCATCGCAGAGCCTGTCAACTACCAGATGTATGTTATGGGCTGGCAGTCCTTCCAGGAGCTGCGCGACTATGCAGAATCTGCCCTCGGCGACAAGTTCGACGAGCAGGCATTCCACAAGGTCGTGCTCGATGCCGGTCCATCCCAGTTCTATCTGATCGAGAAACTTGTAAAGCAGTACGTGAAGGATAATTTATAATTTTCAAGGACAAAAATAATGCAGGATATATACGCTTTATCGTTTATATCCTGCATTTCTTCGTTTATTTCAATTTCAAAATTTCTTTCATAACCTGCGAGAATTCCTCATATTCCGCAATCAACGTTTCCAACCTCTCTCTTCCCGCATTCTCCAAATGATAATACACCTTTACCATTCGTTCGCCGGTCTGTTTCTTATAATCGCTGATATACTTCTGATCAATCAGCTTGTACAAGGTTGGATACAAAGTTCCAACTGATAACGAAACCTTATCTTTCGATGCCTTTTTTATACTTTTTACAATTTCATAACCGTAGCAATCCTTCTCTGAAAGGAACTTTAACACAAGCAATTCCACATATCCACGGTAAAACATATTTTTATTTTCCATATATCTGCCTCAAAACACTCCTGTTATCTTGTGTCTAAAATATAGGATGAAAAACCACCATCTCCAGATACAGGCTCTATTACCTTTAATACTACATTTCCATAGTCATCATAATAATTTCCACTATGACTAAGCAGTTCTCTTTCCAAGTCACTATAACCCTCGTCAAAGTCTTCTTCCTCTATATCTGCCACCTTGTCTTCAGCGGTGTCTTTCCGTTCGGTTCTTAGCCACGGTGTTGCAAATATAACAGTTCCGAACAATATACCACACACACCGATTGCCAACCCAACATGCTTCACCATCGCTTTTCGAACATTCCATATATCTGATATTTCAATTTCCCTCTGATAATTCAAGATCACTTCCTGCGGTTTTCCAAACTCATCCACCAGCATGTCATAAGTACATGGATCATGCTCTTGAACGAAATGATCTATATCTTCAGCAATTGATACCAGAAACTTCTTCCGGCACGCTCTTCCATACGGAAAATAGTCCTTCAACAATTTCATATATTTCCGCTTTGCCCTGTTCATAGGAATACCCCCTTTCAAATTTATTTGACTATATCATACATATTATCGTTTGTCAAATATTTCGTTTTTCGATATGTTTTATTTTAGGCTTCGGGCGTGGCGAATGTTTTATGTGCGGGGATAGTTCTTTCTTCGAACAAATTGCACAACCTATCATATTAGAATTTCTGGCATTGCAAACTCCAACGTGTTCATATCATATATTTCATTCTCCATTCATTCTAATATACGATATGTTGAAAGCTTAGAAGTTCTTAATGTTCTGCAAGTAATCGCAGCCATGTTTGAACACGATGTTCAAACAAGCCGCCGCTGAGACACGGATGTCGAATCGGCGGCGGTGGCGTATAATTTTAACATGTAAATCAGAACATTTAGAGCTTCTTAGCTTTTATACATTGTATATGGAATGAATCGAGAACGAAATATATGTTTGAGCACATCTTTATTTTGCAATGTCAGAAATTCTTTATCAGGATATTTGTGTTGAATGTCCATTATTAAGAACCATCCCCCACATAAAACAGGGTAAAAAATAACCCGCGTCAGCCGACGCGGGTTACCTTTATTTATAAGCGATTCAATTACTCAGCCTTAGGACCAGCAGCAACCAATGCCTTACCAGCATCGTTTGTTGTGTACTTCTGGAAGTTCTTCTCGAATCTTGCAGCAAGATCCTTCGCCTTTGTCTCCCACTCAGTAGGATCAGCATATGTGTCTCTTGGATCAAGGATTGCTGGATCTACACCAGGAAGCTCTGTTGGAACCTCAAAGTCGAACATAGGGATCTTCTTTGTAGGAGCTGTCTTGATATCACCGGAAAGGATTGCATCGATGATTCCACGAGTATCCTTGATTGTGATACGCTTGCCTGTTCCGTTCCATCCTGTATTTACGAGGTAAGCCTTAGCTCCGCTCTTCTCCATCTTCTTAACAAGCTCTTCTGCATACTTTGTAGGATGCAGCTCAAGGAATGCCTGTCCGAAGCAAGCTGAGAATGTAGGTGTAGGCTCTGTGATACCACGCTCTGTACC
>CAKREY010000017.1:0-64014 GCA_934318045.1 uncultured Lachnospiraceae bacterium
GGGCTAAAGCCAATATAAATAATACTAGACAGATTTGTCCAATAGCGTAAATACGGCATTTTCTCGCTTTGTGTCGTGTTATGTTTAGTAGAATAATATTACTCTGTCGATGAAAGGAGGAAACAGTATGGATCAGAAAAAAATCGGAAGTTTCTTAAAAGAACTTAGGAAAGAAAAGGATATTACACAGGAACAGCTTGCCGAAAAGATAAATGTTTCAGGTCGAACGGTTTCTAGATGGGAAACAGGTTCTAATATGCCTGATATTAGTTTGTTGGCTGAATTGGCTGAATTTTATGATGTTAGTATACCTGAAATCATTGATGGAGAAAGGAAAAGCGAGAATATGAATGAAGAAGTAAAAGAAACAGTATTGAAATTATCTGATTATACAGAGACAATTAATCAAAAAATTAAAGGAAGGTTATTTGTACTTACGGTTATTGCAATAATAGGAATGATTGCATTTGTTATTATTGAAGTAATGGGATTAGACACACCAGGAAGTATCTACGAAAGAGTTGCAAGTGCGGGACTTGGATTAGATTTTGGTGTATTAATTGTATTAGCCATGTATCTTTCTGGACTTTTAGGTAAAATTAAAGCTAAACGAGAGATGAGAAGAAGCTCTAATCAAAAATAATACAGTTTATTTTATGATTAAGTAATGAGAGTGGTAAATTTCTAAAGGAAAACGAGATATAGAATATTTGAATTATCCGAAAATTCCCCAATATTGGAAACTGTGAAAATCCTGTGGCAAGATAAAGCTGTTAATAAGAAAGAATTCCCAGAAGAATGTGCCAGAGAACGTGAAATAATGGGGCAGGATTGCATAAAGTGGATAGAAGAAGTGGGGTAAAAATGTGGCAGAAGATGGATTAAAAAATGGGATAGAAAAGAATTTAACCTTGCACCTCCAACGAAAATAGTGTATAGTTTGCTTGTTTTTGAATACTAGAAAAGTATTGGAGGAATGGGAAATGGCAAAAAATCTGGTAATTGTCGAGTCACCGGCAAAGGCAAAGACAATTAAAAAATTCCTGGGTGCATCCTATGATGTTATCGCATCGAACGGACATGTACGGGATATGCCGAAAAGCCAGATGGGTATTGATATTGAACATGATTACGAACCGCATTACATCACAATTCGGGGGAAAGGTGAATTATTGGCGCAGCTTCGTAAGGCAGTCAAAAAAGCAGATAAGATCTATCTCGCGACTGACCCTGACCGTGAAGGAGAAGCAATCTCATATCATCTGATTGCAGCCCTGAAACTCGAAGGCAAAAATTATAAGAGAATCACTTTCAATGAGATTACGAAAAATGCAGTCAAATCTTCTATAAAAAATGCCAGGGAAATTGACATGGATCTGGTAGATGCACAACAGGCAAGACGTGTGCTTGACCGTCTGGTTGGATACTCGATCAGCCCGCTTTTGTGGGAGAAGATCAAGAGAGGCTTGAGCGCCGGCCGTGTGCAGTCAGCCGCTTTGAAGCTGATCTGTGACCGGGAAGATGAGATCAATGCATTTATTCCGGAAGAATACTGGAGCTTAGATGCGTATCTGTCAGCGAATCCGGCACTGAAGCCGGTTTGCTTTCATTATGCGAAGGATAAAGTCAAAAAAGAAGAACTTGATCAGGTAAAGAAAGAAATCGACGGAAAGCCATTTACGGTTTCAGAGATAAAGGTAAGCGAGAAGACGAAGAAACAGCCGCTTCCGTTTACAACAAGTACGTTGCAGCAGGAAGCTGGAAAGAAGCTGAATTTCGCAACAAATAAGACGATGCGTATCGCACAGCAGTTGTATGAAGGTGTAGAGATCAAGGGCATGGGCTCGATCGGTCTGATTACATACCTGCGTACAGATTCGACGCGAATCTCTGAGGAAGCAGACAAAAATGCAAAGGAATACATCAAGCAGCAGTTTGGTGAAAACTATGTCGGTGAGGCGAAGGATGTAAAGACTGGCAAGAAGATCCAGGATGCGCATGAGGCAATCCGCCCGACAAATGTCGAACTGTCTCCTGTAAAATTAAAGGAGCAGCTTCCACGTGACCAGTTTCGCCTGTATCAGCTTATCTATAACCGGTTTTTAGCAAGCCGTATGGCACCGGCAGTTTATGAGAACAAGACAGTATATGCAGAAGCTTCCGAACATAAGTTTAAGGCATCCACATCAAAGGTTGTGTTCGATGGATTCATGTCTGTATATTCCTTAGATGAAGAGAAAGAAGAGAAGACAAGACTGACCGGACTGGAGAAAGGTACAACACTTACCTGTGCAGAACTTGAGGAAAAGCAGCATTTCACACAGCCGCCGGCACATTATACAGAGGCACTTCTTGTAAAGACGATGGAGGAACTGGGGATCGGACGTCCGTCTACGTATGCATCGACGATCACAACGATTTTAAACCGGCGTTATGTGATCCGGGAGAACAAGAATCTGTATGTGACAGAGCTTGGTGCTGCAGTCAATAAGATGATGTCGGATGCATTCCCGGAGATTGTTGATACGGAGTTTACAGCGAATATCGAGTCGCTTCTGGACAGCATTGAGGAAGGAAAATTAGAGTGGAAGGTTGTTATCCGGAATTTCTATCCGGATCTTGCAGAGTCTGTGGAGAAGGCAAAAGAATCTCTGGAATCTGTGAAGATTGCCGATGAGGTATCCGATGTGCCGTGTGACCAGTGCGGACGCATGATGGTCATCAAATATGGTCCACACGGAAAGTTCCTTGCCTGTCCGGGATTCCCGGAGTGCCGGAACACAAAGACATACTATGAGAAAATCGGTGTTGCATGCCCGAAATGCGGCAAGGATATCATTCTCCGCAAGACGAAAAAAGGAAGACTTTACTATGGATGTATCGGTTATCCGGACTGCGATTTCATGTCATGGTCGAAGCCATCGGACAAGAAATGTCCGAAATGCGGCGGCTACATGGTGGAGAAGGGCAACAAGCTTCTGTGTGCCTCCGAGACATGCGGATATACGTGCGAACGCGAAAAAAATGAAAACGAGTAAATATTTAGTGGTAGGAAAAGATTTTTGTTGAAGCATACCACAAAATATGGTAGAATAGTTACTGTATGGAAATCTGTACAGTAACTATTTTTGTATGGATTCAATATGGATGTTTAAGATGGCAATATTTTATATCAATACATACCCGTTGTGATATGTGTTGGATGGCTTGAATATGGATAAAGGAGGAAGTCGATGATCACATCCGGTATTTATAATTATGTGAATATTTTGGACAAAGCAGCGGATGCAGCGAATTTGCGGAATGAGCTTCTGACGAACAATATTGCGAATGTAAGCACGCCGAATTACAAGCGGAAGGATCTGGATTTTGAGTCGACATTACAGGCAGAACTTGCCGGTGAAAAAAATCTAAGCACAGCAGTAAAAAATGCAAACAAAAGTCTTGAGACACTGGATCCACAGGTCTATACAGACAATGCATCACTTTCTTACCGGTTAGACGGTAATAATGTCGATATTAATACTGAAGAAGCAAGACTGGCGGAAAACCAGATTAAGTATCAGGCACTTGTAGATCTGATGAATCAGGAATTTTCCAGATACAATACAGTATTAAGTTCCGGTAATTAATCTTCGAATGGATAAAATGGAACATAGAATCAATAATCTGTTTCAGATCATGCATCAGAAATCAGGGAGGTAATAACGATGGGTGTATTTTCAGCGATGAACGTGTCTGCAACCGGTATGACCGCACAGCAGCTGCGTATGGATGTGATTGCGCAGAACATTGCAAATGCAAATACAACACGTACACAGGATGGAAGCGCATACCGCAGAAAGACGGTTGTGTTTGAAGAACGGGATACGACATCTTTTGACCATATATTAAATGGCTATATGTCAAATTATGAACCAAATGGCGTAAAAGTCACGAAGATTGTAGAAGATCCATCGGATTTAAGACTGGTGTATGAGCCGGACAATCCGGATGCAAACGAGGATGGTTATGTTGAATATCCAAATGTAGATACAGTGACAGAGATGACAAATATGATTGATTCCAGCCGCTCTTATGAGGCAAGTGCAACTGCATTCAATGCTGCAAAAAATATTGCATCCAAAGGCCTGGAACTTTTCAAGGGTTGATTTTTGTAAATAGGAGATGGATGACAAATGGCGGTAGCACCGGTAAATCTGTTCAGTGATGAATGGACAACATTAAACAGTATTCAATCTGCAAATTCCGCAAGTTCTGCAGAACGCGCAGATAAAAAAACATCAGAATCCGGAAAACCTGCATTTGATACGTTTTTAAATGCAGCGGTTGACATGTATAAAGAAGCAGATTCTTTGCAAAAATCAGCAGAATCGGCAGAGATGAGTTATGCACTCGGTTACTCGGATAATATTCATGATGTTGCAGCAGCGGCCCGTAAGGCAAGCATCTCGTTGCAATATACAGTGAAAGTTACAAATGCGGTTGTATCTGCATATAAAGAATTGATGAACATGCAGTTGTAATAGAAAATAAAAAAGTATGAATCACAAACAACCGGTTTTTCTGGTTGGAAATGACATACAAAAGCAGGTATCCTATGAAAGAATGGTTTAAACAGCTACCATCAAAGATAGTTGAGTTTTGGAAAAAATATACAGTTAGACAGAAGACGCTGTTCTTTTCCGTTTTAGCGGCGGTTTTGATTGCAGTGATTGCACTTGTCGCAATTTTAAACCGGACGTCGTATGTCACGTTATCAACTTTTGAAGACACAGCGACTGCTGCCCAGGCGGCAAATCTTCTCGAAGATAATTCCATTACATACAAAGTCAGTGATGATGCATTGAAAATTGAAGTCGATGAAAAACAGGTTTCCCAGGCACGACTTTTGCTCGGAGAAAACGGAATTGGAACAAACAATGGAAAGTCCGATTATGACAGTCTGTTCGATAATAGTTTTAACACAACCGATTCAGAGAAAAAACTGAAAGCGAAGTTGTATAAACAGTCAGAGATGGAACGGGATATATCATCTATGCAGGGCGTAACGAAAGCTTCTGTCACAATCAACCTTCCGGATAATACAAATACGATTTATGCAAATGATGAGACGACATCCGTGAGCATCATGCTTACGGTGAACGGAGATTACAGCGAGGAGAGTACAGCGGCAATCGCCGAATATGCGAAATCCTGTGTTGGAAATGCAGATACGGATGATATTACAATTGTGGATAACAAAGGTGAACTTTTGTTTTCCGGTAAAAATTCCACGACAAGTGCATCCCCAACGATCATGGTGGAGCAGCAGGTGGAAGAATACTATAATAGCAAGTTATGGAATTTGATGGTAAATTCCGGTGTGTATGATGAGGTTTCCGTATCCGCAAATCTGGATGTCAATATATCACAGCAGGAGATCGAAGATATCAAGTATTATTCTAACGATGAAGATGATACAGGTCCGAAATCATCCTACTATTATTATCTGGCAGAAAATTCGGATGGTACGGGTGGCGTAGTTGGTACTGATGCAAACGGAGAAGAGATTACAGATTATAACCTGCTTGATAATGCAAATGCGGGATCCACACTGAGTCTTTTGAAAGAAAATTATGAGACAAGCAGTACAACTACACGTACAGTGACACCGGTTGGCGATGTCAATATGCAAAATTCCAGCATGGCAATGTATCTGACAAAGTATCAGAATTATTATGAAGACCAGATGAAAGAACAGGGTCTTTTGAATGATACAACATTTGCGGAGTATCAGGCGGCCAATTCGGAACCGACAGAGACAATCAATCCGGATGACCTTGTAAATATGCTTGCAAATGCAACTGGTATGAAAGCAGCAAAAATCTATGTTGTGGAACGGGTTGTTCCGGTCTTTTATCCGGCAGAGAAAAAAGAAGTTCCGGTGCAAAGCATTTTGTCCATTGTTCTTGCTGTGATTATCGGTGGATTGCTGTTATTTGTTGTATTCCGGAGTATGAAACCGCAGGAAGTTGTGGAGACGGAACCAGAGCTTTCGGTTGAGGCTCTGCTTGCAACAACGAAAGAAAATCAGACCTTGGATGATATTGAATTTAGTGATAAATCAGCCACGAAGCAGCAAATTGAAAAATTTGTGGATGAAAATCCGGAAGCTGTTGTTGCTTTGCTTCGAAATTGGCTAAATGATGATTGGGAGTGATACGATGTCAGCAACTTTACATGCATCAGAGATAACGGGTGTGCAAAAGGCAGCCATCTTATTGATTGCGCTTGGCCCGGAGCGTTCTTCGAAAATTTTTCAGCATTTGAAGGATGATGAGATTGAATCGCTCACATTGGAAATTGCAAATACAAAAAGTGTATCTGCAGAATTAAAAGACGAAGTATTAGATGAGTTTTATGAAGTCTGCCTGGCACAGCAATATATTGCAGAAGGTGGTATTGCTTATGCGAAAGAACTGCTTGATAAGGCACTTGGTGAAGATCGGGCAAGAGATGTTATTGGCAGATTGACTGCGTCCTTGCAGGTACGTCCGTTTGAATTTGTTCGTAAAACAGATGCAAGCCAGCTTTTGAACTTTATCCAGGATGAACATCCACAGACAATTGCTTTAATTCTTTCGTATCTTCCACCCGCGCAGGCTGCAGCTGTTGTAAGTGCACTCCCGCCTGAAAAACAGGCGGATGTTGCAAAGAGAATTGCCACGATGGACCGGACAAGCCCGGATGTGATAAAAGAGGTCGAGAAAGTGCTCGAGAAAAAACTTGCTTCACTTGTCAATCAGGATTACACGATTGTTGGTGGTGTCGATGCAATTGTAAACATCTTAAATACAGTAGACCGGAGTACCGAAAAGCATATTATGGAAAATCTCGAGATCGAGGAACCGGAATTGGCAGACGAAATCCGTCGGAAAATGTTTGTATTCGAGGATATTCTGTTGCTTGATAACCGTGCAATCCAGACTGTACTTCGTGAAGTGGATAACAACGAGCTTGCAATTGCACTGAAAAATGCAAACGAAGATGTGCAGAAAGTTATCTTTGATAATCTTTCTTCCCGTCTGGCATCCATGATCAAAGAGGATATGGAATTTATGGGTCCTGTTCGATTGAAAGATGTCGAGGATGCACAGCAGAAGATTGTAAATATTATCCGGAAACTGGAAGATGCCGGCGAAATCGTAATTTCCCGTGGCGGAGGTGACGAGATCGTTGTCTAATATCTTTAAATCTGGTTTACCAGGCGTGAAAACCGTGACAGATGCGCCTTTTGTGATTGATGTAAACAGTCGCGTGATTGAGCCTCCGAAACTGAAGGTTATACATTCTGCAACAGGCAATGAACTCTCCCGGGATGAAATGGGCGCAACGGATGAGTTTGAATCCGGAATTACAAAAAAGTCAGACGTTTATAATCCGGAAGCGCACAAAGAATTACTCGATGATGCGATGGAAAAGGCGAAGCTTTTGCAGGATGATGCCAGAGAAAGAGCACAAAAAATCCTGGCAGATGCAAATGCGGAAGCGGAACAGATTCGGAATAAGGCGCAAGAGGAAGGCTATGCAAAAGGATTAGAAGAAGGTAGCATGGAAGCGATGCGCCGGGCAGATGCCTATCTTGAAAAGATGAATCAGGAACGCGACCAGGCGTTGGAACAGGCGCGCGAAGAGATGAAAGAAAATGTTGCAGATACAGAAAATCAGGTAGTGGATGTTACGTGCACTCTGATTGAAAAGCTGACAGGCATTCTGGTAGCGGATTACAAACCGGTTATGATTTATATGATCAATCAGGTGTTAAACGACGAGGATGCTTCGAGAAAGTTTATCATTCGTGTTTCGGAAGATAATTATACTTATATTGCAGATAATGAGGACCGGTTATCCGGAGCGGCAAATCCCGGAATCTCGATAGAGATATTCAGTGATACAAAACTGAAAAAAGGACAGTGCGTGATTGAGAGTGATACCGGAATTATTGATCTTTCCATGGATGTCCAGGTACGCAATCTGATTACTGCAATCAAATTATTATCAAAACAGTAAATGAATCGCAGATAAGCTTTATCTGCGATTCTCTGTATACATCGATTATTCTGGAGTAACAAATGTTAAAACAATTTGACAGACAAAAGTACGATTCCCTGCTTTCCCGCGATTTTTCTATTCATTATGGGAAAGTAAATAAAGTGGTCGGACTTACGGTGGAATCGGTAGGACCACCTGCAAAATTAAATGATTTATGCGAGATTATTTCAAAAGACGGACAGACGCGTGTGATGGCGGAAGTTGTTGGCTTTCGGGAAAACAAAGTACTTCTTATGCCATATGACTCTGTGGATGGCATCGGACTTGGTGCAACAGTGAAAAATACCGGCGATGTCCTGCAGGTGCCTGTCGGCCATGAATTGCTGGGGAAAGTCTTAGATGGCATTGGAAGACCGATGGATGGAAGCACACTCATGACAGAACAGACATATCCGATTGATGCTGCACCTCCGGATCCGCTTAAACGTAAATTGATCGATCAGATACTTCCGCTTGGCGTGAAAGCGGTCGATGGACTGCTTACGATTGGAAAAGGACAGCGTATCGGTATTTTTGCCGGAAGTGGTGTTGGAAAAAGTACATTGTTAGGAATGTTTGCACGGAATACAAAAGCGGATATCAATGTGATTGCTTTGATTGGAGAGCGTGGGCGAGAAGTTGGTGAATTTATTGAACGTGATCTGGGCGCAGAAGGATTGAAACGTTCTGTGCTTGTGATTGCTACGTCTGATAAACCTGCTCTGATAAGAAACAAAGCGGCAAAAACTGCGACCGCAATCGCGGAGTACTTCCGTGATCAGGGCAAAGATGTGCTTCTTATGATGGATTCCTTAACCCGTTTTTCGATGGCGCAGCGTGAAATTGGCCTTGCTTCTGGGGAACCACCGGTTACACGTGGGTATCCGCCTTCTGTTTATGCGGAATTGCCGAAAGTGCTTGAACGCGCCGGAAATACGTATCAAGGTTCGATTACAGGCCTTTATACTGTGCTTGTTGATGGTGATGATTTCAACGAACCGATCACGGATACTGCGCGTGGTATATTGGATGGTCATATCGTGTTATCCAGGAATCTGGCTCACAAAAATCATTATCCAGCAATTGATATCATGGCGAGCATTTCGAGATGCATGAGTTCGATTGCGTCCAAAGAACATAAACAGGCGGCAGGTAAACTGAAAAATGTATTAGCGACTTATAATGATGCAGAAGATTTAATTAATATCGGCGCTTATAAATCAGGTTCAAATCCGGAGATTGATTATGCAATTACGAAGATTGGTAAAGTAAATGCATATCTCATGCAGGATGTGGACAGCAAATTTTTACTTGACGATGAATTAAAACAATTGTATGAAATTTTTGAATAGAGAATGAAAGACGATGGCAAAATTTATCTATCGGATGCAGAATATTTTAGATATTAAATATAAGCTCGAAGAGTCTGCAAAACAAGAATATGCAGAAGCAAGACGGGCACTTGCTGTGGAAGAAGAAAAACTGGATGCCTTAAAAGCAAGAAAAGAAGGATATTATGAGGCATATCAAAAATCAATTCTGGGACAGCTTGATTTTTTGCAGATTGAAGAGAATGCAAACAGTATGGATATCATGGATATCCTGATGGAAGAGCAGGCGGTCATTGTCCGTCAGAAAAGCAAGGAATTAGAACTTGCAAGACAGAAAATGGCACAGGAAATGCAGGAAAGAAAGATGCATGAGAAATTAAAAGGAAAGAAATTTGAAGAATTCAAGCAGGATTTAAATGCAACAGAAAAAAGAGAGACGGATGAAGTAGCTGGATATCAGTTTACAAATGCGCAAAAGGAGGCAGATCCAGATGGCAAAAACTAAGAAAGAAAAAAAAGAAGGCTCCGGGAACAGCAAAGGAGTCGGTATATTGATTGGTGTTCTGATCGTTGTTACATGGCTGAGCGTGATGTGCCTTTTGATCAAATGCGATGTGGGCGGATTTGGAAGCAATGTTTTGCGACCGGTTTTAAAAGATATCCCTGTGATCAATAAAATCCTGCCGGATGCATCGGATGAGGAGACTGCGATTGAGAGTGATTATCCATATGACAATCTCCAGGATGCATTAAATCAGATTGCAGCGCAGGATGCTGCCATCGGGAGTAAGGACGCAGAAATTTCCGAATTGAATGACAAAGTGAAGGAATTGCAGGCAGAAGTGGATCGTCTGACGACTATTTCCAAAGACCAAAGTGACTTTGAAGAAGAAAAAAAGAAATTTTATGATGAAATAGTCTATGGAGATTCGGCCCCGGATACCGATACATATAAAGAGTGGTACAATCAGATTGACTCGGAAACAGCACAATCAATTTATGAGGATATCGTAAAACAGGATCAGGCGGATGATAAGATTAAAAAGATGGCCCAGTCGTATGAAAAGATGGATGCTTCCGCAGCTGCAAAAATTTTTGAAACGATGGGAAATGATTTAGATACAGTCGCTTTGATCATGAAAAATATGAGCGAAGATGCAAGGGGAAAAGTACTCGCTGCGATGAGCCCCGATTTTGCTGCGGCAGTTACAAAAAAACTGCTTCCATAAAGATCAATGAATCACTCGACAAAAAATAATTTCTAAAAAAGAAAGGAGGCGTACCAATGATTGTAGGAATTCAGACAAGTGGAATCGGGAAGATCAATATGCAGACCTCTGGCTCGAAGACAGACAAGACTGGAATTGGGAAAAAAGATGGAAATACATTTTCGGATCTCATGAATCTGTCTGCGACAGAACCTTCTAAGCAGGTGGATGTCTCAAAAAAGCAGAGTGTAGAGTCTGTAATTGCATCATCTCCTAAAAAGCAGGATGTGAAAAATCAGACCGATACATGTGAACAAGCAGAAACAACAAATGCAAAGCAACCGGGACGTGAAGCAGACACAAAAGATGTGAAAAATACGGATATACAGCAAAAAGTAAACAACGCAGACGATGTATCATCCGGTGAAAATATGGATGCTGCTATGAAATCGATTGCACAGAAAATCAAAAAACTGCTGAATATCGATGATGAAACGCTGCAGACTATGCTTTTATCTGCAGGCATGACAATGCAGGATTTGCTGAATCCGGATATGTTGTCACAGTTTTTCCTTCAGGCAAGCGGCGCGACACCGGTGGATCTTCTGATTGATGAATCACTGAATAAAACAATGAAGGATCTGCTTTCTGCATTGCAGGACATTTTGAACCAAAACCAGCTTTCACAGGAGACAGTGCCGGGAGAGATTGTTTCCGGGCAGGAAGAAACTTCCGGAATCGTTGATGTAAAAGGACAGAAAGATCAGAATGATCAGAAAGATCAGATGGAATCTACTGTTTCTGCCGGAGAAAATGTGGTGGAACATACATATCATGAGAGCGATACACAGACGAAAACAGACACCGGATTGGATGAAAGTAAGATACAATCTGCGGATGTAAAAGTCGATATTGAGACGGACGGCACGCAGAGCCAAAGTCAGGGCAGCAACGATAATTTAACCCGCTCACAGGAACAGGTGATTGGAAATCTAAACCAGGCACTTGACCAGATTACGGGCGCGGATGCTTTGACACCTGCATTTGATCAGACAGTTGCACATACCGATATTGTACGTCAGGTTGTTGATCAGATTAAACTGAATCTATCCAAAGACGTGACATCCATGACTGTCCAGCTTAACCCGGAGCAGCTTGGAAAAGTGCAGATTCATGTATCCACGAAGGACGGTGTTATGCAGGCGCAGATTATTGCCGAGAATGAGGCAGCAAAAAATGCAGTGGAATCCGGAATTGCGGTTTTGAAAGAAGCGTTTGAAAATCAGGATCTGAAAGTGGATGCCATTGAAGTAATGGTCGGTACACAGGATTATTTTGCACAGGGAGAAGAAAACGCCCAGTCACAGGCGGATACCGGTGAGAAACAATCCGGAAACCGTATCACAGGCATTAACTTAAAGGATGATTCTGACGATGAAATAAGTGAGGAACAGAAACTGGAAGCTGAGATGATGAAGACGCAGGGAAATCAGATCAGCTATGTGATATAAGAGAAAGGAGGTACAAAGATGGCAGTCGAATCAGCAGTTAATGGAATTGCAAATTCGTCGAACAGTTATGCTGCAACTTCCAAAGGGAAAAAATCCGGAAGCGATCTGGACAAGGAAGCTTTTTTAAATCTTCTTGTCACACAGATGCAATATCAGGATCCTTTAAATCCAAGTGACAATACCGAATACATGTCACAGCTTGCCCAATATTCATCCCTTGAGGCGCAGTTAAATATCAGTGAGACAGTTGAGCGTGGAAATGCTTTGAATCTGGTTGGTCAATATGTGATCATGAATACAACCGATTCTTCCGGAGCAAATGCTATGATCAGCGGACTTGTCCGGTATGCGACCGTAAAAGACGGTGATGTGTATGTTTCAATCAATGATACATATTATCCGGCAGAGGATCTTGATTCTGTGATTGATTATGATTATTATAAATACTTAAAACAGCATACAAATGCGGATGGTACAATCAACCAGGATGAAATCAACAAAGACCCGTCAAACAATCAGACAGAAAAAACAGACGAGCAGGACAAAAAACAGACTAACACATGACGGAGTTTTATGCAGTACAAGGAGGGAATGCATATGAATTCTATGAATGTCGATTTCCTTTCCATGGAGCAGGCGGCGAATCTGTATTTTAATCAGGCACAGGAAAAACAGAAGGATCCCGTGCAAAAATCAGAGAGCTTTGCGGATATACTGCAGGGAAAAGTAAATCAGGAACTCAAATTCTCCAAGCATGCAAATGAACGGTTAGAAAATCGTAGCATTGCATTGTCAGAGGATCAGCTGAACCGTCTGAATAAGGGAATTGGACAGGCGAGAGGAAAACAAATCCAGGAATCGCTTGTCATGATGGACAACCTTGCTTTTATTGTAAATGTGAAAAACAATGTTGTTGTTACAGCGATGGAGCAGGGAGAAAGCGGGCAGGTATTCACAAATATAGACGGAGCAGTGATAGTTTAAAAGCCGGACCGATGAGGAGGCTTTTCGTTTTCCGAATGACAGAGGAAAACAATTAGAAAATGGAGGTCAAACAATTATGATGAGATCACTTTACTCTGGCGTGGCAGGCCTTAAGACACACCAGACAAAAATGGACGTTATAGGTAATAATATTGCGAATGTAAACACAACCGGATTTAAGTCATCGTCTGTATTGTTCAGCGATGTTTTGTATCAGACCAGCGCAAATGCAACCGGTGCTACTGCAACGACCGGTGGTACGAATGCATCCCAGGTTGGTCTTGGTACAAAGACAGCATCCATCCAGACATCAATTACGTCGAACGGTAGTGCCCAGACAACAAACAATACATATGATATGATGCTTTCAGGTGCGTCTTTCTTTATTGTCAGTCGTGGTGGAACCAATTATTTTACAAAAGTTGGTTCGTTTGGCGTAGATGGAAGTGGATGCCTTGTCAATGGAAGCGGTTATCAGGTTATGGGATGGCAGGTAGATCCGGATGACCCGACACAGATTAAAAAAGATACTGTGACGCCGCTTTATCCGGAATCAGAAGAAAACAAAGTATCTTCTCCACAGATGACAACCGATGCACATCTGGTTGGAAATATCGATATGACAGATCCAGAGCTTACTTCCGTAGAAGGACGTACAATTTCTGTTTCTATCTACGATTCGCTTGGTTATAATTACACGGTGAAGTTTAAACTGACCCAGGATCAGGCACAGGCTGACAAGTCCTTATATAACTTGGAGATCGCATCAATCAAAGATTCTAATAACGTGGAAATCATAGGTACAGATGATCCGGCAACTGATGCAGTGGAAGGCGGATACACAGCGACAATCGGTGGTGCAGGTTCCATTCAGATCAAATTTGATTCGGGTACCGGCAATTTCGAATATGTTGGAAACGCCGGACAGAAAAATGCAAAACTTGAGATCAAACCGATTGATCCAAATGCAAAGGGAGATGTCTTCCAATCTGTCATTAATGGAGAAGCAGTGGATGGCATAGATGTGAATTTTTCATATCTTACCAGATATGAATCTGGCGGAAAAACAACTGCAAAAGCAGTTCGTGGCGCTGCAGATTCGACCGGTGGCGGACGTTCTATGGGTAAACTAAATGATGTCAGCATTGATGAAACCGGAAAGCTTTACGGTGTCTATACAAATGGTGAGACAAAGCTTCTCGGACAGATTTCGGTAGCGACATTTGCAAACCCGATGGCGCTCGAAGCACTTGGTAACAGTGTATATACTACGACACAGAACTCCGGATATTTTGATGGAATTGGAACATCCGTGGATGAAGATGGCGGTAAGATATCCCAGGGTGTTCTTGAGATGTCAAACGTAGATTTGTCAGCGGAATTCACCGACATGATTACAACACAGAGAGGATTCCAGGCAAATTCTAGAATTATTACTACATCTGACTCGATGCTTGAAGAACTTGTCAATCTGAAACGATAATTTTTAACAAAACAGACAGGCATTTTCTGTTGATGATATTGATTTTTTCAATGTGAAAAAGTGGAAAATGCCTGTCTTATTTTGTAGACATAAAAAATAAACTGTGCTATAATTAACTCAATTGTAGTGTCGGGAAATGTGTAATCTTTCAGAAAGTGCAGGGACATGATAGAAGTAACCAGATTAAAAGGGAAAAAGATGATAGTCAATGCAGAATTGATCGAGACAGTGGAAGAAACACCGGATACTGTGATTACACTGACAAACGGCAAAAAGTTTGTTGTGAGCGAATCAGCTTCAGAAGTGGCAACGCTTGTGATAAACTATAAGAGAAAAATTTTTGCGATGTTCTTTGATCATAAGAACAAAGCAGAGAATGTATAGAGGATAAGGTCATGGATTTTACATCAATCATTGGACTGGTAATTGCGTTTGCACTCATGATTTATGGTATGGTAAGTGGTCATGATTTCAGTGTAATCGTAGACAATTTTGTGGATATGCCATCCGTATATATTGTATTTGGTGGTGTACTTGGTACCCAGTTTGCCGCAAACTCCCTGAAGGGATTTTTATCGGGACTGAAATCTATCGGTCTCATTTTCAAAACACCGAAAGCAGATGAGGCAGCTACAATCAAATCTATAATCGAATTATCCAATCTGGCAAGAAGAGAAGGTTTGCTCGCATTGGAAGAATCTGCGAATAATCTCGATGATGCATTTATGAAAAAAGGTGTTATGCTGATTGTTGATGGTACGGATCCGGAACTTGTACGCAGCATTCTGGAAGCGGAACTTATCAATGTCGATTCCCGGCATCAGAGTAACATATCATTCTGGAAAAATGTTGCAACTGCAGGTCCTGCCTGGGGTATGATCGGTACTTTACTTGGACTAATCAACATGTTGAAGGCTTTGGCTGATCCGGATTCGATTGGTCCGAATATGTCGGTTGCGCTTGTTACAACACTGTATGGATCTATTATCGCCAACTGGTTATGTGCGCCGATCGTTGCAAAGTTGTCTTTACAAAACGAGACAGAAATCAAGTTAAAAGAGGTTATGATTGAGGGTATCCTGTCCATTCAGGCAGGTGAGAATCCTCGTGTCATAGAAGAAAAACTGAAGTCATTCCTTGCACCAAAGGAGCGGAAAGAATTTGAAGAAGGCGGTGAAAATTAATGGCGAATAGAAAGCAGCAACCGCCAGACGAAGGATCACCTGCCTGGATGTCCACATTCAGTGACTTGATGAACCTGTTACTTTGCTTTTTCGTCCTGCTTTTTGCAAGCTCTACGATGGATGAAGGAAAAATCCAGAAGATTGCAGCTTCTTTTGACAATATGTCGTTTAGTGTCATCAATGAAGGAAGCGTGTCACTTCTGACCGGTGAGATGCTGTCTGGAGGCATGACGCAGCTGGCAGATACTGACAGCGTTTTGACACAATCCGGAGGAAGTATGATGGATGAACAGGATACATCGGAACATGCATCTCCAACCGATGCGGAACATCTTTCCGATGCGGCATTGAAAGAAGAATCCATGAAAAGAGGAGAAGAACAGTCGGAAGAAATGTATGATGAAATCATGCAGATGGCTGAAAATAATGCGATTGATAACCAGATTGTTCTCGATTATAATTCAGAATATGTGGAACTTGACCTGAATGGATCGATTTTATTTGATTCCGGTGCAGCAGAAGTAAAAGAAAATTCAAAACTATTTTTGCAGAAGATTGCACAAATACTTGTAAAATACAAGTACAACGTAATCGAGATAGAAGGTCATACGGATAATGTCCCGATTTCAAGTTCGAGATATGCAGACAACCGTGCGCTGTCTGCGGAACGCGCACGAAGTGTATATGAGTATATTACGTCACAGGAACACTTTATAGACAGCAATCTGAAAATTGCCGGATATGGTGACAGCCGCCCAATTGCATCAAACGAAACCGAAGAAGGACGTGCAAGAAACCGTCGTGTGGCAATCAAGATTTACAACAAGCAGAATTCAAATAATTAAGGAGTTTATACGATGAAGAAAAATTTAATCACTGTAGTGATACTTGCAATTAGCATTATAAATCTTATTTTTAATATTTTGCTTGTGTTTGTTTTTATGCCATCCACATCAAAGACGAATAAACTGATAACAGATATTGCATCTGTACTCGATATTGAGATTGCCTCCCAGACAAAAGAGGATGGTGGATTTGATGTCAGCAATCTGGCACATTACCAGCTTGAACAGGGAAATCCAATCAATCTGAAAAATGATGGCACAGGAAATCTCCACGTTGTGCAATATGGACTTACGATCAATATGGATAAGACAGCAAGTGATTATTCAAAAGTCTCTGCAGATATTGAAGCTTCCAAAGATATGATTTATGATATGACGAGAAATATTATCGGATGTTATACATATTCAGAAGTGATTGATGGAGAGACGACAACAAATAAGATCAAAGAAGAATTATTGAAAGAGTTGAAAGAGACGTTTAATACAGAATGTATTTACTCGGTTAGCTTTTATAATTGGGTTGCACAGTAGATTAATTGCCAGGAGGTGAGAAAACGTGGCAGACGTACTCTCACAAAATGAAATAGATGCACTCTTGAAGCAATTATCAACTGGCGAGCTTGATGCAGATGATTTTGCAGAGACAAAAAGTGTGAAGGTCAAAGAATATGATTTCTCGCGGCCTGCCAAGTTTTCGAAAGAGCATCTTCGTACATTAGAGATTATATTTGAACATTACGGGCGTCTGATCAGCAGTAGCCTTCCCGCCTATCTGCGCAAAAATGTGCAGGTGGAGGTGATGAATTCAGAGGCTGTTACTTATTCTGAATTTTCCAATGCATTATCAAATCCGGTTTTGCTTGGAGTTGTGAACATGTCACCGTTAGTTGGCAATATTATTATTGAGATTGCAACCAATATCGGATATGCAATCATTGACCGGCTACTTGGTGGACTGGGAGAACCATTGGAGAAAAAACGTGATTTCTCGGAGATTGAGCTGTCAATTCTTGAAAAGATTTTTTCTGTTTTGATTGATTTGCTGCGGGAACCGTGGGCGAATGTTGTAGAGATTCATCCTTACCTTGAGAGAATTGAAACCAATCCGCAATTTGCACAGATTATTTCACCATCTGAGATGATTGCCATTGTGACAATCAATATCAATATCGGCGGGGTTGAAGGATTGATGAATATCTGCCTTCCGTATCTTACACTCGAAGATGTGATGGATAAGCTCAATACAAAGTATTGGTTTTCTACTATGCAGGATCGTGATGAGAAAAGTTATGCAGATGTGATTGAGACAGCAATTAACCGGGCGTTGATCCCTGTTTCTGCTGAACTTGGAAAAAGTTCACTTACGGTTATGGATTTCATTAATCTTCAAGTGGGGGATGTTATCAAACTCAACCGGAAAGTGGACGATGAACTCGATATTTATGTTGGAAATATAGTAAAATTTAAAGCACTGCCAGGTTCGTTTAACGACAATTATGCAGTGAAGGTTACAGAAGTATTCAGAGAGGAGGAATAAAAGAACATGGACGGAATGTTATCTCAGGAAGAGATCAACGCATTGCTTGGAAATATGAACGCAGGTTCTTCCTCCAATCAGTCAGATGATAGCAAAACAATTCTCACGCCAGAAGAGAAAGATGCTATCGGTGAAATCTCCAATATTTGCATGGGAACAGCTGCAACAACACTGTATTCGCTTGTCAATCAGAAGGTTGTCATAACAACACCTGTTGTGGAAGTGACAAATTGGGAAAAACTGACTGCTAATTATGCAAAGCCATGTGTATTTATCAATATATTATACAAAGAGGGTATTGATGGAAATAATGTATTGATATTAAAAGAAGATGATGTGAAGGTTATTACAGACCTTATGATGGGTGGAGACGGATTAAATCCGGCGCCGGAACTTACGGATTTGCATTTTTCTGCAATCTGCGAAGCAATGAATCAGATGATGGGGAGTTCAGCGACATCGTTATCTTCTATGTTAAATTGTAAGATTGATATCAGCCCTCCGGATGCGGAGCTTGTTGATATGGCTGGAAATATCAATTCTGTAAAAGCAAGTAATTTTTTAAACAAGGATTTTGTCTGCGTTACCTTCCGGATGACGATTGGAGACTTGGTTGACAGTACAATCATGCAATTATATCCAATCGAATTTGCGAAGAATTTATATAAGAAATTTAGTGGAGAACCGGAAAAGGAGGAACCACCACAGCCGCAGCCACAACCAGCACCGCAGCCAGTACCACAGCCGCAGCCGCAGCCGGTACCGCAGCCGATGCCGCAACCGCAGCCGATGATGGGACAACCAATGATGCAAAATATGATGCAGCCGGATGTCAATGTACAAAATGTACAGTTCCAGGCCTTTAATCCGGCAACAAATCCGGTGTTGCAGCAAGAGAATATTGATTTGATCATGGATGTTCCTTTGGAGGTTTCTGTTGTGTTAGGGCGTACAAGGAAGTCAATCAAAGAGATTCTGGAGTTTGCACCGGGTACTATTATTGAATTGGATAAACTGGCAGGTGAACCGATTGATGTCATGGTAAACCAGAAGCTGGTTGCAAAAGGGGAAGTTGTTGTAATTGAGGAAAGCTTCGGCATCCGGATTACTGAAATAATTAAAGAAAAAATCTAAGTTTAAGGAGTAAAGATATGGCTAAGAGTATACTTATTTGTGATGATGCTGCATTTATGCGGATGATGATTAAGGATATCCTTGTGAAAAATGGATACAACATTGCTGGAGAAGCAGAAAATGGAGCAAAAGCGGTTGAAAAATACCAGGAGACAAAACCGGATCTTGTTTTGATGGATATCACAATGCCGGAGATGGATGGAATTCAGGCATTGAAGAAAATCAAAGCAATCGATCCAAATGCAAGTGTTGTTATGTGTTCTGCAATGGGTCAGCAGGCTATGGTAATTGAATCTATCCAGTCAGGTGCACGCGACTTTATTGTAAAACCATTCCAGCCGGACCGTGTAATCGAAGCAGTGAAAAAGGCAGTGGATTAATATGATTTTTTGTACAATTCTTACAAGCGGTTTTTCAGCTGGTTGGAGTATTGTAAAACTGATTCTCATTACAGTGCTGGTTCTTGTGCTTGCATTTTATACAACAAGGTGGATTGCCAAGTATCAAAACAACTCATTTGCATCAAAGAACAATATTCAATTTATTGAATCGTTCCGAATTGATAACAATAAGATGGTTGCAATTGCAAAAATTGGAAAACGGTATTTTGCACTTGGAATTGGAAAAGATGAGATTCATGTAATCGGTGAACTCGATGAGGATGAGTTGACTCTGAAAGAGCCAACGGAATCTGACGGGGATACCGCAGCAAAGAAAAGTAAGATATCCTTTCAGGACGTGCTTACGAATATGAAAAAATCGGCAAAAGATGATGACGAGAAGTAGGTATATACATGAAATTCAGTAAGTTACGTAAAATTATAGTACTGTTTTTGATACCGCTTGTGTTTGTCGTTATTTTTTCGGGCGCTGGGACAGCGCATGCTACAAGTGTGACACCGGATACAGGAGTGGAAGAAGGACAGACAGAAAGCCAGACGTCAGATAAAAATAAAGAGGATGGTACCTCTCTCGGTTTGACGCTGAGTACGGATTCAGATCAGACATCGTTGTCCGGAACACTTCAGATATTATTGATCATAACCGTGATTTCGTTAGCTCCATCAATTTTGGTTATGGTGACATCGTTTACCCGGATTATTATTGTGCTGCATTTTTTGCGCACAGCAATCGGTACACAGAGTTCACCACCCAATAATGTGTTGATAGGGCTTTCGTTGTTTTTAACACTCTTTATTATGAGTCCTGTGGTTGCGCAGATAAAAACAGATGCCTATGATCCGCTTGTCGCAGAAGAAATAACCCAACAGGAAGCATTAGAACGGGGAATAAAGCCATTGCGGGAGTTTATGCTCAAGCAGACAAGACAGGATGATCTCCGTTTGTTTATGGATATTGCGAAAGTAAAGCCGGTTGATAATCTTGATGAACTTTCCCTCACAATCATTATTCCTGCATTTATCATTAGCGAGCTTCGGGCAGCGTTTATTATTGGCTTTTTGATTTACATACCTTTTATTGTGATAGATATGGTTGTATCATCGGTTCTCATGTCTATGGGTATGATGATGCTTCCGCCAACGACGATTTCCATGCCATTCAAGATTCTGCTTTTTATTCTTGCAGATGGTTGGAATCTCGTGATTGGCCAGCTTGTAAATTCGTTTAATTTTTAGTCAGAGGTGAAGAAAGATGAGTACAGGAGATGTCGTTGCGATTTCAGTGGAAGCTGTCTGGCTTGTGATAAAATGCAGTGCACCTATGTTGATCACGTCATTGGTTGTAGGATTGATCATCAGTATTTTCCAGACGGTTACTTCCATTCAGGAACAGACTTTGACATTTGTTCCGAAGATGATTTGTGTATTCCTCTCTCTGATTATCTGTGGAGACTGGATCTTAAATAATATATTAGGATTTATTCAGGATTTATACAGCCGCTTTGGCGATTTTGTGGGGTAATTTATGATAAATGCTACAATATCAACACTTACATTGGAAGCTTTTTTACTTGTGATGGTGCGTGTGGCATGTTTTATGTCGATTGCTCCAATTTTTGGACATAATTCCCTGAATGCCAGAATGAAAGTATCCATCGCTTTTTTTGTTTCGCTTATTTTGTTTCAGGTGGTAAAGCCGGAGCTTCCGGTTTATACGGATGTGCTTGGGTATACAACTCTGGTGCTTGAAGAAGCGGTTGTTGGTCTTTTGCTAGGGTTTGTATCCGGACTTTCTATCAAAGCACTTGCGATTACGGGCGAATTTATTGATCGGGAAATCGGTTTTTCAATGGCAACAATATTTGATCCAAACCAGGGAATGGTGACGATTACCGGAGATTTGTATGATAAGATTGTATGTCTTGTGATTATGATATCCAATCTGCATTATTATATTCTATCTGCAGCGGCACAGTCTTTTACACTTGTGCCTGTTGGCAGAATTGTTTTAAAACCGGAACTGATCTATACATCGATGATTGATTTTATTACACAGATGTTTTCAATTGGATTCCGGATTGCAATGCCGATATTTCTCGGAGCAGTTATGTTAAATGTAATCCTTGGAGTATTGGCCAAAAGTTCTCCACAGATGAATATGTTTGCAATCGGTATGCAGCTTAAAGTTTTTGTTGGATTATTTCTACTTGCTTTGTGCATCATGTTTATACCGAATATTGCAAATTATCTGATGGAACGTATGCGTGATATGGTAAATACAATATTGGGAGGCTTGTAAGTTGGATTCTTCCGGATGGAGACAGGAAGCTTTGCTTCTTCCTTATCATTTGCAATTTTTTGCAAACGATGAAGGCGGAGAAAAAACAGAGGAACCTACAGCAAAGAAAATAGAAGATTCCAGAAAAGAAGGTCAGGTGGCAAAGAGCAAGGAACTCACATCTGCAGCGATGCTTCTGGCATTTTTTTTGTGTTTACGGGTGTTTATTTCTTTTATTGGCGAGCGTTTGATAACAGTTTTTCCGTATTTCTGGAAAGATATGGCAGATGATAGCAAAGGTGGGTTTGAACATGTACGTGCATGGCAGATCCTGCTCGATTCGGTGCAATATATAGCAATCACAATCTTACCATTTGTACTTGTTGCATTTGTGATTGCATTTTTGACACAAAGGATTCAGATTACATGGAAAGTCACGTCCAAACCGATGCAGCCGAAGCTTAGTAAGATGAATCCGCTGAGTGGATTTAAGCGGATGTTTTCCAAACAGGCATTGTTTGAATTTGTATTGTCAATTTTTAAGGTCGTTTTATTCACAGCGGTTGCATATTCGGTTATAAAAGATTATATGGGAGTTTTTGTTACAGCCTATGATCTGACGATTCCGGACTGTCTTTCTGTTTTGTTTGATATGGTAGTTGCACTCGGCATAAAGATTTCAATTGTGTATCTGATTATTGCGCTCGCAGACTGGGTGTTCCAGAAATGGAAGCACAAAAAGGACCTGCGTATGACGAAGCAGGAAGTAAAGGACGAGTACAAAAACCAGGAAGGTGATCCGAAAGTTAAATCCCAGCAACGTCAGCGCATGCAACAGGCATCCCGCAGGCGTATGATGCAGAGTGTTCCGGAAGCCGATGTTGTAATCACAAACCCAACGCATTTTGCGGTTGCTTTAAAATATGATAATACAGTCAGTATGGCACCGGTTGTCGTAGCAAAAGGTGCAGATTATCTTGCTTTTAAGATCCGAGATCTTGCAAGAGAAAACCATGTAGAAATTGTGGAGAACAAGCCACTGGCAAGAATGCTGTATGCAAATGTGGAAGTTGGAAATGAAATCCCTCCGGAATTATACCAGGCAGTTGCAGAAGTACTTGCCTATGTTTATAAATTACAAAATAAAGTCAGTTAATTTTTGTTAAGAATTTATATATACACGGTTGAAGAGAATGAAGAAAGGATGGTGAAACTATATGAAGCGTAATGATATATTCCTTGGAATCTATCTTCTTGCAGCTATTGTATTTTTGATCATCCCGATTCCGAGTGTTCTTTTGGACTGGCTGATTTTATTTAACATTTCTATGGCGTTGATTATTGTGTTTAACTGTCTGTTCACGAGCGAGACATTGAATATGTCTGGATTCCCAACACTGCTTTTGTTCACAACTGTGTTTCGTATCTCGCTCAATGTTTCATCGACACGTTTGATTCTGTCAACCGGTAATCCGGGTAAAGTAGTAGAAGTGTTTGGAACTTTCGTCGGTGGCGGAAATCTGGTAATCGGAGCGATTGTATTTATCGTTCTGATTATTGTGCAGATGCTTGTAATCAACAAAGGTTCAGAGCGTGTATCTGAAGTTACAGCCCGCTTTACGCTCGATGCAATGCCGGGAAAACAGATGGCGATTGATGCCGATTTATCATCTGGAGCAATTGATGACAAGGAAGCAATCCGTCGAAGAGAAAAAATCCAACAGGAGTCAGCTTTTTTCGGTGCCATGGATGGTGCATCCAAATACGTGAAAGGAGATGCAACCGCCGGACTTATTATCACTGTAATCAATATTGTCGGCGGTCTTATCATGGGTGTGACAGAGCAGGGGTTTTCTTTTCAAGAAGCATTAAGCAAGTATACGATCCTGACAATTGGTGATGGTCTTGTATCCCAGATTCCTTCTATGCTGATTTCTCTTTCTACCGGTATTCTTGTCACGAAAGCATCGAAGGAAGAAAATATCGGAGATATCCTGATAGGACAGCTCTTCAGTATACCAAAAGTGCTGTTGATGGTTGGCATTACCATGATCGGTCTCGGAGCATTGACACCTTTGAATTTCTTCTTCTGTGCAGCGTATGGTGTTTTGTTTATTGTTCTTTCGTTCTCAATCCGGGGAAGAGAGCAGGAGAAAGCAATCAAAGAGGAAGTGGAGGAAGAAGAAGTACAGGCAGAAGAAGTCCGCAGACATGAAAATGTCAATTCTTTATTGCAAGTAGATCCTATTGAACTCGAATTTGGTTATGGTATAATACCGTTAGCAGATGTCAATCAGGGTGGAGACCTGCTTGACCGTGTGGTTATGATACGGAGACAGATTGCACTCGAACTAGGTGCAGTTGTTCCGATTATCCGTCTGCGTGATAATATCCAGTTAAACCCAAATCAATACATTATTAAAATCAAAGGCATCCAGGTCAGTGAAGGAGAAATCTTATTTGACCATTATATGGCGATGAATCCAGGATATGTAGAGGATGAGATTGTAGGTATTCCGACATTGGAACCAGCGTTTCATCTTGAGGCGATGTGGATTACAGAATCCCAGAGGGAACGAGCTGAATCGCTCGGTTACACAGTTGTTGATCCACCGTCCATTATTGCGACGCATCTGACGGAAGTTATCAAACAACATTTAGATGAACTTCTGACAAGACAGGATGTACAGAACCTGATCGATAATATCAAGGATAACAATAAGACGCTTGTTGATGAACTTGTACCGAAACTACTGAGTGTAGGTGATATCCAGAAGGTTTTGCAGAATCTTCTTCGTGAGGGAATTTCTATTCGGGATTTAGTTACAATTTTTGAGACATTGGCTGATTACGCGGCGACGAGCCGAGATACCGATATTTTGACTGAATACGTGAGACAGAGTCTGAAACGTGCGATTTCCAACAAGTATTTTGGCGATGGCGACTCCGGTACAGTTGTTACGCTCGATCCCAAAATTGAGCAGATGATTATGGGATCTGTCAAACAGACGGAACAAGGTGCGTTTATCTCACTGGATCCGGCAGTGACAAAGAAAATCCTGAAAGCAACCGAAGAGGAAGTGAAAAAACTCGAGAGCAAAGGAGATGCGCCGATTGTTGTGACGTCTCCGATTGTCCGTATGTATTTTAAAAAATTGACGAACGACTACTTGAAAGATCTGATTGTTATCTCCTATAATGAGATTGATTCGGAAGTAGAGCTAAAGTCAGTGGGAGTGATTACGATAGATGATAATTAAAAAGTACAAAGCATTAACTGAAAAAGATGCGATCTTACTTGCAAAAGATGATCTCGGACCAAATGCAATCGTGATGAATGTTAAAAAAATTAAACCGCGAGGAATATTCCGGCTGTTTAAGAAAATGAGAGTGGAACTGACGGCTGCGATTGATGATGACATGGATGAATCGGCAACGACTGAAATCCGTACGACTGAAAAGAAAGATGAACATACGATCGATCTAAAGCAGGAACGGAAAAGCGAGGAAGGTATGAATGAACATTTTCTGTTTGGTAAAGCGTTTGGAAACAGCAGGGATGAATATAGCGAAGAGTCCCAAAACGCAATTGAAGAGAAAATAAACAGTATTGCCAAACTGCTTGAGCAACAGATGCAAAGCCAGAAACCGGCAGAGGAATCAATCAAACAGACAGCTGACCGTGCGATTGCATCCGGAGAAGCTTTGAAAAAAGAAGACATCAATAAGGATAAAAAAGAAGAATCCCATGCGCCAGAAAGCAAAAGTAAGGTTGTGGATCTTGTGATCAAACAGCTCACAGACAGTGAAGTTTCCATGGAACATGCTCAGGAAATTATCGATGAGCTTTCTGTAAAAGACGACAAACAGCCGATTGACAATATCCTTGCAAATGTCTATCAGAAAATTGTTTTAAAACTTGGTGAAATTAAGCCGCTTACTGCTGGCACGAAAAAACCGAAGATTGTTTTCTTTGTCGGAAATACCGGCGTTGGTAAGACGACAACGATGGCAAAGCTGGCATCTGTCTGTATATTAGATATGAAATTAAAATGTGCGATGTTTTCAATCGATACATACCGGATTGCTGCAATCGAACAGTTAAAAACATATGCAAATATTTTGTCTTCCCCGATGGAAGTTGTATATACACCGGAGGAAATGACGCAAAGCGTTGAAAAATATAAAAATTATGATTTGATTTTAGTTGATACTGCTGGACGTTCTCATAAAAGTGAGGAAGAAAAAGAAGATTTGAGACAGATCATTGATTCTGTAAAAGAGTATGAGACAGAAGTATTTCTTGTGGTTTCCGCAACCGTGAAATATGCTGATCTTCTTTCGATTGCCAATACATATGGAGAATTATTTGATTATCATTTAATATTTACGAAATTGGATGAAACAAATGGTCTTGGATGCATTTTGAACTTGAAATTAGATACAGGAAAAACATTGTCCTATGTTACATGGGGACAAAATGTTCCGGATGACATTGGCGTAGTTGATCCACAGATTATCGCAAAAAAACTGCTGGGAGGTGGTAAGTGATGGACCAGGCAACTAAGTTACGCGAACGTGTGCAGACCAATCAGGATATCACAAATGCAAGAGTAATTGCGATTACAAGTGGAAAAGGTGGCGTTGGAAAGACAACATTATCTGTAAATATTGCATTGGAGATGGCAAAACGCGGAAAGAAGGTTGTTGTGTTTGATGCCGATTTCGGGCTGGCCAATGTCGAAGTAATGTTGGGAATCCGTCCAAAATACAACCTGCTCGATCTGATTCATAATAACAAATCGATGACAGAAATCATTACAAAAGGTCCGGAAGGAATCGGATTTATCTCGGGCGGATCCGGTGTGTCAGAGCTTGCAACTCTGGATAATGCGAGTATCCAGCTATTGATTTCAGAGCTTGTGAAATTAGATCAGATGTATGATGTCGTGATTATAGATACCGGAGCTGGAATTACAGATTCAGTAATGGAATTTGTGATGTTGAGTCCGGAAGTTGTTCTGGTTGTGACGCCAGAACCAACTTCGATTACAGATTCTTACTCTTTGTTAAAGGTTCTCCGAAGAAAGAACAGCTTTAATCCGTTGTATAAAACGATTCATGTTGTGGCAAACCGTGTGGAAAGTGAAAATGAAGGTCGGGAGATTTTCAATAAAATAAATACAGTATCTTCGAAATTTTTAAATACAAAATTATCATTTCTTGGATCTGTGTTGCAGGACAAGAACGCATCTATGGCGGTTATTGTACAAAAACCGCTTGTACAGGCATATCCTGGAACTCTGGCAACGAAAGGAATTCATCAGCTGATTAACCAGCTTAATGATGAAAATACGGAAGAATATAAGAAAAAAGATGGTATCGCTCGTGTATTTATGGATTTTTTCCGTTCAAAGAAAAAAATTCGGTAAATATGATAAACATTTACGCTAGAAAAAAGAAAGATGGTACATATGGATGGAAATTGCGATAGGAAATAAAATTGAATTAGTGCGTCTGGAGCAGGTAATCCGTAATGAGCAGAACAAGAAAGTTTATGTGAGTAAAATCTATGATTTCCTGCCCCAAAACCAGCTGCAGATTGCGATGCCGATTTATGAGGGACGGATTGTCCCTTTGGAACTGGATGAGCGTTATACTGCGTGCTTTTATACAGAACGCGGTCTTTTGCAGTGCAATGTAAAAGTTGTATCGAGATACAGGGAGGGAAATCTGTTTTTCCTGGATATCAAATTGATCAGCGAACTGGAAAAAGTCCAACGCCGCCAGTTTTACCGGTATGACTGTTACATCGATGCAAAAATCCGGATTGTTTCGGATGAAGAATATGATACAGGTATTCCGGACGATGTATCTGTTCCGGAAGATGCTTTGCCTTGGCAGCCCGCAAGGATTATCGATATCAGCGGAGGCGGTCTCCGGCTGAATCAACGCATGCATGTGGAACGAAATGAAGTTGTAAAAGTGAAATTCATGGTTTCCGTTGTGGGAGAAATCTTAAGTTTCAATCTGTTTGCCCGGATGCTCTCAAGTGTATCGGTGCAGGGAAGAACAGATATGTATGAACAACGAATGGAATTTTTGAAGATAACACAGGATGAACGGGATAAAATAATCCGCTATATATTTGAAAGTGAAAGACTGGAACTTGCGAATGGAAAGAAATGATGACAAAAAAATTTTACTCATAGATGACTCTGCACTCATGAGAAGAGTGATGTCTGATATAATAAATGATATCGAAGGCTTCCGTGTGGTATATATGGCCTCGGATGGTGCGCAGGGATATACTCTTTTAAAAGAAAAACAAGATATCGACATTGTTATGACAGATATTGATATGCCGAAGATGGATGGTCTGACCCTGATAAAAAAAGCGAAAGCAGATCAGATAGAGATTCCGTTTATTGTTTTCAGCGCAAGAGAGGATGCTTCTGCAGTATTGACAGCGTTAGATCTTGGCGCAATAGAATTTATAAAAAAGCCGGATCATATTTTTTCAAAGGATGTAACGTATTATGCGGATAAGATTAAAAAGGCTTTAGTTATGGCTGTGCAATCCCGCATAAAAATATGTAAAACACAGGCTCCGGACAAGCAGCCTGTGATAATACAGAAGAAACATCCAAAGAAAAAAAATGGGAAAAAACTGATTGCGCTTGTTTGTTCAACCGGTGGTCCTAAGGCGCTGCAATCCGTCATTCCGAAATTGCCATCGAATCTTGCAGCACCAATGGTTCTGGTGCAGCATATGCCGGAAGGCTTCACTGCAACACTTGCTTCCAGGCTCGATGAACAAAGCAATGTGATTGTCAAAGAGGCTGTACAGGGAGATCTCCTTGCAAATGGATATGTCTATATTGCCAAAGGAGGTACGCACCTTGCGCTGCGGGACTCAGAACAAGGCTGTGAAATCTATTTTGATGACCGGCCGGCAGTGGGAGGGTTGAAGCCTTGTGGAAATGTCATGTTAAAAAGCATCTGCAATATTTCCAGATATGATGAAATCATTTGCGTAATCCTGACTGGAATGGGAGCAGATGGAACAAAAGGAATCAAAGAATTGCAAGCATATAAAGATACATATGTGATTGCGCAGGATGAAGCATCGTCGACTGTCTATGGCATGCCAAAGGCTGTGCAGGAAGCAGGACTTTGCGATTGCGTATGTGATTTATCACTGGTTGCTGAAGAGATAATAAAGAAAGTAGGGGTGCAAGAATGGATTTAAGTCAGTATCTTGAGATTTTTATTGATGAATCAAAAGAACATTTGCAAACATTGAATGATCAGGTTCTGATTTTGGAAGAAGAACCTGAAAATGTTGACACAGTCAATGAGATTTTCCGTGCCGCACATTCTTTGAAAGGGATGGCAGGAACGATGGGATATAAGCGTATGCAGCGCCTGACCCATGATATGGAAAATGTTTTTTCGGAAATCCGGAATGGAAAGATGAATGTCAATGCGGATCTTGTTGATATTGTTTTTAAATGTCTTGATGCATTGGAAGGATATCTGAACAATATTATTGAAACATCAGATGAGGGAACCGAAGACAATGATGAGCTGATTGCCCAGTTAAATGCAGTGCTACAAAATGGACTTTCAGGCTCTGCCGATAAATCCGAAGAGGCAGCTACAAAAGAAGAAAAAAAAGAAGAACCAGCCGGAACGGATGATCGTAGAAAGTATTTGTCCATTCCAATTGCTGATTTTGAACGAAATGCAATCACGGAAGCGAAAGCACAGGGAAAGCATGTCTATGCAACAACCGTTTATATACAGGAAACCTGTCTGCTGAAAGCTGCACGTGCATTTCTCGTATTTAAAGGACTCGAGAATAAAGGTGAGATTATAAAATCGGTTCCAAGCGTGCAGGATATCGAAGATGAAAAATTTGATTTAGATTTTTCTATGTTCATTATTTCTGACCTGTCATTGGAGGAGATAAAAAAAGCAATTGAAAATGTCTCCGAGATAGAAGAAGCTGTAATTGAAGAGTATGAACTTCCAGCCGAAACTGTACAGCCGGAAGAAAAAGAAGAAAAGAAAGCAGAAGAAACGAAACATACGGGTACGCAAGAAAAGAAAGAAGAAAAAGAAGAGAAAAAACCTGCGGCAAAGAGTGGAAAGAGTGGAAAACCGGTTGTAAACCGTTCTGTCCGTGTCGATATCGAGAAACTTGACGATTTGATGAACCAGGTTTCCGAGCTTATAATAGCTAAAAATGGATTGGTTTCTGTGACGGGAATGCTTTCCTCACAGGATCAGTCATTTAATGAACAAATTGAATATCTGGAAAGAATCACAACAAATCTGCATGAATCTGTGATGAAAGTCCGGATGGTTCCAATCGAAAGTGTTGTAAACCGTTTCCCACGTATGATTCGGGATCTGTCAAAAAAATTGAATAAAGAAATGGAACTGATCATGACTGGTGAAGATACCGAACTTGACCGGACAGTCATTGATGAAATCGGAGATCCATTGATGCATATGTTAAGAAATGCTGCAGATCATGGCCTCGAATCAACCATCGATCGTCTGAAAATTGGAAAACCACAGGTAGGAACCATCCGTTTGGATGCTTACCAGGATGGAAACAATGTTACAATCGAAGTAAGCGATGATGGAGCCGGTGTAGATGTAGAAAAAGTCAAAAAGAAAGCACTCGAAAAAGGACAGATCACAGAGGAACAGGCAGAATATATGACAGATAAAGAAGCAATTGATCTGCTTTTTATGCCTGCTTTTTCAACATCAGAAAAAATAACGGATGTTTCCGGACGAGGCGTTGGCCTTGATGTTGTAAAAAACAAAATCGAAGGCCTTGGCGGCGATGTGGAAGTTGTTACAAAATTGGGTGAAGGAACGACATTTATTGTACGTCTGCCGCTTACACTCGCAATTATTCAGGCACTTATGGTCGAAGTATCCGGGGAAAAATATGCTCTGCCATTGAATTCGATTGTTACATTGGAGGAAATGCCTCCGGAAGATATAAAGTATGTCCATGGAAAAGAAGTAATCAATTTACGTGGATCAGTGATACCGCTTGTCCGTCTGAACGAAGTTTTGGATATTGAACCGGTTGAAAAAGATGAATCGCTTCTGGATGATGGAGAAATTGTCGTGATTGTCAAGAAGGGTGACAAGCAGGCAGGACTTGTAATTGATAAGCTTCTTGGACAACAGGAAATTGTTATTAAGTCACTTGGAAAATACATCCATGTGCCGAAGATGATCAGTGGCGCTACGATTCTTGGAAATGGTGAAGTCGCTTTGATTATTGATTCAAACACATTGGTGTAAGGGAGGTGCATAAATATGGAAGAAAATACAGCAGTCAGCGCAAAACAATATATTATATTGAAGTTTGACAACGAGCAATATGGCATTGACATTTCATTCATTGACAATATTGTCAGGCTTCAGAAGATTACAAGAGTGCCACATGCACAACCTTATTTTCTTGGAATCATCAACCTTCGTGGTGAAGTAGTTCCGGTTATGAGTCTACGTCGGAAGTTTGAGATGCCGGACAAAGAAAATACAAATGCATCCAGAATTTTGATTTTAAAAGTGGAAGGAAATGCCAAGATTGGTATCCTGGTTGATGAAGTAAGAGAAGTTGTTACTTTGACGGAAGATTCCATTGAACAGATTGCAACTGAAAATGGAGATACAAGAACCTATCTGACAGGGGTTGGGAAGTATAATAGTTCTTTGATATCCCTGTTAAACATCGGTGCTCTGATTTCAGATATTGATAATGAGTAAAGATGGAACGTATATAAACGAGGAATCTATGGATAAGAATGAAAAATTATCAGAACAAATCAAGAATGCTTTGACAGAGCTTGGGAACATTGGCGCAGGTAATGCTGCCACATCGTTATCCGTTATGTTGTCATCCAAATTGACGATGACAGCACCAACGGTTAAGTTGTTTGATTTTAATGAGCTGGAAAATGCATTGGGAGGACCGGATACGTTAGTTGTTGGCGTACTGAGCAGATTGAAGGGTGCTCTTGATGCGATGATTTTATTTGTACTTGGTCTGGATGATGCCAGGCATCTGACGGAAGTGATGCTTGGAACTGACGCAGACTGGCAAAGCGAAATGGGAATTTCTGCAATTGCCGAGATTGCAAATATATTGATTGGCTCTTATGTGGCTTCGCTTGGAAATTTATCCGATCTGGAGCTTCGTTATACACAACCGCATATCTGTATCGATATGGCAGGCGCTATTTTAAGTGTCCCATGTATCGAATATGGAATGGTCAGTGATAAAGCGCTTCTAATCAATTCAGGATTTGCTGTTGGTAATAAAAAAATCGATGGATATATTATGCTGATTTCAGAGATGCATTCTTTCGATACGCTTCTTTCAAAACTTGGTATTGGAGGTGCGCCACGGTGAGTAATGTTATCCGTGTTGGAATTGCGGACATGAATATTTGCATGTCACCGGATACAATTACAACGATTGGCCTTGGATCTTGTGTTGGAATTGTATTGTATGAAAAAAACAAGAATATTGCGGGTTTAGTTCATATTATGCTTCCTGACAGTACAAAAATCAGACAGAATGGAAACCGATTAAAATTCGCTGATACTGGAATATCAGATTTGATTCAGGCGTTGGAAAAACAGGGGTTAAATCGTATATATATGTTGGCAAAAATTGCAGGCGGAGCAAAGATGTTTGACTTTTCATCTGATTATACGATGGGAAATATTGGGCAGAAAAATGTGGAAGCTGTGCGAACGGTTCTCAAAGAAAACGGCATCAGGATTGTTTCAGAAGATGTAGGACTTAATTATGGACGGACAATCATTTTTGATCCGGCAACCAAGGATTTGTCCGTCGTGACAGCTGGGAAAAAAATTCATGTGATATGAATTGGAGACGATATCATTGGAACTTGGTGAAAAATATAAAAATATAAGAGCGTTTATTGTTTTGCTTGCAGCTTTGATCACCTGGCTGCTTAATATGAAATATAAACGAAATCTATTGGAATCATTAATTATTTTACTGATTGTGATTGTTGTTTTTTATATCATTGCAACAATTGCAATTAAATTGATTGATAAAATTCGGGGAATGGACCAGGTTAAGGATGTTGATCTGGAAAAAGAACAATCAACAGAAGATTCGGATGTTAAAGATGAAGTACAATAAGGGGTGTAGCTTTCAATGGCATTCATTGATAAAAAAGAACGTTTGTGGATTGAATATTCGCATTCTAAATCCAGTTCAATCCGTGAACAGCTGATAATAGAATATGTGTCATTTGTAAAGGTAGTGGCAGGCAGGCTGGCAGTTTACCTTGGATCAAACGTAGAGTATGATGACCTGGTAAGTTATGGGATTTTTGGATTGATTGATGCAATCGACAAATTTGATTATGGAAAAGGAATCAAATTTGAGACATATGCGAGCTTGCGAATCCGGGGAGCTATATTGGATCAGATCAGAAAAATGGATTGGATACCAAGATCGGTCCGTCAGAAACAAAAATCAATTACAGAGGCATCCAAGAAATTGGAAGCGTTGATTGGACCGAACTATACTGATTCAGATATGGCGCGTGAGCTTGGTATTTCGGAAGCAGAATACGATACCTGGATGCAACAGACAAATATTACGAATCTATCTTCACTGGATGATTTTATGGAACAGGAAAATGATGTGAAAGCACCTTCGTTTCAGGAAACTGGCATCAATCCGGAAAACAAGGTATTGAAAGAAGAGTTGAAAGTCCAGTTAACAGAAGCACTTGGAATGTTGACAGAAAAAGAAAAAAAGGTAGTGTTGCTTTATTATTATGAAGAACTCACATTGAAAGAGATAAGCCGGGTTATGGATGTTTCAGAATCCCGGGTTTCACAGTTGCATTCCAAAGCACTTGTCAAAATGCGGCGGTGTATGAATAAAAATTTTGCTTTGATGATGGGATAAGGAGGCCCTTTTAACGGACTGCTTATGAGATATAAAAATTCTTTTTTTAAAGTACGGATGAAAGAAGATGGCACATATCTGGAAGTTTTTCCACCTTTGGACGGCGGAAAAACACTAGATGTCCGGGAAGTCGCGGAGTATCTTGAAAAAAGAAACTGTACAGACTTTTCCGTCAATGCCTTGAAAAAAACATTGGATCTTTTGCAGGAACGACCTTTGCAAATTAAAATTAGTGATGCCAGTCAGAATCCTTTTAATGAGAGTGCTGTCATCATTGTCACAAAGGACCGCATGGCTGCTTTCATCCGGTTTTATCCACCATCAAATGGTGGCTCGATGATGTCCGAACGCGAGATACGGGCGGAGCTTGATCGTGAGAAAATTACATATGGAATATTAGATTCCGTGATAGAAAAATTAAAAAATGGAAGACAATATTGTACGAATATTCCGATTGCAAAGGGATTGGCACCCATAATGGCAAAAGATACAGAAATCCAATATTTCTTTGATACAAATCCATTGGCAAAGCCAAAAGTGTTAGAAGATGGAAGTGTCGATTTTCATGCACTGAATCTTTTTTGCCCAGTCAGCAAAGGACAGTTGCTTGCAAAGCTTACGCCCCATGATACGGGAAAACCCGGAATAGATGTCTATGGGAAAACAATCCCTCAGAATCATCCCAAGATATATAAATTACGCTACGGAAGAAATATATCTATCTCGGAAGATGAAACCCGGATTACAAGTGATGTGGATGGAAATGTTACTTTTTCAGACGGAACCGTGTTTGTATCGGATACATATTCGATTGCTGCTGACGTGGATGCTTCTACAGGGGATTTGGAATATGAAGGGAATGTAACAATCCCTGGAACTGTACGCACTGGATTTACAGTCCGTGCAAAAGGCGATATTGAAGTAAATGGTGTTGTCGAAGGAGCTACATTGATTGCCGGAGGAAATATCGTAATCAAGCGTGGTGTACAGGGCATGGGAAAAGGTGTCATCCGTGCGGGTGGTGCAATATGTGCACAGTTTTTTGAAAGTGCAAACGTGGAAGCGCAAGGTGATGTGATTGCTGGATCTATGCTGCACAGCCATATAAAATCAGGAAGCAAAGTTGTTATACGCGGGAAAAAAGGCTTTATTGTCGGTGGAGAAATCATCTGTGAATCGTATATTGAAACGAACAGTATCGGAAATAAAATGGAGACACAGACGATATTAAAGGTCGGTGTAAAGCCGGAATTATATGAGCAGATCAAATTACTTGTGCCGAGTGTTATGGAGCTTAAAGCAAAAGTAGAGGAGACGGCTTCCTATTTAAATGTCTATAAAGAGAAATTAAAGAGAGGCATTAAACTGACACCGGAAAATGTGAAACAGATAAAAACTTATACGGAAGTACTTGAAACGAACAAACAATTGTTTCGTGAAAAAAACGATAGGCTGCAAGAGCTTCGCACCGAGCTAAATGCAGGAAAAAAAGGAAGCATAAGAGTATTTGGAAATACCTATCGTGGAACTCTTCTTTCGATTTCCAGTCTTTCGTATGCCGTCAAAGATGTGGAAGTTCACAGTTTATATAAGATTGTAGATGGTTTTATAAAACCAATGCCATTTTAGAAAAAAGGTGGGATGAGTATGATATCTCCGATTGTGACAACCCAATCGGCTCCGATTGCATCGATTCAGCAGAATATGGATGCGCAGAGTATTTTGCAAAGCCAGAATGCATTGCAAGAGACAAGAAAAGAGGAACGCCAGATACGGGAAACTGTCGTTCAGAAAGAGGAAGCTGCATATTATGAACATGATCCGGATGCGAAAGAGGAAGGGAAAAATAAATATCAGAGTCTGTATTCGGGTAGAAAGAAAAAACAAAAACCGGAAGCTGCCGGGCATACCGGTATAGAACGGGTGAATATAGATATCAAAATTTGAGGTGAGGTAGAAAAATGTCAACAACAGTCATTGTATTAATTGTAATTGGTCTTATTTTTATTTTTGTCAGTTTTGCCCTTTCTGAAAAACTCTCAGAAGAGAAAAAACAAGGCGCAGACCTTGTGAAAATTCCAAAAGAATTAACACAGGAGCAGAAAGAAAAAATTGATACATTGATCCGTAATTATATGGATCAACAGGTGGATTCCAGACTTTCGGATGTAGAAACCCGTTTGGCAGAGATTGTAAACCAGAAGACACTGGCGCTTGGTGATTATGCCGTTTCTGTCAATGAGGAGATTGACCGGAATCATAAGGAAGTTGTTTTCTTATATGATATGTTATCGGATAAACAAAAAGAGATTATGACAACGGTGAACATGGTCGATGAATACAAAAAAGAGATTGCATCTATGGTTCAGGAACAGGCAGCACAGAATATTGTCAGAGACAGCCAGCCAGCGCAGCCGCCGATAGAAGAAAACGCGGAAGCTGCCGATCCTGTGCAGGTACAGGAAAACGCAGAAAATGAAACAGATTTAGAAGAAGCTATGCGTGAGATGGAAGAAACACCAATTCCTGAGGATGCAAAAGAAGTCCTTGAAAATTCAGACAACAAAGATATGATTTTGGAAATGCATAAAGCAGGGCTTAGTATTCTTGAAATTGCAAAACATCTTGGACTTGGTGTTGGCGAAGTAAAACTGGTAGTAGATTTATATCAAGGAGAGACCAAATAATGAAGAAAAAATATTTTGTCCGTGGACTTGGAGTAGGAATCATATTTGGAGCTTTGATCATGCTGGCTGCATATATGACTTCGGGGAAAAAGTCAATCAGCGATGAAGAAGTGATTGCGCGTGCAAAAAAACTTGGAATGGTAAAAGAATCCGAATATGTTCTTACAGGCAGTACGGATTCCGATGCAACAAATAAATCACTCGATGAATTAGTGCAGGAGTCAGCTGAGCAGTCCGCGACTGCAACGACAGAAGCAACCACAGAAGCAACGACGGAAGCAACGACGGAAAAAACGACAGAACAGACGACGGAGGCAGCGACTGAGAAAGCAACGACGGAAGCAACGACAGAAACGTCCACAACCGAAAAACCGAAAAAAGAGGATACAAAAATAACGATTACGGTATCCGGAGGTATGAGTTCAGAGACAATTTCGGGTTTACTTGAAGATGCAGGCCTGGTAGACTCTGCGTCAAAATTCAATCGTTTTCTCGTTGAAAAAGGGTATGACATGAAACTTGAGACAGGCACATTTGAGATCAAGGCCGGTATGTCTTACGAGGAAATCGCTAAAATACTGACGACAAAACAGTAAAAGTTATCAGAATCTTTAATAATTTACTAAAAATAAAAAAAGTGCTTGTATGCACTTTTTTTTTATGTTATAATCTGCCTCGTGTGAAAAAACATGTGAGTGAATCAGTGAAAAGGGTGCCATATAACGCGATGGTTTTTCACTAGACAGCTTGACACACGGCTGTAAGAAGCTCACAGAAGAAAAATTTATTATAACCCAGGAGGTAAGTTATGAGCGTTATTTCTATGAAACAGTTACTCGAGGCAGGTGTTCACTTTGGACATCAGACAAGAAGATGGAACCCTAAGATGGCTGAGTATATTTATACTGAGCGTAACGGTATCTATATTATTGATCTTCAGAAGTCTGTTGGCAAGGTAGACGAGGCTTACAAGGCAGTTCTTGACTGCGCAGCAAATGGCGGAAAGATCCTTTTTGTTGGTACAAAGAAGCAGGCACAGGATTCTATCAAGTCTGAGGCTGAGAGATGTGGTATGTATTATGTTAACCAGAGATGGTTAGGTGGTATGCTTACAAACTTCGAGACAATTAAGACACGTATTGCAAAACTTGAGAAGTACGAAGCAATGGAGCAGGATGGTACATTTGATGTATTACCTAAGAAGGAAGTTATCGAGATCAAGAAGGAGATGGATAAGCTTCAGAAGAACCTTGGCGGTATCAAGGATATGAAGGACATTCCTGACATGATCTTTATCGTAGATCCTCGCAAAGAGAGAAACTGCGTACATGAGGCACACACACTTGGTATTCCACTTGTTGGTATTGCAGATACAAACTGTGATCCGGAAGAACTGGATTATGTAATTCCAGGTAACGATGATGCTATCAGAGCTGTAAAGCTGATCGTTTCTAAGATGGCAGATGCTGTGATCGAGGCAAACCAGGGTGCAGATGTTGAGACAGCTGAAGAAGCTGAATCTGCAGAGGCTGACGCAGAGCAAGAGTAAGAAGTATCGGTTTAGGAGGACAAAAAAATGGCAGCTATTACAGCTAGTATGGTAAAAGAGTTAAGAGAGATGTCTGGCGCCGGAATGATGGACTGTAAGAAGGCTCTTACAGAGACAGACGGTGATTTTGACAAGGCAATGGAGTTCCTTCGTGAGAAAGGACTTGCAACTGCTGCTAAGAAGGCAGGAAGAATTGCTGCAGAAGGTATCGTTATGACAACCGTTGTTGATGGTGGTAAGAAAGCAGCTATGGTTGAAGTAAATGCAGAGACAGATTTCGTTGCTAAGAACGAAGTATTCCAGACATATGTGAAGGAAATCGTTGATCAGATTGTTTCTTCTGATGTGAAGGATGTAGATGCTCTGAAGGCTGAGAAGTGGGCACTTGATCCATCTATGACAGTGGAAGAGAAGCATGCAGCTATGGTTGCAAAGATCGGTGAGAACATGAACATCCGTCGTTTTGCTAAGATTGATACAGATGGACAGGTTGTTTCTTATATCCATGCAGGTGGAAAGATTGGTGTTCTTGTAGAGGCTGATACAGATGCTTCTGGTGAGGCGATTGATGAGTGCCTGAAGAACGTTGCGATGCAGGTTGCAGCTATGAATCCAAAGTATGTTTCTACAGATGAAGTATCAGAGGAATACAAGGCTCATGAGCTTGAGATTCTTGTAGCACAGGCAAAGAACGATCCTAAGAATGCAAACAAGCCTGACAATATCATCGAGAAGATGGTTCAGGGTCGTTTGAACAAGGAATTGAAGGAAGTATGTCTGCTTGAGCAGGAGTATGTAAAGGCTGAGAACAAGGAGAACGTTGCCAAGTATGTAGAAAATGTAGCAAAGGCAAACGGATGCAAGCTTGCAATCAAGCAGTTTGTACGTTTTGAGACAGGCGAAGGTCTTGAGAAGAAGAACGAAGACTTTGCTGCTGAAGTTGCTGCGCAGATGGCTGGTAACTAGAAATTGATTTAAAATAAAAAATTAGAAGGCGCCTGGTATACAGTTTTGTATTTCGGGCGCTTTTTTTAACTATGTGTGCATGAAAACACAGCAAAATAAAACCCAAGGAGGATACGACTTATGAAAAAAATGTTAATATTTGATATGGACGGAACCATTTTATATACATTAGAGGATTTGATGAATAGTACCAATTATGCTCTTTTAGAATATGGATATCCGGTCCGGACATTGGATGAAGTACGACAGTTTGTCGGAAATGGTATTCACAAACTGGTGGAACGGGCAGTACCGGAAGGCACGCCGAAAGATCGGATTGAAGATGTATTTGAGACACTTGAAAAACATTATAAGATTCATTGCATGGATACAACAAAGCCATACGATGGAATCATAGACCTGTTGAAAAAGCTGCGGGAAAAAGGCTTTCAGACTGCGGTTGTATCTAACAAAGTTGATTTTGCGGTACAGGATTTAGTTGATGATTTCTTCCGGGGATTATTTGACATTGCAATCGGGGAACGGGAAGGCGTACGTAAAAAGCCTGCGCCGGATTCGGTGTATGAAGTAATGAAAGCATTTCATCTTGCAAAGGAAGATGTTGTCTATATCGGTGATTCGGACGTGGATTTCGAGACTGCAAAAAATGCCGGGGTGGATTATATTCTTGTCGAATGGGGCTTCCGTGACCGGAGTTTTTTGGAATCACTCGGTGCCTCTGTGTTTGCAAAAAAACCGGAAGATATTCTGAATCTTGTGCAATGATTTTTTCTAAATGTGAAATAAACATGAATTGCTAGCAAACATACTTGAAGAGTGCTAATCAAAGTGATAAGATAATTCCTGTTTATTTAGAGAAAAATTATGGATAAAAGAAAGGAGCATGGAATGTTACGTATTTTTAAAAATTTCCGAAAACAGGAAGTGGTATTGGCTCTTTTCAGTGTTGTTTTTGTAGTGGCGCAGGTTTGGCTTGAATTGAAACTGCCGGATTATATGCGGAAGATTACGACACTGATCACGACAGAGGACAGTGCAATGCATGATATCCTGATAGCAGGAGGAAAGATGCTGCTCTGCGCATTTGGCAGTCTGCTTGTGACTGTGCTTGTTGCAATCTGCGCTTCCCGGATTGCATCGAATTTTAGTGCGATTGTACGTGCAAAGCTGTTTGACAAGGTACAGTCTTTTTCTATGGAAGAGATTGGACGTTTTTCAACTGCCAGTCTGATCACACGTTCTACGAATGATGTTACACAGGTACAGATGCTGATTGTGATGGGACTTTCCATTATGCTGCGTGCACCGATTATGGCAGTGATGGCAATCCTAAAAATCATCGACAAGAGCTGGCAGTGGACATTATCTACTGGAATTGCTGTTGTGATTCTGATTGTTGTCGTTGGTATTTGTGTTGCAATTGCAATGCCAAAATTCAAACGTCTTCAGACACTTACTGATGATATAAATCAGGTAACACGGGAAAATCTGACCGGATTAAATGTTGTCCGTGCATATAATGCAGAACATTATCAGGAAGAAAAGTTTGAAAAGGTAAATAAGGAACTGACAGATACGCATTGGTTTACATCAAAGACAATGTCGTTTATGTTGCCAACGATCATGCTTATCATGAATGGGCTTTCACTTGCAATCTATTGGATTGGCGCAATTTTGATCAATGATACGAAGGATCTGCAGGGAAAATTTGGATTGTTCTCCGATATGGTTGTATTTTCTTCTTATGCGATGCAGGTTGTTATGTCATTTATGATGCTTGTTATGATCTTTATCATGCTTCCACGTGCTTCTGTTGCAGCAAAACGTATATTGGAAGTATTAGATACCGAGCCGTCGATTGAAGATGGATCAAGGGATTCTTTCCCGGTTATGCGGGATGGGGAAGTGGAATTCAAAGATGTCAGTTTCAAATATCCGGATGCAGAAGGATATGTACTCGAACATATCAGCTTTTCTGCAAAAAAGGGAGAGACAGTTGCATTTATTGGGGCAACCGGATGTGGTAAGAGTACCGCGATCAATCTGATCCCTCGTTTTTATGATGCGACGGAAGGGGAAGTGTTGGTTGATGGTGTCAATGTAAAGGAATATACGCTGGAAGCATTGCACAATAAGATTGGTTATGTCAGCCAGAAAGCGATGCTTTTTTCCGGGACTATCGCCGAAAATGTGGCATACGGTGAAAACGGAAAAGCTCCGGCGAATAAAGATGATGTTGAAAAAGCAATTTCCATCGCACAGGCAAGTGAATTTGTGGATAAGAAAGACCTTGGGTTAGATGGCTATGTTGCACAGGGAGGTTCAAACTTCTCTGGTGGTCAGAAACAAAGGCTTTCCATTGCACGTGCGATTGCCAGACAACCGGAGATATTGATCTTTGATGATTCTTTCTCTGCGCTTGACTATAAGACAGATCGTATTTTAAGGGACGCTTTACGGAAAGAGTGCAAAGATGCAACAAAAATCATTGTGGCACAGCGAATCGGAACGATACGGGATGCCGACAAGATTATCGTGTTAGAGGATGGGCAGATTGCCGGCATGGGTACGCATGACGAACTTATGAAGAACTGTTCGGTTTACCAGGAAATCGCTTATTCACAGTTATCAAAGGAGGAGCTTGCATAATGGAAAAAGATAATTATGAAATTGGTCAAAATAACAATGCAGTAAAAGCTCCCCGCCATGGACCGGGGCGTGGAGCGCGTCCGGTAGAAAAAGCAAAAAATTTCAAAGGGACATGGGCAAAGCTATTAACAAATTGTAAAAAATACTGGGGCGTTATGATTTTTGCGATTGTATGTGCGGGTGCCGGAACTGTATTGACGTTGCTTGGACCAGACAAACTGTCTGAGATGACAGATCTTATCACAGAAGGTGTGATGACCGGCATAGATATGGATGAAATCAAAAGGATTGGATTTACACTGATCTGTTTTTATGGATGTAGTGCAGTGCTTTCTTTGCTCCAAAACCTTATTATGGGATATGTGACACAACAGGTGTCAAAAGGACTCCGGAGTAGTATCTCAACAAAGATCAACCGTCTGCCAATGTGGTTTTATAACAAGACATCCACCGGTGATGTGTTATCCCGTGTGACAAACGATGTAGATACGATTGCCCAGTCGTTTAACCAGAGTATGGGAAATCTTGTCACAGCAGTTACACTTCTGCTTGGATCACTCGTTATGATGATCAAGACCGATATCACAATGACAGTTGCCTCTGTTTTATCGACATTGCTTGGATTTGTATTTATATCTTTGATTATGAGCCGTTCTCAGAAATATTTTGCGAGACAACAGATGCATCTTGGTGAGATCAACGGTCATGTCGAAGAAATCTATGCTGGACATACGGTTGTCAAAGCTTACAACGGAGAGGCAAAGTCCAAAGAAAAATTTGACGTGATGAATGAAAACCTGCGAGACAGCGCCTTTAAAGCGCAATGCTTATCCGGTCTTATGATGCCGCTTATGACATTTATCGGAAATCTTGGATATGTGGCAGTCTGCATCGTTGGAGCACTGCTTGCTATGAATGATAAGATTTCATTTGGCGTGATTATTGCATTTATGATGTATGTGCGTTATTTTACACAGCCGCTGAACCAGATTGCACAGGCGATGCAGGCGTTGCAGTCTGCGGCTGCTGCCGGTGAACGTGTATTTGAATTTACGGAAGCAGAAGAGATGGAAGATGAGAGCGAAAAGACAAAGAAACTTGACCATGTAAAAGGGGAAGTCACGTTTGACCATGTTAAGTTTGGATATAAGGACAGCGATAAGGTTGTCATCCATGATTTTTCGGCTGTTGCAAAGCCGGGACAAAAGGTGGCGATTGTCGGACCAACCGGTGCAGGTAAGACAACGATGGTAAATCTTCTGATGCGATTCCATGAAATCTTAGATGGCGATATCCGGATCGATGGTGTGTCTATCAAAGATATGACACGTGAGGAGGTGCATGATCAGTTTTGTATGGTTTTGCAGGATACATGGTTGTTTGAAGGAACCGTACGGGAAAATCTCGTATACAGTCAGGAAAATGTACCGGAAGAAAAAATTGAACAGGCATGTAAAGCAGTTGGCCTGCACCGGTTTATCCGAAGCCTTCCGAAGGGGTATGATACTGTATTAAATGATCAGGTCAATCTGTCACAGGGACAGAAGCAGCAGCTTACGATCGCACGTGCGATGATTGCTGACCGCCCGATGCTGATCTTAGATGAAGCGACGAGTTCGGTCGATACAAGAACCGAGCTCATCATCCAGAAAGCGATGGATGAACTGATGAAAGACAGAACTTCATTTGTGATTGCACACCGACTGTCCACGATTAAGAATGCGGATCTGATTCTTGTATTGAAGGATGGCGATATCATCGAGAGCGGCACACATGAGGAGCTGCTTGCGAAGAAAGGTTTCTATTCAGATCTGTATAACAGTCAGTTTGAACAGGCATCCTAAGCTTTTGCATACTACGCGGCTTTTTCATGCATTATTTCGCGAATGCGGACAGGCACTCTCTGCATACATTAATGTGAATGTATGTAGGGAGTGTTTTTATGTGGAAAAAATCATGTAAGAGAAAAATCTCACGACTGATATTTGCTCTTTTTTTGAGTACGATTTGCATCATAGGATGCCAAAATGCAAATATACTCTGTGCGGAAGATGCGACTGTGGGAGATGCCATGATGGAAGAAGCGACTGCCGGGGATGCCATGACCGAAGAAGCGACTGCCGGGGATGCCATGATAGAAGAGATTCAGGTGGAAACTGCGAAACTCTATGATACAATGTCTTTTGCACCGGGTGAACCGGAAGAAAAAAAAGAAAAATATTGTGGGGAATATCATATTGATTATATTCTGTCCCATTACAGTTATTTTGTGAAAGAAAACTTAAGAGGAGATTTCGTGGCAGATACGATCGGTGCTGTCATGGTAGGAAATGAGTTGAATTTGAAAAATACGGTAGGGAAAGTGAAATATGCATGTTCTTATGCGAAATACCTGATTGATCTGGCAGACTATCCAACGAATTCCTGGAATGACACAAGCGGGATTGATACGAATTTTTATTATACCGAAGAACGTTTGACGTATAAAGACTGGCTGAAAATGCGCATGACAAAAGTAGAGGATGATTATATAGATATGGATGATGCATTTGCAACGATAAAACAGGAATCAGACGCGCTTGCAAAGGCTGGTTCTGATGCAAAAATGGAAGCTGGAGCTTTGGTACTTGATTTTTCATCTTCCAATGCGATAACGGTTTCCGGTGCCGATTATAAAAATGCCGGTTGTCTGATATTAAAAAATGTAACACCTCAACAATTGCTCACGGGTGCATATACAGTTTCTGTCACTGGCAGCGATGATTTTATATTGGACACATCCAGAATATTTATCGGAACGCAGGCAATGAACAACAATTTCTTCTTTCGTCTTGTGAAAGACAGCAAAGAAGCTATGCAGGGAGGACAATATTATGCCGGTGGATTTGGACTTATCTGGAATTTCCCTGATGCAGATACCGTGACAGCCAATTTCCTGACCGGGCATCTGGTTGCGCCTTTTGCAGATGTCTCCATGACTGGAGGAAATCATGAAGGGCAGGTAATCGCAAAAAATATCAATACTTCATCCGAATCTCACTTTTATCCATACAATATAACAACCGAGACACCGACAACAACCGAGACACCGACAACGACCGAGACACCGACAACGACCGAGACACCGACAACAACCGAGACACCGACAACGACCGAGACACCGTCGACGACCGAGACACCGTCGACCGAACTGCCGACAACTGAGCTGCAAACGAGAAAGCCGGAAAATAGTGAAAAAAAAGAAACGCCAACATCTGTGATTCCGAAAGCAAGTTCAACATCTATGCAGATGCCGTCGGTTTCTACCGCTGAAACGGTTCATACAGGTGATACGATGGCACTTGGCATAGTCGTTGCATTGCTGATCACTTCGGCCGGCTTGTTGCTTTTATTTACCGTTTTAAAAGAGAATAAAAAGAAATAAGAAACATAAAATAAAAATAAGGATTGTTTGTCTGGAATTTATATGCAAAGAATGAAACAATGTATACTTATTTTTTTGTCGGCAGCCTTGTGCCTTGTCCTTTTTGCGGACTGCTTTCAGGTAAATAGTACGAAAGCAGCAACTTGCTATTTTAAGGAAGAAATGGATGAGGCAGAAGATTATCGTGCCTGCTGGATCTCATATATTGACATAGAAACGTATTTGAAAGATAAGACGGAAGCAGCATTTATAGCAAAAGTAAATGCAATGTATGATAAAATCAAAAGTGCAGGATTAAATACCGTAATCGTACATACACGGGCGATGGGGGATGCGTATTATATATCCACGTATTTCCCTTATTCGCAGGCACTATCTACAGAGAGAATCTGCCCGGACTATGATCCCTACCGGATCCTTGTGACATTGGCGCATGAAAAAGGGCTGCGGTTTGAAGCATGGATCAATCCCTACCGGATTTCAAACAGCGATGCATCGACAGATAGTTTTATGCAGACACCATATTATGAAAAATATCAATCGATGCTGATTTTGTTTACAGGTTCCAATGGCACCTGTCTGTCTCTTGATCCCTGCAGCGAGGATGCACAAACCCTCGTGTGTGACAGTATAAAAGAACTTTTGAAAGAATATCCGGTTGATGGAATCCATTTTGATGATTATTTTTTTGTGCAGGGAATGGGAGAAAATCTGACGACGAAGCAAAAAACGGATGCAGTAAATACGTTGGTCAAAAAAGTATATGCATGTGTGAAAGCATGGGATAAGACACTTACGTTCGGCATTAGTCCGGCGGGAAATCCAAACTATGCACGGTCACAGGGCGCCGACATAGATACGTGGCTTTCGGAAGATGGTTATGTCGATTATGTGATGCCACAGATATACTGGACCGATCATTATCAGACAGAAAATGGCGAAGTAATGATGTTTTCAGACCGTATGCGGCAATGGGAAACGATGCATACGAATCATGCGAAACTTTATATCGGGCTTGCATTATACCGTGTCGGTGAAACAAGTATACAGGAGCCTGACTGGGAACAGAACAATGATAATCTTGCCAGCCAGTGCAGCCTTGCATATGAGCATGGATATGATGGATTTGCTTTATTCCGGTATGCAAATCTGGAAGATCCACAAACGGAGACAGAAAGAAAACGACTGCTTGGTTTTCTGCAGAAAAAAAATAGTATACTTCAAGAAAACACGGATGCATATATCCTGTATGCCTCACATATGCAGACATATGGGTGGCAGAGTATAAAAAAAGATGGCGTTGTATCCGGTATGCCGCATGGAAAGAAACGATTAGAGGCAATCCGGATATGTCTTGGAGGAAAAGTAAAAGGAGGCAGTGTCCTGTATTCCGTGAGTGAAGCAGATAAACCGGATGCAGTCTGGGCTTCCGATGGTGACATGGCGGGCTCTGTAGGAAAATCAAAATCCATTGATCAAATCCGTATAAAATTGTCAGGGCAGGCAGAAACATCTTATGATATTTTATACCGGGTATATCAAAGTGATACAGGATGGAGCAACTGGCATAAAAATGGAGATTTTGCAGGTGATAAGAACCTTCAGGCATTTCAGATCAAGCTTGCAAAAAAGACAGAATAATGCTTGCATTTTATGATTTATATGATATAATAAATAAGACTTGAATACAGATGACATGGAGTGGGTTTCAAAAAACCCACTCTTTGTTTTTGCTAAAGCATATTATCGGAAGGGTGGTAGTTGTGAAAAGACAAGAAATTGAACAGCACTGCACAGAGCTTGTAACTCCGATTATAGAACAAAACGGATTTGAGCTGGTTGATGTAGAGTATGTAAAAGAAGGTTCCGATTATTATCTGCGTGTATATGCAGATAAAGAGGGCGGTATTGATATCAATGACTGTGTGTTTATCAGCCGGAATCTGGAAGAAAAACTGGATGAAGCAGATAAGCTGACAGATCCTTATATTCTGGAAGTCAGCTCTCCGGGATTGACACGTCCATTAAAAAAAGAAAAAGATTTCAAGCGCAGCCTTGGAAAAAAGGTAGAAGTAAAACTGTACCGGGCTTTGGATGGATGCAAGGAATTTGAAGCGGTGCTGACCGGATACACAGATACAACCGTTTCTCTTCTGTTGGATGGCGCAAAAGAAGCAAAAGAATTTTCAAAAAGCGATATTTCTATGATAAGATTGGCATTTGAATAAGGCGATACCATAAAAAGGAGGATAAAAAATGTCAGAAATTATTGATGCTTTAAACCAATTAGAGCGTGAAAAAAATGTAAGCAAGGAACTTGTGATGGAAGCGATTGAAAAGTCGCTGGTTGCAGCATGCGAGCGGGATTATGGAAAAGAAGTGCTTGTGGAAGCACATATGGACCGCGAAACCGGAGCAATCACAGTCGTACGTAAAAAAGAAGTAGTAGAAGATGTGGAAAATGAAGCAAACCAGATTTCACTCACGCAGGCAAAAGCAATGAATGCCGGTTATGAGATTGGAGATTTTGTTGAATATCCGCTGCAGTCAATGGATTTTGGACGTATGGCGGCACAGAAAGCGAGAAGCATCATCATCCAACAGATCAAAGAAGGCGAACGGGATGCAATCTATGAGAAATATGCATGTAAGGAACATGATATTGTAAATGGTGTTGTTCAGAGAATTGTTGACAATACTATTTATATCAATCTTGATGATAAGACAGAGACGCGACTGAAAGAAAATGAGCAGGTAAAGGGAGAACATTATAAAGTTGGCGACCGTATCAAGCTTTATGTCGTGGAAGTAAAGAAATCAGAGAAAAAAGATAACAAACGGAAAGATGGCAAAGATAAGAAAAACAGCGGTGGAATCAATATTCATGTATCCCGTACACATCCGGAACTTGTAAAACGACTTTTTGAAAATGAAATCGAAGAAATCCAGAATGGTGTCGTTGAGATTATGGGAATTTCCCGTGATGCAGGTTCCCGCTCCAAACTTGCAGTCCGCTCCAAAGATCCAAACGTGGATCCGGTTGGTGCATGTGTTGGTATGGCAGGTGCCAGAGTCAATACAATTGTTGATGATTTAAAGGGTGAGAAAATCGATATCATTGCATGGAATGAAGATCCGGAAGTTTATATCAAGAATGCATTGAGCCCATCGGATGTAATCTGGGTACAGGCATATACAGAGGAACAGGATGGTAAACAGAAAAAATGTGCGCGAGTTGTTGTTCCGGATGACCAGTTATCACTTGCAATTGGTAAGGAAGGACAGAATGCAAGTCTTGCGGCAAAACTTACCGGATATAAGATTGATATCAAGAGTGAGTCACAGGCAAAAGAACTTGGTATGATCATAGATGATTACGATGACAATTATGCCGATGACTATGAGGATGGAGAGTAGATAACTTGGCTAAACAGATACCGCTTCGGCAGTGCGTAGGCTGCCGGGAGATGAAACCAAAGACAGAACTTGTCAGAATTATAAAAACACCGGAAGATGAAATATGTCTGGATAAAACCGGACGGAAAAATGGACGCGGCGCTTACATCTGCTTAAATCAGGATTGTCTGGAAAAAGCAAAAAGAACAAAAGCACTCGAGCGTTCATTGAAGACAGAAATTCCAGAAGAAATCTACCGGATTATTGCAGAGGAGATGATATAATTGGCATGCAATCATAATCGCGCATTGTCTATGCTTTCTATTGCAGCAAAAGCAGGAAAGGTGCAAAGTGGTGGCTTTCTTGCAGAGAAAGCGCTGCAGGAAGGAATGGCATATTTTGTATTGATTGCTGAAGATGCATCTGCCAATACGCAGAAAAAATTTTCAGATAAGTGTAAGTATTACCATGTACCATATGCAATCGCATTTGACAGCACAACACTTGGAAACCAGATTGGAAAACAGGATCGCACAGTTCTTGCAATAACGGACCAAGGGTTGGCAAAACAGATTTCTGACAAGATGGAGTAGTATAAGATTGGAGGTGTAACCCATGAGAGTACATCAGTTTGCAAAACAGTTAACAGAAGAGCTTGGACATGAAGTGAAAAGCAGTGACATCATTGATAAATTAAGTGACAAAAAAGAAGGGTTAAAAGCGCAGAGCAGCATCGACGAGGCTATGATGAAGTTCGTAAGGGAAGCGCTTGGCGGAACGAAGGCAGATCCACCGAAGAAAGAAGTTCCAAAAAAAGAGGGATCTGAAACGCCGAACGCAAATCCGGGCAAAAATCAGAATCCTGGCACAGAAAAGAACAATCAGAATCATAAGAATGCTGCCTTAAATACGCAAAATCGTAACAACCAGGGAAAAAATAATAACAACGGGAATGTCCAGAGTAAAAACAATAACAATGGGAACAACCCGAACAAAAACAACAATAACGGGAACAAACAGGGCAAAAACAATAACGGAAATAATAACGGAAATAACCAGGGCAAAAACAACAACGGAAATAGCAACAGACCAAATACAAATGCGAACAATTCCGGAAAAAATAATGCAAAGAATAATGCAAATAACCAGAATGCAAATAATCAAACCGGTACAAAACAGGAAAGCCGTGGAACAAATTTCCGTAATGCGGTAAACAACAACCGTAATACAAGAAATAATAACAACAATAACAACCGTTTCAACAATAATAACCGAAATGGAAATAATAATGCAAAAAATCACACGCCAGCTCCAAAGAAGCAGGAGCCGGTTGAGCCAGTGATCAAGACAATCAAGCTGCCGGAAGTTTTAACGGTAGGAGAACTTGCATCCAAAATTAAAGTGCCGGTTGCACAATTGATTAAGAAAATGTTTATGGCAGGAAAAATGTACAATGTAAATTCTGACCTGGCATTTGATGAAGCAGCCGACATCGCCTTAGAGTATAATTTTATTGCTGAGGAAGAAGAAAAAGTCGATGTGATCGAAGAACTTCTTCATGAAGAGGATGAAGACGAAGCAGATATGACATCAAGACCACCGGTTGTCTGTGTTATGGGACATGTTGATCATGGTAAGACATCTTTACTTGATGCAATCCGTAATTCCGATGTGACAGCTGGAGAGGCTGGCGGTATCACACAGCATATCGGTGCTTCTGTTGTGTCAATCAACGGACAGAAAATCACATTTTTGGATACACCGGGACACGAGGCATTTACTGCGATGCGTATGCGTGGTGCCCAGTCCACAGATATCGCAATCCTCGTTGTTGCAGCCGATGATGGTGTTATGCCACAGACGGTTGAGGCAATCAACCATGCGAAAGCCGCTGGTATTGAGATTATCGTTGCAATCAATAAGATTGATAAGGAAAGTGCAAATATCGATCGCGTGAAGCAGGAATTGATGGAATATGAACTTATACCGGAGGACTGGGGCGGTTCTACCATCTTCTGTCCGGTTTCTGCCCACACAAAGGAAGGAATTGACAATCTCTTGGAAATGATCATCCTGACGGCAGAGATTTTGGAACTCAAGGCAAATAAGAACCGGAAAGCCCGTGGTATCGTCATCGAGGCACAGCTTGATAAAGGACGCGGCTCTGTTGCAACTGTTTTGGTGCAGAAGGGAACGCTTCATGTTGGTGACTGCCTTGCAATCGGAGATGTCCATGGTAAAGTCCGTGCGATGTTTGATGACAAAGGACGGAAAGTAAAAGAAGCAACGCCATCGATGCCTGTTGAGGTACTTGGATTAAATGGTGTACCAAATTCTGGTGAGATTGTAATCGCTACAGAAAATGAGAAGGAAGCACGTACGATTTCCGAAGCATTCATTAACCGAGGCAAAGAGAAACTGATTGCAGATACAAAACAACGCATGTCGCTTGATGACCTTTATAATCGGATTCAGGAAGGAAATGTAAAGGATTTGAACCTGATTATCAAAGCAGATGTGCAAGGTTCCGTGGAAGCAGTCAAGCAGAGTCTCATGAAGCTTTCGAACGAGGAAGTCGCTGTGAAGTGCATTCACTCCGGCGTTGGTGCAATCAATGAAAGTGATGTAATTCTTGCTTCAGCAAGTAACGCGATTATCATCGGATTTAATATCAGACCGGATAACCAGGCAAAAGAAGTGGCAGAACGTGAGAAAGTCGATATCCGCCTGTATCGTGTCATCTACAATGCAATCGAAGATATCGAGAGTGCCATGAAGGGCATGCTTGATCCAATCTTTGAAGAAAAGATAATCGGTCATGCGGAAGTCCGTCAGACATATAAAGCTTCCGGTATTGGAACGATTGCTGGATCATATGTGTTAGATGGAGTGATTCAGAGAAATTGTAAAGTCCGCATTTCGCGCGAAGGAGAGCAGATCTTTGAAGGAGAGCTTGCTTCATTGAAGCGATTCAAGGACGATGTAAAGGAAGTCAAGACCGGATTCGAATGTGGTCTTGTTATGGATGGATTCAATGATATCAAAGAAGGCGACATGATTGAAGCCTATATTATGGTTGAGGTACCAAGATAGAAATGAAAAAAACAAGTCATAAATCACAAAGGATAAACGGGGAAGTACAAAAAGAGTTGTCCCGTATTATCCGGATGGAATTAAAAGATCCGCGTATTAATCCCATGACATCTGTAACGGATGTCATGGTGACACAGGATCTGAAATATTGTAAAGCATATATCAGCGTACTTGGAGATGCAGAGTCCGCAACGCAGACGCTAAAAGGGCTTGAGCAGGCAAGCGGATTTATCCGCCATGAACTGGCGCGTACAGTCAATCTCCGAAATACACCTGAGCTTACGTTTGTACTCGATACATCCATTGAGTATGGAAATTACATGTCAAAACGGATAGATGAGGTAATGAAAGAAGATCATGCCAGACAAAATAATGAAACAGGAATTACTCAATAGAATCAAAGATGCAGGGACAATCGGTATATTTGGACATGTGCGTCCGGATGGTGACTGCGTTGGTTCCTGCCTTGGATTATATAATTATATTCAGGATAATTATGAGAAAAAAGTAACGGTATATCTGGAAAATCTGCCACGCAAATTTTCTTTCCTGCAGGGAGCAGACAAGATTTGTTTTACTCCTTCCAATGAGTCTCTGGATTTGGCAATTTCGCTGGACTGCGGAGACAGGAATCGACATGGAGTGTTTTATGATCTTTTTGGGATGGCAAAACAGAGTGTCTGCCTGGACCATCATAGAAGCAATCAGGGATTTGGTGATTATTTCTATTGTGATCCGGATGCATCTTCGGCGAGTGAAATATTATACCGTTTTTTAGAGCCGGAGAAGATAACACTTGCAAGTGCCGAATGTATGTATCTGGGAATCGTGCATGATACAGGTGTATTTAAGTATCCTGCCTGCACAAAAGAGACGATGCATATTGCAGGTGATCTTCTTTCCTATGGAGTCAATGCGCAGAAGATTATTGATGATACATTTTATCGTGTCACCTATAAACAAAATCTTCTGACTGGGCATGCAATGCTGGACGCAAGGCTTGCACTTGGCGGAAAAGTTGTTTATACATCTGTGACAAGAGAGTTGTTTATGACTTTCTCCTGTGGAAAGGAAGAGACAGAAGGTATCATAGATCAAATCCGTGTGATTGATGGAGTGGAAGTCGCTATTTTTATCTATCAGATTGGAACAGATGAAAAATGGAAAGTAAGCCTTCGTTCCATCAGCAACGTGGATGTGAGTAAAATTGCAGTGGCCTTTGGCGGAGGCGGGCATATCCGTGCAGCCGGATTTGAGGCATCCGGAGATTTTGACACCGTGCTGGCACAAATTTTAGAAATGATTGAGGAACAGCTTTGATAGATGGAATATTAAATGTATACAAAGAATCGGGATTTACATCTTTTGATGTAGTTGCAAAACTGCGCGGCATCTTAAAGCAAAAGAAAATCGGACATACCGGGACATTGGATCCGATGGCAGAAGGAGTCCTGCTTGTCTGCCTCGGAAAAGCGACAAAACTTGTTGATATGCTGACAGCGGGCGATAAAATCTATCGTGCGCAGATGAAACTGGGATTTGAAACGGATACGGAAGATATCACCGGAAATGTCATATGTAGATCGGATTCATCAATCATCGATACGGTTTCATTTGAACAGGTACAGGAAGCAATTTTATCATTTATAGGAGAATATGATCAGGTTCCACCGATGTATTCTGCGATCAAAAAAGACGGTAAAAAATTATATGAATATGCGAGAGCCGGCATCCAGATTGAGCGCGAAGCACGTCATATAAAAATATATGATATAAAAAATATCATCCGCAAAGAAGATGGAACCTTTTGCTTTGATGTGCATTGTTCGAAAGGAACGTATATCCGGTCGCTTGTACGGGATATAGGTAGAAAGCTTTCGTGCTATGCTGTTTTAAGCGGATTGCTTCGCTTGGATCTGCATGGATTTCAGGCTTGCGATGCCTTGCGTTTATCACAGATTGAGGATGCAGTGAATAGCCAGACGATTCTGGATCATGTTCTTCCGATTGATGCACTTTTGACGCAATATCCTGCATATGAGATATTAGAAGATGGGAAAAAATATCTTCAAAATGGGAACAAATTATCTCCTGCTTTATTGAAGAATCCGGACGTGCATACAACGCAAAGAATCCGTGTTTATATGGATGGCAATTTTATTGCATTATATGATTATGATGTACATGAAAAAATATACAAACCATTCAAGATGTTTTTGTGAGGAAATGAAATTGAAGAAACTTGCATATAAGGATGACATAAATTTGACAGATACAGTCGTTGCTCTTGGAAAATTTGAAGGGCTGCACAAAGGTCATATGCTGCTTTTGCATAAAGTTCTGCAGATTTCTCATGAAGAAGGAAAAGAATCTGTCGTTGTATCCATTGATAAACCGGAAACAAAACGGATCTGCACGATTGCAGAACGGGATGAGATATTTGAAAAAATCGGGATTGATTACAATATCACATGTGAATTCAACAAAAAATTTGCATCGATAAAGCCGGAAACTTTTATCATGGATTTTGTGAACCGGCTGCATCCGTCCTGTGTGATAGTTGGAAATGATTTTCGATTTGGAAAAAACAGGCAGGGTGATGTTTCACTTCTGACATCGTTTGGCAATCAATATGGATTTTCTGTCATTGCATACGAAAAGCTTCAGGAAGATCATGTTGTCATCAGTTCTTCTTATATCCGTACGCTGCTTGACGAAGGGAATGTATCAAAGGCAGGTCGTTTTCTCGGCAGACCTTACAGTATAGAAGGAATCGTACAACATGGCAAACAATTGGGAAGAACAATTGGGTTTCCGACTGCCAATCTGATTCCCCAGCCGGATAAATATATGGTCCAAAACGGGGTTTATGCGACAGAAGTGGTTATAGATGGTACGGTTTATAAAGGCGTTACAAATGTTGGAGAAAATCCGACGGTAGACACAGATCATAAAATAAAAGTTGAAACAAATGTACTTTCTCTGGATGAAAATCTGTATGGAACGTATATTAAAGTGAATTTTTTGCAACAAATTCGAAAAGAAATGAAATTTGATAGCATTCAGGACTTGAAAAATCAGATCAAATCAGATACAATAGAGGTCATGCACCAGTAGCTCAGTGGATAGAGCAATGGCCTCCGGAGCCATGTGCGGAGGTTCGATTCCTCTCTGGTGCACTTTTCATATGATATTGTTCGAAGGAGGACATATGAGTAAGAAGGATACAAAAAAGAAAAAGGGAATTGCAGGTCTGATGTTATTTCTTGGGTGGATGATCTTTATTTTGCTTGCAGTTGTCTTTTATTTTTATTTTTTCTCCGATCTTGATTTAAAGATATGGAATAAAGACAAGGCAACAAATACAGATGCAGTTGAGAATGAACAGACCGGATTTGGATATGAGACAAATGCGAATCTTGATATCAACTCCCTGATTGTGGAATACTATGCAGCGCTGGCTGTCTGTGATCAGAGCAAGCTTCAGAGTCTTGTGACAGATCCTTCCCAGTTTGACGATATGACAACTTACCAGCAGAGAGCAACGGTTATTAAATCGTATGCAAATGTAAATTGTTATACACTTCCGGGATATACAGAAGATGCAACATTAGTATATGTAACAAGCAATTTGAGCCTTGCAAACATCACGAGTGTTCCTTTGAATATCAATCAGTTTTATGTTTTGAAAACAGCAGATGGATACAAGATCGATAATTCGGAGCATTCCCAGGAAGTAAAAGACTATATCGATACGCAAAACAAGACTTCTGATATCCAGAATCTGTACAAAGCAGTACAGGATAATGTAAACAGTTGTATTGCAAGCGATTCAGCATTTGCTGATTTTTATAATACGATTAGTTCAGAAAAATAAAAGATGGCAGGCTGACATCAGCTTGAAAAGTAAAAAAATAAGGGCTGTTGCTTGCAACAGCCCTATTGTTATAATGTGCGGTTGATTATAAATCGTCATCGTCATCATCCATATCATCGTCATCATCCATGGCTCTGACGTCGATGCCTCGCGGTTGAACGGGAGTAGAGAATACGATTTGCGTCTCTGTATTTCCGTATTTTTGCAACTGCCCAATAAATGTATCCAATTCCATCGTACTTGGGAAACATACTTTGATCAGCATAGAATAAGCGCCGGTTACGCAATTGCACTCCAGAACATTTGGACATGCTTCAATAAACGGGTAAAATTCTGGTTTCCGTTTTGGGTCAAGCGCCATGTTGATAAATGCTGTGATATGATATCCAAGAGAGACAGGAGATACACTCGCGTGATAACCTGATATGATACCGCTTTTTTCTAATCGCTCAATTCGTGCAGAAACTGCCGGAGACGAAAGAAAAACTTTGCTTGCCAGATGCTTGAGAGGATATCTGGCATTTTCCTGTAATAAGTGAAGAATTTTCTTGTCAATTTTATCCATAATGTGCCTCCTTTGCGTTTTTACTAAAATTTATAAAGCGATTATACAACCATACAAATCAAAAAGCAATAAAAAATTAAAAAAATTAAGAGGAAAGCTATGATTAATGAAATTCGATTAAATAAATATTTAAGTGAGGCAGGTATCTGCTCACGGAGAGAAGCTGACCGGTTGATTGAAAGCGGAAAAGTAACCGTGGATGGAGAAATCGCAGATCTTGGAACACGTGTCGGTGAAACTTCTTTGGTATGTTGTAACGGAAAGCGGGTGCATCTGCAGAATAAAAAAGTGATATATGCATATAACAAACCAATCGGACAGGTATGTACATCCAAAGAAGCAGATCCGGATAGCATCTTCCGGTATGTGGAGTTCCCGGAACGGGTAAACTATGTAGGACGTCTCGATAAGGATTCAACCGGACTTTTGCTGCTTACAAATGACGGTGATTTGGCAAATGAAATTCAGCGATCAAGAAATAATCACGAAAAGGAATATCATGTGCGTGTGAATACAGATATCACAGAGGATTTTATTAAGCATATGTCCGAAGGTGTTGAAATCTTAGATACGGTAACAAAACCATGTAAAGTGAAGAAAACCGGGACACGTAATTTTTCTATTATATTGACACAGGGATTAAACAGACAGATTCGCCGCATGTGTGATGCTCTGCATGTGCGGGTTGTACATTTGAAACGAGTGCGTATCATGAATATACGATTAGGAAACCTAAGACCGGGAGAGTACCGGAAACTCACAAGAGATGAAGAGCAAAAGTTGCGTCAAAGCATTGCATCAAAAACATCTTGAAAGGAACAAACGCGATGAATGAAAAAACAGAACGGATCAAAGAATTAGTAGAGCTTTTAAACCGGGCATCGAAAGCTTATTACCAACAGGATACGGAGATTATGTCAAACCTGGAATATGATGCGTTGTATGATGAGCTTGCTGCATTAGAGCAGGAGACCGGGCTGATCTTATCCAAAAGTCCAACCCAGCACGTTGGATATGAAGTCATCAGCGAACTGCCGAAAGAACGACATCCGGCACCGATGCTATCACTTGACAAGACAAAAAGTGTCGAGGATCTGGCAGCGTGGCTTGGTGATAAAACGGGCGTCATGTCATGGAAGATGGATGGACTGACTGTCGTGCTTTCTTACGAGGATGGCGTGCTTGTGAAAGCTGTCACGCGTGGCAATGGTGAAATCGGTGAGGTCATCACGAACAATGCGAAGGTATTTGCGAACCTGCCGAACCGGATTGCGTACAAAAGCCCGCTTACAATCCGTGGTGAGGCGGTCATTACCTATACGGATTTTGAACGTATCAATGCAACGATTCCCGATATTGACAGCAAATATAAAAATCCAAGAAACTTATGTTCCGGCAGTGTGCGTCAGCTCAATAATCAGATCACTGCTGAACGCAATGTTCATTTCTTTGCATTTAATATGCTGGATACCGGGGATGTAAAGATTGATGCAACAGTAAATACAAAGTTTGATTTCCTGACGTCTCTTGGATTTCAGGTTGTAGAACATGTCAATGTCACGGCGGCATCGATGCAGGAGAAAGTTGGATATTTTGCAAAAAAAATTGAGACAAATGATTTTCCGTCTGATGGACTCGTGCTTTCGTTTGATGATGTGGAATACGGAAAAAGTCTTGGACGGACAGCAAAATTTCCTCGTGATTCCATCGCGTTTAAGTGGGCGGACGAGGAAGCAGAGACAACGCTTCGCCATATTGAGTGGAGTCCGTCCCGTACCGGACTGATTAATCCGGTTGCAGTTTTTGATCCGGTTTCTCTGGAAGGAACGTCTGTGAGCCGTGCCAGTGTCCACAATGTGAGCATTGTGAAGCAGCTGCAGCTCGGTATCGGCGATACGATCAAGGTGTATAAAGCGAATATGATTATCCCGCAGATCAGCGAGAACCTGACGAAGTCCGGTACGCTCGAAATCCCGGACACATGTCCGGCATGTGGCGGAAAGACTGAAATCCGCGAAGACAATCAGGCACAGACACTTGTCTGTCCAAACCCGGCATGCCCGGCAAAGGCAATCAAACTGTTCACGCATTTTGTATCAAGAAATGCTATGAATATCGATGGCTTATCAGAGGCAACATTGCAGAAGTTTTTAGACTGTGGTTTTATTGAAGAGTTATATGATATCTATCGGATTGACCGGTATGAGACGGAGATTGTGCAATTAGAAGGTTTCGGTCAGAAGTCTTACGACAATATGATGGAGAGTGTTGAAAAAAGCCGCACGACGCAGCTTGCACGTGTCCTGTATGGACTTGGCATCTTAAATGTCGGGACTGCCATGGCGAAATCTATTTGCAAATATTTTAAGGATGATGTGGAAGCAATCATCCATGCGGATGCCGCACAGTTTGCTGAGATTGAGAAGATTGGTGATGTAATCGCGGAGGGCATAGTTGCTTATTTCGCAGATCAAAACAACGTCCGCGTACTGCGGGAGATTTTGAAAGAAGTGACACTGGTTGTGGAGGAAAACACAGCACCGCAGGATCTTGAAGGAAAGACATTTGTCATTACAGGTTCGCTCAATCATTTTGCAAATCGGGATGAACTGAAAAAAATAATCGAAGACCGCGGCGGAAAGGTCGCAGGCAGTGTATCTTCAAAAACCACGTATCTGATCAATAACGATGTATTATCATCTTCTTCAAAGAATAAAAAGGCGAAAACACTTGGAATCCCGATTATTTCGGAGGATGATTTCTTGCAGTTATAAAAAAATCGTGGTATGCTTTAACTTTAGAAAAGAAAAGAGGTTTTAGAGATGCCGATTAGAATAGACAACGATTTACCGGTAAAAAAAATACTGGAACAGGAAAATATATTTGTGATGGATGAGCATCGTGCAATGACGCAGGATATCCGTCCGCTTGATATTTTGATTTTGAATCTGATGCCTTTAAAGGAAGATACCGAGCTGCAGCTTCTGCGAAGCCTGTCTAACACGCCGCTGCAGGTAAACATCTCCTTTATCCGGACGATGTCTTATGAATCAAAACATGTATCTGAGTCACATCTTGAACGGTTTTACACGGATTTTGCACATGTAAAAAACAGAAAATGGGATGGTCTGATCATTACCGGTGCACCGGTCGAAAATATGGAATTTGAAGATGTGGAGTATTGGGATGAACTGACTGCCATCATGAACTGGTCCGTCACAAATGTTACATCCACACTGCATATCTGCTGGGGGGCACAGGCAGGACTTTATTATCGTTATGGTGTGAAAAAATATCAGCTTCCGGCGAAGTTTTCCGGTGTGTATAAGCATTATACACTTCATAAACGGACACCACTGGTACGTGGATTTGATGATTCGTTCTTAGTTCCACAGTCCCGTTATACAGGCGTGGATAAGCAGGCAATTGTCGATAATCCGCTACTGGAGATTGTGGCTGAGTCCGAAATTACAGGACCGTACCTCATTATCGGTGAAGAGGGCAAGAATATTTTTGTAACCGGACATCCGGAGTATGATACATTCACACTCGATCAGGAATATAAACGTGACATCAAGCGTGGGTTAAATCCGAACATTCCGGTCAATTATTACCCGGATGACGATCCGGAACAAAAACCGATCAAGTCATGGAGATGCCATGCAAATACACTCTATGCCAACTGGCTCAATTATTACGTATACCAGAGCACACCTTACGACTGGACGAAAAAGGTTACGGGTTAAGGGATGCAAGCTTTGTGGTTGTGAGTATATTATGAAGCAGGTAGCCGCAGAACATGCCGCATATGTATGCATGGATGCCAAAATGTGGCACAAAGAAGATGATACATAAGATTCGCACGCTGATGCCGAGAATATTGTAGATTAAGTTCTGGGTGGCATAGCCGATTCCATTCATAACACTGGAAAGCGTTGTAGAAAGGTAAATAAACGGACATAAAAATCCCATCAGCTGTAGCAGCATTCCGGCTGTAGCACTTTTAAATGCAAATGTACAGATCGTTTTTCCGAAGAGTATATATAGGATGCAGGCAAAGCTGCCAAGCATGATGCAGAAAAGAGCACTTGATACAAGTGCTTTTTTTATTGCTTCGGTATCGCGTTTGGCACACGCGTAAGAGATGGATGGTAAAAGCATCGTGGAAAGCGAGTTTGTGATTGTTGCTGGAAATAATAAAAACGGAATCACGATGCCGGTGATGATGCCATACATTTCCATGGTCGTATCGGCGCTGTTGTAATATCGGAAAAGAAACGTCGGAAGTATGATAGCTTCAAAACTCGAAAATAATGTAAAAACAAGATTATTTGATGTGATCGGGATGATATCTTTGAGCATCGGAATCATAAGAGACGATTTCTTCTCGGCACAAACGCATGTATTTCTGATTTGTGGTCTGACGTCTTGACTCTGCTTTTTGCGGAAGAATATGTAACAGATGACTGCGTAAAGTGTTGCTCCGATCTCGCCGATCACAACACCGAGGACTGCAGTTTTCGCATCAACATGATCCTGCATGTAAGAGATTGCAAGAAGATATACGGACCCTATCCGGATGATTTGTTCGATTAACTGGCAGCTCCCGGAAAAAATTGGTTTTTCGTGTCCGATAAAGAATGCATTGATACAGGCTTTTATTGCGACAAATGGAACTGCCGGTGACAGGAGACGCAACAGGATACAGCAATCGGTATTTTTCAGAATATGTAAGGCGATGAAATCACATCCAAAGAAAAAACAGGCAGAGACAAGCAGGCTTAGCACAAAACTTAAAAATCCACCGAAGCAAAGTATACGGCGGGGATCGGAAATTTTTTTCTTACCAAGGAGATAGGATACATGTTTGGTGATAGTTGTGGCAATGCCCTGGCAGCAAAATGAAATACCTAAGATATAAAGCGGAAAAATAAGCTGATAAGTTCCTAGTTCCTTTACACCAATCAGCCGGGTCAGGAATATTCTATTATAAAAGCCGAGACATTTGGTCAGGATTCCGGTTATTGTTAAGATCAGGGTTCCTTTGATCACAGTTTGCTTTGACATGGCTTCTTTTCCTGATACAAAATGCTTTATCATACTATATGTGGGTGCGCGTATTTTCATACGCATAAATCTAAGAAGACATCCGTGAGCAAAAGAACATGTCTCCGAAATCGAAATTAAAAGGTAGTGAATCAATGATTTATATGGATCATGCAGCGACAACAAGCACCCATCCGGAAGTGATTCGGGCTATGCAGCCGTACTTTCACGACAGATTTGCAAACCCTTCCGGAATTTACAGCATTGCAAAAGAAAACCGGAAAGTGATCGAGGAAAGCCGGCAGATGATTGCGGATACACTGCATGCGAAAAAAAATGAGATTTATTTTACGGCAGGCGGTTCCGAAGGCGATAACTGGGCACTGAAGGAAATCGCTGACGCATACAGCCAAAAAGGAAGACATATCATCACAACAAAGCTGGAACACCACGGAATCCTGCATACGTGTGAATATCTGGAAAAACATGGATTCCTTGTCACATATTTGGATGTGGATACATCCGGCTGCGTGGATCCGGCACAGGTGGAACAGGCAATTCGCCCGGACACGATTTTGATATCGGTAATGTTTGCGAACAATGAGATTGGGACGATACAGCCAATCGGAGAAATCGGGGCAGTTGCAAGGCAACATCATATTTTATTCCATACAGATGCAGTGCAGGCATACGGTCAGATTCCAATCGACGTCGAACAGCTGCAGATTGATCTGCTGACAGCGAGCGGACACAAATTCCGAGGGCCGAAGGGTACAGGTTTTTTGTATGTGAAAGAGACTGTGAAACTTAAGAGCCTGATTCACGGAGGTGCCCAGGAACGGGGACTTCGGGCAGGTACGGAAAATGTACCCGGTATTGTCGGGCTGGCAACTGCCGCCTATATTGCGGATGCAACGATGGATCGGCGTATACGACATGAAATGAATATCCGTAATTATTTGATTGGAACGCTTCTTGAGGAAATCCCTTACTGCCAGTTAAATGGCCATCCAAAGAAGCGGCTTCCGAACAATATAAATATTTCATTCCGGTTTATTGACAGTGGGACTCTGCTTGTCATGCTGGATACAATGGGAATTTGTGCATCCGGTGGCTCTGCATGTACATCCGCATCGAAAGAACCATCCCATGTATTAAAAGCAATCGGACTTTCTGATGAACTAGCACGTGGTACGATCCGGCTGACAATTGGGGAAGAAACAACAAAAGAGGATGCAGACTATGCGATCGCCTGCATCCGGAAAATCGTCGAAGAACTGCGGGAACAGTCTCCGTTTTATGATGATTATAAGAAGCATGTACATGGATAACCATGCTACACAATCTTGTGAAATTCAGGTTTTTGCCCCCGGAAGGTTGTATAATAGCAAAAACCGTGAGCAAGCAGCAGGTCTCTTGCAACATCGAAACCGTAACCGATATGTTCCGCGTGGTGTGCATCGCTTCCGACTGTGATGATTTCTCCACCTGCATCTTTGTACATCTTCAGGATATCCGTATGTGGATGCGGGAAGGAGAGTCCGCGGTATAAGCTGCCGGTATTGATCTCGATTCCTTGTCCGCGGGAGACAAGAATCCGGAACAAATCCCGGAAGATATCTTCGTAATCATGAATATTGAAATGCTCTGCCTTTGTCTTACCGTAGCGCACGATATAATCCAGATGTCCGCACACATTGAAATGATCAAATTCCTTTACACAGGCAAGCAGTGTCTCAAAATAATGCCGGTAAGCAGATAAGTCATCTCTGTCCTCGAAATATTCCGGATAATATGGATCCATCCCGTCAACCACATGCAGACTGCAAATGATAAAGTCAAGCTCCGGATGGGAAGAAACAAATGTATTGAGCTTCTGTGTGGTGGATGGCATAACACCAAGTTCAACACCGACACGCAGGTCAAAATCCGGGGAAAGTGTCTGACTTTCTGCATGATATGTTTTATAATACTTATCGATGTCAAGATTAAAATCCACGTCCGGTTCTTCTGGCCGGACCGGAAAATCCATATCATAGTGATCCGTCACGCAGAGAGAAGACAGGCCCTTTTTTAGTGCGGATGCAACAACAGCCTGCATCGATTCTTCACAGTCGCTGGAAAAATCTGTGTGAAAATGATAATCTGGAAAAATCATATGAAAAACCTCCTATACTCTATACGTTTCGTTTGAAATGTATGATTCCTTTATAAATTAATCGTGTTCATTATAGCGTATTATCTGATAAAATCCAATGGAATCAGAAAAACACACAATTTTTGAAAAAAATAACGAAAAATAGGCTTGAATTTTACTATAAAAGAAGTTATGATATTTGATGTAAGTTTTTAGATGAATTACTGCAGCCATGCAGTATTTAAATCTTAATAATTAAAACTTAGGAGGATTAAAAAATGGCAGTAAAAGTAGCAATTAATGGTTTTGGACGTATCGGACGTCTTGCATTCAGACAGATGTTTGACGCAGAAGGTTATGAAGTAGTTGCAATCAACGACTTGACAAAGCCTTCTATGCTTGCTCACCTTTTGAAGTATGATTCATCACAGGGTAAGTATCAGTATGCAGATCAGGTTTCTGCTGATGATGAAGCAGGTACAATCACAGTTTGTGGTAAGACACTTAAGATCTATGCTGAGGCAGATGCTAAGAATCTTCCATGGGGAGAGCTTGATGTAGACGTTGTACTTGAGTGTACAGGTTTCTATGTATCAAAGGCTAAGTCACAGGCTCATATCGATGCAGGTGCTAAGAAGGTAGTTATTTCAGCTCCAGCTGG
>CAKREY010000018.1:0-62078 GCA_934318045.1 uncultured Lachnospiraceae bacterium
GCTGCATACTTACTTACAAAAGTTGTTCCCCCTGTTACTAGTATCTTTTTCATAAATTCCTCCTTAGTTCTAAAAATACCGATTTGTTAACCTCTTTTTATCTCTTAAACCAATTCTATTATGTATCATATTTTATGTCAAACAAAACTCAATCTCAACCAAATAATCCCCTCCACACCAGAGCATATTTCGCTTGCTTCCGGTACAGAAGGGGATTTTGATTTAACTAAGTAACGTAATATAGATACCGGTCAGGATTGCCGTTGTGATAACGCCGCAGATATTCGCGCCGAGAGCATAATCCAGAATAAATGCTGCCGGATCTGCCTTTGCAGCAGCCTTCTGTGCAACCTTCGCCGTAGACGGCACACACGACACACCTGCGATGCCGACCGTCGGATTGAACTTTCCTTTCTTGAAGAAATATACAACATAGCCGCCAATGATACCACCGATTCCGGACAGCAATAACGACAGCATACCGAGGATCAGAAGCTTCACAACCGTTGCATCCAAAAGCGTGCTTGCATCACACAGAACTCCAAGCATCAATCCTAAGAAGAACGTTGCAAAATACAGGAAATTTTCTCCGATCATCTTGATGTACGCAGAGATTCCGGTCTCGCGGATTACGATTCCCACGAAGAAGCTCAAAAACAGCGGTGCCGCAACAGGGAACAACAGGCAAAGCAGCGCATTTGTAATGACTGCAAATACAATCTTCTCCTTTGGACGGATCTTGCTCACCTTCTTCTCTTTCGGAATCTGCTTTCCACGCATTTCTTTCGGGATCAGAAGTTTGATCAGGTATGGATAGCCACCATAAGTAAGACTTAAATACAGATACGCAACAATCGAGATTGGCACGAAAAGCTCCGGTGCGAGCTTCAGCGAAGCAAAAAGAACCATCGGTCCATCCGCACCGCCAATGATGGAAACGGCTGCCGAAGAACCGGCGTCAAGTCCCATCGCACGCGCAATCGGATAGGTTGCAACTGTACCAAGCTCTGCAAAAAGCGCGATTGTCATACTGATAAATGGGTGTTCGAGCACGTAACCGATATCACACAAGATACCGATTCCCATAAATACAAGACACGCGATCAATCCGTTACTGAACGTCAGGTTATAAATCGGCTGCAGGAAATTGATCTGCATGTATGTCATCAGCTCATCGGTCGTGGAAAGCAGCGGATCAATGATCAGGTTTCCGATCTGATTTTCACCGAGGAACAAAACGCCCGCATTGACCGCAGACATACCAAGTCCCATCGGCACCATGATGAGCGGCTCCAACGTTCCCTTCACGCCTAAATACACCAATAAGAATCCTAAGAAGATCAACACGACTCTCGCAATCGCAATCTGTGGTGACTGCGCAAACATTGTACCGATACCCTGGAAAAGATCTAAGATACTCATTTCTCCTCGTCCTCCCCTCTCTTGCTGAATTTCTGTATACAAACCATAGTCAGCTTCATCAGGCAGGCGATTCCATAAGAAATAATCACACCAAGACCTATTACTTTTAATGTAATCATAGTTTACGTCCTTTCTATTCAATTTTCATTTTATACATAACAACCTGGTCGTGTTATGCGAATAGATGGGACTTTTTTCCATCGGAACGATGTAAATACAAGATAACCAAATAACGCGGTGTCAGATCACTCTGCACCAGCATTTCCGGGATACCGACAGACAGACTCTGCATCTGCCGCTGCATGGCAAGACATGCCAGATAAGAAACAGCGCATCCGTTCTTCCGCGAAGCTTTCATTCGCTCGATCCGCTCGGATGACCGCATTCTTGATGTGAGATTCGTCTCGAAGATTTCGGTTCCTTCAATCTTCCGCAGTGTCGTATCGGAGATTGCCGTCTGGGACTTCTGCAGGCAGACCTGCTCTGTATGATGCACTTCCAAAATGCTGTCATTTCCGTGAAATGCGCACAGAATACCTAGGGTTGCAATTAAAATTGCCACAATGATTCGCTTATGATCTGCACATCGTCTCATACTTAACTCCTCGTTGGAACTCGTTTCTTCAATGACAAATCATAGCGAATTATGTGGCAACTGTCAATTTCTATTTTCCTTTTTTGAACCCATTATGGTCTCTGACCAAGCGCTCCCTCTAATGTCAGTGTCTCACCGCTCATATACTTGAAGTCTGGGGACGCAAGCTGTACGCAGACACGTCCGATTTCCTTTTCTACATCGCCGAAATGTCCCATCGGTGGTGTGTGGACATTCGCCTTGAATGCGTCCGGATATGCTTTCTCGAAGTTCTCAAGCTGTGCGGTCCATGCAAGCGGACATACGACATTCGCATTGATGCCATCGGCAGCCCACTCGGTTGCTGCGACTCTCGTCAGTCCACGGATGCCTTCCTTCGCTGCAGCGTAAGCGCACTGTCCGAAATTTCCGAACAAGCCTGCGCCCGATGCGAAATTGATCACGGAGCCCTTCGTCTCCTTCAGATATGGATAGCATGCTTTCATATAATAAAATGCCGCATACAATCCGGAATAAATCGCAAGGTCAAACTGTGCGGTTGTATGATCGGCGATCGTCACACCGGAAGCAGAAGCCTGCGCGTTGTTGATCAGCACATCGATTCTTCCAAATGTACCGATCGTCTGCTTTACAACATTTGCTACGACTGCTTCATTGTCAGAGCCGGCACTTACATCTGCCTGTACCGGAAGCACCTTCACGCCGTATTTGCGTTCGATTTCTTCTTTTGCATCGTCAAGTTTCTGCACGTTCCGTCCGGTCAAGACAAGGTTTGCACCTTCCTTCGCATAGGCAGTTGCGATTCCATATCCGATTGAACCGCAGCTTCCGTCGCTCAAAACCGCGCGTCCGCCACCTGTGATAATTGCTACTTTACCTTCTAAAAATCCCATGTCATAATCCCCTTTCGTATCATAATTCAGATATGTATATTGTACCAAAAAAGCGCATGCTTCTCAATGGAAATACATGCGTTTTTTTCTCATTTTACTCGCGATTTTTAAGCACTTCAGCCGGCAGCATCTGCTTGATCTTCCGCACAAGTAAATGATTGATAATGAAATACAATACAAGCACACCTGCGAACATCGCCAGATACAGCCATGCCGGGAAGGACTTGTCGACACCACACGCAATGTTCGGCACGAACTGCGGCTCGTACACCGCATCAAGCAGGACCTTCGCAAGCGGAATCGAAACAAGCGCACCGAGCAAAACGATATAGAAGTTTCCATCTAAGTACATCTTCTTGACTTCCTTATTCCGGTAACCAAAGATCTTGATCAGCGCAATGCTGAACGAAGAACGATCGATCATAACCTTCATCATCAGATACAGGACAATCGCAAAGATCAGGGCAGATACCGCGCCGATCGTAATAATCATCGAACGCATCTGGTCAGAGAAGATTCCGGCTGCTTTCTTCACATCGTCACGTGTCATCGTCGAATACAGACGTCCACTTTCCACACCCAGATCATGATCGGCAAATACGACATTATAATAATCATCCTGCTCACCGAACAAGTCAAGTGCCTTGTCATATGGAAGGAACACCATAAAGCTTGGCGCATACTGTGTCACTGCCTCGATCTCAAATGCGTAGATTTTTCCATTTTCCTCATCCTTCAGGGTGATCACATCCCCTTTTTTCAATCCATATTTGTAAGAAATGGATGAGCTGATTGTTACCTTATCTGCGGAATCGGAAAGTGTCACATCAAAGAACGGATTGTTCTCCTTGATGCCAAGCGCCGTTACATCGAAGTTATATCCATAGATTTCCTTCTTCAACGTCTTGGCATAAGCTTCATAGCCACCATCCGGCACTCCCTCGCCCGGATATTTATAGGTATACATATATTCAAATTTTGTATCTGCGACATAATCATCCTGTACAGCACGACAGTATACATAGATTTCCATTGACATAACGAGCAGCAGGATACTGACAAACATACCGAATACAACGGTAAGTGCAGTTCGTCTCTCACGCAGGATCTGGCGGATACGGAACAGCTTCATAAACTTCATGTTGCCAAGCTTTACATCCTTGCCCTTTGCAGCCTTCTGCTCATTTTTAAGCAATGTCAATACTGGACGGGACAGGCGCTTGCGGATAACAAGACTTGTCACGACCAGACATATGATTGGCGGAATTGCAACACCATATACGATTGTATATGGCCGTATCTGTACCGCTATATCCGGCAGGGAATAATAATAATATGTATCCTGCATCTGGTACCGTACGCCAATCTTTGTGTAAGCGAGTGCTGTTCCAATTGCACCTCCGATCAGGGAAATCAAGGTCGGAAGCAGGATGTAATGCCTCATCAGATCCTTTCGCTTTACACCGAGTGCATAGAGGGCTCCGATCACAGCGCTCTCCTGATCGATGGAATGTACCACGAATACAGAAAGCACATAAGCAATCAGCACCAGGAGCAAAACGCCGGCAATCATACCGATTGTATTGTTCATCTCCACATCATCACTGGCTGCATGGATACGCACATTGTCCTCTGCAGTTACGAAGGACAGCAGATTATTCGCATCAGCATTGAAGATCTCATCGAGCATATTCTCTGTCTCATCCTTTAATTCCTGCACGCCATCTTGTACATCAGCTGCACCGTCAGCTGCGTCCGCAGTACCATCTGTATATTCATAGATACCATCCGAAAATGCTTTCAGCTTCTGCAATTCGCTCTTCGCATTCACAAGCCCAAGCTGCAGCATTGCATTGTTTGTGGACCGAATCTGCTTATCTAATACTTCCTCGAAATTAGCTGCGGTCAAAATCTCAACTCCGTAGGCAGAGAGCTTACTGTTTGCCTGTTCGAGATAGGCTGCAAATATCTGGTCGGATGCTTTTTGGAGATCGTGATTATTGTCTGTCAGCTCTGACAATCCATCCGCAAGCTCCTTTGCCCCATCGGCAAGCTCGTTAATTCCATCACGAAATTCCTCTTCCCTGCCGAGCGTCCGGTCCCAATACTCCTGAAAATACGCATCATCCACATCGTCGGAGGAGAAGGAAAGCTGCTTTAACTCTGCCTTTAATTCGTCATCGGTCATCGCATCATTTAACTTGTATGCATAATAATATTCCTCGGACTTCTCACTCTTGCCTTCCTTCTGAAGTATCGTGTACGCCTCATCTGTCACAAATGCCAGACCGAAGTTCAGACTGTCACAGACTGTGTCGCCGAGTGATTTCAATGGACTGTCGTAATCCGGCACCGTGCCGATACCGCTTACTTTATATGTACGGTCACCAAGAACAATTGTATCTCCTACGTGTATATCGTTTTTCTCCGCATATTGCCGCTCAAGCACAAGCTCATCGTCTGCCTGTGCGAGCTTGCCCGCATGAATCGCAATCGTGTCGATTTTGGTACGATTCTTGAACACACGAAGTGTCTTATCCCCATCGACAACATAATCTAAGAAAAACATTTTCTCCAATGTAATTCCCTTATCCGTCAATGCGTCCCACTCACTCTCCTTCATCGGAACAAAGAGGGAAAACTGACCATCTTCGACGTTCTGCTTCTTCGCCTCGGTTGTTGTGCCACGCATAACTGTCTCTGCTGCTCCAACAATACTCACAACCATATACATGCTAAGAATCAGCAAAAATGCGAGTGCCAGATAACGCGGCAGGTTCTCTTTGAAATCCCTGAAAATTCGTTTGCGTAATACTTTCTGCATCTTACAAATCCTCCAATTCTGCTGCCGGCACCTTCGTTTCATTGTTATAATTTTTCTTGATCTGTCCGTCCTTCAGGACGATCACCTGATCAACCATATCCTTGATTGCATTGTTGTGTGTGACGATGATCATCGTTGTGCCATACTGCGCATTGATCTTCTCTAACAAAATGAGGATATCCCGTGAAGTTCTCGAATCCAGCGCTCCGGTTGGCTCATCGCAGAGCAGAAGCTTCGGATTCTTGATAAGTGCACGGGCAATCGCACAACGCTGCTGCTGTCCACCGGACAACTGGGAAGGGAATTTGTTCTGATGCTCGGTCAGTCCAAGCACAGCCAGAAGCTCATCCATATCTAACGGCTGATCAGTCAGATATTCGCATACCTGAATATTCTCGCGCACGGTAAGGTTCGGAACCAGATTGTAAAACTGGAAGATGAATCCGAGATAATCTCTACGATAATCGGAGAGCGCATCCATCTTAAGGCCTACCATCTCCTGTCCGTCGACCTGAATCGAACCGGAATCTACCACATCCAGTCCCCCGATACAGTTTAACAATGTTGATTTACCGGAACCACTCGTTCCCTGAATCACGCACATCTTTCCCTTCTCGATACCGACCGACACGCCTTTCAATACCTGCATATAGCTGCCACCCTCACCGTAGCTTTTCTTTACATCCGATACCTCTACATACATCCTATTGATCCTCCTTGTGTTTTCTTTGTATTTTATTTGTATCTTCTTCATTGCATAACAGTGTTATGTTTTGATTACATTAAGTTGAAAGATTTTTTCCTATGATTGCTAACGACATAACATCGTTATGTTGTCGTCTTATAAAAAGCTATGCAACATATTAATGCATACATAGCTGATTTTCTTTATTGATTCTGGAACATGGCGTTCCATCCACCCAACAGATAGTTCATAACCTGTTCCATATGCTTCAACGCCTTCTGCTCATCCTTCTCATGCAACAGTAAGTGAGAAAATGCATTGATCTGTACATGTGCCACCCAGTGCAACGTATATTCATCCGGTGGTTCCACGCCCAGTACTTTCGCCTGTTCTGATGCAAAAATCTGATATCCATTCTCCATGATTGCTACGAATTCATCGACACAGTTTTCAAACCGAGACCCCTGGCTCTTCGTCAAAATCAAGGTAAACATATCATAGTTTGCATATAGAAGATGGATAATCTGCGTACTTGCAAACATATCATCCTGCATGTTATCTTCCCTTGCATCCGGAAGCTGTTGCAGTTCCATGAGTTCCTGACGCATATGCTGTTGCAGCATATGTTTTAGCTTCTCCAAAACCGGCTCCACAATTGCCGCAAACAAATCTTCCTTATCCTGAAAGAAGAAATACAACGCACCGGTTGTCACCCCGGCATTCTTACAGATTGATCGAAGCGAGGCTCCCTGATATCCTTTTTCCAAGAATTCCTGCTTTGCACTCGCCAGCAGCATCTCCCTTGTTTCCTTTTCCACTTTACTTGCTCCTTTTCGCTCCATCCTGATACAGGCTTCGCCTGTAGGAGGCTCCTCACATAACACCGTTATGTTAACGTATATTGTGCCAACTGTCAATCCTTATTTTTTAATTTGGGGGATTTTCCTAATTTTCCAACTTTTCCCCCAACCCGCTTGTTTCTCTTCCTCTTCCACTTGGAGTAATCTTCCCATTTTTCTACTTCTTACTCCAACACGCTTGCTTCCCTTTCTCTTCCTCTTGGAGTAATCTTCCCGTTTTTCTACTCTTTACTCCTACCCGCTTGCTTCCTTTCCCGTTCCTCTTGGAGTAATCTTCCCGTTTTTCTACTTCTTACTCCAACACGCTTGCTTCCTCTTTTCTTCTACTTGGAGTAATCTTCCCGTTTTTCCACTCTTTACTCCTACCCGCTTGCTTCCTCTTTTCTTCCACTTGGAGCAATCTTCCCGTTTTTCCACTCTTTACTCCTACCTGCTTGCTTCCTCTTTTCTTCCTCTTGGAGTAATCTTCCGGTTTTCTAACAAATTTCCCCAAACTTGCCGCTCAAACCAACGAAAAAAGGCAGCCGACTTTCATTGACTGCCTCAAACTCTAACTTCCACAAAAAATAGATCATTTCTGTAACCATGACTATTGACTACTAATTCACCACACGAATCTGCTCTTCATTGATCAGCGGATACCGGCGAAGTGTAGATCCATCCAGATCCTCCCGATGCATATCCACCGCCTGAATCTGATGATTCTCATAGGTTGTATAATAATAGATTCCCTTGTCCGCATTGACACAGGACGTATAAATCGTAATCTCATACTTCCCAGGTTCCACCTCACAACAGCCACGCTGCTGCTCTACCGAACCTAAGATATGGAAGAACTGGCTCACGCTCTCCGCCTCTGACTCTCCAGAGATGGCATGCATCTTCGTAAATGCGACCTTCGCAAACCGCGACGCCGACGAAAGATCGCCCGGAAGTCCAAGTCCACCCATCCCACGGCTATACGCTGCAAGCGGAAGCTCCTTCGCAAAGTGATTTTCCGGCTGGCTTGGTGATATATGCATGTAATTGTTCAGCATGAACATCTGCATCGGAAATGGCGGATTGTTGGTCAGCACTCCGACCGGATTGTCATAGATATGCAAACCATCTTCCACACATTCTACCACAATTGCGGCATCCTTATCTGCAATAATCCAATGCAGCGATGCACATGGCAGCTTCTCACTATACGGCGTTCCAACCAGATTCATCTTTTCTAACGCTTTGCGTGCTTCAGACACTGTTGCACACTGACTTAAAATCCATGGAATAAACTCAAACTGTGCCACATTCTCACGACCTGGCTGCTCGTCCTGATACTTCGCATTTCCAACGAAATTCAAGCCTGCCATACCAAGTCCCTTCTCATTTACTGCATCATAGTAGAGCGGGTAATCATCTGCCACATACGCCATACCGATCATCGCGTAGTGTGACTTTCTCTCGCCCATATGCCGGAACTTGAAACTATAATTTCTCGGCGTCACTGTCACCTCATCGCCATACGAAAACTCATAATCAAGCGTCCGTCCAAAATAAAAATCCTTCGTCTTATACGTCGCTGCTGTACACATCATGTATCTCCTTCCAAAGTTAAAAATTTGTCATTGCGAAACCTATTTGTAAATATCGTACGTATATAAACATATCAGATTTGTGGAATATAGATATGTTTGGAACATAGAAGTACTTGATGTTCTGTAAATATCCAGCAATGTTTGAACACGATGTTCAAACAAGCCGCCACTGAGCCATGGACGGCGAATCGGCGGCGGTTGCGTCCGTTATCAAAACTTATATCAGAACATCTTTAGTACTTCTTAGTTTCAATACATCCTATATTATACAAATCTGATATGTAATATACGTACGATTTTTATTATATTAATTCGCAATTCTCCTAATTTTCAGCCTCTGCTTTCTTCGTGAACAGCTTCTTCAGACAACTAAATGCTACCAACACGCCAAGTACCATCAACAGGATTGCGACGATAAACTGCAGTCCATCGACGAGCATTGTTGCATTTCCGCCGGCGATGTTCTTTACAAGTGCGATTGTCTTCTGTACCAATGCAGTAAATGTTACGGCAAGCATGATGAACATTGGTGCGTACAGTGTCCAGCCGGTTCTTCCGGTTGTCTTCAAGAATACTGCAAGCGCGATCAATACAAGTGCTGCAAGCAACTGGTTTGCAGAACCAAACAAAGGCCATACATTAGTATATCCACCAAGTGTCAGTAAATATCCAAAGAATAATGTTACCACAGTTGCGAAATATTTGTTAGTCAAAATTTTCTGCCATACAGGCATCTTGGATGTATCGGTTGTATCGCCGAGGAACAGCTCCTGGAAAGACATACGTCCGATACGCGCAACGGAATCAAGCGATGTCAGTGCAAGTGCAGATACACACATTGTCATAAATACAGTTGCGAGCTGAACCGGCAGACCAAGCTTCTCCAGGAATCCTGCAACACCACTGGAGAAGATTGCAAATGGAGTTCCCTCCGGCTTCGTACCATTGACTGCAACAGCACCAACAACAACCAACGCGATGATACCAAGCAAGGACTCTACAATCATGGCACCATAACCAACCATCGGCATATCCTTCTCGTTCCGGATCGTCTTTGATGATGTACCGGAAGATACCAGACTGTGGAATCCGGAAACGGCACCACAGGCAATCGTGACAAACAATGTTGGGAACAGATAATTTCCACCGACATTAAATCCGTTATATGCATTGAGCTGCATCGTTGGATGTGCTACGACAACACCGACAACCGCACCGATGATCATGCCAAGCAGCATGAATGTCGTCATGTAATCACGTGGCTGCATCAGTAACCACATTGGCATAACCGATGCAAGGAACAGATATGCCATAACAATGTAGATCCATGCACTCTTTGTAGCATACCATGGAAAATGCATACCAAGCGCAAACATACCTACCAAAAGTGCAATTGCAATAACTGCTCTGACGCCTTCGTTCATATTCTTTACATGCTTCTGAATTACACCAAATACGATTGCTGCTACGATAAACAACATAGAGATAGAAGCGGCGGATGCATTTGCATAGCTTGTCTCCTTCGCCATATCTGCAACACCCTTACCAACAAAGGTTCCGGCTACCATATCCGTAAATGCTGCGATAACAAGCAATGTGAACAACCAGCAAAACAGCATAAAAAGCTTTCTTCCTGCCTTACCGATGTACTTCTCGATGATCATACCCATCGATTTACCTTCGTTCTTCACAGATGCATACAAAGCACCGAAATCCTGTACGGCTCCGAAGAACAATCCACCGATCAACAGCCAGAGCAATACCGGCACCCAGCCGAATACAGATGCAAGGATTGGTCCGGTTACAGGACCTGCACCTGCGATGGATGAAAACTGATGTGCGAATACCGTGAATTTGGATGATGGAACATAGTCTTCTCCATCCTCGTACTTCACTGCCGGAGTTTCAGCTTTCGGATCAAGTCCCCATTTCTTTGCAAGCCATCTGCCATAGAAAAGATAGCCCGCGAACAACACTACAATTCCGATTAAAACAATTACTAAACCATTCATACTTCCTCACCCGCCACGCGGCGGCTCCCTTCTGAATATTTTGTTACAAAGAGTAAACACATAAAAAACCTCCGTCTTATATAAAGACGAAGGTTTAAACTTCCGCGTTACCACTTTATTTGCCGCATATACGACCACTCATTCTCATCTTACAGACCGCATATCGATATATTTGCATCTTTTGCATCATCTCAACATGTCATCTGTGAAATAAGCTTCTATGTAACGGTAGAAAACCGGTGACACCTAATGTCCTTCTAGGAATTCAGTGTACTGCTCGCAGAGGATAATTTCCGAAATCCTACACTGTCTCACACCAACCGACAGCTCTCTGAAGTATTTCCTTTCGAAAACCTTGTTCTGTTCTCAGCATTTGCTCTTTGTTTACCGACATATTAGTCCTATCGAAAATGAATGTCAAGCGTTTTTTTGATATTATTTATCAATTATAATTTCCCCAGCCGGTTAACAGCGCATTTCCCACATGGAAGCATTTCCGCTTTGTTTGTATGTACAAATGCACTGACCAATCACGCAATGCCAAATGCCAATCCAACCGCATGGACTAAGAATGCAACAACCCATGCGATGAGACACTGCGCAATAACCGTGATCACTGCCGCTTTTGTGCCGCCCATTTCCCGCTTCACTGTAGCAATCGCAGCCACACATGGTGTATAAAGCAGCGTAAAGATCAGGAATACCATTGCCGTAAACGGAGTAAATAACGTTGCCACGCTCGTCACATCACCACCGAGCAAAACCGTAAGCGTTGATACCACGCTCTCTTTTGCAGTAAATCCTGTAATCAGCGCCGTTGATACTCTCCAGTCACCGAATCCAAGCGGCTTGAAGATTGGTGCAATCAGGCTTCCGATTAAGGCAAGCATACTCTGATCCGCAGATGCAGCCACATTAAACCGCAGATCGAAGGTCTGCAGGAACCAGATAATGATCGAGGCAAGGAAGATGATCGTAAATGCTTTCTGGATAAATCCCTTTGCCTTCTCCCAGATCAGGTGCAGCACACTTTTTGCAGACGGCAGCCGGTAGTTCGGCAATTCCATCACGAAAGGAACCGGCTCACCCTTGAATTTCGTCATCTTCAGAATCAGTGCGTAGATCACTGCACACACGATTCCGATCAGATAAAGTCCGACCATCGCAAATACACGATACTGCCGCTGCACAAATGCACTGATCATAAGTGTATAGATTGGCAGCTTCGCACTACAGCTCATAAATGGCGTCAGCAGGATCGTCATCTTCCGGTCACGTTCACTCGAGAGTGTCCGTGTCGCCATAATTGCAGGCACGGAACATCCAAATCCAATCAGCATCGGCACGAAGCTTCTGCCCGATAATCCAATCTTACGAAGCGGTTTATCCATGACAAATGCAACCCGCGCCATATAGCCCGTATCCTCCAGAATCGACAGGAAGAAAAACAGGATCACGATTGTAGGAAGAAAACTGATGACGCTTCCGACGCCCTGACAGATACCATCCACCACAAGAGAACGTACCACCGGATTAATCTGCGCAACGATAAGTCCCTTGTTGATCCATCCAATGACCGCATCAACGCCAAGCGCCATCACATCGGACAGCCACGCACCAAGCAGGCTGAAGGTCATGGCAAAAACAATCGCCATAATCCCGATGAAGCACGGAATCGCTGTATATTTTCCTGTCAGAAGTTTATCTATCTTTACACTTCTCCGGTGTTCTTTACTCTCATGCGGACGCACAACCGTCTTCTCGCACAATCTCCCGATAAACTGAAACCGCATATCGGCGATTGCCGCTTCCCGGTCAAGCCCGGTTTCCTTCTCCATGACTGACACGATCTGCTCAAATGCTTCCTTCTTATCTTCTGCAAGCTGCAGTGCATCCTCGATCGGTGTATCCTTCTCAATCAGCTTTGTTGCAGCAAACCGCACAGGAAGATCGGCTTCCTTCGCATCATTTTCAATCATATGCGCAACCGCATGGATACAGCGATGCACCGCTCCAACCGGATCTTTGTCATCCTTACTGTCCGGGCAGAAATCGATTCTTCCCGGCGGTTCATGGTATCTTGCCACATGCATGGCATGGCTTACCAGTTCATCGATACCTTCATTTTTCGCAGCCGAGATCGGCACCACCGGAACTCCAAGTATCTGCTCGAGCTCATTGACACGGATCGTACCACCGTTCGCCCGCACCTCATCCATCATATTCAGTGCAAGCACCATCGGGATTCCAAGCTCCATCAGCTGCATCGTCAGACACAGATTCCGTTCTAAGTTCGACGCATCCACAATATTGATAATGCCGCTTGGTTTACCTTCAATCAGGAATTCCCGCGTCACAATCTCCTCGCTTGAATACGGGGAAAGCGAATATATACCAGGCAGATCTGTCACTGTTGCCTCCGGATGATTCCGAATCGTACCATCCTTCCGGTCAACCGTCACACCGGGGAAATTCCCGACATGCTGATTGGCGCCGGTCAGCTGGTTAAACAGTGTCGTCTTGCCACAGTTCTGATTGCCGGCAAGCGCAAATGTCAGCTTACCGCCCTTCGGAACAGCCGTCTTCTCGTCATGTATATGAGTGGGATCCGCCTGTCCTAACTCACCAACCCCCGGGTGTTCAATCGACTCATAACGTACCGTCTGTTTTGGGGCTTCCGTTTCCTTTTCATGCACATGATCCACATCTATTTTCTGTGCCTCACTCAGGCGCAGCGTAAGCTCATATCCGCGCACCTTCATCTGTACCGGGTCACCCATCGGTGCAATCTTCTGCAGAGTGACTTCCGTTCCCGGCGTCAATCCCATATCCAGAAGATGATGCCGCAAGGCACCTTCTCCGCCGACCGCCGTGATATAAGCACTCTGTCCCGGTTGTAATTCATCCATTGTCATATGTAATCGTCTCCACTCCACATAAATATCTACAATTGATTATACGCACCCATAAATTTTTCGTCAACACTTATATATTGCCATCTCACGCTGCTTTATTTTGTTATCTTTTACATTTTCAGGCATCTATATTTCCTTTTATCAAAAATTTTTTTCGTATAACCCAGACAATGCAGAGCAAATTACCGGCTGCATCTTTTCCATCAAAACAAACTGCAGATGCAGGACATGCATTTTTTCCGTATCTTTCTCAGCATTTTCTGTGAGTTTCCATACATCCAGCACTTGATCTTCTTCATCCAGACCGATTTTATACTCTGCAAAATCAAACACACGGACAACATCTTCTCCCCAGATTCCTAGGTGCATCTGAACCTTTGCAGTACTTTTAAAATAATCCGAATTCACATATTGATTGCCAAATCCAATTACTTTGATCACATACCGGTGTCGTTTTGATCTTCTTGACCGCGCTTCATAAACAAATGCAAATCCACCCTGTCCCACCAATTCCAGTCCTGTTTCCGACCTTACAAGCTCATATCCCCAGAAAGTCAGCTGCCTTTCATCCAGCTGAATCATGATTTTCTCTATCTCTGTCCTCGTCCAATTGTTCATCATCCACTTCTCCATCATTTGTTACGTATAATATAATGTTTGCGGCAAGCCAGATCAAACCTGCCCAAAACAGATGCATCCGCACAACCTCCTCTGGGATTTTCAGCCCGGCTGTTTTTTTCATGCATTGCACAATAATTCCTGCAAGCATCAGGGCAAATGGCAGTTTGTCAATCGCAAATATACAGATTTCCGTATAAACTCTGTCCCCCGGCACAAACATAATCCGAATCAGGATAAATCGAGAAAGCAAGATCAATATCAAAGCAAACAGGATCCATCCGATATCTATTTTTATGTAACAAATCCGATACCGAATGTTAAAATTCCACTTGCAATCGACAACGGGAACGGAGCAGCAACCCAGCCCCACTTCGCGATTTCCCATGCCATCTTGATTGCTGTCAGAAGGCCGCCGAAAATATAGGAAAATAACTTCTTCATAAAAATCCTCTCCTTTTTGTATGATTTTCTTCAGCTCTCCTGCTGATGGACTTATCATACACGATTTCAGAAAAGGTGTTTTCATGTGAAGTTTACACTCTTGCGCGACTCCTGTTTTCTCTGTATAATATTTTTATCCTTTATTTTACGACATTTTGTTCAGATTACAATGTATAATTTATCAAGGAGGTATGTTATGGGGCAGTCAAATTTCAGTGATTCACAGATTATATCAAAAATATCAGGAAAACAGAGGGCAATACGCTTTTTGAATTTTATTCATCCACTTGTATTTCTCGCCATCCCGGCGTTTCTTCTCTGGGGTGCCATGAGTCAGGAACAAAAAGGTGTGACTGCTTCTGTCAGCCTGCTCGTCCTTGGTATCCTCTGTATCCCGCTTTTTATCCTCATCGGAAAATCCGTAAATAAGCTCGAAACCATGCTCAAAACAGATCTCGGCGAATATATCATCAAAGGTGTTTTGGCTGAATCTGTCGAGATCAGGCAATATTCCCCGACCGAACGCATCAACACTGATTTTGTGAAAAATTGCAATATCCTGCCAGACTATGACCGTATCTCCGGCTCTGACTATGTTGCAGGCACCTACCGTGGCGTTCCATTTACATTCTGCGATCTGCTTCTCGAATACAAACACACCGAGCGGGACAAAAATGGACGCAAACGAACACGCTACCGCACAAACTTTCAGGGGCACGTGATCACGCTGGACACAAAGCAACAGATCAATGGTTTTGTCCGTATCCGGGAGCGCCAAAATCCACGCAAAGAGAAAAATTTCCTGAACAATATGATGGATAGCGCGGCAGAGTTTCTCGGCATAGGGCAGAACAAAGTCGAGATGGAAAGTGATCCTTTTAACCAGCAATTCAAGGTCAGTACTTCGGACGACCAGCTTGCATTCTATGTGCTGACACCACAGTTCATGGAGCACATCGTCGCTGCCGACGCAAAGGCAGATGGGTACACAAATATTGAGTTTGCCGGCAATCAGATCACACTTGCATTGAACAACGGAAGAGATTCCTTTGAACTTAAGAAAACACTCTGGAGTCAATCACGTTTAGATGAGGCACGCAGCCAGTTCCGCGCAGAATTCCAGAATATTTTAAGTATCATCGATGAGATGCTGACGAAAGAAAACTTCTTTTAAGCAGACGTTTCATAAGCAGACATTTAAAACGAAATGAGGTATATCACAAATTATGGCAAATTCAAATGACAAAGAACTTTTATCAACGCTTGCGGCAAGCCAGAGAAGCAAACGCATTTCATTTGTCCTGACACCCATATTTCTGATTTTGTCCATGGGCATCATCATGTGCGGGATCTCCACGATCCAATCCGGGAATACCGGGCTTGGCATCTGTATTCTTCTTGTGGGCATTGTGGCCATGGTTTTTTCCGCGAAATATATTGAGCGTTCAAACAAACGAATCGACGAAATGAAAGAACTCGTCGGACAGACCGTCGTGCGGGAAGTCATTGCGGAACGCATCAACATTTTGCAATACAGTCCGAACCAGTATTTTAATCCGGATTTTATCAAGCATTGCGGTATCCTGCCAAGCTACGACCGTTCCAGTGGATCCGACTACATCAGCGGTACTTACCGCGGCGTACCAATCACGTATTGTGACCTCCACCTTGAGATTGAACGGGATACGACCGACAGTGATGGCAATTCCACGACTACTTACGATACTGTATTCCGCGGTCCTGTGATCAATCTGGCACTTCGCCAGCCTTTAAATGGCTATGTCCGCATACGGGAACGCAGAAATCCACGCAAAGAGAAAGGATTTTTCTCCGGCATCGTCAATGGTGCCGCCGATCTGTTCAACATCGACCGGAGTACGATTGAGACTGAAAATGCACAGTTTAACCAGCAGTTCAAGGTTGACACGTCCGATCCACAGCTTGCCTTTTATATTCTGACACCACAGTTTATGGAACATATCGTGCAAGCGGATACGCTTGTAAATGGATATACGAACATTGAATTCGAGCAAAACGTTATCACACTCGCATTAAACAATGGCGTCGATTTATTCGAGCTTGGAAAAATCAAAAAAAATGACAGTTTTCTTGATGAGGCGCGTCAGCGGTTCCGCTATGAACTGAATGCAATATTGAGTATTGTCGACGAGATGCTTACAAAAGAGAATCTGTTTTAGGAGGTATCAACATGTTGCATACGATTGAAAATGAGTATCTGAAGGTTACGGTATCCGACCACGGTGCCGAACTTACAAGTGTCTACGATAAAGAACAGGATTTCGAACGGATCTGGTGTGCCGATCCGGCAGTCTGGAACCGACACGCGCCGGTGCTGTTCCCATTTGTCGGCAAAGTCAAGGGCGGAACCTACCGTTACAACGGAAATACCTACGCCATGAAGACACAACACGGATTCGCGCGCGATGCGGAATTTACCTGCATCGAGGAAACTGCGGATTCCATCACACACAAACTTGTGTACTCGGATGAAACGCTGGAAATCTATCCGTTTGAATTTGAGCTTCTGATCACACATCACTTCGATGAAGAAAATCCGCGTCTCCTCCACGTCACATGGACAGTGAAAAATCTTGGTTCCAGCGAAATGTTATATTCCATCGGCGGACATCCGGGATTCCAGATTGCACCGGGACATGCGCGGAGCGAATACTCCATCGCCCTGCCGGATTCAAATGCACGGCACTATCTCCTGCTTGATGCAGCCGGTTCCGGCCTTGCCGATACGAGCCAGAGTTATCCATTCAACGATGCCGGCAGTGCGTACGTTCCTGTCACAGATACCCTGTTCGACAAGGACGCGCTGGTCTTCGAGGACGGACAGCTTCCAAGCATCGGACTCGTCGATGCGGATAAAAAACCATTCGTCACACTTACTTGCACAGACTTCCCATATGTCGGAATCTGGTCCAAACCGGATGGTCCGTATGTCTGCTTAGAGCCTTGGCTCGGCCGCACTGATAACATGGATTTCACCGGAGATCTGGCGGAGAAACCGGGCGAGCAGAGCCTAGACGCAAACACCGAAGCGGTACATACTTATACGATTGAGTTTCATGGGTAAACGATTTTTTTCAGAAACTCCCCCATCGCTGGCATATCTGCTGACTGGCATGGGGGAGTTTCTTCTGTTTTCCCTTAAAGCTCCGTCTCCATCCGGATATGGCTTCCGTCCTGTTCCTTCGTGACGATCAGCTTCTGCGGGATTTCCATCAATTCATCGCGGTGGCTGATAATACCGACCAACTTGTTCGCACCGGACAGACTCATCAGCGCTGCCTTCGTCTCCTCCAGTGACTTGTTATCCAGTGTGCCGAAGCCCTCATCAACGAAGAGCGCGTCCATCTGGATTCCGCCCCGTTTTTGTGCAATCGTATCCGACAGACCAAGTGCCAGGGAAAGCGATGTCTTGAAGCTCTCGCCACCCGACAGATTTCCGACCGGACGCCGCTTGCCTGTGTTGGTATCGAGCACTTCGAGATCCAGGAAATTGCTACTCTGCACACTGAGTGCCCCTTCCTTGCGGAAGAGCTGGAACTGCTTCTCACTCATCGGTTCTAAGTGCTTATTGGCTGCATCTACGATGCTGTCAAATCCCGTTGCCTGAATATACTGTTCAAATGTGATCTTTCCTTTTTTCGTTCTCGCCTGTCCACTTACCAGATTATACAGGTTGTTGCTCAAATTGTACTCCTTCTCCGTCCTCTCGTACCCGGACTTATTTTCCTCGATCTTCTGACGTTTTGCAAGGTTGTTCTGCATACGGAAGGTAATGGTCTGCAACTCGGCTCTTACCGCTTCTACCTGTACACGCTGTGTTTCCTGCTCTGCCCGCAGAGTCTCTAGATCGACGAGTTCCAGCTCTTTCGCATGATTGTCCATCTCTAACTGGGTCACCTTGGCAGTTATCTCTGCAATCCGTTTTGCGTAATCTGCGATCTGCTTCTCCTCGGTCTGTATCTGCACATCCGTGACAACATATGCTTGCAACTCTTCCACCGTCGTAAATTGATACTCTGTCAGTTTCGCTTCGAATACGTCCTGCAGCTGTTTTGCATCCTGTTCCTGTTTTGCAATCAGCTTCCGGTTCGTCTCAACCTCGATCAGTGCGCGCGTCTTTGCGTCCTCTGCCTGCCGCTTCGCTTCGGCAGCTGTCTCTATCGTTTGATTGATCTGATTCAGGCGCTGAATCGCAAGATTTCCTTCGTTCTTTGCGGTATTCCAATCCGGGAAGGCAAGTGTCTGCAGCTTCTCAAGCTTCGCCTTCGTCTCCGCCTGCCTGGCAATCAGTTCCTGCTTTTCCTGTGCAAGCTGATTACGCACATATGCAAGCTGTGTCGTTTCTTCCCCCTGTGCGGACTGCAGTGCCTGTTCCGTCTCTTTCAACCGATTGCAGCTTTGTTGCAAGTCTTCCACCTTTGCTTCCTGCTGCTTCAAGTGCTCCATAAGAAGCGTTCGCTGCCCATGAAATACTTCGACCAGATCTTCAAGGTTTGCCGCCTGCGCTGCAAACTCCGCTTTCATGCAGATGCGGATATCCTTCTCCAGCTGGGTTTCCTGCGCTTGCAAGCTTTCCTTACACGCAGTTGCTTTGTTCATGGCTGCGTTCATTTCCAGCTGTTTTGTCTCTTCTTCCTGCTTGAGTGCCTTCCAGCGTTCCTCCGTCACGGACGCTTCCACAAGCGGTGCCAGATGCTCATGATGTGTGGAACCACAGACCGGACAGGCATCGCCCTCGCTTAGGTTTTGTGCCAGAATCCCAATCAGGTTCGCACGGTACAACCGGTCAGCCCGGTCATACGCTTCCCTCGCATTTTCATACGCTGCCCGACATGCCATATAGCTGTGAGCCACAGCCTGATGCGCCTGCTTCTTTGCCTCCCATGCCGGAATCTCCACATCCGCGATCTCGTTGGTCTTTTCCTTCATATCATGAAAATCCTTATAGATTTCCTTTTCTTTATAAAGTTCATCCGGCTTTCCGGCTAACTGCTGCTTTCTTGCAAGCAGATTCCGGATTTTCTGCTGCAACACCTGTTCTTCTGTGACAAGCGCCATCTCTCTGCGCTGCAGGGCTGCCTGCTGTGCCTGGATATCCAGATGCAATCGTTTCAGGTCTTCGCGGCTCTTATAATCATTTTCTTCTTCCTGAATCTTATGGATTTTCTGCTGACAGGCATCTGCTTCCGGACGCAGCTTCTCCGCTTCGGTCACACCTGCATCTGCCTGTGCCACACGCTTCTCACACGCTTTGATCCGGACCTGTCCCGCTTCGATCTGCTGCCTCGTCTGCGCACATTCCGCCTGCTTCGTCTGCCATGCCACATAGTCCGACTTTACTTTATAGGTTGCCTGCTTACAGCGTTCCAGCGTTGCCTGTCTGTCCGCATACGCATCTTTCTGCGATTCTAAAACGACCAGTGCTTCCTTCGCTTTCGCATAACTTGTGAGGATTTCATTGTTCATCTTCGCAGTTGCAAGTCTGTCCTGCAAATTGCGGAGTGTCTCCTCTGCTTCCTTTAACTGCTTCTGTTTTTTTGTTTCCTTATCCGCATCTTCCTGCAGGATTTCCGCTATCCACGTAAGCATATCCTCGATATTCCAGACAGTTTTATCTTTTTTCTTATCCTGCTTCTTATCCAGATTCTTCAGTTTCTCCTGCAAATCTACAATCTTCTGTGCCGGGGAGAGTAGCTGACGATCTGCCTGTGCATCGTCACCGGCAGACGAATTCTCCATCTCCGGCTGTCCGACAGCATCTGTGTCTATCTGATCTTCCAAGGCTGATAACTTTGCATTATCTGCATCTGTCTGATCTACATCAGCCAGGGTTGATTTTCCTCTATCCGCAGGCACCTGCACATCGCCAAACGCCTCGGTAATTGTCTGTGCGATTGCATTTTTGCGGTCATCACTTGCATCCATCCGGCTCTTCAATTTGAATTCCAACGCCTTATAGCTTCCGGTCTGAAAGATATTTCGAAGAATGGTTGTCCGATCGGCTGTACTCGCATTTAACAGCTTCCAGAATTCGCCCTGCGCGATCATCGCCACCTGCTTGAACTGGCTGACATTGATATTAAGGAGCGCCGGAATCGCCCCCGGCTGGTTCTTTGAACCATCGACCTGCTTTACATTCTCGATTGTAGATCCATCGGGCTGATAGAAGATTACCTTCTCCGCGTTGTCAGTTATTTTCCCATTCCGATTCACATACTGATAGCTCGGTTCCCGGTAGATATGATAGTCCTTCCCCTGATGCTCGAAATAAAAATCTACGAAGCTCTTCGCCTTCACATCCACATACTCGCTCTTCAGATTCCTCTCATCGCGGTAATCGCCACTCGTCTCCCCGTACAACGCATAGCAGATTGCATCGAAAATCATTGTCTTGCCGGCACCGGTATTTCCGCAGATCAGAAACAGCCCCTTGTGTTCAAACTTCGAGAAATCAATCTCTGTCTTCTCCACATACGGGCCAAATCCCTGCATAATCAATTTTCTTGGTTTCATAGAATCCCCGCCTCCTTTGCAACCTCCATCATCATAACCATCTCTTCTTCACTCATATCGCGGTCATAGATTTCATGGTAGAAATCACCAATCAGTTCCTCAAAAGACCGGTTCTGTGTCTCACGAATCACATCCGCGCGGAAATTTCCACGTGTCCGGGAATTATCATAATCAAGATGCACCGCGTTCGGATAATATTCCCGCAAGATCTGCATGGCATTTGGAACAATCTCCTCATCCGTGAGTGTCGCATAGAGAAAACACTGCGTGTCCGCTTCTAAGTTCTCCTGTTTGATGATATCCGCAAATGCACCGCGCACATGAATCAGATCGCGCATCGGTTTCAGCGGTTCGAACTCAATCTCCACATGTCCTTCGCCATCGATTGTGACAATTGGCACCTGTTTCGCACCATCCCGTTTTCTTGTGCCATCCGGAATCTCTTTGATCGAGCCTGCCTCTGACAAGGAGTATTTGAGTGGAGAACCCGCATACCGGATCTCTGTCCGTCCGACACTCTGGGAAGAGTGAATATGCCCAAGTGCCACGTAGTTAAACGCGTCAAATAAGTCATACCCGATTTTCTCCACCGTTCCGACATGCTGTGTCATCACACTCTCCGAACCGCCAAGCTCCGGATCTACATCTTTCCCGGACACAAACTGATGTGCCACCAGTATATTTCTCGCATCCGGATCGATCTGTGCCTGCGTCAGCACTTCCCGTACAGCGTCCGCATAGGAGTCTATCTCGGCATCCGGATAATACCTTCTTACCTGCGATGCTTTGACGAACGGAAGTGCATAGATATGCACCTCTCCAATGTCGTCCTCTGCCACATAATGTGCCAATGTCCCCGTATATTTTGCTGCGATATGGATGTCATTTGCCTCGAACAGTCCGCTTCCGAAGTTCAGCCGCTCGTCCGAATCGTGATTTCCGCTGATCATGTAGACCGGAAGCTTCCGGCTGGCAAGCGCCTGCAAAAATGTATCCAGAAGCTGCACCGCCCCCTCACTCGGAACCGCCTTGTCGAACACATCCCCCGCAATCAAAACCGCATCTACATCCTTCGCCCGCGCGATATCCAGAATCTGGTTCAGAATATACTGCTGGTCTTCTTTCATATCAAAATCATCCAGTGATTTTCCCAGATGCAGATCCGCTATATGTAAAAATCTCATACACACCCTCCTGTTTTTCTAATACACCGCTGCACCATATTCTTTTTTTATTATACTGCATGACTATATGTCTGTCATTGAACCGATTGTTGCATTTTTCTTTACTGCTTCTCCGGAATCTGCTCGTTTAGCCATGTGATCACTGCATCCCTGCCTTCTGCGTCAAACGGAAAGCGTTTGTACGTCTTACACTCTTCCGGAGTTTTCTCAAAACACGTACCTGCATTCCACACACAGACATCGAAATAATCGGTTTTCGTTCCTTCTCCGCCTTCCTCTTCCGGTGCTTCCTCTACGGTAAGTTTTGCTATCCGATAACGTGGCCCATAAATATCACCACCTGTCAGAATTCCTTTTGCATTATAAAATGGCAGATCAAATATCTTCTCGCCTGTAACCATGCGTATTCCTCCCATGTGTTCCGTTTTTTTCATTATACCATAGCATGTTCTGTTTTCTAGCAGAAATAGTAATTGCCACATTTTATATCAATATAAATTCATTACCTGCGTTCCTCAGGGTTACCGGTGAATTGTCCTCCCCAACGACAACTACACGTTTCCCCTTTTCTCGCAATTCTTTAATATTTTGCACATAGCCATGATCCGATGTCACAATTAAAAATATATCAATATTGGGCGTTCTTGTGATTGCCATCAATGTATCTCTCTGTATCTTTTTATCCACCTTATCTTTTTGTGGTCCACCATATAAGCGAATATCTTCCATTCGCTGTGTTCGTTTTGCAACTTCTGACCACCGCTTCGTCCGCTTATCTTTCTGTCTCCCATAAACTTTTATATAATCTGTGATTCCACACTCCTTAGCAACCGAAAAAATCTGATTGGCTTTCTTTGCACCTATATTTTCGCCATCAATAAATATTGCCGTATTACGTTTTTTCCCCATATCATTTACCTCCTTACTCGAAACCAGTTCAAAAGCTTATAGCCCAAGTTATTTATTGATAAAAACCACTGTTCCTCTCCACGATTATTTCGTTTCGACTCATACTTTGTTATCGCTTCAATTCCATAACGTATCATAAAGATATTGATCTTTTCATCCTGATACAGGTTATCCTTCCAACAAGCATAATCCATTCCACACATTTCAACAACTTCACGTGGAATATCTTTTTGCAGCTTGCTATGCCATGTCCCAGTCGTTATCCAAATAGGTGCTTTCTCTAACAACGGTAATATCTTTCCTGCTTTTTCCATTGATATCCCAAAATTAAGCGCTTCATCTCCTTCATACTTATATTCTTGCTCATCGAATCCGGTTGCAAATGAATCTTCATTTTTATATCCTTTATCAATAAACTCACATATTTCTTCCTTACTCATTCTGCAAATATCAAACTCTGCCTCCGGATTCAGTCGGAGCATCTTTGTCAAGAAGTCTGTCTTGACATATTTTAATACCTGATGTAATCCATGAGCCAGATTCAAAAATTGAATACTTCCAACTTTCTCTATAAATCCATATGGAATTCGTTTTAAATCCTCTTCAAAAGTGTCATAACCCAAAGTATCATTTTTTAGATATTCTGCTTCATAAATATAGAGCAAGCCAAACAGCTCCTGCTGATTTCTATTCAAATGCAATTGGCTCACTCTTGTATTTATATCTTCTTCAAACAAAAAGTCCGGCCAATTCGACTGACTTAGATCTTCTATTTTTTCTATTTCACTCCATAGATCCTGAACAGAAATATTATAGATATATGCCAATTGGGAAAATCGATCTGTTTTTATTTTCGTGTTTCCGCTTTCCCAATTTTGTACTGCATTTTTTGATACATTTAAATTATCTGCCACCTGCTGCTGTGTGAGTCCGGCCTCCATTCTTTTACTTTTTAAATACTGTCCAAATCGATTCATTTTTTCACCTCCACGTATACAATATTCTTGATTCAGCAATTTTACAACCAAGTATCACTATAATTATAACAATTTTTACTTGGTTCTTATATTAAAATCTATTCTGCCATTTTTGATTGGATATATGGATTCTCTTGTCATTTTGTGCTAAAATATGTTTTAAAATATTGCATAATCGAGGTGCGAAAGATGGATTCCACATTGAAGCGGACATGGGCAGAAATTGACTTGGATGCCCTTGCTCATAATTATAAAACATTGCGCGACCGGATTGGTGCGGATGTCAAGTTTTTAGGTGTTGTTAAGGCAGATGCCTACGGACACGGTTCTGTACAGGTCAGTCGCCTGCTGCAGGAGCTAGGTGCTGATTATCTGGCGGTCAGCAGTATTGATGAAGCGATTGAACTTCGTTTAAATGACATCACGATGCCGATTCTGATTCTTGGACATACACCGAAGGAGCAGGTCAGCCGCCTGATCGAGTACAACATCACACAGGCTGTTACCTGTAAGGCAAAGGCACTTGAATACAGTGAAGAAGCTGTGAAATGCGGTGGTACGTTGAAGATTCATATCAAGGTTGACACCGGAATGTCAAGGCTTGGATATCTGTGCGACGGTGATTATTTTGATACCGGAGTGGAAGGTATCTGTGAGGGTTGCTCGCTTCCGGGGCTTTACGCCGAAGGTATCTTTACACATTTTGCTGTCTCGGATGAGCCTGGCGATGCATGCAAAGCCTACACAGAGCATCAGTTCCAATTATTTACCGATGTGATCAAAAGCGTCGAGGAAAAGCTCGGCAGACGGTTCGCCATCCGCCACTGTGCCAATACCGGTGCAGTTGCCCGTTATCCGGAAACATGGCTTGATATGGTAAGACCGGGACTTTTGTTATATGGCTATGGTGAATTCGCAGATGAGCTTGGACTCCAGCCAGTCATGAGCTTAAAGACGACGGTCAGCACGATCAAGACCTACCCGGCCGGTACCGCAATCAGCTACGGCGGCATCTATGTAACGGACAAGACGACACGTATGGGCGTCATCCCTTACGGTTATGCCGATGGATTCTTCCGTGCACTCTCCAACCGCTGCACGCTGATGTCGGACGAAGGTCCGGTTTACCAGCGCGGAAAGATCTGCATGGATATGTGCATGATTGATCTGACTGACAAGATGCAGGTCGATGTCGGCAGCGAGATTGAAATCTTCGGAAAGAAGAATTCCATCAATGATATGGCAGCTCTGGCAAACACGATTCCATACGAATTAACGTGTGCCGTCAGCAAGCGAGTTCCAAGATTCTACTACCGGAATGGAAAAATGATCGAGAAGGAATTGTTGCTGCGCGGGTAAATTGTTGCGCAAGTAATTACATAAGCATAAAAAGCTGGGATTTTTGTCCCAGCTTTTTGTTTGCGTTCCAGCTTCCTATATCTCATGACGGATATCCGAACCAATACCCCGCTGCAATTTTATCCGCTCGTTTTCTGCTTCCACATTCATCTTGGAAAGAATAACCAGAATCAATACATCGAAGATCAACGGCAGCCACAGGTACATAAACTGCATCATATCCAGTGCGGACTGTGGCTGTGTCGTATTTTTTCCAACATAGCCGCTCAATTCCATCAACCATCCAACAACCGCAGTTCCGATACCGCCACCAATCTTCACGCCCAATGACGTGCAGGAATACATCGTTCCATCGACATGCTTTCCCTGTGTGAGATAGGTGTATTCCGAACACGATGCGATCATGGCATTCATATCGCCCTGCCACGGTCCCTGACCGAGCGCAGCAACAGCTGTAAATACAAGCATCAATGGCACATTGCCGATATAACCTGCAACGACAACCAGTGCCCTGCCAATTACAGCAAGCATATAGCCTCGCATATTCAGTTTATACATGCCCTTCCATTTTCCTACCAATGTCGGCGTGAAGATCAACGCAATAATCAGAGGAATATTGACCGCCCATGCAAACCATCCGAAGAGGTTTTTATTTTTGAGCACCCATGTCATATAAAACAAGCCAGCACCGATCATCGCACTATACAACTGTTGTAAGATATATGTCCCACAAATCATCATATAATATTTGTTCTTCACAAGCAGCTTGAACGCCTGAATCAGTCCATACTTTTCTTCATTATCCTGCGTTTTACCCTCGTTCAGCTCTTCCTCGGAAAGCTCCTTCACGGAAAGACAGGAGATCGTATTTACCACCAGTCCAATAACCGCATAGATAATGGCAACCAGTCTCCATGCCGCCGCATCACCACCACAGCGGTCAACAAATCCAACGGTAATCGACTGGATCAGTAGACTTGTCGAAAATGCGAAGATAAACCGGTAAGAACCCATCTGTACACGTTCCTTACTGTTCTTTGTTATCAGCGATGTTAGTGCCGAATACGCGATGTTATTTGCCGTGTAAAAAATGCCATTTAACAGTGTGTATGCCAGAAAGAACCACGTATACTGTGCTGTCTTGCCAAGGCTTGTCGGTACCGCAAAGCAAGCAACCAGCGTGACTGCGCAGCCGATATATCCATACAGCATCCACGGACGTGCTTTCCCAAGCTTGCTGTGTGTCTTGTCGATCAGTGAACCAAAGAAAACATCTGTAAATCCATCCAGCAACTTCGAAAATGCGATCAAAGTTCCAACCATTCCGGACGCAAGTCCAACCGTCTCGGTCAGATAGATCATGACAAACGATGTCAAAAACGCATACACCACATTTCCGGCGATATCGCCGGAACCGTAGCCCACCTTGTTATACCATTTTAAATATTTTTTCTCTTCCATAGCTTTTCTCCTCATATCATCCCTTCACATACGGAACAAGTGTAAACCCAAACTGAAATTCCTTCTCATCGAATCGATATGCCGCAAGTACCTCAGGTCCACAACTGTTGGAGCCGATGCCGTTTAACGCATAATCGATACACAATACCGTACTGTCCGATTCTTCCAATTCATAATTGTGCTTTGCCTGTGTCAGCATTTCCTGTGTGTAGTTTGACGCCTGAAATGAAAATGGTGTCTCAGACACTGCCGCGATTCCGTACCGGCCGTTGTGCAGTTCAACATAATCACAATCGAAATGACTGCCATTTTCCTGTGGCATAATGTAGTCCTCATGCAGATCCTTCACCGCACTGCGATACAATCCATGACTCGCAGCTCTGTGCTTGTCACGGTAGCTCTCCTGCGGTCCCATACCATAATACGAAGCCTCAGAAAGATTCTTGTTGAAGAATACACGCACACCGAATCTCGGAAGTTCTGGGAACTCTGCATCCTTGCTTACCTCCATGGATACGGTAATTCTTCCTGAACTTTCCACCTTCCACACGAGCTCGACATCCAGAATCTTCTGTACCGTTGGTGCTACAACGCCGACATGACTCATCACAATCACGCCGTACCGGTTCTGAATTGTCTCCACCTTATACGCTCTTGTGTACGCCTCGTGAAAATGTGCGTTCTCCCATTTTGCGCGGATATACATATCGTTATCTGTCGGTGCTCTCCAGATGTTCAGCTCCATTGGATGGTTCAGATAGTCCCTTCCTGCATATTGAAGCTTCGTAAAAAGTCCGGTTTTCTTGCTAATCGCATAGGCGAAATCGCTCGCCTTTAATGTAATCTCTGTATCGGTTTCGCTGACACTGATCTCATTTTTTTCTTCCGCTTCTGCCAGCCATTTGGCTGCCGTCTGGTTTCTGCCATCGGCATTGGCAAGCAGCACCTCATCAAATCCTAATTCATGCTTTGCCGGGAGCAATGGAAGTTCTTTTTTCAACTGATACCGGAGCTTCAGATACACCTTGCCGCTCTGCGGAATGTCCAGCTTGAGCGTCATCACACCGTCGCTGTGCGGTGCGATCGATACCTCATCCAGCACACCCTTTTGCACGCACAGACCATCCACAGTTACTTCATACAAGATGTCTGTATAGTCGCTTATATCATCAAAATCCATGTAGTTATGCAATACAAGTCTGCCGGTCTTCTCATCATAAGATACAACACGCACCGGACGGTACACATTCTTATATTCAAGCAATCCGGTATGTGGTGTACGATCCGGGTACACCAGTCCATCCATACAGAAATTTCCATCATGGATTGTCTCGCCGTGATCGCCGCCATAATAATATTTCGTCTTTCCATTTTCCGCCAGTCCATGTGCAACCGCATGATCGCACCACTCCCAGACGAATCCGCCACACATCCGCGCATCCTTCTGAATTATCTGGAAATAATCCTCCAGATCGCCGGGCCCGTTCCCCATGCTATGGCAATATTCCACAAGCAGAAACGGTTTGCTGCCATCCTTCTCGAGATACTCTTCGATCTCGGAAAGTGCCGGGTACATCCGGCTGTACAGGTCAAGATTTGAGTAATCATACGTCACATCGTAATTCCGATACCGCGCACTCTCATACTGCGTGATACGGGATGGATCGTATTCCTTTGTCCATGCAAGAGCCTTTTCAAAATTGCATCCATAGGCGCTCTCATTTCCCATCGACCAGAAAATGATACAGAAGCGGTTTTTATCCCTCGCAACCATACGCTTCACTCGATCAAGAATCGCCTGCTCCCATGCCGAATCATCTGCAATCTTCTCGTTCCATTTTTTGAAGCGGTTGTAGTCTGTATCCTCCTTGCGGTACAGCATAAATGGTCCATGTGCCTCGATATCTGCCTCATCGCACACGAGGAATCCATAGCGGTCGCACATCTGATAAAAATACGGTGCATTCGGATAATGACTCGAACGAATCGCATTAAAATTATGCTCCTTCATCAAAGTGAGATCCTTCTTGATCTTTGCAACATCAACTGTAAATCCTGTGACCGGATCCGAGTCATGCCGGTTCACACCGCGCAGCTTGATTGCCTGTCCATTGAAATATAACACCCGCTCCTGTATCGCTACCGTGCGCAAAGCAATCGCATCCACGATCGTCTCATCCGCGCTTTGCAGGATGAGCGTGTACAGATACGGATGTTCCGTATTCCAAAGCTCTGGGTTTGCAATTTCCAATGTCACAGTTCCAGCCTTGCTGATTACTGCCTGTGCAGCCACAGTCCCTGCCGCATCCTCCACGGATACGGTAACCGGAGTCTCCTGATAGTAGCTGATATCCAATGTAATTTTCGCACACGCTTCCGTGATTTCCGTCGTGATCCGATAATCCTGCACCGCCTTTTCCGGCCGCTTCAGAAGATAGACATCCCGGAAGATACCGCTCATCCGGAACTTATCCTGATCTTCGAGATACGAACCATCGCACCATTTCAAGACAAGTACGGCAATCGTATTCTCGCCCTCTTCTATCACATCTGTCACATCAAACTCGCTCGTTGCATGGGACACCTGACTATATCCGGTATAGATGCCATTCACCCATACATAAAAGCAGCTATCCACGCCCTCAAAGTTCAGGTACAGCTTCGGTGCCTTCTCATCCTTCGCATAAGAAAACGTATGCACATACGCACCACACGGAATATCCTGCGGCACATACGGCGGATCAAACGGAAATGGATAGCGGAAATTCGTGTACTGATGCGTGTCATAGCCTGCCATCTGCCAGACACCAGGCACCGGAATCTCATCAAAATCCGACGTATCATAACCGCTCTCATAAAATGCATCCCTCACATCATAGATGCTCTCAAAATACCGGAATTTCCACATGCCGTTTAACATCTGTACGCGGTCGGATGCCTCCCGATGCTCCACCAGATCCTCCATTCGGTGGGAAGCTGGTATATAATACGCTCTTGGCGGCATCGTATGTTCATGTAAGAAATCCAAATCTTCATAATAACGTGGCACAATCATAAATCGTCCTCCTTGTATATGTATTTTTTTGTTTTAAATGAACCGCTCATTTTTCTGTCTTTTCGTATTGTCTGATATTATAATACTGATTTCCGTATAAAAAGTCTATGAACAGGAATGGACAAAATATGGACGAAATGATACAATGAGCATTGCGATGGGATGTGCTTGCACATACCAGCATAATGCGAATACAAACATGGAGCCGCAGGCGACATGATACAATGAGCAATAGGAGGTGTCCCTATGTATATCAATACCGGTTACTTAAATCATTCCCATCTGGATTTCAAGGACAAAAGCCGCCCGCTCGTCGTCGGAAGCTGCGGCATCTATCGTCTGAGCGACGATCCGAGGATGCCGACCTACCGTCCAAAGGGACGCCTGGATTATCAGATAATCTATATCGCATCCGGACTTGGACATTTTCATTTTGATAAACCGGAAAATGAGACGATCGTCCCTGCCGGAAACATGGTGTTGTTTCGTCCAAAAGAATTACAGAAATATGAATATTATGGAGAAGATAAAACCGAAGTGTACTGGATTCACTTCACGGGTTCCGATGTAAAAAACATCCTGCGAAGCTATGGTCTGCAAGATGACGAGCGGGTATTCCCGGTCGGTTCCTCACTCGAATACGAACGGCTGTTCAAACAGATCATACAGGAATTACAGCGTTGTCAGGAACACTACGAGGAAATGCTTGCCCTGCTGCTTCGCCATCTGCTTATTGTATTTCAGCGGGAACTCACACGCGTGCATATTCTGAAAAACGAATATCTGGATCGGGAGATGCACAGTGCTGTTACCTATTTCAACGAGAATTACAATCAGGATATCAGTATAGAAAATTACGCCCAGACCAGGGGCATGAGTGTGAGCTGGTTTATCCGAAACTTCAAGAAATACACCGGCATGACACCGATGCAGTTTATCGTATCGCTGCGCGTCAACAATGCACAGATTCTTCTGGAGCAGACCAATTATTCGATCTATGAGATTGCGAAGATCGTCGGCTACGATGACCAACTCTATTTCAGCCGGCTGTTTCGCAAACAAAAGGGGTTCTCTCCTTCCCAATACAGAAAGAGACAACCCCTTGCCTAATTTCAGATTACAGTTTCTTCAGGAAATGCTCCCGGTTCGGGTATTCCGCCCGGAATGCCCGCTTCGCGGCCTCCTGCAGCAATGCGAATTCCTTCTCCATATGCAGCATGTGCGGCGCAGTAAACGCAATCGCGCTGATCTGTTCTGCGATTTTCTTCGCCACACCCTCATCGGAAAGCTGCCCCATACCGAAGACGATCGACGTAAACCCTCTGCCGTTTCTGCTTACATCAATAAACTTCCGGAATGCATGCGTCATCTCAGACAGCAGGATTTTCTGTTCGGTTTCCGGCCGCTTGTCTGCATCGAACAGGCACAGTCCGGAGACGGTCTCAACTGCCTGCTTGCGCTTCTGTCCACCGATATCATTTGCCCCGCTCTCCGCAATATATTTGAGCTGCATCAGATACCCGACGAATGCATCTGTCTTCGGTTTGCGCTTTCCGTAACGCGCCACCCAGAGTTTCTTTATAAACGCCGCATTCACTTCCTCCGGATTTCCTGCTGAATGATTTTCCGGTTCATTCGTGTTCACAGTTTTATCTGCATTCGTATTCAATATGTCCAGCCGCTTCTCCGCGTCCATTTCGTTGTAAAATTGCTCTAACCATGTCTCCTGCATAGCTGTTCTCCGTTTCTTTTTATACTGTCAATCAACATCTGCATCTATTTATCCGCGCATCCATTCATCCGTGCGTCCATTCATCCACGCATTCAGTCATACATCCATTCATTCATCCGTGCATTCATTTTCTGCATAATTCCAGTTGCAGCCTTCCTTACTTTCCAAGGAATGTATCGACGTTGTCCGCGTCTACCTTACGATATTGTGACATATAATAGATGTCATCCTCCAGACCATACCCTTCGATATCGCTTCCCTGAAACAATGCGACCGTCAAAAGTGCGATCATCCTCGCCTGATCTTCCTTATCGTTATAGACCGTTCCCTGCATCGTACCATGTTCCACTGCCTCCAATGCATCGGTCAGACCATCAATGCCGAAAATAATCGGCCGCTCCGCCTGCCTGTAGCCGGCATTTTTGTACGCCTCAACAGCACCAAGTGCCATCTCATCATTGTTCGATAAAATCAACTCAATCTCGGAACCATACTGATCGATCAACTGACTCACCCGGTTTTCTGCCTGTGCCCGGTTCCAGTCTGCAAACTGATAGCTGAGTTTCTCCAGTTCTATTTCATTCTCAATCATCGTCTTAACCGACAGATCTGTCCGGCTGATCGCATCCTGATGTCCGGCTTCCCCTTCTAAAAGCACATATTGGATCTTCCCATCGCCATTCTTATCGACCTCCGGGTGATTCTTAATATATTCCGCAGCGATCTCGCCCTGCATCTCACCGGACTGTGCCGCATCACAGCCAACATAGAAAAGCTTATCCCACTGAAGAAGATCCTCCTGTACCGGTTCCCGGTTAAAGAAAATAACCGGAATATCATTCTGCCGGGCCATCCGGACAATATTCGACGGTGCCGTCCGGTCAACCAGATTCACGCATAAAACATCACATCCGGCATCAATCATTTCCTCAACGATTTCGTCCTGTTCCTGCTGGTCATTGTCGCCGCTTCTTACAGATACGATTATCTTCGTCGTATTGCTCTCTTTTGCTTTCAGATTACTTTTTATTATTTCTGTCATTGCATTGATAAACGGGTCATCCGGTGTATATGTCACGACACCAACGCGCAACATATGATCGGCTTTTGTGTCCTGCTTTCCGCAGCCTGTCAGTGAAATCAAAAATACCCACACGCACAACCATGCTATTATATTCTTCTTTACGTCTCTTCTACTCATACGAATACAAAAACCTTTCTATCTCATCCGAGAACAAATCTTCCTTATAAATAACTTTTACTTCCTTCTCATGGCTCTTCAACGTGTAAAATGTCCGTGTCAGTTCTTTTTCAATTTCCTCGACACTCTCATAACCAATCCCGTATCCATCCGGGATTACCAGACACTGCACCTGTCCTGCATCGAGCAGTGCAATCGATTTCATGCTCGTACCAACGCCAAAGATCTTCGCATCCTTATACACACCATTTTCCGCGTGTTCACCCAGCGTATCCAAGGCTTGCGTATCCATTACCACCATATAATCGACGGACTCCTGTGCATCAACAACCGCACAGATATCCGTGTCACTTTCTTCATTATACTCCCATGCAATCTCGCAATCCTGTTTCTCCAATGCGTCCTTCAGTCCCTGGATACGATTCACACTTGCCTCCGTCTTGGATCGTCCGGCAATCACGCCAATTCTTTTTCCTTTCAGCCCATCTTCGTCCTGCGTAATAAGCTGCGTGCCAAGTGTGTATCCAATCTGGTAATTATCCGGTTTGACTGTCGCATACCCGCTTGCCTCTGGCTGTTCACCGGTATAAACATCTTCTGTCAGAAGTACAAATGGCTTCTTCTGCTCGCCGAGCCAGTCTAACATATCCTTCGTATCTGCCCCCGGTGCCGGGCACAGGATAAATGCATCCACATCGTTTTCCAGCTGTTCCTCGATCAGCTCCCGCTCGTCCTGCGCGCTTACAATATCATCCGTATTACAGATGATCAGATGCAGATTATTGGTTTTCGCAGACTGCTTTAATCCATTGATTACACCTTCCCACCGGGTGTCACCGGAATTCTGCAGGATAACCGCTACACGCTTTTGAGCGACATCCTCCTGGAAGATTTTATGTATGAAGAAGGCTGCGAGGACAATCAGAATAAGCTCTGCAATGAGAAATGTTAATTTATCTCGTTTCATCTGTAGCCCTCCCATTTCTATAGCTCTGCGCCTCGAGCTGCTGCCGGTTCTCCTCCGTAAACGGAATTGCCGGAATGTGTATCACAATCTTCGTTCCTTCATCCGGCTCACTGTAAACAAGAAGACCATATTCGTTACCAAACATCAACTGAATCCGGTTGTGCACATTGATGAGTCCTACCCCGGAACCATGCTTTGGTACTTTATTGTTATCCTTGAGGACATTTTCAACCGTTTCCTCACTCATACCCATGCCATTATCCTCGACCGAGAGATAGATATCATCTTCCCTTTTCTCACCGCGTACCGTAATCATACCGCCGTCATCCTCGTCCATATTTCCAACACCATAATAGATTGCATTTTCCAGAATCGGCTGTACGATGAGCTTGACCGTACAGCAATCATTGACTTCCTCGTCAATATCAAATTCCACGCGGAACCGTTCTTTATAGCGCACAAGCTGGATATTCATATAGCTCCGGCTGTGCTGCAGCTCATCCGCGATCCGGATTACGGTTCTTCCCTTTGACAGACTGATCCGAAGCAGTCTGGCAAGCTCCGAAATCATGAGAACCGCTTCCTTATTCTTTTGTGCCTCAACCATCCATGTAATCGATTCGAGCGTATTATATAGGAAATGCGGATTAATCTGACTTTGCAGTGCATCCATCTCACTCTTTCTGCGTTCAGTCTGTTCCCGGATAATCTCCTGCATCAGATTCTCTATCTGTTCATAGGACTTCTTGACCGAATATCCGAGATGCCGGATCTCTGAAGAACCACCAATATAGATATCCGTATCCCCACCTGTCTCATATGCCTTGACTGACTCATTCAGCCGCAGGATTGGACGCGAAATCTTTCTTGATATGATCCTGTTTACTTCGAGCAACATCATCATCAAAATCAGAATGGCTGTGATAATATAATACCGGAACCGGTTGATATTTGCTGTCTGTACACGCTCCGGAATCACACCGACCAGCTTCCAGCCGGTATATGCCACACTACTCACAACAACATTTCCCGGTCTACCGTTCAGCGAAAGCTCATACGTTCCGTCTTCTAATTGCGATGTCATCTCACAGTTTTCCGAAAAATATCCACGGTCAATATCTGCACGTCTCGGATGGTAAATCATCTGTCCATCCCGGCTGCAAAGGTAATAATAAATACCGTTTGAGGACTCATTGATCCGCTTCATCGTATTGGATATCACAGAATATTTCATATCTACCAGCAGTACACCGCTGCGCGGTTTTTCCCCATCGTTAATATCCACGGAACGGCTGAGGGAAATAACCCAGTAGTACCGGTATGTGCCATCCTCAAACAGATTCTGAATATGCGGCAGGGAGAAATGCACATTCTCAATCTCCTCCTCTGCATTTGTATACCAGTCCTGTTCGGATGCCTTTACGCCCTTCTTGCGTTCTGAAACCGGCTCTGCCACAAGCTGTGCGCCATCGCTGTCATACAGCGCCATGCTTTGAACCTTGTCTGTGTTGATTTCATAAAGCAGGCTGAACTGGCGGTTAAAATCTTCACTGGAGATATCATTTTCCTGAATGATATTGTAATTCACTGCATTCATTATCTGACGGACATTCAACAATTCCGCATCCAGCTTATCCACCGTGCTTTCGACCATACTCTCTGCGTTCGACACAGCCGTCTGCTTCATCGCCATTTTAAAACGACTATACAGAAGCAGGCCAATTGTAATTGTCGTAATTAATGTAAGTGCAGTAAGAACCGCCATAATGATTGACTGGATATCCAGTCCGATAAATCTTCTATGGTGCGTCCAGCCCTGCTTTTTCATCCACCTTTGAAGCCAGCTTTCCTTCTTTTGCAATTTTCCCATCTCTCTTGTTTTCAATCCATTTCCCCTATTTTTTCTTACTGATTCGTATGCTGTGCCCGGTACTTCGACGGTGACACGCCAAATCGTTTCTTGAATACATAACTGAAATAATTCGCATCCAGATATCCCACTCGCTCAGCAATCTGATAGCTTTTCTCATTTGTTTCCAGTATCAGTGTTGCCGCATGATCCATCCGGTAATCCGTCAGATACGTGATAAACGCTTTTCCCGTCTCCTTCTTGAACACCGACGAAAAATACGAATTCGATACCCCGAGCACAGAGCAGATCGTGTCCAATGACAAATCCGGCTCCATATAACGCTCACGTACAAGATTCTGTGCATCGGTCACAAGCCGTCTCGATGTACTGTTTCGGGCATTTTTCAGCTGTTCCCCAAGCTCTACCGAAACTTCCTGCATCCATGCCGTAAGTGTACTCTCATCCATCTGTGGAATCGTCTCGTAAGGATTCTGGATTCCATGCAGATGATCATTAAAATCAAGGAAATTATTTGCACAAAACCGGTAAAATGCTCCCACCATCTCCATGATTGCAAGATTATACTGACTGACCGTCTGTGCATTGCTGTGCAGCTTTTCTATTTCATTTACAACGGCCTTCTCAATCTCTTCCTTTAGTCCGAGATGAATGGCTTTGAACAAATCATGCATCCTTGTATCTTCCGGTTGCAAGGTTGTTTCCTGTTCCTTCGGTGCAAGCTCGGCAATATTGATTGCGCGTTTCGTCCCGTACAATACCCTGTACGATACCGCCTCTCTGGCACCATCGTAAGACGTTTTAATATTCGCCATATTGTCGCATACACGACCGATGCCTGCCGTAACCACTGCCCCCATCACACGATAAGCCCATTTGCAGAAGCGGTCACACGAATCCGTAAACTGCACAATCGCGTCCTCCGAGGAGAGTTCTATCAGCATCAGTGTATTGCCAAGATAAGAGAATACCCGGCTCTTCCACTCTGTCGCAAGCCGTTCCTTGATCTCGTGTTCAACAGACATCGCAAGCAGCAACGGATTCATACCGTCCGGCACATGATGTTCCGAAGTGTGGAAAATTGCACATCCATAATATGGTCCTTTCATATCAATCTGATACGCGGCAAAAAATTTCCCGCAGTTTTCTTCTGTCACCCGTCCCTCAATGAGAGATACAAAGAAGTTATTCTGCAGTACCGGAAGTGCTGCATTGAAATAATTCTCCAGACGTGTTACATTCAGTTTTTCTTCCCGTTCCCGGTCCAGTGTGTCCTTCAGACGTTTCAGACAATCAGACAGTTCCGTTGCATTTATCGGTTTCAGCATATATTCCTCAACCTCCAGATGCACTGCTTCCTTTGCATATTCAAACTCATCAAACCCTGTAAAAATAATGATGTGAATATTCTGGTAATCCCGGTTTAAACGACGGGACAACTCCAATCCATCCATATATGGCATCTTGATATCTGTAATTACGACATCCGGTTGAAGCTTCTCAACCAGTTCAAGTGCTTTCACTCCGTTGGTTGCGTTACCAACAACGGTAAATCCAAGGTCGTCCCATTGTATGCGTTGTTCAATTACTTCGATGACTTCTGCTTCGTCATCCACCAAAAGCACTTTATATTTTTCCATGTTGCACCCCACTTGTTATCGCCTGCCGGGTAGGTTTGGAAGCATCTGGTCTTTGGTTAGGATGCTTCCGAACTCTCCGGCAATTCTTATTGTTCTTTGTTGTTTTATTGTCCTTATTATACCAAAGTTATCACTATAAAGATACCTAAATATCTGGCTGGTTGCTTGCTTCCATTGCCTAATTGGGGATTTTCCTTCTATTTCGGAAATTTACTCCAACTAGCTTACTTCCTGCTCTTGTTCCATTGGGGGAGTTTCCCTCATTTTCAAGTTTTTGCTCCAACCAACTTGCTTCCTAGTCCTGTTCGATTGGGGGAGTTTCCTTCATTTTCAAGTTTTTGCTCCAACTGACTTGTTTCCTACTCCTGCCTTATTGGGGGAGTTTCCCTCATTTTCAAGTTTTTGCTCCAACCAGCTTGTTTCCTGCTCTTGTTCCATTGGGGGAGTTTCCCTCATTTTCAAGTTTTTGCTCCAACCAACTTGCTTCCTGCTCTTGTTCCATTGGGGGAGTTTCCCTCATTTTCAAGTTTTTGCTCCAACCAACTTGCTTCCTGCTCTTGTTCCATTGGGGGAGTTTCCCTCATTTTCAAGTTTTTGCTCCAACCAGCTTGCTTCCTACTCCAATTCATATATTAAACACGCAAAATAAAACCAGTTTATATGTGGCACTATTTAATTGGAACAATATAAATATGTTTGTGACTTAGAAGTTCTTAAGGTTCTGTAAATTCCCAGCAATGTTTGAACAGGACGTTCAAACAAGCCACCAGTGAGCCACGGATGGCGAATTGGTGGCGGTTGCGTCCGGTACCAATTCTATATATCAGAACATTTAGAACTTCTTAGTTACAATACATCCTATATTGTTCCAATTAAACAGTGCCATATATACTGGTTTTATTGCGTTTTGACATTATATACAATATACAGGAAAAGTCACCCAGCCATGCCTTGTGCACTTGACCGGGTGACTTCTCCAATTTACAACTTTATTTGATTCCTTTGATTACTTCTTCTGAACATACTTCAGACAGTCAAGTGTTACAGCTGCAAGGATGATAATACCTTCGAAGATAAACTGAAGGTTTGTATCAATACCGAGGATTGTCAGAGAGTATGTAAGGGATGTGAAGATCAGTACACCAGTTACAACACCGGAGATCTTACCGATACCACCTGTGAAGGATACACCACCTACTACACAGGCTGCAATTGCATCCATATCCCAGCCTTGTCCATATGCGGCACTACCGGATCCAACCATACGGTTACACTCAAGCCATGAACCGAATCCATAAAGGATACCTGCTAAGATGAATGCTCCCATTGTTACCTTGAATACGGAAATACCAGATACAGAAGCTGCTTCCGGATTACCACCAACTGCGTAAAGGTTCTTACCAAATGTTGTCTTGTTCCAGATGAACCATACAACAATGATTGCTACAACTGCCCAGATAATGATGGTTGGGAATCCACCAAGATTTGGAATAAACATGTTCGGAATACTTGACTCAATTGCACCGAAGGATACACCCTTTGTTGCGTATGTAACAAGTCCGAAGATAATCAGCATGTTCGCCATGGTTGAAATGAATGGATGCATCTTATACTTCGCCATGAAGAAACCGGCAATACTTGCAAATACGGTTGTAAGTATGATACATGCAACAAGTGCAATAATGGCTCTGCCCGCTACCGGAATACCTGTAAAATCAAAGATATGTCCGAATACACCACCGGTATTTACGCCACTGTGCATGATAATGGTTGCGGTAACCATACCCATACCTACCATACGTCCGATGGAAAGGTCGGTACCCGTTAACAGAATCAGACCGGCAACACCAAGGGCTAAGAACATACGAGGGGAAGCCTGCTGCAAAATATTCAGAATGTTTGTCAGTGTCAAAAGCTGTGTATGCTTTACAATCGGTGTGATGATACACAATGCAATAAAGATGAGTAAAATTACAATGTACAGACCATTCTTATACAAAAACTGTGTTGTATTGAATGTGTACTTGTAGTTTTCTACCTTCTGTGACTGCTTCTGTCCAAATGTATACTTAGACATCCGGAGCAGATCGATCAAATGGAACTTATGTGCAAATGCATCGTGCTTTCTATCCTTGATTTCCTGCAATTTAGACTCATGTGTCATCTGTGCATCAAACAGACGGTTACGATATACATACTTCTCATCCTTGATTTCCTCAGAATCAGAAAGCTTTGCAAGTGTCTGCTCATGCTCTGTCTTGATCGTTGCTACGATTTTCTCATAAGAAGCGTTCTCAGCTGCCTTTTCTGCCTCGCAACTTGCAACAACCTTCTCATAATAATCACTCTTATAATGCTTGGAGAGATAGCTCTCTGCATCGGAAATGAGCTTGGATACCTTATCCTTGTTTGCAGATTCTACAGATTTTGCTTTCTCTAAGTCCGCCTTATCCTTCGCAATAATCTTTGCTCTTTCTTCCTTTGTTAAATTCTTATCTTCCTTCGCAATTGCGATATGGTTCTTTAAGCTTCGAACCTTGTCAGATCCATCTACACGAAGTGCATCGATCTGCTTCTGTATTTTTCCTACATATTCATCAATCGGCTTCAAAAGCGCTGCTTCTGCTTCTGCCGAAAGGATCATACTTTTATCTGCCATCGCCAAAACTCCTCTCTATTACAAATATTTCGCACTAAGCTTTAATAATTCTTCCTGATTTGTCTCCTTCGTATTGACAATACCTGCCAAATGTCCGTTCGACATAACGCCAATACGGTTTGTGATTCCGAGAATCTCCGGCATCTCAGAAGAAACAACAATAATTGTCTTACCCTGCTTTGCCATGTTAATGATCAACTCGTAAATCTCATATTTTGCTCCAACATCAATACCTCTTGTCGGATCGTCCATCATAAAGATGTTCGGAGACCGCTCCAACCATTTACCAAAGATTACCTTCTGCTGATTACCACCAGACAGATTTGCAATCATATCATCCGGTCCCATACATTTCGTATGCATGACCTTGATTTCCTCTGCGGTTGCCCGCACCATATCATCATGCGAGAGTGCAAGTCCACTCTTATAATGATTCATATTTGCAATGGTTGTATTAAATGTAATATCTGCTTTTAAGAACAGACCATTTGCCTTACGTTCCTCTGTAATGAGGGCAAATCCATGATTCATGGCATCCTTCGGAGATGCAAAATTCATCATCTTACCATCATAGATAACGTTTCCGGCTGCTCTTGTACGCATACCAAATATCGTCTCAAGAAGCTCTGTACGGCCTGCACCGACCAATCCATACAAACCAAATATCTCGCCTTTTTTCACATCGAAGGAGATATTCTGGAGCTTCGGTGCATATTTTGTTGAAAGGTTCTGCACGGAGAGAATTGTCTCTCCCGGTGTATTATCAACCGGCGGGAATCTGTTATCCAGAGAACGGCCTACCATGGCTGATATGAGTTCGTTCATGTTTGTATCTTTGCTGTCCTTCGTCATTACGAGACTGCCATCCCGCAATACGGAAATCTGGTCGCAGATCTCGAAGATCTCATCCATCTTATGGGAGATATAAATCAGGGAGATTCCCTGATCCTTAAGCTGACGCATCATCTTGAAGAGCTTTGCTACTTCCGGTGCTGTCAGGGATGAAGTCGGCTCATCAAGTACAATTACTTTTGAATTGTACGAAATTGCCTTCGCAATCTCACACATCTGACGCTTTGATACAGACATCTTCTTCATCGGCTGCGTAAGGTTCACTGTGATTCCAAGCTTTCTGAACAGATCAGATGCTTCTTTTTTCATTCTGCCCTCATCGACCACACCAAGCGAATTCTTTGGGTATCGACCGAGGAACAAATTATCAATTACATTTCTTTCCAGACACTGATTTAATTCCTGATGTACCATTGCAACTCCGTTTTCGAGTGCATCCTTTGGTCCAGAGAAATTAACTTCCTTGCCATCTAATACGATTGTTCCTTCGTCCTTCTGATAGGTTCCGAAGAGACATTTCATCATTGTCGATTTTCCGGCACCATTCTCACCCATAAGTCCCATGATGGATCCTGGCTTCACATTCAAATCAATGTGGTTAAGAACCTTGTTTCTTCCGAATGATTTACTCATGCCATGAATCGATAAGATGTATTTATTCTTATCATCTGCCATATCTCTACTTCCCTTTCTTAAAAAGAAGGGTATCAATTCTAGGTGACACCCTTCTTTGGTTAAATCATTTACCGTTCGTTCAATCAGTTCTCTTACTTGTTAAGAATTGATGTGTAAGATGCTGCGTTGTCTGTCTTAACCATGTTGATTGCAAATGCATCGTACTCACCAGGGTTACCAAGACGGTTTGTGATGTTAGACTCTGTCTGACCATCACCACCGATGTAATCAACCTTCAGATTCAGAAGATCATCGTAGTTCTGAAGAAGTGGCTGGTATGTTGAGCTTAAGAAGTTATCAGAAGCGTTGTAGATATCAAGCCATACCTTCTTCTCTGGGCTCTTGCTTGCGTCAAGCTGCTTAGAAACCTTGTCATAAACCTTTGTTGAGTCTGTGAAATCCTGATAGTTATCAGCTGTTACTGCAATGTTCAATGCGTAGTAAGATCTCTCTTCTGCTGAGTATCTGTAATCAACACCCTCATCAAGCTTGTTGCCAGCTTCATCTGCTGTACCGATACCTGTGTCTACATCTACGCCGTCAAGTGCGTTACGAAGAACACGGAGTGTAAGGTAAGCCTGAACGTCTGCATGCTGTGAAATTGTTCCGCCGTAGCCTTCTGCGATAGCTGCTACTGCATCGCTGTTTGCATCGTATCCAAATGTAGGAACCTTGTTGTCCTTTGCCCAAGCGTTGAACATTGACATTCCCATACCATCGTTGTTAGAAACAACTACATCGATCTGATCACCGAAAGAAGCTGTCCATGTACCGATTGCGTTACCTGCTGTTGCTGCATCCCATGTAGCACCTGCAGAGTTCTTCATCTCCTGGGAAGCAAGCTCGCGGATTGTGTATTTCTTTCCATCTACTTCCAATGTTGCATCCTGTACAACCTTTGCAGATCCATCTACGTTTGTACCGGCTGGTGCTGAATCAACTGCGCCATTTGCATCAACGCCTGTTCCAAGTGCGGAACGGACACCTCTTGTACGTGCGATGGAATCGTTATGTCCGATATCGCCGATAGCAAGTACATATCCGATTACGCCATCACCGTTACGATCGATCGTTGCTGCATTCTTCTTGATGTAGTCAAGTACCATCTCACCCTGAAGCTCAGCACCCTGATTCGCATCGAAACCTACATAGTAAGTATCTTTGTTAAAGTTAAGGGCTGTTTTGTCAAGCTCTCCGGTTGATGAGTTGGAAGGCTGACGGTTGTACCATACAAGCGGCTTATCCTTATTTGCAACTCCGCTACTTGATGCAGAACCTCCACCTGACGATCCACATCCTACCATTGACAGTGCCATTGTTGCTGCTGCGATTACAGCTAAGATTTTTTTCTTTTTCATACTCTTTCCTCCTATGAATGAAATACTTGTTGAAATGTTCCTTCGTACTTTTTGTTCATTTTGTACATTTTTTTTGAATCATTCCCTGTCTCATTGACTAAATTCATTATATTTGGAATGAGGTCCGGAAAGAATAGAATATTTTTGGATATATTAGCAATTTTTTTTGATTATATGAAATTTTTATATGAATTTTGACGAATCTGTCCGTAATCACATTGAAATTGCACAAAAAATTCCGTTTTTCTCATGATTTTGAAGCATATTTGCCAACTTTTTTCGAATCACGTCTTTCTTCTATTGTATTCTACATTTTTTTCATCTTATATTTTTTCCGCTGTCCCTCTATCTCTACAAAGCCAAATCCCAGTACGCCGATCATACCAAACGCCATCATTTTGATAAGACTTTCATAATAGGTATCCAGATTGCCAGACCACTTCATAAGCTCCTTCGCATGTACAAAACAGCTTTGGAACGAAGAAGCTCTATAGTAATAGTCTGAAAGTTCAGATGCCTGTATCACCATTGCCATATTTACCCGGAATGCCAGATAAATCCATGCCGCTGATACCGCAACACATAACAGAGAGCTTATGATTGAAAGCTTCCTGCCCTTCCACTTATATCCATAGATCACCGCGGCTCCCATCGCAATTCCGGCATAAGTCGTCACGAATCCAATGCGTGCAATGATGAAGATCAACAGTGCACCCAGAAAGCCTCCGCCGATTGCTCCAAGCAGACCGAGCGCATAATTCTCCCGTACCACATACGCATCTTCCCGGTGTTTGTCCAATGACTGCTGCATCATAACCGCGGACTCCGCATTCAGAAATGCAAATCCGTCCTCCACCTGATAGACATCCGTCGGTCCCTGCACACCTCTCGCGTCACAGTTATAATATCCATACGTGGAAAACTTCGCAAGCATGCCATCTATGATATTTTTTAGTAGCTGTACACTCTTTGCCGCATTCGCAGTCACCGGTATTACCAGACAGACACTGTATTTCTTCGCTGAGATTTTCCCTCCCTGCGGAAGCACTGCCCGCATGGTTTCCCACACTTCCGTTGACGCCGGTCCGGACTCATTTGCAACCGAGAACGCAAGCAGCATTACCCGTGTCGAGGAAGTCTGATGTGGTTCTAACGCAACGGTATAACCGCGATAACCCCCGTGCAGCATTTTGTCTTTCCCTGTAAATGGGATCTGCAGTTCCTCCGCTAATTTCTTTAGAATCTTCTTATTTGATGCCATTTGATTTGTACCTCCCCTATACGCCGTCTTACACAGCCAGACGGCTGAACTCTTCCAGATTCCATACCTTCGTCACAATATCCGAATAAAATTCCGGCTCATGACAGACCAAAAGTACGGAACCATGATATTCCCTCAAAGCCCTCTTTAACTCGTCCTTCGCTTCCACATCCAGATGGTTTGTCGGCTCATCTAAGATCAACAGATTTGACTCCCGGTTGATAAGCTTACACAGACGCACCTTCGCCTGTTCTCCACCACTCAAGACACGCACCTTGCTCTCGATATGCTTCGTCGTAAGTCCACATTTTGCCAGTGCGGATCGTACCTCATACTGAGAATATCCCGGAAATTCCTGCCAGATCTCCTCCAGACAGGTATTGTCCGTGCCTGCCATCTCCTGTTCAAAATAGCCCTTGTACAAATAATCACCCAGCTCCACCTTGCCGGATAATGCCGGAACGATCCCAAGCAGACTTTTTAGCAATGTACTTTTACCGATTCCATTTGTTCCGATAATCGCAATCTTCTCGCCGCGCTCCATCCGCAGATTGATTGGCTTGGAAAGCGGTGCATTCTTATCATATCCGATGATGAGATCCTCCGTCTCAAAGAGCATCTTGCCCGGTGTCCGGGCTTCCTTGAAGTAAAACTCCGGCTTTGGTTTCTCCTTGGCAAGCTCGATTACGTCCATCTTGTCGAGCTTCTTCTGTCTTGACATCGCCATATTTCTTGTGGCAACGCGCGCTTTGTTTCTTGCCACGAAATCCTTCAGCTCATTGATTTCCTGTTGCTGTTTGCGGTAGGCAGCCTCCTGCTGTGCCTTCTTCGCCTCATAAACTTCCAAGAACTTATCGTAGTTTCCAACGTAGCGGTTCAGCTCCTGATTCTCCATATGATAGATGATATTCACGACATCATTCAAGAACGGAATATCATGACTGATCAGGATAAATGCATTCTCATACTCCTGCAGATACCGCTTCAGCCATTCGATATGCTCCGCATCGAGATAGTTCGTCGGCTCGTCTAAAAGCAGGATCTCCGGTTTCTCCAAAAGTAGCTTCGCAAGCAGCACCTTCGTACGCTGTCCACCACTTAAGTCCGTCACATCATGGTCAAGCCCAAGATCCAGAAGTCCGAGTGCCCGCGCCACCTGTTCAACCTTCGCATCGATCATATAAAAATCGTGGTTCGTCAGCATATCCTGCAGCGTACCAACCTCTTCCATCATCTCTGCGATTTCATCGTCCGTCGCATCCGCCATGCTCTCATAGATCTCGTTGATGTTCTGCTCCATATCAAACAGATATGAAAATGCAGACTTCAGGACATCCTCGATCGTCATGCCCCTCTCCAGCACGGCATGCTGGTCTAAGTATCCAACCCGCACATGCTTGTTCCACTCTACTTTTCCCTCGTCCGGTGCGAGTGTACCGGTCACGATATTCATGAACGTACTTTTTCCTTCGCCATTCGCGCCGACCAGGCCGATATGCTCGCCCGCAAGCAAGCGGAACGATACATTATTAAAGATTGCACGGTCGCCAAAACCGTGCGTTAAATTCTCAACATTTAAAATCATACATACTCCCTATTATTTTCCTTGTTTCTTTCCTTCTTTATCCGCTTTATTTACACCGAGCAGACCCTTGATGATGAATCCGACACCGACGCCGATCGTGCCGAGGATCAGTGCCAGCTCCAGACCGGTCATATAACGCATGGATACGTTCAGCGAAATGACAAGGCATACGAAAAATGCAATGCACAAACCGATCAGCGAAAGTCCGGTCAGCATGTTCGGCTTCACGATAAATGTGATAAATGCCACAACGATCAGCACAATCAGAATACCTCCGACATTCACGCGTCCCATCCGGAAAAATAGCGTGAAGCTGCTCACAACGACGTTCTGCAAGAAGATAATCACTCCGATAATTGTAAGTACGATTCCCAATAAAAACTGTAATAATTCTTTCATTCGTTCCTCCCTGTTTTCTCTTAGAAAATGATTACATACTTATGTTTGATTCTATCATACTTCGACAAAGCTGTACACACAAAAAACTGCTGCCAATGCTTGCATAACTTAACATTGACAACAGTTTCATTCTATCTTTATCAACAACTTTTATATCCTATCCATGCAGGCGCACCGCTGCCGCGATCCTTCCGGCAATCCACATGACCGACGCTGCGATCAGGAATATCAGAACAAAGCCATTCACCTTTTCTTTCCAGCGCATTGCCACGATGATTGTATCTCCGATTACTGCAATGACAATCGGAATTACATAGAATAGATTGACTGCATTTCCTATCAGCACTTTGTACATCAAGACTGCGAACACTGCAACAAGTGCAAGTGAAACAACCGCTTCTATCACATGAAAGAGTGTGGCTTTCTCAATTTCCGAATGATACATGACCGGAATTGCCATGGAGAATAATATCATATAGATCAGTGACATCCATAACAATACACTGTCTTCCGCCTGTGCGTTTGCGCATGCCGTCTTGATAACCAAAGCCGCAATCAGCATTCCGTAAGATGCAAACTGGATTCCCGGAATCGTATATTCCGTATGTACCATGCCAGACACAAGAATGACTCCTGCGGTTATGGAAAGCATCCGGTAATCAATGGAACGATACACGTTCATATCCATCGTAAATAATGATTGCAGGAACGCTGCATTCCCCACTGCCAATAAAACAAGAAATGCAGCGAGCGATAAGAACACAGCCAGATACACATAACTATCGAAGCCGCTTCCGAACAGTTTCACATCTTTATCCCTTATGGAACGCACGATGCTCTGTACACGTTCCGCAAATAAAATAATGAAATATAACATAATCAGCCAGTTCATAGCAACCGCGGACACTCCAACCCGTAAATCCATGACGATTCCTCCTTCTATAACTCCAGCGATGCAAGAATCTCTTTCAATGCATCTGCCGATTCCTTTAATTTCAGAGCCTCTTCGCCGCTTAACTTGATCGGAATATCTGTCTCCACACCATCTGCACCGACAATCGCCGGCATACTCAGAACCACATCCTCGATGCCATACGCACCATGTATCATGTGTGAGACTGGCAGGATCGATTTCTCATCCCGCATGATCACCTCGCAGATTCTCCTTACAGACATCGCGATTCCATAATACGTCGCATGCTTCCGGTTAATAATCTCATATGCACTGTTCTTTACCGCATCTGCAATTTCCCGCGTATTTTCCTTATGCTGATAATGTCCACGCATCTCGCACATCTCGCTTAACTCCACACCGGAGACATTCGCAGATGACCATGCAACGACTTCGCTGTCGCCATGTTCGCCCACGATAAATGCATGCACACTCCGGCTATCCACAGACAGATGTTCACCCAGCTTGTATTTCAGTCTGGCACTGTCTAACACTGTGCCGGAACCAATCACCCGCTGCTCCGGAAGTCCGGACAATTTGACTGCCACCTGTGTCAGAATATCGACTGGATTCGCTACCACAAGCAGGATTCCACTAAAATTTCGCTTTGCAATCTCCGGGATAATAGACTTGAAAATAGCTACATTCTTGTTCACCAAATCCAGTCTTGTCTCCCCCGGTTTCTGTCCGGCTCCCGCGGAGATAATCACGATTCCCGCATCCGCAACATCGTCATAATCTCCTGCATAAATCCGCATCGGTGAAGCAAATGGGATTCCATGGCTGATATCCATTGCCTCTCCCTCCGCTTTGTTCCTGTCCGCATCAATCAATGCAATCTCTGTGAATAATCCACTCTGCATCAATGCAAAGACAGATGCCGATCCCACAAATCCACAGCCAATCATAACCGCTTTTTTTGCATTTACTTTATTATTTCCCATAATTGGTTCCCCCTTGGTTTAATTTTTTAATAATAGTAATTATTACTATTTCAGTATAATAATAATTCTATAATTTGTCAATTTGTATTTATAAAAAAACACGCAAGCACTTTGTACCTGCGTATTTTTCTACTAATCATTTAACTTGTAGTTTTATTTGTTTTTGAAAAAAGAACACTCTTCCTCATTGCACTGTATGCCATCTGGATTTCGAAGATTCAGATGAAATACATGACCACTTTCCGGATGCCCCGCACCAAATGCCTGCGTTACATGCGCCACACCAATATCATTCATCCTCTTATCCAGTTCTATCGTGTGAAACCGCAGATCATCATTCTCACTGTACATCAGATATGTTTCCGGGAAATCTACATTCATATAAGCTAACTGCTCTATAAACAACTGGTACTGTTCTTTGGACACAACAAGTGAATCCTCTTTTCTAAGATACCAGTCTAAAATCGTGTCATCCCGCTTTCCCATATCGTATGCACCACAATTCAAGCAGATTCTGGCTGGTCGTTTATCATAGGTAAAATAATCCAGTTTCTTCCGATATTCCTGATTTGTCGCAGCAATGCAATACTGCGCAGTGAGCTGTGCCCCCGCCGAATCTCCCAACATGAAAAACCGATTCATATCCAGACCAAACACCCGCGCATGATCATCAATATATTTTACGAGATATGCCACATCCTCTATAGCAGACGGATATTTATTCTGCGGAGCCAGACGATAATTAAAATTCACAACTACGAATCCGCTTTGTACCAGATGACAGCAATAATGGCTATACAGTTCTTTATCTCCATAAAACCAGCCACCACCATGCACACTGATGATCACCGGATATGCTTTATCCGAGGCTCCCATATAGGATGCCGGCACACAAAGATCAAACAGACTGTTCGATACATAGCTGTCTGAATCAATGTCCGATGCATCCCCGGATGATGCATACAACAGCTCCCTTTGCTTATCCATCTTCCAGCCATCCAAAATCGCAGCGAACCGCTCTGCATCCAATTTCTTCTTATAATCTAAATTTTTGATCTGTACAACATTTTCCGGATATTCCAGATCTTTGTCGCGCAATCCGTCATTCGCCATCCACGCATGGCGCATATTCACCCATGGCGGAAGTTCTTTGTTCTCCGCTCCTCGCTTCGTAATCTCTGCTACATTTATCATAACTGCTCTCCTTTCGGGACGTTTCTTTTGTCACAAGGAGCGTCCCTCTGTCTTATATATCTACCCTATTTTCAGCAATCACAGATTTAATATCTGCCATCGTATTTTCCCTAATTCCTTTGTTTCTGTCTTTTTATTTATATATGATATATTTATCAGACAGATTTGTCTACTTATTTTTAATCACAGAACATTTGCATTATTGTTTCGTAAAAGCAAAAAGAGAGAACCCTTCCCAGTCCTCTCTTCCAAATTATCGTATTCAATCAGATTATGTGCCTGTAACCGAACCTCCGCACGCGGTTTCCCGCAGGTTTTCAAGCAGAACAATTAAAATATTAGATAAGTAAATTGTTTGTCAGACATCCCTTATTTATTATATCCATGAACAAAAACATATAACCGATAACGGATAACTCATAAGCATTTACCTTGAACAATAACATTTCCATAAATAAATATATATACGTATGTATATTGTTTCGAGATTGTCCTGCTTCGGAATCCTTCTTACAGATCCACGTCAAACTGAACCGTCTGATTATGCATATCCAAAGCCATCTGCATATCCAGGATTTCCTTCGCGACCTGCTCATAGTCCTTCTTCACGGTATCGAGATCGTAGTTGATGTAGCGATACTCCGGCGACGTGCTTCTAGACAGGTATCCTCCCTGCGATGCTCTTGACTTCGGAAGCTGTTTGCGCATGTAATCAAGAACTGCCTTACGTCTGTTCAACTGCGCCATCTTCACAAGGATCGTATCCACGCTCATTTCCGTGTCGCCAACCGGCACCTTTGCGGTTGCATTTGCGAGATTCAAAGCGTGCTTGATGACTGCCATCTTCGCATCAATCTCCGCTATCATTGCAGCAACCGTAGCATAATCGTAATCCGGAATCACCGGCTCTTCGTCCACCGCTGCCACATACGTGCTTGATTCCGATTCCTTCTTCAACCAATAATTCTTATCTTCTTCCAGACTGCGAAGCATCTTGTTCGCATAAGCGGATGTCATTTTCTGCATCGTTCCTTCCTCCGTTTCATTCACTGCATTTTCTTTTTGTTTCATATTTGCAGTCTACCGCAGGAATCCGGAGTTGTCATTGAACGGGTAGTTCAATCACCCAGTACAATCTTAAGATAATCCTGCAGGCTTTTCTACATATCCGGCGTATCTATGAAAAACGCCCCAGGTAACATAAAACCCGGGGCGCATTCAATAAATCGTCAGTTATCAATTAGTTACAGCGTTCATAGCGAACCGTAATCGCTTTTATCTCCTTGGCTAAAGTCTTATTTAACACTTTGCTGTCTACCCGCCATCTCCAATTGTTGCCAACCGAAGAAGGTGTATTCATTCTCGACTTGTTGTCTAAGCCAAGGTAATCCTGAATTGGAACAATACAGATTTTCGCATTACTTCGCATGATTACGCCAATGAGCGGAATATACATTTTATCTGCCGGTGTATAGTAATCACACAGATAATCTCTTGCTTTTTTCCTGCCTTCGTCATCGACCTCCTGCCACCAGCCGACCAGTGTCTCATTGTCATGCGTGCCTGTATAAGCTACACAATTCTCAATATAATTATGAGGTAAATACTCCCTCGCCGAACCCGTATCTCTTGTGTCAAATGCGAATTCCAACACTTTCGTCCCCATGAACCCGCTATCTGCAACAAGCTTACGGACGGTATCCGTTATATAGCCAAGATCCTCCGCAATCACGGATTTCCTGCCAATCTTCTTTTCGATTGTATGGAACAAATCCATGCCCGGACCTTTTTTCCAACTGCCATTTACCGCGGTCTTATCCCCATATGGGATGGAATAATATTCATCGAAACCACGGAAATGATCAATACGAACAACATCATATAACTCAAAGCAGAATGAAAGCCGTTCGATCCACCATGCATACGCTGTCTTTTTGTGGTAATCCCAATCATAAAGAGGATTTCCCCACATCTGTCCATCCGCCGAAAATCCGTCCGGTGGACATCCCGCAACAGCCTTTGGTGTGCATTGTTCATCTAACTGGAACAATTCCGGATGCGACCATGCATCTGCACTATCCAATGATACATAAATCGGAATATCTCCGATAATTTTAATTCCTTTTTTATTGGCGTAAGCTCTGAGCTTATGCCACTGGTTGAAAAACTGGAACTGCATAAATAACTGAAAATCAATCTCATCTGCCAGCTTCTCTTTATATTCACGTAAACCTTCTTCTGTACGACTATGAATTGCTTCCGGCCACTCAGTCCAGTTCATTCCACCAAAATGATTTTTTACTGCCATATATAAGCAATAGTCATACACCCACGCTTCATTCTTCTCTAAGAACGCCTTATATTCTGTACTGTTCTTATGCCCACTTCTCTCACAAGCCTTGCGGAGCAATACATACCGTCCATTATATTGTTTTTCATAATCAACAGACTGTTCGTCTGTTCCAAAGTCAACACTATCACATTCTTCTCTTGTCAATAAACCTTCGCTAATTAATGTTTCCAGATCTATGAAGTACGGATTCCCGGCAAATGTGGAAAACGACTGGTATGGAGAATCTCCATATCCGGTAGGTCCCAAAGGTAAAATCTGCCAGTACGTCTGACCAGCTTCCACTAACCAATCCACAAATTTATATGCTTCTTTGGAAAAGCAGCCAATTCCATACTTTGATGGCAGACTGGAAATCGCGAACAATATTCCTGCTGTTTTATCCATATATCTCCTCCATATACGTCAAGGCAAAACAATTATACTCTGCGTACGCTTTCGCCCTCGATCAGATTGTGTGGGGCATAATCATGTTCACACCCCAGTGTGTAATGTATATGCTTCATCAAAAGCTCCACACTCCGCTTCGCAATGCTGTTTATGTCCTGACCCATTGTTGTAATTCTCGGTGTGTAAAATCTCGATATGACTGTACCATCAAAGCCTACCACCGATATATCATCCGGTACTTTTTTACCGGCATCTTCGATTGCCCGAATTGCGCCAACCGCAATTGTATCTGACAGCCCAACAATCGCTGTCACATGTATGTTTTTTTCAAGTAACCTTTTTGTTGTCTCATAACCTGCCTCATACGAATACCGGCAAGCCATATAATTCTTATCCGGATCAAACTCCAGACCACTTTTTTCAAAGCCTTTTTTACACCCAAGATAACGCGAGAAACTGATCTGTTTATCTGAAATCTCGCCCCCCATTACGACAATATCTTTGTGTCCGTAGCCTGTTAAATACTGCACGAGCTCCATGGTTGCAGCCTCATCATCGACACATACGGAAGAAACATTGTCGAACGCTAACTCCTTTGCACTCGTAGTTGCAACAACACAGGGGATTTCAAGTTCATTCATACGTTCATCAAAAAGAGCTAAATTCGCACCGAGAAAAATAATCGCTTTTGAGGTTTTGTCACGAACGAATTTTAATGCCTCTGCAACCTCGTCCCCATCTTCATCGATAATCTGGCAGGATACAACCTCGTCCAGCTCTGACAGCAAAAGAGTAATCCGGTCAAGAATCTCCATGAAGAAACTATTGTGCCGGCCTTTCATGATAATTGTAACTGTATTTCCTCCACATCGTTTCAGCTTTCTGGCATTTCCGTTTGGTTCAAAATTGCTCTCTTCGATAATTTTCAATATCTTTTCGCGCGCTTTCTCACTTACACCCGGTTGTTTGTTTATTACTCTGGATACGGTACCTATACCGTATCCAGATAATTTTGCTATATCTTTGATCGTCATATAATCGCTCCTGTAAAAATGTGATTATATATTAACCCTTAACAGCGCCAGCCGCAACCCCTTTGACAATATATTTCTGAGCGCATAAGTAGAATACAACAACCGGAATGATTGCCATGATCAGGCATGCCATAATCGCGCCCATATCAACACGTCCGTAGCTTCCCTTCATATACTGGATAACAATGGAAATTGTCTTGAATTCCTTAATATCAAGTACAAGGTATGGAAGAAGGAAGTCATTCCAGATCCACATTGCTTCAAGAATACCTACGGAAATAAATGTAGGCTTCATCATAGGAACTACTACACAGAAGAATGTCCGGAGTGGTGAGCAGCCATCAATCATTGCGGCTTCTTCCACTTCTACCGGAATTGATTTTACAAATCCCGTGAACATGAATACCGCAAGTCCGGCGCCAAAACCGAGATACACAATTACGATTCCCCAAGGTGTATTCAGATGGAGGGAGTCTGCCGTTCCAGATAGTGTAAACATAACCATCTGGAACGGTATGACCATGGAAAATACACATAAGAGGTAAATCATTTTTGTAAAAACATTCTTAACACGGGTAATAAACCAGGCTGTCATGGAACAGCAGATCAGGATAACCGCAACTGAAAAAACTGTAATAAACAATGTCCAGCCCACTGCTTTCAGGAAATCATATTGGGTAATTGCTGTCTTATAGTTTTCAAGTCCAACATAGCTTTCCTCTGTAGGCAGCTTAAATGTCTCAAGGTTAATAAATGTCTTCGACTTCATCGAGTTAATCAATACGATAAAGATTGGAGCAACAAATACAATTGAAACGAGTGTAAAAAATAATGTTGCAAGTATTCCCATCACTTTCTTTTTCATTACTGCTGCACCTCCTTATCTCTTGTCAACTTTAACTGTAACAATCCAATCGCAACTACAATTATGAAGAACACAACTGCCTTTGCCTGTCCAACCCCTTCAGCTCCTACTCTGCCATAGAATGTGCTATAAATATTCAGGGCAAGCATTTCTGTCTTATGAAGTGGCTCACCACCTGTAAGAGCAAGGTTCTGATCGAATAACTTGAACGAATTCGTAATCGTCAGGAATGTACAAATTGTAATCGATGGCATCATGTTAGGAATTGTAATTTTAAACAATCTCTGCATTCTGGTAGCTCCGTCGATCATAGCCGCTTCCTGAATATCTCCGGGGATCGCCTGAAGTCCCGCGATGTATACGATCATCATGTAACCAATCTGCTGCCATCCTACAAGAATAACCAGTCCCCAGAAACCTAATGTTTCATTTAACTTCAGGGCTGTATCAAACTTCACGAAAATACCATCAAAAATCAGCTGCCATACATAACCTAATACAATACCTCCGATCAGGTTTGGCATAAAAAACACTGTACGGAAAATATTCTTTCCTTTGATATTCTGTGTCAACGCCAGTGCGACTAAAAATGCAAGTACATTGATCAACACAAGTGAAACGATTGCAAATAACGTAGTGAATTTAAATGATCCAAGGAAATTTGAATCTTTAAATGCTTCTAAATAGTTTTGTATTCCGACAAATTTTGCATCCTTGATTGTTGTAAAGTTACAGAAAGACAAGTAAATACCTTCAATAAAAGGAATAATAAATCCTATCAAAAATGCAGCCATAGTCGGTAACAAAAATATTGGCCAATATTTTTTTACCGCCTTTTCCATCTTATACCTCCTACGCCCTTGAACAATTACCTTCTAAAAAAGGGAGGAACTGTCTCCTCCCTTTTTAATTACAGGTTGTTTTATCAGGCTTCCTGATCCTAGTTTCCTGCTGCCTGACTCTCTGTAGCCCAGCCTTCAACGAATGCTTTCTTTACAAGATCCCAATTCGCATCTGTCTGATCGGAAGCATATACAGTAAGAGCTGATCCTACTTCGTTCTTCCATGTCTCAGAAGGCATTGTTGTGAAGTTCCAGCTTACAGGTGTCTTGCCATCTGCCACATACTGGCTTGCGATATTCACAAGAAGGTTATCTGACTCAAGGTTCTTCTTGAATGGAGTAACGAATCCCATTCCATCTGCTCCGGATGGCATTGCACCCTGTGAACCGCAGATTGCCTTAAGTGCTGTATCGTCTGTAGAAAGCCATGCCATGAAATCTTCTGTTGCCTTGATGTCTGCTTCGGAAGCCTTAGCATTTACACACCAGTAGTTCTCTGTACCTGTACAAAGTCCCTGATTCTCTTCTCCGTCTACACCGATATAAATCGGAAGCATTCCGAGATTCTCATCACCGACTGAGCTTATATCTGAGTATGCCCATGTACCATTCTGGTAAAATACTGCTTTTTCTGCTACGAACTCAGCGACTGCATCATCACCGGTCTTAACACTGAGCTGCTTAGGATCTGTTGTCGAGTTATTAATGTATAGATCCCAGATCTGACGGTAGTTATCCAGGTATGTGCCCTTGATTGCCTTTGTGTTGTTGATTCCGTCTGCCTGATACTCATAGTATACAGGAAGGTTTGCAAGGTGCGTCTTATATCTCCAGTCTGATGAACCATCCATACCTGCGGATGTAAATGCATCAAATCCAAGCTCATCACGTCTTGCTGTAATATCTTCTGCTACCTTCTTCAAATCTGCAAAGTTCTTGATGTCATCCATGGAGTAACCTGCCTCGGCAAGAAGCTTCTTATTGCAGATGATACCATAGGACTCAATAACATATCCGATACCTGCTACCTTATCGCCATCCTTCAAAGCGAAATCCTCTGAAGTAAGCTGCTTGTAAACTTCTGTGTCAGACAAATCTGCACAATAATCCTTCCATGATGCTAAGCCGACCGGACCATTTACCTGGAACAATGTCGGGCATTCTGATTTACCCATCTCACTCTTAAGAGTTGTCTCATACTGACCGGATGCAGCTGTAACAACGGTTACCTTTACGCCTGTCTCCTCTTCGTAGATCTTGGCAAGTTCCTGCCACTGGGCATCTGCTTCCGGCTTAAAATTCAGGTAATATACCGAACCCTTATCAGCCGATGCATCCTTCCCTCCTGAAGTTCCCTTTCCTCCACAACCTGCAAACAGTGACATCATCATTGTTGCAGCTAATCCTAAAACTGCTAATTTCTTCTTCATGCTTTTTCCTCCTCTAATCTTTTCATTTGTTTTGTTTATAGTTACGTATACGTTCCTTGGAAACGTTTGTTGTATCGTTTTTGGTAACGTTTCCATTTCATGAGTCAATGATACAACATTTATAAACTTTTTGCAATCAAAAAAGTCAATATTTTGTTTATTTGGTCAAATCACACAGTGTTTTTGAATTTTTTTTGTGACTTATTACTAATTTCTGCGTGCATTTGCTATCAATGGATCCTATTTTATTATTTTCCAAATATCGTTATTATATTCAGCAATTGTACGATCGGATGAGAAAAATCCTGCTTTCGCAATATTCACCATCATCTTCTGCGCCCACGCCTTACGGTCCTCATATTCCTTATATGCACGTTCCTTGGCATCAACATAAGAATCGAAATCAATAAATGTCATGAACCAGTCTTTGTTGAGAAGCTCATTATACAAACGATGCAGCATTTCCGCATTTCCAAGTGCCATCACCGCGTCGCTGATAATAAAATCAACGGCTTCCTTCAATACCGGATTGTTCTCATAATATGTTCTTGAGACATAGTCCGCCTTCGCATAATGATCAATCACCGCATCACTTGACTCTCCAAAGATATAGATATTGTCATCGCCAACAAGCTGATGGATTTCAACATTCGCACCATCCTCTGTTCCGAGAGTAACCGCGCCATTCAACATGAACTTCATATTTCCGGTTCCGCTTGCTTCTTTTGACGCAAGAGAGATCTGCTCCGAAATATCACAGGCAGGAATTAATTTCTCTGCAAGAGTAACATTGTAATTTTCTACCATAACTACATTCAAATACGGGCTCACTTCCGGATCGTTGTTGATCAATTCCTGAAGACACAGGATCAAATGAATAATATCCTTCGCGATCGTGTATGCAGGTGCAGCCTTTGCTCCAAATATAACCGTAACCGGTGTAGTAGGCAGCTTGCCCGCTTTGATCTCCAGATACTTATGAATCACATAAAGGACATTTAACTGCTGACGCTTGTACTCATGCAGACGCTTTACCTGGATATCAAAAATCGAGTTTTCGTTTAATTCGATTCCCTGTGTTTCCTTGAAATATTCTTTGGCGTGAAGCTTGTTCTGATGTTTGATTTCAAGGAGCTTTTCAAGCTTGTCATCATCGTTTACAAATGCAAGTAATTTCTCTAATTCCATTGCATCTTTCTTGTATCCGTCCCCAATCCACTCTGTGATCGTATCGGATAACAATTCATTACAATAGAGAAGCCAGCGGCGGAATGTAATGCCGTTTGTCTTGTTGTTGAATTTCTCCGGATATATTCTGTAAAAATTATTAAGCTCCGAATTCTTCAAAATCTCCGTATGAAGATACGCAACGCCATTTACATTAAAACCATAATGAATGTCGATGTGTGCCATATGAACCAGGTCATTCCGGTCGATAATTGCCACACTCTCATCGCTAAACCGTCTTCTTACCTTATCATCCAGAATCTCAATAATCGGGACAAGCTGCGGAACAATCTCTGCCAGATAATGTCTCGGCCATTTCTCAAGTGCCTCAGCCAAAATTGTATGGTTTGTATATGCACAGGTCTTACTTACAACATAAATCGCCGCATCCATGTTCATCCCTTCCGCTACAAGCAGACGAATCAACTCAGGTATGATCATGGTTGGATGTGTGTCGTTGATCTGGATTACTGCATAGTCGAACAAATCATAAAGGTTACTTCCCTTCGCTTTACACTCATCGATAATGAGTCTTGCGGCATTGCTTACCATGAAATACTGCTGGTAGATACGAAGCTTTCTTCCATCTTCGTCACTGTCATCCGGATATAAGAACAATGTCAGGTTCTTCTCTATGTCTGTTTTATCAAACTGCTGATTCGCATCTACGATGGATTCATCCACAGTTTCTACGTCGAACAGGCATAATTTGTTGGTACGGTTATTGTAACCTGTTACATCAATCTCATACAATCTCGACTGCACCGTGCATTTTCCAAATGTAACAGGATATGTCACATCTGTTTTTCTAAGCCAGCTTTGATCCTTGATCCATGGATTTATCTGTTCTTTCTGCATTCTGTCTTCGAACACCTGCTTAAACAAGCCAAGATGATAATTCAATCCAATCCCCGCACCCGATAATCCAAGTGTTGCGATTGAATCAAGGAAACATGCAGCAAGTCGCCCCAGACCTCCGTTTCCAAGGGATGGCTCTACCTCAATTTCCTCAATCTCTGCAAGTGTCTTTCCGCTTTCGGCAAGCACTTTTTTGACGTCCTCATAGATTCCAAGATTGATCATGTTATTCGACAGCAGCTTTCCAATCAGAAATTCTGCCGATACATAATAAATCTTCTTTTTCGTCTCTTCCATGCGGCGGTCATCTGCTAACTGCTTTGTCAGGTTGAGCAATGCATAATATACTTCTTCATTGCTGCTTTGTGCGATTTCTTTTCCAAGCAGTTTTTCAAGTTCCTGTTTTACCTTCATCGTATACCCCTTTCGTTTTCACTTGAGCTTTTGTACGCTCTTTTATAATAATACAATATCACGAATTGGAAACGTTTCTCTTGCAAAATAATATCACAATATGATACTATTCTATCAATCAGGAGGGTATTGCCATGAAAGAGATTATAAATCCAGACTCTGCGTCTAATATCGAATTAAATGAAAACAAGATTCACTTTCAAAATGAATATCAATATAACACCTATATATGTTCGATTCCGATGGATTTTGCAAGTGTACCGGTTCACTGGCACGACGAGTTCGAAATGATCGTTATCAAGAAGGGACGCGGATACGTTACCCTCAATTTTCAGAGATATAAGGTTTCGTCCGGGGATATTGTCATCGTTCTTCCCGGAATGCTTCATTCCATTGAAGGTAAACAGAATTCAACGATGGAATATGAAAATATACTTTTTTCAAAGCACTTTCTTGCCTTTGGTTCTGATGACGTGACGCAGCAAAAATTTATCGATCCTTTTTTTAACGGAGATATCCAGATTCGTCATTATCTGACACCCGGGCACACGTTATACAAGGAAATCAGTAATATTATTGATTTATTAGATGAAAAAAGCGATGAAAGAGACTATGCGTATCAGCTTTTTATCAAAGGGGGGCTTATCCAGATTATATACCTGCTGATTACGCACCCGCCAAAAGTAAACGAGGCGACGCAAAGCGATAAGCATGAAGAGAAATTGAAAAGTATCATCCGGTATATCTCCACACATTATTATGAAGATATATCCATCGAAGAAATTGCAGATTTCTGCCACTATAGTCCATCGCATTTTATGAAATTTTTTAAGATCCATACCGGAATGAGCTTTATCTCATATGTGAATGACTTCCGTGTCACAGAAGCACGCGCAATGCTCACATCGACCAATGATTCGATTCTTGAAATCTCACAGAAATGCGGATTCTCAAATCTGTCGAATTTCAACCGGATGTTCAAAAGAAAATATGGTATAACACCAAGGCAGGTACGCAGCTAAGTCTGCGCCTCTATAATGCAGATATGGGCAGAACCTAAAAAATCGACTCTGCCCATTTTCAAATATTCTATGCTCTTTTTAAATAAGCTCCTTATCCAAACGGAAATCAATCACATTGATATTCAAAATAAAAAAGGCTGCTACTCTCTAAAAAATAACAGCCTTTCTTACTATATCAGCCTTTTGGAATTTGACCATCGACATACAGAATGTGATTAACTAACCACTCTGTGAGATATTTTAAAATTTCCATAATCTGTTCATCTTGATCTTCTACCTCATCATTGTGATGTTCCATAAATTCATCAAGTTTATGTATAAATTCCTGATGTTGAACTTTCTGTGTAAATATCTTCTTATAATGAATAGATTCCATATACTGCTCTTCATCACTAAAGTGTTTTTCTGTATAATTTCGGAGATTTTCTAATATTGCATCAATCCTATCATATTTATCCGGTGTAAACTCATCATGAAGCAGTTCATATGCCTCATCTGCATATTTAAATAACTGCTTGTGTTCTTCGTCTATCATATCTATACCGATATAATATTCTGGTTTCATTTCATACATAAATTAATCCTACTTTCAGTTTTTTTTGTTTTATGAACCTGTTCAATACTATTCATAATAGGCAAATCCATTTCTCGTGAATTTCCTATATTTTCTCGTTTTTAATGTTAGATTCCACAAAAACATTCCCTAATTTTCTTGGAAATATCAGAATCAACAAAGCCACAGCCTATCATTACTGCTTTTTTTGAATTAATCACTTTCTTCTTCGTAATTAATAATTCTCTTCATGTACTTCAAAATAGCTCTGTGGATGATTACATACCGGACATACCTCAGGCGCCTTAGTTCCTACCACAATATGTCCGCAGTTACGGCATTCCCATACCTTAACTTCGCTCTTTTCAAATACCTGTGCAGTTTCAATATTCTTAAGAAGTGCACGATATCTTTCCTCATGGTGCTTCTCAATCTCACCTACTGCCCTGAATTTTGCTGCAAGCTCAGGGAATCCTTCTTCCTCAGCTGTTTTAGCAAAGCCTTCATACATATCTGTCCACTCATAATTTTCGCCTTCTGCCGCTGCCGCCAGGTTTTCCTTTGTATCACCAATTCCTGCTAATTCCTTGAACCACATCTTTGCATGTTCTTTCTCATTATCTGCAGTCTTTAAAAACAATGCTGACATCTGCTCGTAACCTTCCTTTTTCGCAACAGAAGCAAAATAGGTATACTTATTTCTTGCCTGTGATTCCCCTGCAAATGCCTCCTGTAAATTCTTCTCTGTCTGTGTTCCTGCATATTTGTTTGCTGCCATCTCTTTTACCTCCGTTTTCTTTACTACTTTTTCAAAATCTGATGCCGGGTGCTTGCACAAAGGACATATAAAGTCATCCGGCAATTCTTCTCCTACATATTCATATCCGCAAATTCTGCAACGCCATATTGTCTGACCGTCCTCTGTTTTTCCAACCTCCTGTGGCTTAGGCTTAATATTATTCTGATAATAATCATATGTTACTGAAGGAACATTGCTTTCCTATCCATGCTGTTCCCCCTTTACCTTCTCCCTGCATTTCGGGCAAATGCCTTTAAATGAAATATCATAATCCAAAAATTCAATTCCATGAGTGTTATGAATTCATACACTTCATTTGCTGTAGCATGTCTTTTCATCTCATACACAGCGTTTCGTACTAAATCTTTTTGAATGTTATTTCTTCTAATAGTTATTTGATCTCCTTATTAGGAACTATTCCTAATAAGGATTGTATCTCTCTTTTACCCCATTGTCAATATAATAATGATAGTAATTACTATTATTATAAAATGTTATCCAAATATAGCATCTTTTACCTGAATAACTATTTTATTTTGCGTTCAAATGCATATTCTGAATCTGAAGATAAATCAGACCTAAACGAAAGACCATAAAATAAGGCAGCCTCACATAGCTGAGTCTGCCTTACTCTCTTTATTTAACGTTGATGCCACTGGCATA
>CAKREY010000019.1:0-56355 GCA_934318045.1 uncultured Lachnospiraceae bacterium
ATAGTGTTTTTTGCTGTCTTATCAGCGACAGCTTGCTTATAATAACACTCTGATTTTAGAAAGTCAACCCCCTTTTTCAATTTTTTTATTTTTGTGGAATCGGAGGTCTGTTTTCCTTTATTCTGTCACTGTGCAACCTTAAATGCCCAGATCGCAGAGATCTGATAATGTAATGTATCATAGTCCCACAACTGCTGGCTTCGTTCAATACTGTTTGGATCATGAACACGGAACTTATCTCCTTCCATTCCAGCGATCACAATAAAGTGTCCCTGCGAAGTAAAGTCTCCGGATCGCATCGCACATACAAGCGGATGTCCCTGTGAGAGTTCTTCCTGCATGTTATCTTTACTCAGATAGATATAATATCCCTGTACACCATACACTGCAGCCACCTCGTCCATAAATGACCACTTCGTTCCGGAATTCTGCTCATAGTATCCATGTTCCGTTGCATAGTCCGCCAGCTTGTCCGGTGTTGCCTCCTGATTTTTCGTCAGTCCAATGACGATCATTGAAAGACAGGTTGGTCCACAACCTGACAATCCGATAACATCATTTCCATAGGCATCATAGCCCCAGCGCTTATCCCATTGGATAAACAGAGGGATTCCATCTAGTTCAGATGCCTCCAACGTACCTGAAGTTGTATCATAGTTTTCCTGATAGCCAAGCGCAAAATCCAGCATATTCGGATTGCAGCATAAATTATTTAAAAGTGCCTCCGGGTATTGATCCATGTGATCGTAGATTGTCTGAAACTCCGGATACCGGTCTGACAGATTCTTCAATCTTGTCTGAATCTCCTCCATCGAATAGTGTGCCGGTGAACCCACCATATATTTCTTCTCATAATAATTCGGCAATGCCTGACTCTGTACCTGCGCAATCTCTCCGGTTGCCGACACCTTTGGTTCCGCGGCATCTGCCTGCTGCTCTGTGGACGCCGATTCACTGGCAGCCACCACTTCGGATACATCCTGTTTTTTAGAGGAAATCCCTCTCCGCACCAATGCCACGATCAATACCAGCATGGCAACACAGATACACAAGCAGAACAATTCCTTTGCCCGTTGTTTTCTCCTTCTGCGCCGGCGCAGCTCTTCCTTTCGTTTCTTTAATTTCTTTCTACGCAGTTCTTCGCGTTGCTGTTCCTGCAACATCGTCCGCCTCCTGATGACTTCTGAATCCTCGGAAATTATACCCACATTCCCGTTCGTTTCATTCCGTCTGTATCTTTCACTGTATCTTTCGTATTCCATTTTCATGCACACTCCTTTTATAAACTTCCCGTAGTTTACATGGACTGTGCATCATATCTGTCTCATATATGTATCATTTTTCCATCTTAGTTGCATATTTTTGTATGTCACCTGACGGCTCCACATGTGCCTTCACATTATGTCTGTCTGTGCAGGTGCATCCATCATATTGCTCATTGTATCGCAACTCCATCATAGATGGTTCCAATCGATGATATATCCTGATTGACCCACATGCCAATCTCTACAAACTGCTTTCCGTCTTTTTCCTGCTCCTTCACACCTGCCATATCATTCGCAGTCAGTTTGCCATCTGCATTCATATTATAGCCTTCTCCATACATTTCATTATAGACGCCATAGTTATACTTCTTAATAATAACCTCTTCGGAAATGCCCAGCTCCTCCGCCATATATTTCACCACATCCGCTTTTAAAAACGCCTGCCATTCAGCATCTGTCATATAGGCATATACAGTATACCCCAAAATCTTTCCGGTTTCCACATCTACACATAAATACATATAATCATCAGAAACCTGACACACCATATATTCAAGCATCACGTATTGATTCATATTGTCCAGATTAACCAGAGTTTCATACTGCGTATCCGCATATATATCAAGAATATCAAAATCTAATTCAGGAAGTAAATGTGCTGCCTGCATCCTTTCAATCTGCGGTGCTACCTGCACTTGCATATCATAATCATCATATACGTCTGCATTTTCCACCGGATAAGAAGTTGACACATGCATCCCTTTTGATCTCCCGTCCATCAAATCAAGTTTTTCTTCCATCGTCATCTGCGCGGCAGTATCCAGATAGGATGTATCTGCCTGCTGCACGTATATGTGATCAACCTCACTTTTATCCATCATGGCAAATATTGTCTTCGGTGCCATAATTCCGATTGTCAAAACAGCAGCTCCCGCCAGCACGCACAGGCAATTGCGCAGGATATTTTTATGCATTTCATTGTTTTTCTCTGTTTTTTGTTCGTTTTTCTTCGTTTCCGCATGTCCCCTCATACTTCTTCCTCCATTTCCATCTTTTCCGGGTTTACCTGTCTGCATACCTCCTTTGGAAAACAGACACTCACCTGCGTTCCAATCCCCTTTTTACTTATGATCTGCAGCTTTGCCTGATGCAGCTTCACAATCTCGTTGCAGATAGCAAGTCCCAGTCCCGCACCACCGTTTGCCCGGGAACGTGATTTGTCTACCATATAAAACGCTTCGGTCAGCCGGCTCAGATTTTCCTCATCGATACCACATCCGTTATCCTTGATTCCAATACGATATTCGTCTGATACCCACACACCGAACAAAGAGATTTTTCCTTTCCCATCCATTGATTTTCTGGCATTGTCAAACAGATTGATCAATACCGTCTTCATCAGATCCGGTTCAAGCTTCACTATCGCAGGCTGTACGTTGACTGTCAGTTCAACCCCATATTTACCGGCAACCGGAAGCAATGTCTCATACACTGCTTCCGCAAAAATCGTTATATCCATATCATAAAACAGAAAATCCTGTTTTTTAAGCACAATCAAGTCCATCAGTTTCATGGACATTTTCTCTAAGCGCCTGCCCTCCACAACAATCTGGTTGGCATAGGTAATCAGTTCCTCCTCCGAAAGCTGATTGGAACGGATCAGATCTGCATATCCGATCATTGAGGTAAGCGGTGTTTTCAACTCATGGGCAAAGTTATTTGTAAACATCTCCTGACTTTTTGTTTTTTCTTCCAGTTCCTTCATTGTCCTGTTCAGACTCGTGGACATCCGGTTGAAATCTTCCGCCAACACACCGATCTCATCTTTGCTTCTTTTTCTAATGCGGATTCCGGCACGTCCGCCAGCTACCAGCTTTGTTGCCCTCGACAATCGTCGGATCGGAACCACGATCATATTGTTTAAGATTGCCATCAGCATCAGGCAGACAATCATGACAATAATCATGATCACACGGAACATCCGAAGCTGCGCGTCACGGTTTTCATAGTCACGTGTGATATCCGAAAATGTCTCCACATAATAGATCCGGTCAAGTACCTCAAAACTTGTTCCGGTATATAATACATATCTTCCGTTTTGCTTGACAATCTTGTAGCCTTCCTGCCCAGCTTCAAGTTCATCCCGGCAGATTGATTCCTTTGATTCTTTCAGTCTGTTTGTACTGTAAATCCTTATTTTTTCATCCGTCCAAAGTGCAAACTGTACTTCCTCTCCGCCATTCCGGACAGAAACTGATTGCGCCGCCTGACGCACGACAACATTTTTCTGTTTCTCATATCCATCGTCCCGATATATGAGATTAATCGTCCGTTTTACATTCTGTACAAGATTGATGCAGACAACACTTGCATTATTATATCCGTTCTGGATATCCTTTTCTCTTGCACTTTTGAAGCCAGAATGGATCAGAAATGTTCCACACGCCGAAAATGCCAGCATCATACAGGTACAAACGGATAAAAATAGTTTCCAGAATAATTTCAAGCTTATACCTCCAGCCGGTATCCCACCTTATATACCGGTACAATCTTATCCTCCAAACCAAGCTTCTTACGCAGACGCTGTACATGCAGATCCACTGTCCGGCTATCCCCATAGTACGGTTCATGCCATACACTCTCGAAGATCCGCTCCCGGAACAATGCGACATTCGGGTTGCGCATAAACATCACTAAAATCTCATACTCTTTCTTCGTCAGGTGAATCTCCACCCCGGCTTTTTTTACCTGAAGTGACTGCGTATCCACCTCAACATCATATGCGGTAAGTGTCTGTGATACTTTATTATACCGGCGCAACACACGTTCCACTCTGGCGAGTAACTCAATGATCTCAAACGGCTTTACCATATAATCTTCCGCGCCAAGCTTTAATCCTTTAACCTTGTCCTGCACGTCCCCCATCGCTGTGAGAAAAATCACCGGGACGTGATAATAGTTAAAATATTCCATCAGGGAAAACCCATCCGGTCCCGGCAGCATAATATCGACAAGTGCCAGATCATACACTTCCTTTTCAAGCTGCCCGGCTACCGATGTTCCATCGTAAACACAATCACACAGATACCCCGCATTCCGTAAACTGATTTCTATAACATTGGAGATGGATGTATCATCCTCCACAACTAAAATACGATTCATAAAACTGTCTCCTTGTTATTTATAAATGATGGCTTAATGCAAACCATTCCGTAGACGTCCTGTTGCACAAAAAACAGAGAGGAGTCATCTTGAGACTTCTCTCTGTTATTTTACATCATAATTGCATCATTTTGGCATCAAATACAGCCATTTTTATAAAATTTGTAATTTTTATGCAAATACCTGTTTGATACTGTCATAGTGCAGGAACTTTCCCTGCTCTCCAAGTGTTTTGATTTCTTCCGCAGTCGCTAACATATAACCGTCCGTTTCTGCTTCCTGCAGATGCAGATCTGCCTCGGCAAAATCTCCGGTAAAACGGTAGATGTCCACAAAATAGTTGTCGCCTTCGTCCGGATTTTCCCGCGTATAAGAAAATACAAAACCACCTTCAAAGGAAGAGACGTCAAGTCCTGTCTCTTCTTTGATCTCGCGTTTTACAGCATCCAAAGAGTCCTCGCCTGCCTGTGCCGCACCACCGGATACTTCCCAGCTTCCCGGCGCCCATACCTTCGTCATAACGCGCTTCGTAATCAAATATTTACCATTTACATGACGGATCACACCAAGTACCGTCAAATGAAAATCCCCTGGCTGCATATGCCAGTCATTTCGCTTCATTGTACGTCCGGTCCGCTGCTTATTCCGATCGTAGATGTCCCATAATTCCATATATGTCCTCCTGTTATTCCGCCATGCACTTACTGAGCAAGATTATACTTCTGTAAAAAGTTAAAGAGAGCCCCTAACAGATTTGAATCATTTCCAAACTTACACAAGTCAATCTTCATACGATCATAAATATACGATAACCGTCTCAGTTTAGTGACGTATTTTACAATGCCTTCCAGGAATTTTGGCTGTGCCGTAATACCACCGCCAATCAGAATTATCTCCGGTGCAAGTGTAATGTACAAATTACAACAATGCCATGCAATATTAAAATACATATCCTCCAGAATGTCCTGCACTTCCGGATCTGTCTCTGCCATCTCGTAAATTTGCTCTCCGCTGATATTTTTCCAGTCCATGCCTTTCAATTTGCCAACCTTTATCCGAAGCGACTGAACAGATGCCTGCTGTGTCCAGATTGCGGGATCCGGCAATATCCGTTTCTTACCATCGTACTTCTGGATTGGGAGGATTTTATCCACGTTATCTCTTGTTAATCCGTCATACAAAAATGACATTTCACCGGCAATCATGCCAACGCCATGACGAATTTTACGATCAATTACAATACCTCCACCGACACCGGTTCCAAACACAAGCACACATGCATCCTTACAATCTTTCGCATTTCCAATCCAGATTTCTGCAAGTGCTGCACATTTGGCATCATTTTCCAAAGCAACAGGCACATTTCCACAACGTTTACTAATCAGATTTCCAAGCGGCATACGATCTAAATATGGCAGACTTCCACCACCATACACAATTCCCTGTGCCACATTCACCTGTCCCGGCAGGCTCAATGCTATACCTGTAATCTGATACTCTTTGCTATACTTGCTATAAATAATATCAACCTGATTCAGAAACTCCTCGATTCCTACCTCCGGTTTTACTGTATATGGTGTAATCTCGACACCTTTCTCATCCAGTTTTCCCTCCCAGAAAGGTGTGGGAACCTTATACTTCTCATAGATTTTACCACTTTTGTCAATTAGGGCATATTTGATAAATGTACCACCAACATCAAATACAAGATACATAGGCATACCTCCTTATATTTTTTATGTCATTCCATGCCAGTGTAATAACATGTGCACACATCCGTGTGCTTTCTTATATAATTTACTCCGCGCACCACAAACGATGCACGGAGTATTCTGTTCTCTCGTTACTTGTTTTTATTCAAATACTGTTGTTCGCACTTTACATCGTTACGCCGCCACAGTAACGCAGGAAGATCATAAGCATAGAAATCGTCACAACGATAATCATCGCCGGAGCGGCTGTCTTACAATATCTTCCCCATCCGATCGGATATCCGTTCTTTGCTGCCACAGATGTACCAACGACATTTGCGGAAGCGCCGATTGGCGTTGCACTGCCACCGATATCAGTTCCGATAGACAGTGTCCATGCAAGGCAATCAAGCAATGGCTGGTTTGCGCCTGCCAGGCTCTTGATGATCGGAAGCATCGTTGCTGCAAATGGAATGTTATCTACAAATGCACTTGCAATCGCAGAGATCCAGATGATGATTGCTACCATTACGTATACATTTCCGCCGCTGACCTTACCGATGAAGGATGCAATAGACTTCAGGATGCCTGTCTGCTCCAGTCCGCCAACGACAATAAACAATCCAACGAAGAATAACAATGTCTTATAATCTACTTTTTTAAGCAGTTCTAACGCATCTTTTCCCGATGTAACCAGCGTAATAATTGCGATAACTGTACCGATAAACGCAACCGTCAATCCTGTCGATGCGTGCGATACCAGAAGTACCACTGCACATGCAAAAATCACGCTGCTGATAATAAACTTCTTCTTGTCTGTAATAGCTGTAGAAGGGTCCGGGATATTGGATGTATCCAGCTCCTGTGACTCTTCTGACAACAGTTCCTTACGATATACAAGATAGAAATAAATAATAACTACAATAAGACAGATGCCGGCGATCAGACCGGTATTTGTCAAAAAGTCTGAGAACGAAAGACCGAGTCCTGTTCCGATGATAATATTCGGTGGGTCGCCACACATTGTTGCGGAACCACCTAAGTTCGCACAGAATACCTCTGACAGAATCATCGGTACCGGGTCTAAATGCAACAGCTTCGCAAGCTCGATCGTAACGGCTGCAAGGAACAAAATAACCGTAATACTGTCAATGAACATCGACAAAACAGCTGCCATGACCATAAATGTCACGAACAACGGTATCGGCTTATAATGCACCAGCTTCGCAAGGCGTAAGCATAACCACCGGAAGAATCCGGCCTTTGCCATACCTTCTACCATTACCATCATACCTGCAAGGAATATAATCGTCGCCCAGTTGATACCGGATGACTCCTCGGAACCCTCACCGGATGTAATCCAGAATCCCTTCGTGAAAATATTCTTTACATTCAATGTCTCGATGACCGCATCCATGCTATGCATTGCCACACCAAATACAAGAATCAGTGTCAACGCGCCAGCCACGAGTGTGATGTACTGTTTTTCGATCTTATCCAGCACCATCAACACAAACATGACTACAAAGATGGATACAGCCAAAATTTGTGCTACTGTCATATCATCGTCCTCCTTTAATCTATGTTATGCCACATATGTACCTGCGACAAGTTGCACATTGATTTTTCAACCTGCATTATAATAGCATTAAACATCGAAAAAAGGAATAACTTTTTTTACTTTTTTTACATATTAAAAAGAGTTCTCAAAATATGTATATTTTATTGGTTATAAATATCCTCTTTGTTCATGGATGTAAATGCAAGGATTCCCTTTGCTTTTACTTTTCCATCAACTGTCACCTTGGCATTGAACTTTACCAGTCCGGCACCGCCGCTTTCCTTGCGGACTTCAATCTCCAGGCAATCACCCGGAATGACCGGCCTTAAGAACTTGAATTCCTCGCACTTTAACAGCACATAGATCTTATCGTCCTCCGTGCCCTGACTCTCCATCGTAATCGAGCAAAGCTGCGCACACGCCTCAATGACCAGCACGCCCGGCATAATCGGTGCATCCGGAAAGTGTCCTGCAAAATATGGTTCATTCACAGAAACGCATTTGATTCCCTTTGCATATTCGCCGTCTTCCACTTCTAAAACCTTCTCGATCATCTGGAACGGTGGGCGCTGCTTGATTCTTTTTTGTACTTCGTTAATATTCATCATTACAGGCTCAGTCCTCCATCCAATACAATGACCTGCCCTGTCATGTAGGAGCATGCAGGTCCGGCAAGCATCGTAACTACATCACCGATTTCCTCGGCTGTACCAAACCGCTTCATCGGAATATCCTTTAAGTATTCTTCCTTCTTATCTTCCGGCAATGCCTCTACCATATCGGTTGCGATAAAGCCCGGTGCCACTGCATTGACGCGGATTCCATATGGTGCAAGTTCCTTTGCCATCGTGGCTGTCATGGAGTTTACAGCACCTTTCGTTGCGCTGTATACACTCTGTCCCGGTACTGCAAGCTTGGAACTTACGGATGATACATTCACGATCACGCCCTGTTTCTTCGAGAACATCTTCAAAACTGCCTGCTGGGTACAGTACATGTATCCCTTGATGTTCAGATCAAGACACTGATCGATCGTATCCGGGTTCATCATCAGAACAAATTCATCCTTTACGATTCCGGCGTTGTTGACAAGGACATCTAACTGTCCAAATGCGTTTATGACTTCACGCATCATTGTCTTTACTTCGGCAAGGTCGGACACATTTGCCTTGATGGCAACCGCCTCGCTGCCTGCAGCCTTGATCTTCTCTACGACCTCATTTGCGGCTGCTTCGTTTGAGTTATAGTTGACGGCTACCTTGTAGCCTGCCTCTCCAAGCTTGATCGCACATGCGCGCCCGATTCCGCGGGATGCGCCTGTGACAAGCGCTACTTTACCATTTGTCATGTTTTTCTCCTTTATCCTGATTTCCGGCGATTGCAAAACCCCCATTTTTTGAATGACTGTATCAACGTTGGCATTCTACGCAGACGCGCTCCCGCTCACTTCATCACGCAGTGGTACTAAATTCACGACAAACAAGTTCGTCGTTCATTAAGTACCAGCGTGCTTCAATGGTCTGCTTTAGAATGACAACGTCGATACAGCCATATTTACTTGATTGGTTACGTTTTGCAATCGCCTCCTATAAAGCATTTATATATTCTAAATAATATCAGCTTTAAACTCCAGCAATGTACATTTGCATAAATTTATGCCACTTTCTTTAAGATGACTGCGGCGTAGCTGCCACCGATGGCGCAGCTTGTTGCGAGTACATACTTGTATGCGGATGTATCGACAACTTCCTTCGTTACCTCTTCGGTTGTTACATAGTATGCATTCTGTCTTGCGGCAAGATCGCCGGACAGTGTAAGTGCGGCATGTGCAACAGACAGTGCGGAGCTTGCAGCTCTGCCTTCACCTGTATAATCTCTGACCTGATGTACAGGAACCTTTCCTGCGAAGATCTCCTCATAGACATGGCGTTCCAATGTGTCGACTTCCTCTGCACCATTTGCAAATCCGTAAATGGCATCGATCTGATCTAATGTGATGCCTGCCATAGCAGCTGCATCTACGATCGCATTCATCAGTCCCTTCTCGGTACCTGCGACATCACCGTAAGCAACGCCTTCATGAGTCATGGCATAACCGCATACTTCTGCGTACTTCTTTGCATTGTGGCTTGCTGCGTATGTCTCGTTCTCAAGAGCAATACTCGTACTGCCATCGGCAAGCACGAATCCGTCACCGCCGGCGTATGCCTGCTTTACATCACCGGCTACCTTGCCAAGCTTCGCGTAAAGCTTCTCCATAACCTCGCTGTTCTCATCGGTACCGGTTGCAAGCATAGCCTTGCCGCGGTTCTGCTTGATCTCGTTATATGCATAACACAAGCTGCTCATACCGGACTGCGCACCATTTGTCACGGTTACATTGTAGCCGCGCATGCCTGTCTTGATGGAGAGGTATCCGCCTGCCGCATTGTAAACGGTATTCGGGAAGTTGAAGGCAGAACCTGCCGTTGTTCCGTTCTCGGAGATATGCTCCTGGAACTCATATACGGTTGTAAGCGGGCCATCGCCGGTTCCGACGATCATACCAAGCTCTTCCGCATTGTCCTCTGTCACCTCGATGCCTGCTTCCTGCAGTGCCTCAAGTCCGGAAATTACCTGCATCAGGCTGAACTTGTCGAGCTTTCTGTAGAAAGCCATCTTCAGACCATATTTGTCATAATCTTCTTTTCCAACATTTGCATGTACAGACGCTGCTTCCGGCTTTGCCTGTGCATTGACCTTGTCAATATAGTTGGCAACACCGTTTCCAAGTGGGCTGACAATACCGAGGCCTGTGATATAAACCTTCTCGTCGTTCTCGGTTTCCTTTACATTGCCCGGCTCCTTCGAGAAGATGATACTTGCATTGCTGCCACCAAATGCAAAGGAGTTGGACATGACATAGTGCAGATCCTTTTCCTTCATTGTATTCGGCATGAAATCAAATGTGCCTGCCTTCTCACCGAGCGCTTCAATATCCTCATCGGAATATCCGATTGTTGGTGGAATCTTGTTTTCTGTCAGAGCCTTGATTGCGAAGACTGCCTCGATCGCACCGGCTGCACCTAAGCAATGGCCAACCATCGCCTTTGTGGAGCTGACGCTCAAATCCGGATTTGCCTCGTCAAAGATTGTGTGTAAGGAGAGGAATTCTGCCTCGTCGTTCTTCGCGGTTCCTGTTCCGTGTGCATTTACATATGCGACATCCTTTGGCTCGATGCCTGACTTCTCAATTGCCTCGCGAATCGCATACATCTGTCCAAGTCCATCCGGACGTGGTGCTGTTATATGATGGGCGTCACTGCTGATACCTGCTGAAAGGACGTCACAATAAATCTTCGCGTTCCGCTTCTTTGCATGTTCATAGCTCTCCACGATGATTGCACCGGAGCCTTCCCCGAGTGTGATACCGTTGCTATGGTTAAACGGCGAACATGCCTGCTCGGAAAGTGCATGCAGTGCTAAGAATCCGGAGAATGGCACAGATGCAAATGCATCGGCACCACCGACGATAAACGCATCTGCCACACCGGCACGGATCAGCTCACACGCATAAGCAATACTGATCGTACTTGCTGCGCAGGCATTACCAACGTTTGTGACAACACCCTTTGCGCCTGCCATATTTGCTACATGATTCGCGATAGAGGCGATCGTCATCTTGTTGATATCCTCTGCATGCTCACCCTTTGTTACATAATTTTCGACACTGACAACACCACCGACGCAGCTTCCCATGACAACGCCGACACGACCGGCATTGCTCTCATCAATCACAAGACCGGCATCGTCGAGTGCCTCCTTTGAAGCCTTCAGGCAGAGCTTGCTGACACGGTCAACATCCTTTGCCTCGTCAATCTCGTCGAGTGTATCACAGTGCACTTCTGCACCAAGGTTTGCATAACAGTCGGTTGTATCGACAGATGCTACCTTGTCAATTCCGGTTTTTCCGGCCAGTGCATTTGCGAAGCACTCCTCTACGTTATTTCCGATTGCGCTGATCATACCAAGTCCGGTTACAACGCAACGTGTATTTGTAATCTTATCCATTGTTATTCTCCTTTTTTCTGTCACCAGTTCAAACCACCGGGCAGTTTCCTGCCTGATAATACACAAGGCTGCCCCAAAGCATTGAACCGAGGCAGCCTTCGTGTATGGCCTGTATTACATATTTGCTACAACGTACTTTGTAAGGCTTGTGATGTTGTAGAAGTTTTCTTTTGCAACGCCTGTCATTGCTACGCCATAAGCGGAATCGATACAAGCAATAATCTCTAACGAATCAACAGAATCCAGTCCGATTCCATCTCCAAACAATGGAACTTCATAATCCAACTCTTCCTCAGGGATTCTAAGGTTCTTTGAAAGCATTCCCTTGATGTTCTCAGCGATTTCTAATTCTTTTTCGTTCATTCTGTGTATCCTTCCTTTTCTATTATTTTCCCCCGTATCTGCGGGTATATTTTAAGAGTGTTTCCACTCCAAATATCATTATTTATGTATGCCATATGTATCGCGCAATGTGTAGAGTTTCTCTCTGCATTGCTTTGCATATTTTTTCAGGACGACAGACGGACGTCCTTCTTCGTTTAAATCCATGTCCATCGGTTTGCCGATGATGATATGCATACGATGGAACAACTTGAATTCCCCATCAATAAAAACGGGGACAACCTCTGCTTCCCCTTGTCTGGCAAGCATCAAAAATCCAGGTTTAAACTCATCCATCTCTCCGGTTTTGCTTGTATGTCCCTCCGGGAATATATAAATCGGGCAGCCTTCGTTCATCTTCTCCAATCCCATCGGCAGCCAGCTTGTATCCATCTCCTGCCGGTTCATCGGAATATATGGGAGATTCCGAAACAGCCAGTTGATTTTCTTTTTGTCATACCAATCTCGTGCGACGAATGTATGAACCTTGTATCTGCCAAGCAATCGTGTCATATAAAATCCATCGACATGACTTGTGTGGTTGGAATAGACGACACATCTTCCTTTTTTTAACGCTTCCTTTGTTGCTTTTTTATCTTCCCATGTCACCCTCGGTGGGTACAGGATGCGGATTACGCCATTTGCGATTGCAAAAGCAAGTTTCGCCGCAAATCTCTTTAGTATCTCCATGTTATTACACCAGCTTTCCATATGGGCCAACCTCCGGGTTATCCCAGTTCATATTGATTGCCATCTCAAATGTACTATGTCCAAGCAAAGGCCGCTGCAGCTTGTTCCATGTACGTTCCGACAGGCACCCTTCTTTCGCATATTCGTGGCCTGCTTCTGTGAATTTCACGAGATAGCGGGCAACTTTCTCTGCAAATCCCTGTTCGGAGAGCGGTCCTCCCTGCGGTGCAAGCACGGTCGTGTACTTTCCTTCTCCGCAGATCCGGTCAAACTCTGCAAACACAGCATCATAGCAGTTATCTGTGACTTCATACCCGCATGTAGATACTAAAACCAGTTTTTTCTTTTCCAGTTCCGGATAGCGCATGTTATGCAAAAACCGGTGGTTTTCCTCATTGCCCGGATTTCCACGATACTCCTGAACATAGGAGATCATGCGATCCGTAAATGCTTTGAGTTTTGAAGGCAGTCCGAAAAAATAAAGTGGAAAGCTCTCAACAATAATATCGCTGTCCATCACCATCTGACGAAGCTCGTCCATATCATCATGAATACAGCACTGTCCCGGTGTCGTCTTCCAACACACAAAGCAGCCATGACAATGGTCTATCTTTTTGTCTTTCAATGCCACCTCACAGACTTCCGTGTCCGCTCCATATTCTTCTGCCATGCCTTTTACAAATGCACGAGCCACTTTGAGAGAAGCGCTGTACTCTCCACGCAGGCTCCCGTTTATCAAAAGTATCTTCATCCTGTTCACACTTTATCTTTTTATTTGTCTTTCTATTACATGTTCCTATTTTATTTTCGTCTTCCTCGTGCACACAACCGATGATCGCGTATACATCGAAAAGCACTGTGTTATTTTCGCACATCTTGCTGTATCCTACAAGTGTCAAAAAGCGGAATGTGTATACTTTTTACACATTCCGCCTTGTTTGCACAACTTTTTTTAATTGTTCTTATCCCGATTTTTATTCACCAAATACACGCTTCATCACCGGATCTTCACGGAGTATCTGTTTTGCTTTCTCCCGGTACTTTTCCTCATGCAAATAGGTATAGCGGTTCGGCTTGATCTGCGGTGCCATATCGATAGCAGCCTCGTAATCTGCACGGTTTAATCCCAGTGTCGCTACAAAATCCCAGAAGCCGGTATCCTCAAATATCTTGTTCACACGCACATACCGGTGATCCTGCACGACCGCCATCACATAAGTGGCGATTCCGACCTGTACACCATGAAGCTGCGGCACTTCCAGCAGTTTGTCAAGTGCATGGGAGATCAGATGCTCACTGCCACTCGTCGGTGCACTGCCACCTGCAATCTCATTTGCGATTCCACTCATAGCCAGCGAATCCACCAGTTCTTTTAAGAAGAGGTTATCCTGGATACTCTCAAACGGTGTCCGCACGAAGCTGTTAACCGCCTTCTTCGCAATCATCACTGCGAAATCATTCACCTCAGACACGCCATGATCTGCCTCGAAGATCCAGTCATAAAGTGCTGTGATCTTCGATACCATATCTCCGATTCCGGAATATAGGAACTTCGCAGGGGCTGATTTTAATACATCAGTATCAACCACAATGCCATATGCCATACGTGCCGGCACAGAGGTACGTTTGCCATTCACCAGAAGCGATGCACTCGCCGAGGAAAATCCATCACTTGATGCCGATGTCGGCATGCTGATAAACGGAAGCTTCCGCAGATACGCCGCATATTTGCCGGCATCAATGACCTTGCCACCGCCGATACCTAAGATGACCTGTGTCTTCGCATCGATCGTAAATGCCAGGTCGATAATATCCTTGATATCCGTTGTATCAAGCTCACAATACGAAAGCACATCGATGTCTGCCTCGGAAAGGGAATCCATCACCGTCTTTCCGAACATCTCGACAAGTCCATTTCCGAAGAATACAACTGCCTTTTTAAATCCGCTTGACTGCAGATATTTCCCTACATTTCCAAGTGTCCCGCTCCCAATCTTCAGGATTGTCGGGATTGCAATATGTGATCCTGCCATGTGTATACCCTCCTGTTTATTTGCCTGATCTTTTTATCCGTCATATAAATAAGCAGCTCTGCCTGCAAGCAGTCTCGCTGCTTATTTGCCTGACGGAATTATTTGGTTCAAATTATTCAATAGTACCTGACCGACACCATCCACTGCTGCAATAGCTTTTTCCATTAATAAAACCGGATCCTGTTCTACACGTCCGCGGATCCACTCCACCGCATTTTCCGAAAGCATCTTCGCGAGTATATAAGATGTATCCTTGATTGCCTGTTCCTTGTATGTGATGTCCGGATTTTGCACCATTTCTTTTTCCGCATATGCCTGCACGCTCCGGTAGATGGAACCATAACTGATTTCTAACAGCTGATCGCCGAACGCATCCCGTCCCATCGACTGATAAAGATTTCTTATGAAAACTTCATTTTTCTTTCCATACTGTCCCATGAAACGCAGGTTGCTCTTCCATGAGTTCTCCAGATTCTCCTCATCTAAGACAAACAATTTTTTTGCCTTCGTGACAACGATCTCCTCTAACAGTGCATAGATATCCTGATAGTGATAGTAAAATGTATTTCTTGTAATCCCAATATAGTCAGTTACCTTTTTTACAGTAATCTTGTCGATTGGCATCTGTTTGGAAAGCTCAATAAATCCATCCATGATCGCCTGCTTTGTAAATTTGGACATGTCATCTTCCTTCCTGTTTAACCCATATCCTCAGAAACGTAACCCGTTTTTACTCCGGACTTCTACATCCGCGTTTCTTCTCCCAGATACGCCTCGCACTGCCTGCGTGCGAATTCCTGCAGTGCCTCGCCATACTCTAACCGCATTCTGCACAGTTCCCGTTTTGCTTCCTGCACATAGGCAATGTACGCTTCCCGGTCTGCAAATTTCCGCTTGCCAAAAAGCACCGCCTGCATATAGCCTGCAACATCGTCTTCCTTCAAAAATGCACGCAGGGCAAAATCCCAGCGTTCGTACCATGCTTCTGTCCCGATTTCCCCGCCGGTCAGCAAATCCTCCGCCTTCAAAAACCGCGGCACTGCCGCAAGCAGCTTCGCAATCCCAGCCTCGCAGTCGCTACCGAGTGCCAAAATCTCCAGATTACCACAATCGTCAAACACGCCATTGCCAAGCCTAAGATCAGCAAATCCATTCATTCCCTCTGCCACTACCTTGGTCAGATGCCCACAGCGCGCAAACGCATAGTCATCAAGAAAACGTAAATTTCTCCCAAGTCGTACCTGCTTTAAGTTCTGCTTCTCATAGCATGCCTTTTTGCCAAGCTCCGAAACCGGGAGAATGCGCGTGTAGCTTCTTCCTTGTATATCAAACAGCGTAACCGGAAGCTCATCCGGAATAGTCAAAACTTCCGTATCACTGTCGATATGCTCGATCCGAACGCGGTCACCGTCCAGCATTGCCAGCCCCTTTTTTATCAAGCATGTAAATGAATTTTCCTCATAGCGGCAGCTAAATTCATCCTGCGCCATAGTTCCTTCCCTCATTTCCAATCACCATGGATCACTTGCAAAGTGAAGTATCCTTATCTTCCATGCAGAGGCTGCAAGTAATCTCCATCTTATCGCCAGCGTCCACATATCGGATTGTACCACCATTTTCATTGATAATCCGCTGAATAATCTGCGTTCCATATCCATGCGAGTCACGCTCTGTCTTTGTCGTCTGATATCCGGTTCCTGCTTCATTCGCACGTAGCTTCTGGCTGCTGCTCTTAGAATTGCACAGCTTCAATTCCAACATCTGTGCCGCAGGATTTTCTGCAATCGTAACCTGTATCTGTCTGTCTTCTGTCTGCACACAGGCTTCGATCGCATTGTCCAACAGATTCATAATCAGACTGACCAGCGACATTTCATCCATACGCAGATTCCCGGTCAGTTTTCCTTGTACATCACATACAATCTGTTTTTGTTCCGCTTCCTGTATTTTCTTCTGCAATACAAGTTCCAGCAGCTGCCCATGCGTAACCGTTCCCATATTTTCTCGCATAACCTGTACGAGCCACCGGTACTTTTTTAATTCATGATTCATCTGACGGTATGACTGGTTCTGTTTTGCTGCATCGGCATATTGCTTCTGCATCTGCACGATGCTTTGCTCCAGTCGTTCACACTCTGCCTTTGTCCGCTGTCGTTCCCGGTAATAATGCATCTGCACAAAGGCAACTCCTGCAATCAGCAGGATAAGAAGCAAAATCCCCACTGCTTTTTCCATTCGTCGTTCTCCCCTTATATATGCTGCTCAATCAACCGCATATACTGCTCATGAAACTGGCTTCGGTAGGTACGTCCAATTGGCAGTTCGACTCCGGATATCAATCTGACCGTTTCCCGTTTGCATATCTGAATAAAATTATAATTTACGATATATCCACCATGGCATCTTAAGAAATTTCTTCCAAGCTGATTTGTAATTTTGGACAAAGACTGATAACAACAATGCTCCTGATCGGTTGTATGCAAAATCACCTTACGTTCCTGCCGCTCAATATAGACGATATCGTTTTGCCGCAAATATACGGTTTTTCCATTCTCCCGCAACTCGCAAACATCATGTTTTACTTGATCCCGGTATACCTGTAATGCCTTTTCCATTGCGCGCGGAAGCATTTTTTCCATATTTTCTTTTAAAACAAAATAGCAATGGATGGTATCATACACTTCCGGCGCAAATTCAAGCACCCATGTCAGATAAATAATCTGGCAGACCGGAAGCTTCTGGTTGATTTCACGACTCAGAGCAATCCCGTCAAAGTTCTGACCTGTATATTCGATATCCATAATTGCAATGTCACATGCAGCGTCTCCTACTTCCAGCAGCAGCCGCAGTTCCTGCGGTGTAACGATTGTAATATCCGCTTCATTTACCGCCTCGCAGGTAAGCAAAACCTTTTTGGCACGTTCTGCATCCTTCTGTTCATCATCACATATTATAATATTCATAGCAACCGTTCCAATTCATTTTTCTTATGCATCACATGTCACCACGCGATAGCGTGATGACCTACGCACGCATCAGCGTGCTTCATTATACCATGTCGCCTGGCGGCTCCATGTGTGTTTCGCAATATGCCGGCTTGTGCAAGCACAGCCGTCGCATTGCTCATTATATCATATTTTCTGCCTGATCCGGAAGCAACACACAAATCTGTCGTTCCCTTCCGTTTTTCCGCAGTTGTTTACTGCCATCATATTTCCTGATCAGCGCATCTGCAAGTGCCGGCTCCTTCTTGTGTAGCAGGCGTTTTCCCATCACATAATCCACATCCAGAAACAGACTTCCTTTTCTCTGTCGCACGGTAAGCTGCACAAACGCCTCCGTGTCTGTCGAAGTTTGTGTAAATGCCTTCTCTAACATAGCATCGACAATAACTGTTACATCGAGCTCTGCCATATTGGATATGTGCAATGGTTCTACAACCGCGTCAAACAAAAGCGTCCGCTCCTGCGCACGTTTCGTATAATCTGCCACCACTGCATCCAGTGTAACATTTCCACTCAGCGTCTGTCCATAGACAAATGGCTGTTTCACAAGATCCTCATAATGTGCCAGACTTTCTGCCTGCAGTTTTTGCAGCATTTTCTGCTCCTGTTTTCGCCACACGACATCAAGTTTATTATACACATATGGTACATAATTACAAACCATAATCAAAGATACAACCCACACGATACCCAGTGCCAGAACCTCGTATCCTGTAATCGTATTTTTCCGCATCTGGTCAATCAGCTTCCAGCGGGATGCCAGTGACACATACGAGATAAACGTATAGCCAAACACAATCCTTTTATAGATATATCCGCTTCCCTCATACTCCTGCTTAAACATTTTCTTTAAGAAGAGTGCCGATAGAACAAATGCCAGTGACATCACGCCAAACACCAGAATGCACGCCCGAACCGGGGCAACCGGTGCAAAGCTTACTAATTTTGTCAGATCTTTACTTAAATCCGGAGATGCGTAACCAAAAAGCGAAAATAACAGACTTGTCATGCCCTGTTCCAAAATCAGTATACAATAATTGCGCCAGAAACATCCTTCATTATTGATTACAATTAACAATGCCAGCATCAAAATCTCCGACAGTCCGGTATAAAACCAGATTTTCTGTCCATGATAAAACATCAAAATTTCGTAGATTTCAAAATACCCGACAATCATAAACAGAGACAGCAGCCGCACCCATACACTCCGTCGTCTCCGCTTAATCAAAACCATGCACGTTATAAACAGCCACACGGAAATCTCCAACCCCAGTGCCAACACGGAAAATAATTCTTCTACCATAGTACCCCCACGATTTATCCCTTTGTTTCTTCCTTCTGCACCTGATTCGGAAGCAGCACGCAAATCTGCCGTTCTTTTCCTTTTCTTCTGATCTGTTTACTGCCTTCATATTTCCTGATCAGTGCATCTGTAAGCGTCTGTTCCTTTTTATGCAGCATGCGTTTTCCAATCATGTAATCCACATCCAGAAACAAGCTGCCCTTTCTCTGCCGCACTGTAAGCTGCACAAACGCATCCGGGTCTGTCGACGCCTGCGCAAATGCGATTTCCAACATCGCATCGACGATTACTGCTACATCCAGCTCTGCCATATTGGATATGTGCAAAGGCTCTACTACTGCATCAAACAAAAGCGTTCGTTCCTGCACACGCTTCGTATAATCTGCCACCACCGCATCCAGTGTAACATTTCCACTCAGCGTCTGTCCATAGGCAAACGGTTCTTCCACCAATCGCTCATAGTGGCGTTCACTCTCCGCCAGCATCTGCACCAACATCTGCTGTTCTTTTTTCTGCCATCTGGATTCTGATCGGTTGTAGACATACGGAACATAATTACACAAAATCACAATTCCTACGATCCACACCATATACATGGCAATAAAATTACTGATTTCCACATCGCCCTGTCGTATCCGGTCGATCAGCTTCCAGCGCGAAGCAAGGGATACATATGCAATCAGAATATACCCGATCATGATATTCCGATACAGATGTCCATCCCCTGTATATTCCTTTCGGAAAATAAATTTCAGAACAAGTGCTGCAACGATACAGCTAACATTCATCAAACCCAAAATCAAAAAATTGGTAACAGTAATCGGAAGCGGACGAAATCCGACAATATTCATTTGATACTCCTGCAATTTTGGAAATGGCAGTGCCATCATTGTAAAAACCAGACTTCCAACCGCCTGCTGTAGGACGACGATGCAGAAGTTTCTCCATAGATTTCCCTCATTATTCACGGCAACGACCGTCATCATGACTGCAATCTCCACGAGTCCTGCCGGAAACCACGCGATCTCGCCGTGGTAACTCATCAAAAACTCATACAGTTCAAAATATACCATTATCACAACCCACATGCCTGCATGAAACAGAAACGATCTCGGTTTCCGTTTCAGCAGGAACATGGAGCTTAAAAACAGCCACGATCCGGTTACAAGCCCTAACATAACAAGCTTATAAACATTCTCCGTCATATCAACAACCTGTTACAGCGCCTTCATCCGTTCGATTGCCTTAACTGTATTCTCATAGGTTCCAAATGCAGTCAGACGGAAATATCCTTCGCCGCTTGGTCCGAATCCCGAACCCGGTGTACCAACGACATTTGCCTTCTCTAACAGATAGTCGAAGAACTCCCAGGAACTCATGCCATCCGGTGTCTTCAGCCAGATATATGGTGCATTCACACCACCGGATACCGAATATCCGGCACTCTTCAATCCGTCAAAGATATACTTTGCATTCTTCATATAGTATGCAATCTGCTCGCCAGTCTGCTTCTTTCCTGCCTCAGAATACACAGCTTCTCCGGCTGCCTGCACGATATAAGGAGCGCCGTTGTATTTTGTTCCGTGACGTCTTGCCCAAAGTGGATTTAAGGCAACGCCATCTGCGGATTTTAACTCCTTCGGAATCACTGTAAACCCAAGTCTGGTTCCTGTAAATCCGGCGTTCTTCGAGAAGCTTCGAAGCTCGATTGCACAGGTCTTTGCACCGTCGCACTCATAGATGGTATGTGGTACATCTGCCTCACTGATATATGCCTCATATGCAGCATCGTAGATGATCACCGCATGCTTTTCGTTCGCATAGTCCACCCATTTCTGCAGCTGATCCTTTGTGATCGTTGCACCGGTCGGGTTGTTCGGGAAGCACAGATAGATGATATCCGGTGTCTCCTCCGGAAGCTCCGGGGCGAATCCGTTTTCTTCCTTACATGGCATGTAGATTACATCGCTCCAAAGTCCGGTTGCTGAATCATACGTTCCGGTTCTTCCTGCCATAACATTGGAATCTACATAGACAGGATATACCGGATCGCAGACAGCGATCTTATTGTCAAGGGAAAAGATCTCCTGAATATTTCCGGAATCACATTTTGCGCCATCGCTGACAAATACTTCGTCAATTGCGATATCGACACCGCGTGCATTGTAATCGTTCTTCACGATCGCACTACGCAGGAACTCATAGCCAAGATCCGGTGCATAGCCCTTAAATGTCTCCTGCACGCCCATCTCGGATACTGCTTCATGCAGACGGTCGATGATTGCCGGTGCCAGCGGCTGGGTTACATCCCCGATACCAAGACGGATGATCTCCTTGTCCGGATGTGCCTCCTGATATGCACGTACTTTCTTGCCGATGGTTGAGAAGAGGTAACTTCCCGGAAGTTTCAAATAGTTGTCGTTTACTTTAAACATGTCTTTTCCTCCTAATATACTTGTCCTAACATATAATTTTGCAATACCCCATTCTTTCTCGCAGATGTTTCGCATAGTAAATTCCACGCAGACGCGCTCTCGCTCACTTCATCACGCAGTGGTACTAAATTCACGCCAAACAAGTTTGCCGTTCATTAAGTACCAGCGTGCTTCAATGGTCTGCTTAGGATTTTACTATGCAAAACATCTCTTATATATCTTTGTATTGCAAAATTATATGATTTACACTTTTTCTTATTGTACAATTTTGTATTAGTTACTGCGAATGTTTTGTAACCGCTGCCTTAATTATATATCGATTTCACCATCGAAGACGACCTTCGCAGGACCGGTCATATAGACAATATTTTCGTCGCGGTCCCAGCGGATGATCAGCTCGCCGCCAAGCAGCTTTACTGTCACTTCATCTTCTGTCCTGCCATTTAAGATGCAGGCAACAACGGTTGCACATGTACCGGTTCCACAGGCAAGTGTCTCGCCGGTTCCACGCTCCCATACACGCATCTTCGCATACGTCGGACTGACCAACTCAACAAACTCTGCGTTGACACGGTTTGGGAAGATCGGATTGTTCTCGAACTGCGGTCCTACTTCCTCCAACGGGAAGTTCTCGACGTCATCCACGAAGCTTACGCAATGTGGATTGCCCATCGATACGCAGGTAATGCGGTATTCCTTTCCGGCTACCGTGATTGGATAATCCTTCACAAGTTCCCCTGCATCCGGAAGCTTCACCGGAACATCCTCCGGGGTAAGAATCGGAGCGCCCATATTTACCCGCACAAGCTTTACCATCTTGCGACCGTTCTTTTCCTCATCGCCAAGTGTAAACTCCAGATATTTGATTCCTGCCAGTGTCTCGATTGACACAGATGTCTTGTCGGTCAGTCCATAATCATACACATACTTTCCGACACAGCGGATGCCATTTCCGCACATCTCGCTCTGTGTGCCATCCGCATTGTACATATCCATCTTGAAATCCGCCACCTCCGACGGCTTGATCAGGATCAGTCCATCTGAGCCAATTCCGAAATGCCGGTCTGATACCCGCACCGCAAGCTCTGACGGATGTTCTACCTTTTCCTTGAAGCAGTTGACATAGACATAGTCATTGCCAAGACCTTCCATCTTCGTAAAATGAAGACGCATACGCTCACCTTCCATCTTTTTTTCGTTTATTTTATATTTTACTCGTTTTTCCAAACTAAACCACTGAAATTTTACCATAAAAAAAAGGAGAGTGCAACGCACTCTCCAATAGAATCTGATATTTACCTTATAAGCATCACAGTACAAAGTTTGGATACATATACATCAGATACTGTCCTTCTATGATCTGACCATCCACTGCACTGACTCCAAACAGAAATCGTTCTCTATCCTCCCCGGGATATCCATAATACGCCCATACCGGAATCACATTATAGTTTCCGTCTGTATAATGCACATAGACATAATTTAATTTCACCTGATCCACCGTAATTTTTTTAGCATTTGCATAAAAATCTGTCTTTTCAAAATTCTGCATGTATTTCTGTGCAGCCGCGTCAATCTGTTCCAAAGAAAGATATGATTCTATTTTTGTACCCTTCTCCTCCACATTGTAAAATATTCCCTGCATGTTCACTACAGCAACGCCATGTTCATCTACAGCAACCAAAATTGACTCAAGTGGTGCCGACAATTCCTCCTCCACACCAAATTGAAGATCCCACGCACCTGCCGATGCGGCAAACGGAATTCCATCCTTTACACGCGTATAAGAAAAGCAATACCAGCGATCCACCATGTCTGACTGCATAGATGCACTATCCGTATCTTCTTCTAATTTCGCTCCAATTCCAACTTCATAGCAGGAAAAATCCGCATACCCAATATTCACAAGAAAGTTATATGCTCTGGACTCTGCATCTTTCAAATCAAGCCCTTTTACTTCATCCGCATCTGTTTTTGTACGTACATAGATGCCAGATGCATACATTGGTGAATACATATCATACCGCATATATCTGACATTGGAAGAAACCCCACTTTTTTCACTGTCGTAATAATACATTTCATATACATATGGTACACCCGCAATTTCTCCGTCCGCTCTCGCAAAGCTGGCAGCCGCCTTATCCGGAAATGTCATCGTATAGATCGTCTCCCCCGTTCCTGCAACAAAAGTCTCCTTGGACGGCTGTTCCAGATAATTTTCCACGCTTTCAAGATCTGCCTGCAGGCCTTTCTCCATTATCGCATTCATCGTATCTTCTAGGTCCGCCTGTTCCTGCAGCTCCTGCTGCCTCTGTCTAAGCTCCATCTGTCTGTCTTTCAATTCCTGTTCACTACTCACTTCCCTTGGCTTTACAGACTGTACAGTTCCCTCGTCAAATGCTGCATAGACATGTTCCTTCAGGTACGTCTCATCGAACTCCACAGGCTTTGCTCCATAGCAATAACTATCTGCAAGCCTGTCTCCGCCTGTCACATCCACATCCACTGTAAATGTGATCTCTGATTCACTTACCAGCTCATACTCCAAATGCCCTGAAATGCTGTTTCCATCCGCAGATGTATCCCCCTCCAGATTATTCTTCTGATAATCCTTCGACAGATCATCGTCCCGGTTCTTTCCACATCCAGCCAGACACAAAACAGACATTCCTATACATAACACTTTTTGCCATCGTTTCATATCAGGTTCCTCCCTTTGGTTTTATAACCTAAGTGTAGCACAGGAATGTATCTGTTTTGTATCTAAACTCTCCCTATTCAAGTTATTTTATTATTTATTCTCTGTATTGTTATTTCCTATACCAAACGGCATAAATACAATTCCGTATCCATCCTCTGTTTTATATTGCAGCGCCTGAAATTTGATGGATTCCCCCGATGTTTTAACTCGAACGACTGCACCACTTACAATCTCAGTCACCGGTTTTACTGTTGAAAATGATTTTGCTATAGTTTCACCAGTCAGCTCGTCCTCCATCGGATATGGTATCTCAACTGCAGTTGCAGGCGTGTATTCCCCAATTGTCACCTGATAGAACCGATTATCTCCAAATACATTTTTCATATCCAGATTATCATAGCATTGCTTCATTGTTGTTTCCGGCAAATATTCCCCATCCGTCCATAGAAGCAGAATCGTACCGCTCTCCGTCATATAGGTAACACATTCCACACTGTCATCATATTTTGTAAATATGATCTTCCACAGATATGCAGAATACGTATGGAAACTGCTATCTGTATAGCAATAAAGTTCCGTTGCATAGGAAAACATATTATCATATTTAATCTGCATGGAATATGGGAACACACCCGCCTGATAATAATATTCCATCTGTTCCTTCGCAAGTTCAACCGCCTCGACTTCGTTTAAAAAGCCATCTGTATTCTCACATTTTTGCATTTCACTTTCCCATGTACCTGCAATGAGTTTGATCCGATCTACCGATGACAGATTTGAAGATGCACTGCGTGCCATCATTTCGCCTGCTTCTACATAATATTCCTCCGGTGCTACCACAACCTGATCCATCTGTTCAAAAAGTGTTCGTGCAAGCAGATATTTTGGCACCAGCACACTGGCAAGTATAACCGCTATGCAGAAAAATAAAATCAGGCATATCTTTATTTTATTGTTCCGAAAGATTTTTCTCATGAAATACCACCCACATTGTTGTTCCATACCCAACGGTACTTTCAATCTCCAGTTTTTCCCCATGACTTTCTATGATAGATGCAGCAAGTGCAAGTCCGAGTCCGGCACCGCCTTCCTGCCTTGACCGCGATTTGTCCACCATATAAAATTCATCACAGATGCGTTTTAAATGTTCCTCTGAAATTCCAACTCCAAAATCCTGCACTAAAATCCGAACACCCTCCGTTATCTTTTCCGCCACAAAACGGATCTTGCTTCCGTCTTCGGACGCCTTTCTTGCATTGTCAATAATATTGATAAACACAGACTTCAAGAGCTGCTCATCCCCTTTTATCCATGCATCGGTTGTCTCGCATACCAGCTTCTGTTTTTTTCTCTCTAATATAGGTGTTACACTTTCCGCTACTTCCCGCATAAGATGCGAAACCGAAATCGGCTGATATTCTATCTTCCGATGTTTTGCATAAATAAAATCAAACAACTTCATCGACATAGCTTCCAATCTTTTCCCTTCATGAAATATATACGACGCTGCAAGCACCTGGTTTTCCCTTGCAAGTTCTTTGGATCGCAGCATGTCCGCATACCCGATGATCGTTGTCATTGGTGTCTTCACCTCATGTGTAAAATCCGCCACAAACTGTTCCTGCCTTGTAACCATCCCATGAAGCTCATCCATATGTTCACAGACTGCATCTGCCATCTGATTATATGTCTCCGCCAAGGTTCCAACTTCATCCTGACTTTTAATGTGTACCCGGCTCTCATAGTCCCCCTGTCCAAACTTTTCTGATGCCTGATTTAATTTCTCCAACGGTCCGGTAAGAAGTGTTGCAGCTACAAACATTGCCGCCGTACACCCCAGCACGACAACAAACAGCAAAAGCACAAAATACTGTCGCTGTTGTTCAACAATCCGATATGTCTCCGTAATGTCTCTGGCATTGATAATATTCATGGATTTGTTCTGGACAAGGCTCGTTGAACTGACAAAAAGATAATATCCCCCCTGCTGTCTTTCCAATATGTATTGCTTCTGTCCTACAACTGCCGTACTCCACAGCTCGTCCGAACAGGTGAGCTGCTTATTCCTCGTGGAATGTACGACCTCCGTTCCATCGTATATCACAAAAACGCCATCGTTATTTCCGCCCATTTTCCCGGCTACATCCACACTCATATCCCGCATCTGGGAAATCAGTTTCGATGGCGTTGCATTCACTACATCCAGCAGACGATATTCTATCGCAGACTGCAGCAGATTATTCTCCTCAATTGCCGTCCTTATCTGTGTATCCAAAGCCAGTTGGAAATTTTTGCGTATCATAAAAAAGCCCACGACACCAATCCCGAGCGAAAGCAATATAATATTAATCATTACGACTTTATATCGAAACTTCACCAAATATCCCCTGACTGTTTAATCTTCTAATCGATATCCAACCTTGTATATTGTCTTTAACTTCTCTGTCAATCCCAATTTCTTCCGCAGACGCTGTACATGAAGATCCAATGTCCTCGTATCCCCGTAACTGTCGTTTTCCCATACCAGTTCATAGATTTTGTCGCGAAACAATGTCATATTTTTATTACGAACGAGAAGTTCTAACAATGTAAATTCCTTCGGTGTCAGAACGATCTCCTGTCCATTCCGGCAGACTGTCCGGTTCTCCGTGTTGAGCACAATATCTCCAAATACCAATTTCGTTGCATCTTTATGATATCTGCGCAGCACAACCTGGATGCGTGCCATCAACTCCACGATTTCAAAAGGCTTGACAATATAATCTTCTGCGCCTAAGTTCAACCCCTTCACCCTGTCATTTAATCCTGCCTTTGCAGTTAAAAATATAACCGGTGTTCCCGTTGGTTTAATATATTCGAACAATTCATATCCATCTACCTTCGGCAGCATGATGTCCAGCAGCACCAAATCAAATGTATGCGTTTCCAGAATATCCGCTGCAGTCAGTCCATCCAACGCACAAGTACACTGATACCCCGCGTCTTCCAGATTCATCCGAATCAGATCCGATATCGGTCGTTCATCCTCTACTACCAATATTTTTATCACTTATCCTGCCTCCAAAGTCCCTCTTAAATACGCTTATTCCTTCTTCTCCTCTGCTTCAATCACAACCCGTCCATTTTCGATATGCACTTTCACCTTATTTGTATCAATCCCCGCTGCCGCAAGCATATCATCGCTTAGCTGCACACGGTGTGCCTTATCAAGCACCGAATACTCCTCGTGTGTCTCGTCTGTCATATCCGGATTCTCCATCCCATCAATCATATCACGGTAATGCTGTTTCAATATCTTCTCTGTGCTGATCTTGCCATCCGAGATCATAACAACACGATCAACCTTATGTGCCAGCTTCATATCATGTGTCACAATGATGATCGTAAGTCCCAGTTTACGGTTTAACTGCCGGAACAGATCCTGGATCTGAGATGATGTCTTCGTATCCACAGCTCCGGTCGGTTCATCCGCAAGCAGAATTTCCGGTTCATTTGCAAGTGCAACTGCAATAGCAATTCTCTGCTGTTCTCCACCTGACATCTGAGACGGATAAGAATCCCGCTTATGTTCCATTCCGACAAGTGACAAAAGTTCCTCTGCCCGTGCTCTTCGTTTCTTTGCAGTTGTGCTAACGGCGAGCATTGGTGCTTCTATATTCTCTAACGATGTCAGATATGGAAACAGATTTCGACCACTCTTCTGCCACACAAATCCGATTTTTTTCTTCCGATACTGCACCATCTCCCGCTCCGAAAGTTCTGACAGATTTTTATTATCCACTTCGATCCGCCCTGCCGACGGAACTTCCAATCCACCAATAATATTCATAAGCGTGCTTTTTCCACTGCCGCTTTTTCCGATAACCGCCATCAGTTCTCCACGTTTTACCGTCAGATCCAGTCCCTGCAGTGCCAGCACTTCCACTTCCTTGGTCTTATATATTTTTACGAGAGAATCGCAGACGATCAACGGAGCCTGCCCACAATCAGCTGCCGCTTCATCAAAAGCTTCTTCCATATTCTCTTGTGTATCATCCTCGTATCTGTCTGTCAATAATCTCACCGTCCTCTAACTCATATACTACGTCCCCAAGTTCCATCAGATTCGGATCATGTGTCGTCATCACAATTGTGACACCTTCTTTTTCAATCAGATCCCGGAACAACTTCATAACCCGAAGGCCGGTTTCTGTATCCAGGGCACCGGTCGGCTCATCTGCAAAGATAACCTTCGGTCGATGTGCAACTGCACGGGCAATTGCCACCCGTTGCTGCTCGCCTCCCGACATTTGCCCGGGCAAATGAAGCATACGCTCCTCCATACCTACGAGCGCAAGCGTTTCCCGAATTCTTGCATCAACCTCGTTAGGTGATAAATCAACTTCTGCCAGCCGCATAGCAAAATCAACATTCTCATATGCATTCATAATCGGAATCAATGCCACCGCCTGAAAAACAAATCCAATCTCGTTTCTCCGAAGCTGTTCTTTCTCCAATTCTGTGATATCTCTGTAATCCTGTCCGTCAAATATCACATTTCCATCTGTCGGCGCATCCAGCGTACTTAAAATATTCATCAATGTTGTTTTACCACTACCGGAACGTCCCTTCAGAATTGTAAGCTTTCCCTGTGGAATTTCAACATCCACACCTTTTAACGCATAAAACTCTCCGGCTCCGGTCGGAAACATTCTTATAATATTGTTTGCCTGTATTATATTCATAGATGCCTCCTCACCTTACCTATTCTTCGCCTAATTTCAATGCTTGTGTAATATTGAGACTGCGTATCAGGCGCCGCAGGATTAAAATGCACAACAAGATCATCACAGCAAGCACAATCACCAGTTTCAACACATCAGTGGCATCCAGATATACATAAATGCTTAAATTATGTTTCTGTGGCAGATAAATTACACCAAACAGCCGTACAAACAGATAGGTTGCAACACCTCCGCAAAGTCCTCCGGCCAATATAGACGGAACCGTTGAAAACAGATGTTCATTCGCAAGCATCCGATTGACTTCTTTTTCTGAAAGTCCCATCGCACGGTACACACCAAATAGCAATTCTCTCTGGCGAATAGACGAGATCCAGTAAATCAGAAATCCAATCATGCACAAAATAAGCGCTATGATAAAGCTTAGTGTAAACATGCCATTTGTAATACGAATCATTGCAGCTTCCTTCATCGCCCAAATATCCTCATCCAATGCAGTATAGGATGAAAGTGTTGTATCTGATTTCTCAATCATTGCTTTCACCTGCCCGCTTGAGACTCCATCCGCAAGCTTATACCATATCTCATATGGAGAGATCTTAAAATTCTGAACGGTTTTCGCATAGTTTGCCACAACCAGGTAATGCTCAATTTCCTCCCCATCTTCATACGTATACTGTGTAAATCCAGGCCATGCATCCACGATGGCAACTACCTTTCCACTGATCGTTCCGCGCACAGTTTCCTGTTTCATTACAGAATCCCCATATCGATCGCAATTCACAAGATCCCCAACCTTTACCTCCAGGGCATTCGCCAGATTCTTTGACAATATCACACCATTTTCCTGTGTTGCAAGTGCATTCAGGTATGTGTACCAATGTTCTTTTTTATTTAACTCCTCCTGCAAATATGCAGTCTGTCCAAAATCCTTTGTGTGAATTCCCATAAACTCACAATCAGCGATTTTCTTTTTTCCCTTACTCACAGAAACATTATTCGTGCGAATCACCTTCGCCATGCTCGTGCATAGTCCCTGATTCACCGCCTCTTCATATTTGACCGGGTCCGGCTCCACATACTCATAATCAATATCCGTTGCATTCACATAATACGCCTGCATCTTCCAGTTTTCCTGAAGACGTATATCGGAACCATCCGCATACCGGATACGGTTCTCATAATTCTGATTGATTGTTCTTGCTGCATTTGCATTGAATAACCCAAGTGCTACCGTCAATATGAGAAAAACAGATATAAATCCCTGTTTTCGGAAATTCCGTGTAATCTGCAGAAACGATGCATATACTGCCGGTTTCCATTTTTTTCTGCCAATCCGGTATACGAGCTGTACCAGATAATGCACCAGCCTTAACACAACCAGTCCCATTGCCACAATAAACAGTACCGAATCCAGGAAAATCAACGGATCCATCTTCGAACCAAGCAGTGCACGCGCACGAATCTTGTCAATTTCCTGATTAAAATTATGCAACAGATACAAAGATCCTGCAAGCAATACAATATCCAGGAAATATTTCTCCCAGATCATCTTCGTATTCAGTTTATTATTTGATTTTTGCTGTACAATCGACACTCCGGAATGCACAACAACCGGAATCAAAATAAATATGATTCCAACTATAGATGCCAGCAATCCATACACCAGCATCATCGGCGTAAACCCATACATAGACAGATTTCCAACATGGAACGTAAGGAAATCCGTCGTGGATGCTGCAAGCATGCACAAACCATATCCAAGAGGGATTCCGATCAGCATTGCAGCAAGGCTTAAAATGCCTGCCTGCAGTGCATATTCTGCCACAATCTGTATTCTGCGATATCCACGGCTTCGCATCATCGCAATCTCACCGGTTTCCGCTTCCACGATTTGTCCGGTTACCATATAGATAAATGCAAGCACCAATCCCAGCAAAGGAAGCTCCAATACCCACAACATAATATTAACAGATTTCTCATTTGTGTTATATTGTTGAAGGATGTTCATGAAAGAGTCCTGAAAATTCTCATCTTCCTTATGAAATTGTTCCAGATAATACTGCACATCTGTTACATTCTTTTGATTAATCCGCGTATAATCCAGAAGAACATTGGTTGTATAGTTAATTTTTTCATATGAGAAATCCTGTACAATTGCATCGAATGTATCTTCACTCACAAAGACTTCTTCTTCCATCGTATTCGGTGCTGTATACCAAAACAGATCTGTACTCTCCCGCTCTTTGAATATGCCTGCAATATACAACTCCAGATTCTCATTTTTATGATTCTTCAACTGTGGGAAATGCAGTGTTTCCCCGACTGTATAGCCACATGCATCCATCACACTCTCCGACATGATACATGCATATTCTTCTCCGTCATAAGCAGCATAATCCTCACCTGTCAGTATCTGCGCATGATCCAAAATCTCCGGCATATACGATACCGCCAGATATTTTCCTTTTCCCCCGTAGCTTCCCTGACAAGACTGTGCATCCAGTTTCAAGACAGACTGCGATTCGATTGGCGTTACATCATCAAGATATTTCTGCCATGTGCTCTGATATCCCGCAATTCCACGCATAACAGAATCGGCCGTTTCGTGTTTTTCTGTCTTATACGCGCCGACCCGTCCGATCACAGCCGGATACTGATTGTTCTCCACACCTGCATCATGAAAGCTGTCGAGCAGCATTTTATTGAGTGACCCGGCTTTAAACATTGGCTGACAGGATACGGCAGCCACAAGAAAGATCAGACCTAAAAGCAGACAGGTTGTGAGCCACTTTTTATTCTGTATTTTTCGTAAAACAAATCGAATCATCTCTTACTCCTCTTCTGCGATTGGTCCGGCAAGAACATCACCCTCGCTCAATCCATTAAAAATAACTGCCGTTGTACTTCCCTTTTTGTATTTGGAAGTATCCTGTGTTGCACTGAAACTCTTCATCTCGATGTATTGTTTTTCCAGATTACCGTCCACAATTTTCCACACATAATACCTCTCCACACCTTTTTCACGTTTTGGTTTCTCCGTATATATCATATCAGAAGGAATCGTATATACATCCTGCAATGATACAGTTGGATATGACAACATCTGTACGTCCTGTATATCTGCAATATCTGCATTTCCTTCTAATTTGACATAATACATCTGACTGTCATATGCGATGCTCTGTGTAATATATACTTTATTTCCCTTCGTTGTTATATAATATCCTTCCGGCGCCCCTTCTGCTGTTCCTGTCGATCCACAGATTGTTCCCTGCAACTGTTTTTCGTCGGCATCCTGAATCTGAACAAGCGTTCCAAGCGGCACCGTATTCTTGTCGTTGATATAGATTGCAAGTTTCTCCTGTGCCGGTATATCTATGGCAAAAAGCTTATCACCGGCTTTTACCTTAGCTCCATTCTCAACATATACCGTATAAATCACGCCAGCATTTTCTGCACAAATGGATATCACACCGGAGCCATTATTGTTTTCACTCACTTCGTCATAATCCTGCTGTGCCTTTTTTGCCTGATACTCATAATCCAGTGTCTGGACCTGAAAATCTATATTCTCCATCTGAATATCCAGGTCCAGCATTGCCTGCATATTCGGATTTTTCTCCCGCTCTGCATCTGTGCCGGTCGCCATCTGTGCATCTGTCCCTGTCGCAAGTAGATTTCCCTGTTTTTCTGTCTGTAGCAAACGAATCCGGTCTTCATGTGCCTGTACCGATTTCTCCCGGTTTTCTTTCATACTTTCCATATTGGATCGCATCTCAGCAAGCTTCGCACTTCCTTCATCTGTACGTATCTTTACTATAGCCTCCCCCTGCTCAACGGATGTACTTTCCCCACTTACACAAACCTCCTGCACCGTTCCTTCATAAGATGATTTATAATATTTTCTGGTACTGTCTTCGACTACCGAACGGTTTGTATAATACATGGCATCAAAATCCGATGCTTTTTGCACAACATACTCGTCATATTGATCCGGCCAGGCAGCGTCCGTCGTATAATAGACTTTCTCCCCTTCCGAAAGTCCGGAAAGAACCTCCACATTCATGTTATCATCCACGCCCGTTTCAATATATCGTGCTTCCCGCTGCTCTCCATTTTTTACATACACAAATGTTCCCTTATCGTCTTGATAAATGGAATCCTTGCCAACATACAACACATCTTCCGCCCGGTTGCGCACTAGATAGATTGGAATGACGGTTCCAACCTTTCCACGTTTTGTCATGTCTTCATACTGCATACGAAGATCCGGATATTTCATCTGATTTTCAGCAGCCATTCTCTCCTGGGCACTATATGGATACTCCTGAAATGCTATTTTCTGCCCATCCTGCATTGTATAATATTTGTCGTATTTTTTTAATATTTCATCTTTGATTGTTTTATTCTGCACACTGATATATGTATCTTCATAATCCGCAATGACAACCACATTTTCCGCACTTGTCACCTGATTTTCATATGGAAACTGTTTGACATAGGTAATATATCCACTCGCTGCCGCCTTCAATGTTCCATTGTCAATCACTTCCTGCTGCGCCTGTATCTGTTCATCATAATTTGCAAGTTTATGCTTATATAACAACGCATCGTAATTTGCATTTTCCTGCTCCGTTGCAATCTCTTTTTCTGTCTGTGACACGCCCTCGGTATCCCCAAGCTGATTTTGTCCATCCTGCTTCAATTGAAGCTTCTGTATAGCAAGCTCATGTTTTTTACTTTCCAGTTCATATTTGCTTACAAGCAGTGCACGGTCTTCCTGCAGATCTGCCTGCGTCTTCTTCGCTACGTCCAGATCCGCGATTGCGACAATCTGTCCCTCTTGCACATAATCTCCCACATTAACAAGTATATCTGCCACTTCTACCTGTGTAGTCCAAAATACCGGATATTCCTTCGGCACAATTGAACCATACAGAATTTCCATAGAACCGACATCTCCATACGAAACTTCACGATAGGATTCTGTTCCTGAAACCGGTTCTAGAAGTTCTGGTGCGTCGGCATATTTTTTGCCACAGGCAGCCAACGAAAATATACATATCACACTCATCCACAGGCAAAGCTGTTTTTTTATCTTTGATTGTATTCTCATTTTGAAACCACCACCTTGTCACCTTCCTGCAAGCCCTCTTCAATCACGGTGTATCCATTTACGGTACTTCCGGTTTTCACCGGAACCCCATGACGAAATCCCTGGTCATCCACCTGATACACATAAGTTTCGTCCTTCACAGACATGATTGCATCCTGTGGAACATATAATACATCCTTAATGACATCCTTCTTGATTACAAGATTGAGGGAACTTGAACTCGGACGTCCCGTCGAATCTGCCAAAACAAAGCTTAGTTTTCGTTTCGCACCCGCATCGGAATCTGTCGCAGTTTCTTCTATGTCTGATAATACAATATCGTAACTGCCTACGCCAAATGTTGCCGTGTATGTCTGCCCCACCTGAAAGTCATAATCGTCATCCGTTATCGTCGTATATTTGTCAGAACCATACAATAATTTCACAAGTGGATCATATGCATATACCGTTCCATATTCGAGCATATCGGATACGCTGCTGACAACGCCGTCTTCCTCCGCCTTAATCGTATATGTCTCCAGTTTTGCATCAAGCTCATCTATATAAAGTCTCGCTATTTCCTGATCTTTCTGCAACTCTTTGATGCTTTCCAGGTTTGCATCTGTCTGGTTGATCTGATCCAATCGTGTGTAATGGTCTATCAGCAATGCATCTTCTTCCACCCTGTTTTCATATTGCTGCCGCTCTTTATCTATATCATCTGACTGAAACGTGATCAATGTATCTCCCGCTTTTACAGCATCTCCTTGTTTCACATATACCTGATCCACCTTCATCTCGTCATGATCCGCATGATATTCCTGATACCGGAACGCCTTTGCCTCCAGGCGAAGGATAAGTTCCGGCTCGATATCGCCCCGCATAACCTTCTCCGTAGTGTATGTCATTTTCTCATATTCCGGAATTGTAATCGTGAGATCATCCGTCTGTTTTTTTCCGTTGCATCCTGACAGAAGACTCATCCCAATCGCAATTGCCACTATTTTTATACCTTTTTTTCTCACGGCAGTATCCTCGCAGTATTTTGATAAAAATATCATATCATATAAATGTATCTGAATTGTATCAATTTCTGTATATTTATAGCAAAAAAAGACTTCAATCTGCCATAGGCCGATTGAAGTCTTCACATTCATCTTACTCTACTACGTAAGGAATAAGAGCGACATGTCTTGCTCTCTTGATTGCAACTGTAAGTGCACGCTGATGCTTTGCACAGTTACCGGTAATTCTTCTAGGAAGAATCTTGCCTCTTTCAGAGATGTATCTCTTAAGCTTGTTTGTATCCTTGTAATCGATTACTGCATTCTTCTCTGCACAGAATACGCAGACCTTTTTTCTTCTACGAATCGGTCTTCTCTTCATAGGAGCGTCTGGACGATCGCTCTTCTCTGTCTTATTATAAGCCATTACTAATTACCTCCATTTAATTTCCGCATTGCACGGATTCCAAATTACTTAAATGGTAAATCGTTGCCTGTAAGTCCAGTCGGAATATCCATGAAGCCCTCTGCACTTGCGTCTGCCGGTGCAGGTCTGTCTTCCCGCTGCTGATATCCACCGCCATTGTTTCCAGATGCATTCTTGCTCTCTGCAAACTCCTGCTCCTCGACAACAACTTCGGTCGTGTAAACTTTGTTGCCATCTTTATTTGTATAGCTGCCCGTCTGAATACGTCCTGAAATCGCAATCTTCGTACCCTGCTTCAGATACTTCTCTGCAAATTCACCCTGTCTGCCAAACGCAACACAGGAAATAAAATCTGCGGTCTGTTCATTTCCGGAATTATCTCTTCTCTGGAATCTACGGTCAACTGCAAGCGTATATCTTGCGATTGCTAAAGGCTCTGCAGCCTGTGAATATCGAACTTCTGGATCTCTGGTTAAACGACCCATCAAAATTACCTTGTTCATAGGAAACCCTCCTTATTACTCTGCGTCCTGTCTAACACAAAGATATCTGAGAACAGATTCCATAATACGAACACTTGCTTCAATCTGTGCTGGAGCTTCAGCGTTTGCATCAAACTGGATGAAGTAGTAGAAACCTTCCTTCATCTTCTGAATCTCGTATGCCAGTCTCAGCTTGCCTTTTTCGTCAACGTTTGTGATTGTGCCGCCTGCTTTCTCGATAATAGCTTTCGCCTTATCAACAACAGCAGCTCTTGCGTCATCATCAATCTTTGCGCTAACAACCAACGCCAATTCATACTTGTTCATGTTATTGCACCTCCTTATGGTCTATTGGCCTCCGGATGAGCCGGAAGCAAGGAATATAAAAATATATCACAGAGTTAGATATTACCATACGATTTTCTATTTTGCAAGCAGTTTTTGAAACTATTTCCCTGCACGCATCAGACTTGCAATTCCAGCACACTGCCCAAAACCATCTTTGGCTCTTTTATCTTCCGGTCTTCCACATACAATGATTCACAATATTCCTGCAATTTCTGCATAGATACCGGCTTGTCTGCCACTTCATACATCTGTGCATTTTTCTCACTTACCAGATTTGCAACACTGACAAATCCCGGTTCGATCGCTATTTCGCTGTTTTCCACAGGAATATCTGATTCTTTTGCAGGTCCGTACCACTTCATTCCAAGCGTATCTGCATACGACTCTGTCGGTGTCTCGCACAAAAACTCAAGCATATACTGTTCCACCTGTTGTTTTGTACACACAAGTCGCTTGCATCCAATCAGAGTTCCATCCTCTTTCTTTCTTCCAATCATGGCAGGATATATATCGGCGCCACTCAGATAATGACAATCAACAAAATGCATTCGCAGCTCTGTCCGTTTGATTCCGCGCCGCTTGAGCAATATCGCAATCTCCGGCCGGACATTCATCATCCACCTTGCGAGCGGATTTCGATACATCCGTTCTTTTCCCGACCATCCGTTCAAATGCTTTCCAAGATCAAATTCCGGATGTTCCATATCAATTTCACAATCAAGATTAAATACATCGGAAGTATTTACCTGCTTTTGATCCATATCTTCCAATATAACGCCTTCCGCTTCATCTCCCGCGTACAATGCGCGCAATTTACGGTTTGCGAATGTCAAAAGCTTATAATTGAATTCTGCTTTTTTTTCTGCATTATTAAAATAATCCCGCAAAAAAGAAGGCATATAATAAGCTTCTAACACTTCATAGTTTTTATTCAGGTAATTTTCCGAATCGATCTTGACACGTTTGCATCCATTCATTATTTGAAACAAATATACAGAGAATTGCACTTCGTCTCTACACAAAGAACGTGCTCCATTTATATAGTCGTTGATCAATATGTCCATATGTTATACCACCATCTATCTTAATTTCCAAACCCATATATTCCGAGCAGAGCCTGTGACCCTCTCGTAAAATGCCAGAATAAATCCGAACCTTCGCATGTCAATACAACATATACGATTTTATCTTCAGCAACATCCGAGAAATCATAATCCGGGTAGTTCGCACGAATATCCGGGGCCTCGCCTTTTGTCGCAGTGAAAGTTCCCGTATAGGTTCCTCCATAAGTCGCATCTGTAGAAACCAATGAAACAGACACTTCCCCATCGAACAATCCATCTGCAAGATTTCCGCTTCGTTCTACTGTGACCAGTTCATCTCCGGCACTCTCATTGACCTTGGTCTCTTTTCCCTGACCATTTGGCTTGTCATCTGCCCAGGCTCCTTCATAAATAGTATATGCTTTATTATAACCATCCGTCTTTACATATAAGGTTCCCTGTCCGCTCCGGACACCATTTTCGTAATCGCCATAATAGAAGTAATATCCTTCATTGAGAATCGAAGAATACTTATAAATACCCACAGCTTTGCCTGTGTAATCTTTGCTGAATCCATCCTGTGCATAAACATAAGAATCTCCATCCATATTGTCTACTACAAGACTCGCATTCTCAGATCCATCCACCGACAGCATACCTTCATAGTCATTTGCTGCCATAAGACTGATCACCTGTTCCATCAGATCATGTCGCGCATTCATAAGCGCACGTTCCGATTCAATCTTCTCCGTATAGGAAGTGAAATCGACATCCGGAAGTTTTGAAGAATATGTATTGATAAACGTCTCTGCTTCATCAAACTGTTCTGATTCCATCATACCGTCCAAAACAGCGTATGCACAACTTTTTATTCCATCTAATGCAGCTTGATTTGCACCGTCGAGTTCAAGAGCCTTGTTATACTCATCAAGCTTTTCCTCATAATCTGCATTGTCCATATTGTCTGCATTTTTTACGTATACATCCACAAGTTTTGCCTTCAATGTTTCATCTGCAGTCAGGTCATAACCCTCTTTATAGATTTCAATCAATGAACCGGCATCGCTATACAATTTCGCTGCGTACTCGTAAAAAGCAACGATATTGTCTTTTTCTTCATTGTCTTTTTGCACAGCATCTTTTTCAAATGCACTTATCGTCTTGCGGAACTCTGTGAAGTTTTCTCTCGCATCTTCGTTCTCACCTGCATTAATCTCTGCTTCCAGTAAACCATTCATAGCAGGAACTCTGTCGTCAAAGATATCCAATGCGTCTTCATATGTTTCTTCTGCTTCCTCGTATTTTGACGCAACCATCGCTTCGCTTGCAGTATTCATCTTACGTTCATACCGTTTTTCCGGCGTAAAAAACAGGAAGTAGGCACCTGCACCAAGTGCCAGCAAAACAACAACCACGATGACTGCTATGATCCATCCTGTTTTTTTCTTCTTGGGATTGCCATCTTTCATCTTTGGCTGCTTCGGTTGTTTTGGCTGTTTTGGCGGTTTCTTTGATTTTCCATTCACAGGAGGAAACTGTCCGTTATTCGGCATTGGACCTCCCATCGGACCATTCGGCATCGGGCCTCCCATCGGACCATTCGGCATCGGACCTCCCATCGGACCATTCGGCATTTGGCCTCCCATCGGACCATTCGGCATCGGGTCTCCCATCGGGCCTCCCATCGGATTTCCCGGTTGCGGCTGCATCAGCACAGTCCGATCCTGAAATGCCGGTCCGCCAGCCGGATTCTGTGGTTGCATCCCCATCGGAGCAGGTCCGGATAGAACTGTGGTAGCTCCTTCCGACTCATCATAAAACGGACTGTCACTTGCACTTAATACCGTTGTTGCCCCTTCTTCATCATCTTCTATATTATTTGTACTATTATTCATTCCAGGCGCACTTAATACTGTGGTTGCCCCTTCTTCGTCATCCATATCATACATAGATTCCGGATTTTTATTTTCGTCCATAATAATCCCTCCTGCTGAAAATCAATACCTTATTACAGTTTATACTTTTTATACCTTATATGTCAACATTCTTTCGCGGAATTATTGATAGTTTCCTGTATATTTTCTTTCAATAACGCTATCTCCAATCCGGTTAGCTTCCTATAATTTCCGGGTTTTAATTCAGGATCAAGGCTTAACGACCCCATCGACAGGCGCTTTAGATACAGCACTTGCATTCCAACCGCCTCGAACATCCTTTTTATCTGGTGATACCGTCCTTCTGTAATGCAGATTTCCACTTTACTTCTCTCGTCAGATATCAGGATCTTAAGTTCCGCTGGTGCAGTTTTCTTTTCATCGCCGATATCCAATCCGGAAAAAAACATACGGATTTCACGTTCTGTAACTTTTCCGTCTATCTCTGCATAATATGTTTTCTCCACATGTTTGCCCGGTGCCAGGAGATTGTTTGCAAGTTTCCCATCGTTTGTGATAAGCAGCAGACCTTCTGTATCTTTATCCAGTCTTCCAACCGGAAAAAGATCTCTTCTTTTTTGCTCTTTGATCAACTGAATCACTGTTTTTTCTTTTTCATCCTTTGTAGCGGAGACAACACCTTGCGGCTTGTTCATCATATAATATGCGTACTGCTCATACCCTGCCTGTTTTCCCTGTGCAGTCACTTTGTCGGTTTCCGGATTCACCTTATAATCCGGTTGGACTACCAGCCGGTCATTTACATACACCTGTTTTTTTCGAAGTAATTCCTTCACTTCTTTTCTTGTTCCAAATCCACAATCCGCTAAAAATTTATCCAAACGAAGCATAGTCTCTCCTATCTGTTCTACTATGTCACATCTCCCGGCTGATATGCAAAGAAAAAGATCCACAGTAACCCGTGGACCCTTTCCATTCTTATCGTCAATCCTCTTGGGGAGATTGGGCAAATATATTTAAAACAGGCTGTCGTACAAACTTCCAACCGAAGTTGAAATCATTCCCTCCGGTGTGTAGAACCCGGAAGAAATGCTTCCCGCATCACTCGCTAATTGCAAAAGTCCATTTTGCGTGCTGCTTCCAAACGAAAAATCTCCTGCAAATAAATTTTTTACCGATGCCATATCTGCATTTTCAAACACTGTTTTATCGAATTTTAAAGTATTATCTTTTTGGATTGTCAGACCAATTTTGTCCAACTCACCCGCATAGCGTTCTGTCTGTGCAGTCAGTCTGGACACTGTCCGCAACACGTTTGCACGATCCGACTTCTGTGCACTTGTAATGGCACTATTGTATCCATCGACAAACTTCTGAATATTCTTTGAAATTGTATCTGTCTGATATGCTCCATCGGCATCCGCCTGATACACCTTGTCACTGCGCAATTGTGTGATATCTTTCCATGCACCCTCTGCGCCCGCTTTTGTAAGTTTATCTTCCGTCCATTTTTCGCCAGATGCTGCATTCTGATCTGTAAATTTCTTCTTTGTTGCCTCTTTTGCGCCATTCGTTGTATAATAATGCTTCGCAAGCTTCAGGTAACTGCCGTTCCGGATAGCATTATAATCGCCAAGAAGTCCAGTCAGTCCAGAATTGTAATTGCCCGACGAACGTCCTAACATACTATTAAAAAAATCACTGCTGATATTGAAATTCATATTCTCACTTCCTTGTATATATAGCGTTCCTCACATATACTCCTATGCGTATTATACTACACATTATCCCTATTTGTAAAGCAATTTAAGGAGCTTCCGTGGATGTCGTCTCTGTCTGCCCTTCTGTTGTATCTTTGTTTTCTGTCTCACCGGAATTATCCCTCTTTAAATAAATTGTCTCATCCGGATATATCCCATTTTCAGCTTCTATTTCTTCCCACGTTTTTGTACATGCTTCATCCGTATATGCTTTATATTCCATCAGTGCTAACTGTACCGGTTTGTCTGCAGGAACGTCATAAGATGCAGAAATTCCTTTTCCTTCCTGAATCTGAAATGTCACTGTCCGATTGAGCATAGATTCATGAGCTGTAGCAATCGCTTCCGGAAACGTATAGGAATTTCCTTTTGTCACCCAGGAATAAGACAACTTTTCTCCTGTTGAATCATATGTATAATATTCCAGAACTTTGTAGGAATCATCCAGTATATACTTAAATACGTATTGACTATCATCATTTACATAATCGGTCTCTACAGCCAGATCTCCATCCTCCCGGTAAATATCCTTGATTTTCTGGTCTGCCTCTGTAAGCGAGATGATCATATCATTATGGTTTGTATTGATGATTGCATCTGCGACACCAGGTTCCGGGTAAATCAACGCATAGCAGATTTTATCCTCATCAATCAAGTACCAATAGCCATGTTCTTTATCAAGCACCTGCACGATTCCGTTGGAATCTTCATATGCCTGCAGATAGGTTCCGTCTTCTGCAAATCCCAGGAACTGATATTCCGAATACACTTCAACACCATCACTGTAATAAATTGTATTCAGACCGTAGTTATCTCCGTCCGCGAGAAGCGTATCTCCTTTGTTTGCATTGTAGATATCTTCCAGCGTAATTTTCTTATCCTCTGCCGAAGCTTCCTCCCGTTTTATTTCTGCTTCAGTTGTACTCTCCGCTTCCTCCCGGATATCCGCCAGAATATCTTCGGTTGTTGTCGCATCACTCTGCGATGCTGCCGCCTCGGTCGTCACAAGCACCAGCTTATCTTCTTTCCCACATGCAGTCAGTGTGAGCATCGCTGCCGCCATCAAACATGCCGCCCATAATTTTGACTTTCTCATAGGTTCTCCTTCCCGCTTGCACAGTTGCCACCGCACTGCCTGATTCGGGCAGTGATGCCTGACCATACTAAGCCTGTCTCTTCACAACACGCATCACAAGTTTCTTTACTTCTGCGAATTCGCCCATCTTGAAATATGCTGCAAACATCAGCAGATTTGACACGATTACAGACACAATTGCCTTCAGGATCAGTGCCAGAATTCCAACACCCGGTATCTGACTTGCGACCAGATAAGTAAGTGTACATACAATTGCTGTCACAACCGTATAATACAAAAGTTTCCGTATATATTCCCATGCATTCCGCTTAAACAGTACCGTAAACAGGTTATGCAGAATCCATGGCATACCGACAACCAGCACAGAAATGACGGTAGACAGGATAACACCATAGATACCGATAAACTGTACCAGTACGATATTCAACACCAGATTTACAAGTGCTGTCACAAGTGGCCGGAACCGGTCTTCGTGCCAGATTCCCGCCGCATCCTTGTAGGTGATCAGGATCTGGTTTACCTGACTGACAAAGAAATATGTGACAAAGCATATGACAACCTCAAAAGGAAGCATACGCTTACTTCCTGCCCACAAAAGCATAAATGGCTGGTACAGACAGAGCATAACTGCACTACACATCCCGGAAAGCCACATAATAATGAATGAAAGCTTTTTCAGATCTGCATAATTTTTTTCTTCCGTCTCAACGAGAATACTATTTCCAATACCGGCTGTACAGGATACAAACACAACGTTCATAATTCCGGTCACAGCAGTCAGGACATAATTATAATTGTTATAAAATGCGTTGGCTGCAAGCCCCAAAAACGCAGATATTACAATCGTATCCGCAGACGCCACGATGACCTGTCCAACTTTCATCGTAAAAAGATCTTTGATACGATTATTGATCTTCTTTACCGTCTCTTTCGGCAGTTTCCCAACTGCCTTATACTCCGGATACATCTTGTTTGCAAAGTATGCCGTTACCAGATTTGTCACAATCTGTGTGAAAATCTGTACGATCAGATAAATATAGTAATCTCCGATTGTCATAATGACAACCAGCTGCGCAGCATATTGAAATGTATTCGTTACAAGCATAACTTTGCTCGCCACATCATTTCTCTGGTGTGCGGTAAGCAGACTGTTCTTGTACGCCAGCAGCCAGTATGACATACAGGTACAGAACAGATTGAGCAGATATACAACATAGATACTCACACCTTCCGGCATATCGCTTTTAACAAGGTACGGAATAAACGGTGTCAGAATTCCACCAACAACCGCGATCACGAGGCCGATGATCCGGTAATATTTCTGATATAATTTTAACAACGCACAAATCTGCTCTTTGTCATTGTCGATAATCGGCTGATACATGGAATACACCATTGCCGAACCAACACCCAGCTCTGCGAGATTCAGCACCCACAGCACAGAGCCAAACAAGCTGTTTAATCCGAGATACCCATCTCCCATATAGTACATCATTGCTGTACGCATGATAAATGGGAGCAATATCTGATAACCTTTTAAAACCATGCCAAACGCAACATTTCGCGAGGCATTTCTTACACGGGTTTCCTGTTGCATAACATTCCTCTTTCTACTACGAACTTATGATTCCTGTGTGGAATCGATATAGACACGCGGTACACGCTGGGAGATATTACATACGATCTCATCGACATTCGTCTGAAGCAGATCTGCCATCCACTGAATAGAAAGTGTTCCGCCAAGCAGTGTTACCTGATCATTTCTTTCAACATCCGGGATATCTGTCACATCAACCATGCACTGATCCATACAGACTCTTCCGATGATCGGTGCTTCCTTCCCACGGATCAGCACCTTTCCACGGTTTGACAGATCTCTGCGGTATCCATCCGCAAATCCAACCGGCAGGGTTGCGATCTTCGTCGGGCGCTTCGTCACGAACGTACCGCCATAGCCGACTTCGGTTCCTGTCGGAACTTCTTTCACCATAACGACATACGTGTACCAGCTCAAAATCTCCTTGAAATTTTCTTTCTTAAATCCTTCTTCATCGATCGGATTCAAGCCATATAAGATATCTCCGGCACGTACCATGTCAAGCTGTGAATCCGGCATCAACAAGATTGCTGGGCTGTTCGCCACATGATACTTCGGAAATGTGATTCCCATCTCTTTTAATTTCTCTGTCATACGCAGGAAGCGGTCAAGCTGTTTCTCTGCGCTCTTATGATCGTACTCGTCCGCACGTGCAAAATGCGTGAAAATACCTGTCATATGCAGGGATTCCATCTGGGAGATCTCCTTGATTGCATCAAGCGTCTCATCGTTATCCGGGAACCCGATCCGGCTCATCCCGGTGTCGAGCTTGATCTGTATATTCTGCTTTCTGCCCTGTCGTTTTGCTGCCTCGGCAACCGTCTTCGCATATTCCACCGAGAACACCGGGAAATCCAGATTGTAACGGACTGCCTCATCCAAGTCATAATCCCTGGTATCTCCAAGCACCAGAATCGGCTCTGTCGCACCATGCTCCCGCAAGGCAACACCCTCGCTCCACAGCGCAACCGCATAGTTTGTCACACCGCATGCTTTCAGTGTCGGATACAACCCTTCCGCGCCATGCCGGTATCCGTCTCCCTTTAAAACCGCCATCAGTTCGACACCCGGCTTTAATTTCTTGCGGATCTCTGCTAAGTTATTTTTCAGCATACCAAGATCTACGACGGCTGCTGTTCTTCCCATCCAAGGTTCCATACAATCTATCATACCTTTCCATTTATCAAGTACATCAAAATTATCTAAAATAAAACACAATCGAGCAGGTTCATACATCCTGCCCGATTTACTTTCTACACAGATTATCTCTGTACAATTCTTACATCAATTCATTCATTGAATCTCTGATGATATCCAATCCGCGCATCAATTCGTCATCCGTTGCCACAAGCGCCGGCATCAGTTTCAACACATTGTTGTCTCGGCCTGCACGCTCCATGATCAATCCCTTTTCAAAACACTTGTTACAGATTGCCAAAGCAAGCTTTCCGTCTGCAACCTGGACACCCCAGATACAGCCGATTCCCCGGATTTCTACACCCGGTCTTGCAATATTCTCATCCATATACTTGCGGATGATTTCCTCTTTGCGCTTTACCTCAGCCTCAACCTTATGGTCAAGCATATATTCCAGTCCTGCCTTCGCTGCAACCATAGAAAGCTGGTTGCCACGGAACGTTCCGTTGTGCTCGCCCGGTGACCAGATATCTAACTCCGGCTTGAACATTGTCAGGGCAAATGGCATACCATATCCACCGATGGACTTCGACATTACGAACATATCCGGTACGATATCTGCACGCTCGAACGAGAAGAAGGTTCCTGTTCTCGCACATCCTACCTGAATATCATCCACGATCATCAAAATGTCATACTTATCGCACAGCGCACGGACACCCTGCAGGTATTCATTGGAAAATACATGCACACCGCCTTCTGCCTGTACGGTCTCGATAATAATTGCTGCCGGTTTCTCCACGCCTGAGTGATCATCCGTAAGCAATGTCTCCATATATTTGATTGTATCAAGCTCCGGGAACATATATGGTGCCGGAATGTGTGTAACATCATTCAGACATACACCTGCGCCGCCACGGCTGCCCGCATCACTTGTGAGAGACAATGCGCCAAGTGTCATACCATGGAAACATCCCATGAGTGCCCAGATCTGATTTCTCTTCTTTACTTTACGCGCCAGCTTCAATGCAGCCTCTACGCCATTGGTTCCGGTTGGTCCAGGGAACATTACCTTGAAATTCAACCCTCTTGGCTGTAACACCTTTTCTTCAAAGAACTGCAAAAACTCTTTCTTTGGAACAGTCATCATATCCATCGAATGCATAATTCCATCACTCATCAGGTATGCAACCATCTTTTCCTTAATATAGTCATTGTTATGTCCATAGTTTAAGGCTCCCGCTCCGCAGAAGAAATCTATATATTCCTTTCCATCGATATCCTTCATGATGGAACCCTTTGAAGTTGTAAATATAGCCGGAAAACTTCTACAATAAGATCTTACTTCCGATTCATAATTTTCAAATACTTCAACGCCATTCATAATCAGCACCTCCTAATTCTTGTGTATTGCCTTCTAACCCGGATCAATCCGTCGAAGACGGCACCTTGCAAAGATGCCTTTTATGTGCCTGAATTTGTTAATAGCCAAGCTATAATATACTCCTCATTTTCCCACTTCGCAAGTGAAAAAAGAATGAATTTCGTACCGGGAACTTAAGATAATTCCAAATCCGGCTTATCAAACTCTTTCATCTTCTGGTTATATGCATCCCGCATCGCATCTTCATACGGTATTTTCTCCATATCCGCGCCTACCATACGCAGAAGATAATGTGTGAAATCCGGGTTTGCCACAAGGATTGGTCCAAGCATATAAGTCGCAAGGATTTTTCCTTTGCGTATTCCCTCGAATACCGACTTTGGATTCATGCCGGTTCCCATCTCTACCTTGCAGAAGCTCTCCTGCTCCGGAATTCCAAATGTATGGGAGAAACGGCTTGTATAACCAAGCAGTGTGATGTCATCGAATTTTGCCTTCAGCAATGTATTGAAACGGTTCGGTGTCTGTCTGACCGAATAGCTGTTTAAGTACGCCAGTGCCTCCACCTTGCTGCCATCTTCCCGCTTAATGTATTTGCCAAGCAGTTCGAGCGCATTTCCAACGAAGAAGAATACCGTTTTCTCTGCATCAAATGCACGGAAGATTTCTTCCTTCAGAGGAAGCAGGCGGCTTAAGATCACTTCCTGACTTTTCTCGCTCATCGAGCACATATACACCAGATCAATCTTCTCTGTCAAAAACAGCGGCTTCGCATTCAGTGTTGTCTCTACAAATTCTGCATCCGGTAAGCAGAGCTTTAAGTATTGCATATTTCCTTTGTCACCATATAAGGTACAAAGCTCCGGATAAAGGATTTCAATCTTCATTATTTTTCATCCTCCAGTCTCTTCAAAAGCTTCTGCTTCATCTTGCAGGAAATACCATAGGTATCGCAGTCGTATAAGATGTACACCTTATCGACGCCCTCTAAGTTCACTTTATCAACCGCTGCGACCTCATCGAGATCCCATGCGATCTTCTCCTCCGGGATTCCGGCGATCAGCGCACGTACGCGGTGATCGAGACATCTTGGTCCACAGCAGACAACCTGCATTACATCGTCTCTTGCAAACTGCTCATATTCCAGATCGTAGATCCAGCCGATAAACTCGATACTCTTCTGTCTGTCGCTGAAGTCATCCTCTGCGATCATGATAACCTTCTTGCCAGGCTCTTCTGCCACATACTCGAACGTACGGCAGGAGCTGACTGCGCTCTGTCCTTTACTGAGTGCCTGAATAACCGTCACATTTCCAACCTTCGTCTCGCTGTAACGGGATTCCGGCACATGAATCTCTGCAATCCGCTTCTTCACTTCGTCGGAAGAATATCCAAGCTCCCTCATCATCGTGATTACGGTCAATTCATTGTAAATATTAAACAACGCATCATGGATCAGTGCGTATTCGATTTCGTTTCCATCCTTTTCACGGACAATCAACTTCTTACTTTCCTTGTCGACCTTCGTTGCGAGATAATCTGCATCTGCAGACTTGTAATCGCAGTTCGGGCAATAGGCATTTCCAATATGATGATAACGAAGGTAGTTGAACTTCAGCTTCGTACCACATTTTGGACACAATGTATAATCAGCAATCAGGTTGTATGGTTCCGTCTTGTCATCGTCCTGCTTTCCGATTCCGAAATAAACATGCTCACTGTTCGGCTTTAAGTTGCTGCTGCACTGCTCGTCTGCATTTAAGATCAGTTTCGTTGTGTCCGGGCAGTACGTGTCAATGACACTGAAAATGTAGTCCGGATGTGCATTTCGCTTCAGTGAATCGCGGAACAGGTTTGTCACGACGAGATAATCCGGTTTTACATATGGAAGGATCAGACGGGATGCACGCTCGTCCACCTCAAATACAGTTGCGTCCACGCGGCATCTGCCAAGCCAGTTGACGCTGTTCAGCAGGTTTGTCACACAGCCCGGCACGATATTCGAACCGGTCCGGTTGCTGACTACCTTCTTGCCTTCCTTCTCCAGCATATCGGTCAGCATGTTTGATACGGTCGTCTTACCGTTCGTACCTGTCACGCAGATACAGAGCGGTGCCTTCGGTGCCTGCGCCATGAAATCCGGGCAGATCTTTCTCGCAACGACGCCTGGGGTGTGCGTGCCGTTGCGCCCCGAAAGGCGGATGATGACTTTGCTGAATTTTGCAGCCATGACTGCGATATGATAACGTAACTTCGACATGATTGTCTCCTTTGAATTTGTATGAAAGTACAATATCTACTGTGTAAAATCCAAGACATTATATATCTTGTGGATAGGATTGTCAATGTATGGAAATTCTGTTTACTGAATGTCCCATTGCTTCTGTCCTGCTTGCTGATTGGAGCAAATCTCCCGACTGGGGATGCTGTACTCCAACCGGTTTTTACCCTGGTCCACATTTGGAGTAATTTCTGTTCTTGCTACTATTTACTCCAACCGTTTTTTTCAATTTATATAACAATTGGAGTAACTTCCCTATTTTTGCTGTTGTTACTCCTATATGACTTGCTTGGCATTTTTGATTTTGGAGTTTTCCTTCTGAAAATCAGTTATTTACTCCAATTGAAGCCATTCCTTGTATTTATGGATAGGAGTAAATTCTTCTTATTTCAAATTCTACTCCAATTCCATCACATCTGTTTTTATTCCCGTTGGAGTATATTTTTTATCACTTACTAATTGCTCCAAATCACATATACTGCCCGCATAACAATGCGCTCCTATCTTTTACAGATTTTCCATAAATCATTCTTACTGTAACAGATCGTGTTCGAGTGAGGCGATCACAGCAGCACCATCTCCGATTGCAGTTGCGATCTGACGGACATTCTTGGTGCGCACATCTCCGATTGCATAAAGAAATGGTACATTTGTGCGGCAGTCTTCTCCGGCACAGATATAGCCATTCTCCATCTCTACGACCTCTTTTACAAGTGCAGTCTGTGGCTGCATGCCAACCGCGATAAAAATACCGGATAATGCGAGATCTCGTTTTTCTTCTGTCCGGTTATCCTCGATCACGATATGGTCAACCATGTTCTCACCACAGATCTCTCGTACTTCGGTGTGTGGTAGGAATTCGATATTTGCCGCATCGAAGATCCGCTGCTGCAATACCTTAGCTCCGCGCAGCTCATCACGACGATGAATCAGGTAGACCTTCTCACATACATTTGCAAGGTACAGGGCATCTTCGAGTGCCACATCACCGCCACCGACAACGGCTACCGTTTTATTCCTGAAAAATGCACCGTCACAGGTTGCACAGTATGAAACACCGGCGCCGGAAAACTTTGCCTCGCCTTCCACGTCAAGCTTTCGATGAGCAGCTCCTGTCGCTACAATTACTGCCTTTGTCTCGATCACACTGCCATCTTCCAGATGCACTTCCTTGTAATCATCCTGATTGGCAATGTCCGTCACCGTACCCTCCATAAATGGAACCTCCAGCGCATCTGCATGTTCCCGGAACTTTACTGACAGATCATAGCCATTTGTTCCGTAGAAGCCAAGCAGATTATCCACACGGTCGGTTGTGACAATCTGTCCGCCGCTGAACATTTCCTTCTCGATCACTGCCACATCCAGCAACGCACGCTTCGCGTAGACAGCCGCCGATAAACCCGCGGGACCGCTACCGATAATTACGACATCTTTCCTTGTATCACTCATCGCTTTCCTCCAAACTGGTTTCTATTTCATTCGTTTCGATTAATTCTAAATCATTTTCTTATTTTATCCACGATTTATCTGTGCGCAAATTCTTTCATAACGTCGATCGTTTTCCGGATATCTTCCTCTGTGTGTGCATCCGAAATAAACATTGCCTCAAACTGCGATGGTGCGAGGTTGATTCCATGATCAAGCATACGACGGAAGAACACAGCATACTGCTTCGTGTCGCTCGTCATGGCGATATCCATATCAGCCACCTGCTTGTCTGTGAAAAAAAATGCTCATCAGCAAGCCGATCTGGTTGACACAAACGTGATTGCCAAATGTCTCTCTTGCTGCCTGTACAAGACCTGCGGTCTTTCCTTCAAGCTTTGCATGTCCGAGGATTCCCGGTCCCCATAAACATACATAATCTATATATTCCCTTCCATCCTCATCAAATATACAGGAACCTTTCGCTTTTTATAAAAATCGGGGAGCGCCCGACTGAGCCGAATGCACGCACCGGCGAATTCACGCCGCCCGGAATATATTTTTTAGATTCTTCAAATAACTGTTCTGATTCTGTCTGCATAATTATTCCTCCTGTAGCCATCTAGCCACATCAAGTGCATGATAGGTTATGAGGATATCCGCACCCGCACGTTTCATGGCGATCATGTTCTCCATGACGATACGCTTCTCATCGATCCAGCCGTTTAATGCTGCTGCCTTGACCATCGAATACTCGCCGCTTACATTGTAGACTGCGAGCGGATGCTTCGTCTCACCACGCACCGCTTTCACAATGTCAAGATAAGCAAGTGCCGGCTTTACCATGATGATATCCGCACCCTCTTCGATATCTGCCTCGCATTCGCGCAATGCTTCCCTGCCATTTGCAGGGTCCATCTGATACGTTCTGCGATCACCGAATGCCGGAGCGGAATGTGCCGCATCCCGGAACGGAGAATAATATCCGGACGCGAACTTTGCGCTGTATCCCATAAGCAATGTATCCACGCACCCATTTTCATCCAGTGCCTTCCGCAGATATGCAATATGTCCATCCATCATATCGGATGGCGCAATCATGTCTGCCCCCGCCTTGGCAAGCGTCACTGCCATCTTCGCCAGAAGCGGAAGTGTCTCATCGTTCAAGATTTTTCCGTCCTGTACCAATCCGCAATGTCCGTGGGAGGTATATTCGCACAGGCACACATCTGCGATAATCAAAAGCTCCGGTGCTTTCTTCTTGATCTCGCGCACCGCACGCTGTGTGATACCATTTTCATCATAAGCGCCGCTGCCGCATTCGTCCTTGTGTTCCGGGATACCGAAGATCAAAATTGCCGGAACGCCAGCCGCCTGTATGCGCTCTAGTTCCTCATCGAACCGATCCAATGTATACTGGTAGATGCCCGGCATGGAATCGACCGGGTTCTTCTCATTGGTTCCTTCTTTGATGAATACCGGGTAGACGAGATCGGATTTGCTGATTTGTGTCTCGCGCACCATGTTTCGCAATACTTCATTTTCTCTCAATCTTCTTAATCGTATCATGTGTGTATATTCCTCTTTTCCTATAACTTACAGTAATTATAAATGTACCTCTCTACAGGAGTTGAACATACTTACCATTTCTACGCAGACGCGCTCTCGCTCGGTTCAGCACGCAATGGTACTAAATTCGCGACGATGAATCCGTCGCTCATTAAGTGCCAGCGTGCTTCAACGGTCTGCTTAAGAATTGGTAAGTATGTCCACCTCCATCTACATTTTTACTCTTTATTATTATCTGTCTTTTTCATGTCAAAGGCAATATCCAATGCCCTTACCAGGCCTTCCGCATCGCACTGTTCTGGGACGACATCGGCGGGCAGACCACATTTTATAAGGGCGTCTGCTGTCACCTGTCCGATTGTGCCAAGTACAATGCGCTTCTTTCCTTGTGCCGGGTTCCAGTCTGGTTGTTCGGTCTCGGCAAGGCAATCTGCAAATGCATGCACCCCGGAAGCGCTTGCAAATAAAATTGCATCGTAATTATTTAAGTATTTCCAGTTTTCTGTCCGCGCGCCACGCACATCGTAGATGGATAGAATCTCCGCGTCAATCCGGTTCGCAGATAGAATCTGTTCTAAGACCGGACTTCCTTCCTTCGCCCGCGGAATCAAAACCTTTTCTCCTGATTTTACAACGGCACAAATTCCATTTGCAAGACTTTCTGTCGTATATTGCTCCGGTATATAATCCGCATAAAATCCATACTGCTCCAGCGCCTGCGCACAGCCACTTCCAACCACGGCGAATCGGATATCTGCAAACTTCCGAAGATCGACCGCACACGCGCGCACCCGGTCAAAGAATATCCGGATTCCGTTCTGGCTTGTGAATACGATCCACCGGTAATCTGACAAGTTCTGAATTGCCACATCCAACTTCTCCATATCCGGACACGTTCTGACATGCATATCACAGATTGAAAACAGCGATGCACCTTTTTCTTCCAACAGTCCGCGCAGCTTCTCCCGAAATACCGCCGTGCCAACCACGCCAATCTTACAGCCATCAATCGCACTGCGCTTCTTGTCCTTCATCGTGCAGGCTGCTGTCTGTCCAACGACTATGATTGCCGGTGAAACAAGCTCGTTCTTCGAAACAAGCTTACCGATCGTCCCTACCGTACCGCGCACGATTGTCTCTCCGGGCAGCATGCCATTTGAAATCACACTGACCGGTGTCTCATCCGATTCCCCCTCTTCGCGCAGTCTCTGCATAATCGGTTCCAGATTCGAAAGTCCCATCAGGAATACACTGGTTCCCTCCTGTTTATGAATATTCGCAAGTGCATCTGCCTCGCCCTTCTTCGTATGTCCGGTAATCACATGAAAGCTCCGGCTCATCTCCCGATGCGTCACCGGAATTCCAAGCACCTCCGGCACCGCAATCGCAGAGGTCACACCCGGAATCACCTGAAACGGAATATCCGCTTCCTGCAATGTAAGAATTTCCTCGCCGCCACGTCCGAACACAAACGAATCGCCGCCCTTTAAGCGGACAACATTCTCATATTTTTCTGCGGTCTCTACCAGAATCCGGTTGATTTCCTCCTGCTTCTTATAATGTGCACCTGCCTGCTTGCCGACATAGATCTTCGCACAATCCGGTCGCACAAGATCGAGAAGTTCGCCCGTTCCAAGCCGGTCGTAGATTACCGCATCGCACGATTTTAAGATCTGCAAGCCCTTGTATGTAATTAATCCCGGATCGCCGGGACCTGCTCCGATTAAATATACCATTTCCAATTCATCCTTTATACATGTGTCAATACATATTCGTCAAATTCCGGTAATGCAAAATGTACATATCCATGTTCTTCACAATTTATAATTCCTCTTTTTTTCAATCTGTCACGATAAGGATTGAATTCATTTGTTTTGAGTGATAATTTCTCCCGGATTTCCTTTATTTTCCCCGAATCTGTCTCTGCAATTCCATAGCATATTTTCTTATCCTTGTTCGATAACTCTGACCAGATCTTATCATATACATATTCACTCAGATACTGCCTGTACATACCAACCACAGACTTATAATCTCCATCCTTCTGCCACGTCAGGTATCCTAATACCTGAAATGCAAATGGATAACCTTTTGTCATATCCGCCATCGCTAACGCATCATCACTTGAAAAACCAAAGATTTCCTGATATTTCTGTTTTACCGCACCTTTATCCAATGGTTGCAGCTTAATCTTCGGTGCCCGATATAAAAACGTCAGATTTTTCTCATTCTGTAAGGCATCTATATTCTCAAAAAGTCCTGTCATAAGCAAAAATACCGGCAGTTCATTTCGAACAAAAATCTGAAATGCACTTGCAAATATTTTCATCTCTTCATTACTCGTTGCTTCATCAATTGTGATAAGTACACGTTTCTTATTATCCTTCACAACCTCCAGCATCGCCTGAATTGCATTTTCTATATCAAAAAAAGGATTCGATTTTTCAATAGACACTCCAATCCCTAATACTGATAAATCCAACTTTGCTTTTATAAACAAATCCTTCAGATTTTTCTGATCGTATAATTTTGCGGCAAAACTATGCAGCAAGTCACGATCTGGATTCAGTTCTATTACAATCCAATCCTTGTCTTTCCGAAAATGCTTCGATATATCTGTCAGCATTACAGTCTTTCCGCTGCCCCGGACTCCCGTAATCATATAAATCTGCTGGTTCATCCATTCTGACGAAAACGAATCAATAATCTCATTCGTCTGTGCCAATCTGGAGATTGATTCCAACGGACTCTTACCAAAAACTAATGTAAATGGATTTTGCATTGCGCACCTCTTTTACTGTTCTTTACTCTTTTTATTATTTTTACTGTTCTTTACTGTTTTTATTTATTTTTACTCTTCTTTACTGTTTTGTCAAGAGATTTCCATTATTATACAGTACACAGGGACGCTCCTCATGACAGATGCTACGTCCCTACTCGCTTCGTCCCTGCTCGCTTATTTATTTTTTTCCCTATCCTTTTTTTCTTTGATTTTCTGCAATATTTCTAAATATCTTTCTTCAGATAAGATAGGTTTATCATCCATTAATTTTATTATTTCCTTAAGAACACACGCAAAATCATTAAGCTCTGTTGTTTTTCCTTCAAATACCCGTACAAAAATGCCTTCATTCTTTGAAAAGCATACCACTTCTCCATCGCCAATAATTTCTCCAATTACGACCAAGCCTTTTGGTACATAGTCAGAATGGAATTCATTGGGTCCCCAAAATGTTGCTGTATTACCTGCTATACAACATTTTCCCGAAAATCTAAGCCACTCCTTATATGATTCTGGTATTTTCGCTCTGTTTCTCTCCTCCCAATTTATCATCTCTTCTTCAGTAATAGGGGCATTGAAATAATTTCTTTTCTCTCCATTATCTTTTTCATCTTTTTTACATAATTCTAATAGTTTCCTAATTTCCTTTTTTAAACTATTGTTTTCTGGTACTTTTCTCATTCCGACTTCCTTTCCGTGCCGTTAAATTCAATCCTCCACTGGCTTACAGATTGGTAATCCCCGTATGCATACGCCGATCTTATACTTTCTTAATCTTCTATTCTTTTCCCAGAAAATAACTGTATAGCTAAACTCCGGACCATCATTTGTGAGCAACTCTCGAAGATAGCCAAGCCCCTTGCTTCCTGATTCTACGGAGATTAGGTCATCTTTTTCCATTTCAAGTAAGTTCTCATATATAGAATTATACAATCTACAATATCTGTCGCGGCTAGTATAATTCGCGCGTATATCTATCCTGTTCAGTTGTTCTATTTCTTTCTCGAGAGTATTAAAATTCATTTTTCTTCTCCATAAAACACATCATCCCGACAAATAAAAATAACAACAATTGTAAGTAAAATAATAATTAATGCTATTGATTTCTTTTTTTCTACCATCATTCTCATTAGCTTCCTCTTAACATTTCATGAAATCCCGATTTTCTTGATTCTACAAACTGGAAGTTGTCATTATTCCATATCAGCAATTTGAATGCCGGAGTCGTTAATTACCAATTCTCCTACAGAAAGGATTTCGTTCTGCATAAATTGATATTTCTCGACAATTAGCTTGTTATCCTTCAGGTTCAGCCTGAAATCATAATTGCCTCTGTCGGACATTTCATATTTTTTTCCTGCGGCATAATCATATACAATTATGCGGTTGTCAACCAAACCTGACCCCATGCTTATTGTTGAACAAAGTTCAGGCTTTCCGTCGCCTGTTAAATCACTGAAATAGACGCTCAAAATCGGCATACCCGAATACAAAGGAATGGTTTCATTTTCTGTTACAGCTTCAATCTTTTCAAAATGACATCGGAAAGTAACATCGAGATACTCGTTGAGAGTAATTTCCCGTATTCCGTCAATTATCATTTCATCGTCTTGTAATGTGTCAAACCATTTAACAGCACCAAATGAAGTGTCATCTTTGGATTCATTACTTTGCTCTCCGCATCCTGTTGCTGAAATCAAAAACATAAGGCATAACACGGTCGCTATCTTCTTTTTCATAGTCAGCACCTCAAAAATCCCGATTTGTAAATCACATTCTTTTTACATAGGCACAGTATACCACATTTCCTGTGCCTATGCGATATCATTTAATGCTTCTTCCGATATGAACTCATCTTCTCCACAGTAACCTCTGGATAGAAGTAAGTAAGAATCGTTGCTTTCGGAACTCCTGCGACAAGTGCTTTCTTCACTTCCTCTTTCTGCTCCGGTGTATACGACCAGTGCAGCATTCGATTTGTGATGGTATCCTCCCATTTAGGCTTTTCCCTCTCAGGATTCCT
>CAKREY010000020.1:0-55268 GCA_934318045.1 uncultured Lachnospiraceae bacterium
AAACTCTCATAAAAAGTTTGTAATCCTTGAATCTCTCATATAAACGTTAGCTTATAATTACGATCCTAATTACTGTTTTTGTGTCACATTCGTTTTTTGTGTAAGCAGCTTTGCTGCTTACTTGTCTAAAATCGTGTTTCACACGATTTTGACATTGAATGAATAGGATTTGTATCAAATCCTTGAAAATATCTTAAAGAAATTTTCAGGGTTCACATGTTATTAATTTGTCAAAGGTTCTTTGTTGATTCAGGCTTGGTAAATCAAACGGAGAAGGAGGGATTTGAACCCTCGCGCCGCTATTAACGACCTACTCCCTTTCCAGGGGAGCCCCTTCAGCCGCTTGGGTACTTCTCCACAAGCGCCTAAATCAAGGCGATACATCCTGTCGGACATATCAAACGGAGAGGGTGGGATTCGAACCCACGCGCCCTTGCGGACAAACGGTTTTCAAGACCGCCTCGTTATGACCACTTCGATACCTCTCCATGCTTTCTAATTTTATTCAATTAAAAATCGCTGTTTGTATCAGCGACTTTGTTATCTTATCAAAAAGAGCTATACTTGTCAACAGATTTTTTAATTTTTTTTAAATTTTTTTAATGCTCGTTTTTTATCAGGATTTCCGCGATTGCCATATCCTCCGGTGTGGTAATTTTAATGTTTTCATAAGCACCTTCCACAACCTTACAACGCACCCCAGCATATTGTTCTACCAGCATCGTATCGTCTGTTATATTGTGGGTGTCTCCATTTCTTTTCGCCTCGTACATCGCCTCATACGCACGTCGCAGCAGCGGTATCCGGAATGTCTGCGGTGTCTGAATCTGGTATACATAGTTCCGTTCCGGTGTTTCCATACCATAATGTTCTGCATCCACAATCTTGATTGTATCCTTTGCCGGAACGCCGACCGTACACGCGCCACAGGTTCTGGCGCATGCGATTGATGCCGATATCATATTCTGTGTTACAAACGGACGTGCGCCATCATGGATCAGCACGATGTCCGCATCGTCTGCTTTCTCTTCTTTCTTTTCTTTTTTCCACGTCTCGCTCTGCTTCGCGATTGCCATCAGTCCCTGATAAACCGAATCATAACGTTCTTTTCCTCCGGCACAAATCTCCCGTACCTTCGTAAGATGGTAGCGTTTCACCAATTCTTCCGAGCAGTGTTCCATGAATTCTTCTTTTGTCACAAGCACGATTGCGTCCACTTCCGGGTGATCATGGAATGCACGCAGAGAATAGTATAACACTTCATGCCCTGCCACTTCCAGAAACTGTTTTGCTTTTTCGCTTTTCATGCGGCTGCCAACACCTGCAGCCAGTACAATTGCAGTTACCATTATCGACGTTCTCCAATCTTCAGGTTCGGAATAGCATTCAAATCCAGTCCATCCCGGATTCCTGCCATATAGTTATGGTAGCCCGCGACACCGATCATCGCTGCATTGTCTGTGCAAAAAATCGGCGACGGATAGTAAAACTGCAGGTCCTGTTCCATCGCTACCTGCTTCATATTCTCACGCAGGGAGCTGTTCGATGCCACGCCACCGGCTAACGCCAGTCTTTTGCAGCCATAGGCCTTCGCCGCACGCACGGAATTGTCTGTCAGCACATCAACAACTGCCTGTTGGAACGAAGCTGCCACATCTGCCCGGTTGATTTCCTGATGTTTCATCTCACATCCGTTCAGGTAGTTTAGCACGGCTGATTTCAACCCGCTGAACGAAAAATCATAAGGTGCATCTTCCATAAATGCCCGTGGAAAATGAATTGCCTCTTTATTTCCTTCTTTTGCAAGCTTATCTATCTTCGGGCCGCCCGGATATCCAAGTCCGATTGCCCGCGCCACCTTATCAAACGCCTCACCAGCCGCATCATCTCTTGTCCGTCCAACAATCTCAAATGTTGTATAATCTTTTACATACACCAGATGGGAATGTCCACCCGAAGCCACCATGCACATAAATGGTGGTTCTAAATCCGGATGTTCAATATAATTTGCTGCAATATGCCCCTCGATATGATGCACACCGACCAGCGGTTTCTTCTTCGCATAAGCAACTGCCTTTGCCGCACTCACGCCGACCAAAAGCGCGCCGACCAAGCCCGGTCCATAGGTTACAGCCACAGCATCGATATCATCCCATGTGACATGGGCTTCCTCGATTGCCGCGCGGATCACCTGATTGACTTTCTCCACATGCTTGCGCGATGCAATCTCCGGCACAACGCCGCCATAAAGCTTGTGCAATTCAATCTGCGAATAAATAATGTTTGATTTCACTTCCCTGCCGTCGACAACAATCGCTGCTGCTGTCTCATCACAAGATGACTCAATCGAAAGTATCGTTGTACTCATAATAATTCCTCTTTGTATCTGTTTTATTTTTCATAGTTCCTGCATGCGCATAGTTCCCGTTGCGTCTGCATGCCCATAGAGATTCTACGGGACTCACTGTGACGTTCCTGCCCCCGCCGGGGTCTGAGATTCCGTCCATCCATAAATCTTCCACAGTCCATTTTCTTTCACCATCGCATACTGTCGGTAAAAATATCCCATAGTTTTACCCGTGCTAACCGTAATGCAGACTTCCAGAGACGCCATTTCTTTTCCATCTTTTTTAAAATACTGCACCTGGCTTGCCTCCGGCAGCTCACACATCTTATATGTATAACCCTGTTCTTTTACAGCTGCAATATCCTGTTTCAGTTTGTCCAGGCTTTCTGTATCCGGATTTGCCACGATTAATTCATTACAATAAAGTCTGCGGCTTTTATCATTCATGACTTCGAGTTCTTCTTCTTTCAATTTCTGTCCGTAAAAGGCCTTGAAATACCGGTTATGTAGTTTTGCGACATCTCTTGGTGTCTTCGGGTACGCACCAACCATATCATAGTCCACCAGTGCTTCAATCTCTTCCTTTTGTCCGATCGTTCTACGCACTTCTGACCGGTGGTTTAGGCTTTTGACATACCATACCACAAGTCCGGCCAGCAAAATCATGATTATGATTCCTTTGATTGTCACTTCTTTTTTCTTGTTTTTTGCCATATAACATCAATCCTCTTCAAAATTCAAAACCATTTCTGTACGATCCTTCGCGATATAGCTCTGCGGGAATATCGACTGTACCATCGACTCGAATTCTTTCGGGCGATTTGTAGCCGGACTGTAATGTGTCAGCCACATTTCATGTACCTGTGCTTCCTTTGCAATCTCCGCAGCCTCCCGCATCATCATATGCTTATGTTCCTTTGCTTTTGGAAGCTTCTCCTCCTCGCCATACATGCCTTCACAGATCAATAAATCCGCATTCTTCGCGCACGCTGTGATTGCATCTACCGGGCGGGTATCCGTGCAATACGTGACTTTCAGGCCTTTCCGCGGCCTCCCCATCACCATGTCACTTGTATAGACATTTCCTTCGTATTCGACCGTCTCTCCTCTTTGCAGCAAGCTCCAATACTGCACAGGAAGTGCTAACTCTCTCGCACGTGCAGCGTCGAATTTGCCCGCACGGTCAAGCTCGATATTATACCCATAGCAGATCACGCGGTGATTCACGCGGAATGCCCGAATCCGCAAGCCACAGATCTCGATCACTTCCTCCGGCTGCTCTAACTCCACAAATTTGATTTCAAACGGAAGCTCCGGTGCAATGATTCGAAGTGAATTGACCACGCGTTCTAATCCCTTCGGTCCAATCATCGTAAGTGGCTCTGTCCGCTCGGCATTTCCCATCGTCAGAAGCATACCCGGAAGCCCGCTGATATGATCTGCATGAAAATGTGTGATACAGATCACATCGATCGGCTTAAAACTCCAGCCTTGCAAACGTATTTGATTTTGTGTACCTTCCCCGCAATCGATCAGGATACTGCTTCCGTTGTACCGCACCATCAGCGAGGTCAACGCTCTGTATGGAAGCGGCAGCATACCTCCCGTTCCAAGCAAACATAACTCTAACATTTTATTCTCCGTTTTCTGTAAATGTTATCTCGTAAATATCTGCATCCTCGTCCGGATGCTTATAATAATTCTTCCTGCAGGCAAGCAGTTGATATCCGTTTTTCTCATACAAATGTTTTGCCGCGTCGTTTCCATGTCGTACTTCCAACAGCCCGCGCAACGTGCATCCCCGCACAAATGCAAGATAGGCATCTATTAACATCTGTCCGATTCCATCTTTCCGGCATTCCGGATTGACTGCCACCCGCAGCAGCTCTGTCTCATCGCCAAGTATGTTTGCAAGCAGGTACCCGCAAGATGCGCCCTCATCATCCTCTGCAAGCCACAGATGATTGTAGCTTTGTGCAAGGGAATCTGCCACCATCGGTTCTGTCCATGCATCCACGAACGACGCTTGTTCCATCTGCGCTACGCACGGTGCATATTCATTCGACATACCTGCCGCCTGCACACATGCGTTCTGATTACCACCGACTGCCTGTTCTGCCATTTCACAGTTATAATAAACGATCTTCAACTTCTACGCCTGTTCCTTTTCCGCAAGTTTTTCTTCCCGCTCCCGCTCCGCCTGCGATTTGCGCAGATAAATCGGAATCAGATCATCCGCCGGCTCCTGTTTTCCCTGTTTGAAATATTCTGCACCGAGGCTTGCAACCGCGGATGCCCGCTGACGGTTTAAATGTGCCGGAGCAAATGCATATGGCACCTGCATACATTCCGCAAGCACAGATGCGTAAACCGGGCATCCGTCTCCAAGGAAGACCACGTCACGTTCCATCGTATTTAACTTCTCCGCAAGTGCACGGATGTCCATTGCCGATTGGTCCAAAAGCACCTGCATACCATCTTTTGTAAATTCGTAAATACCTGTATAAACCTGGCTTCTTCTTGCATCCATAATCGGGCAGGCAAGCTTGGCGCTGCCCCACAGATTATACGCAAGTCCATGGCAGGTCGGCACCGAGATAACCGGCTTTTCAAGTGCCAGCCCAAGTCCTTTGACTGTTGCCGCGCCAATTCGAAGTCCCGTGAAAGAACCCGGTCCTGCCGCAACCGCAATTGCGTCAATCGTATTTAAGTCTAACTCTGTCATCTTCACGATCTCATCCAACATTGGAAGCAGTGTCTGCGAATGTGTCTTTTTATAATTTACTGAATATTCCGCAACCAGCAGGTCATCCTCGACAAGTGCCACACTTGCCACCATGCCGGAGCTGTCAACACCTAAGATTCTCATCTTGTTATCTCCTCAACTGTAATCGTTCGATAGTCGAACCCTTTTTCGACGTCTTTTTTTATCGTCACTTTCTTATATTTCGGCGGCAATATATCATAGATCAACTCCGCCCACTCGATCAGGCAGACGCCATCGCCATCAATCGCCTCGTAATAGCCGATCTCATCCATCTCATCGTCACTGCCGATCCGGTAGACATCGAAATGGTAAAATGGCATGCGCCCCTCGTCATATTCCTTTAAAATCGTAAATGTCGGACTGCTGATTGGCTCCGTCACGCCGAGTCCTGCGCCAAATCCCTGTGAGAATACTGTTTTGCCACAACCGAGATCACCATATAAGCAATACACTTCGCCCGGCTTCGCCTGTTCTGCAAGCTTTTTGCCGATTGCAAAGGTTTCCTCTGCACTGAAACTTTCTTTCTTAAATACCTTTTCCACTTTGATACCTCTTCAAACTTCCGCTGACTTTTGTCTTATATCCGGCTGTAAAATTCACAACCGACGCCAGAATCTTACCCTTATCGTCGCCCAGCTGGTCGAGCGGAATCACGAATGCATGCATCCGGTTCGTGTAGACAGCAAGCATGTATTTTGTCATAAGCAGACGGTACACGCCCTTCCATTCCAAATCCATATGCTCGTCTCCCTGTGACACACCGATTCCGTCATCACTGAACGTATAGACAAGCGGTTGTTTATACGATGGGCTTGTCTTCAACTGCTTAAATGTCTTGAATGCAAGCGAGAGCGGATTGATCACGGTAAACATCAAGGCCACAATAATGAAAATCGCTTTCTGTCTGCCGGATGTCGTGTTCCAGCCGATCACAAGCATCACGATTGCGCCAAAGCTCAGCACCAATCCTAAAATTCCACTCATGCTCCGGTAGTTTGTATTTATTACGTAACTAAACAACGCCGGGAATGTCATATTTACACTTTTTGTCTTTGCTTCTGTCATAGTTTCCTCCGGTCAGATCCTTATAATTCAAATTCAATCTTCTTATGGCGATTTACATACTCCGTATATTTGACGCCCGCCATGTCAAACATCTTCTTCGATGCCATCGTGCTTTCCGAATCTGCATATTTATCCGACATATAAATCACTTCTTTGATTCCCGCCTGGATGATTGCCTTTGCACACTCATTGCACGGGAACAACGTTACATAACAACGCGAACCACGCAACGTGCCGCCACCACGGTAATTCAAAATCGCATTTAATTCTGCATGGCAGACAAAGAAATATTTGCTCGCCATCCCTTCGCCTTCCCGGTCCCATGGCATCTCGTCGTCATTACAGCCGGATGGCATACCATTATAGCCTACCGTTAAGATTCGATTATCCTGATCCACGATACAGGCACCTACCTGTGTATTCGGATCTTTGCTGCGGTTCGCAGACATAATCGCAATCCCCATAAAATACTGATCCCAGGTTATATAATCACTACGTTTCATAAACTGCCACCTCACTTTACGAGTACATAAGAAAACAGCTGCATCACCGCATGGCAATGCAACTGTATTCTATCACATTTATTTTTGTTTGTCACTTCATTATAATGCAGTGCGGATGCGCATAATCAGATCCACCTGCTTGCTCTTCTCCTCAAATGCACCCTCAGTCATCTTCTCTGTCAGGAATGCATATTCCCCGCTCACATCTGCAAGTGTCACATACGAAACCTCGCCGAAGACCTTCTCGATCGTCTCCTTGGATGTTGTGTCTGCCACGCGGACGAAGAACCGGCATGAGAAGTTTGCTCTGTCGCCAAGCTCCACCTTATCCTGCTCCCAGATTGTCATGATATTTGTACCCTGATGCTTCACGGCATCAACGACATCGGCTACAACTGCACTTGCAGTTGGAAGCTTACCGGCGCCCTTGCCATAGAACATCGTATCACCGAGCATATTGCCATTTACGAAAATACCATTGAATACGCCGTTCACATGCCCGAGTGGATGGTCTACATCAATCATAAACGGAGCTACCATCGAATAGATCTTGCCATCATCTTCCCACTTGCTTGTACCGAGCAGCTTGATGCCTGCATGCAATGCCTTTGCATATTCGATATCGGTCTTTGTAATCTTCGTGATACCTTCTGTATAGATATCCTGGTAATCTACCTGCTTGCCTAATGCAAGGGAGGTCAGAATTGCGATCTTCCGGCACGCATCATAGCCTTCCACATCCGCTTCCGGATTACGTTCTGCATAGCCCTTCTCCTGTGCTCGCTTCAGCACTTCCTCGAAAGACTTGCCCTCGTCTGTCATCTTCGACAGGATATAATTGGTTGTACCATTTAAGATACCTGTAATCTCTGTAATCTCATCTGCAGTCAGGGACTGATTGAGTGGACGGATGATTGGAATACCACCGCCAACACTTGCCTCGAACAGATAGTTTGCTTTATTTGCCTTTGCAATTGCGAGAAGTTCTGCGCCATGGGCTGCTACAAGCTCCTTGTTGGAGGTACAGACACTCTTGCCTGCCTCAAGTGCCCGTTTTGTAAAATCATACGCCGGCTTAATGCCACCCATTACTTCTACGACAATCTTTACTTCCGGATCATTCGCAATCACATCATAATCATGTACAAGCACCTTTTCAACCGGGTCGCCCGGGAAATCCCGCAGATCAAGTACATACTTAACCTTTACCTCCTGTCCGGCACGCTTGTTGATACTTGCGTGATTTTTATTGATTACTTCTACAACTCCGGAACCTACTGTACCGTAGCCAAGTACTGCGATGTTAATCATTTTCCGCTCATCTCCTTTTCTAATGCATCTTCAACCTGTCCAAATTCGTGTTCGGACATCAATGTGTCAACCGCGATGCTGATCACGATTTCATCTTCGTCGGATTCCGGCAGCGTCAGTTTTACAACATCCTCCAAATATCCGGTCTCCTCTGTATGTACAACCATCGGAATCTGTTTAATGTCTTCCTCTTCTACATTTACAATTCCGAGCACGGTGTCCACCTCAATTGCAAGTTTCATCCCATGTGTTTCCGTGATCAAAAGCTGCGTCTCCGTCTCACCCTCCGGCATTCCAAACAGCTGTTTCAGAGCAAATACCGGTATCACTTCATCTCTCAAATGAATAATTCCCTTAATACATGCAGGCCCCATCGGCACCGGCACCACATGGTATACATACTCAATGCCATTGATTTTGGTGAGCTTTATGCTGTATTTTTGATCATTCAGTCGAAACACAATATACTTTGTCGCTGCCATGCACATTCCTCCTCTTTCTATCCCTTTGCAATTCGAATCGTCTTTCATAATCCGAATCACTCCGGCTCATCTTTTGTATTGATCCATTTCAGATATGCACTGATGAATCCATCGATATTACCATCTAATACTGACTGCGCGTTGCTGCACTCGAATCCGGTTCGAGCGTCCTTCACCATCGTATATGGCTGTAAGACATAGTTCCGGATCTGGCTTCCCCAGCCATTATCAGTTATCTCTCCGCGGATACCCGCCAGTTTGGCTTTGTTTTCTTCTTCCTTCAGCATAAAGAGCTTTGCAGTCAGCATCTTCATCGCAGTATCTTTATTACTGTGCTGGGATCGTTCATTCTGACATTGTACCACAATTCCGGTTGGAATATGCGTGATACGGATTGCCGAACTCGTCTTGTTGATATGCTGTCCGCCGGCACCGCTCGAACGGTACGTGTCAATCCGCAGATCGTCCGGATTGATGTCCACATGGATGCTGTCATCAAGTTCCGGCATGACGTCGACCGCCGCGAAGCTCGTCTGTCTCTTTCCCGCTGCATTGAACGGGGAAATCCGCACCAGACGATGCACGCCTTTCTCGGATTTCAGATACCCATACGCATGCAGACCATTTACCTGAAATGTCACGGATTTGATGCCTGCTTCTTCGCCATCCAGAAAATCGAGAATCTCTACGGAAAATCCCTTTTTCTCTGCGAATCTGGTATACATACGGTATAGCATCTGTGTCCAGTCGCACGCTTCGGTACCACCCACGCCTGCATGAATCGTCACAATCGCATTGTTCGCATCGTATTCTTCCGAAAGCAATGTGTCAATGCGGAACTCTTCAAATTTTTCTTCAAATGATGCGAGTTCCGATGCGACTTCATCGACCAAGCTGGAATCATTTTCTTCCTCTGCCATCTCGATCAATGTCCCAATATCTTCATACTGGGTCGTAAGCGCCTGAAACTCTTCGATTGTATCTTTCAGGTTTTTTAATTCCTTCATCACCTGCTGACTGTGTTCCACATCATCCCAGAATCCCGGTTGCTCGAGCATCGGTTCCAACTGTTTGATGCGGAGCTGCTTGCCAGCGATGTCAAAGTGAATCCCTCACTTCCGCAAGTGGAGTTTTGTATTCGTTTAAAGTATAGCGAAACTGATCTAACTCTATCACTTCCGTCACCACCTTCCGTAATTAACCAATAAACTTCTTCTCGGAGTTGGACACCATATATAATTCTACGCAGACGCGCTCTCGCTCACTTCCGCATGTAGCGGTACTAAATTCGATGCTGTCAGTAATTAATTACTGACGCATCTCATTAAGTGCCGACATGCTCCAATGGTCTGCTTAACAATTATATATGGTATCCAACTCCATCTACAACTATCCTTGAATATGCTTTACCTAATTCTATTCTGTATCTTGTAAACACAATTACGTGTGTTTTAGACGCACCTTACAGATTTCTACCGCAGCACATCTTGTATTTCTTGCCGCTGCCACATGGACAAGGATCATTTCGGCCAATCTTTGCGCTCTCGCGGCGGATTGGTCCTTTCTTTGCCGAATCGTCTTTGTTTGTTCCGGTTACCTTTGCAACTTCTTCCCGTTCTACCTTCTGCTCGATCTTCACGTGAAGCAGCATACGGACCGTGTCCTCCCGGATAGATGCTGTCATCTCATTGAACATATCAAAACCGGCAAATTTGTATTCGACTACCGGGTCTTTGCTGCCATATGCCTGCAATGTAATACCCTGACGAAGCTGTGTCATGTCGTCCAAATGTGCCATCCACTTTTTGTCGATGACTTTCAGCAGTACGACACGCTCAATCTCACGGAAATGCTCCGGCTCCGGGAACTCAGCTTCCTTCGCTTCGTATACCTTCGCAGCCTCTTCCTTGATTCTCTGTTTGAACTTATCCAGTTTTCCGGACTTTTTCTCTTCCTCGGTCAGCACAATCGGGTCCATCGGAATGATCGGGATCAGCAGCTGATTTAATTCTCCAATCTGCCACTCGCTCGGTGCAAGATCCGAAGAGCAGGTCTTGTCAATATAATTCTCAACAGTATCCTGAATAAACTTGAAGATGACATCCCGCATATTTTCGCCATCTAACACACGGCGACGCTCTGCATAGATTACTTCACGCTGGTCGTTATTTACCTGGTCATATTCCATCAGATTCTTACGGATTGCAAAGTTGTTGCTCTCGATCTTCATCTGTGCTTTCTCGACGAATTTCGTGATTGTCTTATGCTGGATCTCTTCACCTTCCGGAATCTTCAATGCATCATAGACTGCCTTTACCTTCTCGGAACCAAACAGACGCATCAGATCATCATCCAGCGACAGATAAAACTTCGACTCACCCGGATCTCCCTGACGTCCGGCACGTCCACGCAACTGATTGTCGATTCGGCGGGATTCGTGACGCTCGGTACCGATAATCTTGAGACCGCCAAGTGCTGCCACACCTTCACCAAGCTTGATATCCGTACCACGTCCGGCCATGTTCGTCGCGATCGTAACTGCGCCACGCTGTCCGGCCTGCGCTACGATTTCAGCCTCTAATTCATGGAACTTCGCATTCAATACTTTGTGCTGGATGCCACGTTTTGTGAGCATACGGCTCAGTTCCTCGGATGCATCGATTGTAATCGTACCAACCAGAACCGGCTGTCCTTTGTCATGCGCTTCGGCAACCGCATTTACGATTGCATCGAGTTTTTCTTTCTTTGTCTTGAATATAGAATCGTGATGATCGATTCGCTGTACCGGCAGGTTTGTCGGAACAACAACGACATCCATGCCGTAGATCTCACGGAACTCTTCTTCCTCGGTCAGTGCTGTACCTGTCATACCTGCCTTCTTCTTATATTTGTTGAAGAAGTTCTGGAAGGTAATCGTTGCCAGCGTACGGCTCTCCCGTTTTACTTTTACATTTTCCTTTGCCTCGATTGCCTGGTGAAGACCATCTGAGAAACGACGTCCCGGCATGATACGTCCTGTAAATTCATCGACGATCAAAACCTCATCGTCTTTTACGACATAATCCTTGTCACGGAACATGAGCGCATGTGCACGCAACGCCATGATCATGTTGTGCTGGATATCAATGTTATCTGCATCTGAGAAGTTATCGATATGGAAGAACTGCTCGACTTCCTTGACACCCTGTGCAGTCAGTACGACCTGCTTGTCCTTCTCATCAACTAAGTAATCGCCATCTTCCTCAATCTCTGTACCCATGATGGCATCGAGCTTACTGATTTCCATCGAAGCAGTACCACGCTTCATACGGCGTGCCAGATAATCGCACATCTTGTACAGATCGGTAGACTTTCCGCTCTGTCCGGAAATAATCAATGGGGTACGTGCCTCATCAATCAATACAGAATCGACCTCATCGACGATCGCATAATGCAGATCACGCTGTACAAGCTGCTCCTTGTAAATAACCATATTGTCACGCAGGTAATCGAAACCAAGCTCGTTATTTGTAACATATGTAATGTCGCAGTTATAAGCGGCACGTCTTGCATCGTTTTTATCACTGTTTAAGATCACACCTACCGTCAGTCCGAGGAATTCGTGTACCTGTCCCATCCACTCGGCATCACGCTTTGCCAGATAGTCGTTGACAGTTACGATATGAACACCCTTTCCTTCGAGTGCATTCAAATATGCAGGAAGTGTAGAAACCAATGTCTTACCTTCACCAGTACGCATCTCCGGGATACGTCCCTGATGCAGCAGGATACCACCGATCAGCTGCACGCGGTAATGCTTCATATGAAGAACACGGTCTGCTGCCTCACGGACAACGGCAAATGCTTCTGGAAGCAGATCATCCAGTGTCTCTCCCTTTTGCAGGCGTTCCTTAAATTCCGGTGTCTTCGCCTTCAGCTCTTCATCGCTCAACGCCTGCATAGACTCATCGAGCGCCTCAATCTTATCAACGATCGGGTATATCTTCTTCAGCTCTTTATCGCTATGTGTTCCAAATATTTTCTCTATTACGCTCATTTCTTACCTCCCTGAGCACTATTTCAATCTAATACCACAACTTGTAATATAACATTAAATGATAGGTAACGCAAGGAATTTATAAAGTAAAAGCAATCGCCTGCCGGTGACTGTATGTCCCGCAGGCGATTGCAAAAGGAGGGCGATTCAAGCCACCATATTCATTTTATTCCATCTCCGTGTTCCTCCCTTATCCTTTGGTGTTCTCACCTGATGATACTAATATACAGGATTTAAGGGCGAACGTTTTCATGTGAAGTTTACAATATGCGCTACATCTGTGCCAACGCCTTGCGGTCGATCTTTCCGTTTGCATTGTGCGGCATCTGATCCAGATATACCATCCGGTTTGGCAACATATACTGCGGGATACGTTCAGAAAGCTTTGCAAGCATCGCCTTCTTATCCATTTGTGTTCCATCGTAGTACAGAATGATCTTCTTTCGTTCCATGTTGTAGGTGCATGCACAGTCACGCACCTCCTCGATCTGGTACGCCGCCGTCTCAATCTCGCCAAGCTCAATGCGGTATCCCATATGTTTGATCTGGAAATCCTTCCGCGATACATAGATCAGATCATCATTTTCATCATAATATACCAGATCTCCGGTGTGATAGATACGATCCGGATAACGGTCATGTGTCGGATTCTGGGTAAAGGATGCCGCGGTCTTCTCCGGGTTGTGATAATAGCCAAGCGCCACACAGCAGCCACGCATGCAGAGTTCGCCGGTCTCGCCTTTTGCAACTTCTTTTCCATCCTCATCAAGCACAAGTGCCTGTGTATTCATAAGTGCCTTGCCAATCGGAAGTGGCTGCCCCTCCGGCTCTTTGCCTGTGCGCACATATCCGGTACATACAAATGTCTCTGTCGGTCCGTACAGATTCGCATAGACAACATCCGGCAGGTTCTCCGCCCAGTAATCAAGCTGTTTGCGCGGAAGCACCTCGCCCGCGAACATCGCATGCTTCAGATACTCCGGCTTTACCACATCGAATGTCTGGAGCGTCGCAACGATTCCCATTGCAGAAGGCACCCAGAGGAAGGTTGAAATCTTCTTCTCATTCATATACTCAATCAGCTTGACCGGAAATGCAAATAACTTCTGCGGGATAATCACCATCTTCGCCCCGAAATAAAGTGCACCATAAACATCATGCATAGATACATCAAAATAAAGCGGTGCCTGGTTGCCGAATACATCCTCCGCATCATAAGAAAACTCTTTGTCAAGCCAGTCCAAGTAATTCACAATCACCTGTTGTCCAACAAGCACACCCTTCGGCACACCCGTGGAGCCGCTTGTAAAAAGCACATACAACGGATCCATGATCGTAAGCTTCTCCCACGCGCAGACCGAATCTGCCTGTGCATCGCTCACTTGCTGTGCATCCTCAAGCACGACAACTTTCGCTCCTGCCGCAAAGCTTTCTGCCTGTTCCTTGTGCGCCCGATCGGTCAGTACGACCTTCGGCTGCAGCACACTCATGATTGTAGAAATTCTTTCTACCGGCATCTGGCTGTCAAGCGGGCAATAGAAATTCCCACTGTAAAGTGCCCCGAAGAAACACGCAACACTGTCAATATTTTTATCCATAAATACCGCAACCGGGTCCCGCATAGACTGCATTTCCCCTGCCAGCATATATCCAACTTTTCTTGCAAGCATGCGAATCTCCGCATATGTATAAACCTTTTCGCTATCTTCATATGCTTCTTTGTCCGGGTAAAACTTTGCGTTTCGCTCCAAATATTCCAATACACACTGTATCATTGTTTTCTCCTTTTGCTTTCTTTCACTACTTTCTGTGCTTCTCGATCACTGCCATGATTGCATCAACCGAATCAAAATTCTCCGGCACGACATCACTGACCGGAATATCCACGCCCATCTCATAAGAAATCTCTGAGATCAGACTTAAGATTGCAAATGAATCCAGCACACCATCTGTCACCAGATTGCTTCTGCCCTCAAACTCTTCTCCCGGTACTAACTCCTCCAAAATCTCAATCAACTGTTCCATCAATTCATCCTCCATCTTTCTTTTTTATTTCAATTCTTTCTGTAAAGCCATCTCACCGAACAGCTTCGAAAACGCTCTGGCGCTGTCGCCGTTCATATGTCCATCATAATCAACATAGTCTGCTACATCATGGGAATACGCAGAATAATATTTCATATTAAAATTATAATATGGCACACCCTGTGCCTTAAAATAATCGCCGAAATATTTGTCTGCCTTTTCAAAGCTGTCCCAATTTTCCGACAAAGTCGCTGCAGGGATAGGCATGGTTGTCGCAACAAACGTCACATCATGTGCTTTACATAGCGCAATCAATTTGTCCATATATTCCATATTCCCCTGATAAACCGCATCTTCCGAAAACTGTTCCGGCGTATATGCCGGAAACTTCGACACATCGACCGGATATTTTTCTATAAATCCATTCTCATGATATTCCTGTGCAGTCCCCTTGAAATAAGAGGCGCCATAGTCACCGCTTGATTTTCTGTGGACCGTATCCTTCATATGCGAAAGCTCATATTGGAGCGAATACTCATACGACGGGAAGAGCGCTGTACGGAAATCGCATTCCGTCATTGCTGCCATAAAGTAGGATAATTTCGCATACGAGACCGGAAATTCATGATAAAACAACAGATAATTGTTTCCTTCTTCCTTCTTTGTTGTGATATAACCTGGATCGAGTTCAAACACAAGCACCTTCGGACTTTGCTTCTCCAAAATCAATTTCATCATATAATAGCAATCAATCGGGTACTCACCACCGACACAGAGATTATGTCCGGTCAGTCCGGTTCCCTCGAGCATACTGTCCGGATCCAGCCCCATCTTGCCATTTGAGGTTCCCATGATAATCACATCACGCGGCTCACTTGTAACTGTATGGATATCATTTCGTATAAATGTACATGGATATAACACGTAATCTAATCCGAACAGGATGGCAAAGGTCAGCAGCACACATACAATCACACGAATTATTCTTCTAAAATTGCGCATAGATGAACCCCCTTGCCACAGCCATCGGGCTGAGTAATCCGATGCAGATCAAAAGCAATGCAAAGATTGCAAACTGCACATAAAATGGCAGTTTCGACAGGGCATCCCGCATCTTCACGCCCCGTTCCTGTATCACGCTTACCACAAACAAAATCACACATCCAACGCCAAGGATCAAAAGCGCATACGGTGTGAATGCCACGCCAAGCTTGCCTGACGATATCGTAAGCAATGTCGACGGATGGAAATTCGTCACACTCTGCACGATCATATACCAGGCTGTCTTCACAGAATCCACGCAGTCAAAATACCAGCTTAAATTCATCAGTACGAATGTACGCAGAATCATAAATACCCGGTATCCAAAGGATTTGTCATTGATATGCAGTTTCTTCTTCCATGTGCGGAAACTGCCTGCCATAAATCCCGACAGTGCAATGATCACACCATTGTAAAGTCCCCATCCGATGTTATTCCACGTTGGTCCATGCCAGATACCTACAATGAAGAACACAATCAGGTTCGTAATCGCAACCGGAACATTGCGTCCGATTTTCTTGCCAAATGCCTTCCGGCTCCCATTTCCGACCCTCATCATGAATTTCGAGAGTGTCAATGGATAGAACACATAATCCTTCATCCATGTACCAAGCGTGATATGCCAGCGGTGCCAGAAATCCGTAATGGATGTGGCAAAAAACGGGCGTTTGAAATTCTCGTCCAGATTCACACCGAACATATTCGCCACACCGAGCATGACATCGATACCTCCGGCAAAATTACCATACAGCTCGATGGTATAAAGCAGCACGCCAAATGCCGCTGCGCCCGCGTATTTGTGCGGATCGTCAAAGATTGCATCGCAGTAAACCGCCGCCCAGTCCGCGAGCACCATCTTCTTAAAAAAACCCCAGAGAATACGTTCGAGACCATACTTGATATTATGCAATGACCACGCATGCCCCTCATAAAGCTGATTGGCAAGTGTCTTATATCTGCCGATCGGTCCCTGCAGAAGCTGTGGAAAAAATGCTACAAAAAGTGCGTATTTTCCGACATGATGTTCTGCCGGAATCCGCTTCCAATACACATCGAGCAGATACCCGATCGTCTGAAACGTGTAGTAAGAGATTCCAAGCGGCAGTATAAAATTCACCATAGAAAAATGCTGGTGTGCCACCGCATTGATGTTCGTAATCACAAAGTTCGTATATTTCAGCACGCCAAGGATGCCAAGATTTAACAGCATCGCAAACATAAGCGCGCATTTGCCGCTCTTTCCTTCTGCCTGCAACTTCTCGATCCATCTGCCGCATGCGTAGGTACTTATTGTCGAGCAAAGTATAAATGCCAGCGCCGGCACACTTGCGTACATATAATACGCATAGCTTATCACAAGCAGGATTGCCCATTGAAACTTCTTCGGACACACATAATAGAGTACCAAAGAAGCAAGGACAAACAGTATAAATATATTTGATGTTATCGCCATTCCTCTTCTCCCGATCACAACTCAAAAAAGGGATGTCTGATCAAACATCCCTTTCTTCGCTATTAGTAAGTAAGTCCGTCTCCGAGACATTCATCGTCTCCGCCACCATCTGAAGGCGCAGGGGCTTCCGTCGCCTGTTGCTGAGCAGCAGCTGCAGCCGCTGCTTCCGCCGCCGCCTGTGCTTCCGCTTCTTCCTGTTTTTTCACCTCAAGCTCAGATTCCTTTGTGTCCATCTTTTCGCCTGTCGCTGCGCTCTCGTAGCTCACATAGCACACATCCTCTGCAATCAGGATCTCTCCCTCTTTGATATCCTCTAAGCTAAGTGCATGTAATGTCATCGTTGTATCATCCGCAAACGTAAGCTGGATATCATATCCTGCATATGTAAGGATTTCTCCTTCTTCCGATTCCGTGCTGTTTTCCTCTGATGCATCCGGCGTATAATACAGATATCTTTTTTCCTTATCTGTGAAAACATCCTCGTCCCCCAGCAAATTGTCCGACCATGTTTCACTATCCATATTTTTCACCGCAACGCCTGTGATGTCTTTGCCTGTTTTATTTGTAAGTTTTACCTTGATTGCATCTGCGGACTCTGTTCCAATTGCAGGAAGCTCTTCTTCCGCATCGACCGGTGTTGCTTCCGTCGTTGCCTCTGTGGTAGTTGCCTCTGTGGTTGCTTCCGTCGTCGTTGCCTCTGTCGTCGTTGCTTCTTCCTTTTTTCCACAGCCAGTCAGTAATGCACATGCAAGCACAAGCAGTCCTGCCATTGTCTTCATTTTTCTCATGATATGTTACTCCTTTATGTATATTTAATTCAATCTCTGATAATCAATATATCTCCATGTACCCGGGGTTCCGTAGGTAATGCCAAACGCCCATGTTCCTCTGTTATATGTGAAATTCGGATCATAGACACGAATCTGTCCATCCTGCACGATCTCACACCAGCCATGTGTCACGCGTCGTCCGTTTGCCTGCGGGAGATATCCCTGTACGTAATGCACATCATAGCCAAGCACTTTCGCCATCTGATAGAAAGTAGCTGCCATATTGTAGCAATTTCCTTTTCCATTGCGGAATCCATAGATTGCATACCAGTCTGCATTCGTGTATCCAGCCGGTACTGCCGTACTATTTGTATAATACGGAATATGCGACGACCAGTTAAATGCCGCTTCCAGGCTCCAGCCAATCTGATTTAATTTCTGCTTTGCAAGCATTTCCGCCTCTGTATCTAAACGATTTCGATATGGCTCCCGTGTCGATCCCGGAGCGCCCTGTGCTTTCGAGCGAATCGCAATCTCGATTGCCTGTCCGCTCTTTTTAATTAAAGTCGTTCCCGCCGGGGCTCCATTGCAGGCCCAGTCAAACCATCCATATGTCTGGCTGTGCATACGGTAATATACATTATAAGCCTTTGCATCCTCTCCGGTCAGACGTATTTTGATACCTTCAATCGGACAATTCTCCGCTCCGGCCACAGTATCGTCCTTTACAAACGGAGACCATACACCATTTTCATATATACTATACTCCACGCCAAGTTTATCATTTCCTGTTGTCTGAATCCGTATAGACTGCATGCCCAGTCCCTTGCCAACCGTTCCGGCTGTCTGCTGGTTTGAAACCGGACTCTGCCAGCCCTGGTTCTGCACATATGCCTGATACGTAACGCCCGGCATAGTCGTAACGCACGCGCGTGTTTCTTCTCCCGGTGCAACAGAGCCTTTTGCCACCAGTCGTACCTCCAGCGCCTCCATCCGGAAACTGTGTCCAACACTTCCGGCGATCTCGTCATTTTTTGCCCAATCCAGCCAGCCAAAGCTCTGGATATGTGCCCGATAATAAATATCATACTTGTCCGCGTCTGCACCAGTCAGGCGGATTCTCACTGCTTCTAATCGTTTCCCCTGTCCGACAGTTCCTGCAGGTTCACCGTTTTTCTTGTAATCTGTCCATCCAATCGACTGCACATGTACGCTATATTCCACATTCATGTCATAGCCAACCGGTGTTAATGTGATTGCTTCCAGACGCTTTCCTTCGCCCGTTGTCCCAAGAATAGCTTTCCCTGCTTCTACTTCCGGTTTCCAGCCATATGTCTGCACATGCGCGGTCATCGCAATCGCTTTTCTCTCCGCATATGCTACACCTGTTCCGGCCGGACTTGCACTGTTCTTCGGAAGAACGCGGATTTCCAAAGCTTCCATTCTCTTTCCAAATCCCTTTGTACCTGCGACTTCGCCATTTTTTGCCCAGTTCATCCATCCATAGGTCTGTGCATGCACGCGGTAATATACATCATAATTTGCCGCCTGTGCCCCGGTCAGTTCAATCTGAACCGCTTCCATACGCTTGGACTTTCCTGTTGTTCCCGCTGCCACACCATTTTCCGCATAATCAAGCCATCCATAGGTCTGTACGTATGCACGGTATCGGATACCAAGGTCTTCTGCACCGCTTACTTTTATACGCATCGCTTCCAGGCGTAAGCTCTGTCCGGTTGTCCCGGCGGGTCCCTGCGTCACGGGACTTGTCCAGCCTTTTTTCTGAACATGCACCTGATACTCTACAACCGGTCTGCCTGCCGCCTGTGAGATTTCTGTCTGTCCTTCACCAAACACCGTGGCAACAATCATCAACATCGCAACGATCCCCGCCAACCATCTTTTTAACTGCGTTTTCATATACTCCTCCTCTTTCTGAAAACTTAAAATTTCATATCTGATTTATGCAATCCCTAATAGGGTATGTTATCACAGCTTTCGACATTATTCAACATCCAATTATACAGTCTGATTACCCATCCAAACGCAAATATCCCGGAGATTTTCATCTCCGGGATACCTTTTTTCATAATCCTCTATGCACATCCGATGTGCCAAAACTTAAAATTCCGGCTCGATCAACCCGAATGTATTACCTCTACGCTTATATACGACATTCACCTTGTCTGTCTCCGCGTTGCGGAATACAAAGAAATTATGTCCAAGCAGATCCATCTGGATGCATGCATCTTCCGGATACATAGGCTCTAACACAACCTTCTTGCTACGGATAATCTGGACGTCTTCATCCTCGAGTCCTTCCACATCGAAGAAATCGTTGTTGATATATCCGGAATTCTGTTCCTTATCCAGAATGCGTTTCTTGTGGCGTGTCACCTGGCGCTCGATAATCTCTACAACCAAATCAATGGATACATACATATTATCGCTTGCCTGCTCTGCACGAATCGTATGACCCTTCATCGGGATTGTAACCTCGATTTTCTGACGGTCTTTATCTACAGAAAGTGTAACCTGTGCAGACGTATCTTCTCCGAAGAACTTCTCAATCCGCGCAAGCTTCTCGTAGATTGCCTTTTTCAATGCATCTGTAACCTCAATGTTCTTTCCGCTTATAATGTAATTCATATGCCCCAGCTCCTTTACGTCGAACTATAGAAAATAAAAAATGTGCGTGAAGCACATGTACTTTCTATGTTTAGTATTATAGCACACCTACACCCTGTTTGGGAAGTGATTTTTCGTCAAAATATACAAAAAATCACTTTTTTTCGTATTATGGAAAAGGCACTTTCGATTCTATTCGAAAATGCCTTTTTAAACACATTATGGAAGTAATTCCTTATACACTAGTATATGATTCTGCAAGCCTTAAATGGTGTGCTGTAGTTTACATTTGAAATCTTAATTCCTGTCCGTCTGTTGCTTGCATGTACGATCTGTCCGTTTCCGATATAGATACCAACATGCTCACAAGATCCGGATCCATGGTCATAGAAGACCAGGTCGCCAGGTGCAAGTGCTGCAAGGCTGACCGGTGTACCGGAATTGCTCTGTGGTGTACATGTACGAGGAAGTGAATATCCAAAATTCTTATATACACTCTGTACAAATCCGGAACAATCTGCTCCATTTGTCAGGGATGTACCACCCCATACATATGGGTTTCCAACGAACTGGCATGCAAAGTTTGCAACCTGTTGTCCAAGTTCGGATACCGGGACATCTGTCACAGGCGCCTGTGTCGTTGCTGCCTCTGTTGCAGGTGCTTCCGTCGAAGGTGCCTCTGTGGTAGCAGGTGCTTCCGTCGAAGGTGCCTCTGTAGTAGCAGGTGCACTCTCTGCAACTGCGGATGGCATATTGTAAGAGATTGTTATGTACTCATTCTTTACATATCCGGCAACTGTATCAACCTGGATCTTTGTCCATGCATCACCAGCTTCCACAATCGGATACGACTCACCCTGTGCTAAAAGTGTGATTCTTTCACTGTCTGTACTTGCTTCAGAACGAAGCTTCAATGCTGCGGTATTTACAACTGCTACCTTTGCAAGGTTTGCACTTGCGTAATTTGCGGCATCGCCATCGAATGCCAAAAGGTCATTCCGGATATATCCATCTACATTTCCCGATGTGATATGGGACCATGTATCACCTTTTTCTACGACATTGACCAATCCGCCTGATGCAATCTGGCCAACCTTTGCTGCACTGACATCGCCTGACTGACGGATGTTTACAGAGCTTGATGCAATCACAACTGCCTTACCTGTAAAGTCCATAACCGGAGATGCTGCCGCATCCGAAGCAACCGTTGCCTGTGTATCTTCCTGTAACGGTGCCTCCGTGGTAGAAGATTCCGTTGTTTCTGTCTCTGCCGGAATCTCTGTGATCGTTCCGGAAGCCATAGCCACTTCCTGAACGCCGCCACTTACGACTGCGTCTGTCGATGTTGCATCCACAACTGCTGCCTGTGCTGTCGTAACCGCCTCCTCCGGTGTAGCTTCTGCATTAAATACGTCTCCGCCATTTTCTGTGATATAGCGGTCAACAATCGATGTAATGCTGACGTTTGCGTCCGTATATACGAACTCACCTGCCAGTGCTTTATATGTGTATGTACCCATGGACGATGCAAAGATACAACCTGTAGCTGCTACCGCCAACCACTTTTTTGATGGTTTTTTCATGTTCTTACCTCCAACTTGTTACAAATATGTTACAACTTATTACATTGCCCATTATAGCAACCAGTAATATTATTGTCAACCTGTTTTTGAAGGTTTTTTCAGAAATTCACATTTTCTTCGCATTATCGCTTGATTTGCAGCATTTTTTCGTTTTCTTTTTCTGTAAACTTTCACATGTTTATAGTTCACATAAAATTGTTACATTTTGTAACAATTTGAAATATTTGATACACTATATTGATATCATCCTAAGTAAAATACAATATATAGAAAACCCTGTGGGTGCATCCACAGGGTCTTGCGAATTTTACTGTTTTATTAAATAAGCATGCTGGCCATCCACATTATACATTCCATATCCGGACAAAATGGTTTCATTATAGCCTGCATTTAATCTTTTTACATCATCCAAAAATGTCTGCGGCAACGCACTGACCGCCGTCCCCGGCAGATATAACTCAAACGTCTTTCCGTCCACGACTCCATGCGCTTCGGATGATTCGTAGTGACGACCATTCTGTGTCCATTCACTCTGCGGGGTATCATACTCTAATGTATCAAGTTCCATCGTGAAGGTATAGTCATTTTTCTTCATGACATTCTTAAATGACCCATGAAAATCACACTCCCAACCTTCCATCCTCGTACTGGCATGTCCAGAGTACTCTCCGGTAAATGTTCCATCCGGATTGATCGTAATCGATGTCCCGGAACGCAGGGATTCCCACCACTGCAATGTCTGTGCTGTCGTAAACGGAAGCGTAGATGTATCGGATCCCGGAGTTTCTGCCTGTGCCTGCTGCCCGCCGGAAAGCAGCGCGATCGCCTCATCATAACTCAAAGCCTCCTGCGGCACCGTACCCACTTCCTCTCCAGACAGATTCCGGAGCAACAGTTTTTCTCTTCCGTTTTTCAGTTCATCCATCTTCTTGTTGTATGTATTTGCATCCACCGTCTGACCATCTACCAGATATGTATCAATCATCTGCGAATAATCTTCACTAGGGGAACTGCCGTGTTCTGTCACGACGGTCGTATCCAGTGTACCATCCGGTTTTGTGTCAAACCGGTAAATATACGTCGTCCAGGATTCATCTCCGATTCCATTCTTTGCGTACAGATGATCGTCCCCGTTTTCTTTAAAAAGCAGGTAACGGCTTCCTCCGCCGGCCTGTATATCCCAGTTATCTTTTGCATAAAGCTGCTTTACTTTTCCATCCTGGCAGGTATAAATGTTCAGTTTTCCATCATACTGCATCCACGTCATATAGATTAGTTCCGGCACCCCGTCCCCGGTGATGTCTTCGATTGCAACCGCCTTTCTCGCACTGCCATCCTGATTGAAACTGTCATTTGTGTCGCCATAGACACACATACCGCTCTCATAACCGATGATATCCGCCTGATTATCCTGCAAGACAGTCAGATATGCGCGTTTATATTCCTCATTCACCACTTCTTCGGTTGTCACTTCCTCCGTGGTCGTCTCCTCACTTACCGCTTCCATCGTGGATGCAGCAACCGCATCGGTATTGGTTGCAGTGTCCCCTTGGTTCTTTTGCGAATGATTGTATGCGATAATCCCTGCGGCCGTCCCACCGACAACCGCTGTAGCTGCGACACCCACAAGAATCTTCGCCGCCAGTGTATGGATAAATCCATGTCCGACTGCGGTTCCTGCGCCGACTGCACCCGACCCGGCAGCTGTCCCGGATCCGATTGCGGTTCCTGCACCCGCAGTTCCATTTCCGGCTATCGCCGCTCCGGCGCCTGCTGTTCCCGCCGCTATGCCCGACGCGCCGAACGTCACCGCATTCCCCGCAATCTGAAACGTCGCCATCGTCCCGGCGATTCCGGAAGCGATCAGATTTGAAGCCTTCAAACGCAAAAGTGCCAGGATAAACGGAATCGGACTCCATCGCTCACGGTCATCTACATCTGCCAACCGGCTGGTCGCATCCAGTATTTTCTTCTTCCCGGAGGCAATCAGACTTTCTGCCACCTGCTCGGTGCATCCAACCGTCTGCGCCACCTGTGCCACCGACTGCTTATCCTGATAATGCATGATCACACAGATTTTTTCTGCCTCTGTCAGTTCCGCCAAAATCTGTGTTACCATGTCCGTGATCTCATCCGGTGTATAAACTTCCGAAACTTCCGTCTCATCAATTGGTTCTATAATCGACATATCCTCTTCTTCCAGCCGGTATGTCAACGTCTCCGCATCCGCGAATCCATCCGGTCTTTCCCCGCGCATCACCATAACCGAAAAATACGAAATCATGTCCGAAAGCCAGTTTTCAAATACAGTCCCCTCCGGCACCTGCGCGATCTGGTCAAACACATACTGGTACGCCTGCTGCACAGCCATATGTGCCTGCGTCATATCTTCCGTGAGCGTAATCGCCTTTTCTAATTGTCTGTCAATCGTATCGTCGTACAAATATTTATAGCCTTCCGTTCTGCCCTCCTTCGCAAGCCGAAGTGCCATATCCACTCTGTTCGCCATATCCTTCTCCTCTTTTTTTTGTAATATTATCTAAAAATAAAGCGGCTGTAGCTTTTATACAACCGCTTTTATAGTATCGCACTCCCGTAAAAAGAGCAACGATTGTTATTTATTTTTATCCGAACTACCCGTTTTCTTTCGGTGCCAGATTCTTTGCCATACCAGTCGCAAAGAACAAAAATGAAACGGCTGCAAATGCCGCCCCCACAAATCCAAGCCGCGAAATCTGTCCTTTATCACACACGATTCCACCCAGGAAACTGCCGGCGCCGATTCCGAAATTAAAGATCCCGGAAAAGATTGACATCGCCACAGAGGATGATTGTTCGTCTGTACATTGAATCGTTTCCGACTGGAGCGATACATTAAACACAAGCACCGTAATTCCCCACAATGCGCAAAGCGCCATCATAAATCCCGGCTGACTCGCTGCCGGAAGCAGCAACAGAAGTTCTACCACAAGGGCTGCCATCACCGTGCGCAGAAAACCGCGCCGATACTTATCGTAAAATTTCGAGAACAGGAAGCTTCCAAGCAGTCCCGCTGCGCCGAACACAAACAATGTGACCGTCGCCATGCTGTTCCCCATACCTGCTACCTGCTGCAAAAACGGATCGATGTAACTGTAGCTCGTATAATATCCGACGACAAACAAAAATGTCTGGATATACACGCAGACAAGCGGACGGTTTTTGAAAAGTCCCGGTAACTGCTTCACGCGGAACGGCTCGCCACACGACATCTTTGGAAACAAAAATGCCATATAGACAAGTACCATAAATGTAATCACTGCCACGATCAGGAACGCAATCCGCCAGCCCGCATAATGCCCAACCATCTTGCCAAGCGGAAGTCCCGCAATCGTCGCCACGGACGTTCCTGTCACAACCATACTAAGTGCCTTCGACTGATGTTCCTCCGAAGCCATCCGCACCGCAATCGGGGATGCAATCGACCAGAAAATCGCATGTGCACACGCCACGCCGATTCGGGCTACCATCAGCATTCCGTAACTGTTCGACAAAACCGTCAGAACCTGGCAGATTCCAAACAGTGCAACTGTCCCCATGAACAATCGCCTGTAATCAATCCGGCTCGCCAATATCATAAGCGGCAGAGAAAGCAGCATTACAATCCACGAATAGACTGTAATCAGCATACCCGCTTTCGCCTCTGTAATCTCAAAACTTTTCGCAATATCCGTCAAAAGCCCGATCGGCATAAATTCCGATGTGTTAAATATAAATGCTGAAACTGTCATGCCAAGGAGCGGCAGCAGCTCTTTTTTTGTCATCTTTGATTTCATAGTATTCCTCTTATCCAAATCTAGACCTTTTCGCTGTGTTTTTGCAACCATCTCCCGCTTCCGCGGGAAACCACCATGCATTGTAGCCGATGCATCCTATAAAAACAAGCCACCAGATTTTGATATTTTACATTTATTTGACTATGAACCCATATTTGTATCCTTACCAGTCTGTCCCCGAAAATCCACAGGCGCCTTCCACGTTGTAAACTCCATATCCGGGCAATGACGTTCTATCTCCAAGTGCGAATCCAATCCAGCTTATATAGTCATCTGGCAGATTTGATTTCTGCGTTCCGGCCAGATATAATTCAAAATTTATAACAAAAGCCCTGCAGAGTCTCTGCAAGGCTTACCATCCTCTTCCTATAACCGGATATCAATATTCGCTCCGATATTCGGATTCACGGACTGTTCCATCATCTGTGTCAGCATCGCACCGTTTGTCTCAACCGCATCCAGTGATTTCTTCAAAAGTGCGGTATCAATCGCATTCATATTCGATGTTCCGCTTACCGACAGCGAAATGTCCGAGTTTCCAATTGCTGCTATGTTCATGTATAACCTCCCGTATCGTGTTTCGACAAAAGCGGTCTGGAACACCGCCATCCCCATTGCTTCGTCCTTATCTTATTTTCTCTTACACCATATTACTGCATATGTACATAAATTTCAATTATTTCCTGCAAATATATGTAGGAAATATATACCGGACAGCCTATATATCGTTCGTTACAGGCATCGTCCGCAACTCATCTGCGTCCCTGCGCGGTCACAGCGCGGGCAATTGCCGCCGCGATCTCCTGCTGATATGCCGGTCGCTGCAGGTTTTCGCATTCTGCCAGGTTGCTTAAGAATCCGCATTCCACGATAACTGCCGGGCAGGCGCTGTTCTTCAGGATATACAGATTATCCCCCGGCTTGATCTCCCGTTTTTTCTCCGGTTTCAGACTTTGAATCAGCTGTTCCTGTATCCCTGCCGCGAGCTGTTCGGATCGTTCGGAGCTGCTGTGGAAGAATACCTGCGGCCCGCTCACGTCCGGTTCCGGGTAGCTGTTTTGATGGATGCTGATCATGTAATCCGCACCCGCCTGATTGATGGTGCTTACCCGGTTGTGCATATCGGACACTTTCTTATTTGTTGCCCCATCTGTCGCCAGACAGGCATCCGCATCGCGTGTCAGAATCACCGTGACGCCCCGTGCCTGCAGCTGCGCTTTCAGGCACAATGCGATCTGTAAATTCACATCCTTCTCCTTGCAGCCATCGACACCGATCTTGCCCGGATCATTTCCGCCATGCCCGGCATCGATAACGACTACCAGATTACGCTGTATTCCGGCTCTATTGCAATACAATACGCAATTTAAGATAAGCAGCACCATAAAGACCGTAAATCCAATCAGCAAACGCACTTTTTTACGTTGAAGAATCTGCATAAACAAGACTCCGGTAGAAATTTCTTCATTTAATCATATGCAGATTCCGGATTTGTATTCTGTCATTTTTCTACGTAAATCAACCTGCCTGACACGAAACAAAAAGGAGACCGAACTCCATCGATCTCCTTGTATCACTTTGTTTATAATCGATTCACACCGATTCTGCCATTACTCCGCATCCGGCTCTGTCTTTGCTTCCGGCTTCGCAACCTCGATTCCAAGCTCTTCAAGCTGTTTTGCATCGACGGTATTCGGTGCCTCACTCATCAGACAGGAAGCATCCTTTACCTTCGGGAATGCGATTACATCACGGATAGAATCTTCTTTCGCCATCAGCATAACAAGACGGTCAAGTCCGTATGCAAGTCCTGCGTGTGGTGGTACTCCATATTTGAATGCATTAAGCAAAAATCCGAACTGGTCGTATGCACGCTCCATTGTAAATCCAAGTGCCTTGAACATCATTTCCTGGATATCGTCCTGGTGGATACGCACGGAACCACCACCGATTTCTGTACCATTTAATACGATATCATATGCCTTTGCACGGACTCTGCCCGGATCCGACTCGATATACTGCAGATCCTCTTCCATCGGCATCGTAAACGGATGGTGCATCGCCTGATATCTGCCAAGCTCCTCGCTCCACTCAAGCAACGGGAACTCTGTGATCCATACGAAACGGTATTCATCCTTCTTCAGAAGGCCAAGCTGATCTGCGATCTCGAGACGAAGTGCACCGAGTACGTCATAGACAAGCTTGCTCTTATCTGCTGCAAAAAGGAGCAAATCTCCAGGCTTACCATGCATCTTTGCAACAAGTGCCTGCATCTCCTCGTCCTTCATAAACTTCGCGAAGGAAGACTTCATCGTTCCATCCTCATGGATTGCAATATAAGCAAGTCCCTTAGCGCCGTAACCCTTGGCAAAATCAACGAGTGCATCAATCTTCTTTCTCGGCATTGCGCCCTGTCCCTCGGCATTGATACCGCGCACGCTTCCGCCGGCTTCAATCGCATTCTTGAATACGACAAATTCACAATCCTTTACAACATCTGTCACATCGCAAAGCTCCATGCCAAACCGAAGATCCGGCTTATCGGAACCGAAACGCTCCATCGCCTCTTTGTATGTCATACGCTGGATTGGAAGCTGTACATCGACACCGATGACATCCTTGAATAGTTTTGCAAGCAGACGCTCATTGACATCGATCACATCATCGACATCTACGAATGAAAGCTCCATATCGATCTGTGTAAATTCCGGCTGTCTGTCGGCACGCAAATCCTCATCGCGGTAGCATCGTGCGATCTGGAAATAACGGTCGTAGCCGGAGCACATCAGAAGCTGCTTGTAAATCTGTGGTGACTGTGGCAATGCATAGAACTCACCCGGATGTATGCGGCTTGGCACCAGATAATCACGGGCTCCTTCTGGTGTTGACTTGCAAAGTGTCGGTGTCTCGATCTCGATAAATCCTTCGTTTGCCATGAAGGAACGAACCAGGGTTGTCACCTTGCTGCGCATCATGATATTCTTCTGTAAGTCCGGACGGCGAAGATCCAGATAACGGTATTTCAGACGAAGATCTTCCTTCGTCTTACTATTTTCCTCGATTGGGAACGGTGGTGTATCTGCTTCTGCAAGGATACGGATATCCTTCGCAATCACTTCAATATCACCGGTTGCAAGGTTCTCGTTGACTGCGCCGCCACGCTTTGCAACCTCACCGGTAATTGCAACTACAAACTCGGAACGAAGCTTCTCAGCCTTTGCGAAGCTCTCCGCACCGCAATTAGCTTCCTCGAAGATTACCTGCAAAATCCCGCTTCGATCACGCAGATCGACAAAGATGATTCCACCTTTATTACGGCTCTTCTGCACCCATCCCATCACGGTGACGGTATTCCCAATCATCGTATTATTTACTTCTGTACATCTGTGACTTCTATGAAGTCCCTGCATTGACTCTGCCATTTTCGCAGCCTCCTGTATATCTATGTTGATTTGAAAGACCTACTGTGGTCCCTCATATTCTGAACTTCCAAATGCAAGAATCAGAATAAAAATCGGATTTAAGAAAATCAATCCAAGTGTAAAACCGATTCCATGTCCAAATGCTTTTGACAGCTTATGAACCGAAATCAGACTGATAATAAATGTTGCAATAGAGCAAATAAGTGCGAATGCGCTCAGTCCTAAACGTCCAAACACAGTTGATGCTATAGACGCACCAAAAAATGCCCAGAACATACCGGTATTCCATGTAATCCGGAACAAAACGTACTGTGAATAGTACGGAATCAGACTCTTCCAGCCTGCCTCTCCCGCTTTCGTGTAGAGTTTCCAGTTTGCAATGATCATAATTACGATCCAGGCAATAATCCAAACCAGAACTCCCGCAAGCGCGCTCATAATTGCGTCATAATTTAACATATCCTCTTTTCCTCCCTGTTGTATATTTCACTCCCCGTGATAATCTCAATTATAAAGGAGTGCTCCCCATATTACAAGTATCTTTTATCCCTCAAAGGAATCCGCATAGAACTCTTCAAACTGTGTATAGCCCTCTGTAATCATCTGATCCTTCTGGAATTTCTTGTTCTTCTTCATGATTGCGATATTCACGATCTGACCCTCGGCTCTTGCCTGCTTTGCCTGCTCTAAGATCTTAAGCAGCTTGTCGCTTGGCATCTTCTTGTCGATCAGGTATGCGGTCTTGTTCTTGCTTCCCGGTATCTCAAAATCGCGCTCGAGAAGCAGCATGATGATTCGCTCGAATCCGATGGAGAATCCGCATGCCGGTGTTGGCTGACCGGTGAATTTGCCGATCATCTCATCGTAACGTCCGCCGCCGCCGACCGATCCGCCATACTCATCCATTGAAATCTCGAAGATTGGGCCTGTATAATATGACATACCACGCACCAGAGTCGGATCAAATGCCATCTTGAAGTCCGCGCTCTTCGTACTCTCCACGCTGTCGATGATCGTCTTCAAATTCTCAGCAACCTCTTCCGGCAAGAACGCGCCAAGTGTCTCCTTCAGATACTGTACACCGCTGATATCGGCTGTCACCTTCTCGAACAGTTCGAGATATTTTGTCACAGCGTCCTCGGCATAGCCTTCCTTCAGAAGCTCTTCCTTGACACCTTCCAAACCGATCTTATCCATCTTATCGAGGATGATAAATACAGTATCATAATCCGCTTCCGCAAATCCGCTGTAAGCTGCCATCGCCTTTAAGATACGACGGTCATTGATACGGATCGTGAAGTTCTTGAAATCCAGCTTGCCAAGCAATGTCGTCGTCGCTAAGATCAGCTCGATCTCTGCCAAAATTGTTGGCTCACCTAAAATATCAATATCACACTGCATGAACTGTCTGTAACGTCCTCGCTGCGGACGGTCAGCTCTCCATACATTTCCCATCTGCAACGCCTTAAACGGGCTTGGCAGTTCATTCGCATTGTTCGAATAATATCTGCAAAGCGGTACCGTCAGATCGTAACGGAGTCCTCCGTCAACTAAGTCAATCTCTTCCTTTGCCTCGTCGATCTTCAGCTTCTCACCACGCTTCAAGATCTTGAAGATGAGCTTCTCATTCTCGCCGCCCTGCTTGCTGTTTAAGTTCTCGATATGCTCGACACAAGGTGTCTCCATCGAATTAAATCCGAATGTCTTATAGGTCTCCTTGATCAGCGCGATGCAGTAATCACGGATTGCCATCTCCTTTGGTAATATATCTTTCATGCCGGTGACCGGCTTCTTCTTCATTGCCATCTTTTTCCTCCCACTTGTCTTATTTTCCTGTTCGATTCTAAAACGCTTTGCGCTTGCGGTCAAGCATTTCCTCAAACCGGTTGATATAATCATCGACAGATTTGCAGTTTTCTACCCGTTCCACACGATTTTCCGCGTGATAAACGAGCTTTGTCGAGCTTCCTGCGCCCGCCGCAATGATATCTGTCATCTCTTCCATAATCAAAATATTGTATAAACATTCACAGCCCGGCTTTGCATAACCGACATTTTCCAGATTGCCACCGATATTTTTCTGCCGGTACAGGTAATATGGCTCCATGCCGAGTGCCTGTGCTGTCTCCTGTGCTGCGGTATGCATCGCATCCATATCGTGATGAATCGTGGATCTGTAATCGTCCATCTGCTGGTTCAGATTCGCCGCACGCTTGATTGCCAGGGAATGTACCGTCAGGCTCTCCGGTGCCAATGCCCGGATTTCTTCTAACGTATGTTTCATCGCGTGTAAGTCTTCTCCCGGAAGCCCCGCGATCAGATCCATGTTGATGTTGTCAAATTCCATACTGCGCGCCATATGAAATGCGGCTTTTACCTGATCGGAATCGTGTGCCCGCCCGATCGTCCGAAGCGTCCCATCATTCATCGTCTGCGGATTGATGCTGATCCGCGTCACGCCATATTTCTTCAAAACCGCAAGTTTCTCCGGTGTGATACTGTCCGGTCGTCCGGCTTCCACGGTAAACTCGCGCAATTGGCTTCTGCCCGTAGCTTCATCGAGACAAAATGCATGCTGCACATGCTGCAGCATCTCTTCGAGCAGCTCCGGCGAGATTGAAGTCGGAGTACCACCTCCTACATAGATTGCAACCAGACGCTTGTCCTTATACTGCTTCGCCACGAAATCAAGCTCTTCACAGAGTTTCCTGACATAATCCTTTGCTTTTTCTGCATAGATGCCAATCGGATACGAAGTAAACGAACAATACAGGCACCGGCTTGGGCAAAACGGGATTCCAATGTACAGGCAGTAATCGTTTTCGAGATCAATTCCCTGCACGAGACGATGCTCGTTTTCTGCCACCGTCGTCGCAAGCTCTGCTTTCTGTGCGCTTGTATCATAGATATCACGGTAATATTGTACGATTCTATCATGGGAAAACCCACACTCCACAAGCTTCGCCATCGCGATCTTGGTCGGTCGTACTCCGGTTAGGTCGCCCCACGGAAGTCTCCGGTCCGCAAACTGTCCGAGCAGCCGATAGGATGCCATCTTCAACACATTTCGAAATTCTGACTTTTCCCTGTAATCGACAAGAATCTTCGCCCGCAGCCCACAGGTCGATATCAAAAGCTTACCCTGATACGCCGGAAGATCCGGCACTTCTTGCAAGTCATCCGGCTTGTCACATTCGTGTCCATGCGCACACACGGTCAGAATCGTGGCATCATCCGCATACCAGATACGGAATGTAAGCAGAAAATCATCGGACAATGTTTCGTTCTCCACGATTTTTACCCCCGGATAAAACGCCATGATCATCGCACGCAGATCATTGTTATATAATTGATTCGTCTGTTTTAATAATATCATTTAAAAATACGGATTGCCCGTCTTTTCCTTTCCAATCATTGTCTGTGCATCATGTCCCGGAAGCACAAGTGTCTCATCCGGCAACGCAAATAACTTCTCCCGGATGGCATCCTCGAGCGCCTTCGCATCGCCCGTTGGGAAATCCGTTCTTCCGACGCTGTAACAAAACAGCGTATCCCCGGTAAATACCACGTTCTCCTCTGGGAAATAGTAGCACATGCCACCCTTCGTATGTCCCGGCACTAACAGGCACTTACATGTCCGTCCAAGCACCTCGATTTCGGCGCCATCCTCCAGATAAATATCCGCCTGTGCCGTAAATGCTGCACCGAACGAAGACGACAGATTCAGCGCCGGGCTCTCCATGACATCTTTCTCCTCGGCTGCCGCATACACCCTGATATCCGGGTACTCCTTCTTCACATCCGCCAGCGCGCCGATATGATCAAAATGACCATGCGTAAGCAGCACCGCCTGCGGTGTCACACCTTTTTCCTTCCAGTCACGAATCAGCACATCTGCGCGATCCGCCGGATCTATAATGAGTGCTTCCTTCGTCTCTGTATCAACTACCGTATAACAATTCGTTGCACAGATACCAAGTACTTTCTTTGTTATTTCAATCTTTCCCATAAAACTCCTTTCAAGGTGACGATTGCGGTAACCCGTAATTTGTGAATCACCCGGTCGTCCGCTCAATATCAATGATTCCATCCACATTCCGGATCTTCGCGATAATCTTATTGAGCTGTTCCTTCGAGCGTATCTCAAACTTCACCGATACAGTCGCTTTTCCCTGCTTGTTGACACGTACATTCATACCCGTCAGATTGATATTCTCCTCGTTAAAAATCTTCGAAAGCGAGAACACAAGACCGGTACTGTCATTTGCATAGATATTGATCTCCGTCATGTACATCTTCTGGTTCTGCAGCAGATCCTCCGACCATTCTGCTTCGATCAGACGCTTCCGGTCAAAATCATCCAGGCACAAAATATTCACACAGTCTGTCCGATGAATCGAAACACCACGTCCACGTGTGATATAGCCGACAATCTCATCCCCGGGAACCGGTGCACAACAACGGGAAAACCGGACCGCCACATCATCCATTCCTTTGACAACGATACCACCCTTTGCATGGTGATGACTCTCCCCTCTGCCCGGTGTATTGATCTTGTCCACAATCTGGTCTTCGGTAACTTTCGTTGCCTCTTCCTTCTTGTACTCCTCCACCAGCCGGTTTACAACCTGGCCTTCTTTGAGACCGCCATGGCCGATGGATGCAAGCACAGCATCCCAGGAAAGGAAGTTGTATTTGTTCATCACTTTTTCTTCAAGTTCCGGTTTCAAAAGATCAGCCAATACGATTCCCTTCGCTTTGCAATACGTAGACATCGCATCTTTTCCGCGCTGGATATTGTCTGTCTTGTTCTCCTGTCGGAACCACTGGTTAATCTTCGTCCGCGCCTGTGAACTTTTGACGACAGACAGCCAGTCCATACTTGGTCCCTTGGAATTCTGGGACGTGATGATCTCGACACGGTCACCGTTGTGAAGTTCTGTCTCAATCGGCACCTGACGCCCGTTGACTCTTGCGCCGATCAGCTTGTTCCCGACTGCTGTGTGAATGCTGTATGCAAAATCAATCGGAGTCGAACCAGCCGGCAGATTCTTCACATCTCCAGCCGGTGTAAATACATATACCTGATCCGAAAACAGGTCTAAGTCTGTCTTGATGGCATTCATGAATTCTTTGTTATCCGTTGTGTCGGTCTGCCATTCCAGAATCTGTCTAAGCCAGCTTAATTTCTGCTCCTCGTTATCATTCTTACCGCTGCCGCCCTCTTTATATTTCCAGTGCGCTGCGATACCATATTCCGCTGTCCGGTGCATCTCGTAGGTCCGGATCTGGATCTCAAACGGACGTCCGCCCGGTCCGATCAATGTCGTATGGAGCGACTGGTACATATTCTCCTTCGGCATGGCAATGTAATCTTTAAACCGGCCCGGGATTGGTTTATATTTCTCGTGAATGATTCCGAGCGCTGCATAACAGTCACGCACAGTTTCCACTTTGATCCGAATCGCATGGATATCGTAAATCTGATCAAGCGTCTTATTCTGAGTGATCATCTTCTTGTAGATAGAAAACAGATGCTTGACACGCCCATCGACTTCCGCTTCGATTCCTGCTTCTTTCATATAGGTTTTGACTTGCTCTACCATCTGTTTGATAAAATCTTCACTGGCATTTAACCGGGTTGTGATTTCCTCTTTCAGATTCTTATATACATCCGGGTAGAGATATTTCATGGAAAGGTCATCGAGCTCGACCTTGATCTTCGAAATACCAAGACGATGTGCCAGTGGTGCATAAATATCCATCGTCTCACGGGATTTCTCAATCTGTTTTGCCGGAGACTGATACTGCATCGTCCGCAGGTTGTGCAGCCGGTCCGCAAGCTTGATCAGAATCACCCGGATATCCTTCGCCATTGCCAGGAACATCTTTCGCAGGTTCTCCGCCTGCACTTCAATCTTGTCCTGTGACAGATCGAGCTGTGTCAGCTTTGTTACGCCATCGACAAGCAATGCCACCTCTTCCGAGAATTCCTTCGCAATCTCTTCCCGCGTCATCACCGTATCTTCTACAACATCGTGCAGAATTCCGGCCACGATCGTCTCTTTATCGAGCTCCAGTTCTGCCAGTATGATCGCAACACAAATCGGATGGATAATATATGGTTCTCCGGACTTCCGTTTCTGTCCTTCATGCGCCTTGCTGGCAATCTTGTAAGCTTTCTCAATCTCAGACAGGTCTGTTGTCGGACGATACGACCGAATCGTATCAATCAGCTTCTTATAAAGTTCCTCTGGTGGTGTAAAATCCGCTGGTTTACTGATTTCTTTTTTCAGAGTATCATGTGGTATCTTATAGGTCGTATCAGCCATCGAAATCACTTCTTTCCTCAATAAATAATAATCGTAAATTCAATCATCCGGACACACATACGCCGGAATCCCGTGCATTACTCGCCTTCGTATTGCACGACAGACGCTACATCATATTTTTTCAGTCTCTCTCTTCCCTTCAGATCGGTAAGCTCGATCAGGAAGATCATCTTCACAACTTCACCGCCGAGTTCTTCCACAAGCTTTGCAGCCGCCTCGATGGTACCGCCTGTTGCAATCAGATCATCCACTAAGACCACTTTGTCTCCCGGTTTGATTGCATCCTTATGAATCTCTATCGTCGCAGAGCCATACTCGAGATCGTAGCTCATCTCAACCGTCTCTCTCGGAAGCTTGCCCTTCTTACGGACCGGCACAAATCCTTTCTTGTCAAGATACGCAAGCGGTGCACCGAAGATAAATCCCCTTGACTCTGTACCTGCGATCAGATCATAATCCACATCTTTTAACAACTTGTTCATCTCATCAATGGCAAGCGCATATCCTTCCGGACTCTCTAATACACTTGTCACATCCCGGAAGATAATCCCTTTACTCGGAAAATCCGGAATACTGATAATATAATCCTTTACGCTTTTCATATGTGTCCTCCTTTTTTCCTCTCTATGTATTCTATTCTATTTCACTCTTACGAAATGCGATCGGTTCGATCTGCATCGTAATTCTTCCATTATATTCATTCTTGACTAAGTGGAACAGGATGTCAATCTCGGAAGTATTTTCCTGACCCTTAAGTATTTTATCACATTCTTCTTTTCCAAACCACTCTTTTATACGATCGATCAATTCTTTTCCTTTAAATACCATACCACTTATCTTCTCACCCTTTTTTGAAGCAAATGTACATCTGGCATATTGGTTTTCTTTTCCGCACAGTTTAATTTCTGCGACATTCATATGCGTAGAGCCAAACACCGGCTTTGGATTTGCCACGCCATATGGCTCGAATCGTGCTAATTCACGATATAAATCAAGTGTCAGATCACGAGGCGGAAGCGATACATCCACATACATTGTCTCCGTCAGATCCGCCTCGGTCAGTGTTTCATTTGCATTCAACGCTTCCCGGAGTGGTTCTAAGTTTTCTGCTTTGATTGAAAATCCCGCCGCCATCGGATGACCGCCCATCTTCTCAAACAAGCTGCGCTCTTTCGACAATTCCAGGAACATGTCATAGCCTTCGATTGACCGCCCGGATCCCTTCAGTATGCCCGGTTTCCCTTCCGCATCCGTAAAGATCAGCGTCGGCCGGTAAAATGCGTCCTTCACCTTACTTGCCACAAGCCCGGCCACACTCTCATGGATGTCCGGCAGATACAAAACAATCACGTGATCGTCTCCTACTTTTTTGCGGATAAAATGCCTGTCATCCGGCACCTGGCGGATATTTTCCTGCACGAGTGCGATGCCTTCCTTCACGCCGCCATCCGTCATATCTTTACGCTTCTGATTGAGTGCAACCATCTCCGCAGCCATCCTAGCCGCCACATCCGGATCTTCTTCAAGCAGAAGTTTCACACCTTCCTTCGCACTTTCCAGCCTGCCAGTCGAATTCAGGCACGGCCCGATCATAAATGCGAGATGATATACCTGCATTTCTTTACCAGCCAGATTCTGCGCTTCTTTCAATGCACAGATTCCAACATTTTTGCTATAGGTCAGGCAGCGGAGACCATGTTTTACAAACAACCGGTTTTCCCCTGTCAGCGGCATGACATCGCACACCGTTCCAAGTGCCAGAATATCCATCAGATAATCCGCATCCGGCCACGCCTGGTTCATCAGGCCATACAGATGGCGGATAAACTTGTACGCGACACCTGCACCACACAGATTCTTGTAAGGGTACGTACAATCCGGCCGATGCGGATCAATCAGCGCATCCGCAGAGACATACCGGTAATGCTTTTCTCCCGTATCGTCTACATCAAAGGGAATTTCATGGTGATCCGTCACAATAACCGTCATATCGTGCGCCTTCGCATACGCGACTGCCTCGAAAGCAGCCACACCATTGTCACATGTGATGATCGTATCGACACCATCCGCAGCTGCCTGTTCCACAATCCGGACATTCATGCCATACCCATCCTGCACACGTCCGGGAATATCATAGGATACATCCGCACCCGCCTGCTTCAATCCGGTATACAAGATATAATTTGACGTAATTCCATCCACATCATAATCCGAGATAATACGGATTTTCCTGTTTTCCCGGATTTTCTCTGCCAAAATCCTGCATCCGGTCTGCATATCTTTCATAAGTGCAGGATCATGCGCCCACCCGAGATCGTCATTTAGATACTGCTGCACTGCTTCCGGTGTCGTAATATCCCGGTTGATCAAAATCCGCATCTGCGTCCGGCTGATCCCACACGTTGCTGCAAGTTCGTTCATGCCGGGTATATTCGGTTTTACACGCCATTCCTGTTTTCTGTATTCTGCCATATATTCACCCAAAAATGGGGCTGCCGAAACAGCCCCACCATTTTTCTTTTATGCTTTTTTCTTCAAGCCTTTTTTCTTCATCGTATACCAGAGCGGTCCGGTGATACAAACGGACGAGTACGCACCACATACGATACCAAGCATCAGTGTAAATGTAAATTCTTTCAAAGATGCAACGCCCATGACGAAAAGAACAAATACCATGATAAATGTTGTCAGCGATGTATAAATAGATCTTGTAAAGGTCTGTCCGATGCTTCGGTTTACCACTTCTTCCAAGCTCTCTTTGCTATTATCCATCGTCCGCATATTCTCACGGATACGGTCGAAGATAATGATTGTCGCATTGATTGAGTAACCTAAGATTGTCAACATACATGCGATAAATGTATTTCCGACTGACAGCATGCCGATTGAATATGCTGCAAATACAACCAATACATCATGCACCAGCGCAAGCACTGCACTGATACCAAACTTCACATCCGAGAACCGGAATGCGATGTACAGAAGCATCAAAACAGAAGATACAACGATTGCTACAATCGCATCCTTCTGCATCTCTCCACTGATTGTGGAACTGATACTCTGGTTGTCCACTTCTGTCGCCTTAAACTGTGATTTCAACAGATCATCAATCTTTGCGCTCTGATCTTCTGTAAGCTCAGATGTCTTGAAGATAACCTGGTTGTTTCCTTCTACTGTCTGGATCTGGATTGTGCCTGCATCGATTCCAACTGCTTCCGCAATCGCCGGTGCAACCTCTTTTTCTGCACGTTCCAGTGTGTAGACATCATCATCCGCAAATGTAGCAGTTGTGGATGTACCACCTGTGAATTCCAGACTATAATTCAGTGCTTTGCCAATTCTTGCATGGTTCACACCAAGGAATGCCAGTCCTGTAATGATCACAATCAGAGAAACCACGCCACAGATTTTGAAGTTCTTCACATAGCCATGAACCTTCGGTTCTTTTGCCTTGCCATACATCTTCACATTCTGTACGCCAAGTTCAACAAACGCATTTAAAAGCATCTTTGTCACAACAAGTGCAGTAAACATAGAAAGAATAATACCAAGCATCAATGTAACTGCGAAGCCCTTAATACTACCAGAGCCAAGGAGCATCAATACAACCGTCGCAATGAGTGTTGTGATGTTACCATCCAAAATAGCTGAAAGTGCTTTTGAAAATCCTGCCTTGACTGCCGCACGAACGCTGTTTCCGGCAGCGATTTCCTCACGGATACGTGTGAAGATAATAACGTTCGCATCGACCGCCATACCGATTGACAGGATGATACCTGCGATACCTGGCAGTGTCAGAGTGATGTGACGGATGCTTAAGATCAGAAGCATCAATACAACATATCCGGTCAGCGCCAGACTGGCAATCACACCAGGGAACCGGTACAAAACAATCATCAGGATACATACCAGTGCAAAACCGATTGCACCGGCGATCAGGCTCGTAGAGACAGCCTTCTGTCCAAGCTTCGCACCAACAATATTATACTGAATCTGCTTTAATTCAAGCGGAAGTGCACCAATTTTGATTGTTGCAGCCAGGTTTTCTGCCTCGTCATAATCAGAAATCTTGTTGATTACAGCATTTCCATCTGTAATTGCATTCTGTACTGTCGGAGCACTTACAACTTTTCCATCATAGATAATATAAATTGGCTTTCCGACATTTGCAGTCGTTGCAGTTGCAAACTTCTGTGTACCTTCCTCTGTAAATTGCAGCTGAACAACATAGTCCTTGACTGTGCCGCTATCGTCCACACCTGCCTGTGCGTTCTTGATATCAGATCCCGTCAGAACAGTTTCGTAAGCATCGTTTTTTCCATTGTTTTGGTTTTCCTGCCAGATTGTATAATTCGCAGAATCAAGGAACAGAAGCTGTCCCGGCTGACCGAGCTCATCTAACACATCATGGGCATCCACTTTTTCTGTATTCAGAGGGATTTCAACTGTGATCCGGTCATCACCTTCCTGATATACTTCACCTTCTGAGCTATACTCATCGACTCTTCGCTGCAGCTTGTCAACCGTCGCGTCAATCTCATCCTTCGTCGGTTTCTCATCCTGAATCTCATACGTTACGGATAATCCGCCCTGCAGATCCAGTCCGAGTGGAACATTTGCAGTCTTACCGGATTCGTTCTTGCCTACACCAGCGATTGCCATATAGATGCCGCCAGCCAAAAGCAGGAAGAAAATAATCAGATTGATGACTGCTTTTCTTTTTGTCTTCTTCATCTTTTTGTCTCTCCTTCACTTATTTTACTCTGCCGCATCTTCATCGGCGAGAGCAGCTTTCATCATAATCGCACATTCGACACGCTTGCGTTGCAATTCACAGCCGATATCGTATGTGTCTAATATATTGCCATGGAACTGGTAGGAATTTGCCGCACAGCCGCCACTGCAGTAAAACCGCGCAAAGCAGTTTTTACATTTTTCTTTTGCGTAAACGTTATTCTGCTTGAATTCGTCCACGATGTCCGTCCGGTCTACGCCATGGAATACATCTCCCAGCTTGTACTCATCATGTCCGACGAACTGATGACACGGATACAGATCTCCGGTCGGTGTCACCGCCAGATATTCTGTTCCGGAACCACACCCGGACAGGCGCTTGTACACGCACGGTCCGCCATTTAAGTCAAGCTTATAATGGAAGAATGTCACCGGCTTTCCTTCCTTCTCCCTGCGGATCAGATCCACAGCCAGCTTGTCATACTGTTCAAAGACTGCCGGCAGATCTTCCTCACGGATTGCATAATCGTTCTCATCCGGTGTCACAACCGGTTCAATCGAAATCTCCTTGAACCCAAGTTCTGTCATAAGTTCAAAGTCTTTTGTGAAATCCAGATTGTTTCTCGTAAATGTACCGCGCACATAATAACTCTTGTCGCCGCGCTTCTCCACGAATTTCTGGAACTTCGGTACGATGATGTCATAGCTGCCTTTGCCATTTCTGGTCGGGCGCATCTTGTCGTTGATTTTTTTTCTGCCATCGAGACTTAATACCACGTTTGAGATCTCTTTGTTGCAGAAATCTATGACTTCATCATTTAACAGCATACCGTTTGTCGTCAGAGTGAAACGGAAATTCTTGTTTGCCGCTTTCTCCTTGCTTCGTCCGTATGCCACAATCTCCTTCACCACATCGAAGTTCATCAGCGGCTCACCGCCGAAGAAATCAACTTCGAGATTCACGCGGTTCCCGGAATTTTCTATCAAAAAGTCAATCGCCTGCTTGCCTACTTCCAAACTCATAAGTTCCCGTTTCTGTCCATGATACTCGCCTTCATCTGCGAAGCAATACTTGCAGGCGAGGTTGCAGTCATGGGCGATATGTAGACAGAGTGCTTTGACCACGGTCTTTCTCTTCTTAAAATCGATAATAACATCCTTGAATTCATCCTCTGTAAACAGCTGTCCGCTGTCCTTCAGTTCTGTGATATCAGAGTATGCATCCTGGATATCTTCCTTGCTATAGGTATCTCCATACTTTTCGAAAATTGCATCTGTTATCGCTGCCAGATCATGTTCCTCATACAATGCGACCATGTCGTATATGAGGTCGTCCACTACATGTACGGAGCCGCTGCACACATCAAGCACGATATTATACCCATTGTTCTTGTACTGGTGTACCACTTTCCTTGTCACTCCTATTTTCTCTTATTGCTACCGGGACTCCGGGGCATGCGCGGTTTGCTGTCAATCTATGTGTCAGCTTCTTACAATGTAAGATGTATTGTAAGAAGCTGACACATGCAAATTGACTGCAAACCGCGCATACTCAGAAAGCCCGCTATTCATGAAGGAAAGGGGACATCGCAGGACATCCCCTTCCTTCGTGAAGTGCATGTTCACACTTCTTTATCTGTAATTATTTGTTCTCGCAGCTCTGGTTACCAACTGTGCAGCTTGTCTTGCATGCAGACTGGCAAGATGTCTGGCACTCGCCACAGCCACCCTTTACAACTGTGCTCTTCATTGTCTTCTGTGTCAAAGTCTTAATTCTCTTCATCTTAGTTTCCTCCTGCTCTGATTTTTAGCGGGAATCCGGCAGCTTGCGCTTCTCCCCGCATGATATAAGGGCATTGTAACACAATCCCCCGCGTTTGTCACGATTATTTTTTACGTGCCAGCTTTCCGTTACGACAGAAACGCTCCGATTGCACCCCCGCACAGACAGACAAGCAATCTGGCAGGTTCCCCATGCGCAAATCCCTGAAATCCGCCTCTGGCAATGAGTGAAACGACAATGAGCACAAGCGCATACAAAAAGCCGATCAGGAACCCCCACAGAAGCCTTTTTGTCTCCATGCATTTCCCGATAAAAAATCCGCCCGCAGCACAGGAAAAAAGATAGATGCCTGTCACGCCAAGTCCGATGAGGAGTTCACTGATTCCAAGCTTCCATAAGGCAAATGATAAAACGACAAGCAGCACGCCTGTCACAACATACGCCATGATCAAAGCCTTCAACATGCAAAAAGCAGCCTTTTTTTCCATATATCTTTACTCCAATCCACATTTTGGTTCCAGACGGCAATGTACATAGTATCTATGCGGATTTCCATCCGAAACAACACATACCTTGGTAAATATATATGACATCCAGGCTGCTTTTATGCAAGCTTATTCCTATGCTTTCGCAGGTGTTTTCTTCTTTGATTCCTCAATCAGTTCGCCGGACTTTTTCAATGCGATCTTCGTGATGACCGGTCCGATCAGCTCATAGATTACGACTCCGCAGAGCACGATCGTCTGAATCTGTGCCGCATACTGTGGCAGGGATTTTCCTGCGGAAGTGGCAAGTCCGATTGCCACACCTTCCTGCGGAACAAGTGTCAGGCCAAGCCATTTCTGTACAACTTTCGGTGCCTTTGAAATCTTCGCACCAAATGCTGCGCCGAGTGCTTTCCCGACGATACGTCCGATGACATAAACCGCGCCGACGACACCGACTGACACGATAACCGTCACATCGAGTGATGCACCGGACAGGATGAAAAACATCATATAAATCGGCGGAGTGATCCGGTCGAGCGGCTCGTAGATTTTATCACACTGTTTTGAGATATTTGCAAATATCGTGCTTAGCATCATGCAGGCAAGCAGGGAAGAAAACCCTACCATATCCGAGATGCCGACGCACAGGCAGATCATCATGATTGTGATGGCAAGCCGGTTTCCACGTCCGGTGTAGACTTTGACAAGCAACGTCATGATCACGCCGAGCACTGCGCCAAACAACAGGCCGCCAAAGATCTCGATGCATGGGGAAATCAAAAGCTTGCCGATCGGTGCACTTCCGCTCGAACTTATGACATTTGCAACCGCCATCGAAAGTCCATAGGCGATCAGCGCCACTGCATCATCTAAGGCAACAACCGGAAGCAATGTATTTGTAACCGGGCCTTTTGTCTTATACTGTTTGACGATCATCATCGTAGATGCCGCCGCTGTTGCGGAAGCAATTGCACCAAGTGCAAGTGCAAAACTGACATCATAGCCGAGCAGCAGCAATACTGTATCGACAACAAATACAGCGCCCATACCTTCGGTGATTCCGATGACAATCGGCGCTTTGCCGACTTTTTTCAAAAATGACATCTTGAATTCTGCACCGATAGAAAACGCGATACAGCCAAGTGCAAGTTCTGTCACCAGATCCATGCTGTCAATCAGTTCTTCACTCAAAAGATTCAGGCAGTGTGGACCGATCAAAAGTCCAATCACCAGGTATCCTGTTACGTTCGGGAGGCGCATCTGTTTCACAATCTTGCCCGCAATCAGCGCCGCCAGAAGCATAATTCCTAAATAAGTAAGTATATTCAAATCCATTTCTCTATGCCCCCAGCCCTTCTACAAAGGATACAGGAACCGCAAACATGATACCGGTATTTGGCTTGTCCAATCCAATCACTTTGTTTATTGTCTTCCGTGCTTTCTGCATCTCGTCGTCATCTACAACGAAAAACATCATTTTCGCAACTTCCTTCTCGTCATCATCTGCTAGAATGGAACGCAGCATGCCAAAGATCGGAAGATCATCCATCTGCTCCACAACACTTGCCATACCAGTACCATCCACGATTGTTCCTCCGTGCACACCTTCTTCTACAAGCTCCTTGCAAATCTCACTTACAAGCTCCGCATGTTTTAAAATCACTACCAGTAAATTCATGTTACTCATCTTTCTATCCTCCCTATTGTTCCCGTGTCAAACGAGATACTGTTTACTTCGAAGATGTATGCCGATCTGATTCGACGCACATCATCTGTCTGCATTGTCAATTCGTTCGACACTATATTAATTCCTTCAGACGGTCGATGCGTCCGAATTCAAATACTTTCTTTGCGTATTGTTTCGTAGTATCGTTCGGCTCAATCAGATCGATCACCATGACCGGATACATGCCTGCGTTTCCTGCGGATACGATTCCGTTGATAGAATCCTCCACCGCGATTGCGTCCTCCGGTTTCACATCCAGCATCTCACATGCTTTCAGATATATATCCGGTGCCGGTTTGCCATGCACTATTGCATCCCCGAATACCAGCTTGTCAAAATACTGATCAATCTGATGGGACTTCAGGTAGCCGGTCGCACGATCACGTGCCGTGGAAGTGGCGAGTCCGACCTTTACGCCTTTTTCTTTCAGATACTTCAAAGTCTCTGCCACACCAGGCTTTAACTCCACACCATAGGTCCGGATATGTGCATCCAGGTTCTTGATAACTTCTGCCCGAAACTCTAAATAGTCAATACCTCTGCCTACCACCGCTTCAAACCGCGGCTTGTTCGTAAACTTGTTGCCTCCTGCGATCTTCTCACAGGCAACGGTCATCACGTCATCCGGAATTCCCAGCCTTCTGCCTATTTCCAACTGGTATCGGCGATACAATTTCTCAGTGTCCGTAATCACACCATCCATGTCAAATACAACTGCTCGAAACATGTTGTCTATCCTCCGTTGTATAAAATCTCCGTATTTATCCTTCCACCCGAACCGCAATCGCGGAATAATTATCGGTCTTTGTCAGATCTGCCCGCTCAAGCACATAGTTCTCCATCGCGCGGATCCACGCCTCTGCGCTGTCCGCGTCACGAAGCGTTGCAAGCATTTCTTCCTCGTAGACATACTCCCAGAAGCCATCCGTCATCAGCACAAACGCCTGCTTCCCGCCGCGCTCCAAAACAGCACTCACATCGTACGTCTTGTTTCCCCATTTTGCGCCCATCGCGCGCATGAGCTTATTCCGGTCCTCGTGTTCGCGGATTTCCGACTCTTTGATCTCACCGGTATCACACAGAATCTGCACAAGACTGTGGTCACGCGTCCTCTGATATTTTGTGCCATTCTCATAGATCCGGTACAGGCGGCTGTCACCAATATGTGCCCACTGGATGATCTCCGGCGTGATCACAAGCACGACAAGTGTTGTCTTCATCGAATTAACCAGATCTCTTTTTTCCTGTTCCGCAAGCAGCGCCTGCTGCGCCTCTTCAAATGCCTCCTTCAGAAAATCGGGATAATACCCCTGCTTTTCAAAATGTTTTGCCACACTTGTCGCAACCAGTTCCGATGCCACTTCCCCGCAGGCATGCCCGCCAAGTCCATCACAAAGGATCAGGCAAATCTGATCTTTATATTCTGCTTTTGTTATATAATCCTCGTTGTGCGCTCTTCCCCCACGCTCTGTCAGCATCGCAACATCCACCATACGGTAACCTCCGTTGTTTTCTGGTTCTATCCCGTCAACCGCAGATGCTGTCAGGCGATCCATGACACCATCCGGCAGTTATCTCTACATTTTTTCAATTATAATATGCAGTGCCTGTGTTTGCAAGTAAAAACAGGAGTATGCACTTCCATACTCCTGTTTTCCTTTACAAGCGTTTACATTTTACGCGTTTTATTTCTCTTTTTTGCGATGTCCAACCGCAAAGATGATTCCGCCGCCGAGAATCACGACACCGGCGACTCCAAGCACGATGAACAGCCATATTGTTTTCTTCTGTCCATAGCGGAAACTGATTGTCTTTTCCGCCTGGTTTCCTGCATCATCATGCGCCTTCATCGTAAGCTTATAATCACCTTTTTCTGTGACTGTAATGCTTGCCTGGTTGTCCGCAATCGTAATTGCTTTTCCATTCAGTTCCACAGAATCCAAAATGTCTTCGCCAAGCTGCAAAGATACCTGGATATCATATTGCTCATTTTTCACTTCTCCATCTTCCACACCCGTCACAATAAATGTTGGTGCTTTTGTATCGAGTGTGAAATCTGCTGTTTCTTCGGTCTTGTTGCCAAGTTCATCCTCCGCAACAATCTTCATCTCATACGCACCGTCTTCCACTTCCGAAGTACCATCGTATTCAGTTCCGTTCAGGTACATATGAACATCACAGACTGTCAGGTCATATACAATATCGTTCAAGTCATAGTCCCAGGCAAATGCAGTCAGTTTGCCTGCATATGCACCAAGTACCTTGGAATCAATCACCGGCTTTGTCTTGTCGATTGTGAATGACACATCCTGTGAGTCTTCATTTCCAGCCGCATCCTTACACAGCAGCTGAATCTTGTAAATACCATCCTCGGTAAACGTGTTCCGGATCAGTGTCGTCGCTGCAGTCGGATTGTATCCGGTAATCTTGATGTCTTCCGTCTTCTCTTTGTGGGTCTTCTCATCAAGGTAAGTTCTTGTTGCATTGATGATTACCGACTTTGACAGATAGAAGTCCTCGTCAATCTGAGCCTGGAATTCTACTTCTTTTGTCGTCTTATCGTTATTCTTGACACCATTCAATGTGATAACCGGTTTATTTGTATCAATCTTGACTGTATAGTTTGAAGCTTCTGACGTGTGACCGGCCCGGTCCTTGGCTGTAAACTTCACATTGTACTCACCGGTCTCACTCAGAGACTCTGTCAATGTCGTTACACGTCCGGTCGGTTTCACATCGATTGTCTTATATGTAGACTCTGATGCACCATCTCCGGCTTTTCTCGTAATCGTGATCGTGCCGGATGCATCCTTCCAGAAAGCCTCTGTCATGCTGAATGTCAACGTTGTTCCGGAACTTAGTGACGATCCGGACGCGGCACCCGAAATCTTTAGTTCCGGCGCGTTCTTATCAATCCGGAACGAAACTGTCCGGTCTGCACTCCGGTTGCCAGCCAGGTCAACCGCATACACTTTCGCAACATATTCTGCTTCATCTGTATAATGGAATACCCGGTTTTCTGTTTTTAACACATCTGCAGTTACCGGAAGCTGATCCGGAACTGTCTTGATCAATTGATAATTAAAATCTTTTTCATCGCCATTCAGCTCATTTACCGAAAATGCAACTGCTGTGTCTGCTGTCATATCAAGCTGTCCCATGTTCTCCGAATAAAGCAGTCCGCCGTTGATCATGACTGATATTGTCGGTGCATCTGTATCCTTGATAAAGACAACCTGTTTGGTAACTGCGCGATTTCCCGCCTGATCCTTCGCCTCAATCCGGATGGTATGTGCACCGGAATCTGTAACCACATAGCTTCCTTCATATTTATTGGACTCTCCGATTCGCGTCCATGAAACGGAAACCTTGTTGTTATTATCCGTCACTCTCACGTCATTCGAATTCATATTTGTATCTTCATATGTCAAAAGAATTGATACGTTGGAGCGGTAATAATAATCGCAGATTGTTCCATCAAAACTCTTTCCAGGTTTCTTCCCTGCGGTTTCTCCGCCCGAAATCTTGGCTGTCACAACCGGAATTGTATTGTCCACGCGGAAAGTCACGGTCTGCTCATCTGTATTTCCAGCTTTATCTGCCACTTTCACGGTCACGGTATAATCACCGTCAGCTGCATGCTTTCCGATCAATGTGTCTAAACCCATGGAACTTGATTTTTTGATATTTACCTGTTCAATCTCTCCACACAGTGATTTGGTGATATTGGTATCCGGTCCCTTCACTGTGATAGTTGCTGTCCGGATTGTCAGGTTATCCCATACATCTGCTGTGATTTTGACATCCCCTTCGAATGGATTGCTAGGGATCTTTTTTCCGCCTACTTTCAAGTCTACGGTTGGTTTTGTCTTATCTACTTTCACGCTGTATCCGTAGGATGGCATCACGTTTTCGGAGGCATCTTTTGCAGTAAATGCAATATTGGTTCCTGCCACATTGTCCGACTCCGGAATGACAATATCGCCCGTTGCAGCCTTCTGTGTTCCATCCAATGGAACCGATTCATCCTTGCTCTCTGATGTACCTGTTATAACATAACCGGCACCGGCAAGTGGGGATTCTATATTTGTATTACCTGACTTGATCTCATAGTTCACAGTATAATTTGCATACCATGTATTTGCATCCGCTTCATTGATTGTAAGTATCGGATTCGTCCGGTCGTATAAGATGGTTCCAAGATACGCACCGTCTGCTTCCGGATACCGGATCTCTGAATCATGTTTATCTTTCACGGTTATGTACATCGACGCTAACAGAGCATTGACATCGGTCTGCTTCGGAAGTGCAAACGTCGTTGCAACCGTATACCGATGGCTCACCGGATCCTCTTTGTTTCCTGTCATCGAAGCGCCATCTTTTCCATCATTGTAACCATCTGCCCATACGGTAGCATTTGTGATTGCATAGGCTGACGATGCAGTAAGCTCCAGGGAATATTGCTTATTTGTATATTTCCCGGACAAAATCTGGTCCGTTACATCCGTTCCTGCTGCATCCTTGATTGCAACCGCATCGATCCGCAACGCCTTGTCAATCAGCTTTACGCCTCTCAGATTTTTTCCGACAGATACATTGCCCGCCTTGTCAGATGCATAAACAGTCTTTGTATATGCGATATCTGTCCGCAGCTCGCCCTCCGGGATATTCCATACATATCTTCCATTTCCATCCGATGTAAATGCATGTGTTTCATCCATATATACGGACTTTATGCCGCTTTCTCCTGTCGCATCTGCCACAGTCACTGCATAGCGGTATGCCGTATCCAGCTCTGTGATAACCGGATCAAACTGTGCGTCAGCTTCTCCCACTTCCGTCCAGGTATTTCCGTTATCATCGCTCTTTTCAAGCTTTAAGCCACTGATGACCGGAGCATTTGCATCATATAAGATTGTCTGAATCGTTTTGTTGTCCTTGATATTGATCTCATTTTGATCTGCATCGAACGCTTTTACCGTCATGCCGTTAAATACTTCTGTCTGCTCCAAATCTGTCGGGATTGAGAATGTTGCAGATACCGTATACACACGTTTGACCGAAGGATTTGTCCTTGTCAATGAATCTGCATCCATCTGCACGGTCTTTCCGTCTGCATTTGTCAGGCTCATGTTTACTGCCGGAATCTGACGGTTTGACTCCAGTGTTACTTTGATCTGTTTTTTTGCTGTCTGATGTGGGAGTGTCTTTTCGGTTGTCAAACCGTTCCACGCATCTTCACCCACAAACGATACACCCAGGACCTTTGTTCCCTCTACAACCTGCGAGATCCGGATCGGGCAGGTATAGTCCTTTGAATTTCCTTTCCGGTCTGCCGCAGTTACTACAATCGTATCCCCTTGTGCCTGCTCTTTTGTGAGTACAATCTCATAAACATCATTTGCAGTTGTCGACGGCTTCACCAAAAGTGTCGTCCCGGCAGTCTTTAGTTTTGCTGTCACAGTACCTACGCCGGTTGCATCCTGTCCCTCTGCCTGATCATCTGTCACACGGACAAGATATTTATATTTGCTGCTCACGCCATAGTATACCTGGTTCTCATCGATAAAATTATCCTGGATTTCTGTATACATATCTGCATTTGCATCAAAATACTGTACATTCTCTTTCGTACAAGAGATTGTTGGCGCCTTTTCATCATTGCTGATCCGAACCGCACCAAGAGAGATATATTCCAGAACTTTTGCGGTTTCTTCCTCATGCGACACAAGAGCCGCCGTAACATATACCTTATTTCCGCGATATGCTTCCGTTGCTGTAACCGTATTTTCGCTTGCATAGTTCGATACATTCTTGATGTCATCGGTTGTACAGGCTTCTATTGTACGAACCCAGTATTTCACAGTCGCACCGGAGATGCCTTCTTCCGCTGTCAAAGGTGCGCGTAGCGTTGCATTGGCTGTATACTTATCCGGGCTAAGTTTTGTCTCTCCCTGATAGATTCCTTCTCCGGAAGCAAATGCAGATGCAACATACTTGACATTTACGACATATGCTAATTGTGCAGTTCCAAGTGAGTTTGAAGTGCTTTCATTGATTTTTTCGAGAGCACGGACATAGATCGCAAGTTTTTTGCTCTCTGAAATCGTAAGACCTTCCTCCGGATATTCCGTCAGATTCCCCGAAATACCGGTTTCATCATAACTTGCCTCTGGTGTCTGACCTGCCTCGAGGTATTTGAAATATGTTTTTGTCTGAAGCACATTTACGTTTGTCTCTGACCACTGAAACTCAAACGCAGGTTTCCCCACAAGAAGTTCCTGTTCGCCCTTCACCAATGTGTAATCTGACTCTTTTTTCTGAATTCCGGATATTGTATTATCTGTTTTATTCACAGTTGCGCTGCCAGACTCCAGGTTCGCATGGATTTGCTGCACGTTTCCTGTTTTTGTACCTGGCTGTCCCTCTGCTTTTGCATCATCCAAACCACTTACATGATTTGCAAATGGCACAACCAGCATTGCAAAAACAACCCAGATTGCAATCCATTTTTTTAACGGGCGTCGGGCACTTTTTTTCTTTGTTTCCCTCATTTTCGTATCCACCTCTCTCATCTTACTCAATTGTCTCGTCAGTATGTACGACTACAACATTGTAAATAACTTTCACATGCTTGTATGAATCATCCTTTGCCGAAAGCACGCTTGTTGCATCCTCGTCGCCTTCCACGTTGCTTAAAATATCGGTAGCTCCGTCGTCCTCGCCGGTTAGCACGTCAGTGGCTCCGTCGTCACCTTCCTCACCGGTCAGCACATCGGTGGCTCCGTCGTCACCTTCCTCGCCGGTTAGCACATCGGTAGCTCCGTCGTCACCTTCCTCGCCGGTTAGCACATCGGTAGCTCCATCGTCACCTTCGAATGCCTGATTTTGCAAAATATCTGTCGTGTCATCTTCCTCGCCAAGGATCTCTGTCTCATCGTTATCCGGTTCATCATAATCACGGATTCCCGGTCTGAGAATATCGGTCTGTTCGAATCTCTTTTCTTTTTTCTTTGTCTTTCCAAGCAGTTCCGTGGAATCATTCCCGTTTGTCTTTCTATCCTGTCCGGAAGAAACTGTTTCTTTTGCAGTGATCTTCCCGCTGCCCATATTGTAATATTTTTCCTGCTCTTTTTTTGCGATGCTTCCCGGTGCCTTGTTTTCATCCCGCATGTCGCGCATTGCTTTTTTTGCAGTTCTTCCTGTCAGATCACCGATGGCTTTTGGGATCTTCAATACAACAAATAAAACAATCGCTGTAATCAGAAGTAAAATTGCAAGGATCAGACCACCGTAGAAACATATCTCATATACGTTTTCCATGTTTATCACTCTCCCATCTCTTCTGATTGTGTATCTTCTGCTGCATCGGTATCTTCTGTTTTGTAGTTTCCATCTTTCAGCATCTGCAGCGTATCTTTCCGTTTGTACCAGGTTTTATTGCTGTCGATTCCTGTCACATTTCCTCCGTCATCAAAAACCTGAATCAGCTGCTTTGTCATATCCGGGATGACAGTCGGCCATCTGTTCGGATCCTGTTCTTTTTCTTCACACAGACGGTAGAGATAATCCATATGTTCCGCATATACATTATCACTCCACTCATTTTTTGTGCCGAATATTTTCTCTGCAGTCTGATAAACCTTCAGAGCCTCGTCCGTTTTTCCCTGTCCGTCATAGCATCGTGCCTCTGTCATCATTTTGTTATAGTACGACTGGTTATATGCATTGTTAGAAGCGCCTCCAAGCTGAATCGAAGGATCCTCATCAACCTTGATTTTTAATATCCCGATATAATCCTCGCATGTACTGATTGTAAGAGAATAATACTTATTCCGTTCCACTTCGTTATCTTTATTATCTTTTGCAAGCTGTTCGTAAATGGTGATCAGATTATCATCATACCGGTAATTCATATCCATCACCGCAGACGTATCCATCTCTCCGCCTGTATACTCCGCAAGATCTTCCGCCGCCTGTTCCATCACTGCGCACGCCTGCTCTGCAATATTCATATCAGAATCTTTGCTGACGTTTGTACTGTAAATCTCGCCAATGATCCGGTAATTCACAAACTTCGTTGCTTCCTGATTTGTGTAGTTGTTCTGGTTGTATGCCGCAAAATCATTTACCTGCTGCATCAACTCGGAAGCATCGGATGTGCTGTCTGACCGAAGCTCAGATATGGACTTGTAAAACTTTGCCAGTTTTCCATACTCCGGATCTGACTCATCAATCATCGAAAAATACTTTGCTGCCTGGTTATAGGACCGTTCTTCCTCAAAATATGTAAGCGCAAGTTTGTACAATACTGCACTGTTTTTCTCTACGCCATCGTGTTTGCTGCTGATTCGATTTGCAACCAGCGTCAACGCATCATCGAGAACAAGAGACGACTCTGTACCAGCTTCTTCCGCCTTGTTTGTCGCGTCGATATATGCCTGTATATACTGCTCATAGGCTTTTTCTTCAGAACCGTCAAGCTCGATCGCACGTTTGAATTCTTCTGTGCCGGCAGTATAATTTTCTTCCCGGCAATACTCCATACCATTTTCAATATATTGGTTATAGTTGTTTAATTTGATTTTCTGCATACCGGAATATCCAACTCCGGACACAACGCCTGCCACAAGTGCGAGCGCAACCGTTGCAGAAAATGCAACAATTTTCTTCTTGTTTTTCTTCCGGTAACTGTCATCAAGCTCATTATAATGTTCAAGCGCATACATAAGCTCCGCGCAGTCCTGATACCGGTCATTCGGATCCGGCTGGGTACATTTTAAAATAATTTTTTCCAATCCGGATGAAAGAGCCGGATTCCACTCCCGGATCGGTTTCATCTCATATGGAGGTTCACATGGATTTTTTCCGGTTACAATATGATACAACGTTGCGCCAAGATTGTAGATATCGGTTCTGGCATCTGTGTTGTAAATACCCCGGCCTTTGGAGTCTCCAAACTGTTCTGGTGCAGCATACCCTCTTGTTCCGAGTGCCGTTGTATCTGCATTGTTTTCAATCTCATACTCTTTGGCTGTTCCAAAGTCGATGAGTTTTACACCGCCCTCCGGTTTGATCATGACATTGGATGGTTTCATATCCCGGTAAATGACCGGTGGATTCATATTGTGAAGATAATCCAGCGCACTTGCAAGCTGCAGTCCCCACTCCACAACCAGTTCCTGTGGCTGGGCACCTTCTTTTTTCAGTCTATCCTGAATCGTATCTCCTTCAATATAATCCATAACGACGTAAATCGTCCCGTCCTGATTGATAATATCCACAATTCGTGGCAACACAGGATGATCCACATTCTTCAGGATATTCGCTTCCCGTTCCAATCCTTTCAGCAATGTTTTGGCAGACTTTTTCCCATCGTCTTTGATCTCTTTTACGGCCCACTGCTTGTTCAATCGCTTATCTCTCGCAAGATATACGATAGACATTCCGCCTCGTCCGACTTCCGCTAATATTTCATATTTTCCGTCTAAAACGGTTCCTTCCTTCGTCATGGCGTACCCTCTCCAAATCCTATCGTTCAATCAATCTCTATATCGTCCGTAGCATTGCAACCGTGATATTATCCCGTTCACCACGATTTTTTACTAACTCTGTCAGATAAATCGCCCCATACTTCATTTTTTCTTCATCACGGGCCACATCCGGGCCGATTTTTTCCAACATTTCCTCTTGCGATATCACATGACGAAATCCGTCGGAACATAACATGTACACCGCATCCCGTTCCACGTTTCCTTTTGTAAACTCCGGTTCTACAACCGGCGAAGCTCCCACGCATTGCAACAGCACGCTTCTTCTCGGATCTTTCTTCGCCTGCTCTGGCGTCATGCGCCCAGCAGCAATCTCTCTGGCGATAAACGTCTGATCACTTGTCAATTGCCGTACGTTTTTTGTCAGTTCATATACCCGGCTATCACCTACATGTACAATATAATACTGCTCCTTATACAACAGAATCGCAGAAACTGTTGTTCCAAGCTGTATATGATTTTTTTCACCATAAGACCCCAGACGCCAATTCTGCGTCTGGATAATGTCGTCCCATTGTGAAACAAGTTTCTGTTCATCGAACTCACCCTTTTGAATATCCTCTGTCAGGACTTCATCAAACCATGTATTAAATGCTTCGATGACTTCTTTGCTTGCAAGTTCTCCTTTTGCAAGACCTCCCATACCGTCGCAGACAATCGCAAATGCTACATTTCCCTCTTCTGTGCTTATAACTTTCAGAGCAAGTGAATCCTGATTGGTTTCCTTTCTTGTTCCAACATCTGTATGATAAGCCGCAATATATTCCATACTACTCTCCTTTTCTTAAAAGAAATGTAAATTCTTCATCTCCCATTCGGACTTCTGTCTTATGTTTCAACAACACTTCTTTTCCTGGCTGAAGTTCTACTCCGTTTACATATGTATGATTTGTAGAGTTGTCATCTTTTATATAATTCACGCCATCTCTCTGAATAACCGTACAATGTTCCCGACTGATTGCGCTGTTATTTTCAATTGCATAATCTGTCTTTGTTTTCGATTTTCCAATCACAAATTCCGGTTTTGTAATGTTGATAACCTCGCCTGTCTTTTTCCGAATCAAATGCGGAATCGGACGCGCTCCACCAAGCTGACCCATGAGGCCGCCATTCGGCATTTGTGGTTGCCCCATCTGTGGTGCCTGTGGCTTCGGCATCTCCGGTTTCGGCATCTGTGGTGCCTGCGGTTTTGGCATTTCCGGTTTCGGCATCTGTGGTGCCTGTGGCTTCGGCATCTCCGGTTTCGGCATCTGTGGCATTCCCGGCTGCCCCATCTGTGGTGCCTGTGGTTTCGGCATCTCCGGCTTCGGCATCTGTGGCATTCCCGGCTGCCCCATCTGTGGTGCCTGTGGTTTTGGCATCTCCGGTTTCGGCATCTGTGGCATTCCCGGCTGCCCCATCTGTGG
>CAKREY010000021.1:0-54470 GCA_934318045.1 uncultured Lachnospiraceae bacterium
TCGAGACGCTTTGCTTCGCCCTGTGTACCATTCATCTCGCCATTTGATGACCATGGCAACCAGCCATATGTCTGGCAGTGGGTTGTGTACTGGATACCCAGGCTGCTGTTTCCGGATACACGGATCTTGATGCCTTCCAGTCTCTTTGCTCTGCCGGAAGTACCTGCCATAGAGCCATTTACAAACCACTTATTTGCGTCATTTTCATCACCCTGCCAGCCAATTGACTGTACATGTGTTGTATAGCGAACCGTTACATCCGGCGTTACTTCCGGCTGTGGTGTAGGATCCGGTTTCGGAAGCTTTGCGATTGCCTCCTTTTCAAGAACTGTCTTGCAGACGGTACATTCCTTATGTCTGCTTCCTTCTGCATCGACAGTTGCTGCCTTGTCGATGATCCAGTCGCTGGATGTATGAGCTTTCTTGGCGATTACTTCACCTGTTTTAAGCTTCGTGTCACAGTCTACACAGTAAGTATCACCGGTATATCCTGCTTCTGTACAGCTTGCTTCTTTTGCGTTTCTGACTTCTGTTTTCTCATGCTTGCAATCTTTCTTGTCGCAGATCACATAATCCGAACAATGGCTAAGCGTCAACGTAACCATTCCATCTTGTACTTTAACACTGTTAATCAGTTCCAACGCATTCGTTTCTTTGTTGATATGGTAGTAATAAACAGTCGTTCCATCTGCATACTGGTCACCTACGTTGATTGTCACTTTCGTATCCTTCGGAAGTGCACCATCATGCGCAAATGCAACCACACATGTCTTAGCATCCGGATTTGTCAGAGATTCAACAACTTTTTTATCTGCATATCCTTCTGCGTTTTCGAATACGTCAATCTTTGTATTGATGCCATTTGTAACAGTCGTCTCATCCAACGCATTGGCATCAAAATCCCATGTGTATGCAACTGTTCCATCTGATGATTTTTTACTTACTTCGAGTGAGATACCAGCATCTTTCAGACAATCAAATGCAGCAGGAGGAACTATTGCCTTGCTGTCATCCGTGTAAGATACCTGGATGTTCTCAATCTGTTTCTTCTCACTATTATCCGTGTTATATTGCTCTGCAATATCCACACACTTTTTAATTGCATCTTCTGAAATACCTTCTGTCTGCTCAACTTTGACCGTTGCTTCTGTCACAGCTCCCGCTGTATCCTTCGCTTCTGTTACCACGATGGCTGCACCAGTTTCTGTCTGATCAACTATTGTTTCTACTGATTCGCCATCTGTCGTTGTTTCTGTTTTGGACTCAAGTGGTGTCTTTTTCGTTGTAACAACAACTCCATCGTTGGAACCTTCTATCCACAAATAATAATTCATCGCATCATTTGCCAGATTGCTGAATGTAATGCTTGATGTGCCCTCTGCAGCTGGTGCATCATCGAGATTATTATAAGCTGCAAGTTTTGCATTCTTTGTTGCTGAAATCTCTACCTTGCTCTTTGCAGGGACTGTCAAAAGATAAAGTTTACCTGTGGCATCTGTATAGGTATAATGTTCCTCTTCACAAGTCGGTCGTTTCACTGTCAGGCAGTCACTTGCAGTAGTTGTATAAGAATCCGGCAATGCAATTGCCTGGTCTGCATAAGATGCAAGTTTGTCTGCATTTTTCTTCGTTGTGATTGTCAGGGTTCCTTCTTTTTCGCCGTGCCCTACCGACATCAAATAAAATGTAAGTGGTTGATCCGAATCATTTGTACGTGTACATTTCCATATGTCGTTCCAGACATCGTCATATGTTATATACGTTCCTGCTTCATCAAACATCCAGATTCTTCCCTGGAACGTATCTGCCGCAAAATCGACAGATGACCAAGGTGCCACCTCATATTTATACAATTTTCCGTTTGTGTCTATATAAGTGTCTTCATAATCTCCAGTATATGGATTTTCAGATTTGCATTTAAATACATATTGCTTTTCATCTTGCTTTGAAAGTGTCGTTTTTCCATCTTTCAATGATTCTGCTTCGCCCAGGCAGGAAGATAAAATCCGATTTTCCGACACATCCGATACTGAAATCTGTATCTCTGCATCCGGTTTTTCACTGTCCTGCGATAACAGAATATATGTTTTTTCTCCGTCTGCCAGATAAAAATCCTTGTCAAATTTATTGTTCTCGAATGTATATGTACCATTTCTGTATTTTTCTTTTTCCAAAAGACTGATCGATACATTCGATACATCCTGCTTGGAAGTTAAATGCAAGCTGTAAAATCCAGGTGCATCAAGGTAATACATTTTTGCATACTTATATGTTGTTACTGCACTGCCATCATAAAAAGTTGCTTCTCTTGTATACGCCGGATCCGACTCATTATATTGATACGTAACCGGATTGTCTTTCTCCAATTTCTCTGCAGTCGCAAACTTTGCCGAAAGAAGTTCTACCTGACTTACAGAAATCGTCATCGGTTCGGTATCATACTGGCTCATATTCTGCCATATATAATATGTTTTGTCTGTATCTGTTGTATTCTCAGCAGATACAATACTGCCATATGCTGCTTCTTCCTTAAAATCTTCCTCATACAAATACATAAAATGATAATCGTCCGGATCACTAACCATATAGGTTGTATGCTTCGGAACCTTGATTTTCATAAGATTACCATATCCTGCATCATAAGTGCTGCCAGTATATCCTTTTTTAAGATATGCATATTCTTTTTCAAGTTTCGATACCGAAAAAGAACCTGCCTGTATCATGGCATCCGTTATCTCTACTGCCTTATCCTTTAATTCCTCTATCTTTGGCATCTCACTTAAAGAAAACTGGATTGGCAGCAAATCCTCAGAACCCTCAATCGCGACATAATAAGTTCCTTCTGCATATACACCAACTCTCTGATTATAATAGCCAGAGCCTATGCCCCGATTCGAACCGGATATATACACATTATCTTCTGTGCTATAATTCCAAGTTGTGATACTCCAGCTTCCATTATCATACTCCTTACTATAACTTGTGTTCAATGCATAGACTTTATTTTCAGGCACTGTAAACTTTAACCAATAACACTCTTTTTTCGTTTTCTCGATTTTGCCTGTATAATAGTTCTTTTGTGTGAGCGATAACTTCTGCTTTGACAAGTCGCTAAGCAGCTTGGAATCTGTCAGGTTAAGTTCCGCAATATCTGCACTCTCAATCGGTGTGGCAGGAGTCTGCTGTTTGATGTCCTCAAACGTCATTTTTGAAAACGGTGCCGTCTCAAAAACATAATATGTCTTATCCCCATCACTGTTATTTTGAACAACACCTTTGATTGAAGATTCCAATGCATCTTTTGTTCTTAAATAATCTGACGTTATACTGCATCTTCCATCTTTCAACTCGTAAATTTCAATTCTGCCGGAATCTGCTTTTACCACCTGTTCACAATCTGCCGGAATTGTGATTTGATAAAGTTTTCCAAAATATATGTTACTGTTTATTTCAACAATTGTTTTTTCTTCATTGGATACTTCTTCCTCAAGCGCACCGGTTACCACCTTGGCTGTATCTAAAATATCTTCGATTTCCGGCACATCTTTCTTTATAAAGATTGTTATATCCTGCATTTCTTCCGGTTCTGTGATCTCTGTATTGTCTATATCATACCGAAGTTTAAAATAATATGTTCTTCCATTTTCGAGATGTGATGTCAATACATTCATCCGGTTCGCTTTTTCCAAAGACATCTGGCTTGAATACCCGGTTATCCGCCCTTCACTATCCGGTTCATATTGAGTTAATTCCACATAATATTCACCGTTATCAGCACTTCCTGTGTACTTTAATCCAATCGCATACGTACCTTTTTCCGGCACTGTAAATTGATATACATGTCCGTTCCAATATTCCGATTCTCCCGCATAGTTTTTGTATTCCACAACCTGGGTATCCGTCGTGATCAGATTATCACCAAGCTGCAATTCCGGCACTTCGCTAAGTTGAGTGTTCTGCGTCAGTTTCAAAGATACTGTCGCACGTTCTGCCTGTTCTTCCGGAATCCATACATAATATGCTTTCATGGATGCAGAAGAATTAGTGACAGCACAACCGGACGTAGAAACTGTCTTATAATTTTTATCATCCGACATATCCTCATATACATAATATTCTTTGTAACTCGTATCATTCTTAAGCTTAAACATTGCGCTTGTTTTAGCCGGTACATCAAATGTCACATATGCACCTTTTCTCACCTCGAGTATTTGTGGATAAAAATAGGTATTATATCTTGCAGAGACAATAAGGCGGGCGTCATTTTCTTCAAATGTAATTGGCGCGTTCTCTGTCACGGCTACCGCTTTTTCTGTACTGTCTGCCAATAATTTTACTTCTGTACAGTCAATCGTATACTCATCTGTATCATTCGACGGATTAATACCGATATAATATACTTTTTCTGCGTTTGTATCATTATTCAAAGTCATACTTTGTGCATTTCCATCAGAGACGCTTCCCTGCACCTGGAAACGTTTTTCATTTACCTCATACATATTGGTTCCATATATGCCGTCTTTTCCTTTTTCCACCACATTGACCATTTCACCAGCCTTTAATGAGATTTTATACATCCGGCAATTATATCCATATTCACCGGCTCTCCATTTACTATCTGCAGAAGTTGATGTGTATGTTTTTCCTTTCGATAATTCCGGAATTTCAAGGTCGGATAGTGTCTTTGCAGTATCGAGTGAAATTGACACTCCCTCCGCATGATTTGTATTTGCTATGAAGATATATCCATTCTCAAAAATCAACTGTTCTTCCTGAGAAGCGTTAATATTATAATATACCTCCGAAGTAGATTTATAATTTCCATTCTGATCCAACGGATAAAACTCAAACATAAAACTTTCATCTTTTTTATCAAGATTCAACGTGTAATATCCGTCTTCTAAAGATGTCTTATATAACCACCCATCACATACAGTCCAATTATTCGGTGTGACATTCTTTAGATAATTATCTGCACCCGTATCAAATGTTACTTTCTGGTCTAATGTAATCTCCGCAGCCTTTTCCTTATATTGGCTGACTTTTTTTCCAAGGATGAACGAGATTGTGTATGTATCCGGCACTGTCTCCTCACCCAAATCATTATATGGTACCCATAAATAGATGATCTCATCCGTTTGTGCATAATAAGATTCGATATAGCCCTGTGAATATCCCGTATCTACGCTATCCTGCTTATACCAACGTAACTCACGGACCAGATCCATCGTAACGCCAAGCGTCTGACCAGCGCTTAACTTAACCTGATACAAAGATCCCCGGCCTGTTTTCTTAACCTTTGTAGTATCTTCTATAAGAGAATCTACATACTCATATGGCTCGGTTGTCCATGTCTGATCCGTGAGCGTCACATCCTCACCCTTTGTCAGATCTACCGACACATAATCACCTGCCGCAATCAAATCTGACAATTTCTTTGTGTCCGTTGTCCCGGTTTCGCTCTCTTCCGCCCGCACAACTAAGTACTGGTTTGAAATCAACGGCAGCATCATACAGAGTGTCAATATGACTGCCATCAACTTCTTGCAAATTTTCCATTTTTGTTTATGCATACCTTTTTCTCCTCTCTCTTTTTTTGATTCTGGCATACTCCATTGCCTGTATCATAACACATTCAAATCTCAATATGATCAATTGGTCATAATCGGTTCGTATTAATGCATAAATGACATTTTTTATAGATTTTTTTCTTATAGCCAGAAACTGGAAAGGAAAAATTGTATAGCATTTCCTTCTTTTGTAAATCCTTTCTAATAGCGAATAAAAATCACAGGAGATACGAAACTATGGCAGGAAACAAAGTAGTTATCTGCGGTGTCAACACAAGCAGACTCCCGCTCCTTTCCGAAGAAGAAAAGCGGGCATTATTTGCCCGTATGAACCAGGGCGACAACAGTGCCAGAGAAGAATTCATCCGCGGCAACCTGCGGCTTGTCTTAAGTGTCATCCAACGGTTTTCCAACACAAACGCCGAAAGCGCCGATGATCTGTTTCAGGTCGGATGCATCGGGCTCATAAAAGCGCTGGATAATTTTGATCAGACGCTGGATGTCAGATTCAGCACCTACGCGGTGCCCATGATCATCGGCGAAGTCCGCCGCTATATGCGGGATAATAATGCAATCCGCGTCTCGCGTTCGCTCCGCGACATCGCTTATAAAGCAATCTACACACGGGATATACTGACGAAAAAAAATGACCGGGAACCAACCGTGGATGAAATCGCGAAAGAATTAGAGCTTCCAAAAGAAGATATTGTAACCGCCTTAGATGCGATTGCCACACCGATGTCTCTGTTTGAACCGGTCTATCAGGAAGGGCAGGATGTCTTATATCTGATGGATCAGGTCAAAGACAAGAAGAACAAAGAAGAAAACTGGGTGCAGTCGCTCGCCTTGCAGGAGGCGATGCAGCGTCTCAATGAGCGGGAATTAAATATCATCCGGCTGCGTTTCTTCGAGGGAAAAACACAGACCGAGGTTGCTGACGAGATTGCAATCTCCCAGGCACAGGTAAGCCGTCTGGAGAAAAATGCGTTAAAATCCATGCAGCATTATCTGTCAAATGAATAAGGGACCCGTTTTCACGGATCCCTTTTCCTTCTGACTTATAAATACATATTACTGTACAAATGCTCTTCCATTGATGCTTGTGACACCCTGATATGTATTCGCCGGTGCACCGCTTCCCTTCGGTACGAGCACAACCTGAATACCTTCGAGTCTCTTTGCAAGTCCTGCTGTTCCGGACGGCTGTCCGTTGCATGTCCAGTTCAGCCAGCCAAACGACTGTGCATGTACACGGTAGTATACATCATAATGCTCTGCCATCTCACCCGTCAATTCGATGCGGATGGCTTCGAGTCGTTTTGCTTCGCCTTGCGTACCACTTATCTTTCCGTCACGCGGCCATGTATTCGGATTGTTCTGATCGCCCTGCCAGCCATACGTCTGTACATGTGTTGTATAGACAATACTGCCTGAGTACTTCTTGTTTGTAAGCTTGATATTGATTCCCTCGAGACGTTTTGCCTGTCCATATGTTCCACTCATTTGGCCGTTATATTTCCATCCCTGCCAGCCATAGGTCTGCACATGTGTCCGATATGCCACATTGACATCTCTTTCGCCGGCAACCTGTGGATCACCAAGTCCGGAAATAGAAATATAACTTTGGCTTGTATGTACATAGTTTGCGATATTTACATCTGCATATGCATCCCCCGGTTTTGCGCTTTCCTTCGGAAGGATAACGATCTGGATACCTTCGAGACGTTTTGCCTGTCCCGCTGTTCCTGCCGGTGCTCCATTGCTTGCCCAGCCAAGCCATCCATACGTCTGTGCCTGTACACGATAGTACACATTATACTTATCTTTATCTGCACCTGTCAGCTGAATCTTGATTGCCTCAAGACGTTTCGCCTCTGCTTCCGTACCATTCATCTCTCCATTTGCAGACCAAGGCAGCCAGCCATATGTCTGGCAATGCGTTGTATACTGGATACCCAGGTTCACGTTTCCGCTGACAGAGATCTTGATACCCTCGAGACGCTTTGCCTCTCCGTAAGTTCCGCTCATGTTTCCGTTTTTCACGGATGCCTGCCAGCCGATCTTTTGTACGTGTGTACAGTAAGTGACATCCACCGCTGGGGTTGGGTTTGGATCCGGGTCCGGATCCGGTTGTGGTGTCGGATTCGGATCCGGATTCGGATTTGGATTTGTAACTGTCACATACAGACGATGTGTACGTTTTCCATCATTCGAGCGAGCTACTACATAAGTTTTTCCTGCTCCGACTGCCTTTACCTCACCTGTTTTCCTATCGATTGTAACAATATTTTCATTTGCACTAAGATAGTTAACACCCTTGTTTGTTGCATTTTCCGGAAGTACGGTGCCTGTTACTTTAAAAGTGTCTCCAACTTTCACTGTATCTACATCCGCATCCGCAGTTACCTTTATATCATCTACATAAATCGTTTTGTCATCATCACTGATCAAATTGAAACTATAACCATTTTCCTGTGCATATTTGTGTGCAGCACTATTTTCCACACAGTTGATGATTAAGTTTTCACTTAGAACCATTCCTTTTCCGGATTTGTATTCATAACACAGCCTGTCTCCAATTTTTTTCACAGTCTTAGGAATTGTCAGGTTAGTTAAACTTCCACATTCTTCAAATGCTCCCTCTTCAATCTCTGTCACACCGGCAGGGATTTCAAGTGTGCTCATCTCAATACTTCCCTGAAATGCATAGCTTCCAATTGTTCTTATCGTTTCCGGGATCTTTGTTACATAAAGTCCGATCAGCAACTTGTCTGTTGCAGTCTCTATCACCCCATTACAATTATCACGGCTGTCATATACAGGGTTTTCAGCCGATACCGTCAGTGTTGTGATTCCGCTACCTGCAAATGCGTTTCCGCTAAGCTTCGTCACATTCTTCGGAACCTCAAATGATTTCAGATCACAACAATACTGAAATGCCTGCTCACCAATCTCTGTTACAGAATCAGAAAGTGTTACTGTATTCAACTTCTCGCAATATCCAAATGCACCTTTGCCAATCTTTGTGATATTGGATGGAATATTGATTGATGTGACCTCTGCAAACTCAAATGCAAATGCCGGGATTTCTGTGATTCCCTTCGGAATATTAAATGATGTCAATGCGTCACAGTCACCAAATGCGTATGGCCCCAGATCGGTCAATCCATCCGGAAGTTTTATGCTCTGCAGCTGTTTACACTCATAAAACGCGGATTCTCCAATCGACTTTACAGATTCCGGGAATACGATTTCTGTCACTGCCGTATTCCAAAATGCCCAATCGCTAATTGATTTTAACCCCTCTGAAATCGGAGCTGTTTGTAAAGACGTGCACTTATAAAACGCATAACTTCCTATATTCTCTGCGCCACCGGTTACGCTCTGCAATTGTTCACAATTGTAAAACGCTTGCTCTCCTATACTCTCTACAACTCCATCCATCGTTACAGAAGTGAGGTTGCTATTTTCCAAAAAAACGAATTTGTCAATCATCTTAACAGAAGCTGGGATTTCAATACTTTTCAAACCACTCTGGCGAAAAGCTCCGTCCATAATTGCTTCCAATTTACTTGGCAGTTTTATACTCTCCAACCCTGTACATTGATAAAATGTACACAACGGTAATGTCTTGACATTATCTGACAAAGTAACGTTCTTCAGATTTGCACACTGCCAAAAGATACCTTCTCCCAACGTTACAACCGAATCCGGAATCTTAACTGTTACCGGATCTTTTTGATAAAACAAATACCCTTCGATTGCCGTTACCGGTGTACCATCGATTTCAGACGGAATTTCAACGGTTTTCTCATCTTTTATATATCTTGTAATCTTATACCCGCCATGTTCCGTATCTTCCACATATTCGAATCTTCCATCCGAAGTTGTCATAACAGATACTTCCTCTTCCGCTTTCGCGGTTACCCCGAACACCGACATGCTGGAGATCACACACACAAGTGCAAGTAACACAGCCCATACCGATGCTCTTCTTTTTCTTTTTTGCATCTTTTTTCCTCCCTTTCTTTTATCCCATCCACTCAAAAAATTGCGCGCAAAAAACACCACGCACACAGTGCCTGCTCCTGCATCCCTGTTCTGCCTGATTTCGTACTATGTCTCTATGAAGTTTTTTTCGTTTGCTGATATTTTGAAATGGAAATAATGATGCTATATCTTGATTCCTCCGTGGCTGCAAAGAAACTGCATTATGCAGTAGATTCTCTACTTGGCAGTCCCCCCTCCGAAGAACATTTGTTCTGTTCGAGTGAACGATTGTGCATACGTCTGCTTTTATGAACTTTAAAGCATGATATCTCCCCTGCATCTTCTGCCCCCACCATACGAATCAATATACTTTTTATATTATATATTCATTTTTATCATTATGCAATAAATAACAACTTATTTTTTATCTTTCTAATAAAAATCTCCGGGGATTTTACTCCCCGGAGAAGAACTCGTTTTCACGGTCTGTTTTATTACTGTACAAATGCTCTTCCATTGATGCTTGTGACACCCTGATACGTATTCGCCGGTGCACCGCTTCCCTTCGGTACGAGCACAACCTGGATACCTTCGAGTCTCTTTGCAAGTCCTGCTGTTCCGGACGGCTGTCCATTGCATGTCCAGTTCAGCCAGCCAAACGACTGTGCATGTACACGGTAGTATACATCATAATGCTCTGCCATCTCACCCGTCAATTCGATGCGGATGGCTTCGAGTCGTTTTGCTTCGCCTTGCGTACCACTTATCTTTCCGTCACGCGGCCATGTATTCGGATTGTTCTGATCGCCCTGCCAGCCATACGTCTGTACATGTGTTGTATAGACAATACTGCCTGAGTACTTCTTGTTTGTAAGCTTGATATTGATTCCCTCGAGACGTTTTGCCTGTCCATATGTTCCACTCATTTGGCCGTTATATTTCCATCCCTGCCAGCCATAGGTCTGCACATGTGTCCGATATGCCACATTGACATCTCTTTCGCCGGCAACCTGTGGATCACCAAGTCCGGAAATAGAAATATAACTTTGGCTTGTATGTACATAGTTTGCGATATTTACATCTGCATATGCATCCCCCGGTTTTGCGCTTTCCTTCGGAAGGATAACGATCTGGATACCTTCGAGACGTTTTGCCTGTCCCGCTGTTCCTGCCGGTGCTCCATTGCTTGCCCAGCCAAGCCATCCATACGTCTGTGCCTGTACACGATAGTACACATTATACTTATCTTTATCTGCACCTGTCAGCTGAATCTTGATTGCCTCAAGACGTTTCGCCTCTGCTTCCGTACCATTCATCTCTCCATTTGCAGACCAAGGCAGCCAGCCATATGTCTGGCAATGCGTTGTATACTGGATACCCAGGTTCACGTTTCCGCTGACAGAGATTTTGATACCCTCGAGACGCTTTGCCTCTCCGTACGTACCGCTCATGTTTCCGTTTTTCACGGATGCCTGCCAGCCGATCTTCTGTACGTGTGTACAATAAGTAACATCAACTGATGGTGTTGGATCCGGTGTTGGGGTCGGATCTGGGCCCGGTGTTGGATCCGGCGTTGGGGTCGGATCTGGGTCCGGTGTTGGATCCGGGTCCGGTGTTGGATCCACAACTGTCACATACAACCGTTCGGACTTGCTATAATCACTCGTTGACGCCACAATATATGTTTCTCCCGCACCAACTGCTTTTGCTTTTCCTGTTGTCCAATCAACAGTGACGATTTTATTTGGTGGGCAGTAATATATAATACTATTATTCACTGCATTCTCCGGAAAAGCAGTTCCTGTTACTGTGAATGTATCACCAACTTTCAAAGTCTTCGTATCTACATCGGCAGAAACTTTTACCTTCTCAACATAAATTGTCTCAGGTGTATCCTCTATCAATTTAAACTTATAACCGTTTTCCTGTGCATATTTGTGTGCCGCGCTGTTTTCCACACAGTTGATTGTCAAATAATCGCTTACTTTTGTTTCAGTTTTTTTTAACTCACTATTCCATCTTGTCATGCAGCATAAATTATCCCCAATGTTTGTAACAGACTTAGGAATCGTCAGACTTCTTAAACTTCCGCACTCTTTAAATGCTTCCGCTTCTATCGTTGTCACACCGGAAGGGATTTCGAGCATAGTAAGTTCCAGACTATTTTCAAACGCATTATGCCCAATCGTCTTTACTGTTTTAGGAATCACAGTTCCACAGATTCCCACTACCAACTTATTCGTTGCTGTCTCAATAACTGCATTACAATTATCACGGCTGTCGTATACAGGGTTTTCAGCCGATACAGTCAGTGTTGTGATTCCGCTGCTCATAAATGCGTTTCCACTAAGCTTCGTCACATTCTTTGGTACTTCAAATGACTTCAAAGCCTTACAACTCTGAAATGCCTTCTCACCAATCTCTGTCACTGAATCCGGAATTGTTAATGATGTTACATTCTCACAATATCCAAATGCGCCCTCTCCAATCTTTGTAATATTGGACGGAATATTGATTGATGTGACCTTTGCAAACTCAAATGCATATACCGGGATTTCTGTAATTCCCTTCGGAATATTAAATGATGTCAAACTACAATCAGCGAATGCTCGATTTCCAATCTTCGTTACCCCATCTGGAATCTGCACACTTTGGAGTCCGCTTTCATAAAATGCCATTTTCCCGATTTCTTTTACGGTATCCGGGATTTTGACACTCGTCATCTTTTTTTGATAAAACGAATATTGATCAATCGACGTAACCGGCTTTCCGTTAATCTCCGTGGGAATCTCCACGGCATCTTCATTCAGCAAATAATCATAAATCATATACCCGCCATGTTCCGTATCTTCCACATATTCGAATCTTCCATCCGAAGTTGTCATAACAGATACTTCCTCTTCCGCTTTCGCGGTTACCCCGAACACCGACATGCTGGAGATCACACACACAAGTGCGAGCAACACAGCCCATACCGATGCTCTTCTTTTTCTTTTTTGCATCTTTTTTCCTCCCTTTCGTATCATGCAATGCCCCTGATTGGTGGCACATCGTTCACTTCAAAAAATGGCACGCAAAAAACACCACGCACACAGCGATTACTCCTGCATCCCTGTTCTGCCTGATTGCACACTATGTCTTTATGAAGTTTTTTTGTTTGCTGATATTTTGAAATGAACTTAAAAAAAGAAGTATTCCGAACTTTCGGTACCCGCCATGCTTCTGCTTTATGCAACAGAAATGCTTCTAGGCTGTACCCCCCCCCACGAACATTTGTTCATGTTTGAAGAACAGAAAGCAAAGGAATATGCATCTGAATATCCGTCTCGTTTGAAATTAAAAGACAAAAACTTCATCTGCATCCCCTGCCCCCTGTCACAAAATTCAAAATACTATAAAAAAGTATATCACTTGTTTTGATTTTTTACAATAGACGAGCAGAATTTTACATTTAAATTCAGAATTTAAATTCTCATTTATTCCAATTATCGTACCCAGTATTTAAACTCTTCATCTGCCATGCGGATGTAATCATCATTTTTCAGCATGACATCAAATCCCGGCTGGATCATCTTGCCATTTACATACGTATGGTTTGTCGAATTCTCATCCCGGATATAGCATTCCCCGTTGCTGATACGGAAGCTGCAATGTTTCCGGCTTACTTTCCGGTTATCCTGGATCTGGTAATCACACTCCGTTGATTTTCCGACGAGGAATTCTGTCTTCTCGATCGGAATCAATGCATTGGTCCGGGAACGAACCAGATATGGCGTGATATTCTTGTATGTCATCTGCTGCAACACTGTCGTCTCACCCTCACCGAGATCGACGTCATCCTTCAGGATATCCTCCTTCTGGAGTTCGATCAAAAACGTGAAAAATTCCCGGAGAGAAAACATCATCCGACTGTCTAAATAATGCAGGATCTGATCGACGCAATTCACACATTGCATATCTGCGAACCGGATTTTGCTGATAAATTTCTGTACAAATTCACAGACGTTGCAATCTGCAAAGTCTTTCTCAATCGGCATATATAGAAGCTGCACATGCAGATTTGACAATTCAATATACATATACTTTGTATTGAGCAGCACTTTTTTGATCGGCATATTGCGGTCTTCAAAATACAAAAGCTGGTTCATGATATTGGACAAGATCGCCAGGAACTCACCTTTGTAGAGCTGTTTTTTCAAAAACTGCGACAGAGGAAGTGTCGCCGGTATCTTGTATGCCAGGACACGTGTGCCATCCACAACGCTCTGCTGGCACGTTGACTGGTTGCCCAGAAAAAGCGCATTAAACCCTTCCATCTCTGTCTGATTGACAATCACTGTATCCTCAATTCTGAAATTCAAATTAAATTCATCGTAACTTTCCTGTACCTGGTCCATCCGCTGACCCCCCTGCATTTTTTATTCTTTAAACGTAAATTCTGCAATCGCATTTCCAATCGTCTGATCCGCAGCTTCTTTACCATATTTTTCAACATCCATGCGGCTCTTTGCCATATGTGTCAGATTTCCGTTTCCATTGACACAACCTCCCTGGCACGCCATACCTTCCATGAAATTACCATCGAGCATATTTCTTCGCAACTTCAACAATGCAATCTTGCAATCTTCGATTCCATCACAGACAACCGGTTTTAGCTCAAAGCCCTCTGCGCCCTGTTCGCTCATTCCCTGTTTCACTGCACTGCTCAAGCCACCCGTATGTGCAAAGATTCGTCCAAAATAAGAAGCGCCGTCCATATCTGCTTCCTCAAGTGTCGTAATATCGATATCCCGGCTGTCGAGCAACGCCTGCAGCTCTTCAAACGTAATTGCACTATCGATATACGGCGCCACAGTCTCTTTTCGGATTTCCATCTTCTTCGCCGTACATGGGCCGACAAAAACAACCTTGGCTGTCGGATCAAGTTCTTTTATGCGTTTTCCGATCATTGCCATCGGAGAAAGCGTCGTCGATACATATGGCAGCATATCCGGGAAATTTTTTTCTACATATGCTACAAATGCCGGGCAGCAGGAGCTTGTCAGCATCCCCTTCTCCCGCAGTTCTTCCGCTTCCTGCCAGGTTGTCATATCTGCGCCAAGCGCTACTTCCACGACATCATCGAACCCGAGTGCTTTAATTCCGCTTACAACCTGTCCACGTTTGGCATAGATAAACTGTCCGGCAACTGCAGGTGCTACAGCAGCATATACTTTGTAATTCTTCCCATGGTCGCTGTCTTTGAGCAGATTGATCACTTGCAATATATACGATTTCTCATTGATGGCACCAAATGGGCATTGATATACGCATGCGCCACAGGCGATACATTTGTCGTTATCAATCTTTGCCGCCTGGTCTTCGTTCATCGTGATCGCGCCGACCTTACAAGCCTGCTGGCACGGGCGCTTGAAATCCGAAATAGCACTGTAAGGACATGCCTTCGCGCAAGCACCACACTCTTTACACTTGGATTTATCGATATGTGCTTTTTGATGTTCGTCAATCGTGATAGCACCGAATTTGCAGGCATCTGCACACCGGTGTGCCAGACATCCGCGGCAATGTTGTCCGACTTCGTAACCGCCAACCGGACACTCATCACAGGCAATCTCCATAACCTCGATGACATTCTCATTTGCTGGATTTCCACCCATCGCCATCTTAACCTGTTCTCCAACGATTGCACGTTCTTTGAATACACAGCATCGCATCGTCGGTTTCTTGCCCGGGATAATTTTCATCGGAATATCCAGGATTCCCTCTAGCAAAGTTCCATCCCATGCCATGCGTGCAACCTCACGCAGCACTTCATATCGAAAATATTGGGTTCTGGTGTCAAATTTTCTCATTTTCTTTTCCGAGCAATACTGCTCTTTCTCCTCATTCTATGTCCTATCCTGAAGCATATACAGATATCTTAATATCTCTGATTCTATATGTCAACGGTCACAACACATTTTGAACAAATTTTACGCGTCTACTCATTTTCTCCCTGCGCCTGGGAGAGCATAGTTTCTTTGATCTGATACAGTTTTTTCGACAAATCCACATAATGGATATGTGGGTTTGTGAAGCGCTGCTCTTCTTCCCAGATCTGATGGTCAAGCTGCTCTGTCACATATGCCTTGATTGCGGTAAGCTCCGGCTTGTCATATACCAGTTTTCCATCCCGGAAAATCGGAACCTGTAGTTCCTTCACGTCGACATTTTCAAATTTCATTTTCTTCCATGGCTTTACAGGATCCACATAGGCAAACGGTTTGTCGCCATCTACAACTTCGTCGAACATTGTGATCAGATCGGCAAGTGCATATCCTGTCTCCCGGCTGTAGATACGCCAGAGCTTTTTTCTGCCCGGATTCGTGATTTTCTCTACATTCTCCGAGATTTTAATCTTCGGCACAAATTCACCGGCATCGTTTTGTACCGCAGCAAGCTTATATACTCCTCCAAACACCGGATCGGATTTGGAAGTGATCATGCGCTCGCCGACACCATAGGAGTCAATACTTGCATTCTGCTTTTTGAGTGACTGCATCAAAAACTCATCGACACTGTTCGACACAACGATCTTGCAATCCTGCATATCCTGTGCATCGAGTGCCTTCCGGATCTTCTTGGAGAAATATGCCAGATCCCCGCTGTCAATGCGCACGCCTTTCAAGCGCTTTCCCATCGGTTCTAACACGTCCTTTGCCACGCGGATGGCATTTACAAGTCCGCTGTCTAAAATATCATACGTGTCAATCAGCAATGTGCAGTTATCCGGATAAACTTCCGCATATGCTTTGAATGCTTCGTATTCATTATCAAAGAACTGAATCCAGCTATGTGCCATCGTACCGATTGCAGGTACGCCAAACCGTTCATCTGCCATGACCGTTGCTGTCGCAGCCGCGCCACCGATATAGGCTGCTCTTGCACCAAGAATCGCTGCATCACCACCATGTGCACGTCTCGCGCCAAACTCCATAACAACCGCACCACTCTCAGCCGCTGTCCGGCAGATGCGGGAGGCTTTTGTGGCAATCAGCGACTGGAAATTCATCGTAAGCAGCAGCATCGTCTCAATTAACTGTGCCTCGATCACCGGTGCCGTCACCGTGACAATCGGAGTATTTGGATAACAGATCGTGCCTTCCGGCAACGCATCAATATTTCCTGTAAACTTAAAATCAGCAAGATACTGCAGGAATCCTTCTGAGAACTCGCCCTTGCTCCGCAGGAATTCGATATCCTCCTTAGAAAAATGCATGTTCTCAATGTATTCGATCAACTGTTCCAATCCGGCAGACACAACAAATCCACCATTATCTGGATTCTTCCGGTAGAACATATCGAATACAACCATCTTATCTTTGAACCCTTTTTCAAAATATCCGTTGGACATTGTCAGCTCGTAGTAGTCCATCAACATTGTCAGATTTCTCATATATTTAACCTCTCCATCTTTCCTATTCACAAACTCTTACAGATCCAAATTTTATCTATAATTAGAAAAACTGTTGCACCAGACTTCTGATGCAACAGTATCTTAATTGAGATTTAGTTACTAAATCCACGATAGATGATGTCGGAACGCTTTGGTCCGTTGGAAACCATCGTAATCGGGAATCCAATCTGTTCCTCGATAAACTCGATATACTTGCGGCAGTTCTCCGGAAGATCCTCGTACTTCTTGATTCCGCGGATATCCTGTTTCCATCCCGGAAGCACCTTATATACCGGCTTTGCTTTCTTTAACTTTGCAGTTGTCGGGAAGTCCGTTGTCACCTCTCCGTCGATGTCATAGCCGACGCAGACCGGAATCTCATCGAGATAGCCAAGTACATCCAATACGGTAAATGCAACATCAGTTGTTCCCTGAATCCGACAACCATACTTAGATGCGACACAGTCAAACCAACCCATACGTCTCGGACGTCCGGTTGTCGCACCGAACTCGCCTCCATCACCGCCACGGCGGCGAAGCTCATCGGCCTCTTCTCCGAATATCTCACTGACAAATTCACCTGCTCCAACAGCGGATGAATATGCCTTACATACTGTCACGATCTGCTTGATCTCATATGGCGGAATACCTGCACCGATCGCACCATACGCTGCCAGTGTGGAAGAAGATGTTACCATCGGATAGATACCGTGATCCGGATCCTTCATGGAACCAAGCTGTCCCTCTAAGAGGATATGCTTTCCTTCCTTGATTGCATTATACAAATAAGCAGATACATCACAGACAAACGGAGCTACCATCTCCTTGTACTCCATCAATGTGTTGTACACTTCATCCACGGTCAGAAGCGGCTTCTTGTACAGATACTCTAACAATACGTTCTTCGATGCGATCACACGCTCGATCTTGTCGCGCAAGGCTGCCTCATCGTCAAACAGCTCACTTACCTGAAAACCAATCTTTGCATATTTATCTGAATAAAACGGTGCAATACCGGACTTTGTAGAGCCGAAAGACTTTCCTGCCAGTCTCTCCTCTTCATATGCATCAAATAATACATGATATGGCATTACCATCTGTGCACGATCCGATACGAGGATCTTTGGCATCGGAACGCCCTTGTCTGTAATTGACTTTACTTCATTGAACAACACCGGGATATTCAATGCAACACCATTTCCGATAATGCTGGTTGTATGGTCATAAAATACGCCGGAAGGAAGTGTATGCAATGCAAACTTTCCATAGTTATTCACGATTGTATGACCTGCATTTGCTCCACCCTGAAAACGCACGATAATGTCTGCTTTCTCGGCGAGCATATCTGTAATTTTACCTTTTCCTTCGTCACCCCAATTAGCGCCTACTACTGCCTGTACCATAGTCTAACCTGTTACCTCCGTTTTTATCACTTTGCAATTAATAGTGTGCCGACCACAGCCGACCTTTCTATTTTACTTTATTTTCACAATAAAATCAATACGCATCAATGATTACGCATCTTATACGTTAATCTCTGCCTTTACACCGAGGATATCTTTGTTTGCATCGAGAATTGGCTGAATCTGCTCAGCGAGGAATTCTTCTGTCTGCTGTGGCGCACGTCCAACAAAATTCTTCGGATCAAGCAGTGCTTCGATCTCTTCTCTTGTCATGCCAAATGCAGAATCACATGCGATCAGTTCTACCAAGTTATTCTCATTTCCGTACTTCTTGACCTGCTCACCCGCGATCATCGAATACTCACGAATCTTCTCGTGCAGCTCCTGACGGTTTCCGCCACGCTTTACAGCATCCATCATGATATTCTCTGTCGCCATGAAAGGAATCTCCTTCATGAAGTGCTGGTAGATTACTTTGTCATATACAACAAGCCCATCTACGACATTTAAGTAAAGATCCAGGATACCGTCGATCGCAAGAAATGCTTCCGGTACAGAGATCCGCTTATTCGCTGAATCATCGAGTGTACGCTCAAACCACTGTGTACTTGCCACGATTGCCGGATTTAAAGCATCTGCCATCACATAATCAGACAGAGATGCGATACGTTCACTCCGCATAGGGTTTCTCTTATATGCCATCGCAGAGGAACCGATCTGGTTCTTCTCGAACGGTTCTTCCACTTCCTTTAAGTGCTGCAGAAGACGGATATCATTTGAAAACTTATGCGCAGACATCGCAATACCGGAAAGTACATTTAAGATTCTGGCATCCACTTTTCTCGAATATGTCTGGCCGGAAACCGGATAACAGGCATCAAACCCCATCTTCTCAGCGATCTTTCCGTCGATCTTCTTGACTGTCTCATGGTCACCTTCAAACAGCTCTAAGAAACTTGCCTGTGTACCGGTTGTTCCTTTACAACCAAGTAATTTCTGCTGTCCGATCATGTATTCCAGATCTGACAGATCCAACAACAACTCCTGCATCCAGAGTGTTGCACGCTTACCAACCGTCGTTGGCTGTGCCGGCTGGAAATGTGTAAATGCAAGCGTTGGAAGATCCTTGTATGTATCTGCAAACTTTGCAAGTTCATTGATGACATTGATCAGCTTCGTACGAACAAGCTTCATTGCCTCTGTCATAATGATGACATCTGTGTTGTCACCGACATAACAGCTTGTCGCACCCAGATGAATGATCCCTGCTGCCTTCGGGCACTGTTTGCCATATGCATACACATGGCTCATCACATCATGGCGCACGAGCTTCTCACGCTCTCTTGCCACATCGTAGTTGATATCCTCTACATGGCTTTTCAGTTCTTCGATCTGCTCGTCTGTGATACGTGGGTTGCCATCTGCATCCTTTAAACCAAGTTCCTTCTCCGTCTCAGCAAGTGCGATCCATAATTTTCTCCATGTCTTGAACTTCATGTCCGGAGAAAAGATATACTGCATCTCCTTGCTTGCGTAACGCTCTGAAAGTGGGCTTACATACTTGTCTGTGCTCATTTTTAACCTCCAAATTTATATATTTTCCTCATACGTATTTTCTATTATACACCTTATGCGTCATATTCGCCACGAATATCTTCTTTTGGTGGATCAATTGGCCATTTTCCTGTGAAACAGCCCTGGCAGAACTGTCTGCCTCCGGTTAACTCCGGCAGTCGTTCTAACTTCAGGTATCCAAGCGAATCCGCACCGATGATCTGACGGATCTCTTCGATTGTACGGTTGTATGCGATCAGCTGGTCACTGTCCGGCACATCCGTTCCGAAATAACATGGATACAAAAATGGTGGGGATGAAATCCGCACATGCACTTCCTTCGCACCGGCTTCCTTAAGCATGCTGACGATCCGGTCACTTGTCGTTCCACGCACGATGGAATCGTCAATCATGATCACGCGTTTTCCCTCGACTGCGTCCTTCAGGACATTCAGTTTCACGCGCACACTGGATTCCCGCTGGCTCTGCTTCGGCTTGATAAAGGTTCTTCCGACGTAGCCATTTTTTACAAATGCGGTTCCATATGGAATACCGGATTCGAGCGAATAACCAAGTGCCGCTGCATTTCCGGATTCCGGTACGCCAACAACTAAATCTGCCTCAACCGGGCTGTCCTTCGCAAGACATCTTCCGGCAATGATACGGGACTGATACACACTCATACCATCGATCACGCTGTCCGGTCTTGCAAAATAAATGTATTCAAATACGCATCTGCCATGTTCCTTCTGGCACATATCCTTATGGCTCTCAATCCCCTTTTCCGGAGATATAACAACCATCTCTCCCGGCTCCACATCCCGGACAAATTCTGCGCCGATCGTATCAAGCGCACAGCTTTCGGATGCAAGCACGTATGCATTGTCGCGTTTTCCGATGCAGAGCGGACGGAACCCAAACGGATCACGGGCACCGATCAGTTTTCTCGGACTCATGACAATCAGGGAATAGGAACCGACCAATTTACGCATCGCATTTTGAACTGCTTCCTCTGCCGAAGATGTCTTTACACGTTCTCTTGCGATATGATATGCAATCACCTCGGAGTCGATCGTCGTCTGGAAGATTGCACCATCATGTGCGAGTTCTCTCCGAAGCTCCGGTGCATTGACGAGATTCCCGTTATGTGCCAGAGCAAGGGTACCCTTGATATAATTCAGTACAAGCGGCTGTGCATTCTCTCTGGTACTCGCACCGGCTGTCGAATACCGTACATGGCCAACACCGATATTGCCTTTGAGCTTATCTAAGTCTTCCTGCGTGAAGACTTCATTCACAAGTCCCATACCTTTGGAAGAAAGAACCTTGCCCTTTGGTCCTTCGGTATCCGATACCGCAATACCACAGCTTTCCTGTCCCCGGTGCTGCAAGGCGAACAATCCATAGTAGATCGTTCTGGCAACATCGTGTCCGTCAAAGTCATACATGCCGAAGACTCCACATTCTTCGTGCAGGCCATCATCCTGATAGTGTTCCATTACATCACTCATATCGCACGTTCCTCTCATTATAATCATATTATCTTCATATTGCTTCTTTTTTTGATATTTTTTTCAAACCTTGCTTATTATAACCTAGATAACTTAAAGTATCAAACAGTTTATGTGTTTTTTTCGAGTTTTCGTGAATTTATATAGCGTTTCACTTGTTTTTTTGATATAATAGTGCCAATCTAATAAAAATTCCAAGCTGGAGGGTTCGTATGCAGGAAAAAAGAAAGAACGTCAGACTTCCAATCAAACTCAAATTGGAAGTTTCTAATTTATTTAAACAGGATGGTGTGAAAATCGAGAATCTCGATACGGAAATCGAGGTCTTCGATATCTCCAAAGCAGGTATCGGTTTTATGTCCCTGTCCAAGCTTCCGGTCGATTATTATTTCAATGCAACGATTGAATTCGAGAACCGGGAAGAAGTAATCTTATCCGTTGTAAAGATTCTGTATGTAACACCGATTGGAGATGCCGGTTTCCGCTATGGATGCGAATTTGTCGGGTTGCCATCGATGTATGATTACATATTTGATGAATATGCCAAAGTATTATAGATTGACACAAATTTTTGATATCTGTCAGGTCTCCATAAAAGAAAGAAGTCCGGTTATATTTCATATAGAACCAGACTTCTTTCTTTTTTTCAGAGTATTATACTTATTATCATTCGAATTCTGATATTTCTTCCGATCCCGGTGCTGTCCGCTGCGTTTCTGCTTCCTTAGGCGGCTGATATTCTTCGAATACAAGATCACTCTCACGGTGGAATGCTTCTGTACTGTCTTTCTTGAATAACACAATCAGTGTCTGGAACAAAAGCTTGAGATCCAGCCAGAAACTATATTCCTCGATATAAGTCAGATCCAGGATCAATTTGTCTTTTGGTGAAGTATTGTATTTTCCTGCGATCTGCGCATGCCCGGTGATTCCCGCTTTCACGCGGAGGCGGTACTCAAACTCCGGCAGGACAGACGTATAGTTAAAGACATTGGCAAGCATCTCCGGCCGAGGGCCAACCACACTCATATCGCCCTTTAAGACATTGAAAAACTGGGGAATCTCATCTAACCGGTATTTCCGGAGGTATTTACCAATCCGTGTCACACGTTCATCATCCTCCACAACCGAATAATTCTCCACATTTTCCCGCATCGTCCGGAATTTATATACGGAAAAAATCTTACCATCCCGGGTCGCACGGTTCTGCTTGAAGATCAGGCTTCCGTGATCATCTAATTTAATCATCACACTCACAGCCAGCATGATCGGTGATGTCAATATCAACGCAATCACGGAAATCACAATATCCATCATACGTTTGATAAACCGCTGTTCCAGTGTCAGCCCTTTGGAATAATTGCAATATACCGACACATCATCTAAGATAAAATGCTTCGCACTTTTTTCAATCACATCATGCATGTCCGGGTTAAAATATACATTTTTCATATTCTGATAACAATATTCCAAAATCTGTGTACGATTCTGCACCGGCACATCATAGATAAAAATCGTATCATGTTCCGATATATACTGCTTCAGATTTGCATCCCTGTAATCTGCGACCTGATTGATCTTATATTGTAATTTATACTTCATCACCCCGCGTACAATGTCGTTTAAGCTCTGCTGAGATGACGTGATGATGATGCAGTCTTCCGGCTTGTAAATCTTAAAATACAAATGATTTCCACCATATGCAAAAATCATGATTACAACAAACTGAATTGCCAAAACCGGTAATAACAGATATGGTTGTTCAAACTTGAAACGATGATTATTCATCTGGTTTGTATTCATGATAGAAAGTACCAGCACCGCAATCACATCTGTAAAAATCTGATTCAAAAACAGCGACAATACAATCGGCTTACTTTTTCTTTTACCGATATCATAATGTCCATAAATCGTCGAAAACATATAATGCATGGCGACATATGCCGCGATTGTCATTCCGGATGTTCTCGATAAATTCCATAACTGCCAGTTTGTTTTTGCATAGATTCCATACAATACAAAGAACAATATCAAATTTAAAATCGCTTTGAGAAAAAATACAATCGATGTCTCAAATTTTCTGGTATTATTCATCCTAAATCCTTACTGTGCTTCATATCCTTTGCTTCGGATCACATCCACAACCGCCTCCACATGTTCTTTGCAAATTGCGTCTGTTTCTGCTTCCACCATAACACGGATGAGCGGTTCGGTTCCGCTCTGCCGAAGCAGAATTCTTCCATTATCACCGAGTGCTTCTTCAACTTTTTTCGCAGCAGCAAGCACATCCGCATCTTCCATCACTTCTTTTTTGCTTGTCACTTTGACATTTACAAGAAGCTGTGGATAAATCGTAAGTCCACGTGTAAGCTCGGACATCGTCGTTTTTTCTTCCACCATGACTTCCATCAGTTTGAGCGATGTAAGCACGCCATCTCCCGTTCTTGCATTCTTCGAAAAGATGATATGTCCACTTTGTTCGCCACCTAAAATATATCCGTTTTCCATCATGCACTCATAGACATATTTGTCACCAACTGCAGTTTTCTCATATCCGATTCCTTCTGCATCGAGTGCTTTGTACAATCCAAGGTTTGACATGATTGTCGTTACAACTTTATTGTTGTTCAATCTGCCACGGTCCCGTAAATACTTTCCACAGATGTAGATGATTGCATCTCCGTCCACAAGGTTTCCTTTTTCATCGACAGCCAAGCATCTGTCTGCATCTCCATCATATGCAAATCCGGCATCCAGATGATTCTCCACAACAAACTTTTGCAATCCCTCGATATGCGTGGAACCACAGTTCGTGTTGATATTCGTACCATCCGGTGTGTTGTTGATGACATACGTTTTTGCACCAAGTGCATCGAATACTGCTTTTGCAACTGTCGACGATGCACCATTTGCGCAATCTAACCCGACGCGCAAATTCTTAAATGCTCTCGTTGGAAGTGTCATCAGATAACCGATATACCGGTTTCTACCCATCGAATAATCGGTCGTCCGTCCAATCTTCTCCTTTGTTGCAAACGGAATCTCCGGCACCAGTCCGTCGATATAATCTTCAATCTCTTTTTCTACAGCGGCGTCCATCTTAGAGCCCTGGCTGTTGATAATCTTGATTCCGTTATCATAAAACGGATTGTGGCTTGCTGAAATCATAATTCCGCAGTCAAACTCATCTGCCCGTACAATATAAGATACACTCGGTGTCGGCGTGACATGCATCAGATAAACATCTGCACCGCTCGCTGTCAGTCCCGCAACCAGTGAATACTCAAACATATAACTTGATCGTCTTGTATCTTTTCCGATCACAATCCGGGCACGATCATCGCCCTGCTTGTTTTTGCCAAAATAATATCCAAGATATCTGCCGACTTTATATGCATGTTCCACAGTCAGGTCCACATTCGCCTCACCGCGGAAACCATCTGTTCCAAAATACTTACCCATGATTTCCCCTTTCAGTTTCGATCACATTACATTTTTTTCAATGTCTTTTGTTTCTATTTTATTTATGCACGCGTGCATATCTTTTATTATATTCTTTTTTTATAAAAAAGTAAAGAATCGACATAACCTTGTCCCCATGGCTTACATCGTATCATCTTTTCCCGGCTCTTCTTCCGGTTGCTGTTCCGGATAATTCAACATGTACCTGCCATACAGATCATCGAAATCAATATCCAGTTCTTTCTCCTCTGTATATGCACTTTCTTCCTCCGTGTCATCCTCCGGCTGATGTGCAACTTCCTGCAGCGGAATCTGTGGAAGCATCAGATTCAACGCCTGCTGTATATTTCTGATTTCCACATGGGCCATGCTTCCGCCATATTCTCCATCGAGCGTCCACGCAATCTCCTGCTCTCCGTCCACGACAACCCGGCTTGCTTTACACTCGAAAAACATCTCATTTCCTTCTACTTCATTTTGCAAAAGACCACGAATGATCTGTTGCAGCTCTGCAGGAGATGACGGCATCTTGATAAAAAGGCAGTCAAACTTTCCGTCATCCAAGACAACATGTTTTGCACCACGCAGCTTAAACCCGCCAACCGACATCGTGTTTGTGATCATTCCATACAGATATTTTCCTGTAATCACTTTATCGTCAAACTGTGCAGTCAGAGAAAACCCCTTGTAATTTCCGATATTTTTGATTGCTTCAAGCACATATGCCGAATGTCCGATTGCTTTTTTTAATTGCTGGTTCGTGCTATAGGACACATCTGTAAATATACCAAATGCCGCAATATACACAAATGATTTGTCAGCAAACTGACCAACATCGATTCTGGTGCATATTCCATTCATAATCTGTGTGGCTGCTTCGATTGGTTTTCTCGATATCTGAAGACTTCTCGCATAATCGTTGGTTGTTCCCACCGGAATATATCCAAGCGGAACCTTTTTTTTCCCCATCTTGACATATCCACACACGGTATTATCCAGCGTGCCATCGCCACCTGCACACACAATCAGATCATAATCCGCACCATCGACACGCACTTTACGCTCCGCATCTTCCGGTCCTTGTGTCGGATATGTCACGACCTCATATCCCGCCTGTGAAAAAATCATAATAATCTCAAACAGATCGTTGCGGATTGCGGTTCTCCCGGCTTTGGGATTGATTATAAACAATAAGCGTTTCATGGTTTTCCTCCATTCTTCTCTTATCTGCGCGCAAGATATGCATCTAATCCTTTTTTCCGCAATTTGCATGCCGGACAGTTGCCACAGCCATCTCCTTTGATTCCATTATAACAAGTCAATGTCATATTGCGAACCAGGTCAAATCCACCGAGTTTGTCGGCTAACTCCCATGTTTCTTCCTTGTCGATCCACATGAGCGGTGTGATGATATCAAACTCATAATCCATCGCCAGATTGAGGGACACATTCAAAGATTTGATAAACTCATCTCTGCAGTCCGGATATCCGGAAAAATCACTCTGTGATACACCTGTCAGGATATCAGTCACACCTTTCTGCTTTGCAAATACCGCTGCAAATGTCAAAAATAACATATTTCTTCCATCCACAAATGTATTCGGCGTTCCTTCTGCCGGAGCATCCTCATCTACATGCATATCGTTTCTCGTCAAAGAATTTGGTGCCAGCTGGTTTAAAAGTGTCATATCCATGATTGTCTGTTCCACATCCAGTTTTTCACAGATTGCTTTTGCCGCATCCAGCTCTGCCACATGGCGCTGATGGTAGTCAAAGGACACCGCATATACTTTCTTATAATGTTTTTTTGCATATAACAGACAGGTTGTGCTATCCTGTCCTCCACTAAATACAACAACTGCCGCTTCTTTGTTTTTCTTATGCTGCATAATAACCACTCCTTTTGTTTTCTATTTCCCGCAACTTGTAATCCCAAACATCTTATTTTAACAACATCATCAGCTTATTCTGTAATGTCTCGTTTGTTTCAAACTCACCGGTAAATGTCGTCGTAAACGTCTTTGCACTTGCGTTTCGGATGCCTCTGGCTGTCATACAGCTATGGCTCCCTTCGATCACGACCGCAACATCCGGGCTCCCTGTCACTTTACTCATGATATAGGCAATATCTGTCCCGATCCGTTCCTGCAGCTGCAGACGTTTTGCTACCATATCCGCGATCCTGGCAATCTTGCTAAGTCCCAGCACTTTTCCCTTCGGGATATATGCGACTGCCACATGCATATCATACATAAGAGCCATATGATGTTCACAATAGCTGAACACTCCAATATCTTTTACAAGCACCATATCACTTGTATCATTGCCCGGACGTTCAAATGATTTGTTGAACATGTCTGCGATCTCATCATTTGTGTAATTCATGCCCTCAAATACTTCTTCATACATACGGGCAACCCGGTCTGGTGTCTCCCGTAATCCTTCCCGGTCCGGATCATCCCCTAATGCAGCGAGGATTCCACGGACATGTTCCTTTATTGCTTCTTTGTCGATTGCCATCTTATACTCCTTTTTTGTCCGGATCCCAGATGTATTTGTGCATCTGAAGCTGCAACCGGACATCTTTCATATTTTCCTGTATCATAAAATCCACGATCTGTGCCGGTGTGATTGCCGCAAACGCGGAGCTTAGATAAACGGTTGCTTTTTCACAAAGTCTGTATTTTGTTATAATCGCTTTTGCTTTTTCTAAGTCTGATCTGGATGAACAGACAAACTTCACCGCATCCTGCGGTTTCAGCCATGCATAGTTTTCTACACACATAAAGCGTTCCATCCCGCTGTCCGGAAGCTTATAATCCAGTGTCATACAGACATTGTCCGGTCTTTTATCATATCCGGAGATATCCACGCTTCCGTTTGTCTCGATCTCCACGCGAAGATGTTCATCGCTTGCAAGCAACGCGATCAAAGCACGGATATCCGGCTGGATCAGCGGTTCGCCGCCTGTCAGCGTCACGTTTTTTACACCACTTTCTTTTATATACGCATAAATCTCTGCTCCGCTTAAGCCCTCATATGATACCTGTGGTTCATTTGCCCACTTTGTATCGCAGTAACCACAGGCAAGATTGCATCCTGCAAACCGGATAAAACAGGCAAGTTCTCCGGCATGCGCTGCTTCTCCGTTGATACTGACAAACTTTTCTACTACTTTATATTGCTCCATATTTTTTCTATTACTCCATATATGCGGCACAGTTTTTCGGCGTCTCATACACCGTTGCCTTCAAGACCTGATATCCTTTTTCTTTCATCTCATCATAAAAAAACTTTGCAAAATTCTCTGCGGTCGGTCGGAACATCACTTCCACAACCTTAAAGTGTTCCTCATTAAACGCTTCGAGCGTTTTTTTCTTCAGACTTCCAATCTCAGCAATCAGACAATGATCGAGCGCATCTGCAATCTTCTTTAAATCTGCTTTCAACCTGGAAAAATCCACGATCATGCCACGATTGTTTCCGCCCATCTCTAAGCATTCACTTCCGACCTCGATTTCCACAACCCAGTGGTGTCCGTGAATATTGGAACACTTTCCTTCATATCCGGCAAGAAAATGTGCACTGTCAAAGCTTGCATTTGTCTTCAATGTATACATATAAAACTCCTTCCTGTAAATTGCGCGTCATCCCGCCTGTTGGTCAGGTGGATTTTGTCCGTCTAAAAGACATGTATGAAAACGCAAAAAACGGGTGCGCAAAAAGGCACCCGCTTCATAAATAATCGTATTTATGGCTTGCCCTAGTTTTGTTTTTCGACAGGATGGTGCGAATGAACTGTCGTGCGTGCCTGTGGTACGCATCTGATGATATTGTGTGAACCAAGAGTATCGGTTCTGTTTTTAAATGTGTAAAAATTTCTTTACTTCTGTCAGCATATCTTCCTTGTCGCATACAATATCATGACGGACAGGAGCCTGACGGATATCTTCGATTGCCTGCGGAATCTTTACACCGGAAAGCTTGTTCAATGCATCTACAAGCTCAAAATCCGACTGTTTGTCATAGGCACGGTCAATCGCATTCATGACGCTTCGGGTGAACTTATAAGGACTTGCAGTACTTGCAATCACCGTCGGTGTCGTATCTCCGGTTTCTTTTACGTATTTGTCATAGACAGATGCTGCAACTGCAGTGTGGGTATCCATAATATACTGATCGGATTCGTAGACCTGCTTAATTGTCGCTGCAGTCTCCTCTTCCGATGCATAATTTCCGTAGAAATCTGTCAACTGCTTCTTCATATCTTCTGTGATCGTATATGCGCCTTTCCCGGAAAGTGCCTGCATCAATGCTTTGTTCTTCTCTGCATCGTTGCCTGCAATGCGGTAGATCAGTCTTTCCAGATTGCTGGAAATCAGAATATCCATCGAAGGCGATGTTGTCAGAATAAACTCCCTGTTTCTGTCATATGTACCTGTACGGAAGAAATCATACAGGACTTTATTTTCATTGGACGCACAGATAAACTTGTTGATTGGAAGTCCCATCTGCTTTGCATAAAACGCTGCTAAAATATTTCCAAAGTTTCCGGTTGGTACAACCACATTGATCTTGTCGCCGGCCTTGATCTCACCGTTTGCAACCAGTCTTGTATAAGCATATACATAATAAACCATCTGTGGTACCAGACGACCAATATTGATGGAGTTTGCAGATGAGAATTGATATCCCTTCGACGCAAGGTACTCATTCAATTCCTTGTCTGAGAACATCTTCTTCACACCTGTCTGTGCATCATCGAAATTGCCCGTGATACCAATAACGCATGTATTGTCACCCTTTTGGGTTACCATCTGTTTTTCCTGGATTGGACTTACACCATGTTTTGGATAGAACACAATAATCTTTGTTCCCGGTACATCCGCGAACCCGGCAAGCGCAGCCTTTCCGGTGTCTCCGGATGTTGCAGTCAGAATCACAATCTCATTTGTTACATGATTCTTTTTTGCAGAAGTCGTAAGCAGATATGGAAGTATGGAAAGTGCCATATCTTTAAATGCAATCGTCGCTCCATGGAAGAGCTCAAGATAATACGCACCCGCTTTCTTTACAAGCGGTGCAATTTCTTTTGTATCAAACTTGGAATCATACGCACTGTTGATGCAATGCCGGAGTTCTTCCTCTGTAAAATCAGTCAGCATCAGTTTCATCACCTGATATGCGACTTCTCGGTAATCCATCTTTGCCAGTTCATCAAGTGTTTTATCAAATGCAGGAATCTGGTCAGGCACAAACAGACCGCCTTCGTTTGCAAGTCCCTTCAAAATCGCCATGGATGCGGTTGCTTCTTCCTTTGCATTTCTTGTACTTCTGTAAATTAATTCCATTTTGTTCTCCTTTTATTCAACTACCAGATAGGCAGAGGTTGTTCTCATGTTAAAGTTTAATGCTTCCTGATGCGTATTGCAATAAATATCAAAATGTTTTCCGGTGATCGCGCCACCACGATCTTCTACGGAATAAATCTGCCCATCAATCATAATCTTTGTTCCAAACGGAAATTCTTTTGGTGCGGCGATCGACCATCCTGCCACTGCCGGTTTACCACTGGCTGTCACAGGATTTACCATATTACTCCATTTTCCACAACAGATCGGGCAAGGGCAATATGCAGTCAGAAGGTACTCTCCAAGATATTGATAGGTTCCGTTTGCATCCGCAGGGACATATGTAGCCGAGCCTGTCGGGGATGGTACTGTGGTCGTTACAACAGATGGATCTGTTTCTGCCGATGCAACCACAACTGCATCCGGATCATATTCGCCAATTTCCTCGGGTCCGCTGTGAACGGCTGTCAATGCCTCCAAAGCAGCCTGGTCTCTCTTGTCCTGTCTTCTTGCAGACAAAATCTCATCAATCTGTTTCTCCGTACGTTCGAGCTGCGCAAGCTGTTCTGTCTCATAGTTCACATTAACCATATCATCATAGGAAATTGCAGTTTCCGCAAACAGATTACCTGAAAACGCTTCTTTATTCTTTGTCAGATCAGCAACCGTCATCATGACACCGGTCGCAACTTCTTTGTTTGCAGCGCGGTCGGCCAACGAGATTCCACACACAATAAGCAAAGCCACAACCACCAGTCCGGTTCCGATGTATTTTCCATATTGATGCAGAAACGATTTTACAACGATCCGCTGTTCCTTTATCCGGCTGTTTTTCTTCTGCTTATCCTTTTTTTCGGTCAGATTTTCCTGTTCTATCTGCTTTGTTTCCATATTTTTCATTCACCTCTTAAAACTCCTGTATCATCATCCTAAGAAATTTATGATGAAAATGTTACAAAATAGTTACATTTATACTCTCATGATTATAATTCAAGTACGCTTTCAGGTCAAGTCATTTTCTGCAAGTATTTCATGTATTTTTGCGCTTTTTTCTTACATTTTCCCACGTTGCCGCTAGACTTTTTGACAAAGTATGTATATACTGATTCTATATGTTATGTTTACATTACGTCAACCAGAAAGGACTGCATCCACGTATTACTATGGCAAACTTCCCAGGAATCTATACAGCAAAAAGAAAAGATGGAAGCACTTATTTCCGTGCATCCGCCACACATCTGAAAAAACATATCAGCCTTGGCAGTTTTGAAACGGAAGAAACAGCTTCCCGTGCATACAAAGAAGCACGTTTTGTTTTAGAGCATTCCGCCATTACGTGTGAACAATACCGGCTTTTTTCAAGCCTTTCCTATGATAAATTCATATGCCTGATCAACTTCCGTGATCATGGGATTTACTTCAAAACACCCATCTACCTCTGTCACCAGTATTTTGAATACCACCTGTCCCCGGACAGCATCCTGAAATTCGACCGCGATGACCTCTTTTTTTATAGTTCCAAAAAAATACAGCAAAAAGGCGGATATCTGTTTGTCAGTAATTACGGAAGCCAGTACAGTATCCTGTCCCGCTATGGGATTCATCCGTTTGCTGTTTATGGCAGAGATTATCGCATGATAAATGGAGACCCCTTTGATTTCCGGTATTCCAATATTCTGATTATCAACACATATACAGGTGTACACAAGCAGACCGGAAAAGACGGAGTCGTCACATATCTTGTAAAAATCCACGTAAATGGAGACTTTATTGTCGGCACGTATGCAGATGAAATTACTGCGGCAATCGCATACAACAAAGCGGCCGATACACTCGTCGTCCATGGAGTTCAAAAAGAATTCATAAAAAATTACATTGAATCCATGGATCGTTCAGCATATCTGGCCGCTTACCACGCGATTTCCATATCTCGTTCCATCACAAATTATTTACCATAGATGCAAGCGCATCATAGGATTCCACTGCATTCATCTTTGCACGAAGCTTTGCCGAATCCGGCATGCCCTGTGTATACCATGCCACATGTTTCCGCATCTCGTGGATTCCTGTAAACTCCCCTTTGTATTCCACCATCAGGGCTGCATGGCGCAGCATCATCTGCTTTCTCTCCTCCACATCCGGTTTCGGGAGATGTTCCCCTGTATTTAAGAAATGCCTGATATCACGGAATATCCATGGATTTCCTTTTGCTGCCCGTCCGATCATCACGCTGTCGCAGCCTGTCTTTTCTTTCATGGCAAGCACATCTTCTGCGCATGTGATATCCCCATTTCCAATCACAGGAACCGACACGGCTTCCTTTACCTGCCGGATTACATCCCAGTCTGCCTGTCCATGATAATACTGTTCTCTCGTCCTGCCATGCACCGCGATTGCCGATACACCTGCCTGCTCAGCAATCTGTGCCACCTTCGGTGCATTGATATGATCCGCATCAAAGCCCGCCCGGATTTTAATCGTGACCGGAAGTAAAACAGCATGCACCAGAGCATCGACGATATCTCCGATCAACTCCGGCTGTTTCATAAGTGCCGAGCCTTCCCCATTATTTACGATCTTCGGAACCGGGCACCCCATATTGACATCGATAAAGGAAAATCCTCGGTTCTCGAGTCTTTTCGCCTGGGATGCCATAAGTTCCGGCTCGCTGCCAAAGATCTGTACACCGATTGGAGCCTCCTCCGGTTTTGTCATAAGCAGCGGTTCTGTATTTTTATTGTTATAATACATGCCTTTGGCACTCACCATCTCTGTGTATAAAATATCACAGCCCATCTCCTTGCATAAGAGACGAAATGGCAGGTCACAGATACCTGCCATTGGCGCTAATGCGATTTTATCAACAAAATCCATACTCTCGTCCTTTATTGTTTTTCGTAAATTAACTGCAGACCTTTTAAAGTCAGATCTGCATCATAATAATCAATGCAATCTGTATTCTCTGAAATCAGTTTGCCAAGCCCTCCGGTTGCCACTACCTTGATATCAGAAAGTCCGGATTCCTGCTTGATCCGGCGGATAATATATTCCGTCTGTCCCACATAGCCATAAAATACACCTGCCTGCATACTGCTGACTGTATCCTTCGCAAGGATCGTATCCGGTCTCTTGATCTCGATTTCCGGAAGCTTTGCAGTTCCGGACCAGAGTGCTGCTGCCGCAAGCCGGATTCCCGGTGATGTCGCCCCTGAATGGAACACGCCGCCTTCCAATACCAGATCATGTGTAGTTGCAGTTCCGAAATCCACCACAATCACCGGACCGCCATACAGCTCATAAGCTGCCACAGCATCGACCAGACGGTCTGCGCCCAATGTCTTTGGCTCCGGAATCGCGATATTGATTCCTGTCTTGATCCCCGGTGCCACGATAATCGGCTGGATATTCAGATACTTGATGATGCCGCTCGTCAGGGAATGCATGACCTTCGGCACAACCGACGCAATAATCACTGCATTGATCTCTGAGACATCTATATTCCGTACCCGCAGCCAATCCACAAAATACACACCGTACTCATCCGATGTACGTGCTGTCCCGGTTGTAATCCGGAATGTTTTAATCAGTTTTTTCCCATCAAACAGCCCGACTGTTATGTTTGTATTTCCAACATCAACTGCAAATAACATAGTTTTTACCTTTCTTTAATTCAGGAAAAATGTCTGAAAATAAAGTTCAAGCTGTTCAAACAATTCCCGTTTTTCCTTTCTGATTTGTTTTACCTTCAAGCCGCATCCGATCTCGTCATATAAGATATCTTCTTCTGCTGCATCTGTCACAATATTTAAATTTCCCATACTGTCAAAGACAAGCATCACGATTCCACCGACATCTTCCGTAAAAAGCGTGCACATAATCCGCAATTCCTTTTTTACTTCTGTCGGCAGATTCTCAAAATCTTCATTCAAATAATATTTCTGCGTGTACTTTGAAGCACTGCACAAAATAATCTCATCCTGATACATATATATTCCTTTCTTCGTGGCAAAAAAGACTTTTATCCGATCACATCTGCCATGTCATAAAATCCTGCCGGCTTTCCGGCTAAAAACTTTGCCGCTTCCACTGCGCCTTTGGCAAATACGGATTTTGAGTATGCAGTATGTTTAAATTCAATCACTTCATCGACGCCTGCAAAGATCACTTCGTGCTCGCCAACAATCGTACCGCCACGTACAGCCGAGATTCCGATTTCTTTTTTATCCCGTTTTTTTCTTACCTGGGACCGGTCATAGACATACTCATACGCATTGTCACGTGCTTCATTAATAGAATCCGCGAGTGCAAGTGCTGTACCGGATGGCGCATCCACCTTCTGGTTATGATGCTTCTCCACGATCTCAATATCAAACCCGGCAGGTGCAAATACATTGGCTGCATCTTTCAAAAGCTTCATCAACGTATTGATGCCAAGACTCATATTTGCAGATTTTAAGATTGCAACTTTTCCGGAACAAACAGAAACTTTATTTAACTGTTCCGGCGAAAGTCCGGTTGTGCAAAGCACAACCGGCACCTGCTTATCAACTGCGTAATCAAGCAGCTTATCAACTGCGGCTGCTGCCGCAAAATCAATGATGACATCTGCCTTCACATCACATGCGTTGATATCTGTGAATACCGGATATCCATTCTCTCTATTATCTACAACGTCGATTCCGGCTACGATTTCTACTGCCGGATCTTCCTTGCAAAGTCCTGTGATAACCTGCCCCATCTTACCGTTACATCCATGCATTATAACACGAATCATTTGTTTTTCCTCCCGGTTCCTTCCTATGTACTATTGAATCTTAACGCCAAAATCTGTCATTGCTTTTTTCAACTGTTCTGTATGTTGTGGCTCAAGTTCTGTCAGCGGCATACGCAGATTTCCTTCACAAAGTCCCATCAGTTCGACTGCCTTTTTGACTGGGATTGGATTGACTTCACTAAACAATGCATCGCAAAGTGGAATTGCCTTGATCTGGATATCTCTTGCTGCTTTTACTTCCCCTTTCAGATACTTGGAAACCATATCATGTGTCTGCTTTGGAGCAACATTTGCAAGAACAGAAATCACACCAAGTCCACCGAGGGAAAGGATTGGGAGAACCTGATCATCATTTCCGGAATAAACATCCAGGCATCCATCTGCCAAACTTACAAGACGGGCAACCTGTGACAGGTTTCCGGTTGCTTCCTTGATCGCAACGATATTTTCAACATTCTTTGCCAGATAAACTGCAGTTTCCGGCTGGATATTCGTACCGGTTCTGCTCGGTACATTATACATGATGATTGGCAGCTTCACAGAATTTGCAACTGCTGTATAATGTGCAATCAGACCTTTCTGGGTTGCCTTATTATAATATGGTGTCACAACAAGCAATCCATCTACCCCATATTTTTCTGCTTCCTGGGACAGATAAATAGCTGTCTCTGTACAATTGGATCCAGTACCTGCAACAACAGGAATCCGCTTGTTAACCACTTCTGTACAAAAACGGATGCAGTCAAGGTGCTCCTCATGAGATAATGTAGAAGACTCTCCGGTTGTTCCACATACGACGATACAGTCAGTTTCTCCGGCAATCTGATACTCAATCACATCACGGAACTTATCATAATCTACAGAACCATCTTTCTTAAATGGTGTAACAATCGCAACTGCTGAACCTGTAAAAATTGACATTTTCTTCTTTTCCTCCTTAAACATAAACGTATCATGATTCTTACCGGAATCTTTTTCCCAGATTCCTGGTATTAAATAAAGCCGGCACTTTCGATAAAGTGCCAGCTTGAAAAGTCTCAATTCCGGTAGCGCTCCATCTGCATGCTCACAAATGACAGTCATACAATTCTTCATTGCACAACCAGGATTCCAGTGCTTAGACATCTGTTTTCCTTCGGCGGTTTCCCCTTTTCCATGCGATCCACTGCTCTAAGTCATCCCGCAAAGTACTCTTGAATCCCGCACCTCTACTCATAAAAACGAAATTAGTATAGCATCGTTATGTCTGTCTGTCAATCCTTATTCCAAACATTCCATCTTGCTGACAGACACCTCATATGCGACCTTATTTACAACCTCGTCATTTCCTATTTTTTTCTGATATTCCCGGCTCTGAATCCGGCCCCAGACTGCTACATGTTCCCCGACTGCAAGCTTGCCTGCAAATCTGGCGTTTCTTCCCCAGCAGATACATGGAATATAGTCGGATTTTCCGTATGCACGGTTCACTGCAAGCAGGATATCTGCGATTTCCCTGCCAAGCGGTGTCATACGGTAAATCGGTTCTTTGCATATGTATCCATCGAGATAAATCTGGTTTGGTTTGTTCTCGTGATCATCGACCTCGTCAATCACTTCAATTTCCCGTACAAACACAGACAGGATCAACCGGTTTTTATTTTCCTCATGCTTGTTATAGGAACGAAACTGTCCTTTCGCAAGTACTTTCTCCCCGATGTGGCTTTTCTCCACATCGAACAACCGGTCTGAAACCATCAACGGTATCACATCATGCGCATCCGAAAGCCGGCTGACTACCAGGTCAACCATGTAAAACCCTTCGCCGAATATCTCATGGCTGAACCGAAAATCGGATACAATCTCCCCCGCTACAACCACCTGGTTGTTGTTCAGAATCTTCTCTGTCATATTTTATTCCTCCCTCTTGTCTTGTCACAGTACTTTTCTTTCCCCATAAACTGTGAGTTTTTTATTGTACATTTACAATATATGCGTGCATATATCGTAATATGACTGCAAATTTATTTTTTTGCTAATCGCTGTCTGAGCACTTCATAGCTGATTACCGCAGTCGATATCGCTGCATTCAGCGACTCTACCTGCCCCTGCATCGGTATCCGGATCAACGTATCTGCACTGGCACTGATCTGCTCTGACAGGCCGTTACCTTCGTTTCCAATCAGAAATGCACAGCCTCCTGTGAAGTCCTCTTCGTAAAAATCAGTTCCCGACAGGTGTGCTCCATAAATTCGGATTCCATGCGCTTTGACATCAGCGATTGTACGTGTCAGATCCTGTGCGGCATACACCGGTACCCGGAAAATCGACCCCATCGTAGACCGGACTACTTTCGGATTGTACAAGTCAACCGAATCTGCACTCAGTATAATTCCTGTCACGCCAGCACCTTCTGCCGTCCGGATGATCGTTCCGAGATTTCCCGGATCCTGCAGCCGCTCCACAATCAGCAGAAACGGAACCGTTCCTTCTGTATACAAGGTTGTTTCCTCTATCTGCGGCATACGCACCAGCGCAAGTATCCCCTGCGGCGTGTTCGTATCGGACATGCTCTGAAAAACAGAGTCCCGCACAACCTCCACCGGTATATGGAACCGATCGGTCACCGGGCGGAACGTCTCTTCCATGCTTTCCGCAACATAGACTGCCTGCAGACTGTGTTCCGGTATCTCACGTACCATCCGGATACCTTCCACGATATAGGTCTTTGTCTCCCGCCTTCTCGAAGCAGATTTCATCAATTTCTTAATCTCTTTTATTCTATCATTGGATGCTGATGTAATCAATGTCTATTATCGTCCTTTCTTGTCGACTAAGATCACATTTTCGTCCCCATACAGATTTTTCAGGTCAGCAAGCAACGATTCGTCCGCAAGGACACGGTATGCGTCCGGCAGCTGCTTGACTTTCACACTTGTCTGTTTTCCTTCCTCCTGTGATGGGCTGATTGCAATCTTTACTACCGTCTGTCCTGCATGACGTTTCAAAATACCTGTCAACTGGACATTCTGGTTCAGGTATGACTGCATATCCGAGAAACGAATCCACAGTTCTTTTCCTGCCTGTGCACGGTTTTCCCGCACTTCCTCAAACGTAATCATCTTCGAGAGAAGAAGCTTGCCGCCACGCTCATCGATAGATGCATTTCCTTTGATCAACAGCTTTGTGTCTTTGACTAATTTATCCCTGTTCACGCGGTAATCTCTGGCAAAGACAACAACCTCTACCGTCCCATACATATCTTCAATCTGAAGAAATGCCATCTCATCGCCATTTCTGGTCGTCTTTTTCGTAATCTCTGTCAGAATTCCGCCGATTGTGTAAGGAGCCTTGTCCACGACATGTTCCGTCTCCTCCACATCTCCTGCATCAACCGGTTCCGGATTCTCTGCATCTTCTGTTTCAACCACAAAATCCGTTGATTTTGCGGTTGTATACTCTTCTAAAATATCCAGATCGTCTTCTAACGGATGTCCGCTGACATAGATACCAAGTATTTCTTTTTCTTTTGCCAGCAGTTCTTCCTTCGGGTATTCTTCGACATCCGGATACCGGATTTGGAATTCGTTTTTTTCTTCTTCCCCAAGGAAATCGAGCAGTGACATCTGCCCCGTCACCGCATTCTTTTTTTCTTTTGCTGTTTTTTCAAGAATCGCCGGATAAACCATCATCATCTGATGCCGGTTGTGCCCAAAAGAATCAAAAGCGCCAGCCAGGATAAAGCTTTCTATCGTACGCTTATTTGCTTCTTTCCCGGATAAACGTTCTACAAAATCTTCCAGGCTGGTAAATGGACCATTTGCAACCACTTCCCGATGAATCACTTCCGTCACACCGTCTCCGATACTTTTTAACCCGGAAAGTCCAAAGCGGATTGCATTTCCATCCACCATGAAATCACCGCTTCCCTTGTTGATATCCGGCGGAAGAATCTTGATTCCAAGTGTCTTGCATGTCTGGATATAGCTGCTCATCTTCGCTGTATTTTCACGTACGGACGAGATCAGCGCTGCCATATATTCAACCGGATAATAAATCTTCAGGTATGCCGTCTGGTATGCGACAACCGCATAGACTGCCGCATGGGATTTGTTGAATGCATAATTTGCAAAATCGACCATGTCATCAAATATCTTGTTTGCGACGTCCTCTGCAATTCCATTTTTTACGCATCCCGGAACGCCGAGTTCCTCATTTCCGTATACAAAATACTGGCGTTCTTTGTCCATCACGTCTGCTTTTTTCTTTGCCATCGCACGTCGCACCAGATCCGAACGTCCCATCGAATACCCGGCAAGTTCCATGACAATCTGCATAACCTGCTCCTGATAAACCATGCATCCGTATGTGGATTTCAAAATCTTTTCAAGCTGTGGAGTATCATATACGATATCTTCCGGATGTTCCCGGTTTGCGAGGTATTTCGGTATGAAATCCATCGGTCCCGGACGGTACAGCGAGATTCCGGCGATTACTTCATCGAGGTTTTTCGGTTTCAGCTGCTTCATGAACCCCTTCATCCCTGCGCTTTCAAGCTGGAATACACCATCTGTCTTCCCGGCTGACAAAAGCTCATAGACTGCCGGATCTGTCAGTTCCAGCTTCGAGAGATTGATTTTCACTCCATGATTTTCCTCAATCCGGTCAAGTGCATCTTTTATAACTGTCAGATTCCGGAGTGCAAGGAAGTCCATCTTCAAAAGTCCAAGTTCTTCCACCGGATCCTTTTCGTACTGGCTCACGATTCCTCCATCGACACTGCGTGCAAGCGGCACATACTCTTCGATTGGTTTTTGTCCGATGATAACTCCCGCCGGATGAACACCGGTATGACGCTGCAGGCCTTCAAGCTTCATCGCCATATCCAGGAGTTTTTTCACATCCGGTTCGTTTTCATACATTTCTTTTAGATCCGGACTCACCTTCAAAGCTACCGGAAGCGTCACATCCTTTACGCCCGGAATTTTGTTTGGTATTGCTTTTGCAACTTTGTCACACAGGCTATACGGAAGTGCCATCGCACGCCCGACATCCCGGACACACATCTTGGCTGCCATCGTTCCAAATGTAACAATCTGTACCACTTTATCTTTGCCATACTTTTCTACGACGTAATCAATCACTTCCTGCCTTCGGTTCACACAGAAATCAATATCAATATCCGGCATGGAAACACGTTCCGGATTTAAGAAACGTTCAAACAAAAGTCCGTAGCGGAGCGGCTCAATATCTGTAATATGCAGGCAATATGATACAATCGAACCTGCAGCCGATCCACGTCCCGGTCCAACCGGAATGTCATGACTTTTTGCGAAATTCACGAAATCCCACACAATCAGGAAATAATCAACAAATCCCATCTGCCGGATCATATCGAGTTCATAGTCAAGACGGTTTTTTACTTCGTCCGTAACTTCCGGATACCGTTCTTTTGCACCTTTTTCGCAAAGCATCGTCAGATAAGAAAACGAATCATACCCATCCGGCACATCATATTTCGGCAGTTTGCGCTCACCGAACACGATCTCAACATTACACATATCCGCAATCTTGTTCGTATTCTCCAGCGCTTCTTTCGCATAAGGAAAGAGTGCTTCCATCTCTTCCGCCGACTTCAGATAAAACTGTCCTTTCTCGTACCGCATCCGGTCCTCATCATTTACAGTCTTCCCGGTCTGGATGCAAAGCAGGATGTCATGGGCTTCCCAGTCTTCTTTGTTGATGTAATGGGAATCGTTTGTCACAACCATCGGGATACCGGTTTCTTTCGAGAGCCGCATCACACCCATATTGACGGTCCGCTGATCCGCAATTCCGTGGTCCTGCATCTCCAGATAATAATTTCCTTCTCCAAAGATTGCCAGATGCTTAAGCGCCGCTTCTTTTGCTTTCTCGTACTGCTCCTGTCTTAGGTCCGTAGCGATTTCTCCCGCCAGACAGGCAGAAAGCGCGATAATCCCTTCGTGATATTTTTCAAGCACTTCCATATCCACACGCGGTTTATAATAATAGCCTTCTGTATATCCACGCGTCACAATCTTGCACAGATTATGATATCCCTCGTTGTTTTTGGCAAGCAGGACCAGATGGTAATACCGGTTTTCTCCTTTCACTACTTCACGGTCAAACCGCGAACCAGGCGCTACATACACCTCACAACCGATAATCGGCTTGATGCCATTTGCTTTGCATGTCTTATAAAATTCAATTACGCCATACATCGCTCCATGGTCTGTGATGGCAAGTGCATCCATGCCAAGTTCCTTTGCGCGTGGAACAAGCTCTTTGATCTTCGCTGATCCATCCAGCAGACTGTATTGCGTATGCACATGTAAATGTGTAAATTTCATCGTTTCCTATCCTCTGATTTTACAATGTATCCTGCATCAATATTTATCTCCAAATGGAAACAAATATTTCATAAACGGAAGATACTTTGCCATTTTCTTTCTCCGGAGTGGAATCACTTCGTAATTTTTAATATAACGGAATGTATACGCTTCCCCTTTATCGGCCAGCATATGCAGATATTTTTCCAGAAGTCTGGCAGAATCCGGATGCAGCAGGCGTCTCGAGCGTCCATTCATATAATAATCAAGCGGCTGTTTCTCATAATATTTATCCTTGTTATAAATCTTGCAGGCAGCCATGCGGTCACAAAACATCTCAATCACATACTCTTTTGGCATCTTGGATCCGACAAGCAGATGCTCGGTATCCGTCTTGTCAACATTGTAATCCACCCAGTATTCCAGATGGTGTTTGTTTCTGCCTTTGTGATGCAGCCAGGAGGATGTATATCCCTTATCTTCCCGTTCCGCATCGTTCGGGCTGCGGTTTCCCTGGAAATATTTTGCTCCCATGGAAAACTCTGTCCACGAATACTTCGACAGATCATGCAGCAGTCCCTGCTTATAAAGCCCGACTGCAAAGCAATGCCGCATAACCATCATCTTATGCGCCGTAATTGTTTTAAAATGCTCTACCCACTTCATCTCTTCCATCTCTTTTCATTTTGACTTATATGATATCTGTTATATATTTCTATTATGTTACATCCTGCCTATTTTCCCGTATGGAATGCTTCTTTCAGTCCATCTGTCACAGTCACGCGGTTGTTTTTATCGATAAAGACTGCCTCTGCATGATATTTTTCAAGAAGCGGCAGAGATTTTTCATATCCGAGTACATAACATGCCGTCGAAAGTGCATCGCTATATAACCCATTTTCACATACGATTGTCACAGAAGACAGGCCGGACTCCGCCGGATATCCGGTAGAACGATCCAATATATGATGATATCTTATTCCATCTTTCTCTATATATTTTTCATAATCACCGGATGTTGATATACACAGATTGCTATCCGGTTCCAATTCCAGATAGCCGATATAATCTTCTGCTTCTTTCTTCGGATCCCGGATTCCCACACGAAAACAGCTTCCGTCCGGTTTGCTTCCATAGGCAAGAATACTTCCACCGACACTGATCGTAGCACCGGTAACCGCTTCCTTCTTGAGTATTTCTTCCACGATATCCAAGGCAAATCCTTTTCCGACCGCACCGAGATCAAGGATCCTGTCTGCAGTGTCAATCGACACTGTCCGGGCATCTCCACAGGATATCGATTCGTACCCCACTTGTTTCAAAGCTACCCGGATCTCCGTATCTGTCGGAACCTGAAAATCCTCCGATGACGCATTCTCTATATTCCATACGTTTGCAAGCGGACGAATCGTGATATCCAATGCGCCTTTGCTGTCTCTGCATATATTGAGACTTTGCACAATTGCTGTATATAATAAATCGGATACTTTATATGTTTCCCCCATGCGATATGACTGATTCATTTTCGCAAGTTCGCTCGTATCCTGTCTCCACGAGATCACATCTGTATCAAGCTTCTTTATCTCCTGTTCTATCTGTGCGGCAAAATCCTTGTCCGCTCCATACAGGCTTACAGACACGCTGGTGCCCATCGCAAAGCTATACGATGTCTCCGGAGTATCCATAGATACTTCTTTTTTTCCCATCTTTGCAAAGCCAGACCGGTAAACAAGAATCAAAATCACCGACAGAACGATCATCCCAAGCAGAAGCCACATCTTTGAAGGTATATGCGCTGCCGCTTTTCTATTTTCTATATCTTCTTTTTCTGCATTCATTTAATGATGATATCCTTCCATCCGCTTTGTATAATCATCAAGTTTCACCTTTAGCCGCTTATAATCTTTCTCTTTTAACTCCCCCGATGTCTCACAGCGCGCAAGTGCTTCCTCCGCTTTCCTGCGGGCAGATATCGCCAGATCCTTGTAGTTGTTTTCCAGATTGATCTGGATTTCATGGAACAAATCTTCGATCTCCTTTTTCGCCGGATTTTCCCTTTTGAAAAGCATGTACCCACGCTCCCATCCTATATAATCTAGTCTGAAACAGACTGAAATTCACAAGCAGAAATGCTCTAATATCTGTTAAAGTATATCATTATTTTTTTTGCATTTCAATGTGAATCTGCCGGCTCGGATTTCATGCAAGTACAACCCTGGATTGATTATCTCCGTTACCATTTTGCATTCGCCATATATGTCTGTATCTGCAATGCGTGATTGAAAGTCCCGCTTCTTTTTGTTAAAATAGAAAATATTTGTAATAACAGGAGGATGAATCATGCTGTTGGCATGTCAGAATATATCAAAATCATTTGGGACAAAAGAAATTCTGCGGGATGTGAATTTCCACATCAACGAAAAAGAAAAGATTGCAATTGTCGGAATCAATGGTTCCGGCAAAACCACTCTGCTCAAAATCATTATGGGGGAAGAGGCACCTGACAGCGGGCAGGTCATCCTGGCGAAAGATACAACGATTGGTTATCTTTCCCAGCATCAGGACATCTCCTTTGACAATACGATCTATGGAGAAATGCTCGCAGCCAAACAATATATCCTCGACCTCGAAGCCAATATCCGGAAACTAGAGAAAGATATGAAGCACGCCGAAGGCGAAGAACTCGAGAAGATATTGGAGACCTACAACCGGCTCAGCAGCAAATACGATCTGGATAATGGCTACTCTTACGAGAGTGAAATCACCGGTGTCTTAAAAGGACTTGGTTTTTCTCCAGAAGATTATGACCGTCATATCAACACGTTGTCCGGCGGACAGAAGATGCGGATTGCACTGGGACGATTGCTGCTGACCCGGCCGGACCTGATCATCCTGGATGAGCCGACAAACCATCTGGATATGCCGAGCATTGCCTGGCTCGAAGGCTTCCTTTCTTCCTACACCGGAAGTGTATTGATTGTCAGCCACGACCGGTACTTCATCGACCGGATCGTCACGAAAGTGGTTGAGATTGATAACAAAAAAGCAACGGTCTACCACGGAAATTATACTTATTTTGCAGACAAACGTGCGCAGCTCCGCGCATCCATGATGAAAGCCTACTTAAACCAGCAGGCAGAAATCAGACATCAGGAAGCTGTCATCACAAAGCTCAAACAATTTAACCGTGAAAAATCAATCAAGCGCGCAGAAAGTCGTGAGAAAATGCTCGATAAAATCGAAGTACTCGATAAGCCAACCGAGATTGCATCCGAGATGCGACTGACACTCGAACCATCTGTTGAAAGCGGAAATGATGTCCTGACAGTCACACATCTTGCCAAATCATTCGGAAAAGAACCGCTGTTTACAGATCTTGACTTCGATATTAAACGCGGAGAGAAGGTCGCTCTGATCGGTGGCAACGGAACCGGCAAAACAACGATTCTCAAGATGATCAACCATATTGTCTCAAAGGATGCCGGCACAATCACACTCGGTTCCCGTGTCCACATTGGATACTATGATCAGGAACATCAGGTGCTTTCGCTTCACAAGACAATCTTCGAGGAAATCAGCGACGCATATCCGGATCTTAGCAATACCAGAATCCGGAATGTGTTAGCTGCCTTCCTTTTTACCGGTGATGATGTGTTCAAAAAAATCGAGGATTTAAGCGGTGGCGAGCGCGGGCGGGTATCCCTCGCCAAGCTGATGCTCTCGCCAGCGAATTTTCTGATCTTAGATGAGCCGACAAACCACCTCGATATCCAGTCCAAAGGCATCCTTGAGGATGCGATCCGCAGTTATACCGGCACTGTATTCGTCGTCAGTCATGACCGGTATTTCATAAACCGGATTGCAACCCGGATTTTGGAATTGAAAGATCACAGACTCTACACGTTTATCGGGAATTATGATTATTACGAGTCACACAAGGAACAGGTTTATGCGTCAGCTGTTCCTCCGGCTGTCCCGAATTCGGATGCCGATATTACAGAAAACGAAGAACCTGCGGCTCCGACTGTCTCTTCCAAAGATGATTACAAAAAGCAAAAAGAAGAACAGGCTCGTATCCGTAAAAAAGAAAATGATATCAAAAAAGCAGAGCAGCAGATTGAGAAACTCGAAGCCGAAATCGCAGAGATTGACAAAGAATTTGAAAATCCGGAAGTGGCAACAAATTCGGCCAAACTGAACGAATTATCAAAAAAGCGCGGAGAGCTTGACGAAACACTCTCCGCACTTTATGAGACATGGGAAACCTTGATGTCCTAAGCTTCACTCGGAACGAAATCTCTGATATGCGCTATTTAAAAATACGTCTGTTCAAACTGGCCGACCGGCATCGGTTTTGCAAAATAGAATCCCTGGAACAAATTGCATCCAAGTTTCCGCATATACCGAAGCTGGTCTTCCCGTTCGACACCTTCCGTCACTACTTTGATGCCAAGCTCTTTCGACAGGTTTATGATCATCTCCAGAATCATCCGGCTTCGCTCCGGATTATCATTCTTTTTCAAAAACTCCATATCAATCTTAATTGCATCCAGATTCATATCCTGCAGCATATTGAGGGAAGAAAAACCCTTTCCGAAATCATCCATCATAACGTGGAATCCATACTCCCGCAGAGCGTCGATCAACGCAAGATGTTTTCCGGCATCTTTCATAACGGATGTTTCCGTAATCTCTAACCGCAGTTTGTCCGGTTCAATCTCATAGCATTCCACCAGCATTGTAAGCGTCTGATAGATATCCATAAAATAAAAATCCTTGGGTGAAACATTCACCGTAATATAATACTGCTCTTTTCCTTCTTCTTTCCACTTATGCAGCCGCTTACATGCAAGCTCCCACACATATTGATCCATCGCACTGATCAATCCTGACTTTTCAAATATACCAACAAAATCATCCGGCATCATCATGCCATGTACCGGTCGAAACCACCGCACAAGTGCCTCTGCGCCGAGCATCGTGCCTTCCACGTCCACAAGCGGCTGCAGATAAAGCTGAAATTCCTGTCTGGCAATTGCTGACCGGAATTCACTGACCATATGTTGGCCTTCGAGCATATGCTTTCTTAATTCATCATCATAATAAGCAATCGACTGCTGGTAATTTCCTTTGATTGTCTCGATTGCAAGGAATGCCCGATCACAATATACAGAGATTGGTGTCTTCGTGTTCTGAATTGGACATATACCGGTATAGATATGCGCATGATAGGAGTTGTTCTCACCAATCCGGCTGACTAAATCTACTTCCTCAAGGTAGCGCTCGTGGTTGATCTTTTCATTCCGCACACAGACTGCAAACCGGTCTGCGGAAAGCCGGCTGATAACCGTGTCCCCCGTCGCAAGATTTAATAACATTTCTGCAATAGAACAAAGAAGCGCATCGCCTTGTTTAATTCCAAATACATCGTTGATAATCTTAAAATTCTGGATATCTGCACATAAAATACTATATTTTACATTTGCATTCTTCTGAATCTGCTTTTCTACAACCTCATAAAAATATTCACGATTTAAAAGTCCGGTCAGTGCGTCATAATTGCTTCGGTAACGTTCCTCTTCAAGACACCTGCGATGCTCCGTCTCATCATGCAGGACAAAATAACAACCGATAAACCGGTCATCTTCGTCCCAGATTCCACGATACCGTGTGACAAAATAATGCGTTTCCCCTTGAATATCTGTCTCACCCTGCCAGCTGCATTCCTCAATCTGTTCCGGTTTCCGGTCGGATAACCACTCCCGGTAATATCTCTCAATCTGGGAAATATCCCTGTCTGCATGAAATGCCTGCCTTGCATAAGTATTTGCATAGATGCACCTGCCATTGATGTCCACACAGATCACACCATCCGAAAAATTCTGCACTGCCATGACCAGTGTTTTTTCCACGAGTCCTTTTGGAACATATTGAAATGTAAAATAATAAATAGCAACTGCACCTAATCCATAAAATAAAACAGAATAATCAAATTCCAGGTCAAATACTTCATATATGACATTGGTTGAAATTGTAAATAAAAAGCAACATAAAACAGCAATATACTGTTTGACATAGATTTTTGCCGCTTTGTATATCTCATAGCTAAACATACATACGACCAAAAAACACAATATACAAATCAAGCCTTTGTGATACAAGTACATTGGCATCCGCTCTGCCACTTTATAATAATACCCGCTCGTATCATTTCCGGATAATTTCACAGAAAACAACCTACGATTGAATACATTGATCAAACACAGAATTCCATCCAATAAAATCAATATATCTATAATCGGAGCCACAATTTTATTTCTAAAGTTTTCCATCGTAAAATCATTGATGTAAACGATAAACAACAGCAGCATAAAATCACTGCACCAAAAATACAGACCATACGATATCAACGCAAACGTTTCATTGATATTCAATATCGTCATCGCATAAAAAAGAATCGTGGATGCAGCTACAATATGAAGCCGCACTACATCCTTGACCACCTGTGTCCGCTCTGTTCGATTAATCATTATAATCCGGTATGCCAGCATAACAACGATGATCAGCATAACCGCTAACATTGCATTTCTCAATCTGTTCTCCTTTAATTCAAAGCCGGAATATATTGTTCCTCATAATCCCATACCGACATTGGTTTTGCAAAATAATATCCCTGGAATATATCACATCCCATTTCACGCAGAGCTTCCACCTGCTCTTTTGTCTCGACACCTTCCGTCACAACTTCCATACCAAGCCGCTTGGAAAGCGCAATAACGTTGCGCACGATTGCCATAGATCGTACATTGTTCTTTGTCTTCCGCAAAAATCCCATATCAAGCTTGATCGTATCCATCTTGATATCTTTCAGCATATTTAAAGATGAATATCCGCTTCCAAAATCATCCATCTCCACTTTAAACCCATATTGCCGAAGCTTATTTACAAGCCGGATTACTTTTTTTGTATCCGTCATGACTGCGGTTTCCGTAATCTCCAAATGCAGATTTCTCGCCTCAAATCCATGCTTTTGAACCAGGCTCGTAAACACTTTGTAGATATCCATATAGTAGAAATCCCGCGGTGAAATATTGACAGACAAATAGAGATCCGGATATCCCTGTCTGCGCCAGTCGCGCAGCTGCAAGCAGGCCTTTTCCCATATAAAATAATCAAGCTCACTGATCAATCCCGTACGTTCAAACAACTCGATAAACTCTCCCGGCGGTATCATGCCCTGTGTTGGATGAACCCAGCGGACCAACGCTTCTCCACCCCATACTTTCCCGGCAGCTGTTACCTGCGGCTGGATATAAAAGCAGAACTGTCCACCTTTCAAAGCATCATGGAACTGGCTTATGATCTCCTGTTCACGCAGGGCTGTCTCGCGCAATTTCCTGTCATAATAAACGATACGGTTTGCAGCATCATCCTTGATTGTTTTGATTGCCATGACTGCCCGGTCACACATCGCAGCAACCGGTGTTTTTCTGTCATCCACCTCATAAATTCCCATGTAAATCCGGAGCCGGAAACTACTGCTTCCCTCAATCTGTTCAATCCGCGATATCTCCTTTCGGAACACGCTTTCCTGATACAGTTTCTTTGGTACAAGAATTGCAAACCGGTCGCCTGATAATCTGCCATAGACACAGCCTTCCGGTGTTTTCTGTTTTAAGCTCTCCGCCTGTTTTATGAGGATATCATCCCCTTTTTTTATTCCATACACATCATTCACGATCTTGAAGTCCCGGATATCACTACATGCAATGATATATTCGGTATCCGGATGTTCCTTTAACATCTGCTCCGTCTGCATGTAAAAATATTCCCGATTATAAAGTCCTGTCAGAGAATCATGATTGGCTTTGTATTGTTCATTTTGTACACGTTCCACTTCGTCTGTCTGGTCGTGCAGCAAAAAGAAGCTTCCAATCTCATGCTGATCATATATCATTTTTTTGAACTCAAACTGGAAATAATGCTCTTTCCCATCCACACAAATTTTCTCATGAAATACCACATCCGACAGATCTTTAAGTTTTTTTCCATTCAGCCATTCCTTGAGTTTTTTATCAAACATAGAAAGTTCTGACACGCCCAAAATCTGTTTTGCCTGTTCATTTGCATGAATACATTTTCCCTTTACATCATAGCACACAACTCCATCATCAATCGTCTTGATAAACAGGGAGAGCATTTTTTCCATAAGACCGGATGGAATATGGAAAAACGTAAAATACGTAATTGCACAACTTGAAATCGTATATCCGATCAAAGAAAAATCATAGGATTCGCCAAACAAAAAGAATAAAATATTTAGCATGCCTGTACAAAACAATGTAACAATAATCGAACGATAATTCACACGAAAAATCTTCGGACATTTAGCCTTCCGATACAGCAAAGCAACAAGCGCCGCCAGCGAAAAAGTATAGCATGTCACAACATGTACCAGGTAGGGTGTGCCAAACTCTGATGCAGCAAAAAAAAGATTTCCACAGGAATCCATCTTTTGTTCCAAAGAAAAAACGCTTCCTGTAACCAGATTGGAAAATAGAACTACCACATCCAAAAATAAAAGGATGCATTCCACTACCGGGACCCACGCTTTATGCCGGCACACATCCGCATACACACGACTGTATATACACAGAGACAGTGCCATAACAGAAACACAGAAATAAAAAAATGCATAGAAAAATAATGCCAGTTTCTCATCAACAGTCATGATTGCCATACCATAAGACACAACCATCGCAATCTGCGAAACTAACAAGCCAAATGTAGTATTTCGAAGCGTATTTTTCTCCATACGCAATATACGATATAAGCAATATAAAAGGGGAATCAATAAGATAACCAGGCTCCCAAAGTATGCATATTTCAACTAAAAACACCCCAACTCATATTTTATCAAAATCCAACAATACTTAGTCTTATTTTATAAAATTTCCCGCCTCCTGTCAATATACCTACATATTCTGAGGCTTGACATATTTTGCAATGATAGCGGTTACTTCTTCCATGTCAAATGGTTTTGAAATATGACCATTCATACCAGAATCCACGGAAGCCTTGACATCCTCCGCAAAAGCATTTGCGGACAAGGCAATAATCGGAATCGTACTTGCATCCGGTCGTTCCTTCTCTATGGCCCGGATCGTTTTCGCAGCCTGATGTCCGTCCATGTTCGGCATCATAATATCCATCAAAATAATATCGTAAGTGCCTCGTGGATGATTTTTGAATTGTTCGACCGCTTCCTTTCCATCGGATGCCCGTGTCACTACCATGCCTGCATCCTCCAGCATCACCGTAGCAAGCTCGGCATTCAGATCATTATCCTCTGCCATAAGAACATTGACACCTGTCAAATCACGATGCACTGGTTCTTCTTGCTTTTGATGAATATCTTGCTCTGTCAACTCCAGCGGAATCTCCACTGTGAAAGTAGTTCCAATACCCTTTTTGCTTTCCACGTCAATTTTTCCACCCATCATGTGAACATATTCCTTTGTAATGGCCATTCCAAGTCCGGTACCTTTATATTGTGTAGTGGCACCGCTATCATCTTCTTGCGAAAATGGTTTAAATAGTTTTTTCTGAAACTCTTCACTCATCCCAATACCGTTATCTTTCACAATATAACGGACTATCATATGCTTGTCATCCTCTCCCGGATGACTGCTGATATCCAGGGTGACCGTTCCACCATCCTTTGTGAATTTCACAGCATTACTGAGAAGATTCGTCAGCACTTCCCGAATACGTGCGGCATCTGCAAGAACATAGGGATTCTTTGGTCTTTCACGGTATACTTCAAACTTCAAATCTCTGTTATAAAGAATACCTTTCATGATTGCCAGAACATTATCTGTCAGTCCGGTAATATCCATCGGTTCAAGAGAAAACACTGTTTTTCCACTTTCAATACGACTGAGATCAAGAACATCATTCAACAATAAAAGCAGATGATTTTAGCTTTCCCGTACCTTTTCCAGACTTGTCCACAATATCTTTGGAACACACGTTTTCTCCAGAGAGAGCCCTTTCAATATAGGGAATCATTTCATCCTCTATATAATCCCCAGGATGTCTTACATCCCCGGCATCTGGATCCAGACCGTCCACTACATAGATCAGTTTTCCCTCTTCATCTGAACGATCCTTGATTTGTGAAAAATCCTCCAATCCAATTTTTCCATCCACCAGTTTATGGACTGCATCTGCACTTGCTCTATCACAGAAGATTTCTGTGTCCAGTGCGGTCTTAGTATAGGCACTTTGCAGAATAAATGTGTACGCAGCTATAGCCAAAATGATAGCTAGTCCCATAAGCACAAAGATTTTTCCTGATATTTTTTGTTTTACAAACCCTTTCTTTTTCTTCAAATGTATCTCTTCTTGTGTTTTATCCATTTCGTCGTTATATTGCATAATGAATCCTCATATCTATTTTAATTATTGCATATTTCTTTACAAGCGCTTCATCTTCTTGCACTCCTTAATATGGCTTTTCCAATATTCTCATTATAATACTACGTGTCATTTTCCGTTGAAACAGATTTTTCACATTTCTGCTTGCCAGCATCTGTCCAAAGATAGTGGATACATTCTTTCATACAGGTGTACAAAACTGACAGGTGCCCTATATCAATGCAAAAGGAAAAACAGCCACGCCCCTGAAAAATACTGGGGTATGGCTGTTTTTGGCTTTATAAATTGTCAAAGAAGGGATCTTATAAAATTTCCCGTCTCCTGTTCAATATATACCCGTGTACCGGGAACGCTTCTTTTGTCCCGAAGAGCGTCCTCTATTTCAACCAGACACATTTGATGGAACAGTTTCTGGTTCCGACAACTGCACAGTTATAATAAACTGCCGGTGATGCCTCGATCACGCCCTCGCTTAACACTTCTGCATCAAGCTGCTCGCCAGTCAGACCATCGAGCAGGTACATCTTTCCATTGCTGCTGCAATAGATGACTCGTCCGCTTCCATCCGAGTTATATACACAGGCCGGTGATGACCACGCATATGCGGCTTCGTGTTCCCAGATAACGTCTCCTGTTTTCTTTGAGATGCACGCAAGCACACCATTGTTCATGCCTCCTGTCCGCGATACAGTCACATATATGTAATCCGCAAGGCCTTCCCGGCCAACTGCGATTGTAGATTGTACACCACCAGACAAGTCTTCGATAGACTGGCACTCATACTCCGTCTGCCATACAATCTCTCCTGTCTCAGCATCAATCTTCCAAATTGGAATCGGAGCCGTCGAAGAACTTCTCCACCCCAAATGGAACGATGTACTTGCATACAGATACACTTTATCGCCTTCAACCTCTAACACCGGCGAACCATTAGAATCATCCAGGGAGTCCTGCACCCACACAAGTTCCAGTGTCTTTAAGTCCAGACACATGAAATCACCACCATTGTCCATGATGTACAGATATCCTTTGTAGATAACCGCACTGTCTTCCATGCCATACCAATATGCAGCACCATTTCGCTTGGTATGATACGTCCACTTGGTTGTAGAAGGATTGATGGACAAAGTACCTGCTTTTTCGTCATAATTGGTGCCCAGCTTGACAAAATACAACACGCCATTTTCACCTGGATAAATCAGCGTATCTGTCTCGGCATCAACAAGCGCAGAAGAATCAAAGAAGCTGACGCCTCCACGCGGAGCAAACGAATCGCCATTTCCAAATGTATACATAACAGAGCAATCCAGCAAATTGATTACGAATACGCGCGCCGCACCCTGATTGCTATTGATACCTGCACCGAGATACATGATCGGATACCCTCTTGGATCAAGTGCGCCCGCACCTTTAAATGTGTATCCTATGCTCATCGTATCTCTGGTCGGCTCACCTGTCGTCAGATCAAGGAAATACACATTTCCATCCATACATGCATAAATTACTTCCACTAAATCATCTTTTTCTTTGGCCCAGTCATACATATTCATATGTTGTTTCACTTCGGAAGGCCACTTGCAAATCAATGGCTGACCAGTCCATCCACTTCCAGACCACGTATTGGAACCACTTGTCAAAGCACCTGTCTGTTTTGACCAGATTGTCTCCAGATCATTTTCTGTCAATTCCGCATACCCATAGGTTGGATCGCTCCGATAATTATTTCCACGGAATGTGATAACGCCAGGCAAAGACGCATAATCCTTTCCCGCGCAAAATGTAATTTCATCCTCCATCTGAAATGGCTTATCCTCCGGCCATATCTCATCATTCACGCTGATTGAAGTGGAAACGATCAGATTCTCCGGATTGGTTGATTCCACACAATGTGGATGGATATCCGGTTCAATCACTGCTTTCACTGCTGCATCGGTATTTGTCTCGAACCAATAATTGTCAGCTGTAAATGTGGATAACGCATTTTCACCAATAAATTCTTCTTCTGTGACAACATCTGTGGAAGTTGATGTCATATCATTTCCTTTTTTGTCTGTTTGTTTTATCTTCCTGGAGATTCCATATCCCGCTGCACTAAGTATCACAGCGAGCACAACCACAAAAGCAACAACCGGTTTTGTGCGATTGAATGTCTTCTTCTCTACAGGTTCATGATCATCGAAATCCTTCTGTTTCTGCTCCGGTTTTTCCATCGGTTCTGATTCATCCTGGTGTCCGGAAGTTTCCGCATTTTGAAACGCCCGTACTTTCTTCATCATATCCGGATCGTCTGGATCAATGTCATATTCCATGATCATCAATTCGCCATTCGGCAATTCAACATATTCAGCCCGGACGATTGTTCCATCTTCCGCACGTATGATCTCTGGAAATGTGTCTCCTTCTTTTTTCCATGTATTTGCTTCTTTTGTAACAATTGATTTTAAATTTACCCCACTCATGGCTCTCTCTCACTCTGTTATTTTCTTAAGTATATCTGTTTTTTGACACAATAAATTACATGATATCCCATAATGAAATAATTGTAAATATAATAGCCAAAAATAACAAATTTTGCACAAAAAAAAGACCTCATCGGTCTTTCTTTTTTCTGTACCTTCAGAACTTCACACAGATACAAGACTTTCTTTCCG
>CAKREY010000022.1:0-42593 GCA_934318045.1 uncultured Lachnospiraceae bacterium
TCGTCCAGCTTGACCTTCATAGCCGTCCTCCTAACAGTAAATCAAATCGTTTGCAACGATTTCCATAGCAGCACTGCAGATGTTGTTCATCCTCTGTACCCACAGCATTTGATTTTCCGCTTTGAGGGCTTCCGTAACGCCCTCCTTTTCGGAAAGCTGCTTTACCAGCCGAGAAAACAATGCTTCCGCCTGCTCGTTGAGGTCTGCAAGGTAATCGTTCAGCTTGCCGGTAGTCAGCAGCTCGGCATACAAGCTGACCTTGTGCTTTCGGATATATCGCAGGTGTCGCTGTCCCCAAATGCCGATGGGTCTGCCCTCCGGCTCGTCCTCTCCGGCGATCAGATAGTAGTCCCCGACAAGCTCATAACACAAGCCTGTCCTTTCGTCTGTGATGAATTTTTCCATTATGTTGTCCTCCTTGAATTATATTGCTTCTCCGGCTTTCTGCCCGGATTGCTTACGGTGATAATAGGCAAGCTGTCTTTGGTTGCGATTGATGGTTTTGCATTCCTCGGAGCACAGCACCTCCTGACCGTTGGACGGCCAGAAGGGCTTGCCGCAAATCTTGCAGACCTTTTGACGGAAGGTGTGCTCTCCCTTTTCGGCAAAGCGTTTCTTCTCTTTTTCGGCTTGCTGATGGGCTTTCGTGCAATCGGTGTTACAAAACCTCTGCCTTGTGCTGTTCGGATAAAACTCTTTGCCGCATTGTTCGCAGATACGCTTCGGGTACTTATGCCCGTCATTCGCCGCCCAGCGTTCCGCCTTTGCTTTGGCTTGATGGGCAACATTGCTCTCACGCTGCCGGTTCTTCTTGCGCTTGGCTTTTTCCGCCGCTTCTTGCTCGGCTTTTTGTCTTGCTTCGGCAATTTCCTTTTCGGAAAGCGGGAGGTCAAACTGCCCGATGAAGTTATAGTAGATGTCCACCTGCTGCTGCCGGTTCGGCTTTTTGCCTATGGCTTCGTGAACAACGATTTTATCAATCAATTCACACGCCATCTCTTTCGTCAGCTCTGCGGGCTGCTTATACTTCTTAATGAGCCTGATAAACCTCCCGATATGAGCAGAGGACGCTTTCGTTTGCTCCAGCTTCTCCTGAATTTCCGACACTTGGCTCTCAAGGCTGTCCTGTTCAGTCGAGTATTTCTTCATCAGAGACTTGTACTGCTTTTCGGGCAGCAGACCTGAAATGAAATTCTCATAAAGACTTCCAATCAGGCGGTCAAGCTCGTTCAGTCTGCGATTGATTGTCTGAAGCTCTCCCTTCTGCTTTTGCGGTTTGCCGTTCGCCTGTGCTTCCCATTTGCTTTTCAGTTCTTCCGCAAAGCCACGCTCATCTGCGATAATGTGGCTTGAAAGGCGTTGGATAGAGCGCAGTACCAGCTGATAGAGGACTTTGTCGCTGATATGATGGATGGTGCAGTTCACGGTTCTGTTCCCGTAGCTGCTGCATCGGAACGAGTGATAGGGTTCTCCGCTTTTGTAGTAATTCGTCTGATAGGACATCTTACTGCCGCAATCAGCGCAATACACAAGACCGGGCAGTAAGCATTCCTCTTGGTGCGTCCCTTCCTTTATACGGCGTGTGGCGTGTTTCAATCTTCTGTGCGCCTGCTCCCAAAGCTCGCTGTCAACGATTGGCTCGTGGGTGTCCTCAAACACAAGGCGTTCCTCATCGGTGGCAAAGCGGCGTTCATCGGTCTTAAAGTTCGTTCCGATGGTCTTTCTCAGCACAGTATGACCGAGATATTCCTGTCGGCTTAAAATCTCTCTTACCGTGTTTGCGTTCCAGCTTGTGCAGCCGTACTCCGCTTTTCGGTTGCATTGTTCGGGGTGATATTGGAGGGTGTACGCCGATGGGATAAGCACCTTTTCCTCCGTTAGCTGTCTTGCAATTGCCGGAGGCGTCAAGCCCTCTGCCGCAAGCTCAAAGATGTGTTTTACCACCTGAGAAGCAACAGGATCGACCACTAAGGTCTGTTTATCTTCGGGCAGTCGATTGTAGCCGTAGGGAATGCTGCCGGAGCAGCGTTTACCATCATTCATACGGGACAGAAAGATGGACTTTATCTTGTTGCTGGTGTCCTTGGCATACCACTCGTTCATTATGTTGAGGAACGGGGTAAAGTCGTTATCCTGTGGTTTGTCGCTGTCCACGCTGTTATTGATTGCGATAAAGCGTATCTGCTTCTTGGGGAACAGAATCTCGGTATAAAAGCCAACTTCAAGATAGTTTCTGCCGAAACGGCTCATATCCTTGACGATAATCGTGCCGATTTTTCCGGCTTCGGCTTCTGCAAGCATCGCCTGAAATCCGGGACGGTTGAAGTTACGCCCTGTATAACCGTCATCGGTAAAATGCTTGATGTTTGTCATACCGCTTTTGCGGGCAAAATCTTCGAGAAATCTCTTTTGATTCAGTATTGAGTTCGATTCGCCCTGCTGCTCATCATCCTTGGACAGCCTTTCATAGAGGGCTGTAACTCTATCAAAATCCCTGATTTTAGGCACTTTCTGACCTCCTTTCCGTCTTTTATTCGCAGCCATATTCAATGGACTGCTTGCAGTATATATCCTAAAACTTCTTTTCCGTTAGGAGAAAAATATAATACCAAATACAAATATATGGTATAATATCTAAAAGAAGATGGAGGTTGTAGATATGGATGAACAGATTTATACATTTGAAGACGTCATAAATTCAGAAAAGCATGTTGAAATGATTGACGGAATAGTTATTATAGAAGATAAAACCACCCCACGCCATAACATTGCCGTGACTGAAATTGCATCAAGTCTAAAAAATTACATATCTTCCAAAAAAGGCAGTTGTGTAGTATATGCCGAAAATGTAGCATTATATACAAATGAGTTAAATAATAATGATGGCAAAAATTATTATTTACCTGACGTTATGGTTATCTGTGATAAAAATGGAATAAAGGATGATGGTATTCACACTGTTCCAAAATTTGTTGCAGAAGTAACTTCTGATGCCACACGCAAATTTGACTACAATCAAAAGCTGGAAATGTACAAAAAAATTGGTGTAGAAGAATATTGGATTGTTGATTTACAAAGAAACGTAGTGTTCAAATATGTCAAAAGTGAAGATTACATTCCACAATATCTTGCACATCCAAAGATTGTAAAAGTTTCATCTTATGAAGGACTTTCAATCGACTTCTCAACCATTATTCAGTAATAATGGAGCTAGACTTATGAATAAAGATTTCTGGGGCTTTGTACCACAGAGCTACATAGGAAATGAGACAGTTAGTGAATCCAACTGTCTCATTTTTATAGGAGGTTATTTGGCAGGCATCGCGGCTCCTGCATCTCTTTTAACCCGTAGGGTGCGTGGTTGCAACGGAATTTACCACCTCAAACAACCTCTTCAATTACAACTGTTTCTTAATGACCTCCAAAAGCATAATTATGAGTTTTACTATAAAGTGATACAGAATAACACGAGGTAAAGAAAAAAGCCCCGAAACCCAGTAAATTCAAGGTTTTCAAGGCTTTTTTCACAAGCAGGGGATGAGAGAATCGAACTCCCGCCAAAGGTTTTGGAGACCCCTATCATACCATTTGACCAATCCCCTATAATGGTTTATGTCCGTAAGACACATGTATCATTATACAGTTTTATCGACATTTGTCAAGGAGATTTTTTTGAAATTTTAGGCAACAAACTAACTAATAAACATATTTTTTTCTTCGTCTGTTAATTCCGAAAGTTTCTTTCCTTTTTCTTTAGAATATCTTAATAAGCCTCTAATATTCAGTTTTACTTCAGGAGTCGAATCGAAATGAGGAGTTTTTTTCAAAGACTCCAAATATTTGTTATAGTTCCACACCTGATCATTCATAATTGTCAATTTCCTCTTTGTCATAATATCTATAAGTTTCTGCTGGCAGATTAGGAACTCGGTCAACAGGAATATCTCCCTTTTCGATATCAAGTGCCTGTAATAAGCCCTTCATGGTATCACTAAATAAATCTCTCATATATTTTCCCTTTCTTTTTCAGATTTTTCACCATAAAACTAACTCCTTGTGTAATGTTTATACATATATCTTATTTGATGAAAAAATTCCTTCTACTAGCAAAGATGTCTTATCGAGAGCATTATTTACGTCCAAAACACCGCCGGACATTCCTACGGCTATAACCTTGTATATTTTTCCTTTCGCATCAGACACCATCATTCCATTTTTGAATGATGTTCCTTTTCCAGCAACTAATACAGAGGTATTATTCCCTATCCGAATCGTGTTAATCACATTGAATAACTGCATCTGGTTCCTCCCCTAATATTCCACAAATACCGTTTCCTGCAAATTAGTAAAATACACTCGTGCTACCTTGTACCTGCTTTCCATTTTTTTACCAGAAGTCTTAAACTCTCCACATCTGAAACATATTCAATATTAAGATTCGTTTTCTCGGTCTTCGGATTATCTAGAGCTGCAGCAAGCCGCTCAGCACTTTGAGTATCATTAATTACAAAATTATGAGTAATACTCGACGTTGCCATAATGAAAGTCCTCCTTTCCTATTCTCTCTCTCCAAGCCTTTTTAATATATTGATTCGATGCCGGTCTTCCACGACCTTATCATAACGGACGCGTTTCTCCTGAACCATACGTTCCAGTGTTGCCTCGAACCCTTCTTCTCCCACTTTGTCCGGATGCTCTTCCAGATAATGCCGGATTCCCATCCGCAGTCGGTTCTCAAGTGTATCGCAATAGAATTCCTCCAGCGTTTCCAGACAGATTCCGCACAGCATACACGGATGAAATGGATCATGCATCAAGAAGCAGCAGCCACCATCCACGTTGATGGCATTCTCACGATAGCTGATCATGCCCGGGCGCTCAAATCTTGGATTTCCAGCAAAATAATAGTTCTCAACGATTGTAGGGGTATGTCCATGCACATAGATTTCCTCCGGATTGTCCCGGTTCCCGATCGCGTATTTACGCACATACAGATTCGCCTCAATCTTTGACCACTTCGATACATCATCCCGGTGTTCATGCCATGCGTGTGCAATCCGGTATTTGACCTTCTTATGATTCCGTGACTCTACCTCCACCAGCTTGTTGTATGGCAGATTATGCAGCTTGTCTATAAGCGGTTCAAGCTGCTTCAAGTCATGCTTATACTCGTTTTGAACCACTTCATAGAAATTATAATAACTATAGGGTGGCTGCGATAATTCCTTCTCACACTCGGGATTCCATTTTCTCCATGGTTCATATTCTCCCTTATACCATTCCCATGCGTCCTCATCATGATTTCCGCGCACACTCTGATACTTCCCATCCTCAGTAATATGCTCCATCATCCAGTCAAGCACCTGCTTCTGTTCGCTTCCACGATCAACCCAATCCCCGACGAAGATGATCTGTGCTTCCGCGTCCTGTGATTCGATTTTATCCAATAATGACATAAGCTCTGTGTAACACCCATGAACATCTCCAATTACATAATGCATATCGTCCCTTCCTTCCATATAGACTGAAAGTCGAGATATCATTCCCGTCATTTCAAGTTCACATTTTCTGCCTTCATTGTACACCAGAACTTTCCCCTCGTCATTAAACGCGCAGTTGAATTTCCTATCTTATAATACTTTGTTTTTCTTCCCCCTAATCGCAAATAATGTTCCCAACTATATAATCCTTCTACTGCATATCATAAAACTTCATCGTCTCCCGGTCACGATATTCATGTTTCTCATAGTATCCGATTAATTTCTGCTCACTGTCCCGCAAAGCCACCATGTATACATCCTTGTTCTGCTTAGCATTGTAACTGGTATATACAATATTGTGGTTGACATCTGCTGCAAACCAATCAACCACCTGTTGAATCCGCTTGTTCGATTCCGGGTTGTGACAGGCAAGCAGACTTTTCCCTATGAGTGCCTCGCCACCGCGCTTTGCATAATTTTTTATTGCTGCAGGGTTCATGTAAATAATTTCATGCTGTAGGTTACAGATCACAACCGATACCCGCTCCTGATCAATAATACTCTTAAAATATTCGTTCCTATTCATATAAGACACTATCCTTTGCTATTTTTTTCGATTATAGCATGTTGAAAAGAAAGATGTCAGTTAAAACTTGTTTAAACTGACATCTTTTTCAAACAATCCATATGATTCACTTTATTCTTTTTGCGCATAGCAAACGTTTCTATATCGCTGCAGCCTTTGCATGAACCGGGTTCGTCAGAGCATATGGATTGAACAATACATCCAACTCTTCCTCTGTAAGCAACTGTTCCTCTAGCACAAGTGCCCGCACACTCTTTCCGGTCTTAACGGATTTCTTCGCAAGCTCCGCCGACTTCACATACCCAAGCTTCGGACACAGTGCAGTAGCAATGCCTGCGCTGCTTTCCATCAGCACCTTGCAACGTTCTTTGTTCGCCGTAATTCCCTGAATACAATTTACAACCAGCGTATCAACCGCTGCAGTCAATGTCTCGATGGATTCAAACACATTATAAAATACTACCGGCTCAAACGCATTCAATTCCATCTGTCCTGCCTCTGCTGCCATCACAACCGTTGTGTCATTTCCAGCGATGTTAAATGCTACCTGATTGACTACCTCAGGAATGACCGGATTCACCTTGCCCGGCATGATCGAGCTGCCATTCTGTCTCGCCGGAAGATTGATCTCTGCAAGTCCGGTCTTCGGTCCGGAAGAAAGCAGACGCAAGTCGTTACACATCTTCGAGAGATCCATCGCGCAGGTTTTTAATGTTGACGACACAGTAACAAATCCATCCAGATTCTCCGTCGCATCGAACAAGTCTGCTGCCTGCACAAGCGGATATTTCTTGAGCGATCCAAGACATTTGGCAATGGTATCCAGATAATATTCTGAAACATTGATGGCGGTTCCGATTGCCGTCGCTCCGAGGTTGATCGTGTACATTTCCTTCTGTACATATTCCAGCCGCTTCAGGTCGCGATCAACCATGGACGCATAACTGTGAAATGTCTGTCCCAGCCGCATCGGTACTGCATCCTGCAGCTGCGTACGTCCCATCTTGATCACATCATCAAATTCCACCGATTTCGCAAGAAGCACCTTGCGAAGCTTCTTATATTCCTTCATCAGAGGCTGCAGGAGATCAAGAACCGTAAGCTTACCGGCTGTCGGGATCACATCGTTAGTCGACTGTGACATATTGACATGATCGTTCGGGTGCACATGATCATAAGCCCCCCGCTTGCCGCCAAGCAGTTCATTTGCCCGGTTCGCAACAACCTCATTCATATTCATATTTGCACTCGTTCCTGCGCCGCCCTGAATCGCATCCACAATAAACTGATCGTTGAATTGTCCGGCACATACTTCCTCACACGCCTCCACGATTGCATCGGCAACCGCACGCGGAAGCCGTCCCGCCTGACAGTTCGTAAGTGCCGCTGCCTTCTTGATTGTCGCCAGATTCCGGATAAATACCGGATTCATCTTCGTGCCTGTAATCGGGAAATTCTGCTGCGCTCTCAAACTCTGGACACCATAATACGCATCCGCCGGTACCTGCATTGTTCCAATTGAGTCTGATTCTAAACGAGTTGCTTCTGTCATAATAAGTGCCTCCCTTGTAATTATGTTTGTTCTAAACGATGGTAAGAGTAGCACTATATGTGTCAAAAGTAAATATTATAAGGCCAGATACGAACAAAGTCGTAAAAGTCAATCCTGTAGCTTTATTATATTTCGTTTGTCACATTCCTTTTGTTGTTTTTTTCAGCGTTGTATGTTTTCATCTCTGTCTGGATCTCATCCTCGGTTGCTACCATCGCCTGTAAGGTCATCGTCAGAAGCTTCTCGAATGATTCTGCAAATCGTATATCATCTTCCTCGGTTCTTTTCCTCGGACCTTTCAAATGATTCTTTCCGGAACTGCGTCGTGCTTTCTTGTTCAAATGCCGCTCCATCAGCATCTGATCAATGTTTGCATCTGTGTACCATTTCCCGGACTGATGAATGGCATACGCACCTTTCCCAAGTGCCATCGCCGCCACACCATAATCCTGCGACACAACGATATCGCCCTTATGGCAAAGACTAATCAGCTTGTAGTCCACTGCATCCGCGCCGGCACCAACCACGATCATCTCACTATAATCAGAATTCAGGACATGATTCGTGTCGCAAAGCAACGTCGTCCGGATATGATATTTTTCTGCGATTTCCTCCACGATACGCACAACCGGGCAGGCATCGGCATCTACAAATATTTGCATGATCTATTTCCTCTTACATTACCACGGCGCATTCATACAATAAAACAGCACCACAATCTGTGTCACGATCATCATCGGAAGTCCCACCGCGAAATAATTCTTCTGTGTCTTGTGATGAAATAAGTACATCGCAATTATACCACCGATCGCACCGCCAGCAAATGAAAATCCTAACAAGGTCGCCACTGGGATTCTCCATTTCCCCTTGATCGCCGCATACTTGTCAATGCCAAACAGGATAAATGTTACGAGATTGATGACGCCAACATATAATAGCAGAATCTTCCTCTGGCTCATGTATCTTACAATGTTAAAGGTCAGCTTGTCTGCCACATAACCTTTTGCAAACAAGAATATCACAATGACAATCACCAAGGTACAGGCGAGCGCGACATGCAGCATCGCATTTGATTTTGTTGTTTTTTCATGTAGTTTCATATTTCCATTTTACAATACCTTCCAAATTATTCAACAAATATTGCTTTAATTTTTTCAGTGCGTCACGCTTACGCTGATAAAGAGTGATGAGGTGGTCGAAGCCTCTAAAATACTCTGCTATCTTCTTCTGTTCTTCCAATTTTGACATATCTACTTCAAATTGTTGCATATCCGAAGCAAGAATTTGTTTGATAGTGTTACCCGTCGTAATATTCTCAATTTTCTTTTTTGACTTTAATGTCTGATACTGATAATTCAAAAATATGGTTCAATGTCTACCGTGTGGAGCCACTTTTCTTTTTGTTTTTCATAAAACTCGTCATTGATAAAACCTTCCATATTATGATTTATCTGCCCATCCTTGTATTATTCGATTCAAGGTAAAAATGTCCCGCTTTCCACATAGTACGGAGTCGCTGTTCCTACAAATGCATTTCCGATTGACGCGTAAATGTCATCGAGCTTACGCTGTTCCCAAGTGTGATTATTTTATCCGCTCTCTAACAAGCATCAAAGCATATCCCATGAGATTTTGTCCTTTCCACTCTCGCGGATCCAGTCTCCTTGGATCCTTCATAGACAGTCCAATTCCCCATATTAGGTCATTCATCGCTGCCTCTGCCAAAACCGCATCACCTGTATTAAGCAATGCACGTTTAAGCTCCTCATTTTGTGTGAATTTTGCTAGCAATCCTTCATATACGATAATCTGCCGCATGCCATTCCACACGTGATTCTTATATCCGGATACCATGCGTCCTAATTCCTTGATATGTGCGACATCATCCGTCGCGAGTATCTGTGCAGCTATATTTTCATCCCGAAACCGCAATGCTTTTTGATGCATCATATACTGTTCCAGCGAAGTGTACCGCATACCACCAACTGTAAAATCCGAAAGATACCAATTACTCAGATATCCGTTTTCCTCCTCCGGATTATGGAAACAAATCACCTTCATGTTAAATCACCAACCTTTTGCACCGCTAAATCAAGCTCCAGATTATGCAACCCCGGATAAACTTTCTTCAACAAATCCCCATCCGTCGTCAGACGTTTCAGCTCTGATTTCAAATATTCATAGCGCAATCGTTTTTCCTCTTTTGCAAAATGCACTTCCCGAAGCTGCTCCGGATTGTCCTCGTAATCAAGCACCTCATCGCCAAACTGCTCGCTTGTCAGATCAAACCGGCAGTCGCCAACCACATTGTAGCAATGGTAATTTCCACCCGGGCGCAGGATTCCGTACACCTTTCCACCGAAGATATCCTGTGCCAGAAATGCTGTAATCGAGCACTGCCCCAATGTCCGGTTCTCCTTTGTCCACCTGTCACGCAGCCGCGGTGCACATGTCTTCGCACACCAGATCTCCGACAACGCATCATACAGATCAAGCGGTGTCTTGATCCCTTTATATTCCTCTGTTATTGCAGGGACTTTGGCTGTCTGCCAGCCCCAGAATTGATATGCCATGTTGTAATTCTCCATATTATAATTTTTTTATATTTTACACCAAACACAGCCCCCAGTACAACCAGGTTGTCAATGGACGGCATTGCCGTTCCATGCTCCCATTTATAGATTGCCTGCGGTGTTGCAAAACCGAAGATTTCCTCCTTTTATCCCCCGGAGATACTATGTATAAACCGCGATCTGTGCCACTTCGCTCTGCGGTTTTCCGCTCCCCGGTACAATTCTTGCCTCCTGCAAAACCTCCAGTGTCTCTGCCTTTCCCTCATATAAGATTTCCCCTTTTTCATTTAGAACCCGAATCCTCCTCTAATATGTATTGCCACTCTAATTTTTATTTTGATATACTATTTTCAGTATACCGCAGATTTTCTGCTAATTCATTGAAATCGCAGTTCAATACCTGCATAACATTAACTGCACGAAAAAACCGCTCATCCTGTGCATCCACACAAGATAAGCGGTTCAAGCATCTATGTATCCGGTTGTCTGTCTCTGTCTGCTACGACAGTCCTGCATCCAAGAATTTATTTTTCGTCGTCCTTCGCTTGAAAGCTTGCATTATTCCTTTCAAGTTCGTTGAACGATGCCGGTGTATAATGGTTAATCATACATCCTGCACATGCATCATCTTCTCCACACCTTCGAGATAATGAAGTGCCTTCGGATTATTTAGAATAGGGCCATCATGATTTCCAAGAATCAATATCTTATGTCCCTTAAGCTGCCGCAAATACCATTCGGGGGCATACTCACTACGGTAGCAGATATCTCCCAGAATATAAACCCAATTCCATGATTCCCGGAAAGATTCCGGCAGCTTCACTCATTTTGGGCAGTACATTTTTGTATTATTCATAGCCGCACTTACCTCTGCACACCGTATCCACAGCCTCGTGGTCCTCCGTCGTCCGGTATCTCCGACAGATATTTAGCATTGTATGCTGCATTTACCTCGGAGATTTCCATAACACCATCTATATAATCCTTGAAATAATTCATCAGATCAATCCCGCTGCTTTCACAGCCCTCAACCTCTTCCCATTGCTTTACGATCTGGATTCGTTCCGATTTTGTTGTATCTTTTATCAGTGTACTTTTCATTTTCGTGGCCTTTCTATATTCTGCTTAATATTAAATAGCCTGCAACGCCTGTGCAATATCAGCGATCAGGTCTTTCTTATCTTCAAGTCCACATGAAATACGGATAAGTCCTGCAGGAATTCCTGCTGCTTTGAGCTGTTCGTCATTCATCTGTCTATGTGTGGATGTCGCCGGGTTCAGGCAGCATGTTCTTGCATCTGCCACATGCGTTTCAATGGCAGCAAGCTTTAAGTTCTTCATAAACTTCTCCGCAGCTTCTCTTCCACCCTTTAACTCAAAAGAAACAACACCACATCCGCCGTTCGGCATATATTTTTCGGCAATCTCATAATACTTATTCGAAGGAAGTCCCGGATAATTAACAAATTCAACCTTATCCTGCTTCTCAAGAAATTCCGCAACCGCCTGTCCGTTCTCCACATGTCTCGGCATACGCACATGAAGAGATTCCAGTCCAAGATTTAAGATAAATGCATTCTGTGGTGCCTGCATACAGCCTAAATCTCTCATAAGCTGTGAAGTACATTTTGTGATAAATGCACCTTCCTTACCGAATTTCTCGGCATATGTAATTCCGTGATATGACGCATCCGGTGTACACAATCCTGGGAACTTGTCTGCATGTGCCATCCAGTCAAACTTTCCACTGTCTACAATGGCTCCACCAAGGGATGCACCATGTCCATCCATATATTTCGTCGTGGAATGTGTGACAATATCTGCACCCCACTCTATCGGTCTGCAGTTAACCGGGGTTGGAAATGTATTATCGACAATCAGTGGTACACCATGTGCATGTGCCGCATTTGCGAACTTCTCAATATCCAATACCGTCAGTGCAGGATTGGCAATCGTCTCTCCAAACACGGCTCTTGTGTTGTCCTTAAATGCTGCATTCAATTCTTCCTCAGTGCAGTCCGGATCAACAAAGGTTGCTTCAATTCCCATCTTCTTCAACGTAACATCAATCAGATTAAATGTACCTCCATATATAGAAGAGGACGCAACGATATGGCTTCCCGACTCGCATATATTGAATAATGCAAAGAAATTGGCTGCCTGTCCGGATGAAGTAAGCATGGCTGCGCTTCCGCCCTCAAGTGCGGCAATCTTGGCTGCCACATAATCATTTGTTGGATTCTGCAGTCTGGAATAGAAATATCCACTTGCCTCCAGATCAAAAAGTTTTCCCATATCCTCACTTGTGTCATACTTAAATGTTGTTGACTGAATGATTGGAATCTGTCTTGGTTCACCATTGCCAGGGGTGTAACCCGCCTGAACACATTTTGTGTTAATAGAATAATTATCCATATTTCCCTCCAATTTTATATATTTACAGTATGTTAAATTATATCACATATGCACGACTCAAACAAATATAGTTTTTCCCTGATTGCCAGTGTCTTTCTTACTGTTCCATTTGGAATATGCGCCTGCATACGTTCAATGTAACTTTCTGCCTGGTTATAGTGTTCTGCGAGTATGTTTCTAAGCTGCAGATTCTGTGGTGCTATATCATCCGTTCCTGTTGCTTTCAGATGTCTGTGTTCTCTGCTGTATTTGACAAGATCTATGATTGCAGCCCTGCCATTGTTTCTGTCATAGCATCTTAGTTTACTCATCCTGTCTGCACCAGTCTGGCTCCATCCCATGATTCAGCCGCTTCAGACAGTATGGCTCCCAGGAAACCCGCTGCAAACGCATCTGTTGATGACTTGACTGATGATTCAAGTTGGCTGAAGTTCTTGGGATTTTCAAAAAAACTTTGTTCTGCATCAAAAACAGATGTTAATAAAGTGTCAAAAAGTGATATAATGTCCATGTGAGAGTACTCCTTCTTTTTGAATGATTTTTTCGTCGAAACCATTGTATCAAAGAATGTGAATACTCTCACTTTTATTTTTTTAATAACCAACTAAAACTTTACTCTATTCTTGCATTTTCCCGCCTCCTGTGCTATAAAGTAAACAGTGTTTACCAAAAGGAGTACAATTATGCGCGAGAGCACAAAAGCGACCAGAGCGACAATTTTACAAAGTGCCAAAGAGATCTTCTTAGAATGTGGCTATCAGGAAGCGTCCATGCGAAAGATTGCTGCGCGGGCAGGTATTACCCCCGGTGCGATATACAAGCATTTTTCAGGCAAGGAAGAGATGTTCAGCGAGATATTCGCAGAGAGCGGAAATAAGCTGATGGCACTGAGTGAGTCCATGCTGGATATTGACTTTTCGGCGATGTCCGACGAGCAGCTGATGCAGGTATTCTATTCCCGCATATCCATCCGGACTTTCGAGCTGTTAGAGGACGATATGCAGCTCTTCCACATGCTGTTAAAGAACGATTCCGGCACCTATATCCGGAACTTCCGCGAAGTTTATATCTCGCGATGCAACGAATTCGCAACGCGCTTTTATCATGAATTATATGTACGTGGACTTGCGAAGAATCAACTATCTGAAAAAACATGTTACATGCTGTCGTTGTCTGAGTTCTCGATGATTTGCGAGATGATCGCCGACGATACCTGCAAGGACGGCTTCACCGAAGAAATGAAACAGGCATTTTTAGAGGCGATGGATGTGCTGATGCACGGCATCGAAGCGACACTTGGATTACAAGTCCAAGATGTGCCAGGTCATTGAGATAGATTTTGCTAAGAAAGGATGATTTAGTTGAAGTACGGATTCTCACAGAAATTATTTGGATATTTTTATCACAGCTCCTGCATGAAGCAGGTCAAAAGACAGCATTTGCAGATTGACAGCAAGGCGATCAAGCAGGAATACCGTGCCATCCTGACGCGTGCCAAGGATATCGGCAAATCCCGGCTGATGAGTTCCTACTGCATGGGCGCATATTTCATCGCGTTAAACCGGAACACATCTTTGTCCCCGGAGGAATGTTATGCCTTATACAAGGACGGACTCTACGCCAATCAGTTGTTCCACAAGGTCATGGGAAATGCAGACAGCTATCTCGATGCAAAGAAGCTTCCAGCCCGGAAAAAGTGGTCTGCCGACTCCCATAAACGGAAATACGAAAATGACTGGGTGGTTGACATCTTAGAGGGCGGCGCGGACGATGATTTCGAGCTTGGCTACGATTATCATACATGCGGCATCTGCAACCTGTGTCAGGATGAGGGTTGTTTCGAACTTGCCAAATATCTCTGCCGCATGGACTATGTGCTTGCCGACATGATGCATATGCGCTTAGTCCGGACACAGACGATTGCCGAAGGTGCAGCCTGCTGTGACTTCCGTTACAGCAGGATTGAGTCAGAACCAAAAAAGAATCCTTAACAATCATCCTCCCGTTTCATTCCGTCCCGCCGCTTCCGGTCCACTTCGATCCATTCATCGAGCGTGAGCGGGACATAATCCGAGAACATACAAAAACAATTAATCATCTGGCAGGGGATAGAAACCATTTCTTCCTCGCCAGATTTTCCTAGCACCGGGCGCGTAGATGCACGCGTCTGTCGTTGGAAATCATCGATCAGATACTCGTCATATGTGTCATGCACATGTCCATACAGCATGTATGTCTTCGGTTCCCCCTTCGCATTCCGACGGTACTGCCCGTTGTAGCACATAACCGGATAATGGCACAGAATCACTTTTCGGTTGTTATCATTGATTTCCCTGTAATGCGTGATCCACTCAAAACGCGATGGATCAAATTGCTTATTTGCCGCAAAATAATCATGGTTCCCGAGGATCAGGTACTTCCTGCCATTTAAACGTTCTAGAATGGCATTCGCAACTTCTCCCTTTTTTGAAATACAGAAATCTCCCAAGATCACAACCTCATCGCGTTTCCGCACGCGCGAATTCCACTGTGCAATCATATATTCATTCATAGCTTCACCGCTTTCAAAGCCGCGGCAGTCCATACGATCATTCAATTTATCATGGCAAAAATGTAAATCTGCAATGTAATAACGCATATCTGCTCCCTCTCAATTATTTCACGACCACATCATATTTCTGAACATTTATGATCGCAGTCCCATCACTTTCAAACCTGATTTCATCTGCCGCAAGCGGAGTATAAAATGTTGTACTGATCACCTGTTCTCCATCATTCACAAAGATTTCTGCCGAATATTTATCCAAGATAAACCGCAGTTTCAGGTGCTTCTTCGGCAGTTTCAGTTTGATTTTCCGGCTTGCAATCGTATCCCGTGTCATCCCGGAATATGTCCGGTCAATCTCCAGTGTCTGCTTATCTCTGCGGTATTCCAAACTTGTATAATGCTCCTCATTTTTTGCAAACGCAATCGTAAATGTGCGATAATCTCCGCCTGTAATCTCTACCGTCATATCCAGCACACGTCCGGAAACACCCGGTAATTCACAGCTTCCATTCACTTCTTTATTCTCATAACAAACCGGCATTTGACGGTACTTTTCTATCTCCCTTACCGGTCTTTGTACAAGCCTCCCGTCTATAATTTCTAATTCGCGTGGAATTGTCATCATGCCTGCCCATCCCATAGCGTCTGGACGGATGTTAGAATGCCATGACTGCATCCAGCCAATCAAAATCCGTCTTCCATCCGGTGCCTCCATCGTCTGCGCCGCATAATAATCAAGCCCATCATCCAGCGTATGTGCACTTGCCCCGTCAAAGCAAAAACAACCATTTTCTTTATCAAATTTACCAAGCACATACACGGTATTATGACCGTTATGGAACTCGCCGGACGCGCACATATCCGTCGGCGAAAATACCAGCACATCCTGTCCATCCATATGAAAGAAATCCGGACATTCCCACATAATTCCAAGCTGTGCATCTGCATTGCTTGCAAACACGGATTCGTATTTCCAATCCAGTCCATTTTCAGAAGAAAAGAGTACGATCTGTGGCACATTCTGTTCTGTCCGATTGCCTGCGATCATGTAATAGATGTCGCCCTCTTTCCAGACTTTCGGATCTCGAAAATCCGCTTTACTGAAGCCTTCCGGAAGCATCGCTCCGGTTACGACCGGATTGGATCTTAGCTTTGTATAGGTTTTTCCATCGCCGATTGCAATACATTGATCCTGATAAGACAGCTTCTTGCCGTCAATTTCTTTTTCCGTTACTCCTGTATAATAAAGCACATGCCCCGCGTCTGACTCCATCCCGGTTCCGGAAAAACATCCGGCATGGTCAAACACATCCTCCGGTGCCAGTGCGTCCGGCAGGCAATCCCACTTTATAAAATCATCGCTCACACAATGACCCCAGTGCATCGGTCCCCACTCTGTACTGTAAGGATGATGCTGGTAGAATAAATGCACCTTTCCCTGATACATGGAAAATCCATTCGGATCATTCATCCAACCGCAGACCGGCGCTACATGAAATGCCGGAAGTTCATCTGCTTTGACTCTGTGCATCTGTACATATTCATTTGCCTTTTGTAAAGTATTCTGCATATTTCTTTTCCTCCCAAAATACGATTTTCTTCTCACGAAATAAAACATATTTTTATCTTACCATTTTTCATCTGGTTTTGCTATTTGAATTTTGGTAAACCAGGCATGATCCAACCAGATCCCTTGCATCAAAAAATCTCCCGGATATCGCAACCCGGAAGATTCTTTCTCAAAGCACTCAATTAATTATTATATTTCCACTGTTCGCTCTCTAACTGCACATCGACCATATGCTTGTAGATACCGTTTTTCCTCTTCAAGACGTCCGGCGTTCCCTGTTCCGCTACCACACCATCTTTCAGGACGACAATCTGATCCACGCCATCAACCGTACGCATACGGTGTGCAATGATAAGAACCGTCTTGTTCTGAATCAGCTTGGAGATGGACTCCTGAATCACGGACTCATTATCCACATCCAGAGAAGCGGTTGCCTCATCCATCAGGATGATTGGTGCGTCCTTTAAGAATGCACGTGCGATGGAGATTCGCTGACGTTCACCACCGGATAATTCGGAACCGTTTTCCCCGATCATGGTGTTCCATTTGTCCGGTAATTTCTCGATAAAGTCCGTACAGTTTGCAAGCCTGGCTGCTGCCATAACTTCCTCGTCCGTTGCATCCTTGCGACCGATCCGGATGTTCTCCATAACCGTGTTGTTGAAGAGTGTTACATCCTGGAACACGATGGAATACAGAGAAAGTAATGTCTCCGGCTCGATCTTCAATACATCCATGCCTCCGACCGTGACAGTACCCTTCTGGATATCCCAGAATCTTGCTGCCAGTCTCGATACAGTCGTCTTACCACCACCGGATGGTCCAATCAGGGCTGTTACCTGCCCCTGCTTTGCTGTGAAGCTGACATCGGAGAGCACCTGCTCGCCACTGTCATAGGCAAATGCAACGTGGTCAAATACAATATCATAGCCCTTATTCGTCAGTGTCTCTGCGCCGGTCTGTTCTTCGTGTGACAAAATCTCATCCATACGCTCACAGCTTGGCTCGAGACTGATCAGCGCCGACAGGTTCTGCAATGCGATCTGCAGAGGCTCATACATTCTTGTTACAACAAGCAGGAATACAAACAATGTCAGTACATTGATCTCTCCCTTTACAAGCAGGATACTGCCAACCAGTGCAACCGTCCCGATGCCGAGCTTTAAGATCATCTGTGCCGAACATACATAGGCTGCATTCTTGAACTCCAGCACGATTGCATTTTTCTCTACGGCTTTGATCTTCTTATCAAGTCCTTCCATGTATGTCTCTGTCATGTTGTTTGAACACAGGTCACGGATCGTCTCCAGTCCCTCCTGAATTCCATCAAGACAGGAAAGCTTATATGTCATCGTCTTCTTCTGTAGAGACTTCAGACCTTTTCTGGAAGTCAGTACGATGATAAATGCGATCGGCATCACCCATACAGCGGCAAGTGCCATCTTCCAGTTGAAGAACAACAATCCAATTACAATGATCGTTGTCGAGATCATCGAACCGATCAGCTCCGGAATCCAGTGGGAGCTTCCGGTCTCGATCAATGCGCAGTCTGACATGATCGTATTTGTCAGATCGGACAGATCCTTCTTACCGAAGAAGGAAAGTGGCAGGCGGCGAAGCTTCTCGGCAAGCGCACGTCTACGCACACCACTTTCGACATAGGTGGAAAAGAAGGTTGCGTTATATTGGAAATAAGTTGTAACTGCTACAAGTACAAATACTACAACAATTCCACCGATGAAGAATCCAATCTTATCCTTTGGCACCTTGCCATCAAGCAGATACGAGGCGAGCTGATACAGAAGACCAACCGGCAACATCAGCACAAGGTTCGCGATTGTGACTGCCACAAACGCTTTTATCATATTCTTTGCACCGTTTTCGGATAGTGCGTATTTATGTTTCAATTTCTCGATCATGCGGTTGCACCTGCCTTTCCTACCTGCCAGTTCACGGACTTGTTATATTCGTTCCACATGTGTGTGTAGATGCCATCCTTGGCTGCCAGCGCATCATGTGTACCGGACTCTGCAATCTTTCCGTCCTTCAATACATAGATCTGGTCCGCATTTGTCACCGTCGACAGACGATGTGCGATCATGATCACCGTCTTATCCTTGGACAGGTTCTCAAATGCGCGCTGTACCTGTCTCTCATTGTCTGGATCGGCAAATGCGGTCGCCTCATCTAAGATCAGAATCGGTGCATTCTTAAGGAATGCCCGCGCGATCGACAAACGCTGCATCTCACCACCGGATACATATGTTCCCTTTGAGCCAATCACCGTGTTCACACCGTCCGGAAGCTTCTCGATGATGTCCCTGCACTGTGCCTTCTCCAGCGCGTCCATTACCTCGGCATCCGTCGCGTCCGGTCTTCCCATACGGACATTTTCCAGAATCGAGGTCTTCAGCAGCTTACTATCCTGAAATACATACGACACTTGGTTCATCAGCTCTTTGCCGTCGATGTTCTTCACATCCACGCCGCCAATCTCGATGCTGCCACTCTTGACATCCCAGAATCTTGCGATCAGTGATGCGAGCGTTGTCTTACCACCGCCGGACGGACCGACAAATGCGATGTGGGAACCTGCTTTGACAGAAAGCGTGATGCCGTCGATGGCATTTGCCTTTGCCTCGTCGTAAGTAAATGTCACATCCTTCAATGCGATTGACGCGTCCTTCGGTGTCTGCTTATTTGCTGCCTCCGGAAGCTCCTTCGCATTTAGCACCTCATCCATCCGGTTCAATGCATCCTCGACGAGCATCTGTGATTCACCTGCATATGCAACCTTCATCAGCGTTGTGGTAAGTACCGAAGTCACCAATATGTAGAAGATCAGGTTCAATACGAATTTATCTGTGACCGTATTTCCACCTAATGTATACGCCGCTACGATCAATGCTGCGAAAATGCCGTTACAAAATACCGTAAATCCGATCATCGGAATCATCATGGATTTCGTGTAATCAATCGTCCATTTCTCATATTCATCGATGGCTGCCTTAAACCGCTTGAATGAGAAGATTGTCTGTCCAAATGTCTTTAAGACAGGTACGCCGCGCACATACTCCACCGCCTCGGATGACATCGTCTCCAGCGAGTTCTGATACTTCTTCATATCCTCTGCCATCTTCGGTCCCATCATCATCGTACCCATGATGAGAAATGCGAATACAGCCGGAATCAGGCTGATCAGACCAAGGCGCCAGTCAAAGCCTGCCATCAGCACGAGGAGGCCGATCGGTGTTGCCCTTGACACAACCTTATCCGGCAGGTTGTGCGCCAGAAATGTCTCTGTCGCCGCGGAGGAATCCATAACGATCTTCCGGATCTTTCCGGTCCCTTCTGCCTCCACATAACCAAGCGGAAGCTTCATGATGTGATTCATCATCGCAGTACGCATATTGGTCTGCACGCGGAATGCTGCCTTATGGGAGCACATCAAAGCTCCGATATAAAGCGCCATTGCAAGCAGGGCGAATCCGACTGCCTGCCATCCATATGATGTGATATGTGTGGCTTTGGAATAGTCCGGTCTTACTTCCAAGACCTCCTTTATGATGCGCCACACATCATAAAACGGAATCAGCGCAACCCAGGCACTGATCGCTGCCAAGACGCAGGATGCATAGGAAAAATACTTATGTGTTCCGGCAATTTTCATAAGTCTTGACATTGCACTTTGCTTTTTTGTCTTCATGACAAAACCTCCTTGTAAAATAATTTTATATTTAGTTAGTTTCCGCTAACCTGTATGTGATTTTTTTGGCAGTGCACATCGCTATGCACTGCCTGTTATCATATGTCATATTATTTACAAGCCAAAAACTGCTTTCCAGCCTGCGAAATTGAAGATTTGTACATTCTTCATAAAGGCTGCTGCCTCATCGTATGGCTTATCGTGTGTCAATACCTCGTAGATATACTGCCAGCCGGTTCTGCAGAATACATGGATGAAAAAATCATCGACAACCGCGCCGTCCTTTGCATACTGCTTTGCAAATATACTGTAATACTGCTCCTCAATAGCCGCGAGTTTGTCAAAATAATCTTCATATTCGGTTCCATCCGAATGACAGAACAGAAGCTGAAATTCTTCCTTGTGCTGATAGATATATGCCAATACCTGATCGGTTCCTTTGTTGCCTTCCTGTATGACCTGATTTATATCTGGATTCCCGGTTGCCTTCTGTATACTCTGCATATACATCTCCATCAGGCCATCCGCCGCTTCCTGTACAATCGCGGTAAAAAGTCCGCTCTTATCACCAAACCGGGTATATATGGAATTGGTACTGACTCCGCATGCTGCCGATATCCGCCGCATGCTGGCATCATGGAATCCATAGGTAAAGAATTCTTCCTTCGCTGCCTGAAGCAGGGATTCCGTCACACCGGTTGTCTCGTGTCGCATGAGCTGCTCCTTCTCTTTGTTAGTTGTTGCTGTTATTTATATTGTTTTATTTTTCATAACACCGTTATTATAACAGTGTTATTTTATTTGTCAATAGGTTTTTATATTATCCAACCATTACCTTCAACACGATCATCCCTGCCAGATATACGATTGCCAGCACATACACGACGCCATCCGCACGTGCATATCGAAGCGGATACATCTTCGTTCTCGGTCTGCCTGCCTGATAGCAGCGTGCTTCCATCGCGAGTGCCAGATCACCCGCCCTTCCAACTGCGGACGCAAAAAGCGGCATCAGAATCCGTCCGGTACGTTTCAACTTCTGGAACACATTTCCTTCCTCGAAGTCCACCCCTCGTGCCGTCTGTGCCTTCATGATCCGGTCTAACTCTTCAATCAGAATCGGAATGAAGCGCAGCGTAATTGACATCATGAGTGCAATCTCATGCACCGGCACATGAATCTTCGTAAGCGGATGAAATGCCTTCTCCAGGCCGTCGGTAAGCTCTGTCGGTGTCGTCGTGTAAGTCATAAGTGATGAACCCAGGATCAGTTCTACCAGCCGCACGACACGCATCAGTGCCTGCAGGATGCCTTCCCGGTAGATATGGATGAACCGCCAATGAAAATACAGCACATCCCCTTTTCCGAAAAATACGTTTACGATGCAGATGAATACAAGCAAAATCCAGACCGGCTTTAAGCCCTTTATCATGTAGCGAAACGGAACCTTCGATATCATGATGCAGACGAGCAGTACCACACCTGCCACAGCAAATACCACGAAGCTTTTGGAGAGAAACAAGCTGATGATATAGAGCAGCGTCGCGAATAACTTCACGCGCGGATCCAAATGATGAATCGGCGAATCCGACGGATAATATTGTCCAATTGTAATGTCTCGAATCATAGCGTATCTCCTCGTTGCATGTCAGAATTTCCTTCTTCCGATACTTCCTGCATATCCGACCGGACTCGGTTGCTGCCTTCTTCCGATACTTCCTGTATATCCGACTGAGCTTGCTGCCTCCTCGTCGCCGCGACATGCCTACAGCCATCCACACAAGCACGCAGGGTTTCCAGCAATTCCTCTTCCCGTATCACGGTCTGTGGTATCTCATACCCCTCCGCACGCAGGCGATCGGCAAACTTCACTGCTTCCGGCACATCCAGCCCGCAGGTTTCCAGCGTTTCCCTCTCGGCAAATACCTGTACCGGACTTCCGTCAAGTATCTTCTTTCCGTCATCAAGCACGATCATCCGGTCTGCGTATTCCGCCAGGTCCTCCATACTATGTGAGACAAGCAGAACGCCGATTCCCTGTTCCCGGCTCATCCGCCGGATCCGGTCGAATATTTCCTGTTTTCCTTCTGTGTCCAGTCCTGCTGCCGGCTCATCCAATATGATATACTCCGGCTGCATCGCAAGCACACCTGCAATCGCCACACGCCGCTTCTGCCCGCCGGATAACTGCAACGGATTCGCCTCATAATACTTCTCCGGCAAACCTACAAATGCAAGAGCTTCCTGTATGCGTGTCTGACATTCCACCTCGGATAGCCCCTGCCGCTTCGGTCCGAACGCGACATCCTCCCACACGGTATCACAGATCATCTGATGTTCCGGATATTGGAATACCATGCCAACCTTACTGCGCAGATAATTTCCGGAATATCCCTTTGCATGAATATCCTTTCCCTCAAATGTAACCGTTCCTCCAGTCGGTTTCAGTAACCCGTTCAGTAACTGGATCATGGTGGATTTGCCGGAACCGGTATGCCCGGCAAGTCCGACAATCTCTCCTTTGCCAAGCGACAGGCTCACGTCGTCTAAGGCAACCTTCTCGTATGCGGTTCCCTGACTGTAAATATAGCTAACGTGTTGCAGGGAGAGGAGATCTTGGTCTTTTATTTGGTTCTCTGACACACTCGTTTTTTGACAACTGTCGCTCTGGTTATCATCATGTATCTGCTTCTTCTGTTCCACAGTCCACTCATTTTTTATGGATCTATCGTTTACATCTATTTTACACTTATCTCTTTTTTCACCTGCACCCGATTGCAGATTTGCCGCACTTCCCATTGCCTGCTGCACCCGGTAAGAAAGCGGTGCCTCCATGCCCATCTTGGCAAGCAAGGCATCCGCTCCGAAGAAATCCTCCGGCGTTCCATCGAAACGCACCTGCCCATCTGCAAGCAGAATTATCCGGCTCGCAAGTGCCGCCTCTTCCATATCATGGGTGATCAGAATCACAGTCATTTCCTGTTCCTGATTCAACCGCTGTAACGCTTCCATCACTTCTTTCCGTCCTTTCGGATCAAGCATCGCAGTCGGCTCGTCTAAGACGATATAATCCGGGTGCATCGCAAGAATTCCTGCAATCGCAATCCGCTGTTTCTGTCCGCCCGACAGATGATTCGGAGCCGTCTTTCTGCGCTTCCACATCCGCACCTGTTCAAGTGCCTGCTTCACACGTGCCACGATTGTATCCGACTCCATACCCAGATTCTCCGGGCCGAATGCAACCTCTTCCTCCACATTTGCCGCCACCATCTGATTGTCCGGATTCTGGAACACCATACCGACGCGCTGGCGGATCTCATACAGCTTATCCACATCCTTGGTTCCCATCTCGTCTACCGTCACCGTACCTTCCGACGGTCGAAGGATTGCATTTAACTGCTTCGAGAACGTCGTCTTGCCGGAACCATTTCTGCCAAGCAGCGCAATGAATTCGCCCTTTTTAATTGTAAGATCTACACCCTTTAAGATTTCTTCCGTCGCGATCACATTTCCATCGACATCCCGCTTTTTATATTGAAATCTCACCTGTTCTGCCCGTATCACTGTCCGGTCCTCCATTTTTTCCTGTTTTGTTCCAACTCCAGCTCGCTCTCTTTTTCTCGACTTGGAGCAATCTCCTACTTTCTTCCTGTTTTACTCCTACTCCAGCTCACTCTCTTTTTTCCTACTTGGAGCAATCCCTCTCATCCTGCCTGTTTTGCTCCTACTCAAACTCACTCGCTTTTTCTCAATTTGGAGCAATCCCTCTCATCCTTCCTGTTTTACTCCTACTCCAGCTCGCTCTCTTTTTCTCGACTTGGAGCAATCTCTCTCATCCTTCCTGTTTTGCTCCTACTCCAGCTCGCTCTCTTTTTTCCCACTTGGAGCAATCCCTCTCATCCTGCCTGTTTTGCTCCTACTACAGCTTGCTCTCTTTTTTCCGACTTGGACCAATCCATCTCTTTCTCCCTATTTTACTCCTACTACAACTCACTCGCTTTTTCTCGACTTGGAGCAATCTCCTACTTTCTCCCTGCTTTACTCCGAATCCAGCCACCACTGTCTAAGCCGCGCCTTATCCACTTTCCCGCTTGTGTTCTTCGGCAATGCCTCCAGCACAATCACACGCTTCGGAATCTCAAAATCTGCAAGTCGCGTTTTCAACTGCTGCCGCAGATTCTCGGGCACATCCATACCTTCCACTGTCACAAATGCACTCACGATCTCCGCCGGCATATCCGCATCCTTCTCCTTTGGAAGCAGAACGACTGCTGCTTCCGTGATGCCCGTAACTTCTTCCAGCGCATTTTCTATCTTCATCATCGACACTTTGCGTCCGCGCACGCCGACGATATCATCCGTCCGGCCAAGGAAATAAAAATTCCCCTGCGCATCCATCCGTCCGCTGTCTCTAAGCGAATATGGTACCGTAATATTCTCCACATGAAATGCATTGTCCACGTATATTTCATCATCCTGTATGAACACCCGCACCTCCGGAAATGGTTTGCCGATCAGGTTCCGCTCTTCCGTCATGTCCGCGGACTTCACATACGTGATATAATTCAGCTCGCTTGCACCGTAATATAATGTAATCTCCGTATTCGGAAATATCTTCTTCAACACTTCCGCATCCTTTCGCCCAAGGCTCTGTGAGCCCGAAATGATCGTGCGGATATTCGCATTTACTCCCTTAAATACGCGAGGCAGCATAAGCAATTTAGACGGAATCAGGTAAATGCCGTTTGCCCTTTCGCGCGCCATCACCTGCTCCCATTTACCCGGCAGAAATACATCCTCCGCAATCAGCGTGCCGCCTGCCGCAAGCTGTGCCATATAGAGATTCAGATTCCCGGTAAATGCAAGGCTTCCCTGCACGAACAGACGGCTGTCCGCATCCACGCCAAACACTGTATTCTGAATTGGGAAGAAATCCGCCCAACTTTCAAAGCTTCGGAATAAAATCTTCGGAATCCCGGTTGTCCCGGATGTCATCACTGCCATTACCGCGCGCTCCGGCACAGGTGTATCAAACAGCGGATCTGTCACTCCCAGCTTGCTGTCCGCCGGCACGATGACCGGTACCTGATTTGATCCCGCACACGCCAGAAATAAGATCAACTGTTTCAGGATTCCGGTCTCCCGGATCGGATACAGATGTTTTTCTGCAATCTGTGGAAGATGCGCGCGCGCATCCTGCACAAGCGCATAGAGCTTTCCGTATGTATAGCAATCACCGTTGATGATGATTGCGTCTTTGTCCGATGGTTGTTTTGTCAGATAATCAATATACTGCATGTTACATTCCTCCCGCCCGCAGCAACAGCGCATGTCCAATGCCTCCCGCTGCCGCAATGCTGCATACTGCATAGCCCGGTGTCTCCTGCAACGCCCGGCATGCATGTATCGTGATAATACCGCCTGAGGCGCCATATGGATGTCCATATGCGAGTGCCCCACCATACCGGTTGTAACGGTCAACTGCTTCCGGATAGGCACGTGCAAAAAGCTCATCAATCACTGCGAACGCCTCATTACACTCAAATACTGCGATATCCTCTGCCGTGTGTCCCGTCTTGGCAAGTAATTTCTGAATTGCAAATATTGCTGTCTCCGGGCTCTTGTCCGGGTTGCCTCCAACCGTTACGGAATCGACGATTTCCGCAAGCGGTGTCAGATTATGTTCCTTCACATACCGCTCCGATGCCACCAGCAAAAATGCCGCGCCGTCATGCATCAGGCATGTATTTCCGGCTGTCAGTATCGCTCCGTCCGGCAGAAGCGGCGGCAGCTTATCTAAGAACCGTTCACTCATGCGATCCCGGATACCGGCATCCGCAACAGCCCCCTGCACGCCGACCAGATATGGTTCGAGCACGCCGGCTTCTCTTGTCTGTTTAGCGAGAGAATGTGAACGCAATACCCATTTATTTAATTCCTGTCTGGTCATATGCGTATCTACTGCCACACGCTCTGCGCCGCGGATCATCGCATATGGATCATGGTCTCCCGGCGCGAACTTTGCAACCGAATAAAAGGATTCTTCACCGCCATAGCGTTCATAATCCGGATGATTCCGATTGTACGCCCGGCGCGGTGCTGTCGATGAACTATCCACACCACCCGCCACGATCAGATCTGCCTGTCCGCTTTTTATCTTCGCCGCGGCAATCGTCAGTGCTTCCAATCCCGATCCGCACTGCATATCCACCGTATATGCAGGAACTTCTTTCGGGAAATGTGCCGTAAGCGTTGCCAGTCTGCCAACATTTCCACTGGCTCCGACTCCATTTCCGACGATTACTTCATCGACCATCTGACGCACATCTTCCGGTACAAGCGCACAGAGTACCTCCGCCGCAAGCACCTCGGCCGGCAGATGTTTATACATTCCATTTTCGACACCGATATAGCTGCGGCGTCCGTCTATAATATACGCATGTTCCATACGATTTCCTTATCCTCTCGTTTACATTCATAGACCTGCTTTCCCCGCGTGTTTCTTGCCTCCACGTGCAGTCTCTCATCAACATATACCGGTTTTTCAAAACGGAATCTGCAAATAAACGTTCCGCTATCCGGCATTCCCGCCTGCATGTCGTTTTTCGTTTCCACCTGCACACCTGCCTGCATCCCTACATCAGTCTTCGTTTCCGGCTGTTTTTTCATCCACATGTCAAGCATCCACTCCACCATCAAAAGCCCCGGCACAACGGCATGCGCCGTCCGGTGAATCGAATTCGTATCGCCTACGGCATCCACAAACCGAAGAATATCGGAATGCGTAAATGAAAACGTTTTTCCCTCGCCTGTGTCCGCGGTTTCTTCCGTTCCGACCGAATGGTGTAGATCCATCCGCCGTTCTTCCGGCTTTGATTTTTCTACATTCATGCCCATATTTTTTTCCATACCAGCTTGTCTGCTAGAAACTGCGCCCTGCACCTCCGGCTTCACTACATGCAACTCCAGTTGATACACGATTCCATCCTCTTCCATCTGATTCCGCATAACCGCAAAGCTTGGAGTTTCCTTCACAATCTCGGACTTGCAGGAGTTTTGAATTTTGATATTCTGATTTTGAACTGCTGTCAGATCATTCCCACAGCCAAATTCTGTGCCTGATACGCGTTCTCCTGCCGCTTCCCGCTGCGCATACACACACGCCCCGATCATCCAGCCATCGTACCCGGCAAGCGTGTGAAAATCCGCCAGTTGTTCAAATATTTTTTCAAATTCACTCTTCATTTTTCTTTCTTATCCCAATCTTTATATTGCTATGATTCATCCCCTTACGGGCATTTTTATTCCACATATTTTTCAATAATCTTTATCTATGTATTTTATATCTATGCATTCCATTTTCTCACTCAATGTTCCTATTATATTTCCCAAAGTTTACAATGTCAACTTTTCTATCTTGTTTAGGTTGACATTCTTATTTCCATCTGCTATTCTACATCATGTACCTGCTATGGAAAATCCCTTGCGTTCATTTATATGCTTACCAGTGAAGCACAACAATCAAAAATGCAAAAATGTTTTTCATAACCATGTATAAATACAATAATAGCACGGCTATTATAACAGAAACTATGGAGAAAAAGAAATGAACACAACAGCAAAAAGCAAATTTTCAACCTACTCAATTGTCATGATGGCACTTTTCGCAGCCATCCTGTGTGTATCCGCTTATATCAGCATCCCGCTGCCAAACGGAACGCACATCACACTTTTAAACTTTGTAATCACCTTGATTGCACTTGTATTTCCACTTGCGGAATCATTCTTCATCGGTCTGATCTGGATGTTACTCGGATTGGTCGGTGTTCCGGTATTCGTTGGTGGACAGGCAGGTCCGGGATACTTATTTGGCACTTATGGCGGTTTTTCCTTCGCCTTTATCTTCATCGCCATTTTGATTCCGGTCTTCCGCGGAAAGAAGTACAATCGTATCCGTTATACTATCGTTGCTTTGTTATCCGCTGTTCTCGTTGACGCAGTCGGTTCTCTCTGGATTATGATCGCATCAGGTTGCAGTATCAAGGCTGCTTTTGTAGCCGGTTTTCTTCCTTTTATTGCACTTGACCTTGTGAAGGCTGTCGTTGCCGCACAGATCGTACCAGCATTCCGGAAGCTGATTTATCTGCGCAGAGATGCCGAGGACGAGGATTAACATAATTTCGATCCCTATCCCTCCAAGGAAACGAAAGAGCCGGTACACTTTTGTTGTATCGGCTCTTTTCGTTTATGAAATTCTCATAACTCACATCAATTTTTATCAATCATTTTGCACTGTCTTCTTCCGGCGATACTGCTTCCGTACTATCCGTACTTCCTGTCCCAGCATCATCCGCAATCACAAAACTCACCTCATACGTTTTGCCCATCGCATCACCGACATTCTTCACATACTGCTCTAACAGCTCCTGTGCGCGCTGTTCAGCCTGCTGTAGCAGGGAGTCATCTGCATTTACTTCCTCTAACATATTTTCCTGTGCCATTCTGATTGCTTCCGTCTGGTCATCTGCGTTGATTTTTTCTGCCCCGAGACCTTCCCGGTTCGTATAATAGGAGTCCTTATCCAGCGATGTCTGATCCACCTGACAGCTAAGCACCGTTGCCTTCGGCATCGTGATCGTCACCTGATTTTGATCCACCTGCATCCCCAGGTTCGTGATGTCCACGCCGAGCTTTACGATACCGGAATACTCGATCCAGAGTTCTGCGGTTGTGTCCCACCACAGCACATCTTTTTCTTTCGTAAGCTTTGCGACATTATGATAATATGTCTTGAGCGTTGCAAGCTCACAGATGGATTTCATCTGCGTGAGACTTAAATCTTCCTTCGGTGCTTCTTCCTGTTTGCCACAGGCTGAAAAAAGCATACAAACAACAAGGCAAAATGCCGCAAGTCTTTTTATCTTTCTATTTTTGTTCAATCCCTTTACCTTTTTATTCGTCTTTCCCATTCTCATTTCCTCCCATCGAAATTTCTATTTAATCACCAGTTCATATGGCTCATCCTGATTTTCAATGATTGGATTGATCAACGCTTTCACTGTATCTTCCGCATTTTCTCTTGCCATTTCAAGGAGTTTTTCATTGCCTCTGCACGCTTCACCTGCATCTGCAAGGCATGCCGCATAGGCTTCCTCGGATACATCGGATTTTTCTGCACTCTTCTTTATGAACATGTAGTCCATTGATGCCATATCCACGACAACTTCTTTCACCTGGATTCGTGGAAGTGTGACTACAATCTTTTTAGCCTGTCCTTCCGGGACATCCTCGTCGATGTTCACTTTGATCTCTTCCATGTTCATACTTGCTTTTGCACAGGCATGATAGGACACATAATACGCAATCTTGTTCGGATGTTTCTTCTGTGGCACAGCCGCGACTCCATTATATGTCATATTACACACAGCCAGATCGTCAATCTGCAGGACTTCCTCTAACTGACTGCTTGTAAGGATCGTCGTCTTTACCTCCGGCTTCAGTCCAAACCAGCCAAGCTGCTTTGCAAGCTTATAGCCGACTCCAACCAGGATGACTACGACCGCCAGGATCACAATCCATTTCAAAAGCTTTACCACATCACGTATCGAAGTTTTCCTGCCTTTATCCGCAACTGTTTTTCGTTTATTTTTTTCTCCATGTTCCTGTACTTTCATCGCTTCCGTTTCATCCCCTCTGGTCGTATCTTCTTCCATTTCGCTCATTCCGGATTTGCCCATATGTATTCTCCTTATGTGCATTTTTCACTTTCATCCGCATCATTCACTTCTGCTTCCGTATATTGCATATATGCCCGTCTACTGCAGCGTCACCTTATCTCCCTCAATCTTGAAACAGCCAAAGCTCTTCAGGAAGCTGGAGAATTTGCTATATCCATATTTCTTGATACTGAAATTCCGGTTCTCATTTTTTAATGTACTGTTTAAGAGTCCCATATTGCTGTTCTTCTGTGGGTCCTTCTTCAAAATCTGAATGATCTGATCCTCAATATCCCTCTTCGGCACAACATCATCGATAATCTTCACATAATTCTGTCGATTCTGGGAAATGACCTCAAAATTGCCAAACGCTTCATTTATAAATGTTGTCAGCTTTGAATATCCATAATTCCGCACATCGAAATCAGAGAATCGCGCCTGCAGCTTACTTCCGATTTCTCCGACATGCGTCAGTTTATTATTGTCCGAATTACTGTCTATAATATCGTAAATCACTTTCTGAATGGACTTGATACTTGTAATATTCGAACTGTTTTCTGTCTTTTCAGCAACGGTTTTCACCGTGTTCTTTTCATCCGTCGTCTGGGAGATATCCTCGCGGATAAGTGCATCGAGCATCTTGAAGCTCGTGCACGCCTTGACAAACGCTTCCGGTGTCTTGTTCTCACCCATGCCGACCACTTCCTTGCCGGCTTCCCGCAGCCGCTCTGCCAGTCGGGTAAAATCACTGTCACTCGACGCAAGACAAAATCCATCCAGATTTCCGGTGTAAAGCAGGTCCATCGCATCGATGATCATCGCCGAATCCGTTGCATTTTTCCCTTGCGTGTATGCAAACTGCTGGATTGGAACAATGGAATTCCGGAGCAGCGTCGTCCGGTTCCAGCCATTCACGCTTTTCGCCCAGTCTCCGTAGATTCTCCGGACCGTTACCATACCCCGGTCCGCCAGTTCATCAAAGATCGTGTCTATATATTTGGCTGATACATTATCTGAATCAATCAATAATGCATATCGTTTTTCTTCACTACTCATAAATTATTTCCCATCTCCATATCCTTGTTCTAACCGTTTATCAAACGCTTTTTCCGGCATTGGCTTGTCAAATACGTATCCCTGCACGATATCGCAACCGACATCGAGCAGATATTGCAGCTGTTCTTTCGTCTCCACGCCTTCCGCAATCGTTTTCTTGCCAAGCTTTTTAATCATGTCGATCATGCTTGTAAACATCACTTTGTCAATCTCTTTGCCCGTATAATCTGTCTCAAGCGGAATAAATGATTTGTCGATTTTGATTACATTTAAATCAACTTTCTTGATCATATTAAGCGAGGAATATCCGGTTCCAAAATCATCGATGGATGTGCCGATTCCTTCCTGCTTCAATCCATTTACAATCTCGGACATGACTTCATAATTCTGGAAATCCTCACTCTCTGTCAGTTCAATCTCGATATACCGGTGGTCGACATCGTGTCTGTCAATGGTCGCTACGATTTTCCGTACGAGATGATTCTCCTCGAGATGCTTTCTGGAGAAATTCACTGAGATGCACGGGACACTCTTTCCTTCATCCAGCCGCCTGCGGATGAACTTACATGTCTCCTCCAGCACATAGTAATCCAGCCGGCAGATACTACCTTCCCGTTCGAGCTGCGGGATGAATTTTGCCGGCGGAATCAGTTCTCCGTTGTGAAGCCATCGTACAAGTGCCTCAGCTCCACAGATTTTCTGTGTCCGGATATCTACCTTCGGTTGGTAATATACAATAAAATCATGTGCTTCCATGGCTGGCTGGAATCCGGAAATAATCGCCTGTGTCTCTGCCAGCTTGTTTCTGATTTCTGTCGAATACTCTGCCACCGATCCGGCTCCCCGTTGTCTCGCTGCCTGATATGCAGTACTTATACGCGCCATCACTTCCCGTGGTGACCGGATATCACGCAGCTCACTATATCCAATGGTTGCGCTAAATACAAACTCTTTTTCTTTTACTTCTGTCCGATGTGTCAGGCGGATATGCTGGAGCTTTGATAATATCGTCTCCTGCCGGTTGTTCTTGACAAGAAGCACAAAGTTATCTCCGCCAAGACGTGCCACCATCTCATCCTCCATCAAAAGCCGGTCTAACAGCCCTGCATAATTCCGAAGAACGATATCTCCTTCCGAATAAGGGAATATCCGGTTTACATATTGGAAATTATGAATATTGGAAAAAATACCTGTATAGTATCGAATTTCCCCCGTTGCAACCAGTTTCCCTATAAATTGCATGAACGCCGCCAGATTTGCAACCCCGGTTGCCATGTCCGTGTGCAATACATTTTGCAACAGGTTCTGCATCATCACACGGTTAAATTGCAGGAATACTTCCTGCTGGACAGTACTCCAGATTTCCATTTTCTCTTTTGTAAAAGAATCTTTTTCGGCCGGATAGAGGATGACTGTCACAGTTCCTCCATCTGCAAGAGAAAATACTTTTGTTTTCCCTTTCCCATAATTTTCTTTTTTGCTGTCATATAAAACGCTTTCATGATGAATTCCTTTCGGCCGGATCGCCGATACCGGTGCATCAATCTCCTGCGTCAGTCTGCCTATCTTCAAATCTTCTGCTATGCCGGCAATCGCCTGGGATGCATTTTCGACACATGTCCCATAATCTGCCGCCTCCGTATGCAGAATCTCTAAAAAGTTCCGGAATTTCTCACTCATCAACCATGTATCACTCATAATATACCCTCATACTCTTCTCTCTTTCTATACCCCTCTTATGCAAATAACACCTGTACCGCTTCTGCATCAAATACGACATGCTCTGCATGTTCCACTTCTATCTGATACAATGCGTTCGCTGCCAGATGTTCTGCCGCCTGCTCGATATCACGGATACCTGTCGTATTTTCGAACTGGTGAATCACAGCATCTAAGCCTTCCTCTGTCACGACACACTCTTCCTCACGGAGTCCAATCCGCTTCAGCACCTTCGGCATCGCAAATTTCGTAAATATAATCTTCTTTTCTTCAAATGTATAATCCGGAATATCAATGACTGCAAATCTCGACATAATTGGCGCACTGATATCTTCTTTGTTATTTGCCGTTGCAATCGGATAGACACCGGTTGTCGGCACCATACATTCCATATAATTATCTGTAAATCCAAGGTTATCCAGAAGCGTCAGCAGCACATCCGCCGGGTTGCCATTTCCCTTGCCGGATGCTGCCTTATCCAGCTCGTTGATGATAAATACCAGATTCGATTCACCGGCATTCGAGAATGCCTCCATGATAATTCCCGGCTTCGCATTCGCATAAATCCGGGAGCTTCCTGTCAGCTGCTCCGGATCTTTGATGGAACTCATGTCGAGTGTTGTCCAAGGCAGTTTCAGGATTCTTGCCACGGCATACGCAATCTGCGATTTTCCCGTACCTGCCGGTCCTACGAGAAGCAATCCATATGCCGGTAATGTATGTGTCCGGTTAATCTGGATGATCGTCTCCATGATTCTCTGCTTGACACGCTCTAATCCATACAGCTCTTCATCTAAGATTTTTCTCGCCCATACCGGATCGATTGCCTCGAAATAATTGCTCTTCCACTGCACATTCAGCATGATGGAAAGCGCACGCTGTGCATGTCTGCGCTCCTCCTGTGACACCTCACTCGAGCGTGCCACTGCAAGATTCCGCCTTGCCCACAGACGGATATTATCCGGCATCGTCTTACCTGCGCACATCATGAAATCGGAAATGCTTTGCAGGCTTGTCAGTTTCATCTCATCGCCGACTTCATCTGCATCCTCGTCTTCCTCGACTTCCTCTGCCGCACTGCTTGCAAGCAGGCGCTCGATCATAAACTGCAGGAAACCATCCTCTGCAGACAGTTTTGCTGCGCCGCCATAGGCAGTCTCCCGAATCTTATAAACTGCATACCCATCCTCCATGTTCTGTCCGGACAGACGAATTGGAATCCGGTTATCCCCGAGCCATTTGATCAGGCTGATAAACCGTGCGTCCACACGCAGAATATCCGCGGACCACGTTCCGTCCGTATCATTGAATTCAAACGCAGTATGTTTGCTCTGATTCGCAAACATTCCGGACGCATGGTGCGCCCATTTCCGCTTTGTATTATCCAACACAAGGATTGGTTCTTCCGGTGTTTTTTCCTTTGCATCCGATAAAAATGGTGTATATGTACAAACAGGTTTTGCCTGCTCTTTTGCTGATCCTGATGAATTTGAAAAATCGAAAACTGGCATACTATAATTCCCCTCTTTTTCTATAGATTCGCATAATAATCCTATGTTCTATAAAACCATATTTTTGTCCATTTTACAACAGCTATTTTTGCAGCATACAGCACCCGTATTTTCCATTTGCCTCCGCACACAGATACTGTACCAGCTCCTGTGTCGCGCAGACATCTACTTTTTCCTGTTCTATAGAGTGGTTCCACATCCCGCCTGCCGGCTCGTTGAATATCATATGCTGTATGACATACACTGCGCAAAAAATGGATCCATGGGATAACCCCCGGATCCATTCTTTTTTGTTTTACACAAATGGCAATTCGTCTATGTCTACTGTTTTTTTCGTTGTTCCGGGCTTCCCAACGCGCGACTGTCCGTTCTTGTCCAGCACCACAACTGCGTTTTGGGCAGAGGTTTCTTCGACCAGAAGTGTCGGCAAAATCGACATTGCCTGATCGACCAGCGTGTTCTCCAGCATACGGCATCCGTACTTTCCGTTTGCCTGCTCCCAGAGCTGATCCCGCAGATCGTCTGTAACCTCGACCCGGTAGCCAATGGAATCCGACAGCTCTTCCAGGCGTCTGTCGATAATTTCGTTTACCATCTTTTGGGATAACCGATAGTAATTCGCAATGATCTGGAACCGTCCAAGCAACTCATAGGATGCCCCCAGCTTGATCATTTCTGCTCTGGAGATCGGATGATAATGATCTTCCTGCTCACTCTGTGCAGTCGCTCCAAACCCAAGGCCACCACGCTTTGTCTCACGTTTTTGTCTGCATGCGTCGAAAGATCCGAGTCCGATAAACAGCGTATTGCCCGTGTCAATCATCTGATTCTGCAGCGTGACTGTTCGTCCTTCCAGCAAAGTAAGGATCTGTGCCTGCACCGCCGCATTCACGTTATTGCCACCACTTGTAAAGGATGGTGACAGCTTCTTGTCGAACTCGTCCATAAAAACAATCCCGATTCCGGTTGGGTCCACCGTTTCAAACAATCCACGGACGATCTCGACTGTATCCGGTCCCTTGAAGCCTTCCTCCGTGATGGATGTCACATCAACCTGAAGAACCGGGAAGTCCGGAAGATACACCCGAAAGAAATCTCTGAGTGCCCGGAAGGTCTCCGTCTTACCGCAGCCCGAAGGTGCTGCAAGCAGGATGTTATTATGCACCTGCTTATTTTCTGCGATACACTGCAGATAGCGGTATACGCCTGCCAGAATCTTAGGCAGCTCCGGCTGCCCCTTCACTCTTGCCTGCATAAAGTACAACATCTGGGCAAAGGAATTATTCTGCAAAAAAATCTTTATCCGCTCCTGCATGGTAGGCTCATGGATATACCCATCATCCACTTCCTCCCATAAATCAACATCGTCCGGCTGGCAAGTCTCTGCATCACTATGCTTCATAGCTGCTTCTGTAGCAGCATCCGACATTTCATCCTGGCTGCTCTGATTGGTGTTCGATGTTTTTTTCTTTTGGGTTTCTTCTGCCTTTCCTTTTGCTGACTCCATAGCCAAACGTCTGTTTCTTGCGTTGAATTCACGGAACGTGCAGCATTTTACGGCTGATTCATTGCCTCTGTACGCCGCAATCTGTTCCGGATGTAAATAACGGATGGAATAACCGAAATAGGCAATCGAATCTGTATCATCGTTTTCGCTGTAATACAGATAGATTGACTTCTGCGGAACCTGAAACGCCCGCATCACACGCCTGCACATGTCACGGACAAACTCCTTTTCGTCCCTCCAGAACCCATCAGCACTTCCCTCATAATACGTAATTCCGGTCGTAACATTCATCTGCTCTACAGCAGGAAGTATCATGATTTGAAGTGCTCCCGGCTTTATTCTATCGCTGAACCGCTTGCGGGCAAAATCTCTACATTCCCTGATTTCAGCCAGCGACGGTTTGCCCGGCATAATCGCATATATATCTACGTAGCCCTGTCTGGTTTTGGAATCTTCAAAGATAACGACTGCACCATCGACTGCACCATCATTAAATCCGTACTTGACATTTTCAAACGTCCGTTCATACGGGCTTGTGAAAACATTTAAGCTTACATCTGACATCTGCATCACGCTCCATTTCTTTCCTCTTTCATCGTCTTTTCTACGATGTCCAGTATATCTGGTCGAACTGCATTTGTCATTGAACACATCGTTCAATCCTTTTGACTCTATTTCAATTATGTAGTATTACTTTTACATATATTGTTGTTCCAAACCGGTCAAGAATCACTCCTGCTAATGCATTATCTCAAAGCATTTTTACACGCTCTTCGGTTCTTTTCTTACATTCCACTGAAAATAATGAAACCCTGCGACAAATATACAATAGCTTTAATTTCTGATTTTCTGACTTTGCCATTGATCATCCAATTCCTCCAATGCATCCCAATAATTTTCCATCCATTCTGCCTGTTTCTCAATATTCACAGGCAAAACTTCCGATTCCGAGATTTCCAGCTCTGTTCCGGGCTGATGCAGCATCCCATCTGTACCCAATACTGCCACCACACCGACATCCAGTTTCCTGGCATACATCAAAGCATCCTCCATCATCACGACCGTCGTCTCTCCTGTATCGGATTCCATTACGACACGTACCATCGGAGCCTGGCCCTCCGGTCTGCCTTCACAGCCAAAATCCTCCTCATCGATCCTGATAATCTTGTATATATGTTCTTCGCTCATTAGTCTTCCCGCTTCTTTCCCCAGAAGAACAGCGCAACTGTCCCCGGTCCTGTATGGCTTCCAATTGTCGTACCGATATGATTGATCTCTACCTTTCCATCGAGCTTCGTGAATCTCGCCTCGATCAGATCCGCGACCGCACGTGCGTCTTCATAGCACGCCGATTGGGAAATATAACATTTGCCCGAATAGTCAAGTCCATCCTCTGCGCATTCTTCCATACGATCCACGATTGCCTGAATCACTTTCTTCTTTGTCCGGATCTTGTATCGCGGAATCAGCTTTCCTTCATAGTCTACATTCAGAAGTGGACAGATGTTCAGCACATTCCCGATAAATCCTGCCGTCTTCGTCACACGCCCACCTTTGATAAAAAATGTGAGGTCGGAAGTAAAGAACCAATGATTCAGATTCAGCTTATGCGCTTCCGCGAAATCACGCACCTCGTCGATCGTTTTTCCCTGTGCGCGAAGCTCCGAAAGCTTGTCCATCAACAATCCATATCCGGATGAAGCTGCCAGAGAATCCACAACATAGATCTTCCGATCCGGAAACTCCTCCTGCAGTGTCTCCTTTGCAATATTTGCCGAATTGATCACGCCGCTGATTCCTGACGACAGACTTATATGCAGGATATCCAGTCCCTGCTCAAGAAAGGAACGAAAATACTCCTCAAACTCCTCCGCATTGACCTGGGACGTTTTCGTATCTGCGCCATTTGCCATGCGCGCATAAAACTCATCAAACGGAATACTGACACCCAGATTATCCTCATACTGCGTTCCATCTAATTCAAAATGGAAGCATATATATTTTACATCAATTGCCTCAAAATGTTCCTTGGAAAGATCCGCTGTGGAACAGCAGCTAATCACATAATTGTTCATAAATCACGCATCTCCTTGTCTATATATTCTATGTCTATACACAGTATCTCTACTTCTTGTCTATATATTGTGACACCCGCTCGCAGTTTCTCTGTATACCATACTTATCATAGCCAATTTATACGTAAAAATCAATCGAATTTCCATTCCTCTGTTCTTAATTCTGCCCGAAACTGAATCCTTCTAACCGAAGCTAACTGATCAAATTGAATATCATAAACCTGTGCCTTGTCATCCACCTTCTGAATCACGCCGCGTCCAAATATCTTGTGCCATACAACATCGCCAGCCGCAAATCCCGTCTTCTCCACCATCGGCGCATACACGCTCCCAACCGGAAGACAACTGCCGTTTAGACAATCCAGGCAGGACGGATGGATGCCACACAATAGCGATGATGTGCGGGTCGGATAGCCTTCCACTTTATTCTTATAAGAAGTCAGATACAGCATCTTCTTCGCACGCGTCATCGCAACATAGAGGAGCCGCCGTTCTTCTTCATACTCATCCTCATTCTTCAGCCGGTAGCTTGGGAATTGGTTCTCGATCAATCCCGGAACAAACACCGTATCAAACTCCAACCCTTTTGCAGTGTGTATCGTCAGAACGCGAACTACATTTCGTCTCGTATCATCATCCTGCGCCGTAAACAACGCAAAATGCTCCAGTAAATCTTCGAGCGGAATCGGCTCGAGATTCTCCTTTTCCAGCATCTGTATCGTCGTCAGAAGCTCTGTGACATTCTCAAACTTCGTCTGGTCAAAATCCTGTTCTAACTCCGCACGATAGTCAATTGCCAGACATTGCTTCGCAAGCTCGAAGGAAGAAAACTGCTCATATGTCTCGTGAAGACGCTTAATCTCGTGATAATATTTTACTACAGATTCTTTCACTGCCGCACCAGTCTCAATCTGTGCGCCAAGTGCCTCAAACAAGGAACATCCTTGCTGTTTCGCAAACTTCCCAAGCCTCTCGATGGATTTCTTACCAAATCCTCTTCTTGGGCGGGAGATCGTATAGACAAAATCCATATCCGTCAGACTGTACACCATTCGAAGATAAGCAAGAACGGTACGAATCTCCTCTGCCTCGTAAAACTTGGCACCACTCAGGATCTTATACGGTACCTTTCTTCTCACAAACGCCTCTTCAAGTGAGCGTGTCTGTGAAGAAGCCCGCACGAGCACTACAAAATCCGAATACTTTTTTCCCTGCTCCATCTCCCGGCCTATACAGTTCGCAATCCAGACAGATTCCTCTTTCTCTGTCTTTAACTGATTGAACACCGGCTTTGCCCCAGGGGAGTTCCGCGTAAACATATCCTTCTCGAGACGGTTCTTGTTCTGGATGATCAATGCCTTCGCAAGTTCCACCACCTGCGGCGTACTCCGGAAATTCTCCGTCAGCTGATAGCTTTTGACCTCCGGATAATCCTCATGGAAATGAATCATATATTCCGGATTCGAGCCTCTCCATGAATAGATATTCTGATCATCATCTCCCACCACGAACAGATTCCCGAACCTGCCACTCAGAACAGACAGAAGCCGCCCCTGCTCCGCACTTACATCCTGAAACTCATCACATAGCACATACTGACAACGATCCTGCCATTTCTTCTTCGCATCCGGAAAATGATCTAGGATAAAAAGTGCGAAATGCATAACATCTTCAAAATCAAGTACATAGTTCTCGCGCTGCTTCTTAATATATCCCAGGAACACCCGCTCCACAGCATTGTTCTCTGTCTCCAGACGTGCATCAATCTGCGTCGTATCCTCCGAAGTCATAAGCTCTATATAGCTCGTATCCAGCTTCTTTTTGTCCATCTCATCCATCATCTTGCGTGCCGTGCTCTGCTTAAGTGATACTTGCACTTCCTCGGCAACCTCACGGATCAAATCAAGCTCTGCCTTCTTATCCAATATCGAAAATGTCTTCGGGAACGATAACCGGTGAATCTCCTCCTTCAGAATCTTATTACAATATCCATGAAATGTACCCGCAAAGCAATTGCATTTATCCCTGATAATCTCCTTCAACCGCTGCTTCATCTCCCCTGCAGCCTTATTCGTGAATGTCAACGCGACGATTGATGCCGGATCTACATACAACTCTGTAATCAGATATGCAATCCGATAAGTAAGCACAAATGTCTTGCCCGATCCTGGAACCGATGCGACGCGGATGTACCCCTCCGTTGCCTTTATAATCTCTAATTGTTCATCTGTAACCTTGTCCGGGATCTTCATATTCTGTCTCCATTCTACCCTCGCGCATTCAAGGAATACTTCTTCCATGCACAATCATTTTCTCCGTATCTATGAGACTATATTACCGAACATTCGTTCTTTTGTCAATGTATTCTATTCCATATTATGCAGCCTTTTTTGCCTTTACATACTTGCAATTTTTGACTACAGGTGCGTAAACTTCCTGTTCGTCCTTAACGTCCTTCTGCTGGACTTGTTTCCCTCTCAGAATATGTCCTGCCAGAAATGCGATCACAAGCAACAGTCCTCCGAAAACCGGATATACAAAAACAAGACTAAGTCCGATCACAGCCCCAAATACATACAGCATTTCCACCAGTTTATTCATTCCTTTTGCAAGTACATTCATCATATCTTGTTCCACCTTTCATCAATCTACAGATTTTTTATGAATTAACACTTTGAGGCGCCGTCCGCTCCTTTGTTAGGTTCATTCTAGCAAATTACCTGTACATAAAAACTCCCTTGCGTTTTTAATTTTTTCACAAGATTGTCAAATTGTAGAGTAGAATTTTATGTTTTAGAGGAGTACATTTCCAAAATATGTGGTAGAATATCTCTATTATGTAAGTGAGGAGGTTTATGTATGAGTAATATCCTTGACTATCTGAAATGGCGCGGAGATCTGACATTCAACCAGGATGCCTTTTGTGATGTCGATAATCTGATTTTATCCCAGCTCGTCTATGTTGAGCTGCGTGATATTGTTCCTGCCGACGCATCCAAGTCGATCACGTTGTCCGATGCCGCAGACAAATTCTTCCAACTGCATAAGAAACAGGATCTCCTAGATCATGTCTCAACAACCAAAAATGCAATCTTCGTATTTCAGGAAATGGCAAATAGCGAGCGTTTCCGCAATGCTCATCTTTCCCGCTATATAAATGAAATCAGTGAAACAGAGCAATCGCAGTTCTCCGCACTTACAATCATGCTGCCGGATGGAAGTATTTATGTTGCATTTTCTGGAACAGATGCCACACTTGTAGGCTGGCATGAAGATTTCAACATGCTTTATCTGAAGGAAACTCCGGGGCAGAACAAGGCTCTTTCTTATCTTGACGCACTTCCGGTTTCCAATGCCTCAATCCGGCTTGGAGGTCACTCCAAAGGCGGAAATTTAGCTATTTTCGCAGGCATGCACTGTAAGGATGTCATACGACAACACGTCATCACAATCTATAATAACGATGGTCCTGGTTTCACACAGGATGTCATCGCATCGCCTTCTTACCAGGCTATACTGCCAATCATCAAGACGATTGTTCCGGAATCATCGATTGTCGGTCAGCTTTTTGAGCATCCGGAGACCTGTATCATTATCAAAAGTGATAATAAAGGACTTCGCCAGCACGACGCAATGAGCTGGCAGGTGATGGGCAGACACTTTGTACCTTCAAAGAATCTGACAAACGAAAGTATCCTTGCGAATCAGGCGATCCGCGTATGGATTGCTCTAATTCCAAAAGAAAAACGAAAAGAAATCATAGAGGCTGTATTCTCCATTCTCGACGCAGCGGGGATTGAAACAGTTGACGATTTTCTTACTGTGAAACCGAAAGATATCCGTACGATTATACAGACAAAAAAGAAATTGCCGCACGAGACGAGCGATTCCATCTCTGATGCAGCAATTCTACTTATAAAAGTAATGATTAAGACATTCGCTTCATCCTAGAAGCACTTTCCATGCCTCTGCCAGCTTCTCGAAATTCCAGCTTGCATTTGCCGGACTCGTCGAGGGGAGGCAGATGGCATTCTTTTTTGTAACCGGATAGATATATCGATTATAGAGCTCTTCAGCTTTTTTCCCATTCACAAATATATGCTTAATCTGTGTTTCCTCCAGGATTTTTTGTATTGGATTCGGAATGACATTTCGAATCGAACTATCCGAAGATCCCGTAATCTCACATTGTCCAATCACATCCCAAACCGCAACCCTGTGCTCTAGCAGAAACGTTTTCTTCTCCGGAATCGTAGCCGGAACCTCTGTCTGAAATACACGTGCAAGCACTTTCCAGAAACGATTCTGCGGATGTCCATAGAAAAATCCTTCCTCTCTTGATTTCACCGAGGGAAAGCTTCCTAATATCAGAATTCGCGACTCCTCATTATACACCGGTGCAATTGTATGTATCTGCTCTTCGGGACGCTTCTTTTGTCCCGAAGAGTGTCCCACTGTCTCATTCAATTTTTTCAAATCCTTCACCATCCAATCCGATTTTACACAAAAAAAAGACCTCATCGGTCTTTCTTTTTTCTGTACCTTCAGAACTTCACACAGATACAAGACTTTCTTTCCG
>CAKREY010000023.1:0-42311 GCA_934318045.1 uncultured Lachnospiraceae bacterium
TGCAGGAGTTTATCAATCTATCACTTGAATACTGTGATAAGTATTTTGATAAATAAGATAAAGACAAATTCCAGTTTATAGGGATGATTCAATAATTATTTTTGCATGAAAAAAGGTGCGAAGCACCCTAGTCCGTCCAGGGCGACAGCCTTGGCCCATAGATGTGTTGTGACACATCGTATTGGGTTATTATCTGTCACGCTTCGCTCAGATATCGTAGTTTTGCTACCAAAAGAGAAATTGAATTTGTAAAGAAATCAGCAAGGGCTGAAAAAAGGAATCGAGAAATCGGTTCCTTTTTTTATGCCCGGAAAAGGAGAAAATTGAGATGGAAAAGAAAAAAGTGAGAGCAACTAGGACAAATGGCCGCAAAGACAGTAATGGTGTATTCAAGGCAGGTCATAATGACCGGTCATTTAATCTTGAAAATGCAGAGCATGTTGATGCTGACAGGAGCAAATGGAATGTTTACTGGGATTATCTGCAAGGATATAACCTTGCGGATGAAAATGGAGTGCGACCGGAAAGAAAATATTTATTTGATGAAGTTGAATATCTTTACTATTACAAACAATTTGGAGATTCCATAGATGCACAAAATGAGCGGCATGAAAAGTCCAGACATACGGAAAGAATAAGAAATGCCAGGCAGATTATGGAGGATTCGCGTACCTGTCCAGAAGAGACAATTTATCAGCTTGGAACTAAAGATGGATATGAAGATCCGGCAGTTTTTGTTAAGGTGGCAGCGGAATTGTTTGAGGTGATACAGGAGAAATATGGATCACATATGCAGATTCTTGATTGGGCTTTGCATATGGATGAAGCAACACCCCATATTCATGAACGTCATGTTTTCTTTGCAGATGATGGTTATGGCATGAACTTCCCCAAGCAGGAGAAAGCATGTGAAGCAATGGGCTTTCATCCTCCCAAACCGGATAAAAAGAAAAATAAGACCAATAATTGCAAAGTAAGTTTTGATGAAGAAATCAGGCGTCTGTATATTGAAATTGCAGAAAAATATGGTGTGATAATTGAGAAAGATCCATTGACAGGAAAAAAACACTTGGAGAAAAATGATTTCATTATAGCCAGACAAGAAAAGGAAATTGAGAGTCAAAAGAATAAATTAGAGGAACTTACATTAAAGCTGAATGATATTGATATTCTGGCACAGGAAGTGGCTGAGAAGGCATATGAACGAGCCTGTGAGGTGGTTACAGATACTGTGAGGACAGAAACAACTCTTGAAGATATTTCGACCATAGAAAATATGAGGGACAGGCTGACCGGCAAAAACTCATCTTTATCATTAGGTCAGAAGAATTTCTCGAAAAATATATTGAATCGTCTGGTTGACCTGCTTTCCAAAAAATCAAAGGAAATCACGGTTGCTATTTCACAGAAGCTGTTATCTCCGGCAATTAAGCAGAAAAATGAGAAAGAAATTGCTTCTGTGGCACGCTCCTCAATAAAAATGAGGTTGGCTGAGATGAAAGAAAAGGCTGATGAGAAAAATGACAATCACAATCAGAAAAAGCAATCGGAAAGAGAGGTGCGTTGATGGATGTATTCCGTGCTGTTAAAGATAATGTTACCGCCAGACAGGTGGCAGAATATTATGGTATGAAAATCGGTCGAAATGGAATGGCTTGTTGTCCGTTCCATGATGACAAGCATCCCAGTATGAAACTGGATAAAAGATACTATTGCTTTGGATGTGGGGAAAAAGGAGATGCAATTGATTTTGTTGGTAAGTACTTTGGTATGACATCCAAAGATGCTGCCATGAAAATAGCAGATGATTTTGGCTTGGAATATAAATCTGAAAAGTACAAGCCTCCGCAAAAGCCGTTAAAACCAAAGAGAACTTTGGAACAGGAATTTCGTGAGGCACAGGATTATTGTTTTAAAGGTTTGTCGGATTATCTGCATCTATTAAAAGAATGGAAAATTAAATATGCACCTAAGAGTATGGATGAGGAATGGCATCCACTCTTCTGCGAAGCTCTGAACAACATTGACCAGACGGAGTATCTGATGGATACCCTGTTAAATGGTGATGTTCGTGACAGGGCTTTTTTAGTGCAAAATCAGGGAAGAAAGGTAAAGAGTATTCATGAACGAATTAGAGAATTTAACAACCGCAGAGAGAAATGCATTACAGGAGGCTCTGAAAGAAAACAGAGAGCCCATGAGCGTGAACGAGGTTAAGGAAATGCTGCTTCGGACGGAAAAGGGAGCTGTGAAAAGCACGATTGGGAATTGTCTGATCGTGCTTCAGAATGATCCATATCTGGCAGGAGCACTTGCTTATAATCTTCTGGCAGTAAAAACATATATCGTAAAGCCGTTGTGGTATCAGCGTCCGGAAGGAAGCGCATTGAATGACACGGATCTGGCATACATCCGTTTATATATGGAAAGTAACTATGGGCTTACCTGTGAGAAGAAAATTGAAGATGCCGTTACACTGGCGGCACATGAAAATTCATTTCATCCGGTCAGGGAATATCTCAAGGAACTTGCGTGGGATGGAAAGGAACGTATCCAATATTGTCTGCATCATTTTCTGGGAGCCGATGTTGATGAGTTCAATTATGAAATATTCAAATTATTTTTGCTGGGTTCTATTCACCGGGCATTTCATCCGGGATGCAAATTCGATGTTATGCTTTGCCTGGTAGGCGGACAAGGTGCGGGGAAAAGTACATTTTTCCGTTTTCTGGCGATTAAGGATGATTGGTTTTCAGACGATCTCCGTAAGCTGGATGATGACAGTGTCTTTGAAAAATTACAGGGATATTGGATTATTGAGATGTCAGAAATGATTGCAACTGCAAATGCAAAAAGCATTGAAGAAATAAAGTCCTTTCTGAGCAGACAGAAGGAAAATTATCGTATCAGGTATGATAAGTTTGCGTCAGACAGGTTACGGCAATGTGTGTTTGGTGGTACTTCCAATACAATGGATTTTCTGCCCTTGGACAGATCTGGGAACAGACGATTTTTACCGGTTCTTGTTAAGACGGAAGAAGCGGAGGTACATATTCTGACTGATGAGGCTGAATCAAGAGCCTATATCAAACAGGTATGGGCAGAGGCAATGGAAATCTATCGTAGAGGACAATGGGAACTGAAACTGCCATCGGACATTCAGAAAATGCTCAAGGACAGGCAGCAAAATTTCATGCCGGAAGATACCAAAGCCGGAATGATTCAGGCATTTTTGGATGCATATAAGGGAAATACGGTTTGCTCTAAGTTATTGTATAAAGAGGCTTTAGATCATCCATATAACGATCCACAGCATTGGGAACTTCGTGAAATATGCGACATCATGAATCAGAGTATTGTCGGGTGGAAATATTTTTCCAATCCAAGGACATTTGCCGGGTATGGTCGTCAGCGTGGATGGGAACGGGATATTTCGACAACAAATCCAGACAACAGCGAGGATATTACACAGGAAAATTTATTTGATGGATTTATCAATGTGGAAAATCAAGAGGAACTGCCCTTCAAGTAGGCTGTTGTTGTAGGTCTTGTGCATAGTGTGTTGCAGAGGTGTTGCCCGGTAAAAGCCTTGATTTATCTGGCTTATCTATACTTTAACAACAGAAACAACAATAAATATTTAAAAAATATTAGTAGGGAAATAACATATAATTTTGATAAGGAAAGTTTGATGAGCCTTGTTGCAGTATTTTGTTGCAGGGCATCCTCAAACAGACGGTGGAGGAAGAATTGAAGAACAGAGTAAAAGAAAAGGAAATTATACCAGCATTACTGAATATAAAGGAATTTTGTGATTATCTGGGCATTGGAGAGACAAAAGCCCGGGAATTGCTTCATGATCCGGGGAATGGTTTTACTGTGAGGATAGGGAATCGGCTGTACGCTCACAGGGGGAAAGTGGATCAGTGGCTGTTAAAGCAGCTTGTTGCCTGAAAATATTATCTGAAAAGGCATGGAAAAAGAATAGTAAATGCGTTAAACTTATGGAGATAGAACATACACGTTTTTCCCATGAGTTTTTTTATTGGAGGAAAACAAGTGGGAAAGACAAATAAAGGAAAAGAACTGGGAAATGCCATCTATCAGAGAGCAAATGGCACTTACGAAGCGAGATATATTGATCGCTTTGGAAAACAGAGAAGCGTGTATGGCAAAACAATCACAGAGGTGGGAAGAAAACAGAGAGAGAAAATCTTTGAGAATGAGAAGCAGATCAATGTCATAGATACAAAAATGACGTTGGATGAATGGTATGATAAGTGGATCACTGTATGTAAGAAGCATTGTCGTACCACTACCAAAAGGACTTATGAGATACAATATAATCGGTTAAGAGAAAGTCTTGGATGGAGAAAACTGACAAGCCTTAATCTGATCGTGTTACAGGATGCTTTCAATGAATTGGGGTCAGATAAATCAAGAAGTGACTGTAAGGCTTTGCTTGTGGATATTCTGAATCGTGCCGTAGAAGCGGATCTTCTGCTTAAAAATCCGGCAATAGGTATCAATCCTATCATTGATGGCAGAGTGAAATCAGAAAAGCGTATCTTATCAAGAGAAGAGATGGAGATTCTTCTGGAGAACTCCCAAGGTGGGATGATGTATCCGATTTTTGTAGTGGCACTTGGTACAGGGATGCGTATTGGTGAAATCCTTGGATTAACATGGGATTGCATTGATTTTGATAATCGTGTTATTACAGTCAAACAAACCCTTGCCTATCTGCCGGGGGATGGACACAATGCACAGTATGAGTTTCATCAGCCGAAGACACAGGCAGGATTTCGCAAGATTCCAATGATTAAGAAAGTATATGATGTACTTGTGTATCAACAGACCTACAGGAAAGATATTGCTACTCGTTTTTCGCCCAGGGAAGGATTTGAAAATCTGGTATTTACGTCTAAGACAAATAATCCTATCAATGCGGCGAATGTCAAAGATTCAATCAATTATATTGTTGCCCGGATTAACAGAGAGAATCCGGATCAGTTTTTTGAACATCTGACACCTCATGGATTGCGTCATACCTTTGCAACGAACTGTATCGAAAACGGAATGGAGCCTAAGACATTGCAGAAAATATTAGGTCATAATTCTTTGCAGATGACGATGGATCTGTACTGCCATGTACGAGAAAGTACGCTGACGGATGAGATGGAACGAATAGCGAATTTTATGTAGCAGAAAAATGAGTGGTAAGCGAGTGGTAAGTTAAGAAATCAAGTGCCGGAAAACCCAGTAAAATCAAGCATTTGTTCAAATAACACTTGAAGTTCTTTGTTTTTCAAGTCGTTGATGAGAGGTAGGAGACATGCAAGTGTGTTAAAATATGGAGGTTTGCGATGAATAAACATATAGAAAAAGCAATGGAGCTTCGAAACGAAACTCCGATGGTAAGCAACTGTTCCCAGACGATTATGCGTTGTTACGCAGAGGATATGGGGATTTCAGAAGAAATGGCAGCCGGACTTGGCTGTAATTTTGGCGGTGGTATGAAATGCGGCGGTGTCTGTGGCGCAATCACAGGTGGTTTGATGGTGCTTGGTGCCAAGGGTGTTGAGAATCCGGCGAAGGTAAATGAGTTTCGCAGGAAGATTGCGGAGAATCATGATGGCATGGTGAACTGTGTGGATCTGCTTCGTGCAAATGCGGCGAAGGGTGGTAACAAGAAAGAACACTGTGATAAGATGATTCAAGAGGCAATCACGCTCATAGATGAAATGGTATAAAAATACATAGATGAAATAGTTCATACAATAACGAAATGGTGTAAAAATCCTTGACGGATTTTGTTATGTAACATAGAATAAAACCAATACGATGAAAAGGAAGCAATCAATGTTCTGGAAGATGACGACATTGCAATTGAAAAAAGGTTACATTTTCGCTCCTTACGGGGATAGTGCGCCTTTTTTCAGGAATAAAGTCTGATTATCAGAACCATTCTATGTAAATCAAGGTACATTATCTCCTTAACGATCAAATATAAGTTAAGGAGATTTTTTATGTTTAAAATTAAAAAACAAATATCGAAGTTGTACATGGCGTCCATTTTAGGCAATCTGTCATTGACGGGCGCGTGGGTCGCAATTCTTGCTGCGAGAGGATACAGTCTGGTCGAAATCGGAATTGCAGAGACGGTGTTTCATATTTTCAGTTTGACGTTTGAGATACCATCTGGTGTTTTTGCGGATGTATTTGGACGAAAGCAGATGCTTGTTGTGAGCAGTATTATGCGAGTGATTGGAAGCATCTGCATGATTTGCTCAAAGAATCTGACGATGGTGTGTGCAGCAATCGCATGTTTTGCAGTCAGCTATAATTTTTCTTCGGGATCCGGGGATGCGCTTGCGTATGATTCACTGAAACTGGTTGGTGAGGAGGCACGGTATGAGCGTTACGCATCCAATCAGTTGATTCTGTATCGGCTTTGCAATGGCATTTCAACATTGTGTGCGGGCTTTGCACTTTTTGTCGGATATAAGATTGCGTATGCATCGGATGTTCTGGTGACTTGCATTCAGATTGGTGTGTTGTTGTCGCTACGAGAGATTCGTTTGGATCATACAGGTACAGAGCGAAAACAGGAGGTGTTGCAGTCGGTATGGAAGGAACTTAGGGGATGTTTCGTGGAGAGTCTGCGTTTTCTGAGGGATGCGAAGCGGGCAGTATTTCTGATGACATGTAATTCCTTTGTCGGTGCGGTTGATATTGTATTGCTGTTTTTCTTACAGGCGAAACTGCCACAGACAGGCATGCCGGATTCAGCCCTTGGGATAGCTCTTTTCATCATGGAGATGGGAGGAATCCTTGGAGCCAAGCTGATCTTGCGGTGTAAGAATTTACGATATCGCTGGGTGTTTGCGATAACGTCTGTGCTCGTTTTATGTGGCGTTTTGATTGAGCATACAGGCGTTGCGTTGCTTATGACACTGGGCGGATTTGTAGCGGCATGCAGTGATGATGCACTGCAGGTGCGCACAGATGCAATCTTACAGGAAATGTTTCCGTCTGAGCAGCGGGCAACACTGATATCAATGGAATCTTTCACGTTTTCCATGATTATGATTGTGTTGTCGCCACTTGCAGGAATTGTATATTCCGTGTGGTAAAAAGAATTGCCGTCGGTTCCCGTTCGGATCCGGCGGCAATGTATTGTGAAAATTCAGAAATGTGACACAGATGAAAGACATAAAATAGAAGTTGTTAATTCCGAAACTGCACGCGGCGAAGCCTGGGGAACAGGCGGAGCGGGAACCCGCATTTGATCTTGGAGAAGTGTGAAAAATATGCGGCAGTTTCGGTTATTGATTCCCTTGGAGTGTGTGCTTGTTTGTCTTCGTTGAAATCTGTTCCTAGTATATAACACATTTTATACAAAAATCAATTTTTTGCATGAACATGCCTTTTTTATGACTGAATGCCCCTATTTTTCGTCTGAATGTCATTCGCGCATAAAAAAATGACCGTTTTTTTGTCGAAAATCAAGAAAAATCAAGAAAATATTTTTGAAAAAATGTAAACAAATTGTAAATTTTTCTAAGAAATCGCGCATGTTGGATGGGAAATGGAGAGAAGTTGCAATATGCAACATAAAACCAAAATAAAATACCACCTTCACGGTGGCATTTTTTATGTCAAAAACATGATATTCTATATCCGATAAGTTATGAATTCGGACAAAATGATTGCACGATCGCCATGACGACGATCAATCCGAACACAACGAGGATGTCTAACACAACCACACCGAATATGCGCAGCGCTTTTTTCTCGTGTTGGCATAGAGGCATAAGCTGTCGTACATGGAGATAGTCGAAGATCGAAGCTACGATAAAAAGCATCATAATGAGTGCAAATACACGCTCCACCCACAGTGCCGCTCCAAAGGTATTGTTTACTTTCATGGATAAGCAAAACCAGGCCAGGAATATATAGCTAAGCAGTGCAACCGCCATCTTCCAAGGTGTTTTAGAACGGAAACCGGGAGGGGCAAACTGTATACGTTTTGCGGAAGTACCGGGATCGTTCTGTGTTTGAGCATTTGAACGATTGGAAGACAGACCGGATAAATCTCCGGTGGAGGCTCGACCGGCATGTGTATAAGGAAGGATTCCCCCATTTGCCAACAACGCCTGACGTAATTCCCCGATGCTTTGATACCGTTCTGCCGGATTCATCTGTGTACATTTGGCAGTAATAGCATCAATATATGGATTCTGGCAATGCGATGCTTCCGCCATTTCCTTCAGAAGAATCCCCATAGAATAAATATCTGTCTGCGGGGAGGATTGTCCAAATCCGTATTGTTCCGGGGCGGCATAGCCCTGTGTACCAAGCAGGATTGTATCAGAATCTTTCGCGGCTGTATGGTATTTGGCAGCGTTGAAGTCGAGCAGCACAGCACGGTTATAACTGGTGATGATAACATTCGATGGTTTCACATCCCGGTGGATGATAGCCGGATTATGCAGATGCAGCTGTTCAAGGATCGCACACAGGTCAAGCGTGTATTGAAGCATATCGCTTGGAGCTATGTCTGCGTGGCGGATCTTATCCTGCAGGGAAGTTCCGGAGATATATTCTTCGATGACAGTAAGCTGTCCCGCCTCTTCGTAATAGTTTATGATCTGCGGTATACCTGCGACCGGATTGCGGTATAACTCGGCATAGACAGCTGGATTATAGACATCAAGCACCTTTTTGATGGCAATCTTTTTTGTCTCCTGGTGTTGAACTAAGTATACATGATGCGGTTCATTTATGGCGGCTATTGGTTTATAATACGAAATAGCGAGACGCTGATCGAGATCCATATGCGTATATCCTTTCTATAGAGCAGGGGTACTGATTATACTTCGTCAATCAATTATTCGGACTGTTTGGTACAGGTTTGGTAATTTGATGGTTTTATTATAACAGATTGGAGGATGAAATGAAGGAGAAAAATACAAAGGAATTAAATGAAGTCTTAGGGAAGACACATCTTTCGGACTTTGAGAAATATTGCGCGGAGAATAAAGAAAGTGTAAGCGATAATTCGGAAGCATTTTCTATCTATGTGAAGAACCTGCTACAGGAAAAGAAGCTTACCCAGCAGTATGTGTTCCTGCAGGCAGATATTCCGGAACGGTATGGCTATAAGCTTCTGTCCGGGGAGAAGCGTACGCGGCAGAGAGATGTGATCCTGCGGATCTGCTATGCGGCGAAATTCAGTTTGGCGGAGACGCAGCGTGCACTTAAAAAATACGAGATGCCGGAATTATATGCGAAGGTCCCGAGAGATGCACTCCTGATGATCGCGTTCAATGAGCGGCCGGGAAGCATCCTGGATGTAAATGATCTGCTCAATCAAAAAGGTTTGCAGCCGCTTCGGACAAGCGGAGTGCAGGATTAGAGGATAAATTTGCCACTGCTGCGGGGGCAACGGAACGCTTCTTAATATGAGATAATTGCAAACAGGAGGTGCCAAAGAAAAGAAACATCATACTGACAAGAAATCTACATATTGAGGAGGAAGAGAAACATGAAAACATGGAAGTTGGTATCGGGCATTTTGTCTATGATTTTATTTGTGATCGTGACATTTCAGTCATGCGCGGCAGGCGTTGCAAACTCATTGGAGGCAAATGGGGAGACGTCCGGCTCGGCAGGTGTATTTGTAGCGATTCTGATGCTTGCGGGAGGTATCGTATCCGTGGCAACGAGAAATTCGGAGAAGAAGGGTGGAAACATCGCCTTGATCGTGCTGTTTGGTCTGGCAGCACTGGTTGGCTTTACCGGTTTCGGAAGCTTCTCAGATCTTGCAATCTGGGCAGGCTGGTGCCTGATCAATGCGATACTTGCAGTCGTGGCGATGATAAAGAGCAAATAAAAATCATTTATATATAACAGTTACGGGAGAAATGGTGTTTCAAAGCATCCGCATTTGCGGGTGCTTTTTTATAGCGTAAATGATTGGAAATGTTGGAATCCAGATTGACGATTTTTGAATAAATGTCTATACTGAAAGCAAGTTTTTTACTACAAATAATAGAAAAGAGATACGAACATGACACGACAAACAGGCAGACCGGCCGATGAGACAGGCAGGCTGGAAAAGGAAATACGAACTTATGATTTTTTGGATGCGAACCATGTATGGTATGAGCGGATTGACCACGAAGCAGCGATGACGATGGAGGTTTGCGAGGAGATTGACAAGGCGTTGGAGGCGACAATCTGCAAGAACCTGTTCCTGTGCAACCGGCAGGAGACGAGCTTCTATCTGCTGATGTTACCGGGACATAAGAAGTTCAAGACGAAGGATATCTCAAAGCAGCTTGGCGTAGCCAGACTTTCCTTCGCGAAGGATGCTTATATGGAAGAATATTTGGATATTACACCGGGTTCTGTGAGCGTGCTTGGACTGATGAACGATAAGGAAAATCACGTACAGCTTCTGATGGACAAGGATCTGGTGCAGGATGAATATGTAGGCTGTCATCCATGTATCAATACGAGCAGTCTGCGCCTGAAGATGGACGATCTGTTACATGTGCTGCTTCCGGCGATGCACCACGAGCCGATTTTCGTGACAGTGGAGGATGAGGAAAGTCGAATCAGTTAAAAATTGTAAAATATATAGCTATTTTTGTAGATTCATGATACACTCAATTTAACTTGACAGAGGGGGTGAACGCGTGGATACGATGCAGATTGTGAATCAGCTCGATGGTTTGCATAAGAAGTACAGACAGGCGATGTATTTATTCGCAGCTCCAGTTGTATTGCTGGTGATAGCCTATATAGGGGCACCGGGAATGGGGGCGATGGCGGGCACAGTAGTTGCGGTATTGATGTTTGCGGTACCCGTTGGAACCATTTACGCATCCGGTAGGATGTCGAAGATCAACAAGGAATATCAGATGCTCTACAAGAATGCATTTGTTGTTTCAATATTGAACAAGACATTCTCGGATGTTCAGGTGAACTGGGAGTGCGGATTTACGAGACAGAATGTCGAGCAGATGGGACTGTTGAAGCTTGGAAATCGTTTTGATTCCGAAGATCTGATCCACGGAGCATATGAAGGTGTCTCCTTTGATCAGGCGGATGTCACGATCAAGAATGTGACGGGAAGCGGAAAGAACCGGCATACAACGACGTATTTCAAAGGACGGGTATTCGTGTTTGATTTGCAGAAATCCGATATACGTTCTGTTGGTATTCGGTCGAAAAATTTCCAGTATTATGGAAATCTGAATGGATTTCATCACGAGAATGTGAAGCTGGAGAGCGAAGCGTTCAACCGGGAGTTCAAGGTGATGGCAGCCTATCCGGTCGATGCGTTTTATGTGCTTACTCCACAGACGATGGAATGTGTGACAGACCTGTACCGGCGTGCAGGAAATGTAGCCCTGCGGTATCTGGGTAACAAGCTATATGTGGCAGTCAATACGACAGGAAATGCATTTGATGGTGATATCAAGAAGCCATTCGTCTATGTGGATGAGATCAATAAGATTAAAAATGATTGTGCTGTGATTATGGATATCATACACCGGCTGCGGATTACAGATGCACAGTAGCATTTTTATAATCAAACAATGTAATTTCTATGAAAAAGAGAGGAGAGCAAATTATGGAAGCGATTATTACAGTGATTATTGTACTTTTGGTCTGTATCGTGATCTGGTACATATCAACATCGAATGGAATCAAGCGGTCACAGCTCAAGGTGGAGGAAGCAGAGTCCGGAATCGATGTGGCGCTCACAAAGCGTTACGATGTGCTTACGAAGATGCTTGATGTCGTAAAGGGATATCAGGCACATGAGAAGACAGTTCTGACCGAGCTTGTCAAGCTTCGAAGCGGCATGACGATGGCAGAGAAGAATGCAGCCAATCAGAAGATGGAACAGCTTACGAAGGATATCAACATTCTCGCTGAGAATTATCCGGAGTTAAAATCCAGCAACAACTTCATGGAACTGCAGAAAGCAATCACAGATGTGGAAGAACACCTGCAGGCAGCCCGCAGATTGTACAATGCGAATGTCAACACGTACAATACGAAGCTTGTTGTATTTCCGAGCAGCATCGTAGCAAACAACATGCATGCGGTAAAGAAACCATTCTTCGAGGCAGAGGAAGCAAAGCGTCAGGATGTGAAGATAAGCTTCTAATTAAAATAAAAATCTTAAAACAAAAATCCGGAGCGTTCATGCAAATGAATTCTCCGGATTTTTTATGGCAACGATTGTCAAATGCACGCATTATGCGGTGCATTTGACAATCGTTAATCGAAACGCAGCTTGTCTCTGCGGGACTGTATATGTACTAGGATGCATCTTGTATCTGACTGTCTCCAAGGCGCCCGTGTTTCTTCATCCATACAAATGCACCCACGCAGATAATAACCGAAAGCATGGATCCGGCAGGCGCCGCAAGCCCCATCGGGAACAATGTATCTGCGAAGAACTTCGAGGCCAGATACGAACCCGGTACACGCAGGCAGATGATCGCAATCATATTGTGGATGAATCCGATATAGGATTTGCCGTATGCACAGAAGTATCCGCTGAAGCAGAAATGGATACCGGCTAATGCACAGTCGACGATATAGCCACGCAGGTATTGTGAACCAAGCACGACAACCGCGGCGTCCTTCGTGAAGATGCCGACGATACCTGCGGTAATCAGTTCCCCGATGATTGCAACGATTATCCCATAGGTAAATGTAATCAGAATGGCATATTTCAGCGTCTTCGATGCACGGTCATGCTTGCCGGCACCGATATTTTGTGCGGCAAGTGCAGAGACGGTTGCAAGCATCGAAGATGGCACGATGAAGAGTGCGCTGATCACTTTTTCGACGATACCGACGGCGGCAGCATCATTTAAGCCACGGCTGTTTGCGATAACGGTGATAATGATAAATGCAATCTGGATACAGCCATCCTGAATCGCAACCGGAATACCGATTTTTAAGATCTCGCCGAGCACAGCACGGCTTGGGATGAAATCCTGTTTGCAAAGTTTGATGCCAAGCTTCTGTTTCTTTGTCATGAGCAATGAGATCATGACACTTAACGTTTGGGCGAGTGTCGTGCCAAGTGCGGCTCCGGCAGCACCCATATGGAGAACTCCCATAAATACATAGTCGAGCGCGATATTTGCCGCGCAGGCAATCGCGATAAAATACATCGGACTTTTTGAGTCGCCCATACCACGGAAGATGGAAGCGATGATATTATAAGCTGTAATAAATGGAATTCCGATAAAGCAGATCGTCAGGTACCGGATCGAACCCGCGACTGCTTCGGCCGGTGTCTGAATCAGTAACACGATCGGTCTTACAAGCAACAACAGAACAATCGTCAATATGATGGAAAGTCCCATGAATAAGGTTACGGAGTTCCCAACTGTTTTTGCAATTTCATCCTTATGCCTGGCACCGACGGCACGCCCGATCATGACGGTAGATCCCATCGCCAGACCGACGATCATGACGGTCAGCATGTGCATGACCTGACTGCCGTTTGCAACAGCGGTCGTACTTTCGGTTCCGTTGAACTGTCCGATGATGAACAGATCCGCCATACCATATAATGTCTGTAAAAAATAAGAAAAAAGATATGGAAGCGCAAAATATAAAATCGTCTTGAATACGCTTCCGGTTGTCAGATTTTTTTCCATAGTAAATAATGCCTCCTGCGATGTGTTTTTCAACCTCGCATCCCATATTAAACCCTACAACGATTGTAAGGTCAATGCCAATCATGCATAAAAATTGAAAAAAATTAACTTTTTATACAAAAAATGCATTGTATTGTAAAAAAAACGCGTCTTTCATTGCATTTTTTGCCGCAGGATGCTATATTAAATCGTAAATGTGAAGAAAGGAAGTAAAATATTATGAAACTTAAGAAGTTAGTAGCAATTACATTGTCCGCAGTTATGTGCATGGCAGCACTGACAGGATGTGGCGGAAAGAGCGATTCTGCAAAGAAAACCGCCAAGGTTATCGAGGTAGATCTGACCGATGAGCAGTATGCATTTGGTGTAGATAAGGATCAGCCGGATTTATTAAAGGAAGTAAACCAGTTTGTTGCAGATATGAAGTCTGACGGAACATTTGATGAGATTTGCAACCGTTATTTTGGTGATGGTACTCCGGTACCTGTGAAGTCAGCAGCTTATGACGAGAGCAAGGACCAGTTAGTAGTAGCAACAAACGCAGCATTCGAGCCATTTGAGTACATGGATGGTGAGAACTATGTTGGTATTGATATGGAGATCGCAAAGGCACTTGCAGATAAGCTTGGCAAGGAGCTTGTAATCCAGAACATGGATTTCGATGCCGTATGTCTCTCTGTTGGTCAGCACAAGTGTGACATTGCCATGGCAGGTCTTACAATCAAGCCGGACCGTGAAGAGTATGTAGCATTCTCTGATCCATATTACAGTGCATCACAGAAGCTTATCACATTGTCTTCAGATACAGAGTTCGATGCCTGCAAGACAGCCGATGATGTAAACAAGATTCTTGAGGCAAAGGGCTCCGACTTAAAGATCGGTTTCCAGAATGGTACAACCGGTCAGTTCTACTGTGAAGGTGATGCAGACTGGGGATTCCCGGGACTGAAGATGGAGTCTAAGGGTTACAAGAATGGTTCCCTTGCAGTACAGGATCTGTTAAATGGAAACATCAATTACGTAATCATCGATTCCGCTCCTGCTGAGAGCATTACATCATCTATCAATAAGATGCAGTAATTTAAGGAACGAAAGGATATTTCATGGGAGATATAGGAACTAAAATAGACAAATTCATAGAAATATTCATCAATAACCGTGGGTATGTAAAAGTATTAGAGGGCTTGAAGAATACGCTGATTATCGCTGTGATCGGTCTCGTCATCGGTGTTGTGATCGGTACTTTGATCGCGACGGTGCGTGTGATTCCGAAGTATAAGCGTCTGCCGCGTGTCTTAGATGCCATCTGCCGGTTTTACGTCGGATTGTTCCGTGGAACTCCTATGGTTGTACAGTTGTTGGTATTTTATTATGTATTGCTGCCTCTGATGGATGCACATATGACAGGCGTACAGGTATCTATTATGGTATTTGGCTTAAACAGTGGTGCATACATCTCCGAGATCATGCGAAGCGGTATCCTCTCCGTAGATCCGGGACAGATGGAAGGTGGACGTGCGATGGGATTGAGCTTTGCGACAACTATGCGCAAGATCGTCATTCCACAGGCAGTCAAGAATATCCTGCCAACACTTGGAAATGAATTTATATCGTTGATCAAGGAAACTTCCGTAGTCAGTTTTGTCGGTGCTTCAGATCTGTATGTGGCATTCAACTTCATCGGAAGCAACAGCTACGAGTTCATGATTCCATATCTGGTTATGGCAATCATCTACATCGTGCTTGTCCTGCTGATCAGCTTTGGAATTAAAATGATGGAAAGGAGCCTGAGAAAGAGTGATAGAAGTCATTGATCTTGAAAAACATTTTGGTGACAATGAAGTCTTGAAAGGCATCAACGTCACTGTGGACAAGGGCGACATTATGGTTGTCATCGGTCCTTCCGGCTCCGGTAAGAGTACATTTTTGCGCTGCCTGAACTGTATGGAAGATCCAACAGGCGGACAGATTATCTTCAATGGTGTCGATATCGCAGACCCAAAGGTTGATATCAATATCCACCGCCGCCGTATGGGAATGGTGTTCCAGCATTTTAATCTGTACAATAACAAGACAGTTATCCAGAACATCATGCTTGCACCGGTCTATGTACAGTGCCAGGATCTGAAGAAGGCGAAACGCCACAACCGGTTCCTTCCACTTACAAACCTGTTCCGTAAGGAGAAGCAGGAGAAAATCGAAATCACAACGACCAAGGCAAAGATTGTAGCGGAAGCGAAAGAAAAAGCAGAAGATCTGCTGAAGAGAATCGGACTGTTAGACAAGGCAGACGTATATCCGTCTACACTTTCCGGCGGACAGAAGCAGCGTGTGGCAATCGTGCGTGCACTTGCAATGAACCCGGATGTGATCCTGTTCGATGAGCCAACCTCTGCGCTAGATCCGGAGATGGTAGGCGAGGTATTGGATTTGATGAAGGCAGTTGCGAAGGAAGGCATGACGATGATCATCGTAACCCACGAGATGGGATTTGCAAAGGAAGTGGCAAACAAAGTCCTCTTTATCGACGATGGTCAGATCTTGGAATCCGGCACACCGGAAGAGTTCTTTGGGAATCCAAAGAATCCAAGACTCAAAGAATTCCTGTCGAAGGTGTTGTCGTAGTCTAATTAGATTATAGTAAATGCATCAACATTCGAAAAAATCGGATGTTGGTGCATTTTTTTGTTATAGTATATACAGAAGACATATGTATTTTGTAAGATACAGTAAACAGCAATAAAAAAAGGGGAGAACTTATGTACCAGATACTTTTAGTGGAGGACGACAAATCCATCCGGGAAGTCATCGCAGATTACATGGATGAGAAAGGAAAAGACACGCTGCGCCTGACACTCGCCGAGGACGGAAGAGCCTGCGAGGACGCACTTGAACGCCAGACATTTGACCTGATCCTGCTCGACGTGATGCTTCCGGATATCGATGGATTCACACTTTGCCGGACGATACGGAAAAAAGATATGGTTCCAATCGTATTCCTGACCGCGAAGGGAAGCGAGGAGGATATACTTTGGGGCTACGGACTTGGCTGCGACGATTATATCGTGAAACCATTTTCGCTGGCGACACTGTATGCGAAGATACTTGCCATCCTGCGGCGGACAAAACAGGAGAATAAAAAGGAGACGATTACCTGTGGCGCAATCCGGATGGACAAGCAGAGCTGTCAGGTATTTGTGAAGGAGCGGGAAGTACGGTTGCAGAACAAGCAGTATGAGATCCTGCGATTCCTGATGGAGCATAAAAATATCGTGTGGTCACGGGACGCCCTGTTAAACCACATCTGGGGATATGATTACATCGGCGTCGACCGTGTGGTGGATAACCAGATCAAGAAGCTGCGGAGTGCGCTTGGCGAGGAAGGAAAGCGGATTCAGACGGTGGTAGGCAGGGGCTATAAAATATCGGATGCGTAGCCATGTGTGAAAACAGAAAAATTATAGTTGGTATTTTATCTGATGTGTGTTCAGGAAAATCAAACGAAGATAAGAAAATGGAGGGATGCATATGAAGTTTACGATATTACCGGATTTTGAAGCAAATAGAAAAAGGCGTGCAATCCGCAGGCAAAAGCGTGGGCAGCGAAGAGATGCGCGGCAAAGCCGGAAGAACTATTGGTATCTGAAACGAAAGAAGTTCTGGCAGGTGTGGCTGGAGCGTTTTATCCTTGTGTTTCTGATTCTTGGAATGGGTGGTGCATGGTATTTTAGGACCGTGGTGCAGGATACGGAGGATAATGCGGAATTTGAGATGGATCAAAGTCAGGAAATTATTCAGACTTACGTCCAAAGGCGGTATGAAGAACTGACTGCGATGGGAATGAAGCCCGGAAAAGAGTTCGATGATCAGATGGGCGCGTATATGTACCGTATGATTCCGAGCAGATTGATGGGCGCGTATGGCGTATCTGCAGCGGCAGCGGCGATCTATAATGAAAATGGAGAGCTTCTAACCGACAGCAGTCCACGGTTTTATCTGTACTGTGACCGGTATGAACCGGTAGGAGACGAGAACGATCATACAGTGAATCTATATCAGTCTTATTATACATGTGCACAGGAGCTGTCGGATGAATTTCTTCAGGATTATAATGACTATTTTCTCTATGGCAACATTGAAAATGGAGAACGAATGGAATTCGGAGATTTTTATGTAGATGAAGAGAAACGACAGTTTTATTTCAGTACCGTTTCTTGTTTAGAGCAAGGGAAAGTGGTGAAAACCTATGATTTTACACCGGAGCATGTAGAGGGAATGGAAAAAGTACAGGAAACGTATGACTACTGGACGAGAGAAGGAACACGCTGGTACCCGGTTCTTGGAATGCGGTCGGCGGAGATTTCGGAGCTTCTGCAGTTTGCATACGATGTGTATGATGATTACAAGGATGACAAACAGTTAAAAGGTGCCGGTGTGACAGCGGAACGGGGATACTTCGCCAAGACATATGCACAATATAATGTGATAGAAATCGGTGATCAAAGTAATGGAAATCCGGAATATACGGTTGTGTTCGCTTATAACTATGATTTCTTTCAGGCAAATCGTGGCTTTGTACAGAAGTTTGTGATCTGCCTGTCCCTTGCAATCCTGCTTATCAGTTTCCTATGGTCGCGGTTTACCTACGTGCGGCTTAAGGCAAGGTATGAGCTTGAAGATTATCAGCGGAGTCTCACGAATGCAATGGCGCATGATCTGAAGAGTCCACTGATGATATTATCCGGTATGGCTGAGAATCTGAAAGAAAATGTACATACGGAGAAGCGGGAATATTATGCGGAGGAGATGCTGAAAAATATCGCGGACATGAACCGTATGATCGAACAGTCGCTTGGCTTCTCGAAGCTCAGCCAGACAGAACGGCTTGGTAAAAAGACCGAGGTTGATATGCGGGCGCAGACAGATGCGCTGCTCCGGAAATACAAGGAGCTTGCGGAGGCACATGGACAGCATATTTCCGTGATCGGTGAGGGGCAGATGCGCGGAAATGAGGCGATGCTCCGGCAGATGATCGATAATTTGTTGCAAAATGCCATCCTGCACGGAGAAGAAGACGGACAGATTGAGATCAACATTGGAAATGGTACATATCAGATTCAGAATACTTACACGGGAACGCTTACGACAGAGGCGGCAAGAAAGCTTTTGAACCCTTATGTCAAGGAGGAAAACCGCAAGCGGACAGGCGGACATGGACTGGGACTTTCCATTGTGCATGAGATCGTGAAGCTGCACGACGGTAAGCTTCATTTGAAGGTGGAAGAAGGCATGTTTCGCGTAGAAATTAAAATATGATAAATAGTATCATATGAATAGCTTTTCATATGTAAGGGAACGTGCTATAATCGGCAGTGGTTAGTAAATACTAACTATTGCCGGTTTTTTGCATTATAGAAAAGAGAGATGGAGGATAAATTTATGAGTGGTACAGGGAAAAAGACCATTGTTGAATTTCAGGATGTCGTAAAAACTTATGGAGAAGGAGAGGCATTGCAGTATGCCAACAACCATGTGAGTTTTACGATTGAGGAAGGCGAGTTTGTTGTCATCCTCGGTCAGTCCGGAGCCGGAAAGTCAACCGTATTGAATATGCTTGGCGGCATGGATCTGCCGACATCGGGTAAGGTTCTGATCGATGGTGAGGAAGTATCGGCGATGAACGATAAGCAATTGTCAGATTTCCGTGCACGCAAGATTGGATTTATTTTTCAGTTTTATAATCTGATCCCAAGCCTGACGGTACGGGAGAATGTTGCTCTTACCAAAAGCATTGTGAAAGATGCTGCGGATCCGGACGAGATGCTTGCGGCGGTTGGACTTGCCAATCATAAGGATAAATTTCCATCTCAGTTATCCGGCGGCGAACAGCAGCGTGTATCGATTGCGCGTGCGCTTTCCAAGAAGCCACGTATCATCCTTGGCGATGAGCCGACCGGTGCGCTTGATTCTGAGACGGGTGTGATCGTGTTATCGCTCTTGCAGAAGCAGAGCTGCGAGGGAAAGAATACTGTCATCTTAGTTACGCACAATGCGGATATCGCACAGTGTGCAGATAAGGTCATCCGTATGAAAAACGGAAAGATCCGTGAAGTGATTACAAACGAACACCCGCTTGCAGTTGAGGAGGTGGAGTGGTAATGCTATTTCGAAAGATGCTGCGTGAGTTCAAAGCGAACTTTGGACCATTCTTTTCTGTGTTTTTGCTCGCTGCCATTGCCATGATGTTGTTCATCACGATGGAGGGACATGTCGTATCTCAGAATGTGGCGCGAAGCAAATACCACGATGCATGTAACCTTTCCGATATCTGGATGTACGGAGAAGGCTTTACAAGTGACGATCTGAAAGCAGTAAGAAATCTGGATTTTGTGGAGCAGGCACAGCTGCGGATGCAGGTGACAGCGAGTGCACCGAAGCAGGATGGCGCACAGGTCGATCTGTTCTTAATGAAAGAAAATGAAGTGAATACACCGTATCTGATCGAGGGCGAGGATTTTAACCCGGACGATACGGATGGTGTGTGGATTGCAAATGCATTTGCCGAAAAACGGGATCTGCATGTCGGCGATGCATTTACGATTGAATACAATGGTGTGACATTTACAAAGACAATCCGCGGTTTGGTCGAGTCCGTAGAATATGAATACAGACAGGCGGACGGGGATGCGGATATGTTTCTGGAGAACATCACGATGGCATATATGTCCTACGATGCGTTCCCAATCCGGGAGTATTTGACACACCTGATCAAGCAGGAGAAGATTACGGCAGCGGATATCAGGAAACACGCAGATACCTATCAGGCAGTGTTCGATAAGCTGGATGAATACGGTATGAGCGTGGATGATCTGTCGCAGGATATGCTTCTGACACTGCTCGGGAAGATGAGTGATGAGAAGCTTACGAAGATGATGCCGTACACACAGATGGTCATTAAGACGACCGACGGAAAGGCACTTGTACATGAGGATGAGATTGCGGATGCGATCAATCACAGATATTCAGCGATGATTGACCGGAAATCAGTACCGGGACTGGCAAGACTTGACAGTGAGCTTGACCAGCACCAGACATTTTCGTATTCTTTTATTATTATCTTCGTTGGTATTGCAATTCTTGTTATTGCAACATCCATGAATCGTATGGTTGACAAGCAGCGGACGGAGATTGGAACGATGAACGCCCTTGGTATGAAGAAAGGAAAGATTCTGTTCCATTATTTAAGCTTCAGCTTGTTTATCTCCCTGTTTGGTGTGATTGCCGGAATCCTTCTGGGTGTGTTCTGGTCATGCCCGTGGTTGATCCGCTTGTTTGCGGAATATTATATTGTACCGGGACTGCATTCGATCTTCCACCCGATCTATCTGGTTGTCGGTGTGGCAATTGTAGCTGCCTGTGTGCTGGCAGATTTCCTAAGCTGCAAGAAGCTTCTGAAGATCCGTCCGGCAGAAGCACTTCGCCCGGCACCACCGAAGCAGGGTAAACGGTGCCTGTTCGAGAAGCTGCCGTTCTGGAATAAGCTTTCGTTCCAGGCACAGTACAATTTGCGTGATGTCTCACGCTCGAAGCTGCGTGCCTTCATGTCAATCATCGGAACCGCAGTTGGTATGCTTCTGATGTTATATGGTGTAGGCTGCAATGAGCTTGTGCCGCAGATGGAAGATATGATGTTTGGTAAATCAACCGTATCCGAATATCAGGTGAAGCTTTCCGCCGATGCGTCGCTCTCCGAGGTAAATGCGATGCAGGAAGAGCTTGGCGGAGAACTGGTGATGATCGACCAGATCGAAGTATCCAAGGTGCAGAATCCGACAACGGATGAGAAGAAGAAACAGACGATCACCGTGATCGAGGGCAAAGGGCTGTACAATATTCTCGACCTTGACAACAATATCACATCGATCAAGCCGGGGACTGTCAGTGTCAGCTGCAAGCTTTCTGAGACGATGAAGATTCATGTCGGTGACACGATCTACTGGCATCTGTACAGCAAAAATACATGGTATGAGGCAAAGGTTGGAGCGATCTATCGAAACTCTGATACACAGGGAATCGCATTTTTGAAGGAAGACTTCGAGAAGACCGGAGCAATCTATACACCGACTTTGCTTATGACAGACAACAAGCATGCTGAGAGCAAGAAGACACTTTCTTATGTCAGCGGCGTGAACAGCCAGACCGAGATGAAAGAAGCGTATGAGAAGGGCATGGAGGTTATGAGTATCATGATCTTCGCCATGATTCTGTTCTCCGCCGTGCTGGTTGTAACGGTACTGTACAATTCCGGTTCGCTGTCATTTAATGAGCGTATCAAGGAATTTGCAACCTTGAAGGTGCTTGGTATGCAGTCCGCGAAGATCCGTGGCATGCTTTCGAGACAGAATTTCTGGCTGTCACTCATCGGAATCGTGCTGGGCGCACCGCTTGGCAACATGACATTAAATGCGATGATGAACAGCAACGGAGAAAACTACGATTACATGCTCAAGGTTCCAGCTTTTGACTATGTATTAGCAGGCGTCTTTGTGTTGGTAATCTCCGTTCTTGTCAGCTTCCTGTTCGCAAAGCGGATCAAGAAGCTTGACATGATCGAAGTATTAAAAGGGGTAGAGTAATCCGGCAATCTAACCTCTGCCGAAAATCGTATCCATATCCTGCTCCGGCGCCGTAAGTGGCTGGAGCTGGTAGGTATCAACTAAGAACTTGACAACGGTCTCGGACATGAATGCCGGGAGCGTCGGGCCAAGGTATATCTTTTTGACACCGAGGGAAAGCAGGGTGAGCAGGATGCAGACAGCCTTCTGTTCGTACCACGATAAGACGAGGGTAAGCGGAAGCTCGTTGATGCTGCACGAAAATGCATCTGCAAGTGCGAGGGCAACCTTGATGGCACTGTAAGAATCGTTGCATTGCCCCATGTCTAAGATACGTGGAATCCCGTCGATCTCCCCAAGGTCGATATCGTTAAAACGGTATTTACCGCAGGCGAGTGTCAGGACGAGGGAATCCATTGGTGTCTGCTTTACAAATTCCGTATAATAATTTCGTCCCGGATGGGCACCGTCACAGCCGCCGACAAGAAAGATGTGTTTGATCGCACCGCTCTTGATGGCGGCTATGATTTTGTCTGCGTGGGATAAAACTGCACCATGTGCAAAACCGGTCGTTACAATATGACCGCCGTTAATACCGCTCATGCTGTGGTCGTGCTCATAACCGCCTAAGCGTTTGGCGTGTGCAATCAATTCGCTGAAATCCTTGTGTCCGTCTTTATCTCCGGTGATGTGCTTCATTCCGGCATAACCGACAACGGATGTCGTGTAAATGCGGTCAGCGTAGCTTGGACGCGGCGGCATCAGACAGTTTGTTGTGAAAAGCACAGGGGCAGGGATATTCTCGAATTCCGTCTGTTGACTCTGCCAGCTGGTTCCGAAATTCCCGGCAAGATGCTTATATTTCGCAAGCTCCGGATAGCCATGTGCCGGAAGCATCTCGCAGTGTGTGTAGACATTGATACCGGTTCCTTCTGTCTGTGCGAGCAGTTCTGCCATATCTTTTAGGTCATGACCGGACACGACGATAAATGGTCCCTTCCGGATGTCGGTGTGTACGCGTCGCGGTTCCGGAGTGCCGAAGGATTTTGTATTTGCTGTGTCAAGCAATTCCATACATTTGAAATTAACCTGCCCAAATTCCATGATCAGGGTAATCCATTCTTCCACAGTGTGTTCCCGATTGACCTCGCATAAGCCCTTGTAAAACCATCGGTTGACGTCCTCGTTCTCATAGCTTAAGTTGCGGGCGTGATGCGCGTAGGCGGACATACCCTTCAGTCCGAAGAGCAGGGTGGAGCGAAGCGATACGATATCGTTTGCACCATCCCACAGAGAGATAACCGGAACAGGTGTGGAACCGATTCGTTCCCGCTCCGCAATGACACGATGGATAAAATCCCGGATCGCATCGTTATCAAAATTCACATTGGTCAAGGTTGTGAAAAGTCCGTCGATGATCAGACGGCAGGATTCGGACGTGAAATTCTGCTCCTTCGTAGCTGCCTCAGCCAGCTGGATCAGCTCGCATACGAGCTCGTCTTGCAGATTAGAGGTTTCTGGCTGTTTGCCGCAGACACCGGTTGTCACACAGGCTTTGTTGCCTGCGGTCTGCTGACATTGAAAACAAAACATTTCTGACATGATTGTACTCCTTTGAAAATAGATTCTTACGAAAGTATGAACCGGAGAATCTAAATTTATTCAAAAATCGGGTTGTCAAACAAAAATCCTGTGGTATAATACCCATGTATATAGGAAAAAGCGTTGACGGAAAAAGTAGTGCATGGGCACCATCCAGAGAGAACGGCAGATGCTGGAAGCCGTTTATGGAAGAAATGTATGAAAACCATTCCTGAGCTGTGCGTAGAAGATGACCGGACATCCGGTTGTTGAAGCGTCACCGTAAGGCATGCGTTAAAGCCAAATGAAGTGAAACACTAAGGTGGAACCGTGTGAAAGCACCCTTAGATACAAGGCTGTAAGGCTATGTATCATAAGGGTGCTTTTTTGGTAGTATGCGAAACATTCAATAAGATGGATTGAGGAACATATGAATAGTAATTCTAAAGCAGACCGTTGAAGCACGCTGGTACTTAATGAACGGCAAACTTGTTTGTCGTGAATTTAGTACCACTGCGTGATGAACCGAGCGAGAGCGTGTCTGCGTAGAATTAGTATTCATATGAGACTCTCGTAGAGTGGATATGTTTCGCAATAAGAAAAAGGAGAACAATAATGGTAAATTTCAAAGAAGACGAGCAGTTAAAAACATTGAACCACTCCTGTGCCCATCTGATGGCGCAGGCAATCAAGCACCTGTACCCACAGGCAAAGTTCTGGGTAGGACCGGTTGTTGCAGAAGGTTTCTACTATGACGTAGACCTTGGCGATGACGTAATCCGTGACGAGGATATCGCAGCAATCGAGAAGGAAATGAAGAAGGTTGCAAAGTCCGGCAAGAAGATCATCCGCAAGGAGATTTCCAAGGAAGAGGCTCTGGAGATGTTCAAGGATGATGAGTACAAGCTGGATCTGATCTCCAATCTGGAAGATGGAACGATTTCCTGCTATGAGCAGGGCGACTTTACAGACCTCTGCCGTGGCCCTCACGTAGACAATGTAAAGCTCTGCCGTAACTTCAAGCTGATCCGTCATTCAGGCGCTTACTGGAAGGGCGACAGCAACAATAAGGTATTGCAGAGAATCTATGGTGTCTGCTTCCCAACAGCAGAAGAGCTGGAGGCACATCTGAAGCTTCTCGAAGAGGCAAAGGAGAGAGACCACAGAAAGATCGGTAAGGATATGCAGCTATTCATGGTAGACGATCTCGTTGGACGTGGACTTCCAATGTTCCTTCCAAAGGGCTATACAATCTGGCAGGAGCTGGAGAACTACATCAAGGATAAGGAGCGTAAGCTTGGTTACCTGCACGTTATGACACCATGTGTTGGTACGGTAAATCTGTACAAGACATCCGGCCACTGGGATCACTACAAGGAAAATATGTTCCCTGCTATGGACGTAGAGGGTGAGTCCTTCGTCCTTCGTCCGATGAACTGCCCACATCATATGATGATTTATGCAAACCGTATGCATTCTTATAAAGACCTCCCAATCCGTATTGGTGAGATCGCGCACGACTTCCGTTTCGAGGCAAGTGGTACATTGAAGGGTATCGAGCGAGGCAGACATTTCTGTCAGAACGATGCGCATTTGTTCGTGACACCGGAGCAGATCGAGGATGAGTTCTCAAAGGTTGTAGACCTGATCTTCAGCACATACAAGGATTTCGGTATCACAGATTACCGTTGCGTGCTGTCACTGCGTGACCCGGAGAACAAGGTAAAATACCACGATGATGATGAGATGTGGAACACAGCCGAGGATGCACTCCGTAAGGTATTGAATGACCTTGGTATCGAGTACACAGAGGAGATCGGTGAGGCTGCATTCTACGGACCAAAGCTTGATGTAAATGTAAAGCCGGCTGTCGGAAATGAATATACACTTTCTACCTGCCAGCTTGACTTCTGTCTGCCTGCGAAGTTCCAGCTTACTTATATCGACAAAGATGGCGAGAAGAAGACACCGGTTGTATTGCACAGAGCAATCCTTGGTTCACTGGATCGTTTCATGGCATACATTCTGGAGGAGACAAAGGGTAACCTTCCAACCTGGTTAGCACCGGTTCAGGTAAAGGTTATGCCGGTTAAGACAGACAACGAAGAGTTGATGGCATACGCACACAAGGTTGTGGATGCGCTGGATGCGAAGAATGTCCGTGTAGAATTAGACGACAGAGCAGAGAAGCTTGGCTACCGTATGCGTGAAGGTCAGGTGGAGAAGGTTCCATATCTTCTGGTTCTTGGTTTCAATGAGGTAGAGAATAACACGGTATCTTACAGACTGCATGGTCAGGCAGATACAACCGTTGTTGGTCTGGATGAATTTGTTGCGAAGATTGAGGAAGAGATCAAGACAAAGGCGAAAAACAGATAATCAATGAGGAAACATCGAGTGCTCAGAGTGATCGGTTGCGTCGTTGGCGCAATCGTGATCATTCTGCTATATGAAATGATTGGAATATTTGCTGCATACAAGAAGCAACCGGAGCTCTCGGAAGAGACGAAGCAGAGCCTTCATCCCGAAGATATCTATACAGATGCAACAGTTGAAGAACGTGCCTGTATCATTGAGGAAAATGGAGATGCGTTATTGCAGCGTGTCCGCCTGATCGAACAGGCGAAGGAAGAAATCATCTTATCTACGTTCGCATTTCACGATGATGACAGCGGACAGATTATGATGGGTGCTTTGCTTCGGGCAGCGGAGCGGGATGTGCACATCCGTATCCTGGTAGATGGATTCGAGAGCTGGACGGCGATGGAAGGAAATGCATATTTTTATGCGATGTCGTCCCATCCAAATATCGAGATCAAGGTGTATAACCGCGCGAATCCGTTAAAACCCTGGGAGATGATGGGGCGCATGCATGACAAATATCTGATCGAAGATGGGAAAACATACATCCTTGGCGGACGAAATACATACAATTATTTCCTTGGTGAGTTCCCGGGACATAAGAATTACGACCGTGATGTGCTGGTCGTCTGTGAGAATCCGCAGGCAGATAGTTCCGTGAATCAGCTGCTTGCTTATTTTGAGACGATCTGGAGTCAGAAGGATTGTAAATATTTCCATGACAAAGAGAAGCTTGCCGACCGGAAATCTGTCAAGCAGGCAAAAGAAGATGTGCAGACGGCATTTGCCACCTATTACGAAGCACAGAAAGATGCAATCACAGACACGGACTTTGAGAAAGACACGGTTGTAACTGACAAGATCATGTTGATCTCGAATCCAATCCATACCGGGGCGAAGGAACCGACAGCATGGTATGAGATGGGCGTCCTGATGAAGCAGGCGAAGAAACGTGTGAAGATCCACACACCGTACATCATCTGCAATGATATGATGTATGACACCTGGTCGGACGTTGCCGCAAATGTACCGGAATTTACGGTTATGACAAACTCTGTCGCGAATAACGGCAATCCGTTTGGTTCCGCAGATTACCAGAAAAACCGGGACAAAATCAGCAGTACCGGCGTCACGATCTGGGAGTATGAGGGCGGATATTCGTATCATGGAAAGAGCATTCTGATCGACGATGATATATCCATCATTGGTTCGTTCAATATGGATATGCGCAGTGTCTATTTGGACACAGAACTGATGCTCGTAATTCGAAGCAAGGAGATCAGCGCCCAGTTGGAATCAGCCATGATGAAATATGAGCAGGGTGCAAGACAGGTGCTTGCTGACGGACAGTATGCGAATCCATATCATGTGGATCCAATCGCACTCACACCGAAACGCCGTCGTAGAGTATTTGTTGTACGGTATCTGCTTGGATGGCTGCGGTTTTTATTTTAGGGATATAATTAGATAAGATATAAAAAAGAAAGGTTTATCCGAGGAAAATTGGATAGACCTTTTTTGCATGGTAAAGCATAGAGAAACAATAAGAAAATGCAAAGTAAGGCGTGAGTTATAAAATATAACTTGGGTCTTTTTCTTTTATTCAAAGATTTCATGATATTCTAAAAATTCATTATTTAATTCTCAAGGAGGAAATTGCATATGCAATATGGATACATCCGGGTATCGGCGACAGATCAGAATTTGGACAGGCAGTTGATTGCGTTAAAGAACGCTGGCGTGGAAACAAAGCGGATATTTGTAGAGTCATTGTTAGTTATGTGAAACTTATTTTCAAGAGGAATCGTCATGCAAAGCAGGCTATCTTATTTGTGGAATTAAAGGCAAAACTATTCAATTTATAGTTTGCAATATTCCCGTTAGTTGTGATATGCTAAAAAAGTATTTTGTAGGATATGCTTGCGGAGGGAACGCTTGTGGAACGATTTTTAAATTTAAGAGAATTAATATATAGAAATGATAGTGTTCAAATACTTTCACAAGAAGAGTTATCTGAATGTGCGAGACTATTCTCTGAAAATTATGGGATGTATCGTGATGAGTCACCGATCAGACCCGGGCAGCAGATTAAAATGTCTGAGACATATTATAAGAAAAATTATTGTAGAGACGATTATTATGTTGCACGTGCGTTCTATAAAGATACACTGATTGGACAGGCGTTTTATGTGAGGATTAGTGTAGAGGGTGACAGATACATTACGTGGGTTGTGCAATTGGTCGTAGATAAGGAGTATAGAGGAAATCATATTGGAAGTACACTCTTAAATTCCATCTGGTGTTTCTCTGATGATATTGCATGGGGATTGGCAACAGCAAATCCTTGTACCATTAAGGCATTGGAAGCGGCGACTCTTCGACGATGTGAAGTAAAAGAAATAGGGAAAAGAATTACTCTTATTGATCAGATTCGAGAATTAATACCATTTGCGAAAGACGCTGACCTTCGGCTCTCCGAACAGGAAGCTATAATTCAATCAAAATTCTTCGTAGATAATTCTCAATATGGGAACATTGAAGAGATTGAGAAAAAACTTGGTATACTTGAACCTGGCGATGAGTGGCTGTGTTTTACATTCTTTGATCAGAAATTAGACAAAGAATTGTGTAGAAAATATATGGATACATTCTTTGAAAGTTCCAAAGAACAGGTATACTCTGCATATGATCGTATGCCGATGCAGACGCATGCATGGACCCAAGGTACTGAAAATGAGGTTTCTTTCATTTTAGATTGGATGCGTGACAATGGTCAGATAGAACGTGGAAAGATTGACAGCGTTTTGGATCTGGGATGTGGTGATGGAAGACATTTGAAAGCATTGGCTTCTCAAATTGGTTATGGTATAGGTGTGGATTCGTCAAAAACACATATTGAGAACGCCGATAATAATCGACCACGTAACTTGGGGTTTTTCAATGAAGATGCTGGAGACTTGCAGTTTGCCAATAAATTTTCTGCGGTGCTTTGTCTGTATGATGTGTATGGATCATTTGCAAGAAATTCTGAGAACGATAGAATTCTTGAGACTGCTTATAGTAATCTGGAAAAAGGCGGATATTTATTTTTATCTGCTATGAATAAAGATTTAACATTGAATTTATTACCGCAAACACAGTATTTCGATTTACAGGAAAGCCCTGAGAAACCGATTTACTTGAAGCCTGGGAAAATTATGCAGGAAAGCGGAAATATATTTGATCCCGCCTATTTACTTTATGATGAGCATATGGATATTTTTTACCATAAAGAGCAGTTTGACAATGATTGTGGTTTGCGTGCAGAGTATGTAATTCGAGATAGAAGATATACTGCGGAGGAACTAGAACAGGCGTTGCAGGCAATTGGATTTTCTGTGCAATATGTTGCATATGTACAAGCTGGACATTTTGATCTGCCATTGGACAAATTAGATCAAAAAGCAAAAGAAATATTAGTTGTAGCCAGAAAATAGTGTAATGAAAGGGCGGACGTAGTGTGGGATATATCTTAAAATTATTCGATACAGATCTTTTGAAGTTTGATGTCGTTGAGAACTTGGCAGATCCTGTACTTAAGATAACCTGGATAGATGAATCGCGGAAGGCACTGCTTCCGCTTGGAATGGAAGTGTCAGACGAAGGAATTGCAAGTTTTATTCGGCATCGTTGTATACCGAAGAACCGGGCATATGTGAATGCGTTTCTGGCAAAAAATGGACTTAGTGCAAATCGCCCTATGGATGTGATTACGGTATGTAAAGGTCTTTCTCTGAATGATTCGTATTGGATCACAGAAGAGGATTCGGTGCAGAGTTTTGCATCCAGCAACCTGTACGAGAATCGTTTCAGTCGTTTGCTTGCATGGACGGCATTTACCGGATATGGAAGTAGTGTGCGGGCAACGTTTTTATCCTCACCGGAATTTACGACGAATGGTATGCTGCCGAAATGCTGGCGCAGAATGGAGAATAAAATATATCTCTATAAAGGAGCGACTTCCGGTGCAGCCAATACCGGAATGGAACCGTATTCCGAATTGTATGCGTATGAGATTGGTGCGCATGCCGGATTTTCGGTAATCCCTTATAAAATAAGCGTATGGAAGGGAAATGTATGCTCTGTATGTGAGCTTTTTACAAGCAAAGATCTGGCATATGTTCCGGTTGGGTATATTATAAAAAAAGGTGGCATGGACGCTGTCCGTAAGTTTTATGGAACATTAGGTGCAGAATTTGTGGATGCGTTGGATGAGATGTTGGTATTTGATGCGATTGTCTGCAATACAGATCGCCATTTCGGAAACTTTGGCGTGCTTGTGGATAGTCACACAAATCAGATTGCAGCACCGGCGCCATTGTTTGATCATGGCAATGCACTTTTTAATTTGGCGGGTGAAGAAAACTGGGAGAATGAGAACGTATTGCAGGCGTATATAGACACGTTATTTCCTTGCGTCTATGATGATTTTATGGAGGAAGCGAAGCGTGTGTTGAAACCATCAATTCGGGAAAAGGTAAAAAAGCTTTTAACATTCGAAGTGAAAAAGATGGGAAGAACGAATTATGACAGTAAAAAATTGAAGCTTATGACAAAGATTATTCAGAAGCGCGCAAGAGCACTTTTGGAATCATAATGAAAAATGACTCTTTGGAATCATGAATGATTTCAGGGAGTTTTTTATAATATGAACCAACCTATAAAATCGACACATTCCCCTATAAAAATCCCCTATTATCCGCTATAATAATATGTGAAAATAATAGTAGTTAATTGTGTGATACAGGAAACGTGTTTACACGTGTGAAGTCACCGGGCGGTGTCCGGTGACTTTCCTGTAAATGAGCAAAAACGCGAAGGAGAATAATCTATGATTCGAATGGAGATTGCTCTGATATTGATTCTGGCGTTTGTGGCAGGAATCTATTTCTCGGCGAGGCGGAGACAGACTGCGTTACATAAGACATTTTCGGCACTTTTGATCGTGGTGATCGTGCATCTGATGTTTGATGCTGCGACGATTTATACGGTCAACCACCTTGATCGCATACCGCTTGTGCTGAACGATGTTTTACACCGGCTGTTTGTCGGTACGATGGCGTTGGTGTTGTTCTTTTTCTATCAGTATATCGCGATACTGGTGGAGGAAGAGACCGGGAAGAAGCGGACACTTGATCTGCCGGCACGGATATTTCTTGTGATTTCAGAAGTCGGGGCGATGACGCTTCCGATTACTTACATCGAGACACCGGATGGAAATTATTCGGCGGGACTTTATGCATATGTAAGCTATGTCAGTGTGGCGGTGTATCTCATACTTTGCTCATGGCTGCTGCTTGCGAACTGGAAACGGATGGACAATAAGAAGAAATTCGCCATCGGAATGGCACTTATATTTGAGTTCACAATCTGCTTCCTACAGGGATTGCACCATACATGGCTGATCAGTGGAATGGGAATCACGCTTATGACGCTCGCATTCTATCTGACCTTGGAGAATCCGGATGCGCTGCGTGCGGAGCTTACGGAACAGAAGATGTCGATGCTCTATCTGAAAAGTCAGGTCAATCCGCATTTCTTATATAATACACTTGATACGATCCGGATTCAGGCGGAGTTGGACGGAGATAAGAAGGTTGCAAAGCTTCTGATGCGGCTTGTGGATTTCTTCCGGCTGAGCGTCAAGGTCGACCGTTCGATGGTCACGCTCGATGATGAGCTCGAACTTGTGGAAGCATATATGGAGCTGATGTGCTACCGGTATCCGGAGCTCTTCTGCGATTATGATATCGATCCGGACTTAGGGGCAGTGCAGGTACCGAACTTTATCTTACAGCCGCTGGTGGAGAACAGTCTGCTGCATGGGATGAAGAACCGCGGATACCGGGGCGAAATCGAGATATCCGTAAAACGCGCAGGCGCAGATATGGAGATCTGCATCAAAGACAGTGGCAGCGGATTTGAAGAGGGTATGAAGGCGCAGATTGACAAGATGTTACTGCACTACAACAAGCAGGAGGCGAAGCTGGATGGAAACAGTATCGGGATCCTGAATGTGCAGAAGCGGATCAAATATCTTTGCGGCAGAAAATATGGACTATCCTATGAGGAAAACAGCGCGGGAGGTGTGACAGCGCGGTTGTTATTGCCGGTGAGTAGGGAGGAAGTAGCATGAGAAAATTACGCGTCGTATTAGTCGACGATGAGATTATGATACGTGAGGGATTCAAGAAATTATTTGACTGGGGCGCACATGACTGTGAAGTCGTGGGTGAGGCGGCGGATGGTGTCGAGGCGCTTGGGGTAATCGACAGTCTGGTGCCGGATATCGTGATCATGGATATCAATATCCCGATTATGAACGGCCTGAAGGTCATCCAGACCAGCCGCCTGAAATACCCGGATATGGCATTTATCGTTGTATCGGGATACGATGATTTTTCTTATTGCAGGGAAGCATTGCGGCTGCAGATCACGGACTACATCCTGAAACCGGTCGACTATGAGGAGTTCGGGAACACGATCGATCATTTGAAGATATCGATATTCGAGAAGCAGACGAAGGATGTGACACCCGGCAGTGAAGCGTCAACGATTGTTGGAATTGTACGGTATATGCAGGAGCATCTGGCAGAAGAAATCAGCTTGAATGTTCTCGCGGAAACATTTCATCTGAGCGCACAGTATATCAGCCAGCTCTTCAAGAATGAGATCGGTGTGAATTTCCTTGCTTATCTGACGACAATCCGTATGGAGTGTGCGAAGAAGCTGCTCGTCTCGACACAGTTATCCATTGCGGAGATTTCTGAGCGGTGCGGCTATGCCGATTACCGGGTGTTTACCAAGGTATTCAAGAAGACGGAGGGCAGTACACCGTCGCAGTATCGCAGAGATTTTTTGTAGGAGCTTCAGTATAAGATTCAGTATGGAACCGATAAGTTATAAGGCGTGGATGAAAGGTGCACTTTCTTATAACTTACCAGTTCACGATAAAATAAGATTGACAAATGGGTGCAGATAAAAGACAATTGATATAAAGATAGGAAATGCATATCGATAGGGAGTCTGATATATGGATTTAACAAAAAAATGGCATCGGAGTGAATTTGTCAGTCATGAGATGCTGGAGGTACATCGTGGAATCGAATGTGAACTGGATTTCTATTCAGCAATTGCAAATGGCGAAATAGAATTAGTTCAGGAAAATTGTAACGAACAGGCATTTACAAACCCGGAGGGCATGGGCGTGTTGTCTACGGATGCGCTTCGCAATATCCGATATCATTATGTTGTAACCGTAGCGCTTATTACACGTTTTTGTGTGCACGAAGGGCTGGAACAGGAAAAAGCATATAATTTAAGTGATTTTTATATTTTGGAGATGGATAAATGCAAGACAATCGAACAGATATCGAAGCTGCATGATGTGATGTGTCTGGATTTTTGTAAACATATGCATGAAATAAAAAACGGTCAGGTACTTTCCAAGCAGGTGGTTTTATGTCTGGATTATATTTACACTCATACTCATTACCGGATTACAATTCGTGAAGTGGCTGAATATCTCAGATTATCTGAAAGCTATCTTTCAAGATTGTTTAAAAAAGAAATGGGAATCTCGTTCAGTCAGTATATTTTGAACCTGAAAATTGACAAGGCAAAGAATCTGCTTCGTTTTTCGGAATATTCAATTGGAGAAATAACCTATTATCTTGGTTTTTCAAATGAGAGCCATTTTATTCAGACATTTCAAAAACAGGTTGGAGAAACGCCGAACCGCTATCGTAGGAAGTGTTTCCGTACGGAGTGGGAATTAAAACAGAATTAGTAAAAATGTACAAATAATTCAGAAAGAATAAATGAATAACAGACAAAATCAATAAGATGTCATGAATATAACACTTATGACATTATTTAAACATAATCTTCCTTTGCTTTTGAGTATGATTAACATATCAAAAAATGAAGGGAGATTTTTTTATGAGAAAGCTGAGAAAAGCAATTCCTCTTGCGCTGGCAATGAGTGTAGCTCTTACGATGACTCCAATTCAGGCATCAGCGGAAGAACCGACTCAGGTACAGGCAGAACAAAGTGATCTTGTAGAAGAAAACGAAAGTCTGAGTGATGAAGCAGACAAAGACAATGAAGGGTACAAACTGGTATTTAATGATGAGTTTGACGGCAATCAATTGGATCGTACGGTTTGGAATGTCGAAAAGCATGAGAAAGGCTGGGTAAACGAGGAGCTTCAGGAGTATGTAGATTCTGATGAAAACATCAAGGTACAAGATGGTTATCTGAATATCATTCCTGTTGAAAAAGTTGAGACAACATCTACAACTGATGGACAGAATTTGTTGTCAAACGCTGATTTCAGTTCCGGTATGGACGGTTGGGCTGAAACAATTGCAGACTGGGGAAGTGATGGTTGTGACGCATCTGCGCAGAGCTCTGTTGCTGATGGGGCTATTACTTATACGATTACCAATCCTGGTAATGACTTATGGCATGTACAACTTAAACAAACTGTTAAGTTGGCAGCAAAAAAGCATTACACATTAAGCTACAAAGTAAAATCGGATGTTGCTCGTACAATTGAAACGGGTGTGCAGGGTGATGAAGCAAATAATTATATCTCATATGGAGTAAAAACACAATCATTGCAAGCGGAAAAAGAAGAATCAGTATCTATCGACGTATACGCAGAAGAGGGATATGATACAGCAGCTTTATATTTCTCTTTAGGGCGTAAGACTGGAGATACATCGATTCCGGATGCATCTGTAGTAACAATTTCCGATATTAGTTTGGTGGAAGCAACTGCAAACATGCTTCCGGCAAATGCATTTGGTGACAATGCAACTGCTGGCGTTATTACAAAAGAAATCAATAGTGGTAATATGGGAGAAAATCCTTGGGATGTACAGGTTCTTCAGGATGGGATTGGTGTAGAAGCTGGCGAGAAATATGTTGTTACATTCAAGGCATCAGCAACGGCACCTAGAACAATCGTAGCTGGTGTTCAGAAAACTTCAGGCAGTTATGATCAGTACGGACAGAAAGTATTTGCTATTACAACAGAGCCGACAGAGTACTCTTACGAGCTGAATCCAACAGTAACAGATTCAAATGCAGGTATTTATTTTAACCTTGGTAAGTCATCAGAAGGCGAAACACCAGATGCAACAATTGAAATTTCTGATGTAAAGATGGTGAAAAAAACAGTTGCTGGAACAAAGGTCAAGAAATCTTATACATCTGGTCGTATCTCTACACAGAACTTAAAGACATTTACCTATGGTAGGTTTGAAGTAAGGGCAAAGGTTCCAAATGGACAGGGATACCTTCCGGCATTCTGGTTAATGGCTAACGATGAGAATGTATATGGTCAGTGGCCAAGATGCGGTGAGATTGATTGTATGGAAGTTATGGGGCAGGATACAAATAAGTTGTACGGAACCATACATTACGGAAATCCACATGCAGAAAGTCAGGGAACCTATACAATCAAAGATGGTGAGAAGTCGTTCTCCGATGATTTCCACACATTTACATGTGATTGGGAACCAGGCAAGATTACATGGTATGTAGATGGAATAAAGTATCATGAGGAAAGCAACTGGCATTCCACAACAGAAGGACAGGGAACACTTACATATCCAGCACCTTTCGATCAACCTTTTTACATTATTTTGAACCTCGCAGTTGGTGGTTCATGGGTAGGAAATCCAAACGAGAAAACAAATTTTGATAACAATCCGTTTGTTGTTGATTATGTAAGAGTCTATCAGAAAGATTCTTATGATGAGAATGTAACACGTCCAGAAGTTAAGTTTGAGCCTACAAACGAGCCAGACGAAAGCGGAAACTATATTAAGAACAGCACATTTGCAGAGGCAGAGGATTTGACAGATGATACAAATTGGAAATTCATAACTGCTTTGGATGGTGCTGCAACAGCAGAAATCAAAGATAACTCTATGGTTATCAAGACAGAAAAAGCAGGTACTGTTGATTACAGTGTACAGTTAGTACAGGCAAATGTTCCTTTTGAAAAGGGTGCAACTTATGAAGTAAGTTTTGATGCACAAGCATCTGAGAATCGTAAGATGAATGTAGATGTTAAGGCTCCAGACCGTGGATACCAGTCATATATGAAAACCCTGGTTCCAGAGCTTACAACGGAGATGAAGCACTTCAGCACACAGTTCGTAATGAAGGCAGATTCCGATGTGAATGGACGTTTAGAGTTTAATATGGGTAATGCAGGTTCAGGCGATATCGTTTTTAAGAACGTAGTTGTTAGGAAGACTGCGGAGCCAGATCCGAATGCAAAGGAAGAAAAGACAATTCTTGCAAATGGAAGCTGTATCTATAATGGATCTTTCCAGGAAGGTAAAAACCATCTTGGATATTGGGATATAACACCAGAAGGTGCAGATATTAAGGTAACAGGTCTTTCAGATGGAAGAAGATTGGTCACAGAAGGAAAAAGTGTAACAATCAGTCAGTCAGATCTTGCATTTAAGGAAGGAACAGCATATGCATTGAGCTTTGATGCGTATGCGCAAAATGGAGCAACTGTCGTTGCAACTGTTGGCGGAAACACATATAAAGTAAATGTTGAAGCAGGAAATGAAAAGAAAGATTATGTTGTAAAGATTCCTGCAACAGCAAAGTTTACAGACAAGACAGTTTCATTGAAAATCGAAGGTGCAATCTCTCTCGATAATGTAAAAATGGTAGAAGATGCAAAGATTAAGAACGGATCATTCAATGATAGTCTTTCAGGATATGAAGTATATGTAGACAGCGCAGCAAAAGCAACTGTTGTTGTTGACAGTTTAAAAGAAAATAATGCATTGGATGTGACTGTAGATGATACAGGTGCGGATGACTGGAGAATACAGATTAAACAGAACAATGTATTGCTGGAAAAAGGAAAGAAGTATAAATTATCATATGAGGCTAAGTCAACCATTGATAGAAAAATCAGAGTTGTAATGCAGGGTGGAGCGGCTCTTGGATGGCCGGTATACTCTGAGCACAGCGATGATCAAGATGCAAATGATGGAATTGTAACACTTACAAGTGAATATCAGAAGTTTACTGAAGAATTTATAATGACAGAAGAGACAGACGCAAAGGCATTCCTCAGCATCTGTTTGGGAAATGTAGATGGTCAGATTACTGATCAGCACAGAATTGTAATTGACAATATTTCTTTGGTTGAGGTAGAGAATCCGACACCGGAGAATCCGACACCGGAGAATCCGACACCGGAGAATCCGACACCGGAGAATCCGACACCAGAGAATCCGACACCGGAGAATCCGACACCACAAAACCCAATTGTGAAGCCTGTAACAGTATCTTATTCTACACATATACAGAGTTATGGATGGAATAAAAGTGCAGCGAAGAATGGAGCAGTGGCAGGAACAACAGGAAAGGCAAAGAGATTAGAAGCGATTAAAATTTCTGTAGAGGGAAATGAAGATCTTGGTATTCAGTATACAACACACTGCCAAGGATATGGTTGGTTAAACTGGTCATCAAATGGTGAAATCAGCGGAACAACAGGTGAAGCGAAGAGACTCGAGGCAATCAAGATTCAGTTGACAGGTGCAGACAGGGATAAATACGATGTATATTACCGCGTTCATGCACAGGGCTATGGCTGGATGAATTGGGCAAAAAATGGTGAGGCTGCCGGTACAGCAGGACTCGCGAAGAGACTTGAAGCAATCCAGGTAGTAGTTGTTAAGAAGGGTGAAAGCGTACCAGACAAGTTCGAAGGTGTAACAGCATCAGAAAAGAAAGCTTATATGGCAAGTGCAGCTGCAACAGCTGCAACAGTTGAAGGCTCAGATCGGGCACATGTTCAGTATCGTTCACATCTTCAGACATATGGATGGCAGAACTGGAAAAATGACGGAGATATTTCCGGAACAACAGGTAAAACAAAGCGATTAGAGTCTTTGAAACTTGAACTTAAAAACAAGGATTATACAGGCGGTATCTGTTACAATGCACATGTGCAGACAATCGGATGGCAGGCCGATCCAAATAAATCTGCAACATGGAAGAAAGATGGTGAGTTTTGCGGGACAACAGGAAATGCAAAGAGATTAGAGGCAATTCAGATTGAGCTTTATGGTGAGATGGCAGAGCATTATGATATTTATTATCGTGTGCATTCACAGACGTACGGCTGGATGAAGTGGGCCAAAAATGGAGAGATGGCTGGCACAACTGGTCAGCATAAAAGAATCGAAGGAATTCAGGTTGTGCTTGTGAAAAAAGGAGAACAGGCACCTTCGGATAATTACAAGGGAGCTGTTACAAATACAACAAAAACATTTCTCTCAAAATAGAAACTATCGATAGTCAAAATGGCGTTATCCATTACTTTGGATAACGTCATTTTTTAGTGCGTCTTGCGGCGCACGTTTCTGGATGGAACCTGGTTATGAAAAGAAATAAAATTGTAACAGTATTGATGCAGAAATGATGCATGCCGGATGTATGATGCAGGTTATAAAAAGAAAATCGGAAAATATCTGAAGAATTGACACATTTAGATAGAAAAAGAGCCTATTTTCTTTTTATATCAATCGTTATAATACAACCGAAAGAAGGAAAGAACTATGAGAAAGAAAGCATGGATATTATGTACGGCAATGGTAGTGACTTTGGCAGGATGCAGCAATGTGAGTGATAATAATACGACCGATATCATTCAGATGAGCAGCGAGATGGTGACTACGACGGAAGCGGCAACGGAGGTTACGGCAACCACCGAAAGTGAAACTACGACGGAGAAAATTACGGAGAGCAATATTCCGGACAGCACTTTACAGTCAGAAGGTTCGAATACAGGGAAGACGGAACCCGCTGCGACAGAAGCTAAGACGACAGAATCCAAGACAACAGAGACGCAGCTGCAGGAAGGCGAGCCATCCGATGATTCGTGGAAGGAAGAGTTCGAGAAGACGCTGTATGAGGAGTATGGAGTGGTGCCGGATCATTACGAATATATCGGAAATGATGTCTATCAGGTCTATGTGAAAATCGACGGTAAGATCGTGCCATATGTGGCAGTGAATTGGAAGACGGGAGATTTCCACGGATAGAAGAAAGGATAAGGACGGGTGAAAGAAATGGGCGATGCAAACAAAATCACAGGATATGGAGAACATAGAGAATTATATCGGATTTCAACGGATGAAATCCTGTATTTTGAGGCAGTAGGAGAGAAAGTGTTTGCCTATACCGAACAGGAAATTTATGAGATAAAGAATCGTCTTTACCAGATTGAAGAGAAGGTAAATGCGTATGATTTTACCCGGGCATCCAAATCCATGCTTGTAAATACAGACAGAATCTCAAGTATTGCTTCGATTTCGGGAAGCCGCGGGAAAATTATGATGGACAATGGTGAGGCCGTTATTGCGAGCCGCATGTACTACAAACCATTGCTTTCATCCATGAAATGGAAGAAAATCAGTTAATGCTTTTTGTGTTTTTTTCTGACAGAAAATATGCTATGATGAAATGCAAATTGGCATAAAGGTTAGAAAAAAGGAGACACAAAATGAGCAAGAAATTACTTTTGATCAACGACATGGCTGGCTATGGAAAAGTTGCGTTATCCGCGATGATTCCAGTGCTTTCCCATATGAAATACGAGGTATTTAACCTGCCGACGGCAATCGTATCGAACACACTTGATTACGGTAAGTTCGACATCCTGGATACAACCGGTTACATGAAAAATGCAATCGCTGTCTGGGAACAGCTTGGATTTGAATTCGATGCAATCTCGACCGGATTTATCGTGTCGAAGGAGCAGACGGAGCTTGTGACCGAGTTCTGTAAGGCGCGGGCAGAAAAAGGTGTAACGATCTTCACAGATCCGATTATGGGAGATGAGGGAAAGCTCTATAACGGAATCACAGAGGAGACGATTGATTTGATGCGTGAGCTGATTTCGGTTGCGGACTATATCGTACCGAACTATACCGAGGCGGCATATCTGACCGAGCTTCCATATAAGGAAGATGGTGTGACAGAGGAAGAATATCATACGATGATCGACAAGCTTCGTGCATTCGGTGCGAAATCAATTGTGATCACAAGTGCGAAGATCGCGGGCACAGATTGCAGATCGGTTGTCGGATACGACCACAAGAAGGAAGAATATTTTAAGGTTGATTTCGAAGAGATTCCGGTACATTTCCCGGGAACCGGAGATATTTTCTCCGCCGTATTTATCGGAAAGCTTATGAGCGGTAAGGATCTGCAGACGGCAACCGCAGAGGCGATGGATGCCGTGAAGAGCATGATCGGCAAAAATGCAGACAACGTGGATAAATATAAGGGAATTCCACTGGAAACCTGTATGGAGGTGCTTGACTGATGGCAAGACCGGGGATTCGGATCACACTGATTGAACAGAAGGGTGAAAAGGGATGTCACAGAGGTCATAAGATCGGTGATTCCTATGATTTTGATACGGAGCGGGGGAAGCTGTGTCCGATGGCAATGCACGTTGCATTTCCGTACGTAGATATACTCCGGTATGGCGGTGAGATACCGGGACAGGAGAAGGGCACCGCCGTTTTTGCATGTCCGGATGTGGATACGCTGAATGTCTTTAAAATTGAGCGGATAGACGGCTGAATGTACGAAAAGAAAAACAATAAAAATGATAGGGATTATTGATTTTATTTGAAACATTTTGTATAATACAGTCAGAGTTTATATTACATCTAATATAAAACATAATATAAATAATTTGAAAGGAGAAACTATTATGTTACAGAACCAGGAATGGGAATCATTCACAGGTAGACTCTGGAAGGAAGAGTGCAACGTAAGAGACTTCATCCAGAACAACTACACACCTTATGATGGAGACGAAAGCTTCCTTGAAGGACCAACAGATGCTACTAACAAGCTCTGGGATAAGCTTCAGGCTCTTCAGAAGGCAGAGAGAGACAATGGTGGTGTATTGAAGGAGGACGCAGATGTTGTATCCAGCATTACAGCATATGGTCCTGGCTATATCGATCCAGAGACAAAGGATCTTGAGCAGATCGTAGGTCTCCAGACAGATGAGCCACTTAAGAGAGCATTCATGCCTTACGGTGGTATCAAGATGGCTGAGGAAGCACTCGAGATGTACGGATACAAGCCAAACGAGAACTTCCACAAGATCTTTACAGATTATCACAAGACACACAACCAGGCAGTATTTGATGCTTATACACCAGAGATGATGGCAGCTCGTCATACACATATCGTAACAGGTTTGCCAGATACTTATGGTCGTGGACGTATCGTTGGTGACTACAGAAGAGTTGCTCTTTACGGTATTGATCAGTTGATCGCTTGGAAGCAGGAAGATAAGGCTAACTGTGGCGATGGTAATATGTACGATGACGTTATCCGTCAGAGAGAAGAGTTGACAGAGCAGATCAGACGTCTTCAGGAGATGAAGGTTATGGCTCAGTCATACGGCTATGATATTTCTAAGCCAGCTTCAAACGCTAAGGAAGCTGTTCAGTGGTTATACTTCGGATACCTTGCAGCTATCAAGACACAGAATGGTGCTGCTATGTCTGTAGGACGTGTATCTACATTCCTTGATATCTATATCGAGAGAGATATTAAGGCTGGTAAGCTTACAGAGGCTCAGGCTCAGGAGCTTATCGATCACTTCACAATGAAGCTTCGTATGGTTAAGTTCGCAAGAATTAAGTCATACAACGAGCTGTTCTCAGGTGACCCTGTATGGGCTACACTTGAAGTCGGTGGTATTGGTATGGACGGACGTTCAATGGTTACAAAGAACGACTACAGATTCCTTCATACTCTTGAGGATATGGGACCTGCTCCAGAGCCAAACCTTACAGTACTTTACTCTTCAGCACTTCCTGGCAACTTCAAGACATATGCTGCTAAGATCTCTGTAAGAACAAGCTCAATCCAGTACGAGAACGATGATGTAATGAAGCCAATCTGGGGCGATGATTACTCAATCTG
>CAKREY010000024.1:0-40237 GCA_934318045.1 uncultured Lachnospiraceae bacterium
GGATGCAGCTCAAGGAATGCCTGTCCGAAGCAAGCTGAGAATGTAGGTGTAGGCTCTGTGATACCACGCTCTGTACCTGCAAGCTTAGCAGTAAATCCTGAAAGGAAGTAGTACTTTGTCTGCTCCGGTGTCAGAATAGATACTGGAGGAAGTACTCCAAATGCATCTGCTGAAAGGAAGATTACGTTCTCTGCAGCAGGACCTGCGGAAACGCCATTTACCTTAGATGCAATCTTCTCAATATGATCAATTGGATAAGATACACGCGTATTCTCTGTTACGCTCTTATCGTCGAAGTCAATCTTACCAGCTGCATCAACAGTCACGTTCTCAAGAAGAGCGTCACGTCTGATTGCGTTGTAGATATCTGGCTCAGACTCTTTGTCAAGTCCGATAACCTTTGCATAACATCCACCCTCAAAGTTGAAGACACCGTTGTCATCCCAACCGTGCTCATCATCACCGATCAGAAGTCTCTTAGGATCTGTTGAAAGTGTTGTCTTACCTGTACCAGAAAGACCGAAGAATACAGCTGTGTGCTTACCTTCCATATCGCAGTTAGCAGAACAGTGCATAGAAGCGATACCCTTCAATGGGAGGTAGTAGTTCATCATAGAGAACATACCCTTCTTCATCTCTCCGCCGTACCATGTATTGATGATAACCTGCTCCTTCGATGTGATGTTGAATGCTACACATGTCTCAGAGTTAAGACCAAGCTCTGCATAATTCTCAACCTTAGCCTTAGATGCGTTGTAAACAACGAAATCCGGCTCGAAATCTTTAAGCTCTTCCTCGGAAGGCTTAATGAACATGTTTGTTACAAAGTGAGCCTGCCAAGCAACCTCAACGATGAAACGAACTGCCATACGTGTATCCTTGTTTGCACCACAGAATGCATCTACAACATAAAGCTTCTTGTTGCAAAGCTCTTTTTTCGCAAGATCCTTCACAACTGCCCATGTCTTCTCTGACATTGGGTGGTTATCATTCTTGTATTCATCGGTTGTCCACCATACAGTGTTCTTTGAATTCTCATCCATAACGATGTACTTATCTTTAGGAGAACGTCCTGTAAATACACCTGTCATAACGTTAACTGTATCTAATTCTGTGTTCTGTCCAACCTCATAACCCTTGTTTGAAGCCTTTGTCTCTTCCTCAAACAAAACTTCATATGAAGGATTGTGAACGATTTCTGTTGTTCCGGTGATACCATACTTAGTTAAATCAATGTTTGCCATCTTAAAATTTCCTTCCTTTGCTTTTTATTAATTCAGGGCAGTTACCCACCCAAAACCATCGAAATTGTATCACTAAAAAGATATCCAGTCAACCAACATATAGGAAAAAACGTTTAAATTTCTGTGAATTTCCTGTTAATCCTCTTTTTTATCAATATATCGGTTGAGTGTCTCAACTACTGTGTTCAGATTATACGGTTTTGCAATATAATCATCAAGCTTGTTTTCCAAGATACGTTCCTTATCACCAAACATGGCTCTCGCTGTCACTGCGATGATCGGAAGGCGCTTCTTGTGTTCCTTCTGCTCGATCTCACGGATCTTCTGTGTTGCTGCGATACCATCCATCACCGGCATCTGCACATCAAAGAGTGCGGCGTCATATTCCTTCTGTTTGAACAGCTCGATTGCTTTCTCGCCATTCTCTGCAATATCGTAGGAAAATCCTGCCATACCAAGCAACTTGCCGATAACCTGCTGGTTGACCGGCTCGTCCTCTGCCACGAGGATACGTGCCTTGCTATGTGCATTGATGGAGAAGACCGCTGCTTCTTCCTTTGGTTCTTCATTCTTTGCATTTTCTACTTCTGCTGCTTTCACAACTCTCAAAGGAATCTCTGCGATAAATGTCGAACCGATACCTTCCTTACTCTGGACACTGATATTACCACCCATCAGTTCCGCAATCTGCTTGGAGATAACAAGGCCAAGTCCGGAGCCACCATATTTTCTTGTATCGGATGCATCCACCTGTGAGAACCGGATAAACAACTTATCCATGTTCTTCTCGGAGATACCGATACCTGTATCTGCCACAGCGATACGCAGGTTGATATTTTCTTTTTCTGCGTCAATTGCGGCAATCTTTACTCTTACACTTCCCTCAGATGTGAATTTTAATGCATTCGAAAGCAAACAATTTAAAATCTGCTGGATTCTCTGTCCATCGCCCTTTACAAGCTTTGGAATATTGTTACCAAATGTACAGTCAAGCGCAAGACCCTTGTTCGTTGCGGTCGGAACCTGTGCGGCTACCGTCTCCTCGATTGCGGAACGCACATCGAAGATTTCTTCCTTCAGGTTATACTTACCAGCCTCGAGCTTGCTGATATCGAGGATATCGTTGATCAGGCGCAGCAGATTATCTGCACAGCCCTTTGCAGTCAGCAGGTTATCCCGGTAATCTGCCTGCAGATCATCTGCCATCAGCGTGAGCTGCAGCATACCAAGGATTCCGTTGATCGGAGTCCGGATCTCGTGGCTCATGTTCGCCAGGAACTCTGCCTGTGTCTTATATGCTGCATTCGCATCTTCAATCGCTGCAGACAGCTTATTCTCTGTCTCCTTCTGGTCTGTGATATCAATAACAACCATATTGATATAATCAGCCTCAGACTTGTACATGACTGTGTTAAATACCTTGCCAAGCTTCTCCATCGTGATCTCCACGTCCATGAAGTCGCCCTCTTTGGTTCCGGAAGTATTATACGCGGTAAACCATGCGTTAATATCCTGTAACACCTCAATCTTGCTCTCACCAAGGATCTTGTCCTGGTAATCCGATGCATCCAGGTTGAAATAACTTCCAAACCGCTCATTCGCTTCCTGAATACAATACCCTGTGCTGTTTCCAACCGAATCTGTGATAATCTTCGCCTGTGCGAATCCAATCGGAAGATTCATGAACAGCTTCTTGTATTTGTCACTCTTTGTATGTCCGGCGACCTCTCCGCCGCCAAGTGCAAATACGATTACTCCTGTGACAGCTGCTGCCAGCACACCGACGATAATCCCTGCCGGAACCGCTTTAAATACCGCTCCAATTACGATTCCAAGCACGACATCGACCGCTGCGGCTATGCCAATTAATTTCTGCCACCCTAACTTTGCTAGTTTTTCCATGTGCGTAACACCCCCTATTTATCAATATTTTACTATACATCTTCGAGATTTTCAATATCTGTCTCGACCTCTACCGCAAGTTTTTCGCCCTTTTTTTCTTCCCCGGTTTCTGCCTCCTCCGGCTCCTCTGTGTCATCATTTTTTCGCTCAGCAAGCCGCTTCTCCACCTGCATGGCAGCCATGAACATAATCAGGCAGATCACCGAGATCAGCATGCCCGGTATAAGGCCGACCGGCATATACGAAAATTCAATGGTATGCTCGCCCGGATCCATATCCACACCGAGAAATGAACCCATAATCTTGTAGGTATCGGTCTTCTTTCCATCCACTTTCACCTGCCAGCCCTCATCATACGGGATGCTTGTAAAAAGTGTCTTCCCATCAGGCATACAGATTGTTCCGGACACATATCCATCCTGAAGCGTCTCCACACAGATCATATTCTGTGTCATCGCATGGTAAGCATTCTCAAATGCAGCGCGGTTAAACGTAGAAATATAAAGCGGTGCAACTTCCGATCCCGAAATATTACTGTACTCATATTCGATGGATATATAATCTCCGGCTTCTAATTCTCCAAGATGGAAGATCTGAATCTGGTACCGGTCATATGCAAACTCCTGTCCATTTTTATAAAACCGGATTTTTGTAACATAATTTCCACGGCAATTCACATAATAATCACCCGCGTGATCAGCCGTGAAATGAATCATAAATGTCATCGGACCGGATGCATTCGGTGTGAAATTCACCTGGTCATTTGCATAACTTACAGAAGCAGTATCACTCGTCACACTGATTGCAGGAAACTCCTGTGTGAAAAATCCGCCATATCCAGTCATATCATATGCCAGTATATTCTGTGCATTTGTCGCAGTATAGTTATTCTGTTCAAAATCCTTTACCGTCTGATTGACTGCAAATCCGATGGATGTCGGATATGGAGTTTCATATATGGAGACATCGTCCATGGTTTCTTTGTAATTGTAATCAAAATTGTTCAAGTCGCCCGGGCGCTCAAGCAGATACCGGATGTCAAACAAGGCGTTTGTAAATGGCGTCGCCCCGCGGTACAGAAACTCATTGGCCCCTGTATAAAATCCAAGTCGTCCCATCGTCGTCACAACCGGTCCCATAACGGTCGAATTGAACGTACTCACGCTCGGCATATTATGCCAGCTTGCCTCATCGAGCACCTTGTACTGCATCAGTTCGGAACGGTAAAAACCTGCCTGTTCCTCCTGTGCAAGTTCCTCCACACGCGCATTCGCCTCTGTGACTGCCGGGCTCGTCTCATAATACTCTTTGTAATGGCAGTATCCATTATCCATAAACCCATAGGCTGCATTTGCAACAATCTCGACCAGGCACAGGGAACCGACAACGGATATAAAGGTTGCCGAATTGATTCTTTTCACACTTTTCAGACCGCATGCTGTTCCGTATACAACGAGCAACACAAGACAGACCGGAAGCGCAAATTTCTCCATCGTATCGCCAGCCTGCTGTTTGCACGCAAATACAAATGCTGCAGCAAGCAGTACAGACGAAATAACAAAACAGATATCGATCTTTGCAATCCAACTCACTGCATCATATGTCATAACCAGCAGTACAAAGATAAATACAAACGAAAACCGGTTTGGAATCCCGTACTGGTCATGCATGCCATGCCAGATATAATTGAGTGTCTCATGGTTGAAGCTCACCATCAAAAAGATCAGCAGCAGATATTTCCGTATCTTCGTCCACGGGTGTTCTTTGACAAACAAATACAAAAACATACCCAAAACCGCAAGCATTCCACAATACAGATTGACACCGCCATCAAACGTCTGGTTTGTGATTGGTTTTGTAAATACAAGCAGCTGCCGCAGCATCACAAATATATTTCCGTACCAGTTTCCTTCCGGAATCGACATATCCCCTGCCGCGGTCGCCATGATTCCATGATAGGCCGGAAGCAGAATAAACGCCGCCAGGCCGCCGGAAAGCAACGAATATATCGCAAAACGGACTCCGTTTGCAAAAAACCGCCGGATTGTCTTGTGATGGTAGGTAAAAAACCAGAGCACCAGGAAAAGACAGATGATATATCCGATATAATAATTACAATAAAGTGCATAAAACAAAGAAATGACGTATAATTTCGGATCACGGTCTTCTAACATCCTGCCAAATCCCAGCATGATCAGCGGGAATACCATAATGCAGTCAAGCCACATCGTGTTCCAGTTGTAACCGATCACATAATTGCTTAACGCATATGCCACTGCGATGGCAACAATCAGGAAATTCCGTTTTTTTGTACCATCTTTATAGCTTAAGAAATGAACCATCGCAACTGCCGTCAGTGCGATCTTCAGGCACATCAAAAAACACGTAACAGCCGCAATCTGTTCTTTGCCAAACAGCAGGAGCAAAAAATTAAACGGACTCATCAGATAATACGATGCGAGGGAAACAAAGTTTGACCCAAGCGCAACATTCCATGTATACAGCAGACTCCCTTCATGCAGGAGCTTATCCCGCAGTTCCGAGAAAAACGGAAGGTATTGATGCACACTGTCGACAAGTGTCAGAGAGTTTTCACCAAACGGTGCCACTCGCTCTGCGATACAGACGACAAGCATGACAACCGAAACGATTGCAAATGCCAGGTAATAGCACCAATTGTCCTGCAAATTTTCTGCCAAAGATTTTTTCTCTTTGAACACAACCAGCTTGCTGAATACATAGTTTAACACAAGCACGATCACCTGCACGAGCAGCTTGGATGCGATTTCATGCATCCGAAACGTATCACACAGGATTGCCAGTCCAAGGATTTCCACAACCATGGACAAAAGACGCGCGCCCACAAACTGCACTGCTTCGACAATCGTCTTGTAACATCCTTTTTTCTTACTCTGGAAGACAAAAAATTTATTTGCAAAATAAGCAAAAACAATAGCCATAGCGATTGCTATGGCATTGCTCGTATTCCGTGAAAGCGGCGTCAGAAGACGCAGTAAGAAGAAAGTCACCAGATTGACTGCTGTCGTACAACCTCCCGCAATCAAATATCTTATTTTCTCATTGGCTAATATCTTCTTTATTAATCCTAACACGTTTCTATCCTGTTCCTTTTACTTTATTTTAAACCTGTAAGCAGGTAAACAAGCGGTGAGTTCCAGTAAATCGTTACCTCATTGCATGAATAGCACTGCTCATTATCCACATAGGCACGTCCCGGTGCGATGCCATACAAAACGGCATTTGCATATGGATCGTCCAGGTTATTATTCGCACCACCAACTAACATGCCCGGCATCGTTTCTTTTAATACCTGGGACGGTCTATGGTGCGTTGCATTTGGTGTGAGCGAACCGTAGCCGGTCACATAACAGTACCCGGTCGGGTTCACACCGAAGATATAATCGCGCATCTTCTGTGCATATTCTGTATATTTTGCATCACCGGAAAGCTTCGCTGCTGCGAGAAGCTCCATGCCGTTGTTTGCAATCGTCATATTACTTCCCCATGGATATGTCACACCCATACCTGTGAAGAAGCCTTCCTCCTCTGCCTTTGACAGCATCTCATCTGCATCTGCAAGCAGCCGTGCCTTCGCAGTCTTAGCCGCATCTGCATCTACGCCCTCCGTCTTCGCCAGGTCATACAGTGCATAGCTTCCAACATCTGCCCATCCGAAGCCTGTCTTGTACTTATCCTCATCAAATATCTGTTTTACTGCATCAAGGTATTTGCTGTCCCCGGTTGCAGCCAGAAGTTCTGCCGATGCCCAGAGTCTCTCGTCTTTCAATATATTGTCATCATAAGCACCCGTCACAATCCCCTTCGGGTTCTCATATCCGGTCATATCCGGATTTGCTTCAAGGAATGCATATGCATTTTTCGCTGCTTCCAGACACTTCTTTGCAAAATCCGCATCATACTCCGCATAGATTGTCGACGCCTTCGCCATAACTGCAGCGAAATCTGCGGTTGCTGCATAAGAAATCGGTGCAAGCACCATATCATCCGTCTCATCCACAGCAAGTACCGTCTCCGGGAACACAAGTGCTGTTACTTTATGGTATACACCGCCGCTTTCTGCATCCTGCATCTTGAGCATCCAGTCAAGCTCATACCTTGCTTCATCCAGAAGATCCGGCGTCTTGTTTCCGCTCTCCGGAATTCCGAGATCATCGGCTGTCTGACCATAATCTTCATATGCAAGGAAAAGATCCTGTACAGTCTTTGCACCCGACACAATATATCGTCCATAGTCGCCGGCATCATGCCAGCCGCCTGACACATCCACCTTGGTTCCGGATGTATCACCATAGATTGTCGCCTCCTGCATATGGCATGGCTCATGTGCAAAATCTCCGGCAATATCCTTCGTCACCTCTGTTCCGCAACGCTGCTTATATAACATCAGAACAACATCCTTATATACATCATCATACAGATCATCTCCAATCGAGAACTCATACGAAGCACCGGACGGGCTGGAAATAACCTTATATGTACCCGGCGTATTAAATGCCGTGAAATCACCGTGTCTTACATTCGACTCGGCAGACTTATCATACGAAAGCTCTCCGTATGCACCGACGAACATTGTCTCCTCGGTCTTTGCATCCACGATCTTGAATTTCTCATCATCCTTGGATGTCACGATCACCGTCTTCGTATCGTCCGGCTTGTAACCGATCTGATTTACCTTTACCTGGATCGGCTGCGGTGCACCGACGATCTTCTCTGCTTTCGAGCTGTCCGTTACAAACAGGGAAATATTGTCGAAGTAAATCTTATGTGCATCTGTGACCTCTGTCTGTCCTTCCTGGGTTCCCATATTGACAACAAACCGCGGAGCCGGGTCGGAATTTTCTTCCATCGTGAACTCCTTGGTAATCGTCTGTGTCTCCGGTCCGACTGTGATGAAATCGCTTGCATATGCATGGTAGTCTCCACCATTGATCTGTATACGCCACTGGATCACGCGCTCAATATCCGAGCGCACGTCAAAGCTCATGGTGTAAACGCACCCCTTCGCCATCGTAAATCCATCATAGTAAATCTGGCAGCTATGCTCAAGCGGTCCGCTCTTCGTAATATCGCAGACCAATTCACCATCTGCTGCAGACATTGTGAAATCACCATTGTTCGTGTAGCTTGTGAACCCATCTGTCGCATCATCATCGAAATTCACACCGATCGCATCTGCGCCTTCTACCGTAGTGAAACGATCATCCTCCACAACTTCCTGTTCGGTCGTTGTCCAGTTGCCATCATCCTCGATGGTTGACGCTGTTGCATCTGTCACCGTTGCACTGCCGCCGCCTGCCTGCTCGGTCGTTTTTGTGTCCGATTTGCCGCCACATGCACAAAGCGAAAGTGCAAGGGCAGTTGCCGCAATCGCAGCTGCTGTCTTCTTAAATTTTCTCATAAACCCTCCTGTTTTGTTCCCTCTTTATAGTTTGATTGCTGTCACTTCCATGAACCGCTACGAACAAAATTTTACAACTTCTTCATATGGCAATGCACCACCAAATATGTCGAGTGCGCTTCCGACCGTCACGTCAATCCGGTCTCTGCCACATTGCTTTAACTGTTCTAAATCCGCAAAACTTCCAACGCCGCCTGCATACGTCATCGGGCATTTCCCCCATGTGCCAAGCATCGTCGCAAGTTCCGCCTCGATACCGGCCGCCTTACCTTCCACATCCACCGCATGAATCAGGTATTCGCTGCAATATTCTGCCAGCATGTCCAAAGTCTCCGGTGTGACAAGTTCCTCTGTGAACTTCTGCCAGCGGTCTGTCACGATATAATACTTGCCATCCTTCTTCCGGCAGGACAGATCTAACACCAGATGGTCCGGTCCGACAAGTCCTGACAATCGTCTCAGGTTCTCATAGTTGATTCTGCCATCCTTAAATACATACGACGTTACAATGACTTGTCTTGCTCCCATATCCAGAAACTGTTCTGCATTGTCCGCGGTGATTCCGCCGCCGATCTGCATCCCCTGCGGGTATGCTGCAAGCGCAAGCTTCGCCTGTTCCACATCCGCCTCGTAATAGGTGCTTCCAACCGGATTCAGCAGGATGATATGGCCGCCGGAAAGTCCGCTTCTTTGATACAAATCCGCATAGAAGTCCGCTTTCAGTTCTGAGACGAAGTTGTCCTTGGCAAAATCTGCTTCGTCCTTCAGGCTGCCACCGACAATCTGCTTGACCGCGCCATTATGTATATCAATACAAGGTCGAAACCGCATCGTGTGCCTCCTTAATTTACGCTATTCCCACAGTCATACATAGAGATATAATAAATGCACATAGAATGTATTGCAACCAGAAAGTACTAAGCGTTCTAATATTCACTTTCGTACCGAACGGAACCGTCGCCGATTCGCCATCCATGGCTCAACGGCGACTTGTTTGAACATCGTGTTCAAACATTCCTGTACATTAATAGAACACTAAGTACTTTCATGGTTGCAAACATATCCTATGTTCCATTTATTATATCTCTATGCATGACTTGCGAATAAACGTAAAATCAGTCATTTGTCGCTTTAGTATTCTCAAACCTTAATTGCTTTCTATGGTATCATATTTTCCTACCTTGTTCAATATATTTTGCTTTACGGAATGGTCTTTTTGCGTTATCATTTACCCAAGGTAAATTGAACTAATTCCTGTAAAACACTTATGTACGCAGATGGAATTACGCATAATCACAAATTCATAAGCAGACCGTTGAAACACGTCAGCACTTAACGAACAGTGCCATGAAATGGTGCTGTGAGTTTAGTGTCTGCTACGTGTTGAACCGAGCGGGAGCGCGTCTGCGATGAATTGTGCATTATGCGTAATTCCAAAACCAATACCTAAATCTTTACAGGGGCAAGGAGAAATTATGGTGAACGATTTGAAGAAAGAACTGACGGATTGCTATATGTATGGTGAGATTATCTGCCAGCAGGGATTTGGTCCGAAAACGGGGATTTCCATGCATGACATGATCCGTTTTGATCTGTTACAATTTTTAGTCTATCTGACGGACAGCTCCGATGGAAGCCTGTATCCGGAGACCCGGTTCCTACACGAATATCTCGGACAGTATTTTACACTCGAAGCGCTGCTCCGATTTAAGCAGGACCGGACAGCCGCGCCGGAATTTGCCACGACGATTCCACGGTCACTGACGTATTTTATCGAGGCAGACCAGTCCGGACTTTCCGCATGTACGACAAAAGGATTCACAAAATCAAGGAATCTGTACAATCTGTATGTAGATATGGGGCAGACTTATATCTCCTGCAACAGCCACGCGACAGACGCAGAAGTTGCTGCTCTGACCGGATATACAAGCATGATGGAAGGTTATCTGCGCAAGCTGAAGCTGTTCGAGCCCGGTGAAAATCCGGCGCTCAAAAATCCACCGAAAAAGCCTGCCGGAACAACCGCAGCACCGGTGAAACCAACTACAGCAAACAATGCTGCGCAGGCTGCCATGGCAGCCATGAAAGGAACCGTCAACAAACAGGAAGTTCCGGAGGAAGAAATCAAATTAGACGATCTTCTGAAAGAACTCAATGAACTGACCGGCCTTTCCAATGTAAAAAAAGACATCAAATCGCTGATCAACCTTCTGAAAGTAAAGAAACTGCGGGAAGAACGCGGCATGAAGCAGCCGGAGATGTCACTTCACATGGTATTTTCCGGGAATCCCGGAACCGGAAAGACAACCGTTGCCCGTCTGCTCGCCAAAATCTATAAATGCCTTGGCATTCTGCCCGGTGGACAGCTTGTCGAAGTCGACCGTTCCAACCTGGTAGAAGGCTATGTCGGTCAGACAGCGATCAAGACGAAGGAAGTCGTGGAGAGCGCACTGGGCGGTGTTTTGTTTATCGACGAAGCTTATACTTTAACCGCCGGGAAAGACGGCAAAGATTTCGGGCAGGAAGCCGTCGATATGCTGTTGAAGATGATGGAGGATAACCGTGACAACCTGATCGTTATCGTTGCCGGTTATACAGATCTGATGCAGGAGTTTGTGGATTCCAACCCGGGACTCCGCTCCAGATTCAATAAATATATTAACTTTGAAGATTACAGCGGGGACGAACTCTATGAGATCTTCCTGTCTATGTGTAAAAAACAGGATTACGTTCCGAACGCACAGGGTAAAGCCTATGCCAAAGACCTGCTTTCGATCTGGGCCAAATCCCATGATGAAAATTTCGCGAATGCTCGAGAAGTCCGGAATTATCTCGAGCGTTCCATCGCCAGACAGGCAAGCCGTATCGTCGAGCTTGACTCTGTCAGCGATAAACAATTAAAAACACTTACAAAAGGCGACTTAACGGAGTGATGAAATCTGCGGCCACAGGATCTCGAACAGCTCCTGTTCCGCTTGCAGTTTCTGCGCATCCAACGTCTCCTGTTCCCGCATCTGTCTGACCGTATCCGGCAGAGCAGGGAAGTTCCACAATGCCTGCGCGGCACTCACGATCAGGAACCCATGTTCCCGCACCCGCAGGCAGAAATCAAGGATGGCGCAATTCGACCCAAAACGGTCAGAAAAGCCTCCGGCCTGTGCAAAAACTCCTTTTTTCACAAGCATGCAGACAGGCAGTGCAATCTCAAATTTCCGGTTCATGCCAAAATACCGGCGGGCACCGGTTTCGTCCGGATACACATCCCATAACTTCACAGATGCATCCGGATTCCGGATTCCGCGATACGGATATCGGTACAGATTATTCTCCGGTTCCAGCTTTACCTGTCGTTCCGTTTTCCGCTGCCATGTTTGTACGTTGTTCTCATATTTTCCGGCGAATTCCAACCCCGCATAATAAATCTCATCTGCATCATCATACACAACACCGGTCACGATACCAACATCCCCACGCATACAGATTCCAAGCATCTCGCCAATCGCTGCCGGTGTTCTAAGTTCGAGTGCGGCATCCAAAAAAAGCAGATACGCACCATGTGCTCCCATACTTCCTATATTGCAATATTCTGCAATACTTTTTCCTTCCGGTGCAGCAATCACGATCAGATTCTTCCGCCGGCTCTGCATCTGCTGGTAATATCGTTGTAACTCCGCATCCGTATGGTCAATATCTACGACGATAATTTCAAAATTACTATATCTGGATTTTTCATAGAACGGTTCAAGCAGACGAGCCATGCATGTACGGTCTGTATGGCCATGAATAATAATCGAAACCAGCGGATTTCCCGGTGTATCGTACCGGATACGGTAGACACTCCGTTTTGTAGCACACTCGACAGTCGCAAGCAGATGTTCCCGCTCCACATGTGCCTCCAGCGCCTCTTTTCCTGCCTGATTTTCCCGCGCATGCTTGTTTTCGCGTTCCGCAGAATTTCCTTCATGAATCCGCTTATGATATAACACGTTTGCAATATGACAGATTTCTATTTTCTTTTCCGCGCACAAAAACAGCATATCGTAATCCTGCGCCCCGTCATACTGTCCCCGGAATCCTCCCACTTCAAGCAGCAGGCTTCGTCTTACAACAAGCAGATGCGCGATATAATTATATGACCGCAGCAGGTCAATATCGAAATCCGGTTTAAACCGTGGCTCCATATAATGACTTCCATTTTCCGACATCCGGTCTTCGTCCGAATATAACAGATCGTATTGCACGTCCTGCAGAGAAGCAACCACCTCATAAAGCGCATTTTCTGTGAGCACATCATCATGATCTAAAAACGCTGCATACACACCGTGCGCCATCGAAAGTGCCTGGTTGGTATTTCCGGAGATTCCCTGATTTTCCTCCATCTTCCGATAATGGATTCTGTTATCTGCTTCCATATACTGCCGGATGATCCGCTCCGTTTCCAGGCTGTATACTTTCTCAAGCACTGTCGGTTCCTCTTCGTTCATCCTGCGCGCATCCAAAACCGGAAGTTCCCCTTTCGCCTGGCTTCCATCCACCAGACACAATTCCCAGTTTTCATATGTCTGATGCTGCACCGATTCAATCATCGCACGCAGAGAAAGCTCCGGCGTCATATAGACCGGAACGATCACACTCACGAGCGGTGCATAAGGAAATACATGCGTCCGTTGCAATGCCAGCGTCTCTTCATCTGCCTCGAGACAATCCCGAAAGAAACGGTCGTAGGCAAGATCCGTGCCCGTCACCATGGACCTTGCTTTTGAAAATGCTTCCGGCAGCGTCGTCGTCCGGATATGTTCAATTCCTTTTTTGATTTTCCCGGAATCAAAATCCGGCAGACGAAATTTCAACGAGCTACCTCCTTGTTGCACCTTTACACACGAATCGAGAAATCCGCCGCATCCAGCGCCAGATTCACATTATAATATGGATCTCCGTCGGCAAGGATTTCCGGCCAGCGTTTTGCAAACAACGCCACTTCCCGGCTAAACCGGTTCTGTTTTTCCGGCGTATCTTCCAACCCTCTCGACTTCGATTCATAATGATACAGCGTCGCCTGAGGCACATAAACGACCAGCTTCCCGGTCTGACGTACCTTCATGCAAAAATCTACATCATTGAATGCCACCTTAAATTCAGGTTCTAATCCGCCAACTTCCTCAAAGACAGTCTTTTTTACCATCATACATGCAGCTGTCACCGCGCTGTAGTCGCACGCAACTTTTGTCCGTGACTGATACAATCCTTCATCCTCGTTCAATGTTACGAACGCATGACCGGCGATGCCACCAAATCCCACAATCACACCTGCGTGCTGGATTGTATTGTCATCATAATAAAGCCTTGCACCAACGATGCCGACCTCTTCACGCTGACAATATCCGAGCATCTGTTCCAGACAGTCATCATTGATCATCTCTGTATCGTTATTGAGCAGCAAAATATAATCGCCCTTTGCATGTTCCACACCAAAATTATTTATTCTGGAATAATTGAATTCTTCCGGCCAATACAGCACGGTTACATTGTCCCGTGTCTCGATTTCCTTGTAATATGCAAACGTTTCTTCTTTTTCGCTGTTATTTTCCACGATAATATATTCATAATTCCGGTATGTGGACCGGTCATCAATTGCTTTCATGCACTTTTTCAGATCATCAATATGATCCTTGTTCGGAATCACGATGGAAAGCAGCGGATTTCCTTTGACTGGGTAACTGACTTTGTAAAATCCAAGATTGTCCCCATCCTCCACGATACCTTCAAGGCCAACTCGTTTCAGATGCGCCAGGATTGCCCGCTTTCCGGCTTCAAATGCATAAATCTTCGATTCTGGAATCTCCGCGGTCGAAACTGTGTGGGCACGCCAATGATAGAGTACACGAGGAATATGATGAATGCCATCCGCCTGTTCGATACACCGGAAAATAAAATCATAATCCTGCGCTCCATTGTATGCCGGATCAAACAATCCAACTTTTTCTACCAGTGCTTTTGCTGCGACAAACATATGACAGATATAATTGTTGCATCGAAGCAGATCAATATTAAAATCCGGCTTGAAGTTCGGAGCAAAATAGCGTTTTCCATTCTCATCAATCTTGTCTTCGTCGGTATAAATCACCTGCACGCGTTCCTTATTCAATGCCTTTACACATTCGTACAACGCATCTACAGTAAACAGATCGTCATGATCACCGAGCACGATATAATCGCCGGTTGCAATCTCATATGCCTGATTTGTATTCTCCGAAATTCCAAGAGGTCCTTTTTTTTGCGCAATCCACCGGATTCTGGAATCCGCGTCCGAATATTCCCGAATGATTCTCTCCAGTCTTGTATGATCCTTGCTTCCATCTGAAAAGCACAGCTCCCAGTTTGCATACGTTTGTGCCTGCACGGATGCAATCAGTTCTTTCAAATATTTCTCATTGCTTTCGTACAAAGGAACAAGAATACTGAATTTCGGACTGTATGCAAACTTTCGTTCCTTCTGCTCTTCCATCTCCTTTTGTGTCAGCAGTTTTTTCCTTGCCCATTTGTTATAATCCTTGTGACTGAACGGAGAACCAAACTTTAAATGTCGTTTAATCTTCGCACAAGTATTTTTGACTCCGAATGTTTTTGTATTGTTGTATATCCGAAGAATATTTACATGAAGTGCATTGATACACCGTCCGCCAATCTGTTCTGCAGATGTCCGGATTGTTTCCTTGTGTTCACATTTTCCGGCCTGGAACAATAATTCCAATTTTTTGTCCATCCAGTCCAAAGGCAGTTTCATGGAAAATCCGATTTTCTCCGGCTGGTCACATTCCGAAAAACAACGCATCGCATCCGAACGGATATACCATTCCGGCGTATGTTCCGGGAGTGGGAGAATCTCTCCGGTTTCCCGGTCTTTGAGTTTTAATGTCACATCCTCAAAATCAATCGCCCATCCGCGAATCACAAATGCCCCTGCTTCTTCCTTTGCCATATCCAGGGAGCAGTTGATGTCCTGCAACGCCTTTATAATATTTTTGCCTTTGCTGCTGCACAGGACAAACTGTGCCGTTCTGTCATCGACTGCGCGAATTTCAAACCGGTCCTTTGCATATATTTTCAACGGAATCTGCGTGCAGATCGTGAGTACACGGGAGTACATCTTATCTTTGTTTTTGTGCTGTGCAAACGCCGGTGCCTGTACGAGTTCAAACGTACACGGGAGCGTTGTCTGCGCTCCGTTTCTTAAAATTACAGCCTCCAGCTTTTTGTCATCCATAAATTCCGCTGTGCAATATCCGACTGCAACCACCTGTCTCGCAGCAGTCACACCTTTTCTAATTTCCTTAAAAAGATAATCCTGGTTCATCCGTCTCTCCTGTCATTTTCTATCCTAGATCATTATAAATTCACGAATCGTCTCGTTTTTTACTAAGACTATATCACATATGTAATTTTTTGCACATATTATTTTGTCATTTCGAGTGCAATTTATGCCCATTTCATGTATAATATCTCTGTTATAAGGCTTACAATTACGAATTCCATTCTTATATCAATCTTTCAGTAATTAACCATATACCTTATAACGCACGAAGAGGAACCGGCCCATCCGGTTCCTCTTTTTTATTATTTCTATGCTCTTCTCCGTTTCCAGACAGCCGGGCAGAACAACAGCATCATCGGGAAAATCTCCAGTCTGCCTGCCAGCATATCGAACATCAGAATATATTTCGTAAAATCCGTAAAATGTCCGAAATTCGCCATCGGTCCAACCAGAGAAAGCCCCGGACCGATATTGTTAAACGTCGCTGCTACTGCCGCGAAGTTTGTGACCAGATCTTTGTTCTCAATCGACACAAGCAGTACGGATACCGCGAAAATAACCATATATGTCATAAAATAGACATTTGTCGCCCGCAGCGTCTCATGCTCGAGTGGTTTTCCCTCGATTTTGATCTTCTTCACGGAACGCGGATGCAGATAAGAAATAATTTCTTTTATAAATGACTTGCATGCAATAATAAACCGTGAGACTTTGATACCGCCGCCCGTACTTCCGGCGCAGGCACCGATAAACATCAAAAGCACAAGGATTGTCCTCGAAGTCTCCGGCCATAGATTGAAATCCGCACTTGCAAATCCCGTCGTCGTGATAATACTTGCTACCTGGAAGAACGCTTGCCGGATGCCTTCCACCGGCGCATACAATGCAAAATGCCGCAGATTAATAAAGATAAACACTGCCGCTGCAATCACGATGATAAAATAAATCCGCACCTCTTCAAACTTCAGCGCATCCCGCAGCTTTCCTGTGAGAATCAGGAAATAAAATCCGAAATTCACACCGAACAGCAGCATGAAAATCGTAACGACCCACTGATTATACGGGCTGACACTGACGAATCCGTCATTCCAGATTGCAAAACCTCCGGTTCCGGCGGTACCGAACGACGTTGTCAGTGCTTCAAACAGATTCATTCCTCCAAAGAGTAGAAAAATTACCTCTATCATGGTCAGGGTAAAATAAATAATATACAGATATTTGGCTGTCTGGCGCACCTTCGGAACCAGCTTTCCAACCGAAGGTCCCGGGCTTTCCGCCTTCATCAGATTCATGTGGCTGCCTCCCGCCATCGGCACGATGGCAAGCAAAAATACAAGAACGCCCATGCCCCCGATCCAGTGGCTGAAGCTTCGCCAAAACAGGCTGCCCTTCGTCAGGCCTTCCACATCCGATACAACTGTCGCACCCGTTGTTGTAAATCCCGATATCATCTCAAAAAGCGCATCTGCAAAATGCGGAATATCACCATTGATCACAAACGGCAGACATCCAATCACAGACATCAGAATCCACGAAAGCGCTACCGTCACGAAGCCTTCCCGCAGATAAAACCGCATATTCTTCGGTTTATGCAGAATAATCATGGAACCTGCAACCGCACTTCCAAGTGCCACCCACAAAAAAGCAAAGCCACCCGACTCACCATATATTGCAGATACAATACCCGGAAGAGCCAGGAACGCTGCCTCGATTTCCATGATCCAGCCTAATATATAAATAACAACTGAGTAGTTCATAATCTGTCTCCAAAAAAATCTCCCTTACTGCCATTTCAAAATATCGCTGACATCGGTAAAGCCCGTGTGCGTCGTAACAACGACCACGTAATCTCCCTCGCAGATGACATCCTGACCACGCGGAATAATGACCTTACCATTCCGGTTCAGACAAGCAAGCAGAAGGTTATCCTTCAATTTCAACTCCATGATTGGTTTCCCGATTACCGGAGAATCCTTCTCAACCTTAAACTCCAGTGCCTCCGCCCGGTTATCAAAGATATGATACAGTGTCTCAATATTACTTCCGACCGAATTCTGCATCGCACGGATATACGCCAGAATCTTCTCTGCTGTAATATAACGTGGATATACGATACTTCCGATGTCCAGACTATCAAGCACATCACTGAATGTGCTCCGATTGATCTTCGTGATCACCTTTGTGTCAGAGCATTTTCTCGCAAATAACGTAAGCAAGATATTCTCCTCGTCAAGTCCGGTCAGCGGAACAAACGATTCCGTACTCTCGATGCCCTCCTCACGGAGCAAGTCTTCGTCCGAGCCATCGCCATGCAAGATCAGTGCCTTCGGAAGTAATACGCTCAGCTCCTCACACCGTTTCTCATCCAACTCCAGAATCTTGACCTCCACACCGGATGAAATCAGCTGTTTTCCAAGATAATACGAGGTTTTTCCTCCTCCAATGATCATGCAGTTTTTGACCTTATGTGTATCGACACCGATCTTCTTGAAGAAATCCATACTGTTTGTCGGTGTCGCAAGAAATGTCACGGCATCACCGCCACGCATGATGAAAGAACCATCCGGGATAATCAGGTTCCCATCCCGCTCGACACCACAGACAAGCATATCACAGTTTAACTCATGCATCGCCGAAATCGGCTTATCGTGCAGCAGATTTCCCTTCGGAATCTTGAACTTCACAAGCTCCGCATGTCCACGCGCAAAGGAGTTGATCTCAAGGGCCGACGGCAGACGCAGCAGACGTGCAATCTCGCGTGCAGTCTCTAACTCCGGATTAATGATCAGCGAAAGTCCAAGCTGATTTCGAAGATACGAAAGCTCCATACTGTAATCCGGGTTCCGGACACGTGCGATGGTAGCACAGTCACCGACCTTTTTCGCGATCGTACAGCTGAGCAGATTTAACTCATCACTTTCCGTCACGGCAATCAGAACATCCGCATCCTGAATACCCGCCTCAATCTGGATGCTGTAGCTCGCACCATTTCCGGTAAAGCCCATAACATCATAGTCTTCCGTAATCCGCTGAATCACCTCATTCTTCTGATCGATGACGGTAATATCATGGGATTCCTTGCTGAGCTTCTCCACCAGCGTACTTCCAACTTTTCCGCATCCAACGATAATAATGTTTAAACCCTGTTCTTTTTTCTGCGTTTTCTTTAAAGATTTCATATCCTTAATTCTTACACTCCCCGTATATTCGCAATTCCTTATTAATAATAAAATTGAAACTTTATTGTACCATATTTACCGTGTTACTACAAGGGAATGTCACGCGGAACCGCGTTCCAAAATCCGGTCTGGTCAACACGTCAATCTGTCCATCATGTGCATCTACGATCCATTTCGCAATGGATAGTCCAAGACCTGATCCGCCCGTCTCACTGTTGCGTGCCTCATCCGAACGATAAAACCGCTCAAAGATATGCATGACCTCGGATGCCTGCATGCCTATGCCCTCATCCTGCACCTGATAATAAACGCCTTGCTCTGACCGCCCGACTGTAAAATGAATCGTATCGCCCCCGTCTGAATACTTTGCCGCATTCTGTACGAAAATACGAATAGACTGTTTCAGCATGGCAACATCGCCACGCACCATACAGCCTGGGCAGGCTGAAAATTCGTACGGATGCGTCTCATCAATCATCATGGATTCCTCGTACACCTCCTGCACAAGGTCATTTAAGTCCACTTCGACCGGCTTCAATGTATTCCTTCCACTATCTCCGCGTGCTAAGAACAGAAGCTGTTCGATCAGATCCTTCATATGGTCAGATTCGTTCTTGAGCGCTTCAATCGACTCATTTAGCACTGCTTCATCTTCTTTGCCCCAGCGGTCGAGCATGTTTACATAGCCCTGAATCACGGAGATCGGTGTCCGCAGCTCATGCGATGCATCCGACACGAACCGCGCCTGCTGCCGCTTACTCTCCTGCATTCGCGCAAGCAGATTATTCAGTGCCACCTCGATACTCTGCAAATCCTTATCCCCCGTCGATATCCGTATATCATTTGCATCAACGGAGACATTCGAGATTGCCTGTTCCAGATGCTCCAGATTTACCTCATCACCGCTCATATTTGAGAGTGCTTCCGCACGCACAGCAAGATCATTCAACGGACGCAGCTTCCGTCTGATATTCCGTATACCAAAGCACGCAGAAATGAGCATCATAAGTTCCACCGCGCCAACCACAATGAGCGGTATAGCCGCATAATCCAGAACCTCATGCACCAGAAAATTGTCCGTGTTCTTACCGACCTGTGTGGTCATCGCCCATGTGGCATATGAATCACCCGACCATGTAATATGCACCGGCTTCGCCCCGGACATCCAGTCTGCATCTGTCGTATCAAGCCGCCATACCAGCACCGCCACGAACAACATTCCGAGTATCACAATATCGAGTCCCAGCAACGCAAAAAAGCGCCGGAACCAGTATCCGACATGAATCTTCCGGGCAATAGAGGTTGTCTTCCGATTTGTCCGTTCTTCTCTCATCCAATCACTCCTATGACTCCTTGATGCAATATCCGACTCCGCGAACTGTCTGGATCAGCTTAATTCCAAAATGATCGTCAATCTTCGTCCGCAGATACCGCACATACACATCAATGATATTCGTCTCGCCGACATAATCATACCCACAGACCTCATTTAGAAGCTTCTCCCGGGTAAGTACAATATTCTTGTTCCGCATCAACGTGTGCAGCAACTCGAACTCTCGATTCGTAAGCTCCACATTTTCTCCCTGCACCGTTACCTCATGCCGATCTTCATCCAGGCAGACCCCCAGCACTTTCAGCTTATGCGTTGGTGCATTTTCTGTGCGCGTATGCTTCTTTAATGCGACACGGATACGGGCCAGCAGTTCCTCGATGGCAAATGGCTTCGTGATATAATCATCCGCGCCGGCGTCCAGTCCCGATACTTTGTCCATCACAGCATCACGTGCCGTGAGCATGATGACCGGCGTATCTTTCTCCTGCCGAAGTCTCCGCAGCACTTCCATGCCATTTAATCCCGGCAGCATCACATCAAGCAAGATCAAGTCAAACGAACCGGAGAGGGCTTTATCCAAACCCTCTCTGCCATCTGCCGCCTTCTCGACTTCATTTCCTTCATGTTTTAATTCCAGTTCGACAAAACGGGCGATGCCCGCTTCATCTTCAATAATCAAAATCTTGCTCATATCGTCTCCTACTACTTGATTTTCCTATCTCTATGTTTCAGATTTTTATTTCTTGATGTCTTCCTTTACATTTGCACAGGCATCGGATGCCTTGTCGCAGGCGTTGTTGATGTCCTGTACTGCTTTCGCGTCACCTTCAAAATGGTAACGGCAGTCGCAGAAAAGTCCTATGATTAAAAGTGGTACCGAGATCCAGAACGCGAAGATCAAAAGCAGTATGAATATGATGATCGGCATCCGCATAAACCTTTCACCTTTGCGTTCAATGATAAAATTCTTCTCGCATCCCTTCTTGATGATGTCGCCGACCCATGCAAAAAACTCGTCCATATGTTCACCAAAGGTTTTCTTCTTGCAGGACTGCTCATAAGCAGCCTGTGCCTGCGCCAGCTCGTTCGATGTCTCCCGCGGAATCGTTGTATAGGTCCCAACCTCCGGAGCCTTAATCTTTCCAAGCTTCTCTAAATACACGATTGCATCGAGCAGATCATAATTACACGCTTCCAGTGCTCCTTTGGCATCCTCATAGCTGACACCTGTCTTCTCTCTGATTTTTTCTACCTTTTCTAACTGATCCATCTCTGATATCCTCCATTTTCCAAAACAGCTGTTTTGTGATTTGTTCTTTGCTGTTCTTGATTGTGTCCTTATCTTACGTCACCAAAATTAATCTATAAGGTAAGAAAGATTAAAATCAGATTAAAATTTCTATTATTTTCCATATATCTATCTGCACTTCTTCCTGTCCACATACTAACACAAGTGTATGCGTATGTTCATCTATTTTCTTCAGAATCCCGGTGTCCTTCACATAGGCACCGCCCTCTTTTTTCGCATCCTTTACAAAATGAACGACCGATACTTCCGTATCCTTATGCTCCGCTAACCATTGCAGCTTCCGGTTTAGTTCCGCAACTTCATACTCATCAAGCTCGATTTCTTCCTCTGTCAGCCGCGCCGTCTCCCGCACCGCTTCATCATGTCCCGTAAGTGCTGCAAATGGGGCAAACTGTGCTGCGCGCATCATGCGGTCCATCGGCGGATGCTTCTTCGACACCGGACGTTCCCGGCTGATGATATCACTGTAATCCCGTCTCATGCCTTATGCCCTCCGATCTGATTATTCCGCTCCCTTGCGGTTGCACCCTCCCGGAAATTCATTCCCCGAAGGACTGCATTCTTCCCATATTTATTCTTGATCGTAAGGAGTGCCTGCTGGATCTGTTCTTCCTTCGCTTCCTTCTCCTTCTCTGCTTCTTTCTCTTTTTCCAGAGCAGCATAGTCCGTAAATAAGTCAAGCTGTTCAAAACCGTTTAAATCTTCTTTCACATCCTCCTTGCGGATTACTCGGTTCGCCACGACATTCATCCGCCGCACAAGCAGATGCTCGTCCACGATCCGGTCATATAAACGAAGCACTGCCGTTTCAATCCTGCTTGTCGATGATGTATATCCATCCAGATTCTCCGTTCCATGTGCATGCTTCGGCACCTTTCTCCCATACCGGTCACGCGTCACTTCACCCTTGTATTCCGCTGCCCCCGGTGCCAGACTTTCGATATCATAGCCGACCGTCACAACCATCTGATTCGTGACAAGTCCTTTCTCCACAAGATCAAACACAAGCGCCTCCGTCATCTCCCGGATCACGACACGTGCCTTCTCGAATGTATACGGGGACTGCAGCACCTGCCCGGAACTGATGCTGTTGCTCTCCGGCCGGTAAGCCTTAATCTCCGCGATTGTACATGGTTCGTACCCCCATGCATGGTCGATCAGCAGCTCTGCATTCACCCCGAAAAGCTTATACAGCAGATCTTCGTTATAGTAATCATCTTCTCCGCCCAGCGAACACCGGGCAATATCTCCCATCGTATACAGATCCTGCGCTTGCAGTTTCTTCTGGTAGCCCGCTCCTACACGCCAGAAATCCGTCAGCGGTTCATGGTTCCACAACAGTCTGCGGTAACTCATTTCATTAAGCTCCGCAATCCGCGCTCCACGCTCGTCCGGCTGCATATGCTTCGCTTCGATATCCATCGCAATCTTCGCTAAATACAGGTTCGTTCCGATACCTGCTGTCGCCGTGATTCCTGTCGTTTCATATACATCCCGTATCATGGTCTCTGCAAGCTGTCTGGCCGTCATCTGATAGGTGTTCAGGTATGCCGTCGCGTCAATGAACACCTCATCCACCGAATAGACGTGCATATCCTCCGGTGCCACGTATTTCAGGTAGATATCGTAAATGCGCGTACTATATTCCATGTAATGTGCCATCCGCGGCTTCGCCGCAATATAATCCAGTGCAAGCTTCGGGTCTGCCTTCACCTTCGGATTCTCATACGATGAGCCGGTAAATTCCCGTCCGGGCGCAGCCGCCAGCCGCTGGCGGTTGATCTCTTTCACCCGCTGCACAACCTCGAACAGCCGCGCCCGACCTGATATCCCATAGGATTTCAGCGATGGCGAAACAGCCAGACAGATCGTCTTCTCTGTCCGGCTCTCATCTGCTACAACAAGATTGGTCGTGAGTGGATTCAATCCGCGTTCCACACACTCCACTGATGCATAAAATGATTTCAGATCGATTGCTATATACTGCCGCATACCATCACTCCACATAGATAAATCCGTGTTTTATTTCACATACTGTCCTTATTTTAGTATAGAACATATGTTTTGTAAATGATAAATGTTTCAAACAATTGCACAAATCAGCTGTTTTGTACGTTTTTTCCATAATCATTTACACAATTATACAAATTATAAATATTTATTTTGCAACTTCGTTACACTTTTGATGCAACTTTGATGCAAGCTTTTGCTATGTTATGTTAACAGGAACAAATCAGGTGTATACGCACACAGATTCGGGAAAGACAGGTAGATACATGAATATTCAAATAGACTCAAGAAAAATCAAACCGGGCGACATATTTGTCGCACTCCGCGGCATCGACCACGACGGGCATGCCTACATCCATCAGGCAATTGCAAATGGCGCATCGAAGATCATCTGCGAAGAAGGATGCTATGAGGTAGAAACCTGCATCGTCAAAGATACCAGAGCTTATCTGGTCAATTATCTGAAAGATACTTACTATGACAAGATCAGCAAGCTCAAGCTGATCGGCATTACCGGTACAAATGGAAAAACCACATCGGCATTTTTACTTCACCAGATGTTAAATAAGCTTGGCAGAAAATGCGGCTACATCGGCACGATCGGATTCTATATCGGAGAGAAGATACGAAGTCTCGCAAACACGACACCGGATATCTATGATCTGTATAACATTTTATTGCAATGCCAGTCGCTTGGCTGCGAATATGTCGTGATGGAAGTAAGCAGCCAGGGGATTGTAAATCACCGTGTCGAGACGCTGCAATTTGACTATGCCGTATTTACCAATCTGACACAGGATCATCTGGATTTCCACAAGACAATGGAAAATTATGCACTTGCCAAGCAGCAGCTCTTCCACATGCTGAAGCCTGACGGAAAAGCAATTGTCAACTATGACGATTCCTATAAGCACTATTTTCTGCTGGATGGAAATGATAATGTCACCTTCGGTTTTACCGGCGGAGATTTCAAAATGACAATAGACGCCGCTGATAAATGCCACACAGATTTTACTGTCAGCTGCCCGGATTATACCCGGCACTTCGCAACCAATCTGATTGGCAGGTATAACATCTACAATCTGATGACCTCCGTGATTGTGCTGACGTTAGAAGGCGTATCCCCTTCTGACATCGCAAAATGTACCACGACACTCGTGCTTCCGAAAGGCCGGACAGAAACGATTCTCTATGGAAATAATCTGATTGTAGTGGACTATGCACATACACCGGATGCAATGGAAAAGGTATTTTCCGCCGCAAGGGAGCTTACCGGCGGTGCCATCTATGCAGTCTTTGGCTGTACCGGAGACCGGGACCGGGACAAGCGGCCGAAGATGACACAGATTGCCTGCACCAATGCAGCACATGTGATTCTGACGCATGACGATCCGCACAACGAGGATCAGGCGCAGATCTATCATGATATGACCGACGGGCTTCCCTATAACAATTATGAAATTGTCAAAAGCCGGGCGGACGCTATCCAAAATGGTATTTCGCTCTTGAAGGGGAACGATATCCTTCTGATTCTTGGGAAAGGGCATGAAGAATTTATCCTCTGCCAAGATAAACGGATTCCGTTTAATGATATGAACATCGTTAAAAAATGTCTGTCCTCCCCCTGCCGGCAAGGTATAGTTCCCTCCGCTATGCCTTTCAACCGGTACGCCTGACGGCTTATTACCAAAAAGGGCGGCCGCATAACGCGACCGCCCAGTAAGAGAGGGGAAACGAAAAATCGTCTGGCTAGCTATTTAAATTATCCTTCGATGGCAATGAATTTCTTCTCTTCCACCTGTGGCTTTGCTTCCTTCTTTGGAACTGTGATCTTCAAGACACCATCCTCGAATTTTGCCTTGATATCATCCTGTGTAATCGCATCACCCACATAGAAGGATCTGTTGCAGGAACCTTCATAACGTTCCTTACGGATGTATTTGCCCTTGGCATCCTTCTCATCCTTAGAGTTCTTTGTCGAAGCCTTGATGATCAGGTAACCATCCTTTACTTCTCCGGTTACATCTTCCTTCTTGAATCCCGGAAGATTCATATCAATCTCGTAACCGTCTTCCTTCTCGAACACATCGGTACTCATCAGATTCTGAGCCGGTGCATCGTACTTGTAAACACCAAAACTTGGTGTATCAAAGAAATCATCCATAAAACTATTTGTAAATAAACTTGGCATCAACATAAGCCATACCTCCTTTTATACTTCACAATGGTCTGTGTTTGTTTTTATTTCCTTCCCACTCGGGTTCCCTTCTCTAGGTCTTCCCTCATGTTCTAGGTGTACTATAACACACTTATTAGCACTCGTCAATAGTGAGTGCTAATAAAAATTGTGAAAAAAGTGTGAAATCTTAATTATGCAAAAAAACAGGCATGCCGCAACAATACAGCACACCTGTTTCAAAAGCATATTATTTACTTAAACTGATTCTGCTCTGCATGGCGTTTGAAGAAGTCCTTTGTCTCCTTCACAACCACACCACTCAAAGCGAAAATTGCGATCATGTTTGGAATCGCCATCAATCCGTTGAAGATATCTGCGATCGTCCATACTGCCTTTACCGTCATGTATGGTCCGATGAATACTGCCAAGATATATAACCAGCGATATACAAGGATTGCTTTCTTGTTCTTGCCTGACAGGTATTCCAGACAGCGCTCCGAATAGTAATCCCATCCAAGGATCGTTGTAAATGCGAAGAATACCAGACACAGCATCAACAGGAACGCAGCTACCTGCTCGGAAATCGGAAGTCCCTCCTGGAATGCATAGGTTGTTACCTGTACACCCTCTAAGCCTTCCTGCTGCCAAGCACCTGTCAATACGATAGAAAGTCCTGTCATCGTACAGATGATGATTGTATCAATAAATGTACCCGTCATGGAAACCAGACCCTGACGTACCGGCTCCTTTGTCTTTGCAGCGGCTGCAGCGATTGGTGCAGATCCAAGACCGGATTCATTTGAGAAGATACCTCTTGCAACACCCTTCTGCATTGCAACGATCATCGTACCAACCACACCACCGGTCACTGCCTTTGGATTGAACGCGCCCTTTACGATTGTTACGAACGCATCCGGAATCTCTTTGATATTGCAGATGAGAAGCATCAGGCAAAGCAGAACATAAAGCACTGCCATAAACGGAACGATAATCTGGGATACATTTGCAATACGCTTGATACCACCAATCAGCACAAGTGCCACGCAGACACTCAGTATTAAAGATGCGATTACAACCGTCCACGAATATGTACCGATTCCCGGAATCTCTACGCTCCATGATTCATTCGGATCAAAGAATCCCTCGACAGCCGATGCAATACCATTTACCTGCGAGAATGTTCCGATGCCGAACAATCCTACACAGATACCGAAGAATGCAAAGATCTTCGCAAGCCATTTCCATTTTGTACCCATACCTTTTTCGATATAGTAAAACGGTCCACCAAGGGCATGATTGTCTTCATCTACCACACGATACTTAACTGCAAGGAGTCCCTCTGCATACTTGGTTGCCATTCCGAAGAATGCTGCAAGCACCATCCAGAACAGAGCACCCGGGCCACCGGCTCCGATCGCTGTTGCGACACCGACGATATTTCCGGTTCCGATCGTCGCCGAAAGTGCCGTACAGAGTGCACCGAACGAAGTTACCTCTCCTTCGCCCTCTTCCTCATTTTTCACCATCCATCTCAGGGCAAGCGGCAGTTTACGGACCTGCAGCACACCCATGCGGATGGTAAGAAGGATTCCACCTGCAATGATTAAAATCATAAGTGGCGGACCCCAGACGAAATCATCTACTTTTGTCAAAAAGCTGTTAATTGCTTCCCACATGTTTCCTACGATTCCTGATTTCATATTTTCAGTTTCCTCTCCTTTGTTTTATTTTAACAACATGTTTTCTATATTACACAGTTTTCCAGCTTTTGACAACATTTTTCCCTCAATTTATAAAGTTTTTTACTGTTTTCATATTAAATATACGGGGTATAATAGAGTTTATGATATACTTTATATGTCCAAACATGGATTTTAAAAAAGAAAGGAATACATTTTTATGAATCTTATTAAGAATATTTCCAAATCAGAAGTACATGTATTGAAGGATCAGGTTACTTATCAGGAGGGACAGGTTGTCAGCAAGACACTCGCCCAGAATGACGCCGTATCTATCACATTATTTGCCTTTGACAAGGACGAGGCGATCAGCACACACGAGTCCGGCGGCGATGCATTTGTTACCTGCTTAGATGGTGTCGGCAGAATCACAATCGATGGTGTTGAATATATCCTGCACGAAGGTGAATCCATCGTAATGCCAGCCAAGCATCCACATGCCGTCTATGGTGCAGAACAGTTCAAGATGCTGTTAGTTGTTGTATTTTAAATAACAGAAACCATAAATTTTAATCTAGGAATCTCCTATTTTAAAATTTATGGTTTCTTTTTACTTACCGTAGATATAATTGAGTCCTGCACTCAAAATACCCAACTCCATCGCCTGTTTTATAATAATAGCTATTACTGTATATAGTTTATAACGAGCAAAACGATCATTTATAATATCATATACTTTTTCAAATAATGTCTGCATCACAACCGCGATTAAAAGTCCTATACCAAACACAATAAGCTTCATTACAAACGAACTCAACGAAATATTTTCTATAACTAAAAGCATAATAGAACTTGATCCAAGTATAATCAAATTGATATTTAATAGAAATTTTAATAAACCACTATAGGCTCTGCTTTCCTCAAATGTATCTATTTTATCTATTATTTTTTTATATACAGAATAAACCACTGCCAGCCATATATAGAGTCCTACAAAATAAGGTATCACATGCAATATCCAGAAAACTGTTTCTATAAACGATTTTCCAATGACAATCGCCACGATTATCATTCCGAAGATAAAGACTGGTGATATTCTAAAAAATACAATCCATATCATAATTTTTACCTCTTAAATGGAATCTGAAATGTGTGCTCCCAATTTTTTTCCTATCTCAAAAGGTGCAACAAAAAATCCAATCAATGCAGATAAAATAAATTTAACAAAGAAGTATACAATCCAGCCTGCAAATGACATCCATAAAAACATACTTGGCTGTATCTTATTCAATGCCCTCCACCCAAAAAAGGCACACACGAAATATGCAACTCCTGCAAGTCCTGAATCACTCATCCACAATGCATATGTAATACCCCATATTACAACACATGAAATTATCGTTATTATTGTTCTTTTCATCTTTTATCCTCCTAAAATTTACATTAATTGTGATCTTAGAGACATTAAATACGCCATATCCTCTTTCGAATATCCAGAGCACTCCTGCATTTCTAAAATTATGTTATTAATTATAAACCTCACTAAACTGTTATAATTTTGTTCCTGTAACTTTTTCGCCATATTTAAAGATATACTGATTATCAGACCGGGTTTTTTCATTTTTCTGGAAAACCATGGCAGCCCTTTTGATATCTCGTCATCATATAATGGGGAATTACCCATCCATGCTTTCATAAGGACATAACGATCAACTGCAAGACCAGCCCCTGGTCCCACCATAACATGTTTAATGCGATCCCAAAGTCTGTTAAATAATTCGTCTCGTTCTTCTTTATGATAGTTTGGATCACAAAGTGAAACATACAGCAAACATTCAAATTCGATCCAATCCCTCAAAAACATATTTTCAGAAGTAATTATGCTGGACGAATCATCTGGACTTAAAATACTTTCGGCCAGTCCATCTGCTATCATATCTAATGTCTTATTTCTTTCCTTTTCATAATTCGCTATTCTCAATTGTAAATTTGTCAATTTCTCACCCCCTTACATCTGTCTATGTTTGCCTGATACGTTATCTAAATTTTGCCTGATCACCTCCATCAATTCAGGATCTCTGTCCTGTATTATTTCCAATGCTTCTGTCAAAAGTTTCTTTGCTTTTTCTGTTTTCCCGTTTTCCGGGTATTCCTTATTGAGCTTAAGAATAAAACGTTGAAACTGAAAACCCGTACAATCATTCGTGAATATATCAATCTGTGCTACCCGTTTTTTGATAGATATTAGATGCTTATCCAAATTCATATCTTCAGGTGCATCAGATGGAATACCATCCCCAACTATGTATAATACAGCCATATTGTTCTTTACACTTGCAAATGCCTCACCATAATAATCCGGTTTTTTCATATATAAATTCTCAATCATTTTATATACATTTAAAATGTAATAATACGAATCTACATAATAGCCTCTCTTAAATGTCTGGAAATGACACTCAAAATCGTTTTGCATCCGCATTTCCAGTTTTTTCGATGAATTACAATGTAACACCATCCCAGCAGGCTCAGACAATTTTATGTTTCTAAGTTTAATTTCCTCTTCTACGTCCATCCGCAACTCTTGTTTTTCATTAAATCCTCTGAAAATAAAGTGTAGTGTTAAACAATGATTTTCTTCCTCGCATTCAACCATACTTCTATTTTCCTCATCAAAAATCAGAGATTCATAATCTCCCTCCAGATTTTCATATAAAGTCTCTAAAATTCGAAATATTTGTTTTCCTGCCTCCTGTACAGATAAGCCATATCTGTACAAATCTCTTATTTTTACATCCATTTGCAAACTATCATCTACAATATAGGACTCACCTGTAACCAGGTCCTTTTTATACAATAACCTGTGCAGATATGGCTGCCCTCTGTTTATCAAATTAAGCCGGTTGGCCAGAATATCCGGTAATAAGTAATAATTCGTTTCGACTTCTATTTCCACCGCATCGCCTTTCGAAATTGAAAAATCTCTCAGTAAACCATCTCGAACCAGAAAATGCAGCAAATTCAAAATATGATTATCCGACAACTGATTCTTATGAACGACCGGAAGTCTATAGACTTGAGATACTATACTATTAGACAGACGATGTATATGCACTGTGTTATATTTTGTATCTTCCAGAAACATGTTCCACAGCAAAATAAGCTGCTGTTCTGTCATGTCTCCGACCATTTTTCTTATCTGGCTCTTATACATTCTCTCAACCTCCCTATCTTTCAGTCGCTTTATCAAACAGATTTATCATCTCTATTTCACCTGATTCATGAATATCTGCCAGGCGCAATACATTTTCCTCTTTTTCATTGAATCCAATTAAAAAATACAATCCATTTTCAAAATGTATGATTTCTCTATACTTTGCCGGAATTACTTCAGTTATGTTATTTCCATCACATATCAATATTCCTTTTTTATTTTCATCCGTGATTTCTGCTTCCAGATAAGCGTCTTCAATCTGTCGATTTTTATCCTTAAAGATATAGCATATGTTAAATTGGGCAATTTCATCATATTCTTGATCAAACACGCCTTGCATGGTAACAATCCCCATCTTTGCGGTCTTTTTATTGAAGATTTTTACCATATTTTCCTGATAGGCAATGACTTCACAATTATCTGGAATAACAAATGAAAACCTCTGTGTGACCGTTTCTTCATTCCATACAATCACACTCACCTCTTTACCTTTTTTGACGGCGGCTGTCCCGCTTATCGTATCCAATGGATATATATAATCAACCGGTCCAAATATTTCTTCATATTTCCGGTCTATCAAATACCACGCCTCATCTTTTATGGCACGTGCGCATCTCCCTTGTCCTTCGTCAAAAGAATATATTTGGTCGTAAATTGCGGAATCATTGAGAGACTGTGCTTTTGTTTTAATGACGTCATTCATTTGCCAGCAACACAGACTTATTATTATAAACATTAGAATTACTTTTGAATTTTTCCTCAATTTATTTCCCCCTATTTCATATTTGAAAAACATTCTAACCTGTTTCAGGTTAATAGTCAATACTCTGTTTCAGGTTAGGGTATGATAATCAAAAGGAGGTTCCCCATGAATAATCGATTACGTGAATTAAGAGAAGACGCGGATTTATCGCAAACCAAACTTGCAAAGATTATTGGAATGTCTCAAACTGGATATTCGAAATATGAAACAGGAGAAAATGATATTCCCACACAGATTTTAATTAAATTATCTAAGTATTACAATACAAGTATTGACTATCTATTATGTCAGACAAACGTCAAAAAGCCATATCGCTAAAAAGCCGCCGAGCCGGGAATCCAAGTCCCAGTCCGACGACTTTTTTCTTTTTTCTATCTTATATATCGGCAGATTTTCACTACTGCTTTACATTAACTGCCTTCATACCCGGATATACAACGCTTGCTCCAAGCTCAATTCCCTATGCCAGTCTCTCTGTATTTGTTACGAACCGATCATCACCAACAGATGTTGCAAGTCCACGCTCTTTCAGAATTGCTGCAAGTGCAAGACCTCTTCCTCTACAGTAGGATTTCCTCTGGAATCCAAGATCTCACAGCCAATAACTTTTTCAATTTGCATTTTTACAGAGTCTCTTGCTTCTGATGGTCTCTCTTCCTTCAGAAGCAAGCGTTCCGAAATGATTTACTCGCATTGGATTAGACAGACACAACTATAGGTCAGCATACATTAACTTAATTCAAAATACAAGTACATAATCAAGTTATTCTATATAAATCCACGAAAGACTGCCGTTACCACAAACACCTGTAACAGCGCCGTCCACATAGCTGCATACGATTCTGCATGATCCGACACACATGTACGACGTGTGCGAAGAGCAACCAGCGCAAGCGGCAATACCGGAAGGAAATATCTTCCCTGAACGCCTTCGATTGTCCGATACGATATTGGAGTCCAATAAAAAAGCATAGCTGCCATAGACAGGGCACAAACGCCTGCAACTACCAACCACATTCAGGTCCGTTCACCGACCGAGATCAACTGCGGCTCCTTCTCTTTGCGCAATGCAACATAAGCCATCACCACAAGGAAACCAAGCACGATCACATACGGAATCTGTATGGTAAACCAGCCAAGAGATCCTCCCAGCATCTGGCTCAGATATACATCAAACTTATACATCATTGTATTTAACAAAAGCTCTACAATGTATATTGGATTCTTTAGCAGATATCCCATGGTATATCCATTTTCCTCAGGCCAGTCCATGTGTCGGTTATTTATATTCTCCGGAAGCAGCCATCCATGTACCACACGCACTGCGGCATAGCAGATTCCCAGAGCAGCAACCGCACATACAGCTATCAACAGAACCTTCATCCATGGTTTCCACTTCTTCCGCCATGCTGCAAACACATCCCTGTTTGCCCGGATAAAACGCGGGAGCAACATACATGGGAGTGCTGCTAACGGAATCAGCGAATACCCTTTACAAGGCAACAACAATAACATACTGCACCCTAGCACAGCATAATCCCGGATCCGTCCTTTACGTTCTTCCTCCTGCGCGTATGCATTTTTAATAGTTTTCGCAATTACCAGAATACTGAGTGCCAGCAATCCCGCATCATAGGAAAATGATGCTGCCTGCTGCATGGTAATCGGCAGGCATGCCCACACGAGTACCGCACCCTTGGCAAACGGAATCCATTTTATAGCATAGTACGCCGCCACAAGGAACAAAATCAGATTCAGCAATCTGCCCAGCATATACGTAAGCGTTGTACTAAGATGGAGCAAACGTCCGATTGTAAGTCCCAGAGCCGAGCATATATACAGGTAACGAGGCTTCTGATTTGCAACGATTCCCGTATCTGCCAGCTCCCGGTTCTGAGCAGTCGCAAATGCATCCTTGTACTGATACGCATAATCTCCACGCACCAGAATCTGTTCATTGTACGCATGTCCGATATCGTCCGCGCGCATCCAGACCGTCTCCTCCCGGATTCCCATCATCCGGTTCGACAACTCATATGCATTATACAGATGTGTCCGCTCATCGGGTGCTGCCATCAAAGGAATGGTCAGATAATACACCAAACCAATCGTAATACCCAAAAGCAGAAACAGTTTATGCGCGGGCATCTCCTCTTTGTTGTAAAACAGACAGCGCCACGCGAGAATGCCGGTCAATAAAATCAAAAGCACATAAACAATGTTTAATATAACAAAATACGCATCCGCACCTATCTGCTTATCATGATATGTGAGATATGCCATGTACGCATACAGAATCAAAACAACCAAAAGCATCCCCACATACAACACATATTTAATTCTCTTTTTCGCCTGAGCCTGTTCTCTCTTTTCTTCCATCATTCTACTGTAATCGTTCCGATATCCTCTCCTGCATTCTGACACACCAAAGCAACGGTATATGTTCCTTTCGGAAGAGACTGCTTCAAAAATACGACCTCAAACCCTGCAAATGCCAGACGTTTTTTCCGATATGCATCCCGGATATCCGGTCTGTACGCATGCCCTGCTGTCACCTTGTAACAGGTTCCGTTCGTATCCTTTACTACCACATGTACATCCTTGAAATCCTTCGTCTCCTCATCAAATGCCCAGCCTACAATCTTAACCGGTTCCTCATCCAGAAAATCCTCCACTTTGTAGCGAAGCCGTTTGCCCTCACTCCACGTCTCAGTTGTAGGCTCCGGTGTTGCAATGTCTTTGGCATGCAGGACATTCAATGTGAAATCATCACGATTTCGAACAAGATTCGGATTATAACAAGGATCATATCCTCTATACTGTGGATGTCTGTCATATAACTTCTTCATTTCCCGCTGCTGTCTTGCAACTTTCTCCGGAGATACTGCATCGTATCCCCGGCTGATTGATTCATAATGATACAGACGTACATCCGTGCGCACAACATTATAGTATCCTTTTTCCAGTAACTGAAAGCACAGATCCACATCATTGTATGCAACCGGCAAATTCTCACAGAATCCACCAACTTCCTCATACTTCGACTGCGCTATCATAAGACATGCACCTGTAACCGCGCTGTAATTATATTCCAATTTATTCCGTCCCCAATAACAGTTCCGGTCATCATCAAAACGAAGAAATGCATGTCCCGGGCCAACCGCAAAGCTTACAACGCCTACATGCTGAATTTGATTTGTCCCCGGATAGATCAATTTACTGCCAACAGCGCCAGTATGTGGCTGTTGGGCATGCCCCAGCATACGTTCCAGCCACTCTTCGCCCTCTACCTTAATATCGTCATTCAGGAACAGATAATACTCGCCCTCCGCAACCCGTGCACCAATATTACACATCTGCGAGAAATTGAACTCCATCGGTTCATAATGATATTTACAATCCATATCCGCACAAAGCTCCGCATATCTGGCATGGTTTTCTTCGTTACTGCCATTGTCCACGATCACAATCTCATAATTCTGATATCTTGTTACCTCCCGGATTGATGTCACGCACTGCCGTAAAATGTCATAGTTATCCTTCGACGGAATAATAATGCTGACCTTCGGATTCCCTGTAACCTCATAGACTACACGGAACATTGCAATATCCGACAGATATTCCAGATGCCCTTTTGCCCCTCTTCGCTCCAGCGCATCGTGCTTTGCTTTCCTGGTTGCTTCTATGATATATGGCTTGGCCGAGATTGCATTCGCCGTTGACTCCTCACGTTCCCGCCAATGGTACAGGATCTTCGGAATATGTCCAATGCGTTTCGTCTTTTCCATCACACGCAAAACCAGATCGTAATCCTGAGATCCCTCCAATCCGACACGTAATCCGCCTAACTCCTCCAACAGTGTCTTCCTGTACACGGACAAATGCCACGTATACATAAGTGACATAACGTATCAGGGGACCAATCCGGCTCGAAAAACGGATTCCACCGCTTCGTTCCATCTTCCGACAGTTTATCCTCATCACTGTATATAAAATCATAACCTGCATCTTCATCCAGCAGTTTCACAACCTCATATAAGGCATCCACCGAATACACATCATCACAGTCCAGAAGTGCTATAAATTCACCATCCGCCATTGCAATTCCATCGTTGGTTGCTCTGGATATATGTCCGTTCTCTTCGCGATAGCGGATCTTTATCTTTTCCTGATTTTCATATGTCCGCAAGGTTTCCCGCACAGCTTTATCGGTTGAACAATCATCCACCAGACACAGTTCCCAGTTGTCATAGATCTGGTTTTTAACAGAATCTATGCACGCCCGGAGCATTCCTGTATCCACGTTGTATACCGGAACAACAACCGATATCAACGGACGATATACAAGCTTTGATGGATCCTGCGGTTCTTTCTCATTTTGCGCAAGCCACAGATCATACTCATTTGTCCGTGCCAGCTTTTGATGCAGTTTATAAAAAAATACATTCCAGCCTTCCCGTCCAAGACATCTGACCATTTTTGCCGGCAGGGAAAGTAATCGGTTTTTCTGTCCCATACATCCAATTCTCCATTTCTGTTTTATGGTATACTTCGATAAATTGCTGTCACCACCAGGATCTGTAAAAATACTACCCAGATTGCCGCATATTCATTTGCATTTTTGGAAACACAATTTTTCTTCGTCCGAATGGCAAGAAGCCCCGGCACCAGTGCGGGCAGGAAATATCGTCCCTGCACACCTTCCACAACCTCAACGGAATTCGGCGTCCAATACAACAGCATCGCCATGACTGCCAACAGACTCGTTCCCATCCAGACAAGAATCATCCAGATTCGTTGTCCATTTCGTATGTCCTGCACTTCGTTCTCTTTACGAAACGCTGTGTAAATCATCAATAATAAAAATCCAAGCGAAAATATAAACGGAATTTCAATATCCAGCCAGCCAAGCATACCACCAAGCATCTGCTTCATGTAAATGTCCGATTTATACCAGATCGTGTTCAGCATAATTTTTATAAACGCAACCGGGTGGCGGATAAAATACCCAATCGTATACCCTTGTTCATCTGCCCAGGCAATATACACCTGATTGATGTGTTCCGGCTGTATCCAATCCTGCACAAGCCGGACGATACAGATAACACCGATGATTACAATTACACATGCCAGCCATTTCATCCATGGTTTTATCTTCTGTTTCCACGCTTCAATCTGTGCCTGATGCGTCCGCCATATGTGTGGAATTCCCATGAGCGGGAACACAACCAGTGGCAGCAGGGAAAAGCCTTTACATGGAAGCAGCAGAATACAGCTTGCCCGCATAACCACCAGATTCACGATCCTTGTCTTTTTCTCTTTTTTCTGTCCATACACTGCCGACATCGTTGTGCCTACAACTAAAATGCACAGAGAAAACAGCGGTGCATCATAGGAAAAGGACGCCACCTGCTGTAATGTGATCGGCAATAATGCCCATACCATAACGATTCCCTTTCCAAACGGCATCCGTTTCATCGCATAATAGGCAGCGGAAAGAAACAAAATCAGGTTGCATAGTCTGCCAAGCATATACGTCAGAGTTGTCCCAAGGCCAAGCAGCCTTCCAATTGTGAATCCAATGGCTGGAACAATATAAAGATACCTCGGTGTTTGTGATGCTGTGATTCCTGTATCTACCATCTGCGAACGACCAGCATGTGCAAATGCTTCTGCATACTGCTGATTGTAATCATTTCTTGTCAGGTCTCCACCATTATATGCATGCCGCACATCAATTTCCCGCATCATAACCGTATCCGCATGTGTCCCCATAATCTCATCCGATATGTCATAGGCTGTATATAAGTGCAGATACTCATCCGGAACTGCCATAAGCGGTATCGCAAGCATATAGACAAAACCCAGTACCACTGCCATGACCAGGAAGATTTTTTCATATCTGAATTTATTTTTACGCAGAAAAAATACATATACGCAAACGCCGATCATCAACAGAAAAAGCATACTGTATGTAATATTCTGAATCGTTAAAAACGCGTCCCCGCCGGTGCTTTCACTGCGCTGTCTCGAGCCAAATGTTGCATATACATACAAGATTGCCGTACACAACAGCAATCCTGCCATCATCAGGATTTTTATTATTCTATTTATGTCCTTCTGCTACCCTTCCATGCATCCTCTTTCCCATCTGTTTCCATGTCATTCAAGTATAACAGAAGAGACTTCTACCGCACGCCAAACGTACAGCAAAAGTCTCTTTGCATCTTCATAAAATTCGATTAGATATTAAGCAGATCACTGAATACCTTCAAAGCGCCATCTGTCTCGTGTGCAAGTACCTTCTTCGCAAGTACCTTACCGAGCTGAACACCTTCCTGATCGAAGCTGTTGATGTTCCACAGGAATCCCTGGAACATAACCTTGTTCTCGAAGTGTGCGAGCAGTGCACCAAGTGTCTCCGGATCAACCTGCTCACCAATGATGATGGATGATGGGCGACCACCCTTGAAGTTCTTGTTACTGTTCTCATCCTTCTTACCACATGCAAATGCTACGATCTGTGCAGCAACATTTGCGCAGAGCTTCTTCTGGCTTGTGCTTCCCTGAATCTCTACATCTGTACCGATCTGGCTGTTCTTGAATGCGATAAACTGCAATGGAACAATGTCAGTTCCCTGATGCAATAACTGATAGAAGGAATGCTGTCCGTTTGTTCCCGGCTCACCGAAGATCACCGGACCTGTCGGGTAATCAACCGGCTCACCAAAACGGTTTACAGACTTACCATTGGACTCCATATCGAGCTGCTGTAAGTGTGCAGGGAAACGGCTCAGTGCCTGTGAGTATGGAAGGACGGTTGTTGCAGGGTAACCAAGTACGTTACGCTCGTAAACACCGATCAACGCATCCAGCATAGCCGGGTTCTTCCTGATATCTGCATTCTTTGCTGTCTCATCTTCTGCAGCTGCACCATTTAAGAAACGTGCAAATACATCCGGGCCAAATGCCAGTGAAAGTACGGCACCACCAACGGCTGATGTAGAAGAATAACGTCCGCCAATATAATCATCCATAAAGAATGCTGCAAGGTAATCATCGCTCTTTGCAAGTGGAGATGTCTCACTTGTAACGGCGATCATATGCTTAGAAGCATCCAGACCTGCCTTTGCAAGTGCATCCTTCACGAAGGACTCATTTGTAAGTGTCTCCAAGGTTGTACCAGACTTTGATACAAGCACGAAGATTGCATGTGCTACATCTGTAGATGCAAGAACGGCTGCAGCATCATCCGGATCTACGTTGCTGATGAACTTCGCATCCATCTTGAATGTACCGTTCTTCTTTGCCCAGTTCTCCAGTGCAAGATACATTGCACGAGGACCAAGGTCACTACCACCGATACCGATCTGTACAACGGTTGTGAACTTCTCGCCGGCTGCATTTGTGATCTCGCCATTGTGTACCTTATTTGCAAACTCTGCAATACGGTTCTGCTGCTCTACATAGAAAGTTCTCTTGTCTACGCCGTCTGCCTTGACCGGTTCGCCAAGCTGACCACGTGTCATCTGATGAAGAACCAGACGGTTCTCTCCTGTATTGATAACGGCACCATTATAAAGCTCCTGGAACTTGTCAACAAGCTCTGCTTCCTTGGCAAGGGCTGCAAGCTTCTCCAAAACTGTGTCATCCACTTCCTTTGCAGCGAAGTTGTAAGTAAGCTTCTCTGCCATCGGTACGCTGTAATTCTTCGCACGGTCTGCACCGCTCTCACCAGCCATAACAGTTGTGAGATCTACACTGCCCTTACAAGCTTTGAGTGCCTTGTAAGAATCCAAAGTATCAAGATTTTTCCAATTTGTCATTTTTCTTTCCTCCGTAATCTATTTGGCGTAGGACGCCAGCTCGTTTTATTATAACCTGTTCGGGGGGATTTGTCACTTGTTTTATTCAGCGTCTTTCTTCTCTATAAAACTCCAACGCCTTTACAACAAAATCCGTTTCCTGCCCTCTGGGGATGGATTTTGGTATGAGCTTGGTTATCTGCTCGTCCTTAAAGGCAGGCTTCTTTTTCTGGTTTTGCTTATCCTCTTGCATGATGCTCTGGATAACCTCGTCCGTGAGTTTTCCCTCCTGCATAAACTTTTTCATTTTGATAGCCTGTGCAAGTGAGGGTGTGGCATCGTTATAGCCCATCGCTTCAAGCAGGGTGTATTGCTGTTCCTCGGAAAGATAAGAAATCTCTACCGCAGGACGAAAAGCAATCTGGCGTTCATCTACCATTTGCAGAATTTCGGGTACAAGCTCGGTTAAGCGGATAAATCGTCGTATCTGCTCACGACTCTCTCCAACTTTGTCGGCAAGTTCTTCGTTAGACCTCGACTTCGACACCACCGGTGTCGAAGTTAAATCAACACGTTGTCCTTGTCTGTCCATCGCTTCTAACCGCATTTTATGCGCAAAGGCTTTTTCACTTGGCAGGATAACAGAGCGTTGGAGATTACTCTCAACCATGACAATAATCGCTTCATCATGGGTCAGCTCCTTAACCTCACATTTGAGCGTTTCAAGCCCTGCAAGCTCACAAGCCTTTTTCCGCCTGTGACCGCTGATAAGCTCGTACCGTCCGTCCTCTTTCAGTCGGTCATTTTTTGCGGACAGTTCATACATGCTATCCTTTTCTGTTCTCTGCTCCTGCGTTTGCTCTCGTTT
>CAKREY010000025.1:0-40027 GCA_934318045.1 uncultured Lachnospiraceae bacterium
GCCGATGTGGCTCAATTGGCAGAGCAGCTGATTTGTAATCAGCAGGTTATCGGTTCGAGTCCGATCATCGGCTTTGTACATTGGATACGAAGCAGGAAAGTTTCATATTGATGTATGTTGTGGGTATACAGGTATATCGACAATACGGACGTTTAGCTCAGTTGGTTAGAGCAATCGGCTCATAACCGATCGGTCCCGGGTTCGAGTCCCTGAACGTCCATTACATATCATGAGGATCCCGCTGTAAGCGGGAAGAACCCTCATGATGCACGCAGTTGCCTGCAAACGGGGTTTGCATTCAAATGCAACTGCTCAAATATTTGGCCCGGTGGCTCAGCTGGTTAGAGCGCCGCCCTGTCACGGCGGAGGTCGTGGGTTCGAACCCCATCCGGGTCGCTTACAACTGCATAAGCGTTGTTCAAATTTGCCGGCATGGCGGAACTGGCAGACGCACAGGACTTAAAATCCTGCGGGACTAATCTCCCGTACCGGTTCGATTCCGGTTGCCGGCATATAACTAAAACGGTGGAAACCTTGTAGAATCAAGGGTTTCCACCTTTTTTTATAACTTTCTATTTGTCATCTAGCAAATTAGGGGTATGTGAATTCAAAGGAGATAAAATGCTTCGCCCTATTTGCTTTTCCAGAGATTCACGTGCATTTTTTGCAATGTTTCCACCTTGAATAGTGGCATCCGTTGCCTCGGACAGTCCTTGCGGGTTTGTGGCCTTCGAAATTTCAGTAGTAGAGATTTCGGCAAGTGCGTTTAGGACGAGTTCCGTGTTGGTCATATTGTCACGTAAATTCTCTTTTTTCAAACCCTTCAGCTTTTTGTATTCTTGAACGGTTTTACCGGACCATGCAGCAGTCAATATGTTAGTAAGAGAAGCATATTGCCTCGGCTCTGTAACGCCAGCACGTTTCCATTCGTTGGTCATTTCCTTCCGAATATCAATGCCACGCAGACGCTGGGAAATCCATGCTTCGGAATATCCTTTTTTACGATAAGATTCAATTGCCCGGTCGATTGCAATTTGAGGATCTATCTCCTCATCGAGACGTTGCTTTCCTACATATGCGAGCCATTGTTTGAATGGCTCGGCTTTCTTTGATGGTATCGATTGGATGATGCGGAGTAACTGTTCTGTATTGGCAGCATCGGTTTTGTACATTTTACCGTCTTTGTGGGATTTCATTTTCAGTTGGTGACAATTTGTCACCAACTGACTTCCTTCTTCAGAAAGACGTTGCTTTAACTTATTCCAGTACTTTCGACCATCTGCACTATCAGTTAATACCTGACATACATCTACTATGGAAAAATACCATTCTTCTTCTTTGGAATGCCATACTTTTCGCACCTTATCGTCAAAGAAAAATTCGAGTTCCTGTTCATCAAGTGATGATGTATCAGACACCTCAACCGGAACCGTAGTATTGGTATCATCATCATAAACAAAGAAAAAGAAAATGTTCACCTTCCTTCTTGTAAATTTGTAATAAAATGGTTTCCTTTTTTCTTTAATGCCTGTAGCATAGTAAGTGCAGTCTGGATATCTTCTGGAGAGGCATCACATGCGGCATCAAAAAGAAGGGAAAGATCCTTGCTATTTGCGATTTGCTCGGCAATTTGAATATCTCTTTTGCTTAGAAGAGGTTGTGCCTCTCTTGATTCAGTAATCAAATTTCCGGGATCAACATGTAAATAATTTGCGATGTCTATGATTGTATCTAATTTTGGAACACGGGTTCCGGAACACCAGCCGGATACGGTAGATTTATCATATCCAAGTGCATTTACCAGATCTACTTGCGACATTTCGTTAAAACGTAGATAATATTTTAATAAATGAGCAAATTGATTTTTCGCCATGTGTTTATCTCCTTGTTAGAGTTTATGTATAAATTTTAATATAATCATTATACACATAATGAGGATAAATAGCAATCACAAAAATAAAAAAGTTTGCAAAATGTAAATAATACAATTATGCAAGAAAACAGGGGAAACAATCGGATAATAAAATGAAGATATCTTTAGACTGATACGGGGGTGAAACAAATTATTACGCAAAAGAATTTTGTGGAGAAATTAAAAAGACGCAATGAAAAGGCTTTGGAGTATGTGATCTGTGAATATGGCGGCTATGTGAAGGCTGCGGTGAACCACAACCTTGCGGGACTTCCGGAGGAAATGGAAGAGTGCATGGATGATGTATTCATGGATGTGTGGGAGCATATTGAGCGGTTTGATGCGGCAAAAGGAAGTTTCAAGAATTGGATTGTTTCGATTGCCCGGTTCCGTTCGATTGACTATCTGCGCAGATACAGCCGGACATGCATGGAAGAGGATGTCTCGAATTATGAGAGCGAGTTGGCGAAAAACGACCGGATTGATACGCTGGAACAGGAGATATCCATGGAGACAGAGAAACTTCTGGAAGGACTGAAGGAAGAAGAACGTCAGATATTGCTTCGTTATTATGCGGAGGAAGAAGACGTGGACGTGCTTGCCGAAGAATATGGTGTATCGGATTCCGCCATTTACAGCAAGGTCTCCAGGGCGAAGAAGAAAGTGCGGAAAAATCATAGAAGATTGGAGGAACGGATATGAGAGATATATATGAGGTTTTAAATCAGGTTCATTCAGAGGAAGAATATATGGAATTTCCAGAGATGGAAGCAGCTGCATGTATCCGGAGGGTACGGACGAAGCTTCAGGACAATCGAAAAAAACATGTATGGCGGACAATTGCGGCGGCTCTGATCGGAGGAGTGGTATTATCCGGGGGAATTGCTTACGCAAACTCAGAAGGCTTGCTGGATAAAATCTTCCATAACGATCAGAATAAGGTGCCGGAGCAGTATGTAGATCAGGAATATATTGAAGAAGATTACGCAAATGGATTGAAAGTTATCACAAATGCTAAGACGAAACTTACATTTGAGATTGAGAAGGCAATCACGACCGGCGATATGGTGGATGTGATCTGGACTGTGACCTATCCGGATTATGACGCAGAAACGTATGATGTGGATTTCCGGATGCGGGGAGGAGACCTCTATTACGGAGATCATAGATTAGAACAGACATCGTCCCAGATCCTTGGAGAGGAAAGTGATCTGAAAGAAAATCAGCGGATGTATGACAGCATTTACCTGATTCCGGATGGCATGGAGCTCGAGGAGGGGGATGTACTCACGATGAAATTCGATGGGTTAAATGGCGAGACGACACATATTGATAAATCCGATTCGAAATACGCAGACCGGGATGAGGCGGATCTGGAGGCACTGTATTCTGATACGGTTTTGATCGAGGAAGCAGACTGGACATTGGAATTCGTATTACAGGAAAGTAAGTTCGAACCGGGTACGCTTGATTGCAGCAATTCGGCGAAAATCGTGGAAGCAACGTTAAGTGAGCGGATGCTGAAATTCACAAGTATCGGTGATTTCTCTCTGCATGAGTATATCAAGATCAAGATGAAGGACGGAACGTATCTGGATGGAAAAGATTTTCAGGCAGGTGGATCCGAAGACTATGACAAGGAACGGCAACAGATTGACTTTGTGATCGAATTTTCGATGCCGATTGATATCTCGCAGGTAAAACGGGTGGAAATCGGAAATGAATGGTTGCCATTAAAATGATAATCAATCTGTATATGGAGCAGACGGTTATGCCATAAGTCTTTCCCGAAAGTCTGTGTAGCATATTCGCTCGAATCATGGTAGAATGAATATGCTATACAGACGATATATCATGGGCGGAAGTACTCTGGGGATATTCGTATGAAAACAGCATTATAGGTTTGCATTCTATGGTTAGGGAGGGAGTACATATGGATATGAACCAGACCGTTCCAGGAAATAAGGAACATAAGAAATTTCGTGGCATCAGCTACAATGCACCGGTCGTGCTGACATTCGCACTTGTTTCACTCGTTACACTGATTTTAAATATGATTACAAATGGAAAGACAAATATGTTGTTTTTCTCTGTCTATCGTTCGAAGTTTGGCATTCCCTTTATAATCCGCCTGGTTGGACATTGCCTTGGGCATGCAAACTGGTCGCATTATGCGGGAAATATGATGCTGTTTTTGCTGCTTGGACCAATTCTGGAAGATAAATACGGAAGTGGAAAGTTGCTTTTGATGATCGTGATGACAGCAGTTATTTCCGGACTTTTGAATATTTTATTTTTTCCGCATGTGGCATTGCTCGGTGCAAGCGGTATTGTATTTATGTTTATCGTGCTGACATCCGCCTCATGTATGGTGGATGACCGGATTCCTTTGACGATGATTCTGATTATTGTCATTTATGTGGGTGCGGAGATTATCGATGCAGTGACAAAACAGGATAATATCTCGCAGTTTACGCATGTGATCGGTGGTATCTGCGGTGCTGTATTTGGGCTTGCAAACGGAAAAAAGAAAAAACTTGTCTGATCTGATAACATGGAGCAGCAATCTACGGGAAACAAATGGAATGGTTGCATTAAAATACAGGGAATCACAAGCGGCAGACGATATACAAAATATGGTGCGCAGGGGTATGCATATGTCAGCGCCAAGGGGATATTATCAGCTCGCAGAGGATGGCAGTGCATTTAATGAAATTTCCGGTGCAAATGCATATTATATGGATGGACATTATCAGGAATGTGAGATTGATGGGCAGCCGGTGGATGAACAGACATTTATCGATTATCAAAACAAATATGGTGAATTGATAAAATGTTATAGCGATATGATGTACAGTACCGTCATGGAGGCATACAACAATCTGGAGAAGTAGACGGTTGTGACCGAAAAGAAGGAACTTTAATATGAAAGACCGCGGATCGAATCTGCAGTCTTTCGTGTTCTTATGATTGAATCCTGACGCAAAAAGTGGTAAAATATGAATAGTATTTTTGTTACAGGAGGTTTTGGTATATGGAACACAAAAAGGTTAATTTTTTACATTCTGTGCGTCTGAAGATGTTACTGGCGATGGCATTTTTTGCTTTCGTAACGGGAGGATTTGCTTGCGCATTGTTTATTTCTTCTGCGAAGGAGGAAATCGGTTCAGTCACACGTGGATATATGCGTGATCTTTCCAGAGCTTATGGCGTTATGCTGGACAATGAGCTGGACACGGATGGTGATGACGCGCTGTCCGGCGAGCATCTGGCTTCGATACTTGCAGGCGTTCAGGTGGAAGGAGTCGAAAGCAGCTACATATATGTAGTCAGCGGCGATGGTACGATGCTGTATCATCCAACGGCAGATAAGATCGGCAAGCCTGTGGAGAACAAGGCAGTCAGTGATGCGGTTGCCAAGATTGCCAAAGGGGAGAAGGTTGAAAATGAAGTTGTTAAATATGAATTTAAGGGTGCAGACAAGTACGCCGGTATCTATGTGAATGATACACAGGATTTTATCATGGTAGTAACTGCCGATTATGACGATGTATTCAGCAGTATCCGGAAGGTAGAAGGAAAAATCGGAATTATCGTATTACTTGAGCTGTTGATTGTTGTAACGATCGGATCTGCATTTGCTCATATTATTGTCAAGCCTATGAATGAGGTTTCTGAACTGACGGTGAAGGTCGGAGATATGGATCTGACGGGTAATGAGATTCAGACCAGACTGGCAAACCGTAGGGATGAGATCGGACGCATGGGACGAAGCCTTGACTATCTGACACAGTCTTTGAAGGGTGTGGTAGAAAATATCAAGGAGAAGAGCGCGCAGGTCATGGACGCTGCAAATGTACTGGACTCAGATGCCACGGAGACATCGACGACGATGGAACAGGTGGAACAGGCGGTTAATGATATTGCGGAAGGTGCAACGACACAGGCTGGTGAGACACAGCGTGCAGAAGGACATGTTGTGGAGATGGGCAATATGGTGCAGGAGACGAGCGACGAGGTGGAGAAACTGCTTGCGTTTGCACAGGAGATGCAGGAATGCACTTCACAGGCTTCCGACATTTTGCAGGCATTAGAGAAGGTCAATGCACGTGCCGAGGAGCATATTGACATAATTGCGGAACAGACGAATACAACGAATGAAGCAGCCATGAAGATCAGTGAGGCAACACATCTGATCACATCCATTGCGGAGGAGACGAATCTGCTTGCATTAAATGCCAGTATTGAGGCGGCGAGAGCCGGTGAGCAGGGCAAGGGCTTCGGCGTTGTTGCAAGTGAAATCCAGAAGCTTGCGGAGCAGACAAATGAGTCAGCGACGCATATCGAAGAAATCGTACAGGAACTGTTGCGTGATGCAGAAAAGGCAGTGGAGACGATGTATGACGTGAAGGAAATCATGCATACACAGAGTGACCATGTGGAACAGACGGAGAGCGCATTTGAACAGGTGCAGTCAGGGGTTGAACAGTCAATCGAAGGAATCAACCGCATTTCGGAGCATACAAACCGACTGAATGATGCAAGAGAAAAGGTTGTAGGAATCGTGCAGAACCTGACATCCATTGCAGAGGCGAATGCAGCCGGAACCGAGCAGACATCGGCATCCGCAACAGAGGTTGGTGCAATCATGGAGGATATTACCGGTAAATCAACTGCAATGCGTCAGGCAGCGCAGGAACTGGATGACGGTATGAATATATTCAAATTATAAATCGACAAGGAGGAACGCAATGTATTTTGAAAAATCAAAAGGCTTCCCTGCTGATTTCTTATGGGGCAGTGCATCTGCTGCATATCAGGTAGAGGGAGCTTGGAATGAAGATGGAAAGGGAATGTCAAACTGGGACAAGTTTGTACGCATTCCGGGTAAGACTTTCCAGGGTACAACCGGTGACAAGGCGGTTGATCATTATCATATGTATAAAGAGGATGTCAGGCTGATGGCAGAGATGGGGCTTAAAACCTATCGTTTTTCCATCGCGTGGTCACGTATTATTCCGGATGGAAATGGTGAGGTGAATGAGAAAGGCTTGAAGTTCTACGATGATTTGATCAATGAGCTTTTGGCAAATAACATTGTTCCTATGGTTACAGTCTATCATTGGGATATGCCACAGGCACTGGAAGACCAGTATCATGGTTGGGAAAGCCGCCAGATTGTAGATGACTTTGTTCGTTATGCAACAATCTTGTTTGAGCATTTTGGCGATCGTGTAAAGCATTGGATCATCATGAATGAGCAGAATGTATTTACCGGTCTGGGCTGGATGGGAGGTATGCACCCACCAGGAAAGATCGATGAGGAGAAGCTGTTCTATCAGGTAAATCATCATGCATTTATGGCACATGCTAAGAGTGTACTTGCTTTGAAGAAATTACATCCGGAAGCATTGGTTGGATCTTCATTTGCATATGGACCATCTTACGCGATTGACTGTCATCCGGAAAATGCGATGGCAAAAGCAGATTATGATGATCTGAAGAACTATTACTGGATGGATGTATACGCATATGGTAGATATCCGCGCGCTGCAATGGCATATCTGGAAAGCAGAGATGTTGCTCCACAGATGGAAGCGGGAGATGCAGAAATCCTGAAGGAAGCTGCAGCCAAGGTTGATTTTATGGGTGTTAATTATTACCAGACTACGGTTGTAGAATACAACCCAATCGATGGTGTTGGCGCATCGCACGAGATGAATACGACCGGAAAGAAGGGAACAGCAAAGGTACAGGGCGTGCCTGGACTCTTCAAGAATCCTTCCAATCAGTTCCTTCCTACTACAGATTGGGATTGGACGATCGATCCGATGGGCATCCGTATGTGCTGCCGTGAGATTACTTCCCGTTATGATCTCCCAATCGTGATTTCAGAAAACGGACTGGGCGCATTTGACAAGTTCGAAGATGGCAAGATCCACGATCCATACAGAATCGACTATCTGAAGCGCCATGTGGAAGAGTTAAAGAAGGCTTGTGATGATGGCTGTCGTGTACTTGCTTATTGTACATGGTCTTACACAGATCTGTTAAGCTGGTTGAACGGTTATCAGAAGCGTTACGGATTTGTCTATGTTGACCGTGAGGAAGATGAGAATAGCGGAACATTAAAGCGTTACAAGAAGGATTCATTCGATTGGTATAAGCATGTGATCGAGACGAATGGAGAGGACCTGTAAGAAACGCGAAAGCCAACGAGATTGAAATATTAATACAAAGACTGCAACGTATCCGCGCTGCAGTCTTTTTTGTGCAAAGGTTTACGTGCAAATGTTCCCGCACTTGCATATAGTATATTAGAAAATATTTGGAGGGAACAATATGGCACGCGTATTTATAGGGGTAGGACATGGTGGCACCGATCCTGGCGCCGTCGGCTATCTTATCGAAAAGGACGTGAATCTGAAGATGGCGAAAGCCTGCTACGATTATCTGCGGGCAAGGGGTGTTGACACACAGATTTCCCGAACGGGGGATGTGACCGACCGGCTGGTGTCGAAGATCGACCGCTGTAATGCATTTGCACCGGATTTCGCTTTGGATATCCACAACAACGCCGGAGGTGGAGATGGATTCGAGATCTTCCACAGTGTCGTTGGCGGCAAAGGAAAGGAGCTTGCAAAAAACATCGAGAAAGAGATTGTGAAGATTGGACAGAACAGCCGGGGCATAAAGACTAAGAAAAATTCCTATGGGCGCGATTATTTCGGATTTATCCGGAGTACGAAATGCCCGGCGGTCATCTGCGAGGGGGTATTTGTAGATAACAGATCAGATGCGGCACAGGCAGATACCGATGCCGAGTGCTGCGCATTTGGGGAGGCATATGCCCGTGGAATCCTGGCTACACTTGGGATTGCAGATGTCGCCACGGAGGATATGTCATCCGGAAAACCAGCTGTCATACCGGGCAGAGAGAATCCTGCGTCCGGGAATGGAACAACAACCCGGAAAGGCGTGGAACCAATCAATCCGCAAGGAAAAACAGATACGAACGAATACACTTACCGGGTGAAGGTAACAGCAAATGGCTTGAATATCCGTAAGGACGCAGGTATATCCCATGCAGTAACCGGGGTAATCCGCGACAAGGGGGTATACACGATCGTGGCTGAAAAGACGGTATCCGGGCAGAAATGGGGAAAGCTGAAAAGCGGTGCCGGATGGATCTGTCTCGCCTACACGAAAAAAGTGTAACACTTGACAATTAAAATCAAAAATAAAAATTCACAAAGGATTCTCAAGTCAATAAAATTATGCTATAATCTATATAATATTGGCTGTGGCAAAATATAGGAAACCGGAGTGATATGGAACGAGATTTCCGGGTGAGACACAGACATCATGGAGATTTGTCAAATAGATAAATTTCAGATATACATTCGGCGGCGAAACACGAATGTATGGAATAGCAGGAGGATTACAAAATGGAAAAAAGAGAGTTGGTATATTACAGATTGGATAAGATCGATGGTAAGATCCTGGATATCCTGCAGGGAAACGCAAGAGCATCCCTGAAGGAAATCGCAGAGCAGGTATTTTTATCTCCAACGGCTGTTGGCGCCCGTATTGACCGTATGCTGCAGGAGGGTGTACTGGAAGGATTTACAACGCGGCTGAATCCGGAATCAATGGGACATTATATCAAGGCATTTGTCAATCTGGAGGTGCAGCCGGAGCAGCGGGAAGAATTTAATGAGTATATCAATGGCGTGCTGAATGTCGTAGAATGTAACTGCGTGACCGGTGATTTCTCGATGTTGATCGAGGTTCGTTTCCCGACAACAACCGAGCTTGATCATTTCGTAGGTGAGCTTCAGAAGTTTGGAAAGACAAAGACGCAGATTGTATTTTCAACAGTTGTAAAGCATAGATGCCGGTACTGGAAGGTCGACGGCAGGGATTTTGAGTCTCATGCCAAAGTTGCAGAAAACCAGGAGACAGAGAAGACTGACAAGACAGAGAAAACCACGAAGGCAGAGAAGGCATCTAAGGGTGAGTAGATAGAGAATCCGACGGGAGCCGAATCGGAATGACAACGAAACAAACATTTTTACAGAGCTTTATTAAGTGAAAATAAATTTCACGAAAGATTCTAAAGTTTTTTCTTTACATTTGTTTGTTTTAGTATTATAATGTGCCTATCGGTTGAAAGATGCCGAAATATTTAATTCCTAGGGGGAAATTTACTATGTCATATGTTGACGAGGTACTCGAGGTAGTACGAAAGAAAAATGCAGATCAGCCAGAATTTTTACAGGCAGTAACAGAAGTACTTGAGTCTCTTAGACCATGTATCGATGCGAACGAGGAATTATACAAGAAGAATGCAATTCTTGAGAGAATTACAGAGCCAGACAGACAGCTCATGTTCCGTGTTCCATGGGTAGATGACAACGGTCAGGTTCAGGTAAATAGAGGTTTCCGTGTACAGTTCAACAATGCAATCGGACCTTACAAGGGTGGTTTAAGACTTCACCCATCCGTAAACCTTGGTATCATCAAGTTCTTAGGTTTTGAGCAGGTATTCAAGAACTCACTTACAACACTTCCAATCGGTGGTGGTAAGGGTGGTTCTGACTTTGATCCAAAGGGCAAGTCAGACCGTGAGATCATGGCATTCTGCCAGAGCTTTATGACAGAGCTTTGCAAATATATCGGCGCTGATGTCGATGTACCTGCCGGTGACATCGGAACAGGCGCAAGAGAGATCGGCTTCATGTTCGGTCAGTACAAGAGAATCCGTGGAATGTTCGAAGGCGTTCTTACAGGTAAGGGACTTACATATGGTGGTTCACTTGCTCGTACAGAAGCTACAGGATATGGTTTGTTATACCTTACAAATGCACTTCTGAAGGATCATGATATCGATATCGCTGGTAAGACTTGTGCAGTATCCGGTGCTGGTAACGTAGCAATCTACGCAATCCAGAAGGCACATCAGCTTGGCGCGAAGTGTGTAACATGTTCTGATTCTACAGGTTGGATCTATGATCCAGAAGGAATCGACGTTGACCTTCTGAAGGAGGTTAAGGAAGTTAAGAGAGCACGTCTTACAGAGTACGCTGCAGCTCGTCCATCTGCTCAGTATCATGAGAAGAAGAACGCAGATGATCACGGTGTATGGTCTATCAAGTGTGACCTCGCTCTTCCATGTGCAACTCAGAACGAGTTGAACCTTGACGATGCTAAGATGCTTGTAGCAAACGGCGTTATCTCTGTAACAGAGGGTGCTAACATGCCTACAACATTGGAAGCTACAAAGTACCTTCAGGAGAATGGTGTTCTTTTCGTAGGTGGTAAGGCTGCAAATGCAGGTGGTGTTGCTACTTCTGCACTTGAGATGAGCCAGAACTCTGAGAGACTTTCTTGGACATTTGAGGAAGTTGATGGAAAGCTTAAGGGAATCATGGAGACAATCTACGCTAACATTTCAGATGCTGCTAAGAGATACAATGCAACCGTTGGCGGAAACGCTGACTATGTAGCCGGTGCTAACATCGCTGGTTTCGAGAAGGTTGTAAACGCTATGCTTGCACAGGGTGTTTGCTAATTCTAAATTTTTAAGATAATAAAGATATTGAGAAGTCCTGTAAACCTAGTGTTTATGGGGCTTTTCTTTATGTATTGAAAATTTTGGGAGCTGTAGAATTATTCTACGTTGAATTTTACAGCTCGATTTTATATAATATATTAATAAAGAGACTATATCTAGGGAGGGAAGTTGATTTTATCCCGAATATATTTTCTGTATCAGATTTGAGAAATTATAATGAAGTGTTGAAAAATTGCCAAGTCGGCGAACCTGTGTTTTTGATCCAAAATGGCAGAGGCAGGTTTGTGGTTATAGATATGGAAGATTATGAACGCGAAAAGGCGGAAAAGAAATTGCTCATGAAATTGCAGGAAGCAGTTAAGGATGAAAGTGCTTGGATGAACTTAAGAAATCTGTAGGGGTATAGCTTATGATGAAATTACGGATTAACCCTATTGTGGCAGAGGACTTAAAGAAAATTAAAGAGTATATTGCCGAAGACAATGAAGAGATGGCAGTAAAAACCATTCAGGAGATATATGTCCGATTTGAGAATATACAACAATTTCCGTATATGGGAGCAGATCTTGCTAAGAGAGTCAGCTTCCGGACGGATTATAAGTATGTGATTTGTGGGAATTATGTAGTGTTCTATAAGATTGGAGACGAGTATGCAGAGATTTACCGGGGGTGAATCGGTATCAGGATATTACGAAGATATTTTAAATTAAACTGAAAATGATAGACTTGCATATAATGATAAGATTTAGATATATAAGTTACAAAAAATATTGTCAAGAAAGATTAGAAAAAGCATGAAAGATAAAAAGCTCTCTCCCTTCCTAAAATGGCCAGGGGGAAAACGATGGTTTGCAAATCATTATTTGGGAATAATTCCTGCAGAATATAATAATTATTATGAACCTTTTTTGGGTGGGGGGGCAGTTTTTTTTGCCTTACAACCGCAAAAGGCAGTTATATCAGATATAAATAGTGAATTGATAAACTTATACATTGTTATGAGAGATAAACCACATGAGTTAAAAAAACTGATGAATCAACATCAATGCGCACATTGTGAAACATATTATTATCAAGTGCGTGAAAACTCTTATAATACGGAATTGGAAAAAGCAGCAAGATTTTTATATTTGAATAGAACTTGCTTTAATGGCATGTATCGTGTGAATAAGGAAGGGAAATTTAATGTCCCTATTGGGACTAAAAACAATTGTATTTATGATATAGATTTATTTGATGAGTATGCTCAAATATTGAAAGAGGCAAATATCTTTACAGATGATTTTGAAAAAACGATTGCAAAAGCCCAGAAGGGAGATTTGATTTTTGCAGATCCTCCATATGCAGTTCAAAAATATCAAGATGGATTTATCAAATATAATGATCAGTTATTTACCTGGAATGATCAGGAAAGACTGTTTATTTGTTTAAAAGAAGCAAGAAAACGTGGAGCCATTATTATATTGACCAATGTAAATTGTAAAGAGATACGTGAAATGTATATTTCAGGTGGTTTTTTTATAAAGGATATAAAAAGGGTTAGTACTATTGCTGGGAACGCAACAAAAAGAGGTGTTATAACAGAATTGCTAATAACATCATACGAAGTAAAAGAATGGATGGGGAATACATATGATTAGAATTGCACTAATGAGCGATATTCATTTCGGAAAATTTTCGAGAACATCAGAGTTTTCAGTGCCAGGGGAAGTGATACAAGATGAAAATAGAGGCGCTGTATCTTTACAAGATGGATTAATAAGAATATTAAAGGATATGGCGGTTGAGTATATATTTATTGCAGGTGATTTAACTTCTGTTGCAAGCCCCCAAGAGTTTCATTATTGTGAAGAAAAGATAATTTCTATTGCTGACAAAATTAGTGTACCCCATGATCATATTTTGTGTTGCCTTGGAAATCATGATATAGATCGTAACATAACTAAAATCAGTGATTTAGCTATAAAAGAAGTCAAGTCGGAACAAGTGGCAAAAGTGATTAAACAGAAATATAATCTAATTGCGGCAAGCTGTGCAAATAGCAATCTTGAAAAATTATCTTTATCAAAGGAAAATTCTGGACCTATTCCATTTACAGGAGTGTATGAGGAAGAAAGATTTATTGTATTTGTTTTGAATTCGGGATGGCAGTGTGCGCATGATCAAGATTATCCACATGGAAAACTTACTTTTGAACAATTAAACTGGTTAAGTGAAATGACAACAAAATATAGAGAAGATACAAGAATTAAAATTGTTTTAGTTCATCATCATCCGTTTAAATATACATATCCACTTCCGACGCAAGATATTTCGGAAATTGAGGAAGGAAGTGAGTTTATGGACATAATAAATGCAAAAGGAATTGATATAGTTATTCATGGGCATAGGCATCATCCAATTGCTAAAACAATACAGATTGGTTCGGGAACAAAGCCTATTACATTAATATGTGCAGGTAGTCTTTCTGTTAATTCTTCTCATCGAAATAATGGAGAGATTCCGAATACGATGCACATATTAGAAATCGATGAAAATGAGAAAAAATTTGTTTTGTATAATTATAAATATACTGGATCCGAAGGTTGGAAAGAATTAGAGTTTTGCAATGAAACACCTTTAGATTATAAAATGAAGTTGGGAAAGATATTTACAAAAGAACAAATTGATGAGGCGGTTTTAAAATTACCTACAGATGAAGCAACACCAATATCGTGGGAAATGGTAGATGAAAGCCTTCAATATATCACGTATAAAGAATTAAACAGCAAGTTGCAAAGCTTGCTTTCGTCAAAGTATAAAATAATAGGAGCATTCCCTAAGGAAGTGATCTTTTTGAAAAAGGAGGCTGAGAAATGATAAGATTATCAGATAATATTAAAAATTATACGGGATCAAATCCGTTTAGTGATAATCAAGCTCGTAATTTTTCTGATATAAAGGTAATTAGTGAGTTTTATCCAATTTCTAAATTTTGGACATTATTTAATGATCAACATGAGATTTTATTGGGAACACGTGGAAGTGGAAAGACTTTTTTGTTGAAAATGATGCGTTATTCTATGCTGAAAAAAATTGAGGATCCTAAAGCCCAAAAATTAGTTGCAGATAAAGAGTTTATTGCAATATATGTACCTATGCATCTAGAATTTGTTGCACCGTTTAATGATCCAAACTTATCAGAGGATGAGCAAATTACTTTTTTTCAGTTCGGATTCAATTGCAAATTAGCAGAAGCCTTAATTACTGAATTGAACTCTATATTAGATGATATACAGGAACCAGTGGAACGTGCAAAAAAAATGGTAGCTCTAGTTGAATACCTGGACAGGATATGGTTTGGAGATCAAAAAACGGAAATATATGATTTTTGTGCGTTATCCAATAAAATAATCGAAATGTATTATAGCGTTGATTGGAACGATGCAGATTTAAGTAAGCTTCCCGCTGTTTTTAAAAGACAAATATGTGCTCCATTATTAGCAACTAAGTTAGTTATAAAGCAATTATTAAATTTGGAACGGGATCCTACATGGATAGTATGCATTGATGAAGCGGAGTTTTTGAATATGACATTGCAAAGGTGCATCAATAATGTTTTTAGATCTGATTCAAATAGAATTGCATTAAAGGTTGCAACACTGCCTTATTATCATAAAACGTTGGAAACATTAGTTCCTAATGTTTCTGTGGCAGATGGAAATGATTTTTCGTTTCGTGTTGTTGATTTAGATTGTAATAGTGAAGATTTTATTGCGTTAACAAATAAACTATGCTCACATAGATTAAAGAAGATGGTTAAAGATGAACTTGATTGCCCAGATTTAGAATCTTTTTTGGGAAAAGTTGGGAATGATGATCAGATTGATTATTATAGACAAGAGCTGGGCGATGAAGAAGCGAAAAGAGAAATTATTGAAAAAAAAATTGTTGAGAATTTTGCGCCTAAAAGAAAGGAAAGTGCTATTAAGTATAAAAATACGAGAAAAGCAATTTATGATAAATATGCCCCTATTTTATTTATTAGAGAGATGTATAATTTGACAAGAAAAGGACATTATAAACCAGGGTGGTATGCTGGGGCTACCAATATACGTAAATTATCACAAGGTAATCCAAGAATATACATACAAATTATGAATGATTTATTTGAAAAGGCAAGAAGAACCACCCTGTCAGCGAAAGCGCAACATGAAGTGGTTATGAATTTTGCAAAGAAATTTTGTGAAGAAACTCAAGCGTTAGAGGGAAGAGGACCTGTTATTTATAAGGAACTAGAAAAGATTTCAAATTATTTGCATGAAAAGGTTCATAATGAGTATTTGAGAACAACAGGATCTGCATTTATTTTGGAGTATCAAACAAGTAATAATTATGAAGAATGTAAAGAATGGCTTGAATTAGCAATTGCGTATTCTCGAGTTGTTGTTGATGATGAGGTTAAAATTTGTGGCATAAAAGAAAATACTAAATTTAATTTATCTAATATTTATGCTATGGCATATTGGTTGCCAATGCGTAGTGATAGTCCAGAAAAAATATTAATTTCACAAAATGAAACTAATTTCTATATTGTAAAAAGAAAGAAAACAATGAAACAAGAATGGAAACAATTATCCTTATTTGATGAGGTGTCAGATGATTAAATTTATAAATCAAGAATTTGATAAAAGGTGCTTAAATAAAAACGATATATTTATTTGTACATTTGGATATGAAAGTCGTTCGATGGCATTGTATAAGAAGGTCAAATCAATTATTTCAACAAGCAATATACTCGCATTTGTTTTTGATGATTATAAAAAATATGATTACATAGCAAATCAAATAGATGAAGTTATTAATCAAAAAGAAATAAATATAGAGAAGGTTAAATATGAAAGTGCTATAGAGGTATGTAATAATATAAAAAAGATGATTCAATCTAAAACGCAGGGGGAAGAAGCTATTACAGTTCATATTGACTATTCTTCTATGCCGCGTAAGTGGTATTGTCGATTACCGCTATTATTAAGGAGTAATTTGAGAGAAAACGATAAAGTATTTTTTTGGTATGTAACAGGAACGTATCCCGTAAATTATGAAGCATATCCGAGTGCTGGAATTGATTCATTTTCTGTGTTGGGTAAACCGTCGTTACGTATTGGAACAAAACGAATGCATGTTGTTGGGCTAAGCTATGATGCAGTAAGGACGAGTGCAATGATTTCTATTTTGGATCCAGATTCATACATAACATGTAGTGCTTATAATAGGGACAACAAGGAAATAAGTGATAATGTTCGTTTGGTAAATGAACAGGTGATTTCTAGGGCTAATATGGAGATCTCTCTTCAGATTGATGATTTTTCTTTTATGATTTCTAAATTATGTGAGTTAGCAAATGAATTTTTGCCATTGGGGGATGTAATTTTAGTTCCGGATGGCCCTAAACCTTTAATATTTGCAATGTCTATGGTTCCTTTATTATTACAAAAACCTGGGGTTACTTGTTTACATGTATCAAGGAATAAGGAGTATTATAATGCAGTTAACGTAGACCCTACGGACAAAATATATGGATTTTCTGTTATGGAATAAAGGGCATTATAGCAATACTATGGCATGTTACAGAACGAGGGCAACATAGTAAGAATGCACGTGGATGATCACTGAATGATCATTTAATGTAAAAATTAAGAAGGAAAAGTTTATGCAAGTTGTGTATATAGGGATGATTGAGTGTTTTCAAAAATGTATTCTACAAGTAAAAGATAGGGGGATATGAGGTGCCCCTGTCTTTTACGGAGTGTGTGAATAAAAGTCTGTAAATGTGATCTTCTATGATAATGATTGGGCTGAAGGCTCTCAAATGAGCATTCAGCCCTTGCTTTATATATAACAGTATTGATTCGAGCATGTCAAGAGCAGGCGAAAATTTCCGCCTGTAAAACAAGCTTTAAATTTTTTATTCGGGCAGTCGTCCTTCGTACATGATGCTTAACTCGCCATAAACCTGTCCCCAGTTTCGAAGCGGCATCGTCCATTTCTTTGTTGCCTCAAAAGTGGATAGATATAAAGCCTTTAACAATGCAGTATCGCTAGGAAAGACACTTCTCTGCCGATTAAGTTTGCGGTAGGTAGCATTCAGGCTTTCGATGGCATTTGTTGTATATATAACCTTTCTGACCTCTGCAGAAAACTTAAAAATTGGCGAAATAGCATCCCAGTTTTGTTTCCAGCTCTTCATGGAATTCGGATACTTTTCGCTCCATTTTTTTGTAACTCGTTCCAATGCTTCCAATGCTTTTTCTTCGATTGGCGCCTGATAAATGTTTTTTAGGTCTGCGCAGAACGGCTTACGGTCTTTGTCTGCAACATATTTCATGGTATTTCTGACCTGATGAACAATGCACCGCTGATACTCTGTTTTAGGATAGGCGGCAGCGATTGCTTCTTTAATGCCTGTCAGTCCATCTGCACAAATGATCAAAATATCCTTAACCCCACGATTTTTCAGACCATTCAAAACAGAAAGCCAGTATTTTGAACTTTCGTTTTCCCCTACTTCAATGGTTAAAACTTCCTTGTAACCATCCTGATTGATTCCCAGGATAACATAGGCTGCTAGTTTTCGGATAACGCCATTGTCGCGGACAGAATAGTGGATTGCATCAATGTAAAGAACCGGATAATCTTCTGAAAGCGGTCGGTTCTGCCAATCTTCAATCTGTGGCATGATTTTGTCGGTTACATCTGAAATAAAGCCTTCTGACGCTTCAAATCCATAGATATCCTCCAGTGTATCTGATATTTGCCGGGTAGTCATACCTTTGGCATACATTGAAATAATCTTTTGATCAATGTCTGAAATGTCTTTTTGCCGTTTCTTTACCACTTGTGGCTCAAAGGTAGATTTACGATCCTGTGGAACTTCGATTTCCATACTTCCGTAGCTACTGTTTACCCGTTTGGTCTTATAGCCGTTACGGTAGTCGTCGCTGTCTGAGCGTTCAGACTTGGAGTATCCAAGATGATCGTCCATTTCAGCTTCCATCATTTCTTTGATGGTTCCGCCAAGCAGATCTTTCAAGGCATCTTGAATGTCCTGCGCGGATTCAATGTCATACTCTTCAAGGAGTTGACGAATGATATTTCTTTTTCCTTCGGTCATTTGTACTTTGTGTACCGGTTTCTTTTCTCTTGCCATAAAATAAGGCCTCCTATGATTTTATATTTTATCATAGAAGACCTCAAAATCCTATTTACAGAAAAACTTTCACAGACTCCTTTTACGAGACGACTTAGTTTATTTCCTGTTCCAAATCATTAAAAATATCAGAATTAAAGAAATCAGATAATGTCATATCAAGACCATCACAAAACTTTTTGATGGTTGTAATGGAAATATCTCTGCGTTTTTCATCCATCATACTATATGCAGTGGATGGCGTTACGCCGGATCTGGTAGCCAGTTCGTTATATTTTATATTGCGTTCCTTGCAAATGTCTTTGAACCTTAATACAACAGCATCTTTAACAGTCATTTTATATACTCCTATATTTCATAAAAGATAGTATAAGTTTATAAATTTACACGCATACGCGTATACGCACTTGCGTAATAAAGAAAAAGTATTTATAATTTATTTCTGTGTTTACATTGCCTGCTTTATATTTGGAGTTGAAGATATAAAGGAGGTTTTGCATGAAAAGATATGGCTATGTGCGTGTATCCTCAAAGGATCAAAATCTAAATCGACAACTCGATGCATTTTCAGAATTAGGTCTGGAGTCCAAGTACATTTACATTGATAAAATGTCTGGAAAAGATTTTAAGAGACCAAATTATAAAAAGATGGTTTCAAAACTTAGGGCTGGAGACATCGTTGTGGTTATGAGTATTGACCGATTGGGAAGAAATTATGATGAGATATTGGAACAATGGAGGATGCTTACAAAAGAAAAACGTGTAGATATTGAAGTAATTGATATGCCCCTGCTCAACACAAATTATGAAAGAGATGGGCTTACAGGCGTTTTTATCTCAGATTTGGTTTTGCAGATACTCGCTTATGTTGCAGAAACGGAACGTTCATTTATTAAGCAGAGACAAGCAGAAGGTATTGTGGCGGCAAAAGCCAGAGGTGTGAAGTTTGGCATTTCAAAAATTGAATTGCCGGAAGAAAAGCTTGAGGAATTTATCAGGCTATGGCAACAAGGAAAAATCACAATCAGGCAGGCAGCCAGTGAGTTAGGAATCAGTTCATCAACATTTTATAGAAGATGTAAGGAAATGCAGAATGATATGGAAAAATGTTGCAAAAGGTAGACAATGTGAAACACATAATTGGTTATGAAATAAGCTCGTAAATCAAAGATTTATGGAGCTTTTTTATTATATATGAGTTGTTTCAAAAAGTCTACTTTGTGAAACAGTATGAAGGCGTTACAAGGGAGGAAGCATAGTGGCAAAAATATATGATGTAATAAAATATGAGGGAGATAATGATGTATTTATCTGGAAACATCCTTGTGAAGATTTTAATTCTTTAACACAATTGATAGTTCATGAATCCCAAGAAGCAATCTTTTTTATGAATGGTCAGGCGCTGGATCAGTTTGGACCGGGAAGATATACATTAGAAACACAAAATATCCCTAAAATAGGAAAAGTATTTAACCGGATGACCAAAGACGATAAGCCATTTCATTGTGAGGTCTATTTTATAAATAAGACAGAGCAGATGGCTATTAAGTGGGGAACAGACACCAGAGTTGAATATATGGAGCCGACGTATCATTTTCCTATTTCAATAGGTGCAAGTGGAACAATGAATTTACGAGTGTCAGATGGAAGAAAACTTTTAATAAAGATAGTTGGGACAGAAAGTGTTCTTACACAACAAAAAATAGCGATGTATTTCAGATCATTTCTCATGACAAAGATAAAGACATATATCGCACATTTTATGCGCGAAAATTCAGTTAGCATTTTTGAAATAGATGAACATCTTGAAACATTTTCCAATGCGTTAAAGGAGGCGTTGTATCCGGATTTTGATGATTATGGAGTAGCGTTAGAACGTTTTTTTGTAACAACGGTTGCAAAACCGGAAGATAATAAAGAATATAGACGGTTTAAGGATTTATATTTTAGACAGTATGCGGATATCACAGAAGCAAAACTGAAACAGCAGTTGGAAATGATAACGGCTGAAACAGAGGCAAAAAAGACAATTCTTGAATCCGAAGCGATTGCTACTAAGCGGACACAAGAAGGATACACATATCAGCAGGAACGTGGATTTGATGTGGCGAATGTTGCTGCTGAAAATGAAGCAATTGGTCAATTTTCAAATCTTGGTATAGGCTTAGGAACGATGGTAGGAGTTGGAGGAACTGTTGGGGGAATGGTAACAAGTGCCATGAATTCAGCGATTAATACATCAATAAAAGATAACCAGGAGGTAACGGTGTGTAAACAATGTGGAGCTGCAATACCAGCAAATGCTAAATTCTGTTTAGAATGTGGACAAAAGATCGAATTACAAAACGTAAATGAAATAATATGTCCAACTTGTAATAAGAAAACAGCGAAAGGAAAGTTTTGCATGGAATGTGGGGCACCATTGGAAATTAAATGCGTAAAATGTGGAAGTAATGTGCCTGTGGGAGCTAAATTCTGCTTGGAATGTGGAGAAAAACTATAAAATACGGAGGAAGAAAAATGAATGATAATCGAAAAAAATATATTTTCTGTTGGGGAATATTGGTAGTAGTTTTTAATCTTGTTTCATTTGTAACGCCGTCAGAGGTAAAAGGATATGTTAAATTTACTGGAGCGTTTTGGGCAGGGTATTTATTTGTGATGGTTGGAATGTTAGTTCAACTTGTTTGTACATGGCATTCTTTAAGCGTAGATAATGCTCCGAAATTGTTTTACAAGTTACCAATGCTGAAATTGGGCTATGTGACAATGGTATTGATGTTTGTGTTTGGAATAGCTGCAATGGTAATTCCTAACGTCCCTTATTGGATGGGTTATGTCATCTGTCTGATTGTTTTGGCATTTCAGGTTATTGCTATTCAAAAGGCAAGCGTTGCATCAGATTTGATACAAAAATTGGATGAAAATGTCGATAAAAGTACATTTGAATGGAAATTGATGGTAGCGGAAATAGAAGGAATCTTAAACAAAACAAAATCACAGGATACAAAGAAGAAACTTAATTCGGTATATGAGAAAATAAAATATTCAGATCCAAAATCGAATGAATTGCTAACAGATGTGGAAAATCAAATCCGGATATTAATACAAAAATTAAATGAGGCGGTTGTGGCAGATGATGCAAGTCAGATCAGTGAATTAACAACGGAGATAATACAGAGAGTCGAAGAAAGAAATAAAAAATGTATGTTATTAAAATAAACGAATGAGAAGGAGAATGAACAATGTCGGTTATGATGAAATGTAAAATGTGTGGTGGTAATCTTGAAATACAAGATGGAGCGCGCATATGTGTATGTGAGTTTTGTGGAACACAGCAGACTGTACCGGGAATTGAAAATGACAAAAAAATGGTGTTATTTGAAAGAGCAAATAAATTGCGTTTTGATTGCGAATTTGATCAGGCACAGGCGGTATATGAGAATATTATATCGGAATATCCAGATGAAGCAGAAGCATATTGGGGATTAATTTTATCACGATATGGTATTGAATATGTAGATGATCCTAAGACTGGAAAGAAAATACCGACTTGTCATAGAATCTCACATAAAAGTATTTATGACGATGATGATTTTTTGAAAGTGGTAACCAAGTGTGACAAAGAAGCAAAAGATATTTACTATGAGGAAGTAAAGGTAATTGATGCAATACGCGAAAAAATCATTAATATATCTAATAAAGAAAAACCATATGATGTGTTTATATGTTACAAAGAATCGGACGAAAACGGCGAACGCACAGAGGATAGTGTGTTGGCAGAAGTCTTGTATGAAGAATTAACGAAAAAGAAATATCGTGTATTCTATGCAAAAATATCATTGGAGGATAAACTGGGGAAGGAATTTGAACCATATATCTTTGCTGCGTTGAATTCTGCGAAGGTTATGCTGGTCGTAGGAACGAAGGAAGAATATTATAACGCGGTATGGGTACGAAATGAGTGGAGCCGTTTCCTTGATATTATCAAAAGAGATAAAGAGAAAGTGTTAATTCCATGTTATAAGGACATGGATGCATATGATCTGCCCAAGGAATTCAATGGACTGCAGGCGCAGGATCTGGGAAAAGTAGGTGCCTATCAGGATATTGTACGTGGGGTCGGTAAGATTATTCCAAAAGGATCGTCGCTCCCAACTTCTGCAGAAGATATACGAGATGTAATCAAGCAGGAAAATAAAAAAAGAACAATACGAAATACGATAATCATAAGTGTTGCGGGAATTGCTGTGGCAGTTGCACTTGTGTTTGGCGTAAGAGCATTGATTGAAATGATAAAAAATAATAAAAGTGAAACAGTTGTAAATAATTATCTGACGGAGGCAACAACGGAAGCACCGACAGAAGCAACAACGGAAGCACCGAAGGAGTACAAATATGATATATATATTAATGAATCAGAAGATGGAGAGGGTGATATGAGTACAATATCAGGAGGGGCACATCCAATATATGTTCACTGTGATGTTACAGATGGACCTGATGATAAGCCGATACAATTTAAGGTGGAATGTGTATATCCAGATGGTACAACAGGAACCCAAATAACTGATGAGATATATGGATCGGGATGGCAAACATGGGTAGAATTTCATTGGCAAAATAATGATACATTAGAGATGATCGATTTACCCAAAGGTTCATATTCTATATCTGTATATTTGGTAAGTACAGGAGAATGTGTAAAAGCCAAAACTATCAGAGTAGAGTGATTGGAAAAGATAATGTCAGGATGGATAGGTTTATAAGAATATGGGACATACAAGAAGTGTTTATGAAAAATACAGAGAGAAACTCAAACGGATGATGCAGGAGCAGGAATATTATTTCGGAGGGGCAGAAGTAGAGGAATTCTATAAATATGCTATATCAAGGTTTCATAAGGACATACTATCTTTGTTTCGATATGATAGATTTTGTTTGGAGTATGGAGTAGATCTAGAAAATATATATTTGAGTACGAACGGAAGATTAAATGATATTTTTGAGGGATTGGCGAGTACATATATTGAAGGCGAAGAATTGAATGAGCAAATACGTAGATTTAAAGAAATGGCATATATTAAATGTTTTTCTGAAACACCGATTAATAATCTGATGTGGGCGCATTATGCAAATGATTATTCGGGATATTGCTTGAAATATGATTTATCGCTATTAGACGAGGATAATATATGTGTTCAAAGAATGATGCCGGTTATTTATTCCAAAGAAAGACGTAATTGTATGGAAATAGGTTCAATGGCGGATTGCTTAAATGGAGTTAATGATGAAGATTGGATTACAGATGCGTATGGGCTATTTTATATAAAAGCGAATTATTGGAGATATGAGAAAGAGTGGCGGTGTGTATTATTAAAAAATGAAGTGGATATAAATAAAAATGAAAAAGTAATAAAATTGCCATTTGATTGCATAAAAACAATATATTTAGGACCTCGTACGGAGAAAAATAATATAGACAGTATTGTGACCAGTGTCAAACAGTATGAGCAGAGGAATAATAGAAAAATAGAGATAAAACAGATTGTTTTAGATGCGTATAGTTATGAATTGAAAATAATAGATAAACATTTTTAGCAGAAATTTAGAATTTTTAATAGTTCATAGGTATGCCATTGTAAGCAAACTTTTTACGTGTATCAAGCTGTTATGTGAGATGCGCCAAGACCAATCAACTCTGGAGCATAAAGTAGGAGCAAAAGAAGTTGGAAGAGAAAACCGCTTCAAAAGTGAAATTTTGCCACAAAATCCCTTTGGCTTCGGGCGTGGCGGGGACAGCGCGGAGGTAGGAATAAAGAAAATTTGGATAAGCATGGGCAACACCGAATTGCAATGATTTCATTGGAGCGAATGTTGCAGATTCTTAATAGGTACGAACCAATTTATATTGGGAAAACGCCCGGTTACAAGCCGGGCGTTTTGCGATGCCTGTATGAGAAAATTCTCATCAAGAGAATTTTCGAGTTCAGCAGTGTCCAATATAAATGGTTCGTACCTATTTTTAGAATCTGCACATACAGCCTCCAGAAATCATGCGATTCGGTGTTGCCCATGCTTGTTTAACGGTCTACATCCACAATCCCCCGCTGTCAGGGGAAAATCTCTTGTATAATATGCAGAAACCGCATATAATAATAACCAAGTATGCAAACAAAGACTTAAGAGACGAAAACAATTGCGTTGCAATATGAGAGACGAGGTGAATCGATTATGTCATATGTAGAATACGAAAAAGCACAAAAATTAGGATTGAAAGCATTTAAAAATGCAGTATCCAAGGGAGAAAATGAATACCTTCCGGTTTTGGATGAGATTTTAGAGGATGTTGATATCGTGGGTGAGATGCCACTTGGCATTGTGCAGATTCCACTTGACCGTATCGTGGGAACAAGCAATGTCGGAAGAACGTACGCATTTGCGAACAACTTTATGCCGCTGCTTGATTATAAGACAGAATTTGGCGCCAAATGGTCGGCACTGTGTGACAGCCAGATCGAAGAGGGAATTCGTGATCCGATCAAGGTTTACGAATATATGAATAAATTCTATGTCGTAGAGGGAAATAAGCGTGTATCCGTGATGAAATATTTTGATGCGGTCACGATTCCGGCACAGGTAACCAGGAAGATTCCGAAGAAGACGGATGATCTGCAGGTGAAGATCTATTATGAATTCATGGATTTTTACAAGCTGACGGAGATCAACTATATCTGGTTTTCACAGGAGGGGTGTTTCCGACGTCTGCTGGAGCTGACCAGCCCGGATCCGGATGCGGAGTGGACAGATGAGCAGAAGATGGATTTCGGATCTGCAAACCATCGGTTCTGCGTGTCATTTAAGGCACTTGGCGGAGATAAGCTGCCGCTTACTACCAGTGATACATTACTGATCTTTATTGACATTTACGGATATGAAGCCGTGAAGAAGATGACCGAAGCGGAGATGAAGGAGAAAATCAAGCTTCTGTGGGATGAGTTCCTGATCGAGTCCAAAGGCAGGGAAGTGGAGCTTCATATGGAGCCGACGAAGCTTGGACGCAAGAAGCTGATGGACTATTTCCGAAGCTCGACACCGAAGAAGGTGATGGTAGCGTTCGTATTCAACAAGGATCCGCAGGAATCCGAGTGGCTGTATGGACACGAGCTTGGACGATTATACTTAGATGAACATTATCCGGATACGATCAAGACGTTGAAGGTGCACAATATCGCGTCGGAGGAAGAAGCGATATCGGCGATGGAGGATCTGATTGCGATGGGCGTGTCAATCATCTTCACGACGACACCGCAGCTCATCAGTGCGAGTGTGAAGGTGGCGGTGAACCATCCGGAAGTAACGATCATGAACTGTTCACTGAACACGTCCCATAAGGTTATCAGCACATATTATGCAAGACTTTACGAGGTGAAATTCCTTGCGGGTATGATCGCAGGTGCGATGTCAAAGAACGGAAAGATCGGTTATGTGGCGGACTATCCGATTGTCGGTATGACAGCGAACATCAATGCATTTGCGCTCGGTGCGCGCATGGTGAACCCATATGCGAAGGTCTATCTTGAATGGACGACCGTGAAAGGCAATACGCGTGAAAATGTATTACGCGAGTTTGAGGAAAATGGAATCGAATATATCTCCGACCAGGTTATGATCAAACCGAATTCCCACAACCGGCGGTATGGATTGTATAAGCTCGAAGGGGAGGAAACAGTGAATCTGGCATTTCCGCTATATCAGTGGGGAGAATTTTATGCAAAACTGATTGAGAGCGTGGTAAATGGCGCAATCAAGCAGGACGATTCGAACGAAGGTAAGGCGGTCAACTATTGGTGGGGACTTTCCGCAGAAGTTGTTGATATCATCTGTTCGAACAAGGTGCCGGAGGGTACGAAACAGTTAGTCGGAATCATCGGCAAACTGATTCGCGAGAACAGCTTCCATCCGTTTTATGGCGTGCTGCGTGCACAGGACAACACGATTAAGAATGAGGATGAGGAGATCATGACGCCGGAAGAAATCATGCTTATGAACTGGCTGGTGGATAACGTAGAGGGCGAGATTCCGGACATCAAAGATATGAAGGATGAGGCGAAATCCATCGTCGAGCAGAAGGGTGTGACGAACGTGGATACACCGGCACAGCCTGGTTCCGTAGCCGGACAAATCGCACCGGCACAGCCTGGTTCCACAGCCGGCCCGATAGGAACGGACACGTCACAGTCGACTGCACCGGTGGCTGGGCACACAGAGGCCGGTCAGAATAACGAAAAAAATAAGGGATGAGGATGAGGACAGATGAGGATTTTGTTACTTGCAGACGAAGAATCCAAATATTATTGGGACTATTTTGAAAAAAGCAAACTGGATGGCATTGATCTGATCATTTCCTGTGGCGATTTAGCACCGCAATACTTATCCTTTATGGCAACATTTGCGAAGGTGCCGATCCTGTACGTACACGGAAACCACGACTCTTGTTATGATGAGACGCCGCCGGATGGCTGCATCTGTATTGATGACGATGTGTATGTCTACCAGGGCGTGCGGATTGCCGGACTTGGCGGAAGCATGTGCTATAATTTTGGGACATATCAATTCACAGAAGCGGAGATGAAAAAACGCGTGCGCCGGCTTCGGCGCAAGATCAAGAAACAGGGCGGTGTGGATATTCTGATTACGCATTCTCCGGCATATCATATGAATGACAGCGAAGATCTGCCACATACAGGATTTCAATCTTTTTACGATATTTTGGACAATTATACACCGTTGCTGTTCGCACATGGACACGTGCATATCAACTATGGAAGGGATTTCAAACGGATTTCGGAATATAAAGACACAAAAGTTGTAAATGCGTTTGAAAAGTATATTATTGAGATATAACGTGAGCTGTAAGGCGTATTATGCTATATAGGAATATATAGGAATACGCGGAAACCGTGCTACAGGGCGGGGATATTGAATTGAAATAACTATGCTAAATAACTTGTAGCGGTCTTTAAAATTTGATATACTGAACAAGCATATGTAAAATGTTCTTATGATAGAATATTTACTTAGAAAAACGAGGGGAAAAAGAGAGAGGTAAGCCATGCAGAATAGATATGATAAGTGCCCAAATTGTATGAAACCCTTAGAACACGGGGAGGATACATGTCCGTATTGCGGGTTTGATGTCAGTGGGTATGAGGAAAAGCCAAATTGCCTGCGTCCGTTTAGTATATTGCAGGGAAAATATGTCATTGGCCGGGTGATTGGCATGGGAGGATTTGGAATCACCTATATTGGTTGGGATCTGAACCTGCAGACTTATATTGCAATCAAAGAGTACTATCCGGAAAGCTTTGCATATCGGGATTCGACAGTCGATACAACCGTTACTACAAATGGAAACAAACAGGAAATCTACAATAAAGGACTGACGCGGTATGTGGAAGAGGCACGGAATCTCTCGAAATTTTACCAGCTTCAGGGCATCGTGTCAGTGAAGGATTTCTTCTATGAAAATGGTACCGGATATATTGTTATGGAATATATCAACGGCGTGAATTTGAAGGAATATCTGAATGGCATGGGCGGTAAACTGGATGAAGCAACCGTACTTTCTCTTATGAAACCGGTGTTTGAATCTCTGTATGAGGTGCACAAAAATGGTCTGGTGCACCGGGATATCAGCCCGGATAATATTATGGTAGATAACGAAGGCAAGATCAAGCTGATCGATTTTGGCTCCGTGCGTGGACAGTCGGCGGAGACGGACAAGACATACACGGTGATATTGAAGCATGGGTATGCACCTCCGGAACAGTATTATGCGAAGGGCAAGCAGGGCCCGTGGACAGATATTTATAGTTTGTGTGCAACGATGTACAAGATGCTGACCGGCCAGGTTCCACCAAATGGTGTGGAGCGTATGGAAGATGATACATATGAAGATCCTTCCAAACTTGGAATCCAGGTGTCTCCGCGGACGGATGCTGTGCTTCGGCGGGGACTTGCAGTAAAAGCACAGGACCGCTATCAGCATATCGGTGAATTGCTCACGGATTTATATGGAACGGGACCGGTTTCGCAGACAAATGCGACACCGCAGGCGAATCCTTTTGTGGCACCCGGAGCAGTATCGGTATCTGCAAGTGGGCAGTCTATGCATCTGGCTCCGTCAGAACAGAAGCCGGAAGGCGAAGCGAAAAAGAAAAAGACAATTCTGATTGCGGGGATTGCGGCAGGTGTTGTTGCACTCATCGTGGGACTGATTCTGATCATCGGCGGTGGAAAAAACGATAAAAATACGACAGAAAAGACAGAAACACCGGCAACAGAGTCTGATACTCCGGCTGACAAAACAACGGAGGCTACGGAAAAAGCAGATGTGACAACCGAAGCGGGAATCGGAGATAGCGGGGACAGCGGTTATGTATGGCCGACAGAGTTATCGGATTCCTGGCGTGATTATACAGTAAAAATCGACGGAACCGTTTATAAGTTCCCGATGCCATATTCAGAATTTGAATCCAAGGGCTGGGAAGAAGATAATGCACATGCAAAGATTGCCGCAGGAAAGCAGGTTTCTTCCGTCTGTTATACGGACCGTGCAAAAATCACGGCCATTATTGTAAATCCTGCGCTCAAAGAAGCGGGAATCCGGGATTGCTATGTTGTTGGATTTGCATTTGACTATTATGATGGGGACTGCAAAGACGATTTCACGATTGAACTGGCTGGTGGAATTGAGCTTTTGAAATCAACCGAAGCAGATATTAAAACAGCATTTGGTGCACCGGAATACCGGTATGATGGCGATTTACCGGATGATAAGGGAACCTACATTGCGCTTGACTATGCAGGCGATTCTGCGGAAGATGGCATGGATCTGACGATTTCGGAGAATGATAATCTGACATCCATCAAATTAGTAAATACGAAGCTGCCTGAAAATGCGACTTCTATTTCAGATCTGAATACACAAGCACCGTCAATCAATAGCCTGTATGTGGCTCCGACTGGACCGAGTGCAGATCGTTTTGATAACATAATTACAATTGGTGATAAAAACTATGTATTGCCTGTTACATTTTCGGAGCTGGAGAAGGATGGATGGGCACTGGATTCATCGGTTGCAAATTATATCAGCGGAAACAGTTATGAGTTTACATCCATGGAAAAAAATGGAGAAAAGCTTGATATAACTTTGGAGAATTTCACGACGGATGCGATTCTGCCACAATATGGATATATTACGAAAATCGCTGTGGATGAAAAATATTATTCAGGAACGATCACGTTCCCGGGCGGTATTTCAGTTGGCGATGATGCAGGCAAATTTGAAGAAATATATAGCGACCTGGGAGAGGATTATTCAAAAGACGAATATGATTCCTTTATTTCCTATAATGCTTATAAGAGCACGGATGACGATTTTATCAGCATAAATATGTATGCGGATCCGGAAACCGGCAAAATCACGGAATATACTTATTCCAGCGGAAAAGAGATAAAATAGTAAGGAGCTGAGGCAATATGTCAGATTTGAAATTTGACCAGATACTAGATGAATATGTACGTTTCTGTAACGATTCGGGTAAGATTGACTTAAATCTTTACGAAGAGTACAACGTAAAGCGGGGTCTTCGGGACTCCAACGGACGAGGTGTACTGACCGGACTTACAGAGGTGTCTGACGTTATGGGATTTAGCGTAGTGGATGGACACCGTGTGCCAATTCCTGGAGAACTTTATTTCCAGGGCTACGAAGTACAGCAGCTCGTACAGGGCTTCCGGAACAGCCAGTATGGATTCGAGGAGACAACATATTTGCTTTTATTCGGCGATCTGCCAAGTCAGGAACAGCTTGACTGCTTCAAGGATGTGCTGGGGGAGCTTCGCCAGCTTCCGGAGAGCTTCAACCGTGATGTTATCATGAAGGCACCGAGCCGCGATATGATGAACGTCCTGCAAAAATGCGTCCTGACCTTATATACTTACGATCCGGACCCGAACAATCTGGATATCAAAAATGTATTGATGCAGTGCTTGCAGTTGATCGCACAGTTCCCGGTTATGGCGGCGTACGGTTATCAGGCATACAGGCACTATTATCTGGATAAAAGCTTAGTAATCCACAGACCGAAGAAGGAACTTTCGACCGCAGAGAATATCCTGCGTCTGCTTCGGACCGATGGCAAATACACGGATTTGGAAGCAAAGGTCTTAGATGTCTGTCTGGTTATCCATGCGGAACATGGTGGTGGTAACAACTCGACATTTACAACACACGTACTGACATCGACTGGAACCGACACGTATTCGACTGTTGCTGCTTCCCTTGGTTCTCTGAAAGGACCAAAGCATGGTGGCGCAAACATCAAAGTACAGCAGATGTTTGATGATATGAAGATGCATGTCAAGGATTGGGAGAACGAGGATGAGATTGCCGAGTATCTGCAGGGATTGCTTGACAAGAAGGGATTCGATCATTCGGGACTGATCTATGGCATGGGACATGCGGTTTACAGTGAGTCCGATCCAAGAGCGGTTATCCTGAAGAAATATGCGAAGAAGCTTTCAGAGGAGAAGGGCTTGCAGGATGAGTTTGCGCTGTATGACAGAGTGGAACGTATCGCAGCGAAGCTGATCAGTGAGCATCGACGTACATTCAAGACAGTTTGTGCGAATGTCGATTTCTACAGTGGATTCGTTTACACAATGCTGAAACTGCCAATCGAAATCTTTACTCCGATTTTCGCAATCTCCCGTATCTCCGGCTGGTCCGCACACCGGATCGAGGAGCTGGTGAACAAAGGCAAGATTATCCGTCCGGCATACAAATTTGTCGGGCATCACAAAGAATATATACCAATCGAGAAACGTGACTGGTAAGATGATATACAGTTTGCATGAACTACAAATCATGCAAACTGTATTTTTTTTGCATACATATTAAAACGGATGAATCTTTTATTTCTTGCATAATCTATAATGATTGTGTTAGTATTGCAAGTATAAAAAATGAAAGTATCTGTATAAAAAAGTAGACGAAAGGGATAAAAAGTATATGTGGGTAGCCGATCAGTGGAAGGACTATGAAATTATAGATTGTTCCAGAGGAGAAAAATTAGAGCGTTGGGGAAAATATGTGCTGCTGCGTCCGGATCCACAGGTGTTGTGGGATACGCCGCGTAAGAATCCGGCGTGGAAAAAGTTGAATGGCCATTATCACAGAAGTAACAAAGGTGGCGGCGAGTGGGAATTTTTTGATTTGCCCGAGCAGTGGAGTATTAACTATAAAGATCTGACATTCCATTTGAAGCCGTTTACATTCAAACATACCGGATTGTTCCCGGAGCAGGCAACAAACTGGGACTGGTTCTCAGAGAAAATCCGGAATGCTAACCGTGAGGTTAAAGTATTGAATTTATTTGGATATACCGGTGGCGCGACACTTGCTGCCGCAAAGGCCGGTGCTAAAGTCACGCATGTGGATGCATCGAAGGGGATGGTAACCTGGGGTAAGGAAAATGCGGTGTCTTCCGGACTTGGTGAAGCACCGATCCGCTGGCTTGTGGATGACTGTGTGAAGTTTGTGGAGCGGGAGATTCGCCGGGGCAATCATTATGATGGGATCATCATGGATCCGCCATCGTATGGACGCGGTCCGAAGGGAGAAATCTGGAAACTGGAAGAGAAAATTCATCCATTTATTGCACTGACAAGTCAGCTTTTGTCAGATAATCCATTATTTTTCTTAGTGAATTCATATACAACCGGACTGGCACCGGCTGTGCTTACGTATATGATTTCGACGGAAGTCTGTGCGAAGTTCGGCGGACATGTGGAATCACAGGAAATCGGACTTCCGGTTACGGAGAGCGGACTGATCCTGCCATGCGGTGCATCCGGCAGATGGAGTGCAGAGTGAATCGAATGTGCAGTGCGCCGGGGCGGTAAAGGACAAAAATGATAGTGGCGTAGAATTGCCGGGCAGGCACGAACAAAGAAAGGACTGAGAAGATTGCAGGAACAATTGGACTCAGACAAGAAACTGAATCATCCAACAAAACATCATGATGAAAAAGAACATGAGAAGCTTCGGTATGGACATCAGAACAAAGCAAAATCCGTGTATATCACGAAGATTATGATCGTTGTACTTACGATGCTGCTGCAGATTGCGTTCTGGGTGTTTCTTTATGGTATCGCGAAAAACTATATGATTTACTGGAAGACACTGGCGCTGCTGATCTCGGCTACGGTTGTACTCTATATCGTTAACAAACAGGAAAATCCGGCCTACAAGCTGACATGGATTCTGCTTATGGCAGTTACGCCAATCTTAGGTGGCGTGCTATATATCGCAATCGCAGGCAACCGGACGCGTATGAAGTTTATCCGGGATGCACAGAAAAATCATCTGGAAACATTTCTGTATATGCCGAGTGATAAAAACCGGCAGCGGGAAATCCGGAGACTCAGTCAGAGTGCAAGTGTACAGTCCACGTACATCTCGAAGACGGCGGGCTATCCGGTCTACAAGAATACGGTTGTGAAGTATTTTCCGCTTGGCGAGGATAATTTCGCGAAGCTTGTAGAAGAATTAAACAATGCAAAGCATTTTATTTTTATGGAATATTTCATCATCAAGCAGGGCGAGATGTGGGATGCAATCTTGGAAATCATGGAGCGAAAGGCAAAAGAGGGCGTGGATGTGCGGTTGATCTATGATGATTTTGGTTGTTCCATGTGGATTCCGTCCCGGTTTATCAAGGATATGAAAGAGAAGGGAATCAAGGTTGCTGCATTTAATCCAATCGGCCCCTTTTTTAACCTGCGGCAGAACAACCGTGACCATCGGAAGATTACGGTCATTGATGGATATGTCGGATTTACCGGTGGAATCAATCTGGCAGATGAATATATCAACAAAAAATCGCGGTTTGGGCATTGGAAGGATACCGGCATCATGCTGAAGGGCGAGGCCGTCTGGAATCTGACGTTGATGTTCCTGCAGACATGGCTTATGCTGACAGGCGAGAAGGATGATTACTCGTCGTACTCGCCGGAGAAACATCAGGATACCGCGTTTTTCTCGGACGGATACATTCAGCCATATGGAGATACGCCTGTGGACAATGAAATCGTCGGTGAGAATATCTACCTGAATATGATCAACAAGGCAAAGCATTATGTGTATATTACAACACCGTATCTGATTATTGATAATGAGATGGTAACAGCACTGACACTTGCGGCAAAAAGCGGGATAGATGTGCGGATCATCACACCTGGAATCCCGGATAAGAAGCTTGTTTATCTGGTAACCCAGTCGTATTATTATCAGCTGATCGAGGCTGGTGTGAAGATTTATCAATACACGCCGGGCTTTATCCATGCGAAGACAGTTGTTGTGGACGATAAAGTGGCGACAGTCGGTACCATCAATTTCGATTACCGGAGTCTGTATCTGCATTTTGAGTGTGGTGTCTGGATGTTTAATTGCAGCGTCATCTATGAAATCAAGGAAGATTATATGATGACACTGGCAAAATGTGATGAAGTTACTGCAGAAGAAATCCAGAAAACAAGCAAAGTCAAAATGTTCGGACAAAGCCTGCTGCGTTTGATCGCACCACTGTTGTAGAGAGTACAGAAATTGATGACGGATGTGGAGCCCGATGCGACGTTGTACGCACATACCGCAGGAAATGGATGGCTGCGGATTGTTATAGGATAGAAAACAGAGAAAGAAGGATAAATATGCTGCAAAAAGGAAAAAGAGAGACGACGGATGATTTGCTCGCGCGAAGCTTCAAGGACCTGCTTTGTAAATATCCGATGGAAAAAATCACGATCAAAGATATAACAGACAAAGCTGGCGTGATTCGCCCAACGTTTTATAACCATTTCTCGGACAAGTACGCATTGCTTGAATATATTGTGCGGCATGACCTGTTGGCACCGATCAAGCCGCTTTTGATGAATGATATGATACAGGAAGGGTTGACACTCCTTTTTTCAAATATCCAGAATGACCGGACATTTTATGAGCGCGCCGTGTGCATCGAAGGACAGAATTCTTTTGAAAGTATTGCCAGACAAGAAGTATCAAAACTGTTGCTTGAGATCATTGATCAGAAGAAACAGGGCAAAAATCATAAATATCCATGGTTAGACCGCCAGATCATTGCGGAGTATTATGCGAACGCCATGTGTTATGTGGCGATTGCGTGGATTAAGCGGGATTATATGATTGCACCGCGGGATTTGTCTGAGATATACAAGTATTTGACAAAATCATCCATGATGGATGTGTTAAATGAACTGGTGTAGCTGCGAAATCTATATGCAATACACAGGGAACACGCAAACAACACATAGGATTTATGCCGGGAAACCGTTGCATGACAAAACCGGGCGGGATGTGCGTGGAAAGGCTGTGTATGGAATAAATTTGATATAAGCCTGAAGTGTCGCTTGTCAAGCCTGAATTTCGATAATTCCATATAAAAACGCTATACGCAAACAGTAAAAAGTTGCCCAACTAAATACAAATATGCTTATTTGTATAGATGTTGAATACAGTATAAAGAGATTGAATGTTCCATATATTCAATCTCTTTTTTATTATAAGTGTGCAACAAAGAAAGAGAGAAACAAAAAGAAAGAAAGGTGGATGAATCGTGATTCGATTTGGAAAGTGGGTAGTAAAACACAGAAGTCTGATTTTGATAATCGGTATTCTCTTACTGATTCCGTCAGCCTTCGGATATTTTCATACCCGTGTAAACTACGACATTTTGAACTATCTCCCGGACGAGATTGATACAATGAAAGGCCAGGAGATTATGGTGGATGAATTTGGAACCGGTGCATTTTCCATGTGCGTCGTCGAAGGAATGTCCGACAAGGATATCTCCAAGATGCGGAAGGAAATGTGCAAGGTAGACGGAGTAAAGGATGTATTATGGTATGATTCCTTCCTCGATCTGTCCGTACCGGTGGAGATGCTTCCGGACAACATCAAGGATGTGTTCATCAACAAGAATGCGGATTCCACGATCCTGTTTGTCCTGTATCCGAATTCCATCTCAGCCGATGAGACGATGGATGCCATCGAGAACTTACGTAAGGTTATGAATAAGCAGTGTTACCTCTCCGGTATGTCTGCAGTCGTAACAGATACGAAGAACCTGTCGAACAAGGAGACGCCAATCTATGTACTGATCGCGGTCATCCTTTCAACGATTGTCCTTGCACTTGCAATGGACTCGGCGATCATCCCGGTATTCTTCCTGCTTAGTATCGGTATGGCAATCGTATATAACTTAGGTACCAACGTGTTCAAGGGAGAAATCTCCTATGTCACACAGGCACTGGCGGCGGTATTGCAGCTCGGTGTCACAATGGATTACTCGATTTTCCTGTGGCACAGCTACGAAGAGAAGCAGCAGGTATATCCGGGTGAGAAGGGACGTGCGATGGCGCATGCGATCTCAAACACGATATCTTCGGTTGTCGGTAGTTCCATCACAACCGTAGCAGGCTTCATCGCTCTGTGCTTCATGAGCTTTACACTTGGTATGGACTTAGGTGTTGTTATGGCAAAGGGTGTTGTGTTCGGCGTAATCTGTTGTGTAACGGTTCTTCCATCTATGATTTTGATATTTGACAACGCAATCGAGAAGACAAAACACAAGGTTATCCTTCCGGATCTGTCCGGTATTTCAAAATGGGTAACACAGCATTTTTACATATTCCTGATTTTGTTCTTCGTGCTGATCGGACCGGCTGTTTACGGTTACACACACAACACCGTATATTATGACTTGGCAGGTACACTTCCGGAGAGTCTGGAGAGTATCACAGCGAACAACAAACTGGAAGAGCAGTATCACATGGGTGCAACCCACATGGTGCTTTTGGATGCGAACACATCGACAAAGGATGTTGTAAAGATGACAAAGGAAATGGAGAAGGTAGACGGTGTCAAGGCAGTGCTTGGACTTGACAGCATCGTCGGTTCTACGATTCCGAAAGATATGCTTCCGGATCAGATCCGTGAAGTGTTCGAGAGCGGTAAATATAAGATGCTTTTGATCATGTCGGAATACAAGGTCGCTTCGGATGAAGTAAATGCGCAGTGTGATACCTTGAAGCAGATGGTCAAGGATTGTGATGAAAATGGTATGCTGATCGGTGAAGCACCATGTACGAAGGATCTGATCGAGATCACAGATGAGGATTTCAAGATGGTAAGTGCCGTATCCATCGGCGTTATCTTCGTAATTATTGCATTTGTATTCAAGTCCATTACACTTCCGGTTATTCTGGTTGCGGTTATCGAGTTCGCAATCTTCATCAACATGGGTATTCCTACCTACACGAAGACGGCGATTCCGTTTATCGCTTCTATCGTAATCGGTACGATCCAGCTTGGTGCGACGGTCGATTATGCAATCCTGATGACGAACAAATATAAGCGTGCAAGACATAACGGACTTGCAAAGAAGGAAGCAGTCATTGAAGGAATGAAGGGTTCTGTACAGTCTATCGTAGTCAGTGCATTGAGCTTCTTCGCTGCGACCTTCGGTGTTGGTATGTATTCAAACATTGATATGATCAGCTCCCTGTGTACCTTGATGGCACGTGGCGCATTGATCAGTATGGTAGTTGTTATTCTCTTACTTCCAACCATGTTCATGATCTTCGATAAGGTGATCATTCATACAAGTGCTGGATTTATCAATAAGGAAAAACAGGCAGAGCAGTAAGATATTTTAAAAAAGATCAGGCACAGTTGGAAATGGACTTGATCAACCATATTGGAAAAGGATGGAATATAGGAAGGAGATTATATTATGAAACATTTAAATAAGAACGAATGGAAGAAAACAACAAAATATATTGCAGGTTCGACCGGCGCGGTTGCACTTGCGGTTGCTTCCTGTGTCGCAGGTATCACAGGTACCGGCACAGATGTTGCAAAGCACGACAAGGAGTATCTGGCAGGCGATGACAAGGCAAGCGATACAGACGCAACAACGATCATGAATACCGATGATCTGGCAGATCAGCTCGCAGATAACGTAAACCTCAAAGAGAAAGAGGTCGACAAGGACGAGACCGTCTATGTATTCGCCAAGGCAAACGGTGACGTGAACAATATCCTGGTCAACGAGACTTTGAAGAACCGCGACAAGAGCGATAAGATCGAAGACACAACCGATCTGAAGGATATCGTAAATGTCAAGGGTGACGAGACATTTACACAGAACGGAAACAAGATTACATGGGATGCTGCCGGAAATGAAATCAGCTACCAGGGTACAACCGATAGGCAGCTTCCGGTCTCTGTAAAGGCAACTTATTATCTGGATGGAAATGAGATCTCACCGGAAGACCTGGCAGGTAAGAGCGGTAAAGTAAAGATTCGTTTGGATTACACAAGCAATGAGACTGTTACGAAAGATGTAAATGGCAAGGACGAGGATATCTCCGTACCATTTGTCGCAGTATCCGGCATGGTGCTCGGTGATAACTTCACGAACATTCAGGTAACAAATGGTAAGTACCTCGCACAGGGCGAGAGCAACATCGTGGTTGGTTATGCAGTTCCCGGCCTTGACAGTGGCGTGAAGGACGCCGCCAAGGATCTTGATACAGAGATTCCGGATTATGTGGAAGTAAGTGCAGATGTGACAGATTTCTCGCTCGATATGACAGTGACAATGTTAGTCAATGGTTCTGAGATGGACTACTCCGGCGATCTGGATCTGACAGATCTGGATGATCTGACAGAAGCTCTGAGCAGTGCCGGTAATCAGTTAGCCGATGGCTCCGGCGAGCTTTCCGATGGTGCCGGTCAGGTATCCGAAGGTGCCGGAACACTGGCAAGCAAGATGGGTGATCTGACAACGGGTGCAGGCAGCCTGAAGGCAGGTATGGAAACTCTGTCAAGCTCATCCGGTGATCTGGCAAGTGGCGTTGCAGTCATTGACCAGAGCGCACAGTCCATCGCAAATGGTATCAATACGCTGGATACAGCTGTAAATACAAAGATGACCGCTGAGGAGCAGGCAGCTGTTGCACAGCAGGCAGGTACGGCAGCAGCCAGCGCAGTAGAAGCGCAGTTTGCTCCTGATTCCCAGACATATGCGGCGATTGCAGCGCAGGCAGCACAGAACTTTACAAGTACGATGACTGCAGATGAGAAGGTTGCAGCTATAAAGCAGGCTCTGCTGAATGAAAAGGATCAAGTATATACTCCAATGTATCAGGCTGCTTTTTCGGCTGGGGTTGTGCAGGCAATTCAGGAAGCGACAAGTGGTATTACAGACGAAACAACAAAGGCAACAACGATTGCTACAGTATATACGGCTGCTATGACGCCGGGGTCATCTGTGTACAATAAGATTGCGAGCGGTGCGGCAAGTAATGTGGATGCATCTCTGGGAAAAATTGCAAAGCAGGTATTGCAGGGAGTAGCTGCATCTGGTGCAGATGCAATGGGCAAGTCAGTGGCAGATGCATGTAAGTCAGCAGCCACACAGGCAGCTTCTCAGGCAGCAGGTGCTGCAGCCGTACAGGGTGCTGAGACAGCGAAGGCAACAATCGCTTCCCAGATCGAAGCCACACAGGCAAACGGTTACAGCTTAGTAAGTGGCGCAAATGCACTTGCGAAGGGAACATCTACATTAGCAGGATCAGTTCCGGCATTGAAGGATGGTATCAGCCAGTTAGTAAACGGTGCAAACGCCCTTGCGAGTGGCGCTGGTCAGTTGAAGAACGGCGCATCAACACTTGCAGATGGCGCTTCTCAGGTAGCTGAAGGTGCAGGCACATTGAACGAAAGCCTTGTATCTCTGAACAACGATGCAATCAAGAAGATGGTAAGCGCATACAATGGTGATGTGAAGGATTCTGTTGCAAGACTGCAGGCAGCTATGGAAGCCGCAACTGAGTATGACAGCTTCGGTGGTAAGTCTGACGATGCAGCAGGCGTAACAAAATTCATTATTAAGACAGCGGCTATATCTGCTGATTAATATAGATTGGTTTATAAACCAATTCTTCTCCCCCGCAAAACGCGTCGGCTTATGCCGGCGCGTTTTCTTATGCTTTTTTGTCTGGGAAGCAAGTTAGTAGGAGCAAAGTGCCAAAAAACCGGAAGATTACTCCAAGTGTAAAGTAATAGGAATCAAGCGGGCAGGAGTAAAATGTCAAAAAACCGGAAGATTACTCCAAGTGTAAAATAATAGGAATCAAGCGGGCAGGAGTAAAATGTCAAAAAACCGGAAGATTACTCCAAGTGTAAAGTAATAAGAATCAA
>CAKREY010000026.1:0-20387 GCA_934318045.1 uncultured Lachnospiraceae bacterium
TAAAGGAGGTAAAAGAACATGAAAGAAAGATACGAAACACCGGAGATGGAGATTGTAGAATTTGAAACAGAGGATATCATTACAACGAGTGGCGTGCCAGATGAGAATGCTTTGCCGGAGGTAGGTATATAACAACCATAAAAGATTATGTTGTAAAATAATGCACTTAAAATGCCAGGCTGCTTGTGACTGTCTGGCATTTTGTGTATCAAAGATTTCGTGAGTGGCACGAGTACATTGAGCGGAGAGTACTGTGGGGGCTGATTTTATACCTGAACGGGTGTAAAAATGTGGCACAATGTATAGAATACACCCTAAAGGGTATAATCTGTAAAGAATAGCCTTGCCATTATACCTGAACGGGTGTAATATTAAGAAAAAAGAAATAAGGTGTTAGTATGAATACGATTGCACAATTTGTGAAGAAAAACCGAAAGGCAGCAGGACTTACGCAGGAAGAATTTGCGATGCGGGCAGGATTAGGACTTCGTTTTGTAAGAGAATTAGAACAAGGAAAGGAAACCTTGCGAATGGACAAAGTGAATGAGGCACTTGCTATGTTTGATATGCAGTTGGTGCCGGGAAGAAAGGATAATGTATAATGGATACTGCATTTCGAACAGCATATGTGTATGTGTGCAATGTTTTTGCGGGAACTTTATGTGAGACGGATGAGGGATATTGCTTTTCTTATGATGAAGAGTATAGGACGAATGCAGATGCGAGATGTGTGTCACTTACCCTGCCCATATCAGATAGAGAGTATAAGTCGAAGACATTGTTTTCTTTTTTTGATGGTTTGATTCCGGAGGGATGGCTGTTAGATGTTGTCAGTCGTAATTGGAAGATTGATACAAAGGATCGGTTTGGGTTACTGCTGGTAGCGTGTAAGGATGCAATTGGAAATGTAAGCGTAAGGGAGGAGCGTGTATGAATTGTTTATGCTGCGGCAAGATTTTGAAAACAGGTGATGATACGGGATGGCATAAATCATGTATTAGACGCTTTTTTTCCACAACGACGATCCCGGAGATAGAGATTGAGGAGAAGATATTAGAGCAATTGGCAACAGAGAGTATCCAGAAAGGGTATACAGTTCCTGGGGTACAGAAGAAATTATCGTTGCATTTGTTCTCCGGAGAAAAGAAACCGAGACTGACGTTGGTTAATTATCCGACCGGTTATATTCTTAAACCGCAAGTTGAGCAGTTTGAAGCATTACCGGAAGCAGAACAACTTGTGATGACGATGGCAGATATGGTTGGAATTTCAACGGTGCCACACGCATTATTGAAAGGAAAAGAAGCGTATGCGTATATTACAAAGCGAGTAGATCGTCAATTTGACGGAGATAATGTGAAAATGCTTGCAATGGAGGATTTCTGTCAGTTAGATCTTAGACTCACACAGGATAAATATAAGGGCTCTTATGAACGGTGCGCCAAGATTATTCAGCGATATTCAAGCCGAAAAGGTTTGGATATGACAGAATTGTATTTGCGGCTATTGTTTTCTTTCGTGGTGGGTAATTCAGATATGCATCTTAAGAATTTTTCGTTGATTGAGACAGAAGCGGGAAGTGGGCAATATGTGCTTTCACCGGCATATGATTTGTTGCCGGTGAATGTAATCATGCCGGAAGATAAGGAACAGTTTGCGCTTCCTATGAATGGGAAAAAGATGAATCTTAGAAGAAAAGATTTTTTGATATTTGCGGATGAATGTGAAATTAGCAGAGTGTCTGCGGAGAAAATGATGAAAATGATCGTTAAGAAGAGGAATTCATTTATTGCAATGTGTAAAACATCTTTGCTGCCGTTACATTTACAGGAAAGGATGTGTACGTTAATGGAGGAAAGGATCAGAGTGTTTGAGTGATTCTTCTTGCGATAGTTATATCGTTATGGTAAGCTTTCTATAAATGTTCTGTATCAGAGTGTGTCAGTTGTCTTCATTTTGTAGACAACTGAAATAAACAGCAACCGATGGAAAACAATGGATGCGTAATGAGGTAATGTGAGGAAATGATGGATGAAGAATAAGAAAAAGACAATTATCATATCAGCAATCGGTCTTGTGCTTTTGGTGGCAGTCATCGTCACTGCGGTAGTGATGAAGCAATCCGGCCAAAAGGCTGCAAAGGAATCGGACAAGGCAGAACAGACAGCTACAGATCCGACATCTGTGGATGATGAAAAAGCAGTGGAAGATGAGCTTCCGGTTGTGCCGATTCAGGCAGAGGATGCAGTTCCCGGTGGACAGTCCGGTGATACTGCGATTGGAACGAATGGGAAGCAGGACAGTCCGTCGACATCGGGAACGAATGGGAAGCAGGATAGTCCGTCGACATCGGGAACGAATGGGAAGCAGGATAGTCCGTCGACATCGGGAGCGAATGGGAAGCAGGATAGTCCGTCGACATCGGGAACGAACGGGAAGCAAAATGGTCAGTCATCATCCGGATCAGGAGGAAAAAAGACAGACGAGCCGTCTACGACAACCGAGAACGCGACGCCTGAGAAAACTACGACGGAATCAACGACAACCGAACAGAACACGACAGAGCAGCCGACAACAAAACCGGATGATCCAGGTGCAATTGAACTCCCGTTTGTGCCGGCAGAGTAAGCCATTGATACAGATTACGGGTGATTGTGGAAGCTTTTGAGAATGCAGCGTTTGCTGCGAGCGTGATTGGTGAGTGGGGAAATAAGTGATGGAGAAATTAAAAAAACACAGAGTGAAGATTATCGCAGCAGTGGCTGCGTTTGTGGTGGCTGCGATTGTCGTGCGGGTGATTTTTGTGCTGACATTTCAGACACCGGAAGAGACGACAGCCCTTTCGGATAAGACAGCACAATATCCTGCGATGGCAGATTTCCTGGAAAAAGCCGGGCAGTATGTGCCATGGACGATCCGGCAGTGGGCGCATGTGTTTGAATACTTGTTTGTCGGTCTGACCGTGGGCATATTTTATGGCTGCCTGATCCGGAAGACATGGATTGTTGCGCCGGTTTCGGCGGCGACATGTGCGGTTATTTCTTTTGTGGATCAATACGTGCGCATCTATATCATCGGGCGGCATTTTGACCGGTTCGATATGGCTTTGGATGCGATGGGATATGGGGCGATGATTCTGCTTGTGTGTATCGTACACGGTGTGATCCAATGCGTGCGAAGGCGAAAGAGCAGACCTTGATTCAAACGAAGGAAGTGGAGCCCGTATGAACAGGCTGCGTGAAAATCAGATAAACGAAGGATGAATGGAATAAGAGTAAAAGAACAGATGGAAGAAAAACATATGGAAAAGAAAATCAATCGTAAAGATGTAATCGTATGCGCTTTAATCATATTGATACAGGTGGCTGTTTTGATTTGTGTGGATGCATCAAAGCGGGAGTATCATATCGATGAGATCTATAGCTATCTTCTTTCAAACAGCTATGATGCAGACAAAATCTCAAGTGATGAAACCATGTATAATAACTGGATATCCGGAGACCGGTTTGACGAGTTTATAACCGTGCAGCCCGGTGAACAGTTCGCATATCAAAAAGTGTATTTTAACAATTCTACGGATTGTCATCCGCCGCTTTTTTATTGGCTTTTGCATACGGTCTGTTCGTTTCATCCGGATAAATTCAGCAAATGGTACGGGTTAACTCTAAATATTTTCCTGTTTGTGATCGCACAGATCATTCTCTGTCTGCTGTCCGCACAACTCATCACAGATGCCCGCCTGCAGAAATTGCCGGTGGTCATGTATGGATTGTCTGTATATTTGCTGGAGACAGCCTCATTTATCCGTATGTATATGTTGCTCACGGTATTTGCATTGCTGACCGCTTATATTACAGTCCGCCTGATAAAAACTGACATGGCGAAGAGATGGATGATTGCTTCGTGGATTGTCATTTATCTTGGCGCCATGACACAGTATTATGCATTGATCCTCAGCTTCTGGCTGGTAGGATTGATAACAATCCGGCTCTTACACCGGAAAGAATTCAAGCGCGCAGCCATTTATGCTCTGGGAGCTCTTGTGAGCGTTGGGTGTGTAGTTTTGTCGTATCCATATATCATTTCGCAGGCGACGGGGTCAAGTACCAATAATGTTGGAACGCAGGTCACAAAAAATCTGTTTAATTTCAGATTATGGATTGAAATGATGCGGTACCTGGCCGGACAGGTGGTCGAGAATATAAGCTATAGCCCTCGGTTGTCGTATCTGATTTGTCTGGTTGGAGTGATTGTACTTTTGGTTTTGCTTGTGACAGGGAAAAAACGGGACAGAAAAATTTCGTGCGAAGCAATCGTTATCGCGGTGGGAAGCATTCTTACCATCGTGACGGTTGCATTTATCGGCGGGGAATATGTATATCTGCGGTATATTTATTTTGTGATTCCGTTGCTGTATTGTGTGATTTTTGTGGCTCTGGACTGGCTGGTTCAAAGCGTAAATAAAAAAACAGTGTGGGTAAATATCCTGGCAGTGGTATGTACGTTGTTCTCCGTTGCAAATGCGGCGTATGGCACGATAAACAGGCAATCGGTGTATTTGTATACGGAAAAATGGCAGGAAGATCAGACGTTGGAACGTTATAAAGATACGAAATTAGTAGCGATTGTAGGGGGTGTGGAGCCTGCGGTTCCAACCGGAAATCTGACGAAGTTCCGGCAGTTTGATTCTCTGTATATGGGGACTTGGGACGATCTGGAACGCATGTCGATCATAGAACAATGTATCGAGGATACCGGGGTGTGCGTGGTGTATATCAACACAAATACGTATTGGACAAAAGGCTATCAGGCGCAGGAACTTCTTCTTACACTTATGCAAAAAACATCCTCCAAAACATATGAAAAGATATGTGATGGAGGATTGGGTGAATATTATTTGCTGCAAAAATAAAACGGGTTATTTGTTTCCGGCTAATTCATCGATCATGTCGCAGATCATCGTGATGGCGTCGGACTTCGTAGAAAGTTCCATTGCCTTGATATAATGATCGTGGTTTTCAAATACGTCGTTCACTGCTGCAAGCAATGTCTCGTTTGTCAGGTTTTCTTCCTGAAGCATCTTTGCGTAGCCATGTTTTTCAAATGACTGTGCATTTAAGATCTGGTCACCGCGGCTTGCTGCAAGCGACAACGGAATCAGGACGCTTGGCTTGCGGAGGGCCAGAAGTTCGCAGATGGCATTGGCTCCGGCACGGGATACCACGATGTCTGCGAGTGCAAGCAGATCGGCAAGTTCCTGCTTGATATAATCGAACTGGACATAGTGTGCAGTTTGATTATAGCTTTCGTCGATATTTCCTTTTCCGCAGAGGTGAATGACGTTGTATTTTTCCGTCAGCTCCGGCAGACACGAGCGAATCGCTTCATTCACACGTACACTTCCGGAACTTCCGCCGATGACGAGAAGCGTCGGGCGCATCTCGGTAAATCCACAGAAGGTCATCGCTTTCACCGGATCTCCGGCAAATAATTCCTGCCGGATCGGAGTACCGGTCACGACAGCTTTGCCTGCAGGGAGATTTTCCATCGTCTCCGGGAAGTTGCAGCAGACTTTGGCAGCTTTTGGGATGCTGATTTTGTTTGCAAGTCCGGGTGTCATATCGGATTCATGGATGATGCACGGAATCTTTTTGGAGCTTGCGGCAAGTACAACCGGGACGGATACAAATCCGCCTTTGGAAAATACGACATCCGGCTTTAACTCCTTCATCAGTTTTTTTGCTTCATTTAACCCTTTTACCACGCGGAACGGATCCGAGAAATTCCGCAGGGAAAAATATCTGCGCAGCTTTCCGGTTGCGATTCCGTGATAAGGGATTCCGAGATCTTCAATCAGTTTTTTCTCCATGCCATCATAAGAACCGATGTATTCGATGTCATATCCGCGCTCCTTTAAGGTTGGAATAAGAGCCATGTTTGGTGTTACGTGACCGGCAGTTCCGCCGCCGGTTAAGATAATACGCTTCATGAATGATGAATCCTCCTTTAACCTTGAACCATGAATTATGCGTGAAGTGCCTGCTTTAATGCCTGTGCCAGCTGATCCGGACAGGAAGTGTTTTTAAATCCGCAGGTTGTGCCTTCCAGACGTGTGATCACTTCCTCGGCATCCATGCCCTCTACGAGCTTTCCGATGCCCTTTAAGTTACCGTTGCAGCCGCCTGTGAACTTCACGTTATGCACTTTACCATCTGTAATATCAAATTCAATCATCTGGGAACAGGTTCCTTTTGTCTTATATGTCATGGTATATCATCCTTTCTCTTGTGTAACTTTGTTTTCTGTATGCCGCCACGCAAAACGGGATGGCATATGCATTTGAAACCTATTATAACATAAATATAAAGTTCCTTAAACCCATATTTTCTGTCATATTTTCAAGGTTTTTTACGAGCGGATAGGGGTTGCTTTCTGAAGTTCACCCTCTCTATAATCGCGGATAAGCAGTGAGGGAAAAAGAAGTTCACAGGAGAAGGATGGTATCCGCGTGTGGAATTCCGGACGCCCGGCTGCGACTGTTTGACAGGGAACAAGTAAAACGATGCTGTTCCAAAAAATCAGGGAGGGATTTTTGTATGCTGGAGAAGATGATGGACGTATCAACCGGAGTTTACATATTGTGGGGACTGGGGGTACTTGGACTTTTTCTGAAAATGTTTGCAAATGCGTACATGGGCAGGCTGGTGCATGCTTCCGCAGACATGGGAAATACAAGAAAAAAGAAGCTTCGCAACATGCGCCAGAAATATGAAAACCGGAAGGAATTCGGACTGTGCGGAGGCGACGAGGAAGCATACGCAGAAAGCTTTGTGCGCGGGCTCCGGTTTTTGACGCGGCCGATGGAATTCTGGAACCGGAGCGGCACGGTGCTGTCGCTTGTTGTGTGTGGCACGATGGCGGGGGCGTATCTCTACTATGATCCGAGCTGGAGAGGCAGCCCGGATATGCAGTTTTTCTTAGCAAATAGTATTATCGTCGTGGCATGTTTGCTCGTGTTTGATCATATATTTGTAATAAATAATAAAGTGGAAATCCTGAAAGCGAATATCCGTGGATATCTGGAGCGCATCCCGAAACCGCGGGAAGAGCCGCCGGCGCGGATGTCACCATTTGCGGTCCGGCGTGTAAATGCAGAGCAAGCGGACGCTTCTCTGGCGGGAGTGGCAGACGGATCCGTGGCAGCATCGGTGCAAAATAAAGACGCACCTGCCGACGGAGAGGACGCGGTTGATAGCGGGAACACGCGGATGCATGGCCGGTCGGCGGGTGATAGTGGGAATACGCGGATGCATGGTCAGTCGGCGGGCGATAGTGGGAATACGCGGATGCATGGTCAGCCGGCGGGTGATAGTGGGAACACGCGTGCGTGCAGCCGGGAGAGTGCGGCGAGTGAGGAAACATTGAATCGCTTTCTGGAAGAATTTTTTTCTGGATGAGAAAGAATCGCATAGAAAGAAAAATCAAAGTAGTTTCGAGTGGTTTGGATGATTTTGGCAGAATCAAAACAGGTTTGAGTGGTTTGCTTGCGGGACTGCTGATCTGCCTGGCTGTAGGCAGCTTCTGCATCGTTACATATGGAGCTTCCGGGGCGGATGCAAGTGCGACGGAAGATGTGGTGCACGGGGCGGATGCGAGCGCGACGGAAGATGTGGTGCACGGGGCGGATGCGAGCGCGACGGAAGATGTGGTGCACGGGGCGGATGCGAGTGCGACGGAAAGTCCGGTTGAGCGTATGTTTGACTGGTGCAAAAGGGTACTCTGCCGGTATCAGACATACCCGAGAGAGAGCCATCTGAAAGAGAAAGAAACCTATCAAAATTATGATAACACCAAGCTTGCCTGGTGGTTCCGGCGGGATATGAACCACGGACCAAGCGGGTGTGACGACACGATCGATATCGCGGAATACGATGGGTATTATCTGGATTCGGATGCCTCTTCCCAAAATGAGAAAGTTTTATATCTCACATTTGATTGTGGGTATGAAAATGGATATACCGGGCAGATGCTCGACATCCTCAAAAAGGAAGATGTTCCGGCGTGCTTTTTCGTGACGCAGACATACATCCGGGACAATGTGGATCTTGTGAAACGAATGAAAGAGGAAGGACATCAGGTGGGGAATCATACCATCTACCATATATGCATGCCGGATAAGTCCTATGAGGAGATTGAGCAGGAAGTCAATGGATGCGCGGATTATATGAAAGAGGCAACGGGATATGCGATGGATCCGTACTTAAGGCCGCCATGCGGCGAGTACAGCGCACGGACACTGGCAATCACCCAGGATCTTGGTTTCAAAACTATTTTTTGGAGCATGGCATATATGGATTTCGATGTGAATAACCAGCCGGGTGTGGACTTCGTGATCGACCATTTCAATAAATATCATCACAGCGGGGCAATCATTCTGATGCACAACGTATCGTCATCGAATGCTGGGGCGCTGGAAAAGGTGATTGCAAACCTGAAGGCAGAGGGGTATCGGTTTGCAAGTTTGAATGAATTGCAATAAATTGTCAAAACGTACGGATTGCATGTATGTAGAGGTAGTTCGGGTTGTGGATAATATCTGATTTCACGCAGACGCGCTCTCGCTCACTTCCGCACATAGCAGGCACTAAACTCACAGTGTACCAATTCTTTGAATTGTCACACTGTTCGTTAAGTGCTGATGTGCTCCAATGGTCTGCGATTAAATCAATATTATCCACAACCCGATTTACGTTTGCGTAGATGCAATCCTGTGTTTGTGATAGGGATTGCAATTCGTGAAACTGTGTTTGCCTTGCGTTTGTGAATTTTTTGATTTTGGCTGAATGAAATCCTGTGGGCTGGGTATACTTCTCTATGTAACAAATTACAAGGGCAAGGGAACTTGCGAACAAAAAGGAGATCAGTTATGGCAGGAAAGAATTATCAGTCAGACGAGCAGAAGAACAAGCAGACAAATTATACAGGAAGCAATCAGTCCAATAAGGAAACTGCTTCCAACAGCAAGATGAAGAATAGTCAGAAGAACAGCCAGAAAAATAGTTCAAGTAACAGTACAGACTGTTACTAACTCCCCCCTTAGAGGACCGCATCGCGGTCCTCTTTTTGTGTGATAGGTTGTCATGCAGAAAGCATTCACAGACACAAATCCCCACGCTTCGCATATCCTATTAGTAAGAAGAAAGGAGGCGGAGCGATGCGATTTCATAATATTAATATTCGGAACATCCTGAGTGAGGCTCTTAACTATGGAGGAATCATCGTTGACGTTCGAACGAGCGAAGAATTTGCGAAAAGTCACATTCCGATGGCGATAAATCTGCCTCTGGAAGAAATACAGGCAGGCAATATTTCTCTTCCGAAAGGGAAAGTGATATTGGTTTATTGTGCAAACGGGGGAGGCAGCACGCTGGCAGCAAAAATATTGACAGAGAAAGGGTATAAGGTCATCAACACGATTGGGGGAATCTCCGGGTATCGAGGGGCGTTGACCAAAACCCGGCATTAGATATTGCGGTGGCCATGGTGCTTGGAGAAAATCCATATGGCGAATCCTTTTGAAATGTATCGTGGATGTGGTAGCATTTGTTAAAATTTACATGTGCAAATTGCAAGAATAAATTGAGCAATTTTGTTGACTTCGTACAAAGATAAATTTACAATATATCTAAGTGTGTTCAAAATTCGGAACAGGGGAAGAAAGGGTAGAAGTACGAGTATGGAAAACAGGTATGAATTAATAGCACCGTGCCATTTTGGCATGGAGTCGGTGTTGAAACGGGAGATATTAGAGCTTGGCTATGAGATCGTGACTGTGGAGGATGGCAGAATCACATTCCGTGGGGATGAGACTGCCATTGCCCGCTCGAATATATTTATAAGAACTGCGGAGCGGATTCTGTTGAAGATGGGCAGCTTCCGGGCTACAGATTTTGATGAACTGTTTGAAGGGACAAAGGCAATTCCGTGGGAGGAATATCTTCCGCGGGATGCAAAGTTCTGGGTGACGAAGGCGACAACGAATAAGAGTGCGCTTTTTTCTGCAAGTGCGATCCAGTCGATCGTGAAGAAGGCAATCGTAGAGCGCATGAAAAAGACATACCGCGTGGAGCGGTTCGAGGAAGATGGGGACGAGTATCCGATCCGTGTATTTATCTTCAAGGATCAGGTGTCTATCGGTCTGGATACATCGGGAACTTCGCTGCATAAGCGTGGATACCGGACGCTCGTCGGAAAAGCGCCGATTTCTGAGACACTGGCAGCGGCACTTTTGATGCTGACACCGTGGAACAAAGACCGTGTGCTGGTCGATCCGTTCTGCGGCAGCGGTACATTCCCAATCGAGGCAGCAATGATCGGTGCCAATATCGCGCCGGGTATGATGCGCGAATTTACTGCAGACAGCTGGGGCAAGGTCGTGCCGAAGAAGGTGTGGTACAACGCGTATGATGAGGCGGAGGATATGATCCGCCGCGATGTGCAGATGAACATTCAGGGTTATGACTTAGATCCGGAGATCGTGAAGTGTGCGATGGCAAATGCGAAGGCAGCCGGCGTCGGAGACTATATCCATTTTCAGGCGCGGGATGTGAAAGACCTGCGGAACCCGAAACATTATGGATTTATTGTCACAAACCCGCCATATGGGGAGCGGCTCGAAGAAAAGGAAGCGCTGCCGGCGCTCTATCGGACGATCGGCGAGAGCTTTGCGAACCTGCCGGACTGGTCGATGTATCTGATTACATCGTACGCGGATGCAGAGAAATACATCGGTAGAAAAGCAGACCGAAACCGGAAAATCTACAATGGTATGATCAAGTCGTATTTCTATCAGTTTATGGGACCAAAGCCGCCGAGAGCAAAAGATAAAGAAGGAAAAGAACAGTAGAAAAGAGCGTTTTAACACGTGAAAAAGTTTGGAATTTTTGCTGCGGTTATTGCAGTGCTGGTGACAATTACATATATCATTGGCCGAAATCCGGTCAAGACGATTGATGAATCGGATGCGCTCGCGACCTGCAGCGATGCATTTGCGGAAAATGTGCGCGAACGTATGAATGAGGATGATGTGGTCATCACTGTGGGCGGTGACAGCATGGAAGAGTTCGGCTATTCATTTTCCATCAGTGATCATATGCGGCTGCTCGTGGAGGGAGAGTTCCTGCGGAGCCTGCTTTTATGTTCCGTGCAGCGGTATCCGGATGGGGAGGTTCTGATCATGAAGGGGGATAACCGGATTGAGCTTGCGGTCGGATCGGAGCGGGCGGTTGTAAATGAGAAGACAGAAATCCCGCTCGGAGACAAGGTATATGTAGAAGAAGACGGAGACAAACTCATCATCCCGATTGACAAAATCGCGGAGTATCTGGGGTATGAAGTGAAGTACGACATCAAGCAGAAATGGGTAGATCTCGCCATTGTGTCGGATGATGATCCGTTGCCGGAGCGATATGATATGCGTGATTATGGACGTGTGTCACCGGTGCGTGACCAGGGACGATATGGTACGTGCTGGGCGTTTGCGTCGCTTGGTGCGCTCGAGACAAGCATCCGGCCGATGGAGGATGATATTTTTTCGGTCGATCATATGTCGATGTGTAACAGTTATGCACTGGATGTAAACAGTGGTGGTGAGCATACGATGAGTATCGCGTATCTGGCAGCCTGGCAGGGACCGGTGCTTGAGAAGGATGACCCATACGGAGATGGCATGAGCGATCCAAACCTGCCTGCAGAGAAGCATCTCGAGGAAGCTTTGATTATCAACGGACGCGAGGACGAGACGATTAAGAGTGCAATCTTCCGGTATGGCGCAATCGAGACATCCATTTATTCGGCACTTGAATATGTGGATAGTTATTCCATGTATTATTCGAGTGAATATGCGGCGTATTATTATGATGGAGACGAGACACCAAACCATGATGTGGTCGTCGTAGGATGGGATGATCATTTCCCGAAAGAGAATTTTACGATCCAGCCGGAGGGCGATGGTGCGTTCATCTGCAAGAACAGCTGGGGCGAAGAGTTTGGCGATGACGGGTATTTTTATGTGTCCTATTATGATACTAAAATCTGCCGCAAATCAGTTGTCTACACGCGGGTCGGCGACAAGGATAATTATGATAAGATCTATCAGACGGACAAGCTTGGATGGGTTGGACAGCTTGGATTTTCCAAGGAGGAAGCGTATTTTTCGAATGTCTATCAGGCAGGAAAAGGGGAGAATCTGGCAGCAGTTTCTTTTTATGCAACGGACAAAAATTCGGAGTTTGAGGTATATGTTGTCAGAAATTTCAAGGACGTGACGTCGTTCAAGAACCGGGAGCTTGTGACGTCCGGCAGCATGAAGTATGCCGGGTATTACACAGTGGATTTCCCGGAGGAAATCGAGCTGGAGGATCGTGAGCGCTATGCGGTCGTGGTGAATATCAAGACGCCGGGTGCAGTGCATCCGATTGCCATCGAGTACAATGCGGATGAGCGAACGGCAAGCTTCGATATCAGTGATGGAGAGGGCTACATCAGTTTGTATGGAGAGATGTGGCACCGGGCAGAGTCGAGTGAGAAATGCAATGTGTGCTTGAAGGCGTTTACGAACAAGCGGGTGCAGTGATTATGCAAACCGAACCGCAGAGAATATGAAGAGCATGTATTTGTAAATGTATTCACACATATATAATGTATTGCAGCTAAGATATACTAGGTATTCTGATGTATATTCTGGTTGCGGACGAAACCGCCGCCGATTCGACATCCATGTCTCAACGGCGGCTTGTCCAAACATCCGTGTTTGGACATTTCTGGAACTGAACAGAATACCAAGTATATCTAAGCTGCAAACATATCATATATTTAGTGAATACATTTACAAATACATGCATCTACATAGTTTTGCGGTTTGTATGAATGTTGGCTGCAGGCTTTGGTGTTCGTGACCTTCAAGGTGTGCTTGGTGAGATGAAGTTGGAGCAAAGCAAGCAGGAAAGGGAGTTTTGCTCCAAGCGGGAAAGATACAGATGAAATGGAGTAGGAGCAAAGCGAGCAGCAAAGGGCTATTTGCTCCAAGTGGGAAAGATGCAGGTGGAACGAGATTGGAGTAAAGCAAGCAGGAAAGGGAGTTTTGCTCCAAGCGGGGAAGATACAGATGAAATGGAGTAGGAGCAAAGCAAGCAGGAAAGGAAGGTATGCTCCAAGTAGGAAAGTAGTTGGAGAAATGGAGTAGGAGTAAAGCAAGCAGGAAATGACGATTAGCTCCAATTAGAGAAGAAAAATAAGAAAAAGGAGATACATGCAGATGAAGAAGATTATTTTTGCAACCGGCAATGCGAATAAGATGGTGGAGGTGCGCATGATCCTGGCGGATTGTGGGTACGAGATTGTGTCTATGAAGGAAGCAGGCATAGATATAGACATCGTGGAGGATGGCAAGACTTTTGAGGAGAATGCTATCATCAAAGCGACAGCCATCAGCAAGACAAAGGAGGCTGAGGGCTGTGTAGTTCTCGCTGACGATAGTGGTCTGGAAGTTGATTATATGGATGGAGCGCCAGGTATCTACTCGGCAAGATGGCAGGGCGAGGATACGCCGTACAGTATCAAGAATCAGATGATTATTGATGCGCTTGCAGATGCAAAAGAGGAAGAGCGGACGGCGCGGTTCGTGTGTGTGATTGCAGCTGCATTTCCGGATGGTACGGTGACGACACGCCGCGGCGTGATTGAGGGTATGATCGCGCATCAGCCTGCCGGGGAACATGGATTTGGCTATGATCCGATCTTCTTCCTGCCGGAGTATGGAAAGACGACCGCGGAGCTGGCACCGGAGGATAAGAACAAGATCAGTCATCGGGGACGTGCGCTGGAAATGATCCGCGAGGTTCTGTAATGAAGTGACGCCACCCGCCGATATACGGCAGAGTGGATGCGGTACTTTACAAGAAGGAGGAAATTATGCTGCGGATTTTGATAATGAGTGATTCGCATGGGCGAAATGAGAATGTGGAACTTGCGATAGAGCAGGTGCGGGAAGAAATCGGCGAATTCCAGATGCTGATACATCTGGGCGATGTCGGCGATGCGAGGGAGATTGAGTCGCTGGCAGGTGTGCCATGCTACATCGTGCGTGGAAATACCGATTATGATGCAAAGCTTCTGAATGCAAATGTGATTGAGGCGGGCGGACATCGTATCTTCGCAACGCACGGGCATCTGTATCAGGTGGACATGCGGCTGGATCTGCTGCGGTTTGCAGCATTGGAAAATGATTGCGATATCGCGATGTATGGACACACGCATGTGCCATATCTGGAGGAGAATCCGGATGATGTGACAATCCTGAATCCGGGCAGCATTTCGAAGCCGCGGCAGGCAGATCACCGTTACACGTATATGGTGATGGAAATTGACGATGAAGATGATGTGACATACGAATTAAGGTATGTCGAATGATGAGGAGACAGTCGAGTGAAAAAAGGTGATGTATGCGAGGGAATCATCGAGCGTTATGATTTCCCAAACAAAGGAAGCTTTCAGGTGGATGAGCGCAAGGTGACAATCAAGGGCGCCCTGCCGGGACAGAAAGTGAAATACATGGTAACAAAGAAGAAAAGCGGTATGGCAGAGGGCAAGGTGCTGGAAGTCTTAGAGCGGAGTCCGTTGGAGGACGTAGAGCCGACCTGCCCTTATTTTGGTGCGTGTGGTGGATGCGCCTACCAGACAATGTCGTATGACAATCAGTTGAAGCTGAAAGCGGACATGGTGAAAACATTGCTTGACCGCGTGCTTCTGGCAGAGGATTCCAACTCGAAGGATTACGAGTGGGAAGGAATCCTTGGTTCGCCGAGCCAGACTGCGTACCGGAACAAAATGGAATTCACATTTGGCGATGCCTACAAGGATGGCCCATTAGCACTTGGATTACATCAGAAGGGAAGCTTCTATGATATCCTGACAGTCGATGGATGTGAGATCATTGGCGCAGACTGGAGCCGCATACTCACGGCAACACTCGCATTTTTCTCCGGGCGAAATGTGCCGTTCTTTCACCGGATGCGCCACGAGGGAATCCTGCGGAATCTGGTTGTGCGCCAGTCGCGTGCAAATGGGCAGTTCCTGATCAATCTGGTAACATCGACACAGTGGGACACATATGGATTTGATGTAAAACAGCTGCTTCAAGAGTTCGTGGAAATGCTGTTGGAATTAGAGAAGTCCGATGCATTTGCGGGAAGTATAGCAGGTATTCTGTACACGGAAAATGACGCTTTGGGCGATGTCGTGCAGGGCGATCGGATGGAGCTTTTATATGGTCAGGATTACATCGAAGAGGAAATTCTTGGACTGAAATTCAAGATCTCGCCGTTTTCATTCTTCCAGACAAACACAGGTGGCTGCGAGGTGCTGTATGAAAAGGCACGCGATTATATCATGCGGGGCAGCGTGAAGCTGGATGGCAACAAGACCGTGTTCGATCTGTATAGCGGAACCGGTACGATCGCACAGATGATGGCAGCAGTTTCTAAGAAAGTGATCGGAATCGAAATCGTGGAGGAAGCGGTCGAGGCAGCGAAAGAAAATGCGAAAGCAAATGGACTTTCTAACTGCGAATTCATCGCCGGGGACGTGTTAAAGGCAATCGACCTTGTGGATGAGAAACCGGATCTGATCATTGTCGATCCGCCACGGGATGGGATTCATCCGAAAGCGTTGGAAAAAATCCTTGCATTTGGCGTGGACGAGATCGTTTATATCAGTTGCAAGCCGACCTCGCTGGCGCGCGACCTGGAGACGATCATTCGCCGTGGGTACCACGTGGATAAGGTGTGTTGCGTCGATCAGTTTCCGAGGACAAGTCACGTCGAGACGGTTGTTCTCTTGTCCCAACAAAAACCGGATGATGTAATTGAGGTTGAAATTGAATTAGATGAGCTGGATTTGACTTCGGCTGAGAGTAAGGCGACTTATGCGGAGATTAAGGAATATGTGCTGAAAGAGCACGGGTTGAAGGTGTCTAATCTGTATATTTCACAGGTAAAAAGGAAATGTGGAATAGAGGTTGGGGAGAATTATAACCTGCCTAAGTCTGAAGATAGCAGACAACCTCAGTGTCCGGAAGAAAAGGAAAAAGCGATAAGAGATGCGCTGGAGCATTTTGGGATGATTTAGAGAGGTGAGCACATGGCATTAAACTATACTGTATATCAGTATGATGGCAGCAGGAATGCAGTTGTTATGACAGATATGGAGGGCAAGCAACTTGTGATTGACTGTGATAAGTCAGAGGAGCAGGTTGTATTTGATGAGCCGGAGGATGCAGGAATCCTTGCCAGACTTGCGAGGAAAGAGCCAGCAAGTTATGTGAGTATTGCAATGCGTCCGGGTGGCTTGCAGGATTATGTGGATGTGTGGAATGAGTTGAATTAGTATATTCCTTTGTTGACAAAGGAAAGTCGGAGTGTTAGAATGGCTTTATCTTAAGGAGAGAGGTGAAAAGATGAGAAGATAATTTACTTTTGATTACATGAATGTTTATGCAGTATGAGCGATATCGCCCATACTACTTGTCATGTTGCCAAAAGTGGATTATGTTCTCATAACCTCTCTTTTTGTGTGCATAAAAATGATTACAATGTTGGGTGTATTTCCTTCTTTTGATGAACCATATGAGGTTATAGTATGTAATGGAACTGTTTGGCAACGAATGGTTCTTTTTTTATTGTAACCATGAGAGGAGGAATGTATATGGCACAAATTAGTATAAATAATCTCACCTTTGGATATGAAGGGAGTTTTGATTATGTTTTTGAGAATGTTTCATTTTCGATTGATACAAATTGGAAACTAGGTTTTATTGGTAGAAATGGAAAAGGGAAGACAACTTTTTTGAATTTATTACTTGGAAAATATCAGTTTACAGGTTCCATAAGTGCGTCAACGAAGTTTGATTATTTTCCTTATGAAATTGCAGAATACCAAAAGCAAATGCCTGTGGCAGAATTTATGGAAGATTTGAAGCCAGGGTGTGAAATATGGAGAGTAATTTGTGAGTTGGAAGAGCTATCGGAAAGTTCAGAGATTTTGTATAGACCTTATTGTACCTTAAGTCCCGGAGAGCGTACAAAGATATTACTTGCAGTTTTGTTTTCACAGGAAAATGAGTTTTTATTAATTGATGAACCGACGAATCATCTTGACCAAAATGCAAGGGAGTGTGTGAAGGTGTATTTAGCTTCTAAAAGGGGTTTTATACTGGTTTCTCATGACAGAGATTTGTTGGATGCATGCACAGATCATTGTCTGGTATTGAATCGTTGCAGTATCGAAGTACAAAATGGTAATTTCTCGGTGTGGTGGGAGAATAAGCAACGTAAAGATAAATTTGCGATAGCACAAAATGAGAAACACCGAAAGGAGATTCAAAAGTTGAACCATGCGGCAGAACAGGTTGCTAAGTGGGCAGATAAAAATGAACGCACCAAAATAGGATTTGATCCGATAAAAGAACATGACAGATGCTTAAGCACAAGAAGTTTTATAGGAGCCAAAACAAAAAAGATGCAGAGTCGTGTAAAGCAGATGGAAAAACGAATTGAAAGAGAGATTGAGGAAAAGGAGGGTCTTTTAGAAGATATAGAATATCCTAAAGATTTAAAGTTGTTTCAGCTTGTTCATTACAAAAATAGTCTTGTTAATGTAAAAGAGTATAGTTTGCAATATGAAGACTCAGATAAACCAGTGTTTCAAGGGCTGTCTTTTGACATTAAAAAGGGTGATCGTGTTGTATTATCCGGGAAAAATGGAAGTGGAAAGACAACAATTATTAGAAAAATCCTAGAAAAATGTAATTCCAATATAGGTGTTTGTATAATTGAAGAAGGACTATGTGAGGTGGCAAGTGGTCTTGTTATTTCATATGTTGGTCAGGAAACAATCGGACTTAAAGGTAATGTTACAAATTATTGTAAAACGCATGATTTGGATAGGAGTTTATTTTGTACCATACTTCGGCAGCTTGATTTTGGACGAGAGCAGTTTACTAAAAATATGGAAACTTACTCGGAAGGCCAGAAAAAGAAAGTTTTGTTGGCGACTAGTTTACTTACACCGGCACACCTTTATATTTGGGATGAACCATTAAATTACATTGATATTTTTTCGCGGATGCAGTTAGAAAGATTAATTTTAAAGTATGAGCCAACCATGCTATTTGTTGAACATGACAGGAAATTTTGCGAAAAAATAGCAACTAAGGTAATTGAATTATAATTTGAAAGGAGATTTGCTTTATGAAAAATATATTTGTTGAAGGTATTCAAGGATCAGGAAAAAGCACGCTGATAAATAATATTGTGAAGTTTAATCCTGAGTTACATGTATGTAGGGAAGGAGATTATTCTCCGATAGAATTGGCTTGGTGTGCTTTAATGTCGAAGAAGGAATATGAGGCTGTTTTGCAAAAATACAATTCGATAAGGGATGAAATTATAAAAAATACAGTTAGGGAACAAGAGAATTATATCATTACTTACACTAGGATAATTACGGATATTCCGGGATTTTATAAAGATTTGGAGAATTATGAAGTTTATAATGGGCGAAAAACTTTGGCGGAGCTAAAGGAAATTATAGTAACAAGGTTTAAAAATTTTACAGATACAGGATATTTATTTGAATGTTCTTTCTTTCAAAATGTAATAGAGGATTTAATTTTGTTTCATATGCTTAGTGATGAAGAAATTATAGAGTTCTATCGCAATTTATTTAGGTGCATTGATGCAAAGAAGTTTATATTATTTTATCTCTATAGTGATAAGTTGGAAGAGAATATTAAAATAATTCAAAAAGAACGCTGTGATGAGAATGGAAATGAGTTATGGTATCAGATGATGTTAGAATATTTGGTGAACTCTCCCTATGGGAGGAAACATGAATGTAGTGCTTTTGAGGATATGATCAGTCATTTTAAACACAGGCAAGAGTTAGAATTACGTATAGTAAAAGAAATAATAGGTAAAAATGCAGTTATTCTTCCAGCTAAAGAATATGATGTAAATCAAATTAGAACTTTGATTGGTTTTCATAATAAAATCAGTTATAATATAAGGCATATGAACAACAAGGAAATAGCATTGCTAGATGATTTCCTGTATGAAGCAATTTTCATTCCAGAAGGTGTAGATGCACCGCCAAAAGAGATTATAAATGCACCGGAATTACAGATTTATGTGCAGGATTTTGGCAAGCAGGAAGGAGATATTTGTTTTGTTGCTGAAGTTGACAAAAAGATAGTCGGTGCTGTCTGGGTTCGTAATATGGATGATTATGGACATGTAGAAGATGGTGTTCCGTCTTTTGCCATATCGTTATATAGAGAGTATCGAGGTCTTGGGATTGGAACTATGCTGATGAAACGGATGTTGGAAGAGTTAAAAGAAAGAGGGTATCAGAAAACTTCCTTGGCAGTACAGAAAGCAAACTATGCAGTGAAGATGTACAAAAATGTTGGCTTCGAGATTATTGATGAAAACGAAGAAGAATATATTATGATGTACGTGTTTCGGTAATACATAGGTAAGCAATAAAATGGATAAGCAGATTATTGAAGACGTAGTTTCTGAATGATACTTGTGAATTTGAAAAGGTGCGTCAAAAAGTGGCGCCATTTTTCCAAAGGTGTGTCAAAAAGTGGAGCACTTTTCCGAAAAGGGTGTCAAAAAGTGACACACCATCCAAGGCACGAAAAATTATCATCAAAAAAGGTGTGCCAAAAAGTGGAGCACTTTTCCAAAAGGTGTGTCAAAAAGTGGCGTACTTTTTCAAAAAGTGCGTCAAAAAGTGACACACTGAAGTGATTTTATAACCTGGACACCGATTGCAGATTGTATGGGAGATCATATAACACAGTATTCAGGAACGTTTGACGGAAATAATAAAACCGTAAGTGGTTTATACATTAATGATAATTCAACACGTATTGGATTATTCGGAAGTTCAGAAGCTGATGGCAACATAAAAAATGTTGGAGTTGTTGATTCCTATTTCAAGGGGAATAATTTTGTGGGCGGTGTGTGTGGACACAATGACGGCACAATCACAAACTGTTATAATGCAGGGAATCTTACCTCTATTGAGTCATCTGCTACTATAGGCGGTATATGTGGATACAATAGTGGCACAATCGCAAACTGTTATAACACAGGAACTGTTACCGCTACCGGCTCAGTAGCTTCTGTGGGTGGTGTGTGTGGCTGTAGTATTGCACCAATTTCAAACTGTTATAACATAGGAACTGTTACTGCTACTAGCTCAGATGCTGATATAAGCGGTATATGTGGATACTATTTTGGGCCAATCAAAAATTGCTATTA
>CAKREY010000027.1:0-16709 GCA_934318045.1 uncultured Lachnospiraceae bacterium
TCGATATGATTTTTTCATAAGCTTCTATCATTTTTTCTTTCTGACAATTACTTAATTCAATTGCCTTGTTCGTCAAACCAAGGTATGTTCTTTCTTTTTTTCATCTAATTTCCAGATAATATATCCTTTATTTTCAAGACTTTTTACCATCTTAGATGTTTCTGGAATCAATAATTTCATGTATTCTGCCACTTCTGAAAGAACAATTCAAGATCCCACAAAAACAATTCCATCTTATTATACCTATGGGGTTGAATTCAATCCAAAAAAATGCTATATTAATAAAAAGAAAAGTACCCACTCCAAAGTGGATGCTCCTAGTTGGGTTTCAGGTTCTTACGAACCTTCGCCTCTTCTGTGTGCAGACAGGAGAGGCAATTTTATTTCTTCTTATTCCTCTTATCGAGAAAGGTAAGAAACGCTACAATCAAACTTCCAAAAGCAAAAAGCAAGCTCAAAATCCCAATAACTATTGAAATAATTTCGAAAGCTGTCATAATAACGCACCTCCTTTCCTGTGTAATACAGCAATATGCTGCAGGCTAGGAGGCTACCACCCTGTCATGTGTACTCTTCTTACGTGGTTATCACGCTTCTTTATTATACCATTTCTTTCCAACTATATCAATCATTTTTAGAACATTTGTTCGCTTCTATCTTTGATATTAGACTTTATCATCTGCGGCACCTGTGCCAGGATCACTGCGGTGAACACAAGCACGCAGCCGACGATCTCCCTCGGTGCTAACACCTCATGCAATACGACAAATCCACCGAGCACTGCAAATACAGATTCCAGACTCATCACGATGGATGCAACTGCCGGATCTGCATATTTCTGTCCTGCAATCTGAAGCGTATATGCGATACCGCTCGAGAAGATACCCGCATACAGGATTGGGAACCATGCAGCGGCAAGATCACTCCATGCCGGCTGTTCGAAGATTGCCATACAGATTAGGGATAACACACCGTTCGTAATAAACTGGATGCACGAGATCTTCACGCTGTCGCAGTCGTTGAAATGATCGACCGTCAGGATATGTCCGGTGAAGCAGACTGCACACAGAAGTCCAAGCAGATCTCCAAAATACAGATTGTCGATACCACCGGACATGCACAGCATGTACATACCTCCAAGGCAGACAAAAACTGCCACGTAAACAATCTTATGTAATTTTTTCCCGAGTAATCCGGATACGATTGCAACCATAACTACATATGTTGCGGTGAGGAATCCCGATCTTCCGGAGCTGGCCACACCTTCCGGATATGCCGCAATACCACTCTGCTGCAGATTCGTTGCAAAAAACAGCACACAGCCACAGAGGATACCACCGATCACGGTCCGTTTTATACTTTCTTTTTCGACTGGTTCTCCACTTACCTTTGCTTTCTGCTTCTTCATTCCCGTACGAGCAAGAATCAACAGCGCAAGAAATGCCGCTCCAACTATGGAGCGGCTTCCGTTAAATGTAAATGTTCCAATCTGATCAGATGCTGTTGTCTGTGCTACGAACGTCGTTCCCCAGAAGAACGCAGCAAACAGCAACATAATACTTCCTTTAGTCTTTTTCATTTCAAGCCTCTTATTCTGCATCAATTGGATCTTTCTTTTTCTCAACTGCCTTGATCACCTGCAACACAACATACAGTAAAATCAGGCCGATTACCAGCGGAATCACAGGACTCTTCATTACTCCCGGAAGTCCCTTGCTATTACCAAAGAATCCAGCAATAATGTAAGTGACAAACGATACAAGTGCAACTGTAATCGCATATGGAAGCTGTGTGCTTACATGATTGATGTGATTACACTGCGCACCTGCGGATGCCATAATTGTCGTATCCGAAATCGGTGAACAATGGTCTCCACATACGGCACCAGCCATACATGCAGAGATGGAAATGATCATCATCGTTGCGTTTGTTCCCTCGAATGCATTTACAACGATTGGAATCAGCATACCAAAGGTTCCCCATGAGGTTCCGGTTGCAAACGCAAGGAAGCATGCAATGATAAATACAAGCGCCGGCAGGAAGCTAAGCAGCGCATCCGGCGTACTCTTCACGAGTTCTGCCACAAATTCTTTTGCACCAAGGCTGTCTGTCATCGCCTTCAATGTCCAGGCAAATGTCAGAATTAAAATTGCAGGAACCATCGCTTTAAATCCTTCCGGAATACAAGACATGGATTCGCTGAATTTCAATACGCGGCGGAACATATAATAGATAATCGTAATCACAAGTGCAAAGAAGCTGCCATACATCAATCCAACCGATGCATCACTGCCCGAAAATGCTTCTACAAATCCAACGCCTGAGAAAAATCCACCACTGTAAATCATGCCGATGACACAGGCTGTAATCAGAACGATCATTGGGAATACAAGGTCAATCACTTTACCCTTTGTCTCAACGACTTCATTTTCCGCGTTTGCATATGGACGGTCCGGTGTCGTGTAGATATCGCCCTTCAAAGCGTTCTTCTCATGTGTCCGCATCGGACCATAATCAATCTTTCTGACGATCAAAACAATCATAAATACAATCGTGAAAAGCGCATAATAGTTATATGGAATCGCACGGATAAAGATGGAGAATCCGTCCTCTCCCTCTACGAATCCGGCTACCGCTGCTGCCCATGATGAAATCGGGGCAATGATACAGACCGGAGCTGCTGTCGCATCAATGATATACGAAAGCTTCGCACGCGATACCTGATGCTTGTCTGTCACAGGACGCATCACGCTTCCAACTGTCAGACAGTTAAAATAATCATCAATAAAGATCAAAACACCGAGCGCAACTGACGCTAACTGTGCGCCAATCCGCGTCTTGATATGGGCACTCGCCCACCGTCCGAACGCTGCCGAACCACCGGCTTTGTTCATCATACAGACCATAACACCGAGTATTACAAGAAATACCAGAATACCCATGTTATACGAATCGGTCAGCACGCCGACGATTCCGTCTTTGAATACATGGTTTACGGTTGCTTCAAATCTGAAGTCAGACCAGAACAGTCCACCGATCACAATTCCTAAAAATAGCGAACTGTAAACCTCCTTTGTAATGAGTGCCAGCACGATTGCCACGACCGGCGGAATTAATGCCCAGAATGTTGCGTACATCTGTGGTACGTAATTTGCGATTTCTTCCATCTTCTCTCTTCTCTCCTCGTTTTCTTTCTTATTGTCTGCCGCCCATATTCAATTGGCGACATGGTATCTGGTACATCTTAGAGCATGGATGCACGAAGCTCTTCCCCTGTTTTATTCACAAGGTAAGCCGGTGCAATATCAAATACGGTCTTGCAGCCGCTTGCTCCCTCATTTGCAAGTCGGTGAGCCGCTCTTGCATAAGCGATCAGTACGCTGGATGTAAACTCAGGATTTGAATCAAGCTTCAGGCTGTACTCGATGATATGCTTGTTCTCCTTGTTCCAGCCGGTCACGCCGCTTCGAAGTACAAATCCACCATGTGGAATGCCGCTATGGTTTGCCTTCAGCTCTTCTTCCGAAATGAAGTGAACCGTTGTATCGTAATCTGCGAAATAGTTCGGCATTGTCTTGATCTCTTCCTCAACTTTTGCCGCATCTGCGCCCTCTTCCAACACTACAAAGCACTCTCTTGTATGCTTCTGTCTTGTTGTAAGCGCCGGATTCTCGCCGTTACGAACTGCCTCAAGTGCGGATTCTACGGGAATCGTATACTGCTTGGCATCCTTGACACCTGCGATACGACGGATGGCATCGGAATGTCCCTGACTGACACCCTTGCCCCAGAATGTATAATCATTTCCCTCCGGAAGCAATGCATTTCCGTACAGACGGTTGAGTGAGAACATGCCCGGATCCCAGCCAACGGAGATAATTCCGATATGTCCGCTTGCTTTTGCACTTGCGTCCACATTTGCAAAATGCTCCGGGATTCTAGCATGTGTATCGAAGCTGTCGATCACGTTGAAATATTTTGCACATTCCGGTGTCTGCTCCGGAAGATCGGTTGCGCTTCCGCCACACAGAATCATAACATCGATTTTATCCTTCCAGTCTGCCATGTCCTTTACGTTGCACACCTTGGCTGTCTGGTTCTTAATAACCAATTCATCAGGATTTCTTCTTGTAAATACGGCAACTAATTCCATATCATCGTTCTGGTTGATGGCTGCTTCTACACCACGACCAAGATTTCCGTATCCGTAAATTCCGATTCTCGTCATTTTGTTTTCCTCCTTATTGTTCTTATCTTCCGATAAATTACATAATCCAATTTACTTTAGCATACTTCGTTGCTTTTCACAACAAAATTCCGCTAAATCGTATCTTTTTGTACCTTTTCGTATGTTTTTCGGGGTTATTCTTTGTTTTGTTGTTCGGTTGATGTGGTGGTGCTTGTTGTGGTGTTTGTTGATTTCCTGCCGTACACATAGCCGTAGAAATCGGTATTGATGACTTCATCGGACATGTAAAGTTTCGTTTCGACTTCCTTAATCTTATCGTCGATGTAGGATTGTGAAACTGTTTTTTCGTCCACATAGTAGGTCACTTCTCCGGTCTTCGTGTTATAGCCAATCTTGTCTGTCTTGAAGCTATGGTCGGCGAAGATGACAAGTTCTTCCGAATCGGATAAGATATCGTGTCCTGCAAGGATGCGCGAATCATATGTCACGCCAAGCAGATTCAGGACGGTTGGAAGAACATCCACGCTCGCACAAAGCTTCTTGACATGAACCGGTTCTTCCATCGATGCAGACCAGATGCCAAGGCAGGAGTGATGTTTTTCAAATGCATCATCGGATACATTCTTGCCTGCAAGCGCATCGTATCCGCTGTCTGTCAGTCCATATGGATAATGGTCCGGTGTCACGATGAACACGGTCTTCTCCAGTTTTCCGGCTTCATCCAGCTTGTTGATCAGATCCTCCAGTGCTTTATCAAGCTCCATCTGTGCCGCAATATACGCCACCGCGTCTTCCGGCAAGTCCATTCCTTCTGTGCACTTTTCTGCTTCCTCACGGTTCTTCAGGCACATGGCATTGTAATCGTAATTATATGGAAGATGCCCACTGAATGTCATAAAATACATCAGAAACGGTTCTTCGTTAATAAACTCCTTGTATACTGCCTCGATCGTATCATAATCGGAATATGTCACATAGCTTGGGATATCCAGACCATAATCGATTGCCTTGAAATCATATCCCATATTCGCATGTGTCTCACTCCGGTTATAATAATAGAAGTCAAAGTCGTGGTATGCTTTGCTTGTGTAGCCTTTCTCATTCAATGCATTGCCAAGTGCATACGGCTGATATGTATCTGCTGACTTATAAAAGCTCCACTCTGAGGAACACGGATACTGTCCCAGGCAGTCTACAAATTCTCCGTCAATCGTACTGTGATACCAGATCGGATTATAGTAATTCTCAAATACGAAACCATCATTCATGATCTTATAAAGCGTCGGTGTGCAGTTCTCGTAGATACCGTATTTGCACAGACTCTCCGCGGTAATGCAGACAACATTATACCCTTCGAACATACCCGTATATTCGTTCTGCATGGTCGGCGTCTGCTGCACACAATAAGCGGACAGATTCTTCAACTGCTCATCCTCGGCTGCCTGATATAACTTCTTAAAATCAACTGCCGGATCAACCTGTTCCACATACACAGGTGCCGCATCCGTATCGGTTGCCACGGAGGATGCATCTGTACTCGTTGCGCCACTTTCCAATGCAGCATCCGATAGTGCTTCCACATTGTCTATATCCGCATCATCCAAAGTGAATGTCACATTTTTCTTTCCCCCGGTGAGCATCGTCTGCGCATCCCGCACGGTCGTCACACATACGCCGAGCTTGTTCATCGAAAGCTCCAGCACATACTGGTTGTGGAACAACTGATACGGCGAATACATCGCGCGTCCCTGCACATTCAGCAGAAGGATGGAAATGGCGCACAGGCAAACCGCACTTGCTACACTTATAAGCCTTATTTTCATCTTCGGTCTGTCAAATTTTATCAGAAATACGCGCAGCAAAACAAGTGCGATCACCGGCAACATAAACAGCAACATCCATCCAACATTCTGACGAATCTTCTCGAACATCACGACCTTGAAATCCATCGCGTTTCCGGCGCCGCCGACAGACACCAGACTCAAGAATGTCCCAAATATCCGGAAATAAATGAGCTGCACGATATCATACACGCAGAACACGGTAAGACCGACATATGCAATGATCTCATTTCCGATGCGCGGCAGCCATACAGTGAGTGCCGCTAAGAAAAGCCCCAACGTGGCACCGAACAAAACCGGATAGATGCTCGTGCTTTCGAGTTTATGGTAAATTGCCAGATGAAACAGCACTTCCAGATAGATGCCCGCGCCCGCAAAAAATGGGATGCGCCAATACGAAAATGCACGCTTCTCCTTCTTTAATTTTATTGTCTGTATCTGATTTTTCATTGTAATCCTCCAAACCTCACATACGCTCTATTAATCGCGCATTTTATTATATATGATTTTACCTTGTTTTTCACTATTTTTTATTTTATAATTTAATGTCAGTGTTTACGAAAAATAAGGAGGTACCCTATGGCTGAAGCATATTCAAATTTTGCTGCTGTCTACGATGCGCTCATGGACAACATTCCCTATGATGCATGGGCGGACTATCTGCACAGCCTGCTTGTGGAATATGATATTTCAAGTGGCATTCTGGCAGAGCTTGGCTGTGGAACCGGAAATATAACCGAGCGTATGGCAGATTTCGGATACGACATGATCGGTATCGACAACTCCCCTGCCATGCTGGATATTGCAAACGAAAAGCGGGAACAGAATCATTCTTCGTCGCTCTACCTGTGTCAGGATATGCGTGAGTTTGAGCTATACGGAACCGTTGCAGCCATTGTAAGTCTCTGCGACAGCGTCAATTATATTACCGAACCGGAAGAGCTTACGCATGTATTCTCGCTCGTCAATAACTACCTTGATCCGGACGGACTTTTCATCTTCGACTTCCATACGGAGCATTATTACCGGGATGTCGTAGCCGAAGCGACGATTGCTGAGGATCGGGATGATATCAGCTTTATCTGGGATAATTATTATGATGAAGAGGAAGCGATCAACGAGCTTGCTTTAAGCCTGTTCGTAAAGGAACCTTCGGATTCCGACGATAACCTGTTCCGCAAATATGAGGAATTACATGTGCAAAAAGGGTACACACTAAAGCAGATGAAACAGATGGTAGCCGATTCCGGTCTCACCCTTCTAGCCGCCTATGATGCATTCACACATGAACCGGCGGATGAGGAATGTGAGCGTATTTATATCATCGCGAAAGAAACACGAAACAAGAATTCAAAGAAACAATATATACAGTAATTTTGTATACCACTGCATCAATCATAAATAGCAAAACATGCAAGTATATATACAAAATTCAAGCGCTCATTTTAAGGAGGATACATTTATGGCAGATACAATGATTCGTGGCATGGCAGCGAACAAGCAGGTTCGTTTCTTCGCCTGCAACTCTACCGATACTGTGGAAAAAGCAAGAATTACACATCATACCAGCCCGGTTGTTACGAACGCACTCGGCAGACTGTTGACCGGAGGCGTGCTGATGGGCGCCATGTGTAAAAATGATACCGACAAATTAACACTCCGTATCCAGTGCCAGGGGCCGATCTCCGGTATGCTTGTCACTGCCGATGCAAACGGACATGTCAAGGGATATGTCAGCGAACCGGAGGTTATGCTTCCGGCAAACGATGTCGCAAAGGCTGTGGATCTCGGTGTCTTAAGCGTCATCAAAGATATCGGACTGAAGGAGCCGTATGTCGGCGACACCCATCTGGTAAGCGGCGAGATTGCAGAGGATCTGACCTACTATTTTGCAACAAGTGACCAGATTCCAAGCTCTGTGGCTCTGGGCGTATTGTTCAACGACGATACATCCGTAGCAAATGCCGGTGGATTTATCATCCAGCTGATGCCATTTGCAGAGGACGCATTGATTGACGAGCTGGAGAAACGTCTGAAAGGATTTTCTTTCACTGCACTTCTTAAGCAGGGCATGTCTGTGGAAGCTATCGTACGGAAATTGTTTGAAGGCTATGATGTCGAGCTGACCGATTCCATGCCATGTGCATATGTCTGTGATTGCAGCAAGGAGCGTGTCGAGCAGGCAGTTATCAGCCTTGGCAGAAAAGAGCTTGGCGCTATGATTGCCGACAACAAGCCAATTGAAGTTGTGTGCGACTTCTGTCACACGAAATATACATTCTCACCGGATGAGCTGCTGAATATCCTGAAGAATAAATAATCCGCTTATCCGATATAGTTTTGCATCACCTAAACAAAACAGATGGTACAAGCTGTGATATAAAATAATACATCAAACACGATCACAAGGAGGTTGGTAATATGGAACGAATCGATTTACATGTACATTCCAATGCGTCCGACGGTTCTCTGACACCGACAGAGGTTGCCGACGAAGCAATGCGGATGGGACTTTCCGCGATTGCCCTGACCGATCACGACACGGTCGATGGCGTGGCAGAAATCTTAGACTATACAAAGGACAAGCCTTTGGAGGTAGTGCCGGGCATCGAACTGTCCTGCTACTATAACAATCGTGAGATTCATATTCTCGGCTTCTATATGGACTATGAAAACCCGGAGCTTCAAAAAGAGCTTGCCGTATTAAAGGAAGCACGTGAGGGAAGAAATGAGAAAATGGTAGCGATGATGCAGGCAGATGGTCTCCCTGTCACAATGGAGAAGCTGCTTCACGGCAATCCGGACAGTGTCATCACACGGGCACATTTCGCAAGAGTTCTTGTCGAGGAAGGTGTCTGCAAAGACAAGGATACCGCTTTCCGCAAATACATCGGCATCGGCTGTAAATATTACCTGCCGAAGCCACAGGTTACCTGTGAGACTGCTATGCGTATCTTAACGACTTATGGCAAAGCGGCATTTCTGGCACATCCTCTGCTCTATCATCTTGGTTATGCACAGATTGATGAGCTGTTAGCATATCTGAAGTCCCTTGGTTTAAAAGGACTTGAGGCATTCCACTCTTCGAACAACCGCTTTGAAAGTGAGAAGCTCCGCTCGCTGGCTGCCAAATACGGACTGGCAATCTCCGGTGGTTCGGATTTCCACGGGGTTGTAAAGCCGAATATACAGATGGGAATCGGACGGGGAAATATGAATATTCCAAAAGAACTGTTGGATATAATTAAAACTTTATAAATGTATCTCCGCGAAAAAAAGGAACCCAAACCGGGTTCCTTTTTCTATATGTTTACAGTTTCATGATTCCGAGTGTCTGCAGCAAAAGCAGAATCAGGAAGATTGGAGCGATGACCTTTACCATAGCAGTGTAAAGCCGCTTTCTTCCCATTTTACAACCGCTCTTTTCTACTTCTTCGATCACAGTCTTCGGTTTGATGACCCATCCGACGAGAATACAGGTTGCAAGTGCTACGATCGGCATCAGCAGATTGTTACTGATGTAATCCATGATATCTAAGATCTGCGCCGTTGAACCATTCGGAAGCTTGAACTCAAAGTACAGCTTGTTGTATCCGAGGCAGACAATGATACCAACGATCAGTGCGAAGATTCCCTCGATTGTGCCGGCCTTTGTTCTGCTTGTATGGAATGCATCCATAATACATGATACAACTGCCTCCATGACGGATACCGCACTTGTAATTGCAGCGAACAATACCATTGCAAAAAAGATTGTACCGATTATATTTCCGGCAACACCCATTGCAGCAAATACCTTTGGCAAAGATACAAACATCAGACTTGGTCCGGATGACATACCCTCTGTTCCCATAAATGCATACACAGCCGGAATGATCATTGCGCCTGCAAGAAATGCAACAACCGTATCAAAAATCTCAATCTGATTAATCGATTTTCCAAGATTTGCATCATCCTTCACATACGAACCATATGTAATCATGATACCCATTGCCACAGACAAGCTGAAGAACAACTGTCCGAGTGCATCGATCAGAACCGTAAATAACTTTCCGATTGTCAGTCCCTCAAAATTAGGAACAATATATATCTTAAATCCCTGCAGACCGGTTACTACTTCACCTGCATCATTTGTATTTTTCAATGTTAATGAGAATATTGCAATTCCCAAAATCATGACAAGCAGGATTGGCATGATAATCTTCGATGTAGACTCAATTCCTTTATTGACACCACGGAATACGATAAATGCAGATACCGCAAGGAAGATCACAAATGTAATAATCGGTTCCCACTGTGACGTGATGAATCCGGTAAAGAATCCATCCTGTGCAGCGTCGGCTCCATGTCCTGTCAAAAATACGAAGAAATATTTTACTACCCAGCCACCGATTGTGCAGTAATACGGCATGATGATAACCGGTATAATACTCGCAATAGCACCTAAGAATCCCCATTTATCATGAAGCTTCGTATATGCCGTGAGCGGGCTCTGTTTCGTCTTTCGACCGATCGCAATCTCCGTAGTCAGCAGCGTGTAGCCAAATGTCAATGCCAGAATGATATAGACGACTAAGAATAATCCGCCTCCATCCTTGGCTGCCAGATACGGAAACCGCCAGATATTTCCAAGACCAACCGCACTACCTGCCGCCGCAAGTACGAATCCGATTGATCCACCAAATGAGTGTCGCTTCTTTTCTTCCATCCTTTTTCCCTCTCTTTTTTCGTTCTCGATTCACAACACATACCCTCTTATAAAGAATTCTGTATCATGCATCTTGTCCGTTATTTGCTGTCTGATTTCATTTTGTTGTCCTATAAACAGCAGATAAGAGCCATTCTATCATAGATTTATTTTTAAATCCACATCTATTTGATAAAAACAGCAAAAATGGGCAGATATATGTGTGATACATACATCTGCCCGTACTTATGATTGTTATAATTTTGTCCAATCTATTTTACCTGATTGGCTTCATGGATGGTTCTATTTTCATAATCAACCGCATTCTGTAAGGTTGTCCGGCTGATTGCCGCAAGTGCTTCCCGCGTCAGAAAACCCTGATGGGACGTAATGATAACATTCGGGAATGAAAGCAATCTGGCTGTGATAGAATGCTGTAACAGCTCGTCCTCCCGGTTCTCAAATACATTGTCTCCCTCTTCCTCGTAGACATCTAGACCGACACCGAAGAATTTGCCCTGCCGGATACCCTGAATCAATTCTTCCGAATCGACAAGCGCACCGCGGGATGTATTGACTAAGATCACATCATCCTTCATCTGTGCAATCGTATCCTTGTTGATCATGTGATAAGTCTCATCTGTGAGCGGGCAATGCAGGGAAATCAGATCACTCTGTTTCAGCACGTCTGCAAGTGACATATATTCCACGAATTCCAGCTCTTTATTCGGGTACATATCATACGCGATCACGCGCATACCAAATCCACGACAGATCCGGCACATTGCTGCACCAATCTTTCCAGTCCCGATGATGCCTGCGGTCTTCCCATGAAAATTCACTCCGGTTAATCCCACTAAGCTGAAATTATTCTCCCGCACCTTGATGTAGCTTTTGTGTACATGGCGGTTGACCGCAAGCGCCAGTGTAATCGCAAGCTCCGCAACGGCTTCCGGAGAATAGCCCGGCACACGAAGCACCGTAATGCCAAGTTCATTTGCCTTTTCCAAATCTATATTATTAAACCCGGCGCAGCGAAGCAGCACCAGTTTGATGTTTATCTCCGCAAGCTTCTCCAGTACCGGTGCACTCAGATTCGAATTTACGAACGCACAGATTGCATCGCAGCCCTGTGCGAGGGATACAGTCTTCGGAGAGATATCAACTTCGTGGTAGATGATCTCGATGTCCGGGAAATGGGTGAGTTCTTTCTCGAAGGATTCCACGTCGTAGGTTGCTGCATCGTAAAATAGTATCTTCATAATATGTGTCTCCTTTTTTTAAGTACACACATATTATATCCAATTTTTCCTTGGTTATCACGTATTACTGCAGCCGGATACTGATTTCACCGGTTGAGAGGTTTTCGCGGGTGCCATCCTCGTACTCGACAAGGAGGTGGCACATGTCGTCGATATCAAGTGCGGTTGCCTTGCGCTCACCATCCTTTGTCACGACACGGATACCTTTTCCAAGAACCAGACTGCGCTTCTTGTATTCCGCGATGAATTCTTTCTTCGCAAAGTTTTTGTAGTAATAGAAATAGCGGTTCAGTGTCTCTGCCAGAATCTTATTCTTGATGTCGCCGCTTTGCTCCTGCAGGACAGAACCGGCAATATTCTCCAGTTCCTTACCGAATCCTTCCGTCGGCATATACAGATTGATTCCGATTCCAACGATCACGTATTCCGGATCTAAGTTTTCCATCTGGAATGCCGCCTGCGTCAGGATGCCGCATACCTTGTGCGAATCGATGAAGATGTCGTTGACCCATTTGATCTGTGGTTTCTTGTCCGTGTATTTCTCGATTGCTTCGCACACTGCCACAGCAGCGATTGTCGTAAGCAGCGTCACTTCCTGATTCGCAATCTGCGGCTTCAACAGGATACTGAAATAGATTCCCGTATTTGCCGGCGACATAAACGACCGTCCCAGTCTTCCGAGTCCGTTCGTCTGTTCCATCGCGGCAAGCACCAGGCCTTCTTCCTCCTGCGTCCGCTCACGGAGTGCAAGGTTCGTGGAGTTGATACAGCGGAACACTTCCAACCGCACCGGACACTCGACGTCCAGATATTTCGCCGTTCCCTGTACAGACAACACATCCGTATCCTCCGCCAGCTTGTAGCCTTTGTTGTTCACGCCCTCGATTGCAAATCCATCCTCCTGCAATTTGCGGATGGCTTTCCACACTGCTGCCCGGCTGACAGATAGTTTCTTCGCAAGCTGCTCGCCAGACAGATAGGTGCCTCTGTTTTCTTCCAGTGTCTTTATGATTTCATCTCTGACTGCCATATTTCCTTCTCTCGATTCTTTGTTTTTCATGTCGCCTGACGGCTCCATGTGTGTTTTCGCAATATGTCTAAGTTTCTTCGGACGACTTACTCCGCAAGCTTTGTAATTCTTGCCGCATCATACGCACCACTCCGAAGCATGTCAATCTCTTCCTTGTATGGTGGAAATGCTTTCTTCGCATCTGCAAGTGATTTCACATATGGTGTCTCCAGAATCTTCGGCACGTCCAAGAAATCCTTATGCCATACGATCTTGTATAACGCATCAAACCCAATCGAACCAAGTCCGATATTCTCATGGCGATCCTTCGCCGCTCCGCGTGGATTCTTGCTGTCGTTGATATGGAATACCGCAATCTGGTCCTTGCCGATGATCTTGTCGAATTCTTCGATCACGCTGTCGAAATCATTTGCCACATCATATCCGGCATCGTTCGTGTGACACGTATCAAAGCAGACACGCAGCTTGTCATTGTAAATGACACCATCATAGATACGTGCCAGCTCCTCGAAGCTTCTGCCAATCTCGCTGCCCTTTCCCGCCATTGTCTCAAGTGCGATATGCACTGGCGTATCTTGGGTAAGCACTTCATTTAACCCTTTAATAATGCTATCGATGCCTGCATCGGCACCGGCATTCACATGGGATCCCGGATGCAGGACAAGCGTCTTGCTTCCCATTGCCGCGGTCCGCTCGATCTCTGTCTTTAAGAAATCAACCGCCAGCTGATAGATCTCCGGCTTCACCGTATTTGCCAGATTGATGATATACGGCGCATGTACCACAAACTCTGTGATATCATTTGCCCGCATCAGTTCCCACGCTTCTTCCACGTGCAGCTCTGACACATCCTTTCTGCGCGTATTCTGCGGCGCTCCTGTATATAACATAAATGTATTTGCGCCATAAGAGAGCGCTTCCTTCACCGAGCCAAGCATCATCTCTTTGCCGCTCATTCCAACATGACTTCCGATTTTCATACTGTATAAACTCCTTTTTCAGTTTTATAATGATTGTCCAGATTGAGGTTGCGTGTTATACCCATTGTTCGGCATTTGGTACATCGGATCACCATAGTATGGTGTCTGCTGCATGTTATTATCCCTTCCGCACAACGTTCCAATCGTGATTGCCAGAAATATCATAGCCAATATATGAAATGGTTTTTCCATAAAATTCCTCATATTATTCAGAATCGAAGCTTTCGCCAGCTCTGATGCCCCATAATAGAAAGAATATTTCCGGTTTACTGCAACCACCCATATAACATTTAATACATTTAAAATAATATGGCTCACAAGAACAACGATTGAAATCGCCAATCCGGTTCTTTTCTTCTGCGATTTCCGTGTGATGGTGCATGCAAGAATATACAGTCCCACAGTCAGGATAGGACATATAATGCAGCGGATATCAAAGATTCGTTCGTTGTTTACATCCACGCCAAAAAATTGAACATATTTGCCCTGCGGTCCAAAGTAAATAATCCAGTTCATAATCATTGCCAGCACACTGCAGATCATCGCAATTGTAACCAACACATTTGTACATTTTAGTTTCATACGCTTCCCCCATATTTATATTATAGTTTGCTAACCAAATAACCGGAGCATTGTCAAACAAGCACTCCGGAATCAGTTTACAATTATTGTAATTATAGCATTTTTCTACAGGAATATCCACAGAAGATTTTACAGTACCTTACTGCCATTGGCGGTCAGCTTGAATTTCGCTCCGAACAACTCCGCCCCGTGCCGGCACATCTGCATCCGTCCAAGGAAAATATCAAAATACTCATACATCGTACAGATCTTCTCGTCGATTTTGAGTTCCAATGCAATCTGGCGTTTCTCCCGGTTGATCTTCAGATTTGCTTCCGTGACTGCGTAATTCACCCAATCGTGAATATCGTAGGTTGACTTATCCCGTGAGCGCACACGGCTTCTGCGGACATCCGTCTTATCCGCGATAATCATCGCCGCTGACACAATATCCACCGCACCTCCGGTTGACTCGTCGTGATGCCCAATGGCTGAAACGATGGTTGCACGATCTGTAAACGGCATATCCATCCGCCGCAGGATGTCATTTGCAAGGAGCGCGCCATACTCGGCATGGTGTTCACGATTGACTGCATTTCCAATATCATGCATATATCCGGCGATCTTCGCAAGTTCGATCTCCGCGTCGGCATGTCCGAACTTCTCCAGCAGATATGCCGCCCGTTCTGCCACCAGCGTGCAATGTGTCTTCGAATGCTCCGTATAGCCAAGCGTGGCTAAATTCGCATCGCCCTTCTTGATAAATTCGTTAATCTCTTTGTTCTTGATGATGTCTTTGTATAATATCTGTGCCATTTTCTAAACCCTTCTTCTGTAATATGTAAATAGTTCCGGCAGGATCTGCCACATACTCTTCATGTAAAAACCCCCATTTATTATGATTTCTATTTCATAATAAACAGGGGTTGTTAAATATGTTATCTCGCATATGTTAAATACTCGTAAATGCTGTTTTACTTATGCAGTTGTTCTCTATCTTTGATGTAGGCGAGCAAGCCCTTGCAACCTACCAAAACATCCTCAAATGTCTGGTCAAAATCGCCGGTATACCACGGATCAGCTACATCACGTGCCTCGCTCAACCTATGCGTCTTCTCATAGTCCGCGAATGACAGCATCTTGTAAATCTTCCCTTCCATATCACTGCCACCGGCAATCCGCGTCATATTCCGGATATTCGCACCATCCATTCCGATCAGATAATCATAATATGTATAATCCGCCCGCGTCATCTGTCTCGCCCGATGCGAGATTAACGGAATCTGCTCCTGTTGTAATTTTTTCTTTGTCCCATGGTGCGGCGGATTCCCAATCTCCTCTGTACTCGTCGCTGCCGAATCAATCTCGAAACAGGAATCGAGATGGGACTGGCGGGCGAGGTAGGTGAATACGCTCTGAGCCATGGTGGAACGGCAGATGTTCCCATGACAGCAGAAAAGAATTTTAATCATAGTTTTGTTTCTCCTTGTTTTGCCCCGAAATGCCCTGTTTTGCAAGGGTTTTGGGGATTCATGTAGTTTGCTCTAGAATTACAGATTGTGGCAAATCAGAGCAAAATTAAGCAAGTTGTTACTACCTGTTAGTAGTAAAATTGGTAGTAACAGGTAAATTCTTACTACTAAGGGGTTTCACCAACTTCACTTCCGCTTGGACAGTTAATGTTCTTTTCCGGATATCCAATAGTCCCATAATCAATATAATTTCCTTCATATTTTAGCAATTTTAATATTACCCTAACCAAGATACACTCGTATACCTGACTTGTCATAAACTGTTCTTCGTAATCAATACTATCTCCAGCATATAAACCATGCGCAGAAAAATTTCGTGCTTGCAACGCCTTCTTCTCTTTTTTACCAACGGGCATGTCTATTCCTTCAAAAAAATGTGTTAATTGTTCACTCACAGACATGCGGTTCATACCTTCAACACTTCTCTTCATTCTTTCCACATACTCCGTTCCTGCAAACTGTGTTTCCACCATTTTTTTTATTGGTTTTATTCTTTTAGAAAAATCTTTTTTGTCCATAAGCACTGTTTCTGGATTAATTTCAACTTCTTCATACCACTTTCTTTTCAAATTTTCCAATGCAGCGGAAAGTATAGGTAAGTCCATAGGCTGTGTAACTTTTTTAGCA
>CAKREY010000028.1:0-12137 GCA_934318045.1 uncultured Lachnospiraceae bacterium
CAGTACAAGCGTATAAGCCTTTTCTTTTATATCCAGAAGCAGCTTTGCCTCTGTTCCTGAAAATGCCTGTTCACACGTATAACCTGCCTTCATAAGCACCTCACAAAGAAGGTTATTAATATTTATATCATCCTCTACAATTAGTATATTAGGCATAATTTTTACTCCTGTCCGATATTGTTTTATCACTGATTTCCTGTTTCTTCTTAAGATTACTAAATGTCTTATTCATCTGTAAAAGCTCTGGTTTTTTACTTATGCCAGCTCTTACGTAAAGGTTAGTTTTTATCTGTCTACAGGCCTTAAACAGCGTATAATTCATTCCTTTTTGATTAATTTGTTTTTCCAAATTTTTCAAAAGTTATCCGCACCTTAGACATTCTCCGTATACCGGCAATCCGGAAATCCCTTACAGCCCCAGAACTCGCCGAATTTTCCTTTTCGTTTTACCATCATCATTCCACATTTCGGACAGGTCTTGACATTCTGCCGTACATCCATCGTTCCTTCCCCGGACAACTCTTTTCCAAGTAATTCAAATACCTTCTGGTTCATCTTACAATCTGTCAATGCGCGGTGTGCACCCACCGTAGAGATGCCATAATAGTTCGCAAGATCACCCAGTCTCCGATGCTTCCAATCCGGGAATACGATTTTTGCAAGGCGCAATGTATCCACGAAATCATTTGGAAGTATCAATCCCATATATTTCTCAAAGTCCCGATACAGAAACTTCATATCAAACGCCGCAATATTATGTCCAACCAGAATATCATTTCCGATAAATGCAAGGAACAGCGGTAACACTTCTTCAAACTCCGGTGCATCTACCACCATCTCATCATAGATGTGATTGACCGCGCTCGCGCCATACGGAATCGTTCGTCCCGGATTTACAAGTGTGCTGAATTCATCGATGATTTTGCCGCCGCGCACCTTCACGCCGGAGATCTCAATTACCTCATCGTAGTTTGCAGAAATTCCGGTTGTCTCCAGATCATATAACACATAGTCCGGTACATATTTATTTAATTGTTTTCCTTTTTTATTTCCCAACATCCTTATGTATGTTCTCAATCCTTTCTTACCATATTCTTATTTTCCTATATGCAATCCTGTTCTCTATCATTTTACAGATTTTTTAAGAATAATCAAATATTTTAATATGGACGCAATTATGCTATACTACCTATGTTCTGGTCATATGAGGTAATCATGAAAAATATATTTTTTGTGGATAGTGAGAATGTTGGGGATGCATGGATTAAGTTATTCGATTATTTAAACAAAGATGATATAATTCTTGTATTTTACTCAAACAAATCTCCAAATATGTCCTATGAGAACTTAATTCTTTTGAAACATTCTCCAGTTGAACCGGAATTTATCCTCTGTGAGAATGGAACTGATAATTCTCTGGATTTTCAATTAGTAACTTACCTTGGTTCGCTTACTGTTAAAAATCCCGATGATAATCTTATTATCGTTTCAAAAGATAAAGGGTTTGACAGTGTGGTTCATTTTTGGTCTGAGCGCGGATTTCACGTCTGTCGTAAAGCACCTTCTATCTTCCATACACTGATTGCAGAAGAACCGGCTACAGTATCTATGTCTGAAATTTTAGAGCCCGATTCCATTTCTCCGGAGAGTTCTAATACTGAGCGTAATGATACTACAGAGGTTTTTGAAAATGTTACTGAACATACTACCAAAGAAGAATCCAACCAAATATCGGCCTTGACATATATTGACGAAGTTCAGTTAGATGTTCTGCTATCCTGCATCGGGAAAAGTAACTTATCTGCCCTTCACAATATGCTCAAAGCAATATATGGCGACACGATTGGAAAAGAAATCTACGAGATGGTCAAACTTCCATCTTATGAAATTCCTACTGTTAATTGGCAAAAGAAAACAAAATATCGTAAATTTTTGAATATCATATATTCCAAAAATGGAGTATATCTTAACGATGACTTTTTAAAGAAACTATATCCGCAAAAAGCAAGTCTTAAAGAAATAAATAAGCTTTTTGTCGGAAAATATGGTCAAGAAAAGGGAACCGAATATTACAAGATTTACAAAACTTACGCCGATTTTCTTCAAAAAACATTCTAATCAACAACGAAAGCGACCAGAACAAACGCAGGTGACTTTTCATCACCTGCGTTTCTATTTAATCCATCACAACACTTTATGTATCTCATCCCCATTCACAGGAGACAGGCACCGGTGTTCCAGCTCATTTACAACGATCAGCTTCTCTTTTTTCTCTGTCACAACACCGATCACGGCGGCTTCCATTTCCTGCTCTGCCAGATGTTCCACCAGCATCTTTCCATCTTCCACGACTGCAAACAGACACCCGGTTGCATCTAGGAGATACGGATTGATATTGAAGAACTCACAGATTTCAATTGTCTCCTGTCGGATTGGAATATCTACATGTTGTACCTCAAAGCCCTTATCCATCCAGACGCCCATCTGCCACAGGGCACCATAGACACCACCCGATGAGCCATCATGCATATAGCAGATATCCATGCCGGAATCTACAATCTTCCGCGCCGCATCCGCAATGCTATACGCATCTTCCTTGACACTTGCCATATCCAGATAGAAATCCGGGAACCGCGTATGCAGTTCTTCCCGCTTTTCCTTCAGAATTATATCTGCACCCATCAGGCCCGCCTGCCCGACCATGACGATCTCATAGCCCGGTTTGATTTTCTTTTTATTTGCATGGTACTCGCTCGCTGTTCCAAGCATTGTCACAACAAACTGCGCCCGCGCAAATACTTCAGACACCTGGGTGTGACCACCTAAGATCTGTATGCCCTTTGCTTCTGCATAGGAATTGAAATCTGCCATATAGCCTTTGATCCATGATTCCTTTACATTTCCCGGCAGGAGCATCGTAAGACGTGCACCCTCGACCTGTCCGCCGGAGCACACAAAATTATTCATCGCTTTCACCCACGCGATCCACGGCGTATCACCGATGCCATCTGCACTTACGCTTCCATGCAGGTTCGCATAATCGTTTCCAACTGCTGCCGATACCGAAAGCTTCGGATTCAATCTTCGTATATGTTTAATCACCGAACGCGACAGATAACGCTCCGGCAAGCTTCCTTGTTCCATGTTTTATCTTCTCCTTATATCTTACATCATTATGTAATCGCCTGATAATCTACACACATCACTGTACTTCATTATACCATGCATATATTTGTTCCGATTCATCCTATCCAATGCACACACGCATCCTGTTCATCACAATTCCTTACGAAGTATATCCACCGTATGTGCCCCTGCACCGATCAGATCCGGACGTTCACACACCTTCAACTGATACGCCACGAAAAGCTCATAGCTCTCCTCACTTAACTGATTCACAAACGGACGGATATAATTGGCTGGTCCATCCGGTGATAAAATCTTCTCCCGCTTTAATCCAACCGCTTCGTTGTAACCGTCGATGTCCTCAATCCGTTCAAATGCATACAGACTATCCGCCGCAGGTACCGTATGATATGACGCATCCAATGTTCCATTCTTCACGCTTTCTTCCAGATGATTCTCCTGAATCCCATATACGACCACGGCATACTCATTCATCACATAGGCGACCAATATAATTCCGCCCGGCTTCGTCACACGCTTCGCTTCGGCGAGTGCCTGAATCTTCTCCTCCTTCGTCATCAGATGATACATCGGTCCGAAGAGAAGCGTCAGATCAAAGGTATTATCTTCCAGCTTCTTCAGATGCAGCGCATTTCCCTGCATCGCATGCACGTTGCTGTTTTTCTGCTTCAATATTCCCAAATTATGCTTCACCAGCTCCACTGCTGTCACATCGTAGCCTTCCTCACAGAGTGCCACACTGTAACGTCCGGTTCCGGCACCGATATCAAGAATCCTGATATCTTCCCGGTTCGTAACCTGTAATTCCTGCATCCGCACATCCAGATAATCATGAATATATTTCATCGTGATGCGGTACTCGATCTGCCCATGTCTGGAATTTAGTCTTTTTTCCTCATTGAATTTATTGTAATATTCTTCGATTTTATTCATTTGTCTGCCTCACACCGTCAGTCTTTCTATTCTAAACTTATCCCTAAATTACCATATCTGCAGACAAAAGTCCATCTACGAATATAACTACACTCATTCGCTCATTTAAAAATCTCCCGGAATATTACTTCCGGGAGATCTTACTCTCTGTATCTGCCATTTCTCCGCTTACCATATCTCCTCCTGCCGCTTTTCCGGCTGAAAATGCTCCTTTGCAAATCCCATATCCTGTACCAGTTCCAGCGTGCCGAGATACTTCCCCTCTTTATCGCGTACCGCCATGTATCTGACAAGCATACATTTTCCGTTTTTATCCATCCAGATTGGCACCTCATCCAATGCCCCCGCGCGGAATTCTCCAATAATTCTTCTCACGGTTGCTTCAATCTTCGGCGGGTGACAGGAAAACACTTCCCGATCGATTGCCATCCCCGGACGTTTGAAATCCTTCGGTCCTTCATTGAAAAAACGATTGATATTGTCCACATCCACAAATGTGATCTCCATCGGAATCGTATTCAGAAGTGCGATCAGCTGCGAAATCGTCAGATGTCCGCCCGGCATGCGGATTTCCGTCTCTGTGAGCGACGTCTCCGGCACATATTGATTGTCCTCTGCCTTCTTCCAGATCTCCGGCTCCACACCAAAACAGACTGCGTAATCCTTCTGGTCTTGGTAGATGCCGATCCACTCTTCCTCCGTGAAATTCGCCGCACAGTTCGGGAACAAAATATTTGCCTCTTTGTAGATCATCTCCTGTGCCCGTGCTACTACCGTTGCAAACCGCTCCTGCCATTCAGGTTCCTTGTCATTCATCTTCGCAAGAAATGAGATTTCATCCCGGATCTCATCATCAACCGTCCACATCACACTTGCCGGTCCGGATATCCCATACCGCACATTCAAAACCGGGTACAGAAGATCTCCCTTCTTCGCATAGTGAATGGAGATGCCACGCAATGATTCCAACGTCTTCTTATTTGCACTGCCATCTTTGATTTTCTTCTCTGCCTGCTCTAATAGCATAGCAAGAGCACCATTCTCATTTGCAAACAGCCACAGCGGATGTCCTATGATCTGTGCCAGTTCCCGCGTCTTTGACTCCCGTTCTTCCCGCAGTGCTGACGCATGCACCGCCTTTTCCGCATTCGCAATCTGTTCCTCCCGTGTCTTTCCATGAAAGAGTGCGGCATGCACATCACACAGCTTCTGCACATCAGAAAGTGGTGTTCCCTCCGCAAGCATCTCCTGTTCCGCCTTCATGATCTCCGCAGGATCAACATCCTTAAATACTTCCACAAAATCTTTTCTTACTGCTTCCAGCGGCTCTCCATCTCCAAGCCGCTTCAGATATTCTTTCAATGTCTCGATTCGATCCTTCATACGAATTCCTCCATTTATTCACGAATCAAAAATACGAGAATTGCTTCTGGCATTTCTGATATATCAAATGTCTGATTATTCTCGTATTTCGGATTCCGCATTCTGAAATTAGTATGTCAGTTATTAAATTATTTCATTCCAGCATTTTGCAAAAAATCCCGGTGCTTTCACACCGGGATTCGAACACTCTCTATTTAATTGTCCTGACAAGCTTATGCTTCCAAATACTTATCAATACTTGCAAGCTTCACGCAAAGCACGAAAATCTTCGATGCTGCTTCCATCTCCTCGACGGATGGGAACGAAGGAGCAATACGGATATTGCTGTCTTTTGGATCTTTGCCATACGGATATGTCGCACCGGCGCCTGTCAGTACCACGCCTGCATCCTTACACATTGCAACGATCTTCTTCGCACAGCCCTCGAGTGCATCAAAGGAAATGAAATATCCGCCGAGTGGCTTTACCCACGAACCGATCTCCAGTCCTGTAAGCTCCTGATCAAATGCATTTAAAACTGCCTCGAACTTTGGACGTAAGATATCCGCATGCTTCTCCATATGTGCCTTCAGTCCATCAATATTCTTGAAGAATCTTGTATGACGGAGCTGATTGATCTTATCATGACCGATTGTCTGTACGGTTAACTGCTGCTTGATAAATTCTACATTTGTTGTAGAAGTTGCGATTGCAGAAACACCGGAACCAGGGAATGTAATCTTCGATGTCGAAGCAAACATATATGCCATATCCGGATTCCCGGCCTTCTCACACTCCTCTAAGATATTCGGGATTTCTGCCTGCTGATCCTTATACAGATGATGGATACAGTATGCATTATCCCAGAAGATACGGAAGTCTTCAGCTGCTGGCTTTAATGCTGCAAATCTTCTTACCACCTCATCGGAATATACAATTCCGGTTGGGTTCGAATATTTCGGCACACACCAGATACCCTTCACTGCTGCATCGTTATTTACGTATTTCTCAACCAGATCCATATCCGGTCCATCAGAGTTCATCGGGATGTTGATCATCTCAATGCCGAAGAACTCTGTGATCTTAAAATGTCTGTCATATCCAGGTACCGGGCAGAGGAACTTGACCTTATCCAGCTTGCACCAAGGAGTAGAGCCATTCACGCCATGTGTCATCGAACGGGAAACTGTATCATACATGACATTCAAGCTGGAATTACCATATACGATGATGTTCTCCTTCTTGACTTCCATCATGTCTGCCATAAGCTGACGACACTCTCCGATACCATCCAGATCTCCATAGTTTCTTGTATCATTTCCAAGCAAGGTACGCATATCAGATTTGCTATTAATCTCGTCTAACATCTGCATGGAAAGTGCTAACTGGGCGAATCCAGGCTTTCCTCTTGCCATATTGAGGCTGAGGCCCTTTGCCTGTTCTTCCTTGTATTCCTCCATAAGAGCGGCTTTTAATGTCAATAACTCGTCTTTACTCATATCCTTGTATTTCTTCATTTCAGCTACCTTATACCTTTCACATTTATTTGCATCGTATCAATTATGCATTTAAACCGTCTGTTTACTATTCTATAAGCATTTCCCACAAAAAACAAGAGTTAAATTGATATTTTTCTATATTTTTTCTCTATATTCAAGGTATTTACTTTAGATTTTTATGTTATCTGCTATTTCCATGTGTTCATAACAGATTTTATATCCTCTCCATGTAATCATTTATACCTTCCTGCAGAGACAAAACGCCCTGCCATATGGAATACATCCCATACAGCAGAGCGTTTATCTGTGGTTTATATGTTTTTATTTTGTATATAACAAATTAATATTGTTTCCACTCAATCCGATTATTCCTCATAAGGAAGAACTGCTCCATCGTAAGTATCGTTGATGTATTTCTTCACATCGTCAGACTTCAATACATCTACCAATGCCTTAATCTTTGCACTGTCCTCGTTTCCTTCCTTCACTGCGATTACATTTACATATGTCTTAGCAGCTTCAGAATCACTCTTCTCGTAAGCAAGGGCATCCTTTCCTACAGAGAAACCGGCAGCAAGTGCATAGTTACCATTCAATACGACAAATGCTGTCTCATCAACAACTCTGGCTACCTGTGCAGCCTCAAGCTCAACAATCTTTACATTATGCGGATTCTCAGCGATGTCATTGACCGTTGCGTTGATACCTGCGCCATCCTTCAATGTGATGATGCCATTATCCTGCAGAAGAAGCAATGCTCTTGCCTCGTTGGTTGTATCGTTTGGTACTGCGATAGAATCGCCGTCTGCAATCTCATCCAAGCTCTTCTTTGTTCCCGGATAGATACCAAATGGCTCATAGTGGATCTTACCTGCAACAGCAAGGTGTGTGCCCTTCTCCTCATTGAAGCTTTCCAAATATGGTACATGCTGGAAGTAGTTGGCATCGAAGTCTCCGCTTTCTACCACTTCGTTTGGCTTTACATAGTCATCAAAGACAGTCACCTGCAGATCATAGCCCTGCTCCTTGAGCTTATCCTTTGCATACTCCAGAATCTCAGCGTGTGGTGTTGCAGATGCTGCAACTGTGATTGTCTTATCGTCCTCGCCGCTCTTTCCGCAGCCTGTGAGTGCTCCTACCAAAAATGCACCTGTCAGTGTCAGTGCGAGTAATTTCTTAATTGATTTCTTCATAATTCATGTCCTCTCTTTCCTGTTTTTGTAATCATTGAAAACTTTTATAAAATGTTCCATTACTTTATATATAAGCAGGTTCCGGTGTGCACATTCCGATACCCGCATATATTGCACATTATTTTCTACGATCCAGACGGTTTGCAACGAACATACCAACCGACTGGAATACCTGTACGATCACGATCAGCAACGCCACCGTAACAAGCATGATGTCTGTCTGATACCGGTAATATCCGTAACGGACTGCGATATCTCCAAGTCCGCCACCGCCGACTGCACCTGCCATTGCAGAATATCCAAGGATCGTTCCGATTGCAATCGTCGCGCCTGTGATCAGGGAAGTTCTTGCCTCAACAAGCAATACCTTGAAGATGATTCTGCTGTTGCTTGCGCCCATTGCTTTTGCTGCTTCGATAACGCCGTAATCGACTTCCTTTAGTGAAGACTCCACCATTCTTGCGATAAACGGAATCGCTGCTACTGTTAGTGGGACGATTGTTGCAGTCGATCCATAACTTTTTCCAAGCAACAGTCTTGTAAATGGAATCAGCAGGATCAATAAGATCAAAAACGGTATGCTTCGTACAATATTCGCGATCACATCCAGAATCTTATATACCACCTTGTTTGGCTTCAATCCCTCTTTATCTGTGATACAGAGGAGAATTCCCATCGGCAGTCCAAATAAATATCCAAATACAGTTGAAACAACTGTCATGTATAACGTCTCAAGAATACCTGTCCCAATCATGGAACGAACCTGTTCTGTCCACATTAGAACGCACCTCCTGTCTTTGTCTCCGATAACTCTTCTAATTCAAGTCCCCGGTCGATCAGATACTGTTCCATTGCTTTCACATTCGTGGAACCATTCGGAATCTCTAATATCATCTCTCCCTTTGCCACGCCGCCGACATTCTTGGTTGCTGCCTTCAGGATGTTGATCGGCTCCTTAAATGTCAAGATCATATTTGCAATGACCGGTTCAAATGCGGAGTTCTCTGTAAATACGATTCGTATCTTCGTTCCGTCCTGAATCTGGTTTGCTGTCTGCTGATCATCACCGGTGGTATCTCCGCCATCGTCCTTTCTGAGTAGATCTCTTGCCACCTCTGACTTTGGATGATTGAAGATCTCCACGGTACTTCCGTTCTCGACCACCTGTCCATCCTTCATAATTGCTACCCGGTTACAGATTTCCCGGACAACTGCCATCTGATGTGTGATTACGACGATCGTAATGCCAAACCGTTTGTTGATATCCTGCAGCAATGCGAGAATTGAAGATGTTGTCTGCGGGTCCAACGCACTCGTTGCCTCATCGCACAGAAGGATCTGGGGATCAGAAGCTAAGGCTCTTGCGATTGCCACACGCTGTTTCTGTCCGCCGGATAACTGGGATGGATACGCTTTGGCACGATCCTTCAGACCTACGATATCCAGAAGCTCATACGCTTTCTTCTTTGCCTCTGCCTTCGACTTCCCCTGAATGAACAATGGGAAGCATACATTCTCCAATACGGACTTCTGCATCAGCAAATTGAAATGCTGGAAGATCATGCCGATATGTTCCCGCTGCTTGCGAAGCTCTTTCTCGGAAAGCTTGCTCAGATCCTTATCCTGCACGATCACTGTTCCCTCAGTCGGAACTTCGATATGGTTGATGCATCGTACGAGTGTACTCTTTCCTGCACCGGACATACCGATAATTCCATATATGTCTCCGGCTTCGATGTCGAGCGCCACATGCTTCAACGCGTCAATCTCGCCGTCTTTTGTCTGAAATTTTTTGGATACATCTTGTATCTGGATGATTGCCATAGACGTACTTCCTTTCCCTCGCAGGTTTTATACCCTACTTTTCCTATCTGATATTTTATTTATTTCCCTTTCATGGTTTCAGATTATAACGTGCTTCCTCTGTTATGTCAATACAGACAGCCATACATAAAAATGATGGTTTGTTATAATCTTTTCCTATATCAAAAAAACTGCGCAATACTCATCTTCCTAAATATTACGCAGTCTCATTTGTTTCCTTATATTGTTTTTGCGGCTCTTATGTGCAACTCTTACTTTGCATCCAGAATCTCTCTTGCAATTTTTTGCTGTTCGTCCGTTGGAGGATCGATTCCTTCCAGCTTATAAGGGATTCCAAGACGCTCCCACTCCTGAATTCCAAGCTTATGGTATGGCAATACCTCCACCCGGTCAACCGTCTTCAAAGTCCTGATAAACTCAGCCGTCTTCTTCAGATCTGCTTCGTCGGTTGTTATGCCCGGCACAAGGACATGTCGAATCCACATATGCTTTCCCTGATCGGATAGATACTGTGCCAAGTCTAATATATTCTTATTCGAGAACCCTGTCAGCTCCCGGTGTTTGTCGTCCTCAATCTGCTTGATATCAAGCAGGAACAAATCAGTGAGCGCCATCAGTTCATTGAACTTCGAGAAGAAAGGCTCCTCTCTTGTAAATGGATTGCCCGCTGTATCAATCGTTGTGTGAATCCCCTGTGCTTTTGCAAGCTTGAAGAATTCAATCAAAAAATCCATCTGCAGAAGTGCTTCGCCTCCGCTGACGGTTATTCCTCCGTCGCCTTTCCAATAAGGCTTATAACGAAGTGCCTGCTTGAGCAGATCTTCCGGAGTTCTCGCTTCAACCTTGACACCTTTATCTAGCAGCAGTTTTGTGTTCTCTTCAATTTTCTTTTCGAGTTCTTCTCGTTCCTTTTCATCCGTTGTGTCTGCATAGAGCTTCGTGTAATCGGTTACCAGATTCCACGTCTCCGGATTATGACAGTATTTACAACGCATCTTACAGCCCTGTAAAAATACTACAAATCGGATACCTGGTCCATCTACGGCTCCAAAGCTTTCTGTTGAATGAATATAACCTAAAATCTGTTTCTTCTCCGGCATGTTCCACCTCTAACATTTTATTTTTATAAAAAGTCCCGGAGATAGTATCTCCGGGACTCCAGTGAATTACTTATCTATCAAAAACATTTTTGACAAACTTCTAATTAAAGTGAGTCATGGAATGTTCTGTTGATAACATCGAGCTGCTGCTCACGTGTAAGAGAGATAAACTTAACAGCGTATCCAGATACACGGATTGTGAAGTTAGCGTACTCTGGCTTATCTGGGTTCTCCATAGCATCCAGGAGCTTATCCTTACCGAATACGTTTACGTTCAAGTGGTGAGCGCCCTGATCGAAGTATCCATCCATAGCGCTTACAAGCTTCTCAGCTCTCTCAGCCTCATCATGACCAAGTGCAGATGGGTTCATTGTCTGAGTATTTGAGATACCATCCAAAGACCACTCATAAGGAATCTTAGCAACTGAGTTCAGAGATGCAAGAAGTCCTGATGTCTCAGCACCGTAGCTTGGGTTAGCACCTGGAGCAAATGGTGTCCAAGCACGTCTACCATCTGGAAGGTTACCTGTGAACTTACCATATACTACGTTCGATGTGATTGTAAGGATAGATGTTGTAGGCTCTGAATCACGGTATGTGTGTCTCTTCTTGATGTCTGTAAGGAACTCATGAAGCAGCCATACACCGATATCATCTGCTCTGTCATCATCGTTACCATACTTAGGGAACTCGCCTTCGATCTCGAAGTCTTCTGCAAGTCCTGTCTCTGCGTTACGGATAACCTTAACCTTAGCATACTTGATTGCTGAAAGGGAATCGATAACGTGTGAGAATCCGGCAATACCTGTAGCAAATGTACGACGTACATCTGTATCGATCAATGCCATCTCTGCTGATTCATAATAGTACTTGTCATGCATGTACTGAATCAGGTTCAGGATATTTACATAAAGTCCTGCTAACCAGTCAAGCATCTGCTTGTACTTAGCAAGTACTTCATCATAGTCAAGGTACTCAGAAGTAATAGGAGCGTAGTCAGGACCTACCTGCATTGGCTTACCTGTCTTCTTGTCAAGGAACTTCTCATCCTTACCACCATTGATAGCGTAAAGAAGACA
>CAKREY010000029.1:0-8427 GCA_934318045.1 uncultured Lachnospiraceae bacterium
CTGAATCCAAATAGTACATACAATGATTGGAAGTGGATTTTAGTTAGAACAAATGGCGGACAATGGCAACATGTTGATCATGGATATTAAAATGAATTCCGGGAATTCCACTTCGCCCATAACAAGCCCATCAAACAATCCTTCAAAGAGATCAAGCTCTAAGGTAAGCCCCTGATTAAGCGGAATCTTATAGCGCGTTTTCGCAATCACATTGCCGTCTGCCTTGGCACAGAGTGTCCGGTAAGCATCTTCATCAATCGGAAGTTCAAATTCCTGTCTGGCTAACATACCACTGCTTTTGACAGTCAGGACATATTGGCAATCGGAGACTGCAGATGCTGCGTCGTATAAGGTTTTCTTGCGTACCCGGATCACCGGATTGGTCGTCACATATGCCTGCTCAATGCCGTAATGTGGGTATGTGTCAAGCTGATCTGGCAGTTTATGAAATAAAAATTTACGTTCGATTTCCATATTTTGTTCCTCCGTGTCTGGAATATCTGTCAAGCGTTTTTGAAAAAGTCCTTGACGGCATAGTTTAAGTCTATGTTTGCAGATGGATTTCTCCTGCGAAAGCCAAAGGAGGACGAAATATGGCAAACAGAGAGTACAAAAGTGACGTGTACCGTTTACAACATCAATCCGGGAAACAATGAGGATTTGAAGAAGCGGAGCCAGACATTGCGGGAGTATATGATATTTGTTGGATATGTAAATGAGAATCTCGCAAAGGCAAAAAAGGGCGAGAAGGATTATGAGGTTGCAATCAGAGATGCGGTGAACCGCTGTATTGCAGAAGAATAAAACACTTGAACAGATTGCGGATGAACTCGAAGAATCTGTCAAAGATATCCAGCCAATTTACGATATCGTGAAGAAACATGCTCCAGAATATGATGTGGATGTAATTACCACAGAAGTACTGGAAACACGGGAAAATAAAAAAGAATAAAACTTTAAAAAGAGGTGAAGCGGATATGAAATTTATTCGAGGTATCTACTCAGTACAGTTGATGTAAACTGTTGGCAGATTGTGCTGAGGTGAAAATAAACTTGCTAGCAGTCGTTAACTGTACTATCCAAATGATTGAAATATAATATTAAAGGAGTACAGTTATGCGCTATATAAAAGAAATTCTAAAGAATAACAAATTATGGGTATTGGCTTACATTGGACTAGGTATATTTAATGCATTTATGGCTAATTACAAAACGGACTATTTTCAGAAGGTTATTGACGGATTGGCGGCCGGAACACTTACATTTGCAGGAGTTATAACCTACGGTCTTATTTTGCTGGTAAATTATTGTATGAATTATCTGGATAATTATCCGGAAAAGAAATTGGAGTATGGTATTTATCTGGATTTTAAGCTTTTATCGCTTAGAAAAATAAGTACAATCGATTATACGGAATACCAGAAAATAGGTACTGGAAAACTTGTTCAAAGGATTGAGAATGGCTCATCCGCAGGCAGAAATGTAGTATTCAATTTCTGGTTGCGTTTGATTCGTGATTTACTTCCTACTATTGCTTTTAGTGTATATTTTATTTGGAAGATTGATAAAAAAATTACTTACATTTTGTTTGTAGGCTATATACTTATTTTTATAATAACCAATATTTTACTAAAGTTTCTATACAAAATAAAAGAAAAGATTTTGAACAGTGAGGAGCTGTTCAATCATTTTCTGGTCAGGGGCTTTATGGAAATGCTGGTGTTCCGTATGAGCAAACAGTTTCCGAGTGAAATAAAGAAAACCCGTAGTGCAAAAGAGGATATTGTATCATCAAAAGTAAAAATGAATATGATTCATGAAGCATTTTTTACAATATTTGCGCTGCTTGTGGCAATATTAGATATTGGTATTTTATTTTACGCATGGAAAACAAAAAATCTTACAGTGGGATCTATAGTTGCACTCATTGCGCTGATTGAAAATGCTTACACGCCGATAGCTATTTTTAATGTACTTTATGTTCAATATAAATTGGACAAGGCATCCTATAAGAGATTTGAAGAATTTTTAGATTTAAAAGATGATAATCAATTAAGAAATGGTGACGCAATTCATACGGACATTGGGGAAATATCGATAAAAAACTTATCGTTTCAATATGAAGAACGGAAAATTATTGATGATTTGAGCCTGTTCATAAAAAGGGGACAAAAAATAGCTTTTGTAGGTGAAAGTGGCTCTGGGAAATCCACGGTGATTAAGATATTACTGGGATTACTAAAATACAATCAGGGAGAAATCTACTTAGGTGATATGGAGTTAAGTGGAATTTGCCTTAATAATTTGTATGACAGAGTCAGCTACATATCGCAGGATGTTCCTGTTTTTGATGGAACAATAAAGGAAAATCTGGTATTTGAGAAGAACGTGTCAGAAGAACAAATGTTGGACGCATTGAGGGAAGTGCAATTATCTCATTTGGTTGAGAATCTTGCGGAAGGTTTAGATACTGAAATTGGAGAGAAAGGTACTTGCTTATCAGGAGGAGAAAAACAAAGACTTGCATTCGCACGCTTGTGGTTTGAAAAGCCTGAACTTGTCGTTTTGGATGAAGCAACATCTGCAATGGATAATTTAACTGAAGAAAATGTAATGAAATCGGTTATGCAAAAAATGAAAGATAAAACGGTCATTGCGATTGCGCATAGATTGAATTCCATTGCCGGTTTTGACAGAATTATTCTCTTTAGAGAAGGGAAGATTGTTGGACAAGGGACTTTTGAAGAACTATTACATACGGATTCTTATTTTAGGGAATTGTATAATGCGAATGTGCAATAATTAAACTTTTTACAGAACAAATAATATCCCCGGAGACATGGTTAACCACCCAAAATCTCCGGGGATGTTTCGTTTGAAAAACGTTAATTATGCAGAAAGTGACTGTATAAACTGTGCGATTTCTTCTTTGCGCATGGCACTCATCGTACTGTTGTGGAAATGCGTATCATACGTCACTTCTTTTTTCACTGCAAAAGAATCCGGTAAAGTGTAGTTCTTGGCTGTTTCTTCATCCGGGAATTCCACTTCGCCCATAACAAGCCCATCAAACAATCCTTCGAAGATATCAAGCTCTAAGGTAAGCCCCTGGTCGAGCGGAATCTTATAGCGCGTTTTCGCAATCACATTGCCGTCTGCCTTGGCGCAGAGTGTCCGGTAAGCATCTTCATCAATCGGAAGTTCAAATTCCTGTCTGGCTAACATACCACTGCTTTTGACAGTCAGGACATATTGGTAATCAGAGACTGCAGATCCTGCGTCGTATAAGGTTTTCTTGCGTACCCGGATCACCGGATTGGTCGTCACATATGCCTGCTCGATGCCGTAATGTGGATATGTGTCTAGCTGATCTGGCAGTTTATGAAATAAAAATTTGCGTTCGATTTCCATATTTTGTTCCTCCGTGTCTGGAATATCTTGAAGATTTCCACAAACTATTATATACTACATGTAATTATGGGATGGAATTGTAACATTTGTTAGATACAAATTCGTAAAAACCATAACCGGTCAATAATTCCTTGTAAATTATAATGTATTTTATAATAGAAGGAAAGTGGAATTTTAGAATATGAATATACATGTTTGCGGGTCGGAAATCAACCGGTTTCATGATGCGCAGGGCAAGGAGGATGCATATGAGTAAAGTAAATGTATATCTTGCAGATGGTTTTGAAGAGGTCGAAGGGCTGACCGTCGTAGATCTGCTGCGGCGCGCAGGCATCGAGACAGATATGGTATCCATTATGGGACGGAAGGAAATCACTGGAGCACGGAAGATTCCCGTGCTGGCAGATAAGCTCTTTGAAGAGCAGGACGATCCGGATGTGATCGTGCTTCCGGGCGGTATGCCGGGAACCCTGCACTTAAAGGCGCATGAAGGTCTGGCAGATCTGATCCGAAAAGCAGACAAGGAAGGAAAAGTGCTTGCAGCAATCTGTGCAGCACCAACCATCTATGGAGAGATGGGACTTCTCGAAGGAAAGAATGCAACTTGCTATCCGGGCATGGAGGACAAGCTGCTTGGTGCAAACTGGCAGGAGCAGCCGGTCGTTGTCGACGGAAACTTCGTGACAAGCCGGGGCGTTGGGACAGCGATTGCATTTGCACTCACATTGGTTACAATCCTGAAGGATGAAGAAACAGCGAAGTCTTTGGCGAATAGTATAGTTTATAAATGGTAATTCCAATCGGGAGGACGTTATGTACAGATTAACGATAAAGGATATATTGGAAGCAACAGGCGGCGTATTGCTGTGTGGCGATGAAAATACAGAGATCAAAGATGTCTGCATCAATTCCAAGGAGATCAAGCCGGGCGATTTGTTTGTCCCGATCATCGGGGAGCGGGTCGATGCGCATCGTTTTATCGAGAGCGCACTTCACACAGGTGCGGCAACCCTGACATCACAGCATACCGATATTGTTGTATCGGAGAAGCCGTTTGTCTACGTGAGTGATACAGAAAAAGCGTTGCAGGATATCGGCGCTTATGTGCGCAGGAAGTTTAAGAAGCCGGTTATCGGTGTGACCGGAAGTGTTGGAAAGACGACAACGAGACAGATGATTGCAACCGTGCTTTCGGGATGCTTAAATGTCTACCAGACCGAGGGCAATCTCAATTCCCAGATTGGTGTGCCGCTGACCCTTCGACGGATTGACGAGAACGCTGAGGCAGCCGTGCTTGAGATGGGTATCAGTGAACCGGGACAGATGGAGATTCTGTCTGACATGGTGAAGCCGGATATCTGTGTCGTGACGATGATCGGTGTTGCGCATATCGAATTTATGAAGACGCGTGAGAATATCCGCAAAGAGAAGTTGTCGATTATCAATCATATGAGCCCGGATGGTGTGCTGTTCCTAAATGGCGATGATGCACTGCTTGCAGAAGTGAAAGGTGATACCGGCGTCCGTACATTTACATACGGCACTGGTGCGGACTGCGATTACCGGGCAGAGAATCTTCATATGGAAGATTACCAGTATGTATATGATTTCGTGCATGGAGACACGCGTGTGCATGTGCGGCTCAACGCACTTGGCAAGCACAATGTCGGAAATTCACTGGTCGGTCTTGCGATCGCGGATTATATGGGATTGGATCTGGAGAAGGCAGCAGCCGGACTTTCCGAGTTCAAGGGGCTTCGTCAGAAGCTGATCCGTGTTCCGGGCAAATACACGATTATCGATGATACTTATAATGCAAGTCCGGATTCCATGAAGGCAAGTCTGGATGTGCTGGAGGATCTGGAGACAACGGGTAAGAAAATCGCGGTGCTTGGCGATATGTTCGAGCTTGGTGAAAATGCAGAGCAGTATCATTATGAAGTCGGAAAATACGTGGCGACGAAGAAAATCGATGAGCTGGTCGTAGTCGGGGATCTGGCACAGCATATCATGCAGGGTGTGAAGGACAGCAAGTCGGATATCAACTGTTACAGCTTCAAGGACAACGGCGAGGTTGCGTTGTATCTGCTTTCTGTGATGCAGCCGGAAGATATCGTGCTGATCAAAGGCTCGAATGGTATGCATCTGGATGAAGTTGTAAATAATATGCTTGGATAATAAGATACATGAATTGTGACAGTGGCATGGCGATGAAATAATTTGTGTATCCGATGAGGTTCTATGGATGCATAGGACCTCATTTTTAATGTGGTAAGCAATGGAAATGCTATGTATGCATGAGCCGGTAAAGTGTGAAAATATACATGAAAAAATCCGGCGGCATGATAGAATGTAATTGTGAAAAATCCGTAAATTATGAAAATACAGGTTGACAGTCAGAAAATGGTGTGCTATATTAACAATAACAAAAATGATAATCATTACTGATTTAGAAGAATGTGGATCAATCAGTTCTCGTAAGTATCATTTTGTATAATTGCAGATATTATAGCAAAGTATATCATGTGTATAAACATGTGGAAGAATGAAAGGAGATTTATTATGAAATTTGTATGTACAGTTTGTGGATATGTTTATGAAGGTGACGCAGCTCCGGCAGAGTGCCCAATCTGCCATGCTGGCGCAGATAAGTTCAAGAAAGTAGAAGACGGAGCGATGACACTGGCTGCAGAGCATGAGTTTGGCGTATATGCTTCTACTGTTAAGAACAACCCGGAAATCAGCGACGAGGATAAGAAGTTTATCTTCGATCAGCTTAAGGCAAACTTCAATGGTGAGTGCTCAGAGGTTGGTATGTACCTTTGCATGGCAAGAATCGCACATCGTGAAGGCTATCCTGAGATCGGTCTCTACTGGGAGAAGGCAGCTTACGAAGAAGCAGAGCATGCAGCAAAGTTTGCTGAGATGTTAGGTGAGGACTTAGAGCCAAACATGACAAGTTCTACAAAGAAGAACCTTGCTTGGAGAGTTGACTGCGAATATGGCGCAACAGCAGGAAAGGTTGACCTTGCAAAATGTGCAAAGAAGAATAATCTGGATGCAATCCATGACACGGTTCATGAGATGGCAAGAGACGAGGCAAGACATGGCAAAGCATTAGAAGGATTACTTAAGAGGTACTTTGGTTAAGCTACAAGCCATGCAAAACAGTAAAAATAACGCTCCGCAAGTTTACTTGCAGGGGCGTTTATTTTTGCTGTTTTATACGGCGCCAGCCGTCCATGAAGCGCCCCGAAGGGGTGCGAATGGGGCATGGCTTGTCGGAAGGGAGCTTGCTCACAGAGAGATGTTTTCTCTCTTTTTATTATACGGCGCCAGCCGTCCATGAAACAGCCCGAAGGGCTGTGAATGGGCATGGCTTGTAAGCCTATCCATATCTGCCATACTTAACCATATTGGGGGAAATTTTGCTGTTTTGAGAAAATCCCCCAACAGTATAATACCAAACTATGTGGTGGCAATCATGTATACGATTGAAGAGAAAATAACAGAAGTATTAGAGAGAAATATCGGAAGTTGACGGAGTTGGAGAAAATCATCGGATTGTCAAATGGGAAAAAATGCGATAGAATATAGGACAATTTATTGAACCGAACGAGATCGGATGCAGATTGAGGAGACAGACGAAACAATGCGATTCCTTCAGAAACAATATAATAAAAAATGGATGCTTCCGTTGCTGACTTTTGTAGTCGGATGTTTGATTTTGACAGCATTTATACATCATTCTTATGATACAAACCGAAAACAGGTGCGGATGATTACGGAGCTGAATGCAAGCACCTATGCGGAACGACTGCGCGACGATATGAACCGCGGAGTTGCTATTGCCGATGCACTGAAAGCGATCATAATCAGCGGGAATGGGACAATTGACAATTTTGAAAAGGTATCTGAGAATCTGATGTCAGATTTTGTTCAAAGCATACAAATTGCACCGGATGGGGTTGTCACAGAGATTTACCCGGCGGAAGGAAATGAGGCAGGAAAGATAGACCTGCTTCATGATGAAAACCGTGGGGAAATCTGCCGCTATGGAAGAGATAACAATTGTGTAACGATGCAGGGACCGTTTGATTTAAAGCAGGGAGGCCGTGGAATTGCAGTTCGCTATCCTGTCTATCTTGAGGCGGCGGATGGGAATCCTGTATTCTGGGGATTTACCATAGTGATTATCCGGGTTCCGGAAATTTTTGAAGAGTCGGTGCAGGCTCTTACGGAGTTTGGGTATGATTACTGCCTGACCAAGACGGTTTCTCCGCTTTCGGAAGAACGTGAGAGATTATCCTTCTCGAAAGAAGATTTGACAAATCCGGTTACATATACGTTTGAATTCGGCGGCTGTACATTTAATCTGGCAGTCACGCCAAAAGATGGATGGAAGCAAGGGAGGAAGATACTTCCGAATCTGGTTCTTGGATTCTTCATTGTATTATTTTTGACGGGATTGATGATTGTCATTCTTGTAATCGAATTCCATCGGGAGGTATTAAAGAAGATAGCAATCACGGATCCACTAACCGGACTTTTGAACCGGGATGGGTTTGATGAACAAATCAAAAGTGCAATACAGGATACCCCGGATGCGTATTGCGTGGGAATTCAGACAGACATTGATGACTTCAAATTTATCAATGATATGTATGGACATGAAGCGGGTGATACCGCGCTTCGGATACTTGCGCAGAGTATGCGGAATGCTTTTGAAAAGGATGCGATTCTATGCAGAAATGGTGGCGATGAATTCTCGGCGGTTCTGATAGGAATGACGGAGGCAGAAGCGAAGGAAAAAATCGAGAACTTCACTATGCAGCCTAGATATATCACACAGAATGGAGAGAAACGTCCATTTTATATTTCGCTTGGGTATGCAGAATATCCGAAGGATTGTGATGATGTATCGGATTTGATCGGCTGTGCGGATATGGCGCTTTATGCGGTGAAGTTACACGGAAAGCATAGCTGCTGTGCGTATGAGGGTAACTACAAAGTGCA
>CAKREY010000030.1:0-7222 GCA_934318045.1 uncultured Lachnospiraceae bacterium
CCGGGAACCAAGTTCAAGTATGATTCTATGGATACCTATCTGCTCGCTGCCATCATACAGAAGGTGACAGGACAGACTGTGTTCGACTATTTGAAGCAGCGTATGTTCGAGCCACTCCACATCACCGAGGCCAACTGGGAGACAAGTCCCGAAGGCATCAACTGTGGCGGATGGGGACTGTATCTGCAGTCAGAATCATTGGCTAAGTTTGGACAACTGCTCTTGAATAAGGGTTCTTGGCAGGGCAAGGAGATTATCCCCGCATCGTGGGTTGAAGAAATGATGAAGCCGCACGTGAGCGAGACTGGAGGCGACAGCTACTGCTACCAGATGTGGAAATGCGACAATCCCAACACCGCCCGTGCCGACGGCGCTTATGGTCAGTATGTCATCGTAATGCCTAATGAGGATATGGTGGCTGTGGTTACACAGGTGATAACAAAAGGCGACGCAGGAAAAAGAGAGCAGCATATGCTGTTCAAGAATGTGCTCAGCGCAATCAAGAGTGGCGCATTGACAAAGTCAGCAGCCGACTTCAGGCGCTTGCAGAAGAAATCAGCCTCATACGTGCTGCCTTATGCCGAAGGCAAGTCGGCTGCCACCAGCAAGGCTGTTTTCAATAAGACATTTACTCTCGACAAGAATGCCAATGGATGGAAGAGCGTCTGCATCGTGAAGGACGGCAAGAACATTAAGCTTGTCATCGACACCGAGGAGTGTGGAACCAATGAGATTGAGTGTGGCTATCGCGAATGGATATTGTCTGAGGTGGCTACAAAGTTCCCATCAAATGCGCGTGGCGACACCAAGGGTGCTTTCTCTGGCTTCACTTCTCCGTTCAAGGCAAGTGCCAGCTATGGTTGGACCGGTGACGGTAAGCTGAACGTAAAGATACATTATGTAGACTGGATGAGCAGCGTGAAGTTGCAGTTCGACTTCGCCAAAAACCAGATGACGTTACAGGAGAATTATAAAAGCAAGGCTTCTCTGCTGAGGTTTAAATAATTATAATATTTTATTGGAATACATATATAAAAACAGAGAAGTAAAAATTATCCAAACGGTTTGTCTCTTTGTGAAAAGGGGCAAACTTTTTTTATTTCCACCTTCTACGGTGATATAGATTGGCCAGCATCGCCAACTTGATGATTTCTAATGCCATTATCCAACACGTTTATTCCAATATAACCAACGAGTGCATTTTGAACAATGTGTTCAAGCATGAGTTTGGCACTACCGTGTTCCAATTTCTTTTCGACTATCGTATGCGCTTGGCTGTACATCATAACAAATAGAGCTACCGCAAGTGCAAAAAAACTTAGTTAAACGTTTGGTACTTTCAATAAATACTATTAGCTTTGTAAGCGTAATTCGGAAGAAAGGAATAAAATGGAAACTATTAATATTCAACTGCAAGTAGCTACAACAGGCAAATATACACTTGACGAGTTTGTCGCCAAGATTAAGGATTATGCCGATAAATTATCAAATACTATTTCTAAGCCAACAAATAGTTATCAAGAGGCTTACATGACTCAGGCTGAACAGGAGGCTTATGTGTCGGAAAGCCTTAACCGTGCACTCGACCAGATGGAGGAGCACAAAAAGAATGGAACTGAGCCGATGTCTTTTGATGAATTTATGGACAAATGGGATAATGAGGAATAGTTATGGAAGTTGAAATACGTGTCGAAGCAGAGTTTTGGACTCAAGCAAAACGACTTTCTAAGAAGTATCATTCTATGAAGAAGGATCTTCAAGAGTTTAAGAAATCCCTTATTGGTAATCCTTATCAAGGCAGCAGTCTTGGTAGAGGGGTTAGAAAAGTAAGAATGGCTATCGCCAGCAAAGGTAAAGGAAAAAGTGGCGGAGCAAGGGTTATCACTTACAATCTTTACCAAGAAGAGGATGTTATTGTAATAGACTTGCTGACCATATACGACAAAAATGAAATCTCAAATATCTCCGACGACTTTATCAAGTATTTACTCAATGAGCGAGAAAACATATAAATAATACAGGCTATATGCAATAGGTATTCCTATTAAAGCATGTAGCCTGTATTGTTTATAAATATCGTTTCTTTTATATTATTTATTGGTTTACAATATACCCGAATATCGGTTTACCTACGCAACCATTAGGAGCCTGCACATGAAGCAAGGCTGCGATGGTTGGAGCTATGTAGGTCATTAAGGTCTGCTTTGTGGTAGCTCCATGCTTGATGCCCCATCCCATAAATACAAGAGGAATGTGAGTGTCGTAAGGATTCCATGCGCCATGGTCGGTACCCTTCATGCCGTGAGCATAGTAGTTTGGCTTTAACACAACGACTACGTCGCCGCTACGTTCACGATTGTAGCCATTGATGATTCTGAATTTAACCTCCTCAGGAATACTCTCTGTCATAGTCTTCTCCATGTCGCAAGCATACAGCACGCATGAGTCTTGTTTCAAACTGTTTACAACTATCTGCTTGATTTTATCAAAATCCATATTCTGCGCCTTGATAACATCGCGATTGAAGAACACCTGATAATTCATCACGCTCTTCACGATGTCGCCAGCGTTTGGATATTCCTTTGCCAACGTCTCGTTTAACTTCTTTGCCACAGCATCCGCATCCCAACAGCCTGCAGGAATACGGCGGTCTTGCAAGAATCCTGCATTATTCATAGCACCATGGTCGGCACTAAGGAAAACGAGATAGTTGCCCTTGCCAACCTTAGCATCGAGATAAGACAGGAAATCGGCAATAGCCTTATCCAAGCGCAGATAAGTGTCTTCGGTTTCTATGGCGTGTGTGCCCACTTGGTGACCAATATAGTCGGTACTTGAACAGCTCACAGCCAAGAGGTCGGTCTCGTCGTCTGCTCCTAACTGCTCGCCATCAATAGCCGCCTTAGCCATATCTAAGGTTAACGAGTTGCCAAAAGGAGTGTTTCTGATTATTCCATAGCCATATTTCTTGTATAGGGTAGGGAGGTCGAGAGGCAAAGTTGCTTTCACTCCTGGTTTGATGCTGTTTTCATATTCATTTTCGTCGGTAGTACTCTCTGCGTATGTATTTTTTGGATAAAGAGTATTCCATTTTTCAGAGAGATAACGGTCAGCTACACGCTCATTATTGAATGTCTCCACCCATTTAGGCAACTTATTCATGTAATAAGTGCTTGTTATGAAGTTGCCCGTTTTATCATCAAACCAAAAAGCTCCATTTGGATTGTGACCAGCAGGAAGTATCGATGCACGGTCTTTCAAAGCTACACCCACAACCTTTGCTCTGCCATTCGATGCAATCTTCATTTCGTCGCCAATAGTTGTTGCCCATAGATTTCTTGGAGACATGAGTCCTGCCTTGCTTGTTGTGCCTACAGGCTTAACGGTTTCATCGTCAGTACAATAAACCTTCATGCCATCCTTCACAAAATAGTTTCCTGCAATGCCATGAATAGAAGGTACGCTACCTGTATAAATACAAGTATGGCCAATAGCCGTTACCGAAGGCACATAAGGAATCATAGTGTTTTCGCATGAGAATCCTTCGCCAAGCAAACGCTTGAATCCACCATTGGTGTATCGCTTTTGATAGCGATAGAGATAGTCCCAACGCATTTGGTCGACAACAATGCCCACTACAAGTTTCGGGCGTTGTATGGCAGAAGACTCGGACTGCTGTGCTGAGGCTGTTCCGCATCCAAGCAATGCCATAACAATAAAACTGAAAATCTTAATCTTTTTCATTAATAACAATTCTCTAACGTGTTTTACACGTGCAAAAGTATTCAATATATATTTCAATACGATTACAGAAAAGTTAAATTGTTTTTTTATTCTTGCCATGATGATTCTCGATTTCTGAGGGTTGCGAATTCCTTTTTTTATTTGCATGGATGAAACCTTTGAAAGCCGTTCGGGATCCTTCGGGATTTGTTCGGGATTTGTTCGGGACGCGCGCCAGTCTCGTTTTTTTTTTTACAATGCAAAGTTAGTACATTCAGATTTGGCAGTAATACGTTTCTATACGATACCTGCGATTGAATGACAACCTGAATTCTTATTTACATCACTTTAAATAACTATTAAACTGCTAACAAAGGTTAAATATATAGTCCTTGTTATAAGTTTTATAGTACTATGTATTGCATAGTACTTAGATTATACATATATTTGCAACCGTAAACATACACTAACGCATTTAAAACCATAAGGCAATGAATATAGACAATGCTAAATCGCAGATGCGTAAGGGAATGCTTGAGTATTGCATAATGCTGCTGCTGCGCCATCGTGCAGCCTATGCCAGCGATATCATAGCCAACTTGAAGGAGGCGGAGCTGATAGTGGTGGAGGGAACGCTCTATCCTCTGCTCACTCGCCTGAAAAAGGACGGATTGCTCGGCTATGAGTGGCAGGAGTCGACACAAGGGCCTCCGCGCAAATACTATTCCCTTACACCCGACGGTGAGGCTACGCTAAGCGAACTCGACAAGGCATGGCAGGAGATAGCCCACACCGTAACCGTATTAAAGAACATAGAACCTAAAGAATAACCCATAAAATCTGAATTTAATTATGAAGAAGAACATCAACATAAACCTCTTCGGTACGCTCTACGCCATCGATGAGGACGCCTGCACACTTCTTGAGAACTATCTTGACAACATGCGCAGCTATTTTGCCAAGTGCGACGGTGGCGACGAGATATACGACGACATAGAGCATCGTGTGGCAGAACATCTGTGGAACTTGAAGGAAAGTGGTATGACTGCTATCGACATCAATGCCGTGAAGCAGATTATCAGCAGCATTGGCAATCCCGACGAAATGGACAGCGTGGAAGAGGAGACTGCTGATTCTACTACAGAAGAGGCTTCTAATGCAGAAGCAGCCAACGAGGGCAACGGTCAGAGCGAGAACGATTCCCACTCTTCCTACAATACCGACAACAACACAACTGCAGAAGAAACCGTTGGCGGCAAATGGTTTGACCGTGTGCTGCATCATGTGAGCACCCATCGCTTTTATCGCGACGGCAAAGACAAGATATGCGGAGGTGTTATCTCCGGATTGTGTCATTATTGTGGTGGTGGCGACATAGTGGTATGGCGAGTAGGCACAGTTCTGTTCCTTTTAGCGGCATTTACCCTCAACCAGACATTGCACTATTTTTTCCTCCGTCCTTTGTTGGGTTTTCTTTTCTTCGTACCAATAATTGTCTATATAGTGTTGTGGCTTGTGGCTCCTATGGCACGTACAACCGAGGAGCGACTAAGCATGACGGGCAAGGAGGTTACGCCCGAGTCGATAAGCAAGGCTATAATTGCCGAGGCTGAGGAGCAAGTGAAGCCTACCGTAAAGCGTGGCAAGGATGCCAGCATATTGTCGGGAATAGCCGAAATTCTGAAGTTCTGCATAAAGATAGCTGCGCTTAGCTTCTTCTCTGTAATGACAGCCTTTGCCCTTGCTTATCTCCTCTTCTCTATAGCATATTCCGTGATAGGCGATCCGTTTGTACGACTTTTCACCAACGACGAGATTACCCTGAATACTATGGCATCATTGCCTTACTTGGAGGTCTATATGATAGTGTCGGCTCTATGTTGTTTCGTAGTGATGCTTTTGCCGTTGCTCTTTGTCTTCCGCTTGTTCAAGTCGGAGCCCAAGCCCATGCAAACCGGCATTGTTGCAATGCTTTCGGGCATTTGGATTGTGGCGATGACGTTAGGCTTCATTATGTTTGTAATGATGGGCATACAGATGCAGAAGAAAAGCAGAGAATACGACAGATTGGAAAATACGCACAACGGCATCTATATGGACCGCAACAACTGGGATTTGACTTCGCAGGATGGATGGACCATCGATGTTGCCAAGAACTTCGGTGAGACTATCTATGGATGGTCGGATGCAGACCCTTTGTGTATGGAAAAGAATCCTATACGTATCAGAGCTGACAAGAGCAACCTGCCTATTGAGTTTGTCATGAGCCGCAAGGAGGCAAAGGAAGAGGGCGACTATGTGCTTGAGTGTCTTTCGAGCTGTTCGGTTGTTGATGCTACGCTTAGCGTGTGGAGCGAGGGCAAGTGTCTCTCTATGTTGCGTCTCGACGGTTATGGCTCTGCCTCAAACATTCCGCTTAAGGGATTGTCGTGGGCTGAAAGCCGCAATACCCCATTCCTGTGCCAGCAGAACGACAGCACCACATGGGTGGACTACGTTGCCTCGAATGCCCAAGATGACAACTGGCGTTATCTCTCTACAGCCCCGTTCCATCACAAAGGCGGAATCATAGAGTATCGTCTGCACATAGGTCAGCACGATGTCAAGGACATTGTGACCAATGGAGGATTTGTGAAGATGGTGCACGAGGGCGTAAGGAAACAGTAATATATCCTCCCTTAATCTTTCTTATTTATTATGCAAACAAAGCGTATTTTACCGTTATTGCTTCTCCTCCTATTCAATGTGATAGGAGGAGCGGCACAAAACACCAAGACCGACAAGCCCAAGCGTACTGTAATACTGTTGCAGAACATCAAGGACTCGTTTACGGGTGTGAAGCTTAAGGCTCATGTCACCTTGATGAGTCATGACAGTACGGTTGTCGACACAACTACCTGCCAAGGATGGCAAGGTAGCTATATTGCACGCTTTGAAGTGGAAGCCAAGCCTGTACAATACATCGTCAAGGCAGAATGTGAAGGCTATGCCACCAACTTTCTCAACTATGAAATCAAGCGCATAGCACGCAACAAAGCTTTCAAGATGCCCGACCTTAACCTGAAGAAACTCGCCCAAAGCGACATATATAAAGAGGTGGACTTGGATGGAGTGGTGGTGACGGGCACAAAGGTGAAGTTCACCTATCGTGGCGACACCATCGTGTATAATGCCAGCGCCTTCAACGTGCCCGACGGTTCTATGCTCACGCCCTTGTGCGCCAGTTGCCTGGAGCCGAGATTAAGAGCAATGGCTACATCTATGTGAATGGCAAGAAGATAGACTATCTCACGCTCAACGGCAAGGACTTCTTCAAGGGCAACAACAAGATTATGCTCGACAATCTGCCTCACTATACTGTGCAAGACCTTAAGGTTTATCATAAGTCAACCGAGAAAAGCCGGCTTATGGGCAAAGAGGTAGAGAAGAAAGACTACGTTATGGACGTGGAGCTGAAGCGCGAGTATAACCGTGGATACATATCGAATGCAGAAGTGGC
>CAKREY010000031.1:0-6207 GCA_934318045.1 uncultured Lachnospiraceae bacterium
TTGTCAAGGTTAAGACAGATGAAGGAGCAGATATAGCTTATGTGACAGTAAGTTTCTACCATCAGTCAGGAAAGCTTTTGGACAGCCAGAAGGTTGTTTCCAGCGAAGGAAAGATCACCGCTACAGTAAATGCACCGACAAAGGTAGGCTTTGACTTCCTTGGATGGTCTGCAAAGGCAAGCGGTGCAACAGCAGAAGATGTAGTTGATTTTGAAACGGCAATCTTTAGTGAGAATACCAGTCTTTATCCGGTATTTAAGGCACAGGCTATTACTTATACATTGACAGTAGTAGGGTTACAGACAGAGCAAAAGGCTCCACAGTCTAGTGTTACGGTTACTGCAGATCCGATTGAAGGTAAACAGTTTGTTGGCTGGAAGGATGCAAATGGCAATATCGTAAGTTATGATAGCACATATACTTTCATCATCACCGGAGACACCACGCTCACGGCATGTTATGAGCAGGCAGACAGTATGATAGTGAAAGAGCCGACGATAATCATAGCACAACCAACCTACGAGGATATTACCGGTGGATATAAGATGTCATTTTATTTCAACTATACGGTTCCAGAGGACTGTAAGCTGGTAGATATTGGTATTATCAGAAAGAAGGGTGATTATGCGGCAGATGGAATTACCCTTGAAACAGTTGGCATATCACAATATTCTGTGTTATCTAAGCTTGGCAGCGAAGGACAGTTCTATTATACAAAATCAAATTATTATGGAACTGGACATACAGTTACGGGCTATATGATATATGAGAAGAATGGAATCAGATATACAGTGTATAGTGATTCAATATATGGTGTAAAGAATAACTAATTTAAGTGAAAGGAAGAAAAAAGAAATGAAAGAAGCTTATGAAGTAGCAGAAATGGAAATTATTGAGTTTGAAACAGAAGATGTGATTACTACCAGTCAGATTGGCGGCGGTGATGAAGGTTTCGGAGACTAAGAATACCATTATTCAGGAGGCGGCGGTGTAAACCGCCGCTTTTTCCAAATAACAGAGAAGCTATTTAAATTATTTAGCACAGTAACGGGTATTTATAAATGGCTGTCATTATCAACCAGTACAGAGGAGATGGATTGTGAAGATAAAAAATATGATTTTAACGGCAGTATGTATTTGCTTCCTTTGCCTGTTTGGAAGTGTACAGGTGTATGCGGCAGAATATTATGGAAATTTTCAATACGAAGATAATGGAGAAAACGTATCAATTTATGCATATAATGGAAGCGACAAAGAGGTTACCATTCCTGCATATATCAATGGCAAGGCAGTAACAGAAATCAATGATTATGCATTTTTATTATGCAATACAGTAGAGCGGATAATTGTGCCATCTACAGTTACAACAATTCATACAAATGCATTTTCTGGTGCCGGAAATCTCAAGGATGTGGTACTTGCATCCTCAGATACCAAAATCGAGGATTCCAATGAAAATACAGACAAGAAAGATGCAGATGAAAACGGAAAGTCGAATCCGTCCGGCACATCAAATAATCAGACTAAGGAACAGTCCGGATCCAACAATAATCAGAGCAATTATAAAGTTACGGTTGATTCCTCAGTAGATACAGTCGCAGAGGAAAAGAAACTTGCGGAGCAGTACAAGAAAGAAAACAAGACAGATGATGGTGCTACAGCACAAAATGGTGATACAGAAAAGCAGGGTGGTGGAACAGAGATTGCAGGAATTGATGAAGGCTTAGATGCAGACGAAACTGCCATCAGCTCGAATGCAGATACAGCCTCTGAAAAATCACAAAGTATGTCGGTATGGGGAAATATATTGCTAGTAGTTGTAGCAGCGATTGTAGTGGCAGGAACGGTTTTATTTATCCGGAAGAAAAAGAAACAGAAGTAGAATTATAATTTGAATGGAATCAGAGGTCGCATATGAAGAGCTTTACAATCCGTCTGGCAGGACAGTATTTTATCATCTGCCCTGTCTGTGATTATATCAGAGAATATTGCAGAGATTATATAGTGGCAGATGATACAGAGAATGCCATGCGTTTTCGCATTGTCACAACTCAGTCGGATATCGACTTTGAGCGTGAGAAATCCGCTAGAGAAGATATCAAAGAGGGCATTCCCATCAGGCAGTTTTCTGATGCATACTTAGAGACACTTGCGGTCTATCGTAAGATTGCAGACCACCTCTTATCCTGTGATACCCTGCTTTTTCATGGCTCGGTGATTGCTGTAGATGGCGAAAGCTATCTTTTTACAGCGAAAAGCGGTACCGGCAAGTCCACACATACACGCCTGTGGAGAGAGTATTTCGGGGAGCGTGCCGTCATGGTAAATGACGATAAGCCGCTTCTTCATATCACAGACTCCGGTGTGACAGCCTATGGCACACCCTGGGATGGCAAGCACAGACTAAGCACGAATACCGCAGTTCCGTTAAAGGGCATCTGTATATTGACAAGAGACATCACAAATCATATCGAGCAGGCAGAGCCACATGCCGCATATCCGCTTATTGTCCAGCAGACGAACAGAAGCCTATCGGCAGATGGAATGAAGCAGACACTTTCCCTCATAGATTGGATGCTTAATGTAGTGCCGGTCTACCGGCTTGGCTGCAACATGGATATCGAGGCGGCAAAGGTGGCTTATGAAGGAATGAACAGACTTAAGAAACAGGAGGAATCATAGATGAGATTAAAAGATACATTTATCACACACGACAGCGATGGAGAGCAGGTTTTGATTGATGTAACCAGCTCATTTGCAGGACTTGTCAGAAGCAACAAGACAGCTGCATTTATTGTGGAGTGCCTGAAAACAGATACTACCAAAGAGCAGATTGTTGAGGCAATGTATGAGAAATACGATGCCCCGAAGGATGTACTGCAAAACGATGTGGATTCAATCGTGGAGAAGCTGCGTGGCATTGGAGCGATAGAGGAATGACCAGATTATCTTATGAGGAATATCTACGGAAATATCATACTCTCACATACAAAAATGTAGGAGTGAGTATGCTGCCGCTGTTAAAGCAGGGGCGGGATTCTTTTACGGTGCGTGAGGTGAAACAGGGCGAAAGCTGTAAGTTATGGGATGTCGTGTTGTATAAAAGAGGCACAGACCAGTATGTGCTTCACAGAATTATCAAGGTATATGATGATTCCTATGATATCCTTGGTGATAACTGCATTGGGATAGAGCGTGGAATCCTAAAGACAGATGTTCTTGGTGTTATGACAGACTTTACCCACAAAGGGAAGCAGTATAAGACCGATGACCGGAGATACCGATTGTATGTATGGCTGTGGTGCAGACCATATAAGCTGCGGATATTTTTACAGAAGATCAGAATGAGATTGCAATCTGTTTTGAGAAAAAAGAGAAAAAATGAATCGAAGTTGGTGTGATTATTTATGAGAAAGACGAATAAATCCGCCCTGCACTTTATCAACGAGGTCGCAGGCAAAAACAGATTATATATCATATTTTTGCTGCTGGTGCAGATGGTACTTGGCATCAGCAGTGTTTTTTATGCTCTGCTCCTGCGTGGACTGATTGATGGTGCAGTGGCACATGACAGCAAAAAAATGCTGACCTTCTGTGTCCTCTTTGCGGCACTTGTGGCAGGGCAGATTACACTCCGGGCAGTTCTACGGTTCTTGGAAGAATACGCTAAGGCAACCTATGAGAATGCATTCAAAAGCAGGCTGTTTGCAGGGCTTCTTACACACAATTACGGAGCGGTCACCGCAACCCATTCCGGTGAGTGGATGAACCGCCTGACTTCGGATACCATTGTAGTGTCAGAGGGACTTGCCACGATTGTTCCTGGCGTAGCTGGAATGATAACGAAGATGGCAGGAGCACTTGTGGTAATCCTTATTATGGAGCCAAGATTTGCCTATATCCTTGTGCCGGGAGGAGTGCTTCTGGTGCTGCTTAGCTACATTTTCAGAAAGCAGCTTAAGAAGCTGCACAAGCAGATGCAGGAAAAGGATGGACTTGTCCGTATCTTTTTGCAGGAGCATCTTGGAAGCTTGATGATTGTAAAAGCCTTTGGCAAAGAAAAGGATAGTCTTACTGAGGCTGAAAGCCATATGAGCGAGCACAAGAAAGCCCGTATGCGAAAGAATCATTTCTCCAATGTGTGCAATATCGGTTTTGGAGCAGTCATGAACGGAGCCTATGTGCTCGGAGCTGTCTATGGGGCATTCGGAATCTACACTGGCACTATGACCTACGGAACCTTTATGGCGATGCTTCAGCTCATAAGCCAGATACAGAACCCGTTTGCCAATATCACAGGCTATCTCCCGAAGTATTTCGCAATGCTTGCCAGTGCGGAGAGGCTGATGGAGATTGAAGCATATGAAAAGGATGAAGTAAAATATATTCCGGATAACAGCACATTCGGCTTGTCTCATGTGGACTTTACTTATCTTCCTCCAGTCATTACCGAGGGAGACACGATGATGCCAATCGTGTTAAAGGATTACAGCCTTATGATACGAAAGGGTGAGTTTGTGGCATTTACCGGTCCGAGTGGCTGTGGAAAGAGTACAGTGTTAAAGCTTATGATGGGATTGTATACAGTGGATGCCGGAGAAGTGCATGGCTGTGATCGTTCCATGTTTGCCTATGTGCCACAGGGCAACCAGCTTATGAGCGGAAGTATAAGGGATATTATTACATTTTCAGATAAGGATAAGACGGGTGATGAAGTCGGTATTTACAGAGCATTGCATATTGCCTGTGCGGATGGATTTATCGCAGAGCTTGAGCATGGGATTGATACACTTCTTGGCGAGCGTGGTCTGGGACTTTCTGAGGGACAGATGCAGAGGCTTGCGATTGCAAGGGCAATTTATTCCGACCGACCGGTACTTCTTTTGGATGAAGCTACAAGTGCACTGGATGCCGGGACTGAAGAAGCAGTGCTTGAGAACCTTCGCAGCATGACAAATAAGACAGTGATTATTGTAACCCACCGTCCGGCAGCATTAAAGCTGTGTGACAGGCAGATAGCATTTGGAGAGAAAGATGGAAAAAACTAATACAGAATATATAAATCAGATTGCCTATGACATGATTTATCTGGCTTCATTTGGAATTAACAGTAAGTGTAAACCGGATGAAAAATGTCTGGAGCGTTATCGCACAAATGAGGAAAACAGAAAAGAGCTTTTTCGCATGAGTGCAAAACATTTCATAGACGCGCTGACTGGTATGACGTTAAAGAAGGCAGGAGTTGTATTGCCAAAATACTGGGAAGAGCACATGGTAAAGGCTGTCCGCAAGGTTATTCTTTTTGATGCAGAGCGGAAGAAGCTGTGTGCATGGATGGACAGGGAACATATCTGGTATCTGCCGTTAAAGGGAATTGTTTTAAAGGAGTATTATCCGTCAATCGGAATGCGGCAGATGTCGGACAATGATATTTTATTTGATGCAGACACATGGGAGCGAGTGGAGAAGCATATGCTCTCTGAGGGCTATGAGGCAGAGGCTGTAGGCAAGGGCAACCATGATGTCTACCAAAAGGCACCGGTCTATAACTTTGAGATGCACCGCTCACTCTATGGCAAGGGATATGATGAAAGATGGGTGGAATATTACAGTGATATAAAGAATCGTCTGCTTTCTGACCAGCCGGAGGGCAGCTGCGGATATCATATGAGTGATGAGGATTTTTATATTTACATCACAAGTCATGCCTATAAGCATTACAGTGGAAGTGGAACAGGCATTCGTACCTTGTTGGATTTCTATGCATATCTTAAAGCAAAGGAAGAATCGCTTGATTTTGACTATATCAAGGCAGAGTGCAGAAAGCTTGGAATCAGGGATTTTGAGAAATGCAACCGCAGACTCTGCTGGAAAGTGTTTTCATCACAGCAGATATATGACAGAGTTGCTTTCGAACAATCTCTGTCGGCTGATGAGATGGAAATGCTAAAGTATTACCTTTCTTCCGGTGTGTATGGAACCTTTGATCGGATGGTAGAAAACCGCATGGAGAAGCAGACAAAAGCAGATGGAAAGAAGAATCTGTCAAAGCTTAGTTATTATCGGCATAGAGTATTTCCGGGAATGGAGTTGTATGAGAATTATCCGTTATTGGTAAAGCACAGATTCTTGATACCGGCATATTGGTTTTACCGGATTGTGCGTATGCTCTTTAGTAAAAAGCGCAGAAATTATATGCTGCGTGAA
>CAKREY010000032.1:0-4931 GCA_934318045.1 uncultured Lachnospiraceae bacterium
AAGCCAGATAAATCATGTCATAGGCAATCTGATTTATATATTCTGTATTAGTTTTTTCCATCTTTCTCTCCAAATGCAACCTGCCTGTCACACAGCTTTAATGCTGCCGGACGGTGGGTTACAATAATCACTGTCTTATCTGTCATGCTGCGAAGGTTCTCAAGCACTGCTTCTTCCGTCCCGGCATCCAGTGCACTTGTAGCTTCATCCAGAAGAAGTACCGGTCGGTCGGAATAAATTGCCCTCGCAATCGCAAGTCTCTGCATCTGTCCTTCAGAAAGTCCTAAGCCTCGCTCGCCAAGGAGAGTATCTATGCCCTGTTCCAGCTCTGCGATAAAGCCATCCGCACAGGCAATCCGTAAGGCTCTGTAAATACCTGATTCATCGCCGCTCTTGTCTTTATCGGAAAATGTAATGATATCCCGGATACTTCCGCTCATAAGCTGATTTCCCTGTGGCACATAAGCAAACATATTACGCCTGCACCCATAGACCTTTCCGGCATCTACTGTATACAAGCCCATCAAAAGCTTTAACACAGTACTCTTTCCACAGCCACTCGGACCGGTAAATGCCACAAACTCGCCCCTTCGTATCTCTAAGCTGTAATCCTTTAATACGATTGGCATAACCGTGTCTCCCTCGGTAATGACCGGCGGAAGGTATGTAAAATCCACATGGGACAAGCCAAAGGTGCTGTTATCCGGAATATATTTTACTTCATCCTTTTCATACGCCTCAATCTCCATCAGCCTCTCTGCACTTGCAAGCATAGCGAAATACTTCGGCAGATAGCCTGTGATATTGGCAAACGGATTCTGTATCTGGCTGATAAGCTGAAGCATCGCCATGAATGTACCGTAGGTCATAGTGCCATTGTAGATACCAAAAGCTCCATAGACTGCTCCAAGCACATAAGCTCCGTTCATAACTGCTCCAAAGCCGATATTGCAGACATTGGAAAAATGATTCTTACGCATGCGGGCTTTCTTGTGCTCGCTCATGTGACTTTCCGCCTCAGTAAGACTGTCCGCTTCCTTGCCAAATGCTTTGACGATCATCAGACTGCCAAGATGCTCCTGCAAGAAGATGCGAACAAATCCATCCTTTTCCTGCATCTGCTTATGCAGCTTTTTTAGCTGTTTTCTGAAAATATAAGTAAGCAGCACCAGAAGTATTCCACCAGGCACAAGGATATAGGCAAACCTCGGTTCCATAATAAGGATTACCACAAGTGCTCCTGCCATCTTCGTTACCATTCCGGCTACACCCGGCACAATCGTGGCAAGCCCCTCTGACACGACAACAGTATCTGATGTCAGACGGTTCATCCACTCACCGGAATGCGTCGCTGTAACTGCTCCGTAATTGTGTGTAAGAAGCCCTGCAAACAGCCTGCTTTTGAATGCATTCTCATAGGTTGTCTTAGCGTATTCTTCCAAGAACCGAAGAACTGCCCGGAGTGCAATCTGCCCCACCACAAGTGCCGCAAAGAGGACGCAGAAGGTCAGCATTTTTTTGCTGTCATGTGCCACTGCACCATCAATCAGTCCGCGCAGGAGCAGAGCATAAAAAACACTGCTGATGCCAAGTACCATCTGCACCAGCAGCAGAAATATGATATATAATCTGCTTTTGCCTGCGACCTCGTTGATAAAGTGCAGGGCGGATTTATTCGCCTTTCTCATAAATAATCACACCAACTTTGATTCATTTTTCTTTCTTTTTCTCAAAACAGATTGTAATCTCATTCTGATCTTCTTTAAAAATATCCGCAGCTTATATGGTCTGCACCACAGCCACACATACAATCGGTATCTTATGTCATCGGTCTTATACTGCTTTCCTTTGTGGGTAAAGTCTGTCATAACACCAAGAACATCTGTCTTTGGGATTCCGCGCTCTATCCCGATGCAGTTATCACCAAGGATATCATAGGAATCATCATATACCTTGATAATTCTGTGAAGCACATACTGGTCTGTGCCTCTTTTATACAACACGACATCCCATAACTTACAGCTTTCGCCCTGTTTCACCTCACGCACCGTAAAAGAATCCCGCCCCTGCTTTAACAGCGGCAGCATACTCACTCCTACATTTTTGTATGTGAGAGTATGATATTTCCGTAGATATTCCTCATAAGATAATCTGGTCATTCCTCTATCGCTCCAATGCCACGCAGTTTCTCCACGATCGAATCCACATCCTTTTGCAGCACATCCTTCGGAGCATCGTATTTCTCATACATAGCCTCAACGATCTGCTCTTTGGTAGTATCTGTTTTCAGGCACTCCACAATAAATGCCGCTGTCTTGTTGCTTCTGACAAGCCCTGCAAATGAGCTGGTTACATCAATTAGTACCTGCTCTTCATCGCTGTCGTGTGTGATAAATGTATCTTTTAATCTCATCTATGATTCCTCCTGTTTCTTACGTCTATACATTCCTTCATAAGCCAACCTCACCCTGGCATCATATAAATGCAATCATATACAAAGGCAGCGTAATAATGCCATCCTCGTTTCCCCCTATATTGCCGTCCACGAATTTATACCCATACGGAATATCTGCTCTGTTTTTCAAAATCGCTTTAAGTGAATTTGCCCGCGTATTCCCGCTTTTTACCTCTATCGGAACTACCATTCCATCTTTTTGGATAATTACATCAATTTCCCGTTTCGTTGTCTCATTTTTGTAGAAATATAATGGATATCCCTTCTTATAAAGTGCGTCTGCAACTGCGCATTCAAATATGCCGCCCTTGGAGTTCCCCTCCAACGTATTTTCTACAATATGCTGCTTCAGCGAAAAATCCTTCATCGCCATCAGCAATGACAAATCCGTTGTATATGCCCGAAAAAAATCGTCTCTGGCATAGTCATCCAAATCAAAACGGATATCTGTCACCAGTTTACACAAATGTACCATATCTGCCCGAAGCAGCCACTCAATACTTGAAAAATATTTCTGTGCTCTGCCGCCATGCTCCACTTCTTTATATTGGAACTTGTGATTTTCTTTATCCAGCAGTTGTCTTGCAAGGGAAAGATAGCATTTTTCTGCCTTAACCTTTTCCTCTGCGGTTGCGTAATGTGCAATGTCATATTGATACCCTTGCAGAAGATTTCTCTGGATCCGGTCAACCTCCCGGAAATCTTTTGTATCTATATACTTCTGTACTGCCTCCGGCATCCCTCCAATTACAATATAGCGTCTATAATAGTCCATCATGCTCACATGTATTGCCTCCGGGACAGCCGTCTGCGCGCACAAATAACCGCGCAGCGTTTCTATCATATTCTCGGAAATACCCATTCCCATAAGGAACTCTTCAAAATCAACTCCATACATTCTCAGATAATCAACATATCCAACCGGATAGGAAGATGCACGTTTGTAATCAATCCCCAGAAGAGATCCCGATACGATCACGTCATATCGATTGTCTATCGCCCAGAATTTCAGCGATGTGACTGCCTCTTGGCACTCCTGAATCTCATCCAGAAAAATCAACGTTTTCCCCGGCAGAATTTTCTTTTCGGGAAAGCGGAAACGCATAGCCATAACCATAGCATCTACCGTCAGATCACCGGAAAAAATATCCATGGCAGACGGAAGCTGTTTAAAATTAATTTCTACAAATTCCTCATAGTTTTCTTCTGCAAACCGCTCAATCGTATAAGTCTTTCCAACCTGCCTGGCTCCCTGTACCACAAGACATTTTTTCTCTTTCGATTGAATCCAATTTTCGATAAAAGCTGTTGCCTTTCTTTTTAGCATAACGCACCTCAAATCAACAATTTTGTTTTTAAAATGTATGTACATCAACATTTTAGAATTCCAAAATGTATATTTATCTACATTTTGGAATCATTATATCATTTGATCAGGGATATGAAAAGCACTTTTCATTCCTTCATAAGCCACTCTCGCCGCCTCTATATCCATATTGCAGCCAAGCCTGTAGACCGGCACAACATTAAACATACGGTCTATGAGGGAAAGTGTCTGCTTCATTCCATATGCCGACAGGCTGCGGTTCGTCTGCTGGACGATCAGCGGATATACGGCATGTGGCTCTGCCGGTTCGATATGATTTGTGGTATCTCTAGTCAGTATGCAGATACACTTTAGCGGTACTGCAGTATTCGTGCTGAGTCTGTGCTTGCCATCCCATGGTGTGCCATAAGCGGTCACCCCGGAGTCTGTGATACGAAGAAGCGGCTTGTCATCGTTTACCATGACGGCACGCTCCCCGAAATACTCTCTCCAAAGTCGTGTGTGGGTAGACTTGCCGGTGCCGCTTTTGGCTGTAAAAAGATAACCTTCACCATCTACAGCAATGACCGAGCCATGAAAAAGCAGGGTATCGCAGGATAAAAGGCAGTCTGCAATCTTGCGATACACCGCAAGTGTCTCTAAGTAGGCATCGGAAAAATGTCTGATAGGAATGCCCTCTTTGATATCTTCTCTGGCGGATTTCTCACGCTCAAAGTCGATATCGGACTGGGTTATCGTAATCCTTGTTACACTCTCTGTTGTAATATCACCAACTCCAGACGATATATACTCTGTATCTCCATCAGCAATTCCTGATTGTCCTGTAACATCTGCCACTATATAATCTTTGCAATATTCTCTGATATAATCACAGACAGGACAGATTGTAAAAAGCTGTCCCGCCAGTCGGATTGTAAAGCTCTCCATATATGACCTCTAATTCTCTTTCTTTTTCTTCCGGATAAATAAAATCGTTCCTGACACTGCAATCGCTGCTACAACTACTAGCAATATAATTCCCCATACCGGCATACTTTGTGATTTTTCGGAGGCTGTATCTGCATTCGAACTTATGGCAGTTTCGTCTGCATCTAAGCCTTCATCAATTCCCGCAATTTCTGTTCCACTACTCTGTTTTTCTGTATCACT